>CAWIYX010000012.1:0-267095 GCA_963840415.1 uncultured Alphaproteobacteria bacterium | reverse complement strand
CTGGCTGGCTTGGTCGAATTGTGTCAGGAATTGCCAGGGGCCGAACACCTCCGGGGCGACGTGCTGCGTGCCGCCGGGCGGCTGAAGGTCTTCGAACTGGTTGGCCAGACGCAAAAAGACTACCCGATTACCTGGGGGAAAGAACAATGCGCAGGCTTGGAAGGTCTTTGGCCAGATGCAGCCTTTCATGAAACGGAATGGGCAAGCCCCGCCGCCGCCGCCTGTCGGCTCCTTAAAATGAGCCCAATCTCGTTACGCCGCTCCGCGGCGTAACGAGGTTTGATGGTCTGTCTGGTCTGTCTGGTCTGCCTGCCTTGACTGGCTTTTGCCTTCGCCTATAATTCACAAGGAGATGCCATTTGCCTAACCGGCGGTAATCATTCGGGTTGCGACCAGCGATTCGATGCCGCCTTCTCACGGACGAACCCCAACCAGGTGCAGCTTGGCCATCGATTGGTCAGACCTGATTCGGCAGGTCAAGGAAGCCAACGACATCGTCGAGGTGATCGGCGGCTACGTCACGCTGCGACCGGCCGGCCCTACCTTCAAGGGCCTCTGTCCCTTCCACGACGATCACCGTCCCTCCTTCGACGTCGACCCGCGCCGACAGCGCTACCGCTGTTGGTCTTGCCAAAAAAGCGGCGATGTTATTAGTTTTATTCAAGAACACGAGCGGGTTGATTTTCGGGAAGCGCTGGAAGTGCTGGCGCGGCGTGCCGGGATTTCTTTAGAAAAAATCGGCGTCCAGCCGCCAGATTGCGGCCGCGCCCTTATGCTTGAAGTGGTCCGCTGGGCCGCCGAGCAGTACCAGCACTGCCTGCTCGACGCCCCGCTCGGCGAGGCGGCCCGCAAGTACCTGGGCGAGCGCCACCTGGCCGGCGAGACGGTCCGCCGCTTCGGGCTCGGCTTCGCCCCGCCGCATGGCGACTGGCTGGTCGAACCGGGCCGCCGCCGCCGACATCTCCTTCGAGATGCTGGAAACGGTGGGCCTGATCGCCCAGCGGAACGAAGGGCACCGGCCACTACGACCGCTTCCGCGATCGGGTGATGTTTCCGATCCGGAATGTGCGCGGCCAGACGGTGGGGTTTGGCGGACGGATCCTGCCGACCTCGCCTCTGCTTAAGAAGGACCCGCCGCCGCCGAAGTACTACAACTCGGCGGAGACGCCGCTCTTCAGCAAGAGCGAGCAGCTCTACGGCATCGACCAGGCCCGCCAGGCGGGCGGCCAGGCCGGCTACCTGGCGGTGGTCGAAGGCTACACCGACGTGCTGATGGCCCATCAGCACGGCATCGCCAGGTGGTGGCCACGATGGGCACCGCCCTGAACGCCCGGCACGTGCAGCAGCTTCGCCGCTTCGTGCCGCGGGTGGTGTTGGTGTTCGACGCCGACGAGGGCGGCAACAAGGGCGTGGATCGGGCCCTGGAGATCTTTCGTCAGCCAGGACGTGGACCTGGCCATCGCCACGCTGCCGGCAGGGCTTGGACCCGTGCGACCTGCTGGTGCAGCAAGGGCCCGAGCCGTTCCGGCAGGCCCTGGCCGGGGCGGTGGATGCCCTGGACTTCAAGCTGAACCAGGTCCTGGCAGCGACGCCGACGCTGGGACCGTGGAGGGCCGCCGCAAGGCGTCTGGACGACGTGCTGCGGATCATCGCCCTGGCGCCGACCTTGCCGGGCGAGGCGGGCCGCGATCAAGCACGCAGCTGATGCTCACTCGCATCGCTCAGCGGCTGGGCCTCGAAGGAGGAGACGCTGGTGGGCCGGCTTGAAGGAACTGGCCGCAAGAGTGCGACGGCCAGAGCACGCGCGCCGAGAATCGCGTCGCGGAGGAGCCGCAAGCCGCCCCGGCGGCCCGGCATGAGGTACAGTTGCTGGAGGTGCTGCTGGGCGATCCCGGAGCTGGTGCCGGCGGCCGCGGCCGAGGTGCCGCCCGAGTGAGATCGAGCATCCTGGGCTTGCGTCGACTGGCCGAAGGGCTGTACACTCTGCAGGCCGCCGGGCAGAGAGCCCGACCTGGACGAGCTGCGGCCGCAGATCGACAACCCGCGGCTGGTGGAGAAGGCCTTGGAGATGCAGGAGCGTGGCCGGGCCATCCCCGAGCCGGATCGTACCTGAAGAAGCTGGTGGCCGAGTTTCGCAAGCGACGCGAACTCTGCCCCAGAAACGAGAGACTAGAAGATCGCCTGCGGGCCGCGGCCGGACGATGCCACCGCCATCGACCTGCTGCGGCAGCTGCAGAACCAAGCAGTGGGCTCCGATTCCTGATTCGTCGCTGTCGACCGGTTTCGCGACGCAAACTGGTCGAATTCGCAACGGCGACGGATTATCCGGCGAGGAGGGTTGGATGGATTTGAAAATGGACGAGGGCCTGAAGGCCTTGCTCGAATCGGGCAAGCAAAAGGGCTACCTGACCTTCAGCCAGGTCAACGACTACCTGCCCGACGACGCCGTCAACCCCGAGAAGCTCGACCAGCTCCTCCTGATCCTGGAAGAGCACGGCATCGAGCTGATCGACGAGTCCGAGGCCGAGGAGCGCGAAGCCGGCCCCGAGGCCCGCCGGCCGACGACGACGCCCGCGGCGAGCTCGACCTCAGCTTCATGGACGAGGAGGACAGCCGGCGCATCGACGACCCGGTCCGCATGTACCTGACGCAGATGGGCGAGATCCCGCTGCTCACGCGCGAGCAGGAAATCGCCCTGGCCAAGAAGATCGAGGTCACCCGCAAGCGCTTCCGCCGCAAGGTGCTCGAGTGCGACTACGCCCTGCGCAGCGTGGTCGACACGCTCAAGCGGGTCCACGGCGGCGAGCTGCCGTTCGACCGCACGGTCAAGGTGTCGCTGACCGAGAACCTGGAGAAGGACAAGATCCTCCAGCGGATGCCGCACAACCTGGAGACGCTCGAGCACCTGATGGAGCAGAACGTCGACGACTTCGACAAGCTCGCTCGACCCGCGCGTCAGCCGAGGAAGACGGCCGCACGCTGCGCCGCAGCCTCACGCATCCGCCGCCGCAAGGCGGTCACGCTGGTCGAAGAGCTGTCGATCCGCACGCAGAAGGTCCAGCCGCTCATGAAGAAGCTGGAGCAGATCTCGCGCGCGGATGGACGAGCTGGAGCAGCAGATCGAGGACCTGCAAGCGGCAGCCGCGGCGCCAAGGAAGACCGGGCCAACCTGCGAGAAAGAGCTGCGACGACCTGATGCTGCATCACGCTGGAGGAGCCCGGCCAGCCTCGCGCAAGCGCGTCGAGATCATGAAGCAAGCGCTTCGCCGAGTACGAGCAGGCCAAGCGCGAGCTCTCCGGCGGCAACCTGCGGCTGGTCGTCTCGATCGCCAAGAAGTACCGCAACCGCGGCCTGTCGCTTCCTCGACCTGATCCAGGAAGGCAACACCGGCCTGATGCGGGCCGTCGACAAGTACGAGTACCGCCGCGGCTACAAGTTCAGCACCTACGCCACCTGGTGGATTCGCCAGGCGATCACCCGGGCCATCGCCGACCAGGCCCGCACGATCCGCATCCCGGTGCACATGATCGAGACGATGTCGCAAGCTGCGCAACGTCTCGAAGAAGCTGCTGCAGGAGATGGGCCGCGAGCCGACCATCGAGGAGACGGCCAAGGCGGCCAACATCAGCGTCGAGGAGACGCGCCGCGTGCTGAAGATCAGCCGGCACCCGATCAGCCTCGACCGGCCGGTGGGCGAGAGCGAGGACAGCTACTTCGGCGACTTCATCGAGGACGACGCGCGCCGAGACGCCCGGTCAACGCCGCCACGCAGGAGATGCTCAAGGACAAGATCGAGCAGGTCCTCAAGACGCTGACCTACCGCGAGCGCGAGATCATCAAGCTCCGCTACGGCCTGGGCGACGGCTACACCTACACGCTCGAAGAGGTGGGCCGCATCTTCAAGGTGACCCGCGAGCGCGTCCGGCAGATCGAAGCCAAGGCGGTCCGCAAGCTGCAGCATCCGGTCCGCAGCCGGCAGCTCGAAGGCTTCCTCGACGGAATCCGGCGCTGACATCCAGCCGCCGGCCCCCAAAGGGCCGGCGGTTTTTTTTTGGTATTGCCGCTTGCGGCTTCGCGCTCGCCGGCGGTCGGGTAGGATACTATGACCGTCAGACGAACGCTAAGCCGCAAGCGCCCCGAGATCGTCCGAAGGAGTGATTGACATGGCCGCACCGGCCGTCACCTTGCGTGAGCTGCATCGCCTCCGCCGCTTCGCCAAGGAACTGGAAGAGCAGGTCACCCGCCTGCCGCAGCAGCAGAAGGTCCAGGAAGCCAAGATCGCCCGAGCCGAGAACGCCCTGCAAGAACCACCTCGACACCATCAAGAAGATGAAGGTGGCGATCCATGATAAGGAAGTGTCGCTGAAGACCAACCATCAGCAGATCACCAAGCAGGAAAAGCAGCGAAACGAGGCCACCGCCAAGAAGGAATACGACGCCCTGGCCGTCGAGATCGCCGCCGCCCGCCAGAGCAACCAGAAGCTGGAGGACGAGATCCTGGCCCTGATGACCGAGGTCGAAGAGAAGACCAGCCAGGTCCCGGAGCTGGATAAGGCGGTGAAGCAAGCCAAGGCCGACCTGGCCAGCTTCGCCACGGTCCTGGCCGCCAAGCAGAAAGACCTGACCGAGGAGCTGGGTCGGACCAAGCAGCAGCTCGGCGAAACCGAGGCCGGCCTGACCGGCGACCCGCGGGCCATGTACGACCGCCTGATCACCGCCCGCGGCCAGGACGCCCTGTCGGCGGTCGCCGGCCGCACCTGCGTCGCCTGCTACACCGAAATCACGGCCCAGAGCTTCAACGAGCTGGGCCAGGGCATGTTCGTGGTCTGCAAGAACTGCGGCCGGATGCTGTATCTGTCGAACGAGTGACGACCCGTGGCCGGCATTGCGCTGCTTCTCTGGATCGCTTTGCTGGGCGTCATCCTGCTTCGTCCCTTCCCCGCCGATGCTCCGTACCCCAGCGACGACCTGATCCGCAACACCATTCGGCTGGCCCTTCTCTACTATGCTTTCGCGGCCACCGCGATGCTGCGGCTTCGCGCCGAGGACTGGGCGGCATTCACGTCACGCGGCCGACTGGCTCGCTTGCTCTGGTCGCTGGCCTGGCTGGCGTATGTCATCCATCTGGCGATGGCCTTCCACTATGCTCATGGCTGGTCGCACGCCGATGCCATGCGGCACGTCGAGGACGAAGCCGGCGTCGGCGAAGGCATTTTCGTGTCGCACTTATTCACGCTGCTCTGGAGCCGCCGACGTACTTTCCTGGTGGCTGGCGCCGTCGCGCTATGCGGTGCGGTCGCCGTGGTTCGATCGCTTGCTGCACGGCGTCATGCTCTTTGTCATCTTCAATGGCACGGTGGTCTACGAGACCGGCTTCATCCGCTGGGCCGGGGTGGCCCTGTTCGTCTGGCTGGGGGCAATGGCGTATCGGCGAGCCGTGCGCCATGCGTGACTCCAGCGCTTGCGGTTTCGCGTCACCGCCATGATTCACCCTCTCACCCGAGCCACGTCTGCATTACAATGACGTAGCTTACCGCAAGGGACCATCTCATGCCACGCGACCTGATCCTCGGCACCGCCGGCCACATCGACCACGGCAAGACCTCGCTCGTCAAGGCGCTCACCGGCATCGACTGCGACCGCCTGCCCGAGGAGAAGGCCCGCGGCATCACCATCGACATCGGCTTCGCCACGCCTCGACCTCGGCGACTTCCGCCTCGGCATCGTCGACGTGCCCGGCCACGAGCGCTTCGTCAAGAACATGCTCGCCGGCGCCACCGGCATCGACCTGGCCGTGCTCGTCGTCGCCGCCGACGACTCGGTCATGCCGCAGACGCGCGAGCACCTCGAAATCCTCCGGCTGCTCGGCCTGCGGCACGGCGTCATCGCCCTGACCAAGTGCGACCTGGTCGATGAGACGACGCGCGAAGTCGTCGAGCTGGAGATCCGCGAGCTGGTGCAGGGCACGCTTCCTCGAAGACGCGCCGATCGTCCGCACGTCGGCCCACACCGGGCAGGGCATCGACGAGCTGAAGGCCGCCATCGCCGACGTCTGCCAGCAGGTCGAGGAGCGCACCGGCAGCCGAGTGGTTCCGCCTGGCCATCGACCGCTCCTTCATCGTGCAGGGGCACGGCACCGTCGTCACCGGCTCGGTCACGTCGGGCAGCGCTGCAGCGTCGGCGACGAGGTCGAGTGGCTGCCGCGCGGCGAGCGGGTGCGCGTGCGCTCGCTGCAGAACCACGACCAGCCGGTCGAGGAAGTCCATCGCGGCATGCGGGCGGCGATCAACCTGGCCGGCGTCCAGCACGAGGACGTGCATCCGCGGCCAGGAGCTGGCGACGCCCGGCTACCTGGTGCCGTCGCGCGTCGCTCACGGTCCGGCTGCACTGCCTGGCCGACGTCGAAGCGGCCGATCAAGCACCGCGCTGCCGGTCCGCTTCCACGTCGGCACGGCGGAGATCATGGGCACGGTCTCGCTGCTCGACTGCGACGCCGTCGAGCCGGGCGAGCTGGGGCCTGGCGCAGCTCTTCCTCGAAGAGCCGGCGACGGCGACCTGGGGCCAGCCGTTCGTCGTCCGCGAGCTCGTCGGCGACGCAGACGCTCGGCGGCGGCCAGGTGCTGCAGCCGGTCGCCAAGAAGATCCGCCGCCGGCACCTCGAGATGCTGGAGCGCATCGAGAAGCTCTGGACCGGCGACGCCGAGCGAGCGGGCCCTGACGGTGGCCTGGTTCGGCGGCTTCGCGCGGCTTCACGCCGGCCGACCTCGTGCGCGGCGCCGGCGTCGCGCCCGACCAGGCCGAGGCGCTGATCGACGCAGCTGCAAGACGCGAGGGCGAGCTGGTCGAGCGTCGCCATCGGCCCGGCCCGCCGAGCTGCTGCTGCACGCCGACATGGTCGAGGAGCTGGACGAGCGCATCCTGCACGCGCTGGGCCGGCTGCACGAGCAGTTCCCGCTGATGACGGCGCACGACCGGCAGAAGGTGCAGTCGCAGCTCGACTACGTCGGCGACGACGCCCTGGTCCACGCCGCGGTCGAGCGGCTGCTCGAGCACGAAGAAGCTGGTCGGCGACCTGCGGCGCATCGCCCGGGCCGACTTCAAGCCGAAGCTCAGCGCCAACCTGCGCAAGCTCAAGGACAAGGTCGTGGCGGCGTACCAGGACGGCCGGCTTCCAGCCGCCGGAGCCGGCGCAGCTTCGCCGGCCAGGCCGGCGGCAACGCGGCCAGCCTGAAGGACCTGTTCGACGTGTGCGTCGCCGAGGGCTTGCTGGTGCCGATCGCCGACGACATCTATCTGCACGCCGACGTCGAAGCGGAGATGCGGCGGCGCGTGCGCGAGCGGCTGGCGAGCGGGCCCGGCGCTGACGGTGGCCGAGATTCGCGACCTGCTCGGCACGACGCGCAAGTACGCGGTGCCGCTGTGCGAGTACCTCGACCGCGTCGGCGTGACGCGGCGCGAGGGCGACCTGCGAACCTTGACGGTATAGCCAATCCATGCGTGAACTGCTCTCCGAACTGACCGCCAACCGCGATTGCGTCTACTGCGCGGTCGTCGAAACCAAGGGCTCCACGCCGCAGAAGGCCGGTGCCGCCATGCTGGTCTTTCCCGACGGCCGACAGGTCGGCACCCTCGGCGGCGGTTGCATCGAGGCCGAGGTGCGTCAGCGTGCCCTGCGGGTCATGAGCAACGGCGGCGGCCGGGCCGAGCTGCTCACCTTCACGCTGGACGACAATTACGGCTGGGACGACGGCCTGATCTGCGGCGGCCGCATGACGATCCTCGCCGATCCACAATCGAGGCGAACCGATGACTACTACCAGCGCTATCGGCGAGCTGATCGAAGCCGGCCAGGGCTGCACCGAAGCCGTGGTGCTGACTGACGACGCCGGCGCCGCGCCGGGAAGTCGCTACCTGTTCGCGGCGGATGGTGCCCTGGTGACCCAGCTGGCGGAAAGCCCCCCGCCGGCCCGACTGATTGAGCACCTAGTGCCGCTGGAGCGTCGGCCGCGGCCCATGTGCAGAAGGGCGTTTCCGTATCTGCCGCTCTTGCCGCGGATCACGCTGCTGATTGTCGGCGGCGGGCATGTCGGCCTGGCGGTGGCGAAGCTGGCGGCGGAAGTCGACTTCGACATCTGGGTGGTCGACGATCGGGAGAAGTACGTCAGCCGCGAGCGCTTTCCGATGGCTCGCCAGATCCTGATCGGCGACATCGGCCAGACGCTGAAAGAGTTGGGGCCGTCGCTGGGCGCTTCGACCTACTGCATCATCGTGACTCGCGGCCACTCCCATGATGAAGAGGCACTCTATCACCTGGCGACCACGCAGGCCGGCTATGTCGGCCTGATCGGCAGCAAGCGTAAGATCAAGCTGATCTACGAAGACCTGCTGGCGCGAACATCCCGGAGGAGGCGCTGCGGCGGGTGGTCGCGCCGCTGGGTATCGACATCGGATCGCAAACCGTGGCGGAGATCGCCGTCAGCATCGTGGCCGAGCTGATCGCCTGCCGCAACCTGGGCCGGTCGGCGAAAATTCAGCCGCACCGGGAGCTGCTGCGGTTCTTCTCATGATCCCCGCCGTCCTACCCGCCGCCGGCCTGAGCAGCCGCATGGGCCGGCCCAAGCTGCTCCTGTCCCTTGGTGGTCAGACCATCATCGAAAGAGTCGTCCGCACCTTGACCGAGGCGGGAGTGCATGCCGTGACGGTGGTCGGGCCGGAGCAGGTCGAGCTGGCGGAAGCGGCGAAGTCCGCCGGGGCCGACGTGGTCCTGCTGGCGGAGCAGACGCCCGACATGCGGGCCAGCGTCTTGGCGGGGCTCGATTGGATCGAACGGCGGTTTCATCCGCAACCCGCCGATCCGTGGCTGCTGATTCCCGCGGACCATCCGACCTTGAACGGCGCGATCATTCAGCAACTGCGGGCAGCTCCAGCGCCCTGTTCCATCCGCATTCCCACCTATCAAGGCCAGCGTGGCCATCCCGTGCTGATCGATTGGAAGCACGTCGCCGCCATTCGGCAACTCCCCGCCGGCGAAGGCATCAATCTCCATTTCCGTCGTCAAGCGGCCGAGACCTGCGAAGTGCCGGTCGACTCCGTCGATGTCTTGCTCGACCTCGACACGCCGGAGGATTACCAGCGTCTATTGGACCGCTTTTCGCTGCTATGAAGCTGCGGAAAACGGTCGCTGTGCTCTCGGCTGATACCAAGTAGAATCAGCCAGAAGCTGTGAGAACTGAACTACAAGCTCGGCAGCTCGCGCAGGTGGCATGATACGGGAAAGGAGGCAGCCATGATCGAACTTACCGAACAACAAGTCCAAGCGCCTGAACAACCCTGAATGCACCCCGCCGCGTGTCGTCGATCCCCGGACGAAGGAGACGTTTGTCTTGCTCCGCGTCGACGAGTACGAGCGCCTCAAGGAGCAGGAATACGACGATAGCCCCTGGACGAGGGAAGAATTGCAGGCCCTGGCCTGGGAGAGGGTCAAGCACGAGGACTGGGATGAGTACGACGATCTGCCGGAGAAGCCATGAAACGGGGCGACGTGGTCCTTGTCCGTTTTCCGCACCCCTCCGGTCAGCGCGGCAAGAAGCGGCCTGCCGTGGTGGTGCAGTCGGACGCCTATGCCAGCACTGTCAGCACGGTCGTGGTTGCGGAAGTTACGAAAAACCTAACGATGAAGAGTGATCCTGCCTGCCTGTTCATCGACGTGAGCACGCCCGAAGGCAAAGCCACCGGACTTCTCATGATTCGGTCGTTTCCGGCTTGGTGCTCGACACCGTCTACACCGACACCGTTGCCCAAGTGCTGGGAAGCCTGTCGCCGTCGCCTGCTCCAGAAGTTTGACGATTGCTTGAAAGTCGGATTGGGGCTGCCGTAGGCGGCTTCCTGCCGGATTCAGACCGAGCGATCACAGCAACTGGCAGAACTTTCCGATCCGGACGTGCTGGGCTCATCCTTCACTTCACCGTCGGCCGTCGCCGGTGCCAGTCGGTCGCTTGCTGGTACGCGGCGGCGATGGCGAGCAGCTGGCTTCGCTCCAGATCCGGCCGGTGAACTGAATGCCGGTCGGCAGGTTGTTCGCGCCGAAGCCGTTGGGCACCGAGAGCGCCGGCTGGCCGACGAGGTTGCCGGCCGGGATGATCGGCGGGCCGCGCCGAATCCGGGGTACGCCTTGTCGAAGTCGCTGCATCGGGTAGCGCCACCGTGGTCCGCGCCGGGGCGATCAGGGCGTCGTACTTCGCGTACAGCTCGTCGAGGGCCTTCTTCATCGGGGCCGCAGCGCGCATCGCCTGCAGGTAATCGACCGCCAGCACCATCGACCGGCCGCGGCCGCCCAGCGGTCGTTGGCGGCCCGCAGCTCCTTGGTCCGGCCGCTCTCGATCAGGTCGCGGAAGGCTGGCCCCTTCGGCGTCGACGATCGTGCCGACCACCGGGCCGAACGGCAGCTCCGGAAAGGCGACTCGCTCCTCGATGTCGCCGAACTTGCGCAGCACCTTGAGCGACGCCTCGAAGTTCTTGCGCACCTCCGGCTGGGCTGTGCTCGAACGAGCCCTGAATGATGCCGATCTTCAGCTGGCCGCGCCGTCCGTCTTCGCCGGTTCGCGGATGCGAACGGCTTGTCGACGGTCCAGGGGTCCGCCGGATCGGCCCCGGCCAGCGCGGCCAGCACCAGGCCGCAGTCGTCGGCCGTGCGGCACATCGGCCCGAGCTTGTCCAGCGTCCAGGACAGGGCCATCGCCCCGTGGCGGCTGACGCGGCCATAGGTCGGCCGCAGGCCGGAGACGCCGCAGAAGGCCGCCGGCGTGATGATCGAGCCGGACGTCTCCGAGCCGATGGCGAACGGCGACCAGCCCCGCCGCCATCGCCGCGCCCGGACCCGATCGACGAGCCGCCCGACCAGTAGTCGAGGTTCCACGGAGTCTGTGCCCGGGCCCGGTGAACGAGGCGTCGGCGTTGTTGTAGCCGAAGCCGCCGGCCAGCTCGACCATCGCCAGCTTGGCGACCAGGCACCGCGCCGGCCTCGCGCAGCTTGCGTGACCACCGTGGCGTCGTAATCGAAGACCTGGTTGCGGTACGGCTGGGCCGCCCCAGGTCGTCGGGATGCCGCGGGTCGGCGAGCAGGTCCTTGGCGCCGTAGGGGATGCCGTGCAGCGGGCCGCGATAGCTTGCCGTCGCGGATCTCCTCGTCGGCCTGCCTGCGCTTCGCTGCAGCGCCAGCTCGCGCGTGACGGTGACGACGGCGCCGAGCTTGGGGCCGAGCTTTTCCAGGCGGTCGAGGTAGGCCTCGGTCAGCGCGAGCGAGGTGACCTTCTGCGTGCGGATCAGCGTGCCCAGCTCGCGGACGGAGCTAAAGAGGATGTCCTCGGTGATGTCGATCTTTTGCATGAGCCAAGCGTAACGCGGCGGAGGGGCAATGCCAAACCAGAAGGCGAGCCCGGAGCGTGAGCGACGGAGCACTGGTGCTGACGATTGCTGAATCCTCTTAGAGTCGTCGATGCTTCGCTCCGGTCGCTCACGCTCCCGGCTCGCCTGAAGATTGTCGCGATCCCGGGTTCCCGCTCCGCCTGACGCTGCTGGGCCAACTGCTTCAGCCGTGTGACGCGATCCTCCAGGGGGATGCTTTCGTCATGTCTCAATAAACCTCTCGCCTTTTGATCCTCAATGCCGCGGCGAATGAACTCCTCTGCTTGGCGATCCTTCTCGACTAACTCATCGGAGTGCTGGCTCACGTATTCCGCGATGACGTCGAACTCCTCACGGGACAGGCAGGGCATCCCTTGCCGGATGAAGTCAAAATCATGACCCCGGTGGAGATAGAAGAAGACGTCCAGCACCGTGATCGCTGGTGGAGAGCTGCGGACCGCAGCCACGATCGATGATGCGAATGGCGGTGGTGATGGGGACCTCCAAGGACGGATGGATAGCATTGTACCGTCAATCCATCATCCGGTACATGTAAAGGCGGTGATCCGCTCGCGCGGGACCACCGTCCCCTTCTCTTGTGACACGGCCGCCGGCAACGCCAACCTATCATTGCCTATGGCGAGGAAAACCCACTATAACTTGTCCGCGAAGTACTCCAGGCGGACACGCTGCTGCAACATGGATCACTTTCTCGTCAACAGCAAGTCTTCGAACGGCGATCTGGCACTCTGATTTGTCAGGAAATCCATCAATTAATGCATCCGGAGACGAATCGGCTGGGAGCAGCAAAGATGGCGGAATTTGGCCCGAGGTGATTGAATCAGGAGCAAGGTAAATGCTGCAATAGAGATAGTCAGGCGTTGGACAAGTTGGTGCTGGAATGTCGACAAATTTAAGATGTTGCACGTATCGCAACATTTCATTGGTGCGCCGATCTTTGTCTGATATCGGAACGGGCACCTTTCGTTGCACGGCTAAGTCCTGTTGACGCAACACAGCAAGCCGAACCAGGATCGTGAACCACAATCCTAAAGGGCTGTCTGCCGAATGACCTATTATCCACGACCTGCGATCACGAATGGCTTTCCCAGCAAAGTCGTAGGCCGTAATATGCGTCTTCTCACTGGGGAACTCCAAAGTAATGTCATCAAAGATGTCTGTTATCTGGCCTTCGCAAACCATATTGGTTCCGACCGGAAGTGTTGGCCAGAATACCAGCCGATTCGCGTCCGTATAAGTTAGCACACCGAACGGAAAACTCCCATCTTCAATCGAAACACTCAGCACATGCATTTGGCCAAGTGGTTTGCCTTTCCTTATGAGCTGACGGATGGGGCGAAGCCACAATGAAGAGTCTGGGCCAATATCGTCATTCTCACGAAACAATCTTGCAACGTCGTCGTCATTGAGTGCCGGGTCAGGTCGCATGATGGATCCATCCTGCATGTAAGGTCTCGTCTTCGGTCACATTGTATCACCGCCAGAGGCTGCTAGGCGGTGATCCGCTTTCGCGGACCACCGCCCCTTCTCTTGACATCACACCATCGCCAGCTCCCGCTTCTCGCCGCGCCTCGGCCGCCCGCCGGAGCCGGTTGCGGGCGACGTGCAGCCGGCGCTTGATGGTGCCGACCGGCGTCTCGAACTCGCGGCTCATCTGCTTCAGCGACCGGCCGCGGATGTAGAACGCCACCAGCGTCGCGCGGTCGACCGGCTTCAGCTGCTCCAGGCCGTCGTACAGCTCGCCGCCTGCTCGGCGCGGACCATCTCGTCCAGCGGGCTCGACGCCGGCCGCCTCGGCGCTGCTCCAGCACCTCCGGCTCCGACCCGCTGCAGCGGGCCGCGCCGCGTCAGGCGGTTGATCGCCATGCGCACCGTGATCTGCCGCAGCCAGCCGGCGAAGCACTGCGGCGTCGCGCAGCTGCGGCAGCTTCGTCATGCCGTGCACGAAGACTTCCTGGGTCAGCTCCTGGGCCTCGGTCGGGTTGCGCAGCCGGGCCAGGGCCACCGCGTAGACCGTCGGCTGGAACCGCTCGACCAGCTCGCCGTAGGCCGTCGCGGTCGCCCGCCTGGGCCCGCAGCACCAGACTCGTGATCTCGTCCCAAGTCATGATTCACCTGTCCCGATCCATCCCGCAACCGGTCACACGCAACGCGACGTCCAAGGTCCGCCCAGGATCGTGGCATGGGGACGGGATGACGCCGTGCGGTGCACGGGGTTGATAAGAGGGCCTGTGGCCAGGACTGGAGATGGCTGCGCTAACCGCAAGCCAAAGGCAAGCGCTTGGCGGCCAGGCCAGTTCCGGATGCAGGCCGGTTTCGAGAGTGGGGGCTGTCGGTAGTGCTGCTACCGGATCGCCGCTCTCCGCCAACGGCCGGATACCAGCGCATGGCTGGCATCGCATGGAACGGCTGTCTTGATCGGACAAACCGTTGGCCGAGATCTGCGGCAGCGGCGAGCAGGATAAGGTGCCCCACAAGACGGCGGACCGACCGGTCCGTGCGGCAGCCGGTTCAGCAACCGGCAGCCGCGGCGGATTATCGACCTGCCCATCGGCGGGGATGAGGAACAGGCCGGAGGTCCTGGCCATGCGGCTACCGATCACCCGACCGGTTTCCACGTCGCAAGCGACGCGGACGCCACCGAACATGCGGGTTTTCAGTTGCTTCATGGCCATGGCGGACCTCCAGCAAACGTTACAGGACAAGGACCGGCACGAAGCCGGGCCCGTGGTTGGAAACAAGCTTGGTCGTGAGCCTGATCACCTGAAGGAGTAAGTCATCGTATCATGGCAAGCGAGCTTTGATATAGGTGATACGCGGCTATGTCTTCCCGTTTCAGCATTTTTCCCAGATTCCGCTGAACACGAAGCGCCGACACCCCTCCGACACGAATCAGCCGCCGAGGTTCGCGAAAAGTTGGGAGACTTCCGAAAAACGGTAAGATCGCCTAAGATCTTTCCGAAGGAGATCGGTCGTTGGCGTGGAGCGTGACGAACACGTGCAAGGTCTGCTCCAGGCCATCCGCCAGGTCGGACGGTGCTGCACCACATCGTTGACTTCCCAGCGGTCGTCGGGCTTGACGTATAGTTGCCGCCGGCGCGGGGAATCGGCTCCTGGGCACGATCAGGCACCAATCGGGCGTGCGGATCGCCCATTCTGTCGTTCCCTCGCATTGCAAACCGGAGCAAGCGAAGTCGCGAATCGATTGCTGCTCTCCTCGAATTAAGGGCAGCAGGCTGTGGCCATGAAGGCCATCGGGGATCGGCAGGCCAAGGGCTTGCTCAGGAGCGTCGGCATGGTCGACGGTCTGCGTGAAGGCGGCGATGCGTTGACCAGCCCGTTCCTTCTCCGGCAAGCGAACGATCAGGGAGATGAACCAGCTCATCATGGAGCCAGGGCCGACGCAGGCCGATGGCGCCATGCTCGCCGAGCGGTAGGCCGTGATCGGACGTGACGATCAGCAGCGAGTCCGGATCGACCTTGTCGAGGAAGCGACCCAGCGCCTCGTCGAAGGCGGCGACGGCGGCGGCGTAGGTTTGCTGCAAGCGCAGAAACGCCTCGTCGTCGGCCGGATCGATCAGGCCGATGGGGTCGAGCCATGGTTCCAGGGCTTCCTCATCATCGGGGTCGGCCGGCTCGTCGAGCTTCCAGGGTGGCAGGAGCTTGGCGGTTTCGATCCAGATGAGCTGGGCGGTTTTCGGTAGGCGTTGGTATCCGCCAGGGTGCTGACCCGGATGTTGGCGGACTGGCAATGGTCGAACAAGCATGCGCCTGGCGGAGGTTCCGACATCCAGTGATAACGGCCGCTTTGCCTGGAGCGGCGGTGGCCTTCCGGAGAAGGCACGTCGGCGTAGTGCTGGTCGAAGACGATGCTATCGGCGCCGAGCTGGTCGAGGTTCGGCGTCGGCAGCCAGGGGTTGCCGTACGGTCCCAGGTAGCCCAGGTGGCAGCCGCGGGCCACGATGACGATGACCTTCATGTCCCCTGTTTTACAGGCGGACGGCCAGGGAAGCAGCATGTTAGAATGACATGATGAGCCAACCGGTGATTGGCGAGTTTTCCTGGGAAAGGATGCTTCGCGCTGCGGAAAGGTTCGTGAGCGGCTGTTGCGTGCGACCGGCGCTCTTGGAGGCGGCGAACATCCCCTATGCCGTGGCGGGCGGCAACGCCGTGGCGGCGTGGGTGACGGCGCGCCTACGAGGCGGCGGTGCGCAACACCCAGGAGATGTGGACATTCTGATTCGTTGTGCCGACCTGGAGCGAGTCAAGGAAGCCTTGGAGAAAGCCGGCTTCGTCTATCGGCACGCCGCCAGCATCGACATGTTCCTGGATCGGCCCGGGGCCGAAGTGCGCGATGCGGTTCACGTCGTCTTCGCCAATGAAAAGGTTCGTGCGGAGTACTTGATTCCGGCTCCCGACGTCACTGATATGGAGTCGTTCGCATCCTTTCGAGCCCTGAGCCTCGACGTGCGCTGGTGAGAATGAAGCTGACTTCTTTCCGTGATAAGGATCGGACCCACATTCGTGACCTGCTTGAAGTCGGCTTGATCGACTCTGCCGCTGGCTCGCCAAGCTGCCGCCGGAGCTGGCGGAGCGCTTGCGGCAGCTTCTCGACACGCCGGACGGCTGATATTCACCCATGCTGATACCTTGACCTGGAATTACAGGCGTCTAAAACGAAGAGGTTCCCGCACCCTCGCCGAGCACCTGGGGATAGCCATGAAAACCGCAGCGAACGAGGCGGGCCGAAAGAAGTCCCGCGCCCTGGCCAACGGGAGGCCGGCGTCGATCACGACCGCATCGACCAGGCGGTGCGCGAGATCCTGCTGGCCGTCGGCGAAGACCCCGACCGCGAAGGCTTGCGCGAAACGCCCGCCCGCGTCGCCCGCATGTACGCCGAGCTGTTCTCCGGCCTGCACGAGACCCGCGCGAGCACCTCGAAGAAGTCTTCACCGAGAAGTACGACGAGATGGTGCTGGTCAAGGACATCGGCTTCGAACAGCATGTGCGAGCACCACCTGCTGCCGTTCATGGGCAAGGCCCACATCGCCTACCTGCCGAACGGCAAGATCGTCGGCCTGAGCAAGCTGGCCCGCGTGGTCGAAGTGCTGTCGCGCCGGCCGCAGGTGCAGGAGCGGATGACCGAGGACGCTCGCCGACCTGCTGATGGAGGAGCTGGACGCCCGCGGCGTCGGCGTCGTCATCGAGGCGACGCACACCTGCATGACGATCCGCGGCGTCCGCAAGCCGGGCAGCATCTGCACCACCAGCGCCATGCGCGGCGGCTTCCGGACCAACCTGCCGACGCCGCGTCGAGCTCATGGCGCTGATCTACGGCGGCCGGCGGTGAGCGTGGCGGGGTCCTTGCTGTTCGCCGCTTTCGCCCTGCGGCTGGCGCCGGGAATGGTCCTTGTTCGTGCTGCCAGCTCACGAAGTCGCTCCTCGTTTCTATCGCACGCACTTCCTGACCATCCTGGGACTGCTGGTTGCCGCCACGTTGTTTGTGCGACGTGGACGGCGTGCCCACGCTCGGGAGCCGCAAACGTCTCCCCGCGTTTGACGATGTCGAGGAACCGCTCGTCGCGGGCAACCTCCCAACGAACGGCGTAGGACTTAGGCGGCATACCGCCTCCATTCAACGCATCAGGTGCAAGGCGGGTCCAGAGGACAAAGCCATCCGCAATGGGATCGCCGGACGCAACGCCGAGAGCGGAACGGATTAGTCGTGAAGCGCGGGCTACCGATGGCGATCCGAGAGGTCAGTGGCGTAGCGATGGCCGCAGCCGCCATCGCGCTCGCGGCCTTGATAAGACGGCGCCGGTCGATCCTGCTCTCCGCAAACGCAGTCGTGAGTGGCCGCAGCATCGTTCAAGGCTCCCATGGCGATTTTCGCGCAGTCTTTGCGTCGCAAGATGACCTCGAGATGACAGTGGCTCATGGTAAACGGACCGGCGTTACATGGCGGACGAGAGAAGGGCCATGACGAAGTTGCGGCTCGCGGCATATATGCCCGGCGCCTCGCTTTCGCGCGGGCCCGCGACGTTGATCGTGCGGGCCGCCGGGCGCGCCCTCAACCAATCGCCGGCGCGCTCCAAGCTGTCGGGCTCCCCGAGATCAAGGCGGAGACACGGCTTGCGGTAGCCGTCCGCGAGCGTCACCGCCAGCAACGTTCCCGAAGAACCGCCTATCCCCCGGCGATCGACGAGGACCAGAACCGCGTCGCTGTCGCGGACGTTCCATTCGGTCCGCTGCCGGGGATCGGCATCGGGCGTCTCGCGGAGGTTGGAATAGCTCGCGAGCACGCCGGGCGGCGTCGGCGCGTCCTCGGTCCATCCGCCCTTCGGACACCAGCCGCCATATTCGACCGAGCTCGCGATGGCTGCGTCAAGTGCGCCACGGTCGACGCCGGACTGTCCGCCCGCGATGATCTTGAGGATCGCCATATCCACTGCGGCCTCGCCCGCCATGCAAAAAACTGAAACGAACGCAAGCTATCGACGCCGCTGTTCCGAAGGCAATCTGCGCAAAACGGGCTATCAGTGATGATATGCGATCTTGAGGCCGGCGACGCGATCGAGATCATGTATCGCGTGCGCCGCCAGGACGGGATCGAGGACTTTGGCGAACGGTGGGTCCGCGCCGAGGTCATCGAGTGCGAGCAAGACGCATGGCGGCTCGCCCGCCTTGCAGACGGCCAGCTCACGGAGGTGCGCCGCTACATGACATGGCGCCACGTCTTCAAGGCCCCGCGGCCCGGGTTACGCCGGCTTGCCGCCTAGGCCCCGCCCGGCAAAGGAACTGCCCATCATCCCGGGTCCGGGACGGTCATCCTGGTCAGTCTCGCTCAAGGTTAGAGGTCTATGCGCAGGGAAAAATACCTACTGTTTGCGCACGGGGGCCGGTCGGTCGCGCCGGATCGGCGCCAGGCTTCGAAACGAACCCGGGAGGGCGCACAGCGAAGGCCACTGAGCCATGTCCGAGACACAGGCTCCAAAAGCCCGGCCGCAGAAGCCGCGCGATTCGCCGCTTGCCGGCGTCAACAAAGTGGCAGCGCTACTGCTTGCCATGGACAGGCGCCTGGCCTCGCGCATGCTCAGGCATTTCGACGAGAACGAGATCAAGCTGATTGCACAGACGGCAACCGACCTCGGCTCGGTGCCGAAGTACGTCGTCGATGATCTCATCGAGGAGTTCGGCGAGACCCTGAAGAAGGGCAGCGACTTGAATGCCACCGCCGAGGAGGTCGAGGAGCTCTTGTCTGGCGTCGTGCCTCAAGAGCAGATCCACGAGATCATGTCGCAGGTCCGCAACAAGGCGCTGCAGTCCATTTGGGCGCGCCTCGTCGAGGTCCCCGAGGCGAGCATCGCCCGCTACCTCAGTAAAGAGCACCCGCAGATCACGGCGCTCGTCCTTTCGCGGGCCAAATCGGCCTATGCGGCCGCGACCCTCAAGCTGCTGCCGGCCGATCTGCGCAAGGAAACGGTCAACCGCATGCTGACGATGAAAACGGTGCTCGACCGGCCGCTCAAGGTCCTCGAAGAGTCGTTCGTGGACGACGTCCTCTTCGGTACGTCCCGCAATTCCGATGCGACCATTCACAACCAGATCGCGGGGATCATCAACAAGCTCGAGCGCAAGCAGATGGACGAGGTCCTGCACGACCTCGAGCAGCACAGTCCGAAGGAGACGGAGCGCGTGCGCGAGCTCTTGTTCACGTTCGAGGATCTCGCAAACCTCGATCAGACGGCTCTCGTCGTGCTCTTCGACGGCGTGCCTCCCGACCGCATCAGCATAGCGCTCCACGGCGCCGACGCGCACCTCAGCGCACATATCCTGTCCGCCATGCCGTCCCGAGTGAAGAAAATGATCGAGCAGGAGATTGCGACCGGAAAGCGTCCGCTCACGAAGGAGGTCTCGAGGGCTAGGCGCGCGATTGCCGATCTTGCTCTGCAGCTGATCGAGCGCGGCGCGATCGAGATCGCGGGCGACGAAGAGGAGGAGGCCTAAGCTCGCAGCGGGCGCGCAACGATCAAATGATGAAGAAATCGAGATGCGAGATGGGGAGGTTTTTGGCCACCGTCGCAAACACCACCGCGCCCCCCGCCGCATTGCCGTTGCTGTCGTAGATGAGCGCGCCCGTCGCGCCGTTGTAGACGATGCGGTCGTCGGCATCGTGTGCCGCAGCGCCCTTGAAGAACTGAGCCGCAGAGAGGGCCGTGTTGCCGCCCACCAGCTTGGTGAAAATCGCGTTCTCGAGCTGGATCGTGTCCGCGGGCGCGGTGAAGTCGACAATGGTGTCCCTGTTGGTCGCGCCATTCAAAGCCGTGTTGAAAACGAACGTATCCTGGTTGGCGCCGCCGGTCAGCCTGTCGTTGCCGCTGCCGCCGAGAACCCTGTCATTGCCAGCTCCGCCATCGATCGTGTCCTTGCCGGCCCCGCCGCGAACGACGTCATTGCCCCCAAGGCCGCTCATCGTGTTCGCTCTCGCGTCTCCGACGAGCGTGTTGGCGGCTGCATTGCCGGTTAGCGGATAGATCGGCCCATCGTCGAAGGCGTAGAAATCGAGATCCTCGCCGCCCCAGGCCAGCACGTCGGGCCGGCCGTCCCTGTTGAAGTCTCCGACCTCAAACGCGCCGCCCGTAAAGGTGGTGTTGGAGTTCAGGGGCCGGAAGTAGAAGCCGTCCCCGTCGTTGATGAGGACCTGCGCCGGCCCCGAGCCGCGCTGCTCGGTGATGAGGTCGGGAGCGCCATCGCGGTTGAAATCGGCAAAGTGCACGTAGGGGAGCCAGTCGCCTTTTCCGGCCACGAAGTTGAGCCGCTGGCTGGTCTCGTCGCGAAACGTGCCGTCGCCCTGGTTGATCCAGAACTTAACCGACCGGTCCGTGTAGTTGGACCGCGTGAAGACGACGACGACGTCGTTGTAGCCATCCTTGTTGATGTCGCGAACGTGCGAGTTGACCGCAATCGACCCGACCCCGAACGGCTCGGCCGGTAGCGCCACGCCGGCGCCCGCGAAGTGGCCCGTTCCGTCGTTCAGGAGCACGGCCGAGGTGTTCCCGACGTCGCTGCCGAGAAACAAGTCCACGCGGCCGTCGCGATTGAAATCGCCCAACGCCGACGTCACCCAGCGGTTCTGGTCGAGATCGGCAATCGCCGCCGGCAGGCGATCATCGGACCGCGTGAAGACGCCTAATCCGTTGTTGATCAGAAAGTAGGGCGCAACGCGAAGTTGTCCGAAGAGATTGCCGACGTAAAGGTCCTGATCGCCGTCTCTGTCGATGTCGCCAGCCGTCGCCGAATGGGTGAAGTCACGCACCTGAGGCAGGTGCGTCGCGCTGGCATTGACGTACTTCTGACCCGAGGAGAGCAGAAGGCGGTTTTGCACGCCGGGGAAGGGATCGGCATCGTAGCCGTGGTCGGCAATGAAGATGTCGAGCTTGCCGTCGCGATTGAAATCCGCCGTTACGATCTCGCGCGGATGGACCGTCGTCGGCAGGGGATTGGTGAAGAGTGCGCTTGCCGCTTTTGCGAACGACCCGTGGCCGTTTCCGAAGAGGACCTCGAGTGCTATCCCGACATTCTTAGGAGGCCAATGGAGGCGGGCGCTGACGAGGTCAAGCAAGCCGTCGTGATTGAGATCGATGGCCAGCGTCTCGTGGACGCCCCCGGGAAGTTGTGTCGTGTAAACAGTCTTGCCCGCCGCAAAGAACGCCATCCGGATTTCTCCCCCGCCTCTATTTTCAATACCCCCGCGTCACGCAGAACGCGATCACGTCCTGCATCGCCGTCTTCTCGCGCCGCTCCGGAAAGATCGCGAGCGCATCGCGAGCGATCGCGCCATAGGAGCGGGCGCGCTCGAGCGTCGCTTCGACGGCCTTGTGCTTCTTCATGAGGCCAACGGCACGCTCGAGGTCTCCGTCGCCGATTTCGCCGGCGACGATCGTGCGCCGCCAGAACGCGCGCTCGGCCTCCGAGCCGCGCCGGAACGAGAGGATGAGCGGCAGCGTGATCTTGCCCTCGCGGAAATCGTCGCCGATCGACTTGCCGAGACGCGAGCTGTCACCGGAGTAGTCGAGCGCATCGTCGACGAGCTGGAACGCGAGGCCGAGGTTTCGCCCGTAGGACTTGAGCGCCTCCTGCTCGTCGGCGGGCCGGCCCGCAATCGCCGCGCCTACCTCGGCCGCCGCCGAGAACAGCGCCGCCGTCTTGGCGTTGATGATGGCGAGGTACTGATCCTCGGTCGTTGCCGTGTTCTTGGCGGCGGCAAGCTGCATCACCTCGCCTTCGGCGATGGTGGCGGCGGCGTGCGACAGGATCCGCAGGACCGGGATCGAGCCGACCTCGACCAGCATGCGGAAGGCCTGGCCGAGGAGGAAATCGCCGACGAGCACGCTCGCCTGGTTGCCCCATAGGATGCGCGCCGTCTTGCGTCCGCGCCGCGTGTCGCTCTCGTCGACGACGTCGTCGTGCAGAAGCGTCGCCGTATGCATGAACTCGATCGCGGCTGCCGTGCGCACGTGGCCCTGCCCATCGTAGTCGCACAGCTTCGAGGCGGCGACCGCGAGCATCGGGCGCAAGCGCTTGCCGCCGGAATCGATCAGATGATGGGCGAGCTGCGGGATCATCTCGACGTCGGACACCGCCTTGTCGAGGATGATGCGATTGATCGCGCTCATGTCCTCGCTGACGATGCCGAGCAGCGGCGCCAGGCTCTCTTGAGGCTCGCGCGCCTCGTCCAGTGCGATGACCACTCCCACTCGGGCTTCCTCGGCTGTTTTTTGTCTAACTTGATGTTATAGCGATCGGTTCAAGGCGCACCTTACCGGCACTTTGCCGCATGCGCACGCCCTTCGATGGGAGGACACATGCGCGAGCTCATCCGTACCAACGATACCGTCCTTATCGGCTATGTCGAGGTGCTGCTCAAGGACGCGGGCATCGGCGCCGCCGTCGTCGACGCCAACATGAGCGCGGTCGAGGGCTCGATCGGCATTCTGCCGAGGCGCGTGCTTGTCATGGACGACGATTGGCCCCAAGCCAAGCGCGTGCTCGACGACGCCGACCTCGGCCGCTGGGTTGCCGAGAAGGACGAGGAGGCATGAGCGCAACGGACACCTATCTCCGTCCCGGCGACGCAACCGACGACGCCTTTCTCGGCGGGGCGCTGAGACTGCTGCAGCCCGCTCAGGGATATCGAGCGGGGATCGATGCGGTCCTGCTCGCGGCCGCCGCGCCGCTCGATGCGGGCCGCCCCGCTCGCGTTCTCGATTGCGGGGCCGGTGTCGGCGTGGTTGGGCTTTCGGTTGCCGTCCGCGTCGCCGATGCAGAGGTCGTGCTCCTCGAGCGTGAGGCGCGCCTCGTGACCCTGGCGAAAGAGAACATCGCCCGCAACGATCTTGCCGGCCGGGTCAGAGTTGTAGAAGGCGCCGTCGGCGATCCTGCCGTCGAACTCGCAACGCAGGGCCTCGCGCCCGAAAGCTTCACCCATGTGCTTGCCAATCCGCCGTTTCACGTGGATGCCCACGGAACCGCCTCCGGCAAGCCGCTGAAGGCTGGAGCGCATGCCATGGCCGCCGATGGCCTCGACGACTGGGCGCGCTTCATGGCGCGCATGGCGGCGGCGGGAGGAAGCGCGACCCTCATCCACAAGGCCGAGGCGCTCGGCCGCCTTTGGGCCGCCCTTGAAGGCCGCTTCGGCGCGCTCAAGGTTCTTCCCATCCATCCGCGCCGCGACGCACCGGCAATTCGCGTGATCGTCCAAGGCGTAAAGGGCAGCAAGGCGCCGGCCGTCGTGCTGCCGGGATTCGTCCTCCACGGCGACAGAGAGGGCTTCACGCCCGAAGCCGAGGCCATTTTCCGCCAAGGTAAGGCCCTCGACCTCGGCTCGCCTCGGTCACAATGTCGCTGAATTAAGCCCCAATAGAGCCTGACGTGGCTACATAATGGGCTGGACTGAACAATCTTCAGCGCTGAAACAATTCTCCTCCCCGGCTATTGTAGAAGTCAGAGTTCCTCAAGGGTCCCCATGCTCATCCGATATGGTTACGAAATGCGGATCGCGGTCGAGCGGCCGACGCCCGTCGTGTGTGTCCTCGACGTTCACCCCGAGCGCCGCGCCGACGTCGTGAGCGAGTACGAGCTCTCGGTCCGCCCGCACGCCACGCAAGTGCGCCGCTATCTTGACGGCTTCGGCAACGTGTGCCGCCGCTTCGTGGCGCCGGCCGGCGAGACGACGATCTCGGCTGACGGCGTCGCCCGCGACTCCGGCCTCCCCGATGCGGTCAACACCGCGGCCCGCGAAATCCCCGTGGCCGAGCTTCCCGACGACGTGCTGGTCTATCTCCTCGGCAGCCGCTATTGCGAGACCGACAAGCTGTCGAATGTCGCGTGGAGTGTGTTTGGCGGCGTCACGCCAGGGTGGAAGCGCGTTCAGTCGATCTGCGATTTCGTCCACCAGCGCATCCGCTTCGGCTACCCGCACGCCGATGCCACGCGTACGGCAGCGGACGCACTCGCGCAGGGGAGAGGCGTGTGCCGGGACTTCGCCCACCTCGCCATCGCGTTCTGCCGCTGCATGAACATCCCGGCCCGCTACGTGAACGGCTACCTCGGCGACATCGGCGTCCCGCCCGACCCGGCACCGATGGATTTCAGCGCCTGGCTCGAGGCCTATCTCGGCGGCAAGTGGTACACGTTCGATGCCCGCCACAACACGCCGCGCATCGGCCGCATCGTCGTCGCACGCGGGCGCGACGCGACCGACGTGCCGCTCATCAACTCGTTCGGCGCCCACACGCTGAAATCGTTCAAGGTGTGGACCAACGAGATGCCGGACGACGCGGGCGGGCGCGTCTCCGTTCGCAAGCCCAACCTCGCGGCCTGATGTCACGCGCCCGCTCTGGCGGCTTGCTCCGGCGAGGATTAGGGTCGCTCCGCTGAGCCCGGCGCTTGCCGGGGGTCGGCACATCGCAATCGCAAGGGATGGTCCCGATGTGGTTCTTCAGCCGCGGCCCCGTCATCCCGGTGCTGCGCCTTTCCGGCACCATCGGCATGGTGACCCCGCTGCGCCCCGGCCTCTCGATCACGGCTCTCGCCCAGCCGATCGAGAAGGCGTTCCACATGTCGAAGGCGCCCTCGGTCGCCGTGGTCGTGAATTCGCCCGGCGGCTCGCCCGTCCAGTCGAGCCTGATCTTCCGCCGCATTCGCCAGCTTGCCGAGGAGAAGGCCAAGAAAGTCTATGTCTTCTGCGAGGACGTGGCGGCTTCCGGCGGCTACTACCTCGCGGTGGCCGGCGACGAAATCTACGCCGACGCCTGCTCTATCGTCGGCTCGATCGGCGTCATCTCGGCGACCTTCGGGCTCGACAAGGCGATCGAGAGGCTCGGCGTCGACCGGCGCGTCTATACGGCCGGGACCAACAAAGGCGCGCTCGACCCGTTTCTCCCCGAGAAAGCCGACGACGTCGAGCGGCTGAAAGCCCTTCAGCGCGACGTCCACGACGTCTTCATCGGCGTCGTCAAGGAGCGCCGCGCCGGGCGCCTCAAGGGACAGGACGCGGAGCTCTTCTCGGGCGCCTTCTGGTCGGCGCCGAAGGCGCTCGAGTTCGGGCTGATCGACGGCATTTCCGACGTGCGCACCAAGATGCACGAAATTCACGGCGACAAGGTCCGGCTCAAGCTCGTGCCCCTCGAGCGCGGCTGGCTCGGCTGGCGCTGGCGGCGACAGCCCTCTATCGGCCTATCGGGCGGCGCGGACGAAGCGGGTGGCCTCGCAGCCGATCTCCTGTCGGCGCTCGAAGCGCGCGCTCTCTGGAGCCGATTCGGGCTTTAATAGGCCTTTAGCAAATGCCGGCCTTGCATTGCCGGACGATCTGGTGTGGGCTACCCGCACAAGAGGCCGTTCGCTTTTCAACGGCCAAGCTCAGGGAGTTGGGCGATGCCGCAACTCATCGCCGTCATGATCGCAGGCGCCAGTCTTTATGCCGGCATGAAGTGGGTCTCGAAGTTCCTCCAGCATCAGGCGGAGGAGGCGCGCCGGCAGGCCGAGGAGCTCGAGCGGCGCACGCGCGCGGCTGCGCGTCCTCCCAAGGACCTGGGCGTGCTCGAGTACGACGCAGAGGCACGCGTCTACAAGCCCCGAACCCCGCGCGGCGCCTGACCGATCGGCGCCCCTCCTCGCGTGACAAGGGGGCGCGAATGCGTATAGTGCGCCCCGCGAGGCAAACCCAATCCGCGGGCTCATGGCACAGTCTCTCGAGCGGCCGGCGAGCGGCCAGCGCACGCGCCCGGCTATTGGCCAAGGGCAACGCGCCGGCGGCGGCTTGAACCCCAAGGCATCGTTTCAGGACCTGATCCTCACCCTCGAGCAGTTCTGGGGCGGCGAGGGCTGCGTCATCCTCCAGCCCTACGACATGGAGGTCGGCGCCGGCACGTTCCATCCCGCGACGACGCTGCGCGCGCTCGGCCCTCGCCCTTGGAACGCCTGCTACGTGCAGCCCTCGCGCCGTCCCAAGGACGGGCGCTACGGCGAGAACCCGAACCGGCTGCAGCACTACTATCAGTTCCAGGTGATCATGAAGCCGTCCCCGGCGGACATCCAGGACCTCTACCTCAAGAGCCTCGACGCCATCGGCATCGACACGGCTCGAAACGACATCCGCTTCGTCGAGGACGACTGGGAGAGCCCGACGCTCGGCGCTTGGGGGCTCGGCTGGGAAGTGTGGTGCAACGGCATGGAGGTGACGCAGTTCACCTACTTCCAGCAGGTCGGCGGCTACGACTGCAATCCCGTCTCGGCCGAGATCACCTACGGGCTCGAGCGGCTCGCCATGTACGTGCAGGGCGTCGACCGCGTGTTCGACCTCTCCTTCAACGGGCGGCGCGACGAGAAGGCGCTCTCCTACGGCGACGTGTTCCTGCAGGCCGAGCAGGAGTATTCGCGCTTCAATTTCGAGCATGCCGACACCGAGATCCTGCTGCGCCACTTCAAGGACGCCGAGCAGGAGTGCAAGGCGCTGCTCGACAAGGGCAAGGGCGGCGACAAGCACCTGCTCGCGCTTCCCGCCTACGACCAGTGCATCAAGGCTTCGCACATCTTCAACCTGCTGGACGCTCGCGGCGTCATCTCGGTGACCGAGCGGCAAGGCTATATCCTGCGTGTGCGCGAGCTCGCCAAGAGATGCTGCGGAGCCTGGCTCGAGACCGAAGGGGGACGGTCCTGATAGGCTCGCCACCGCGGCGCTCTCTTTGCCGCGTCTCGGCTGTCCTGGGATCGCTCGCGTGCGCGGCGGCTCTCGCCGCGGAGGAGAAGGACGCAGCCGCGATCGCGGCAACGGGAGGGGGCTACATGGAAGCGGCAGGCATCACGCTCTGGATCCCGGGGCCATGGGCGGACCGCAAGGCTTTCCTCGAAGCCGTGGCGTCGAAGAACAAAGGCGAGGTCATCGCCGCCGGGCCGATGCTCTACGACGCGTCCAAGTCCCGGCACGCGCTTTTCGACGTGCTCGAGCACGATGACGCGCTGGCGCAAGCGATGTTCATCGGGTCCGGCCGCTCGCTCGACGAGGGGACGCAGGACGCGATCGAGGGCCACGGCTCGATCGCCTGCATCACCGTCGACAAGACGGGAGAGGGCGTCGCGGACCGGCTCAAGACATTTGCCGCAGCAGTCGAGGCGGCAGGCGGCTACGCCGTCAAGGTCCACAGGTCGGGGCTTTCGCACCCCTGGTCGCGCTGGAAGGCGATGCTCGGCAGCGAGCTGCCGGCCGGGCTGTTTCAGGCCCTCGTGCTGCAGGTGCCCTACCGCGACAAGGGCCGCCTCTGCTCCTTCGGCATGTCGCAGTTCGGGCTCGCGGACGGCTGCATCGCCGACGAGGGAACCGATACCGAGCCGGCCTGGGTGCTGTTCGAGTTCAATATCTATTCCTGGCAATCGCGGCCCGAGCTCAAGGCCGGGCAAACCTTCAGCCGCAACAAGCCGGGAGCGGTGAAGTACAGGTTGAAGCACGTCGCGGACCGGCGCTATCCCGCGGCGCACGATTTCTTCAATCCGCACGGCGTCTGGGAGATGGACCCGAGCTGAGGACATGGGGAAAGCGAGCGTCATGGTCGTGCCGGGTGCAGGCTTCTTCGAGATGTTCACCGACCCTCACCAGCTGGGCCTCGCGACCCTTATTTTCGTCGCGGCGGTGTTCCTCGGCGTCGCCGTCTCCCGCCTCGTGCCGCGCGACAAGGGCCCGACCCTGTTCGGGACCTTGGCCGCCCTCGCCTTCGTCGCGCTCCTCGCCTATTTCGGCGTCGAGACGGCGGTCTACGTGCTGTGGCTGTTCCTGGCCGGCGCCGTCCTGCTCGGAGTCTTTGCACTCGTTGCCTAAGAAATTCGCGGCCCCTTGCACGCTCGCGCTATGCGTGGCGGCGACGAACCGCTATGACTTGATGGCGTGACTGCAAGGGGTGGGAGACTGGACATGACGGCCACACATATCGGACTATTGGTCCTCGGGATTCCGGCGCTATTGATCGGGGGGCTGCTTCTCCAGCGATGGCGCCCTGTTCTCTGGATGTACATCATCGCGCTCGCCGTCGGCCTCGGCTATCTCACCACGACGGGAGCCGTGGACGACATCGGCAACCAGGCGATGCAGTACATTCCGACCTCTGCGCCTGCGCCCGCCCCCGCGCCTGCTCCCGCACAATAGAGCAATCGCCTCTCGAAATTTTGTCGGCGGGCGGCTATCACTCACCGGACCCAATCTGGTGAGGCCGCCATGTCAGAGCTGTTGCTCGAGCTGTTCTCCGAGGAGATCCCGGCGCGCATGCAGGCGCGCGCGGCCGAGGATTTGCGCCGGCTCGTCGCCGACGGGCTTCGCGCCGGGGGGCTCGAGATCGGCGAGGCGAAGAGCTTCGCGACCCCGCGCCGGCTCGCGCTCGTGGTCGAGGGCGTCCCGGCGAAGTCGCCGGCGATCGCCGAGGAGCGCAAGGGGCCGCGCGTCGGCGCGCCCGAGCAGGCTGTCGCGGGCTTCCTCAAGGCGGCGGGCTTGAGGTCGATCAAGGACGCCGAGATCGTCCGCGACGAGAAGAAGGGCGACTACTACGTCGCGCGCACCGAGAAGCCGGGGCGCAAGGCCGCGGACATCGTTGCCGAGGTCGTGCCGGCGGTGATGGCCAAGTTCCCATGGCCGAAATCCATGCGCTGGGGTTCGGGCGCCTTTCAGTGGGTGCGACCGCTCCATTCGATCCTGTGCCTGCTCGACGGCAAGGTCGTGAAGTTCGACGTTGCGGGGCTGTTGAGCGGCTCGATCGCGCGCGGGCACCGGTTCCATGGCGGCGAGCCGTTCAAGGTCGAGAGCTTCCGCGATTACGCAAAGCAGCTTGCGAAGCACAAGGTCATGCTCGGATCGGACGAGCGCATGGCGCTCATCGCCGAGCAGGCGCGGGCGCTGGCGAAGGAGGCGAGAGCTCCAGCTCGTCGAGGACGACGCCCTGCTTGCGGAGAATGCGGGGCTCACCGAATGGCCGGTCGTGTTCATGGGTGAATTCGACAAGGCTTTTCTCAGCGTGCCGGCCGAATGCCTGATGACGGCGATGAAGACGCACCAGAAGTGCTTCTCGCTCGTCGACCCCAGGACGAAGAAGCTCGCCAACAAATTCCTCGCCGTCTCCAATCTCGTCCCGAAGGACGGCGGCAAGGCCATCATCGCCGGGAACGAGCGCGTGATCCGGGCGCGGCTCTCGGACGCCAAGTTCTTCTGGGAGCAGGACCTGAAGAAGCCGCTCGACGAGATGGCGAACGCGCTCGACGGCATCACGTTCCACGAGAAGCTGGGCACGCAAAAGGAGCGCGTCGAGCGCATCGCCGAGCTTGCGCACGAGATCGCGGGCGCGGTCGACGCCGACCCGAACGACGCGCGCCGCGCCGCGCAGCTCTCGAAGGCCGATCTCGTGTCGGGCATGGTCGGCGAGTTCCCCGAGCTGCAGGGCTTGATGGGCCGCTATTACGCCGAGCATGCCGGCGCCAAGCCCGAGATCGCGCGCGCCATCGAGCTGCACTGGAAGCCCAAGGGACCGACCGACTCGGTGCCGCGCGAGGAGGAGGGCGATTCGGTCGCGATTGCCGTGGCACTCGCCGACAAGCTCGACACGCTCGTGGGCTTCTGGGCCATCGGCGAGAAGCCGACCGGCTCCGGCGATCCTTATCAGCTTCGCCGCGCGGCGCTTGGCGTCATCCGGATTGTTATTGAGAACGATTTGCGGTTGCCGCTTCTTCCGGTGATTGCGAGAGCAAGTCAGCTCGTTTCATTCACGGTTGGTGCCTTGAACGCTCGCGCCAATGCCCAGCCGATTTCGTTGAATACCGCCAATGCCAACCAAATTGAATTGATGAAGTTCTTTGCGGATAGGTTGCAAGTTCATCTCCGCGAGAAGGGTGCGCGCCACGACTTGATCGACGCCGTGTTCTCGCTCGGCGGGCAGGACGACCTCGCGCTCATCGTGAAGCGCGTCGAGGCTCTGGGCGAATTCCTCAAGACCGACGACGGCGCGAACCTGCTCGTCGGCGTCCGGCGCGCGACCAACATCCTCCGCGACGAAGAGAAGAAGGACAAGAAGAGCTACACCGGAACCTACGATCTGAAGCTCCTCACGGAGAAGGAGGAGCTGGCGCTCGCCGCCGCCATCGAAAGCGTGAAGCAGGATACGGTGGCCGCGATCAACGTCGAGAACTTCAAGGGCGCCATGAACGCGCTCTCCGAGCTGCGCGCGCCGGTCGATGCCTTCTTCGACAAGGTCACCGTCAACGCCGACGATGCCGCCCTGCGCGACAACCGCCTGTTCCTGCTCTCGGAAATCCGCGCGGCGACCTTGACCGTCGCCGACTTCTCCAAGATCACCGGATAAAGAACGGAGGCCGGCGGGCCTCCGTTCGCGAATAAACACATATTTACTCCACGGCGACGACCTGCATGACCGGGCCGCGACCCTCGGTCACCGCCTTGTCGGCGTCATCGAAGTCCGTGTCGTTGTCGTCCTCCGAGTGCAGCATGACGATTAGCTTGCTGCCGGCCTTCGGCTTCTTCTCGAGCGTGATCTTGACCCCCTTGCTCTCGCCCGCTTTCACTGCCGCGTGTCCGATTATCGTGCCCGGAATCGTTCCTGTTTCATCGGCCTCGTGAACCACGAGATAGCCGGCCCTGTCGGCCGTGACGCTGCCGACGGTGACCGTGCTCTCCGAGGCCTTGAGTCCGTCGGGGGCGATCATATTTGCCGCAAAGGCCGGCGCCGCGCCCAATGCAAGCGCAAGCGCCGTCGTGAGCATGAGGTTCTTCATGACTTGACCTCCATTTGGACATGACAAATCGCGCCGTCGTGATGCGGCGCCGATTGTCTTCCCTGCCTAAATAACGCGCAAAAGGAGCGCCAGTTCCGCACCGGCGGCCGCCTCATTCAACCCGCTCGGCCCAGAGGTCGTGCTCGTCCGCATGGAGCACGCGGGCCTTCACGATGTCGCCGGGCTCTACCGCGCTCTCGCCGTTGAGGAACACGGCCCCGTCGATCTCCGGCGCGTCCCATTTGGAGCGGCCGATCGCGCCTTCCTCGTCCACCTCGTCGACAAGGACATCGATAGCCGCGCCGATCTTTTCCGCGAGCAGCGCGCGCGAGATTTCCTGCTGCGCCGCCATGAAGCGGTGCCAGCGCTCCTCCTTGACCTCCTCGGGGACGGCGCCCGGGAGCTCGTTGGCTTTTGCGCCGTCGACCGGCTCGTACTTGAAGCAGCCCGCGCGGTTGATCCGCACCTCCTTCAGCCACGCAAGAAGGAACTCGAAGTCCTCCTCGGTCTCGCCGGGAAAGCCGACAATGAAGGTCGAGCGCAGCGCGAGGTCGGGGCATGTCTTGCGCCAGGCGGCGATACGCGCCGCAGTTTTCTCCTGGTGCGCGGGGCGGCGCATGGCCTTGAGGACCGCGGGAGAGGCGTGCTGGAAGGGCACGTCGAGGTAGGGAAGGATCTTCCCCTCGCCCATCAGCGGGATCACGTCGTCGACGTGCGGATAGGGGTAGACGTAATGGAGGCGCACCCAGGCACCGAGGTCGCCGAGCGCATGCGCCAGATCGACGAAGCGCGCTTTCAAGGCCGCGCCGTTCCATGAGCTCTCCGCATACTTGAGGTCGAGGCCGTAGGCGCTCGTGTCCTGGCTGATGATGAGGAGCTCCTTGACGCCGGCCGCGACGAGGCGGCTCGCCTCCGCCATCACGTGCGCCGCGGGCCGGCTCGCGAGGTCCCCGCGCAAGCTCGGGATGATGCAGAACGAGCAGCGGTTGTTGCAGCCCTCCGAGATCTTCACGTACGCGTAGTGGCGCGGGGTCAGGTGCAAGCCCTCCGGCGGCACGAGATCGACGAAGGGATCGTGGAGCGGGGGCACCGCGTCGTGCACGGCAGAGACAACGGCCTCGTACTGGTGCGGGCCGGTGACGGCGAGCACGTCGGGGTGCGCCGCGCGGATGCGCGCCTCCTCGACGCCCATGCACCCGGTGACGATGACGCGCCCGTTCTCGGCGATCGCCTCGCCGATGGCGGCAAGGCTCTCCTCCTTGGCCGAGTTCAGGAACCCGCAGGTGTTGACGACGACGACGTCGGCGTTCGTGTAGTCGGGCGCGACCGCATAGCCCTCGGAGCGGAGCTTCGTGATGATGCGCTCGGAATCGACGAGCGCCTTAGGGCAGCCGAGCGACACGAAGCCGACCTTTGGCACGCCCTTAGTCTTGCGCGCCTTTGCGGCCGGCTGTTTTCTGGTGCTCGTTTGGATCGTCATCGCGGGGCTTCTAGCACGAGGTGCAGGCTATGTATCCCCTCTCCCCGTAAGAACGGGGAGAGGGGGACAAATCGTTTCGCCTCGCGGCGCTTGCACCCGAGGGGATGGGGTAGGGGAAGCGGGGCGCGGGATTGCCGCGGTCTTCCGCTTGTGTCGTTCAAAGGCGCACCGGCGCCCCGCCTTCCGAGCTTTGCGCCGAGGGACCGGAAACTTACCCCGGCGTCCCTATGCTAGCTCTCTTGGCCATGACCTCTCTGGCACCGATGTTGCCATCGGCAGTAGCCTGCACGCGAGGGATGCCGGCCGCGTGACCGGCGCTTCCCGTCGGACTCGGACCCGCCCCTCGCCTTTTGGACGCCTCCGGAGGCGACCCCAGCGGGACGGGCGGAGCGAGTGTAGGCGCGCGTGAGGAGACGGGGATAAGATTCTTCGCCGCCGAGGCGGGACTTAACTCTCACTTCGCGAATTTGCAGTGAGAGGGGGCCTCGAGCCAGCGGCGGACGAGGGCGTGGGCGATGGCGTAGGCGCCCGGCAGCGACAGGCCCTGCTCGTGGGTGCCCTCGAGCATCCGCACCACTTCGTCGCGCCCGAACCAGCGCCCGTCCTCGAGCTCGCCCGCGTTGACGGCGAGAGCGGTCGAAGCCGCCTCGGCGAAGCAGCCGATCATCAGCGAATGGGGAAACGGCCACGGCTGGGAGAGCGCGTAGGTGACGGCGCCGACCTCGAGCCCGATCTCCTCGCGCGTCTCGCGCTTGACGGCGTGCTCGATGTCCTCGCCCGGCTCGACGAAGCCGGCGAGCGCCGAGTACATGCCGGGCGGAAAACGCGCCTCGCGGCCGAGCACGCAGCGGTCCCCGTCGGTGACGAGCATGATGACGACCGGGTCGACGCGCGGGAAATGCTCGCGCCCGCAGGTCTCACAGACGCGCCGCCAGCCGCCGTCGCGTACCTCCGTCGCCCCGCCGCAGCGCCCGCAGTAGCGCGCCGCCTCGTGCCAGTCGGCGAGCGCCTTGGCCTCGCCGAGAAGGGAGAGATCGCCGGCGCTCATCGTGCCGCCGGTCGCGAGCGACCGCAGGTCGACGAGCGGCTTCATCGCGTCGAGGCGCGCCTCGTCCGGCGCCGCCTGGAGCGCGACCGCGAAGCGGCCGGCGCCGGCCTCCGTGCCAAGGAGCAGCGCGTCGCTCGTCCCCACGCCGAGCGCTTCGAGCTCGTGCTTCGCAAACCAGCGAACGCGCGCCATCGTCCGCTCGGCATTGGAGACGATCGATGCCTTTCCCCCGACAAGGATCAGAAAGCGGGCCTGAGGAGCGCCGGCCAACGCCGCGACATAGCTCGGGTCCGCGCGCCTTTCGCTCGCACGGTCGAAAAGGGTCGCGGCGCCAAGCAGCGGATTTATGGGCTTTTCTCCGGCTGCCTTCGGCAGCGGGCCGAGAATCGACCGGGAGGCGAGACTTGTCACCCCCTCTCCAAGCGGCCATATTCCGGCCGGGAGGTTGGCGGCGGACGCATCCCTCGCCAACCGGGTCAGGTCCGGAAGGAAGCAGCCCTAACGATCAGGACGCGGGTCGTTCGCCAATCTCTCAATTCTCCATCCGTGTGGAAGTGAGCCAAAGGGCCACCCCACCAACGCGTCATCCCCGCGCAGGCGGGGATCCGCCCAAGCCCGCGGTTGAATTTATGCGGCAAATTTGGATGGATCCCGGCCTTCGCCGGGATGACGTTTTAGAATGGTCAGGCGTCGCGACCTCAATCTCATGGCGAAGAAGAAATCGGCAGACGGCGGGTCGGCGAACGGTGGGGCGGAAACCCCGGCCGCGCCCTATGTCGTGCTCGCGCGCAAATACCGGCCGCAGACGTTCGCCGACCTCATCGGCCAGGAGGCCATGGTCCAGACGCTGCGCAACGCCTTCGCCCAGGGACGCATCGCTCACGGCTACATGCTGACGGGGGTGCGCGGCATCGGCAAGACGACGACCGCCCGCATCATCGCGCGTGCCCTCAACTACGAGACGGACACCGTTTCCCAGCCCACGATCGACATGCCGGCGCTCGGGCGCCACTGCGCCGAGATCATGGAGAGCCGCCACCCCGACGTGATCGAGATGGACGCCGCCTCCAACACCGGCGTCGACAACGTGCGCGAGATCATCGAGAGCGCGCGCTACCGGCCGATCCTCGCGCGCACCAAGGTGTTCATCATCGACGAGGTGCACATGCTGTCCAAGGGCGCGTTCAACGCGCTCCTGAAGACGCTCGAGGAGCCGCCCGAGCATGTGAAGTTCATTTTCGCCACCACCGAGATCCGCAAGGTTCCGGTGACGATCCTGTCGCGCTGCCAGCGCTTCGACCTGCGCCGGGTCGACGTGCCGTACCTCGCCGAGCACCTCGCGCGCATCGCCCAGAGCGAAGGGGCGAGTGCCGAAGAGGACGCGCTGAAGACGATTGCGCGCGCCGCCGAAGGCTCGGTGCGCGACGCCCTCTCGATCCTCGATCAGGCGATCGCCATGGGCTCTGGTACCGTCACGGACGCGACCGTGCGCGCCATGCTCGGGCTTGCCGACCGCGGGCGCATCTTCGATCTCCTCGAGCATGTCGTCGGCGGAGACGCGGCGAAGGCTCTCGAAGGCGTCGGCGACCTCTACCGCGACGGCGCCGAGCCGGTGCAGATCCTGGCCGATCTCGCCGAGGCGGTGCATATCGCGGCCCGCATCAAGGCGATCGGCGCGAGAGCCGGCGGCGAGGGCCTTTCGGCCGAGGAGTTGCGCCGCGCCGGGTCGCTCGGCGAGCGCCTCTCCATGGCGCTTCTGGCACGCGCCTGGCAGATGCTGGTCAAAGGCCTCGAGGAGGCGGGAAAAGCCCCCAATCCCCTCGCCGCGGCGGAGATGGTGCTCTTGCGCCTCGCCTATACCGCCGACCTGCCGCCGCCCGACGAGATCATCAAGGCGCTCGGCGGCGGCGCGATTTCGCGCTCCCGCGGCAAGGCCGAGCCGGCTTCCGGGGACCGCGACGCGCGCCTGCCGCTGAACGAGCCGACAAGCCGCCTAAGCCCGGCAGAGTACCTTCGAGAGGACGACGGCGCCGATCCGGGCGAAGAGATTGCCGATCCCGAGGAAGCGGGTGTCGAGGCAGCGGCTGAAACGCAGGCACCCGCCGCACCGCCTCTTGCGTCATTCGAGCACGTTGTCGCGCTCGCCGGGGCGCGGCGCGACGCACGACTCAAGGTGCACCTCGAGGAGCACGTGAGCCTCGTGCGCTTCGACGCGGCGGCGGGCGCCATCGACCTCTTTCTCCTGACCGGCGCGCCGCCCGAGATCGCCAACGAGCTGAGGGAGAAGCTCAACCTCTGGACCGGCCGCCGGTGGGTCGTCGTGCTGTCGAAGCAGGCGGGCGAGCCGCCGCTCGGGCAGGTGCGCCGCGAGCGCGAGGCGGCCGAGATCGCGGCGCTGAAGACGCATCCCGCCGTCGCCGCGGTGCTCGACGTCTTTCCCGACGCCGAGATCGCCGAGGTGCGCCCTCTTGCGGAGCGGCCCGACGATGAAAGTGCTACGGGTTGAAGGGGGCAATAGGGAATAGGCAATCGGCAATTGGAAGCCGAGCTCGACTCTTATCTATTGCCTATTGCCTATTGCCCATTACCTAATGTTGCCGCCAGCCAACGAGAGGACCTCGCGATGAAAGACCTGATGGGCATGATGAAGCAGGTCAAGGACATGCAGGAGCGCATGCAGAAGGTGCAGGAGGAGCTCGCTGCGGTCGAGGTCGAAGGAAAGGCCGGCGCGGGGCTCGTCACGCTCGTCATGAACGGCAAGGGCGAGGTGAAGCGGGTCAGAATTGATCCGAGCCTCTTGAAGCCCGAGGAGGCCGAGATCGTCGAGGATCTGATCGTCGCGGCGAGCGCTGACGCCAAGACCAAGGTCGAGGCAGCGATCCAGGCCAAGATGGCCGAGGTCACGGGCGGCCTGCCGCTTCCCCCGGGCCTCAAGCTGTTCTAGGCCCACTCGCTCGATACGCTAGAGAATGAACTTCGAAAGGTCGGCGTTCTTGGCAAGCTCGCCGACGCGCTCGTTGACGTAGGCGGCGTCGATAGTGAGCGTATCTCCCTGCCGGTCGGAGGCCTCGAACGAGATCTCGTCGAGCACGCGCTCCATCACCGTCTGGAGCCGGCGCGCCCCGATGTTCTCGACCGTCGAGTTGACGAGCACGGCGGTGTCCGCCAGCGCGTCGATGGCGTCGCCCGTGAACGAAAGTGTGACGCCCTCCGTCGCCATCAGCGCCACGTATTGCTTGATGAGGCTCGCCTCGGGCTCGGTCAGAATGCGCCGGAAGTCCTCCCGGGTAAGGGCTGAAAGCTCGACGCGGATCGGGAGGCGCCCCTGAAGCTCGGGCAGCAGATCCGCCGGCTTCGCCAAGTGAAAAGCGCCCGACGCGATGAATAGCACATGGTCGGTGCGCACGGGTCCGTGCTTGGTCGCAATGGTGGTGCCTTCGAGAAGCGGCAGGAGATCGCGCTGCACGCCCTCGCGGCTCACCTCGGCGCCCGTGCGCCCCGTCTCGCCGCGCGAGCAAATCTTGTCGATCTCGTCGAGGAACACGATGCCGTTGTTCTCGACCGCCCGGAGGGCCTCGCTCGTGATCTGCTCGGCATCGATGAGCTTGTCGCTCTCTTCCGCGATCAGGAGACCGTAGCTGTCCTTGACCGTGATGCGGCGCGGCTTCGTGCGCGCGCCCATGGCCTTGGACAGCATCTCGCCGATGTTGATCGCGCCCACCGATCCGCCCGGCATGCCCGGAATGTCGAACATGGAGAGAGGGGAGCCCGAGTCGGAGATCTGAACCTCGATTTCCTTGTCGTTGAGCTCGTTCGACCGAAGCCGCCTGCGGAACGTCTCGCGGGTCGCGGGCGAGGCGGTGGGGCCGACCAGGGCGTCGAGGACGCGCTCCTCGGCGTTCTTCTCGGCGTTGGCGCGCACCTCCTTGCGCCGCGCCTCGCGCACCAGCGCAATCCCGACCTCGGTCAGGTCGCGAATGATGCTGTCGACGTCGCGACCGACGTAGCCGACCTCGGTGAATTTCGTCGCCTCGACCTTGAGAAAGGGGGCGCCCGCGAGCTTGGCGAGGCGGCGCGAGATCTCCGTCTTGCCGACTCCGGTCGGCCCGATCATCAGGATGTTCTTCGGCAGCACCTCCTCCTTGAGCTCGCCCGTGAGCTGCTGGCGCCGCCACCGGTTGCGGAGCGCGATCGCGACCGCGCGCTTGGCGTCGTTCTGCCCGACGATATAGCGGTCGAGCTCGGAGACGATCTCGCGCGGGGAAAAGCTGGTCATGCCGTATTTCGTCTCATGTGTTTGGCGCGTGCGACTTACCGGGCCGAGGGCAGGGTCTCGATGATGATGTTCGCGTTCGTGTAGACGCAGATCTCGGCGGCGATCGCCATGGACTTGCGCGCGATCGCTTCCGCGTCGAGGTCCGTATCGAGGAGCGCGCGCGCCGCCGCGAGCGCGTAGCTGCCGCCCGACCCGATCCCCATGACGTGGCTCTCCGGCTCGAGCACGTCGCCCGTCCCCGTGAGCACCAGCGTCGTGTCCCTGTCGGCGACGATCATCATCGCCTCTAGCCGGCGCAGGAAGCGGTCCGTCCGCCAGTCCTTGGCAAGCTCGACGGCGGCCCGCATGAGTTGGCCCGGATACTGCTCGAGCTTGGCTTCGAGCCTCTCGAACAAGGTAAATGCATCGGCAGTCGCTCCGGCGAAGCCGCCGATCACGCCGCCCTTGCCGAGCTGGCGCACCTTCTTGGCATTAGCCTTGATGATCGTCGCGCCGAAGCTCACCTGGCCGTCGCCGGCGACGACGACCTGCCCGCCCTTGCGCAGCGTCAAGATCGTCGTGCCGTGCCATTGGGAAGCCTCCGCCGGGGAGGGAGAAATGGTCGCCATGGGTCTTGTGCATCTCGGCCTGCCCTCGCCGTTATTCAAGAGACGAAAGAGGCCGGGCCATACTGGAACGGGGGCTCTGAAGCTGATAAACGCTTGACCTCGGCGTGGCAAGACGAGGCGCGGCTCGAGAGGGCGACGTTCAAGAGGGCACCGTGAGGCGGCAGGCGACCATTTCCCGCAAGACCAAGGAGACGGAGATCACCTGCTCGGTCGATCTCGACGGCACCGGGGTATCCGAGATCTCGACCGGGATCGGCTTTCTCGACCATATGCTCGAGCAGCTCGCCCGCCACTCGCTGATCGACATTCGCCTCGCCGCGCGCGGCGACCTCAACATCGACTGTCATCACACGACCGAGGACTGCGGCATCGTGCTCGGCCAGGCGGTGGCGAAGGCGCTCGGCGACAAGCAGGGCATTGCCCGCTACGCCGACGTGCACCTCGCCATGGACGAGACGCTGACGCGGGTCGCGATCGACGTCTCCGGGCGCCCCTACCTCGTCTGGAACGTCGCCTTCTCGCAGGCAAAGATCGGCGAGATGGACACCGAGCTCTTCCGCGAGTGGTTTCAGGCCTTTGCCCAGAACGCCGGAATCACGCTCCACGTCGCGACGCTCTACGGGGAAAACAACCACCATATTGCGGAGACTTGCTATAAGGGCCTCGCCCGCGCTCTCCGCGGCGCCGTGACGATCGACGCACGCCAGGGCGCACGCGTTCCCTCGACCAAAGGGACGCTCGTCTGACGCGTTCGGTCCCATGAGCCAGGGATTATGAGCCAGGGATTGTTCCTCCCGTGACCGTGTTCACCGTGCACGAGCCCCCGAACGCCCCGCAAAGCCTGATCGATCGCGCCGAGAAGCTTCGGTTCGTTAACGAGGGCTTTTCCTGGGGCGCCGCGCTCGTTCCGCCGTTTTGGCTCGCCGCTCGCGGGGAATGGATCGCGCTTGCGGCCTATCTCGCCGCCGCCACCGTGGTCGGCACCATCCTCGCCGCGCTCGGCGCCGAGGCCGCATGGGTGACGCTCATTTTCCTGGCTGCCAACGTCGTGCTCGGGTTCGAGGCCGGAGAGCTCGAGCGCTGGTCGCTCGCGCGTGGCGGGTGGCGGGAGATCGGCCTCGTGAGCGGACGCACGCGCGGGGAGTGCGAGCGCCGCTTCTTCGAGGGCTGGCTGTCGCAGGCGCCCGGCACGGCTGCGGCCGTCCTCGAGCCCGTCTTGCCGACGCCCCCTCGATGGCAACTCCCTCAATGGGAGCTCCCGCGCTGGCCCGGCTGGCGCGCGCTCCTCGGCATCGGGCCTTAGCCGCCGATGCAGCGCGTCGTCATCATCGACTACGGGTCAGGGAACCTCCACTCGGCAGCCAAGGCGCTCGAGCGCGCCGCGTGCGAAAGCGGAAGCCGGACCGAGATCATCGTCAGCTCGAGCAGCGCGGACGTGACGGCAGCCGACCGCATCGTCCTCCCCGGCGTCGGCGCCTTCGCCGACTGCAAGCGCGGACTCGAGGCGGTGCCCGGCATGCGCGAGGCGCTCGAGCAGTCGGTCCGCAAAGACGGCCGGCCGTTTCTCGGCATCTGCGTCGGCATGCAGCTCATGGCGACGCGCGGCCTCGAGTTCGAGGTGACGGACGGCCTCGGCTGGATCGCGGGCGAGGTCCGCGCGATCGAGCCGGCCGATCCCTCGCTCAAGATCCCGCACATGGGCTGGAATACGCTCGACGTCGTGCGCGATCACCCGCTCCTCGACGGGATCGCAACGGGCGCCGACGGCTTGCACGCCTATTTCGTGCATTCCTTCCATTTGGTCCCGGCCGACCGCGGAGTTATTGTCGCCGAGACCGACTACGGCGGCCCAGTTACCGCCATTGTCGCCAAGGACAATATGGCCGGCACGCAATTCCACCCGGAGAAGAGTCAGATGCTGGGGCTCAAGCTGCTCGCGAACTTTCTCTCCTGGCGGCCCTGATGCGCGCGCTGGGGGGCAAACTCGACCCATCGTCTCGCAGGCTTGTGGCGGCCTGCGCACTGACGCTTGTCGCGGTCATCGATGCCGGCGCGAATGCGCCGGCCCCGACGGCAGCCGGCGTCTGGCGCCAGACCGACCCCGACACCGGCAAGGTCGGCGCGCTGGTGACGTTCGCCGAGGAGAACGGCGTGTTCAAGGGATGGTTCTCGCGCCTATACACGGCCGAGGGCGAGGATCCGAACCCGCTCTGCACGGAGTGCCCCGGCCCGAAGCGCGGCCGCCCTCTCCTCGGCCTCATCTTCATCGAAGGCATGAAGCGCACGGGCCTCGACTACGAGGGAGGCACGATCCTCGATCCCGAGAGCGGCGACATCTACAGCGCCAGCATGACGCTGAGCGAGGACGGCACGCAGCTCGAGGTCAGGGGCTACGTCGGACTGTCCATATTCGGCGGCAGCCAGGTCTGGACGCGGGCCAAGTAGCCGGCCTATTGCGGCATTGCGCATTTCCCGATTGCACAAAGTATGCAATCTGCTGGCTGCGCCCGCTATGAGAAGGCACAACCACACGGCCGGGAGGACACTTTGGGCATCGAACCCAGGTTTGAGCAACGGCTCGAAGCCTGCCGGCAGGCCGTCGAGAACCGAATGGCGAGCCTGCTCTCCGCCGAGGCGGGCGAAGGGCTGGGCTCGGCCCGGCTCGCCGAAGCCATGCGCTACGCGACGCTCGGCGGCGGAAAGCGCTTCCGCCCGTTCCTGGTGATCGAAACGGCGGCGCTGTTCGGCGTGCCCGAGGCGCATGCGCTCGATGCGGCAGCCGCCGTCGAATGCATCCACTGCTACTCCCTCGCCCACGACGATCTCCCGGCGATGGACGACGACGACCTGAGGCGGGGGCGTCCCACGGTGCACAAGGCCTTCGACGAGGCGACCGCCATTCTCGCCGGCGACGGGCTTCTGACGTTCGCCTTCGAGATCCTCGGGCATGTCGGCCCGGGGTCCGATGACGCGGTCCAGCTCGATCTCGTTCTCGGGCTCGCCCGAGCCTCGGGCTGGCAGGGCATGGCGGGCGGGCAGATGCTCGACCTCGACGCCGAGGGCGCCGTGAACGATCTCGAGGCAGTGCATCGCATTCAGGCGCTGAAGACGGGCGCGCTGATCGAGTTCTCTGTCGACGCCGGCGCCATACTCGGACGCGCGGGGCGCACCGAGCGCGAAACGCTTGGCGGTTACGCCCGTGCGCTCGGGCTCGCCTTCCAGGTCGCCGACGATCTCCTCGATGCGGAGGGCACTGCGGCCGAGGTCGGCAAGTCGACGGCCAAGGACGCGGCCGCCGGCAAGGCGACGTTCGTGTCGCTGCTCGGCATCAAGGGCGCGCGCGAGAAGCTTGCGGCACTCGAGCGCGAGGCCATTGCCGCGCTTTCGATCTTCGGGCCGCGCGCCGACGTTCTGCGCGAGGCGGCGAGCTTCGTCAGCAGGCGGCGCAGTTGAAGTTTGGCGCGAGGAAAGAGGCAGCGTGTCGGGCCAGGATACCGCGTTCGTCACCGGCGCCTCGGGCTTCGTCGGCTCGGCCGTGGCGCGGGCGCTCCTAGCGGACGGCCTTGCCGTGCGGGCGCTCGTCAGGCGGGCGAGCCCGCGCGGCAATCTCGACGGCCTCGGGGTCGAGATCGTCGAAGGCGACATGCGCGACGTCGACGCCGTCACGCGCGCGGCAAAGGGGGCGCGCTACGTCTTTCACGTCGCCGCCGACTATCGCCTCTGGGTGCCCGACCCGAAGGAGATCATCACCGCGAACGTCGAAGGCACGCGCGCCGTCATGACCGCGGCGCGCGCAGTGGGTGCCGAGCGCATCGTCTATACGTCGAGCGTCGCGACCTTGCGATTGCACGAGGACGGCACGCCCGCCGACGAATCCGGGCCGCTCTCCGAGCCGGAGGCAATCGGCGCCTACAAGAGGAGCAAGGTCGCGGCCGAGCGCCTCGTCGAGGTCATGATCGCGAGCGAGGGGCTGCCCGCCGTCATCGTCAACCCGTCGACGCCGGTGGGGCCGCGCGACGCACGCCCGACGCCGACCGGCCGCATCATCGTCGAGGCGGCGTCGGGACGCGTGCCGGCCTACGTCGACACCGGCCTCAATCTCGTTCACGTCGACGACGTCGCCGCGGGTCATCTCGCGGCGCTGAGGCGCGGTAGAATTGGCGAACGCTACATCCTCGGCGGCGACGATATGACCCTCGCCGAGATGCTGGCCGTAATCGCGCGCGCGGTGCACAGGCGCCCTCCGCGCGTGAAGCTCCCGCGCGGTCTCCTCTATCCCGTGGCCTTCGCCGCCGAGGCGGTCGCGCGTGCGACGGGGCGCGTGCCCTTCATTACCGTCGACGGCCTCAGACTGGCGAAATACCGGATGTTCTTTACCTCCGCCAAGGCCGAGCGCGAGCTCGGCTATCGCCACCGCCCCGCGGCGGAGGGGCTGCGCGACGCGATCTCTTGGTTCCGTGAGGCGGGCCATCTCGCATGAGCTGGGATCTGGCGCTCGCATGTCTCGCGCTGGCCGTTTGGATCTATCTGCTCGGCTTCCGGGGCGGCTTCTGGCTTTGCCGCGAGCGCGACGATCGCGACGTTGCCCAAGCGCCCGACGGCCCGTGGCCCGGCGTCGCTGCGATTATCCCGGCCCGCAACGAGGCCGACATGCTGCCCAAGAGCCTCGCCTCGCTGCTGGCGCAGGATTATCCCGGCGCCTTCTCGATCATCGTCGTCGACGACGAGAGCGAGGACGGCACGGCGGAGGCGGCGCGCAAGGCGGCCGCCGGCTCATCGCGCGCCGTCGAAGTCCTCGCCGGCAAGCCGCGCCCTCCCGGCTGGACCGGCAAGGTATGGGCCATGCAGCAGGGCCAGGAGCATCTTGCGAGCCTGGCGCAGCCGCCCGAGTACATCCTCTTCACAGATGCCGACATCGGCTACGCGCCCGACGCGCTGAGCCGCCTCGTGGCACGCGCTCGCGCGGGCGGCCTCGTGCTCGCTTCCCTCATGGCGAAGCTCAATTGTACGAGCCTGGCCGAGCGCGCGCTCATTCCCGCGTTCATTTTCTTCTTCCAGATGCTCTACCCGTTCCGTTGGGTGGCCACGCGAGGCAACCCGACCGCCGCCGCGGCCGGCGGATGCATGCTGATCGAGCGGCGCGCGCTCCTCCGCGCCGGCGGCGTCGGCGCCATCCGCGGGGCGCTGATCGACGATTGCGCGCTCGCTGCCGTCATGAAGAAGGAAGGACCGATCTGGCTCGGGCTGACCGAGCGCGTGAAGAGCCTCAGGCCCTACCCGCACGTCTCCGACATCCGCCGCATGGTCGCGCGCTCGGCCTATGCGCAGCTCCGCTATTCGCCCCTGCTCCTCGCCGGGACCGTCGTCGCTATGGGACTGACGTATATTGCGCCCCCGGTCATCGCCCTTGTCGGCGGCCCTCCCGCGCAGGGGATTGCGGCTGCGGCCTGGGGCCTCATGGCCCTCGCCTTCCAGCCCGCTTTGCGACTTTACGGTCTTTCGCCGATATGGGGCGCCGCGCTACCCCTGATTGCACTCGCGTACTTGGCCTTTACCCTCGATTCCGCGTATCAGCATGGCAGGGGACGCGGCGGCATGTGGAAGGGGCGCGCCCAGGCGCTCCCGGGTGGGTGATGAGCGAGACTGCGAGCTACAAATCGGGGAAGTCCGAGCGCGACGAGAATTTCCCGGTCGCATCGCACCTGATCGCGGCGCGCTATCGCGGGCCCATCCTCGCCTATCTACCGGTTCGCGCGCGCAGCCGACGACGCCGCCGATCATGCGACGCTGAGCGAGGCCGACAAGTTCGCAATTCTCGCCTCGCTCGAGGACACGCTTCTCGGCAGGAGCGACGCCGCGGCCGACGCGCTCCCGCTGCGCCGGGCGCTGGCAGAGACCGGCCTCGCGCCGACCCACGCGCTCGAGCTTCTGGCTGCCTTCCGCCAGGACGTGACGAAGAAGCGCTACCGCGACTGGGACGACCTCATGGACTATTGCCGCTATTCGGCCATGCCGGTCGGCCGCTTCGTGCTCGACGTCCACGGCGAGCCGAAGTCCACATGGGCCCCCTCAGACGCTCTCTGCGCCGCGCTGCAGGTCATCAATCACCTGCAGGATTGCGCCAAGGACTATCGCAACCTCGACCGCGTCTACCTGCCGCTCGACACGCTCGCCGCGCACGGGACCGGCGTCGAGGCGCTGGCGGCCCCGCGCGCCTCGCCCGGCCTCAGGGGCGCGATCCGCGCACTCGCCGATAAGACCTTGAGCCTCATGCCGGCTGCCGGGCGCCTGCCGCGCGAGGTCCGCGACCTGCGCCTTTCCGCCGAGACCGCGACCATCGCGGCGCTTGCCGACAAGCTCATCGCGCTTCTCCTCGTGCGTGACCCGCTCTCCGAGCGCGTCCATCTTTCCAAGATGGCGATGCTCGCAATTGCCGCGCGGGCGACGGCGGGCGCGCTCTCGCGCCGAATGACACACCCCGCCACGCAGGCCGGCGCAGCCCGAGGCAACGCGCCATGAGCGTCGCCGAAGCCTCCCACTACCGGGCCCCGGTCGCGGCGAGCAGCTCGTTCTACGCCGCCATGCGCATTCTGCCGCGCCCGCAGCGGGAGGCGATGTTCGCGGTCTATGCCTTCTGCCGCGCGGTCGACGACATCGCAGACGAGCCCGGGCCGGTGCCGGAGCGCCTCGGCCGCCTCGAAGAGTGGCGGCGCGATCTCGACCGGCTCTATCGCGGCGGCGGAGAGACAGGCCTCACGCAAGGCCTCAAAGCTCCGGTCGAGACGTTCGGATTGCGCCAGGCCGACTTCCTCGCCGTGATCGACGGCATGGAGCTCGATGTGCGCCGGGACAGGTCGGCGCCGGACTGGCAGGCCCTCGATCGCTATTGCGATTGCGTGGCCTCCGCCGTCGGGCGCCTTTCGGCACGAATCTTCGGCCTCCCCGACGCGGACGGCAGCGAGCTTTCCCATCACCTCGGGCGCGCCCTCCAGCTCACCAACATTCTGCGCGACCTCGACGAGGACGGCGCCATGGGCCGCCTCTACCTGCCGAAAGAGGCGCTCGCGGACGCGCGCATCGAGAGCGAGGCCATCGCGGACGTGCTGGCGCATCCGAGGCTCGACGAGGCCTGCCGCGCCGTCGCGCTACGCGCGCGGGGACACTTTCACGAGGCCCACCGCGTCATGGCGCGCCTGCCGCGGCAAAAGGTCCGCTCGCCGCGCCTCATGGGCGCCGTCTACCGCGCCATTCTCGACCAGCTCGAGCGACGCGGATGGGAAGCCCCGCGCGAGCCGGCGCGCCCGCCGAAGCGGCTGATCCTCTGGGCCATCGTCCGGCACGGTCTCTTCTGATGACGGCAGGCACCGTTCATGTGATAGGCGCCGGGCTCGCCGGCCTCGCCTCCGCGGTCGCTCTCGCGCGGGGGCCGCGCAAAGTCGTCGTTCATGAGCTCGCCCGCTTTGCCGGAGGGCGCTGCCGGTCGTTCTTCGAGCCCGCACTCGGCCTCGAGATCGACAACGGCAGTCATCTTGTGCTGTCCGGCAACCACGCCGTCTTGGGCTTTCTCGAGACGATCGGAGCGACCGGCGCGCTTACCGGACCAGAGACAAGCGAGTTCGACTTTGCCGACGCGAAGTCTGGCGCGCGCTGGACCTTGCGCCCCAATGCGGGGCGCCTGCCGTGGTGGATCTTCGTCAAGAGCCGCCGCGTACCGGGGACCCGTGCGCGCGACTATCTTGCGCTCGTGCATCTCCTCACCGCAAAGCCGGGGCGCACGCTCGGCGAGACGATCCCCTGCAGCGGGGCACTCTACGAGCGGCTTACCCATCCCCTCTTTCTCGCCGCCCTCAACACCGAGCCGCCCGCCGCCTCGGCGACGCTCGCGGGCGCAATCGTGCGCGAGACGCTGGCGCGCGGCGGGGCCGCGTGCCGCCCGCTCATCGCCGCCAAAGGCCTCGACGCGGCCTTCCTCACGCCGGCGCTCACATACCTCGAACGTCATGGCGTGGTCGTGCGCTTCGACCGCCCGCTGCGGCGCCTCGAGTTCGCCGACGCTCGCGTGCGCGCCCTCGAGCTCGACGGCGAGCGGATCGAGCTCGGCGCCGATGACGTCGTTATCCTCGCCGTTCCGGCCTGGGTCGCGCCCCTGCTCGTGCCTGGCTTGGCGGCGCCACAGGAGTTCCGGTCGATTATCAACACGCATTTCAGGATTGCGCCGCCGACCGGCGCGCCGAAAATTCTGGGCGTCGTCAACGGCACGGCGGAATGGCTGTTCGCCTTCCCCGATCGGATCGCGGTGACCATCAGCGCCGGCGACCGCTATCTCGAGACGGAGCGCGAGCCGCTCGCGCGCGAGATCTGGAGCGAGGTCGCGAAGCTCTACGCGCTCCCTGCCGAAATTCCGCCATGGCAGATCATCAAGGAACGGCGAGCGACTTTCGCCTCGCTGCCCGCGCAAGAGAAACGGCGCCCCGGCACGGAAACGGCCTGGCGCAATCTGCTGCTTGCGGGGGATTGGACGGCGACCGGGCTTCCGGCCACCATCGAGGGCGCGATACGCTCCGGCAATAGGGCGGCCGAGCTGGCTGCGTTGGATCGTATCTGATAAGAGCGTCCGCGGCGGACGCGCGAGAGGATAGCGGGATGGCGGCAGACAAATCCGTTGCAGAAATGGCAAGGGCCGGCGCGTCCGTCTCGGCGGCGGTGCCGCAAGTGGAGCGCTCGATTGCCGACGCGACGCGCGCGCTGTTCGCCCTTCAGCGCGACGACGGCCATTTGGTCTTCGAGCTCGAGGCCGACGCGACGATCCCGGCCGAATATGTCCTGTTGCGCCATTATCTCGGCGAGCCGGTCGACGCCGAGCTCGAGCGCAAGATCGCGGTCTACCTGCGGCGCATCCAGAGCGGCCGACGGCGGCTGGCCGCTGTTCCACGACGGCGTCTTCGAACATCAGCGCCAGCGTCAAGGCCTACTTCGCGCTGAAGATGGTCGGCGACGCGGTCGACGCGCCGCACATGGCGCGCGCGCGAGGCTGGATCCTGGCCCAGGGCGGCGCCGCCGCGAGCAACGTCTTCACGCGCAATCTGCTGGCGCTCTACGGCGCGATGCCGTGGCGCGGCGTCCCGGTGATGCCGGTCGAGATCATGCTGCTTGCCGCGCTGGTTCCCGTTCCACCTCGACAAGATCTCCTACTGGGCGCGCACCGTGCTCGTGCCGCTCACTGGTGCTCAATGCGCTGAAGCCGCGGGCGCGCAATCCGCAAGGCGTGCGCATCGACGAGCTGTTCGTCGTGCCGCCCGGCGAGGTACGCCACTGGCCCAAGGGCGCCGCACCAGACCTGGCCGTGGTCGCAGGTCTTCGGCGGCATCGACCGGGTGCTGCGCTTCGTCGAGCCGGCTGTTCCCGAAGTCGACCCGCGCCAGCGCGCCATCGAGAAGGCGCGTCGCCTTCGTCACCGAGCGCCTGAACGGCGAGGACGGCCTCGGCGCGATCTTCCCGGCGATGGTCAACTCGGTGCTGATGTTCGACGCGCTCGGCTATCCGCCGGACCACCCGGACCTCGACATCGCGCGCGCCTCGATCGAGAAGCTGCTCGTCGTCAAGGACGACGAGGCCTACTGCCAGCCGTGCCTGTCGCCGGTGTGGGACACGGCGCTCGCGGCGCATGCGCTGCTCGAAGTCGGCGGCGCCGAGGCCGACGAGCGCGGCGCACCGCGGCCTCGACTGGCTGAAGCCGCTGCAGGTGCTCGATACGGTCGGCGACTGGGCGGCGAGCCGCCCCGGCGTGCGCCCCGGCGGCTGGGCGTTCCAGTACGCCAATCCGCACTATCCCGATCTCGACGACACCGCCGTCGTCGTCATGGCCATGGACCGCGCCGCGGACCGCCTGCCCAGCGCGGGCGCCGAATACCGCGAGGCGATCGCGCGCGGACGCGAATGGGTCGAGGGCCTGCAGAGCAAGAACGGCGGCTGGGGCGCGTTCGATGCCGACAACACCTACCATTATCTGAATCACATCCCCTTCGCCGATCACGGCGCGCTGCTCGACCCGCCGACCGCCGACGTGACGGCGCGCTGCGTCTCGCATGCTGGCCCAGCTCGGCGACAAGCGCGGAGCGAGCCCGTCGCTCGACCGCGGCATCGACTACCTCCTGCGCGACGCAAGAGCCCGACGGCAGCTGGTTCGGCCGCTGGGGCATGAACTACATCTACGGCACCTGGTCGGTGCTGTGCGCGCTTCAACGCGGCCGGCGTCGATCCGCACGTCGCGCGGCGGTGCGCAAGGCCGTCGGCTGGCTGGTCGCCATCCAGAACGCCGACGGCGGCTGGGGCGAGGACGGCGAGAGCTACAAGCTCGACTACAACGGCTACGAGCAGGCGCCGAGCACGGCCTCGCAGACGGCCTGGGCGCTGCTCGGCCTGATGGCGGCGGGCGAGATCGATCAACCCGGCGGTCGCGCGCGGCATCGCCTACCTCGACGCGCACGCAGGGCGAGGACGGCTTCTGGACGGAGCAGCGCTTCACCGCGACGGGTTTCCCGCGCGTGTTCTATCTGCGCTATCACGGCTATGCGAAGTTCTTCCCGCTTTGGGCGCTGGCGCGCTACTCGCAATCTGCAAGTCGCGCCAACGCGCGGACCGTCTCGATCGGAATGTGAGCGGCAGCTGCCTGCGATTTGCTCCGTCGCCGTCGCCGGGCCTCATGCGCCGAGGCGCGCATCGCCGCGCGATCGGCCGCGCGTCGAGAGCCGTTGCCGGCGGCGGCGACGCAGCGCCAACTCGAGACGCTCGTCGCGCAGGCGGTCGCAGACGGCGCTCGCGGCCTCATCAGCTTCGGCGTCGCCGGCGGGCTCGACCCGAAGCTCGACGCCGGGCAGCGTGTCTCGTCGGCCGCACGATCGTGCACGACGGCGACGCGCTGTCGCCGCCGACGCGGCCTGGTGCCGATCATCTCGCGCAGCGGCTGCCTCAGGCGCCGAGGCGTGACGCTCGCCGGTGTCGATCGCCCCGTTGCCGCCGCCGCCGAAAAGGCCGCGCTGTTCGCCGCGACCGGCGCGGTCGCCGTCGACATGGAAAGCCATCACATCGCGCTCGCGCTGGCGAGGCGAGCACGCGCTTCCCTTTCGCGGCGCTTCGCGTCGTCGCCGACCCGGCAGGCCGGACGCTGCCGCGCTGCCGCGCTCGCCGGAATGCGGGCCGGACGGGACGACCGATGTCGCCGCGGTGCTCGGCGCTCTCGTCGAGAATCCGTGGCAGCTCCCGGCAGCTCGCGCGCATCGCCAACGACGCGCGCCGCGCGTTTGCCGAGCTACTCCGCTGCCGTCAGGCTTCTGGGCCCTGGCCTCGGCCTTTCCGATCTCGGCTAGCTTCTGCTCGACGTGGCGCGAGAAGACGTACTCGGCCGGGCGCTGATTTCGAGCGGGATCTCGGGCGCCATCGGGCCTTCGGTCTTGATGCCCGCGAGCGCGACGCCCAGCAGCCTTCCACGGCTTGCTTGACCGCATCGACGACGGCGGTCGCCTCGAAGCCGCTATGGACCATGCAGTCGGCGCACTTCTCGTAATTGCCGGTGCCGTAGGCGTCCCAGTCGGTCTCCTCCATCAGCTCCTTGAAGGTCTTGGCGTAGCCTTCGCCGAGCAGATAGCAGGGCCGCTGCCAGCCGAACACGGTGCGCGTCGGGTTGCCCCACGGCGTGCAGTGATAGGTCTGGTTGCCGGCGAGGAAGTCGAGGAACAGGGTCGACTGGATGAACGACCAGCGCTTGCCGCCGCGCCCGCGCCGGAAGATGTCGCGGAAGAGCTGCTTCGTCCTGGCGCGGTTGAGGAAATGCTGCTGGTCGGGCGCGCGCTCGTAGGCATAGCCGGGCGAGATCGTGATGCCGTCGACGCCGAGCGCCTTCACCGTGTCGAAGAAGTCCGCGACGCGCTCGGCCTCGGCATCGTTGAAGAGCGTGCAGTTGATGTTGACGCGGAAGCCCTTGCGCCTTGGCCGTCTTGATGGCCGCCACCGCGCGGTCGTAGACGCCCTTCTGGCAGACCGAGCGGTCGTGCATCTCCTCGTCGCCGTCGAGATGGATCGACCAGGTGAAGCAGCCGGTGCGGCTTGTACTGATCGATCTTCTTCTCGAGCAGGAGCGCATTGGTGCAGAGATGACGAACTTGCCCTTGGCGCGATGACGCCCTCGACGATCTCGGGCAGCTCCTTGTGCAGCAGCGGCTCGCCGCCGGCGATGACGACGACCGGCGCGCCGCATTCGTCGATCGCGTGCGAGGCAGTCCTCGACCGAGAGGCGCTGGTTCAGGATCTTGTCGGGATAGTCGATCTTGCCGCAGCCCGCGCACGCGAGATTGCAGCGAAACAGCGGCTCGAGCATCAGGACGAGCGGATAGCGCTTCCGACCCGCGCAGGTGCTGGCGAACGACATAGGCGCCGATCGAGATTACTTGATCGAGAGGAATTCCCACCCCGGGCTCCCTGTCCGGTTCGGTTGCAGATGGCCCTTGTTCGCGCCCGGCGTCAAGCGTCGACCAGCTCCTGACGGCAGGCGGAACTGGACGTTTTCCTGAATTCCGGCCAGCGTCGCGACCTCGACGGGGCCGATGGCGCGCAGCGCCTCGATCACGTCCTCGACCAGCACCTCGGGAGCCGAGGCGCCGGCCGTGATGCCGATGGTCGATATTCGCCTCGAACCAGCTGGGATCGAGCTCGCTGCCGTCGGCCGACGAGATAGCTCGGCACGCCGACCTCGGCCCCGATCTCGCGCAGGCGGTTGGAGTTCGAGCTGTTGCTTGCCCCGACGACCAGAATGAGATCGACGATCTTGGCGAGCTCGCGCACGGCGCGTCTGGCGATTCTGCGTCGCATAGCAGATGTCGCGCGTCTCGGGACCGACGACGTCGCGGAACCGCTTCTTGCAGCGCCACGATCGTGGCGCGCGTGTCGTCGACGCTGAGAGTCGTCTGCGTGATGTAGGCGACGGGCGTGTCGTCGGGGATGTCGAGGGCCGCGACATCGCTCTGGTCCTGGACGAGGTGCACGGGTCCCGTGATCTGCCCCATCGTGCCCTCGACCTCCGGGTGGCCGGCATGGCCGATCAGGATCACCGTCGCGCCCCTGGTCGACGTAGCGCTGGCCCTCGATGATGGACCTTGGACACGAGCGGGCAGGTCGCGTCGAGCACGGAAAGTCCGCGCTCGCTCGGCATCGCGCTCGACGGCCCGCGACACGCCGTGGGCGCTGAAGATCGTCACCGCGCCGGGCGGCACCTCGTCGAGCTCCTCGACGAAGCGGGCGCCCTTGAGCTTCAGGCTCTCGACGACATGCCGGTTGTGAACGATCTCGTGGCGCACGTAGACGGGGGAGCCGTACTTTTCGAGCGCACGCTCGACGATCTCGATCGCGCGGACGACCCCGGCACAAAAGCCGCGCGGCTGCGCCAAAATAACCTTCATGCGCCCCACCCACTCCGGACCTATCCGGCACCGTCGCCCTATTGGACGGCGCGTCGCTCGATTGATTACCCCCGCTTGGCGCCCCCGAAATCCTTCGGCATCATGCCGCAGCATTTTTGCCGATGCCAGCCGCAAGCGCGCCACTATAACGAACTTTGCTTGGAGTCCAGCCCAAGGCCTCGCCAGAAGCGCTTACCCTGTTGCCGAATTGCTTGCGGATCGTAAATGCTGACCCGGGTCCTTGTGGCGATCGTCTGGGCCTCCTGCCGGGCCCCCTGGCTCATCCTCTCCTTAGCATTGGCCGGCTCGTTTCTTGCCGCGGACTACGCGGCCAGGAATTTTTCCATCACGACCGACACGGGCCAGCTCGTCGCCTCGCATCTACCGTGGCGGCAGCGAGAGCTGGCATATGATGCGGCTTTTCCGCAACACATGGAGACAATTGTCGTCGTCATCGACGCTCCGACGCCTGAGCGCGCAGAGGCGGCGGCTCAATCCCTCGAGGCATCGCTCCGTGCCGACACGGAGCATTTCCGCTCGCTGAGGCGACCGGACGGCGGGGAATTCTTCGAGCGAAACGGGCTCCTCTTTCTCACGCCCGACGAGGTCCGCACCACGACGGAGGAGCTGATTCGCGCGCAGCCGTTTCTCGGCACGCTCGCCGCCGATCCGACGCTGCGCGGCCTCGCCCGGGCCCTGTCCTTCATCCCCGAGGGCGTGAAGGCCGACCGCATTTCGCTCTCCGATTTCGAAAAGCCGCTGTCGCAAATCGCCGGCGCAATCGAATCGCTCCTCGCCGGCGAAACCGCCGCCTTTTCGTGGAGCGAGCTCATGACGGGCGAAGAGGCGAAAGGGCAAGAGACGCGCCGTTTCATCTACGTGAAGCCCGTCCTCGACTTCAGCGCGCTCGAGCCGGGGGCAATGGCCTCCGCCGCCATCCGGAAGACCGCGGCGAGCCTCGGCCTCACGCCCGAGGCCGATATCCGCGTGCGGCTCACGGGATCCGTGGCGCTCGCCGACGAGGAGTTCGCGACCGTCGCCGACGGCGCCCTCGTCAACAATGCCGTGACCCTCGCCGCCGTCATTCTCATCCTGTGGCTCGCGCTGCGCTCGGGCCGCATCATCCTCGCCGTCGTCGTGAGCCTGTTCGTCGGCCTCATTCTCACGGCCGCGGCAGGGCTCGCCATGGTCGGCGCGTTCAACGTCATCTCGGTCGCCTTCGCCGTGCTGTTCGTCGGCATCGGCGTCGACTTCGGAATCCAGTTCGCCGTCCGCTATCGCCAGGAACGCCATGAGATCGACGACCTCAAGGCGGCGCTCGAATCGGCTGCGACCCAAGCCGGAAAGCCGCTGGCGCTCGCCGCCGCCGCCACCGCCGCGGGCTTCTATTCCTTTGCTCCGACCGACTTTCGCGGCGTCTCCGAGCTCGGCCTCATCGCCGGCACCGGCATGCTGATCGCGTTCCTGACCAGCGTCACGCTGCTGCCCGCCCTCCTCATGCTCTTGAAGCCGCGGGGCGAGCCGGCCGAGGTGGGATATCGATGGCTCGCCCCCGTCGACCGCTTCCTCGCCCGCCATCGGGGCGCCGTGCTCCTCATCACGGCGCTCGCGGTGATCGCGGGCCTGCCGCTCCTCTTCAAGCTCAAGTTCGACTTCAATCCGCTCAACCTGCGCAGCGCCAGGGTCGAGTTGGTCGCGACCATGCTCGATCTCATGAAGAAGCCGGAGACGGCGCTCGACAAGATCAATGTCCTGCTCCCCTCTCTCGACGATGCCGAGGCCATGGCGCGCCGCCTCGATGCGCTGCCCGAGGTCGCCCAGACGCTGACGCTCGAGAGCTTCGTGCCCGAGGACCAGGAGGAGAAGCTCGCGACCATCGCCGACGCGGCGAGCCTGCTCGGTCCGACGCTCGATCCCTCGGAGACGGCACCCAAACCCAGCGACGGCGAAACGCTCGAAGCCCTGAGGGACACGGCGCAGGCCTACGTCAATTCGCGTGCAGGCAGCCTCTCGATCAGGCTCGCGGGCGTGCTTCGCCAGCTCGCCGCCGCCGATCCCGCGCGGCGCGCGAAGATCGAGCGCGAGCTGATGGAGGGCTTTGGCGTGCGCCTGCGCCAGATCCGCAACGGGCTCAAGGCCGCGCCCGTCACGCTGGACAGCCTTCCCCATGACCTGGTGCGCGATTGGAAGACCGAGGACGGGCGCACGCGTGTCGAGGTCGCGCCCAAGGGCGACGCCAGCGACAACGCCAACCTGAAGCGCTTCGTCAAAGCCGTGCTTGCGGTGGCGCCGCAGGCGACCGGGACGCCGGTTCTCATTCAGGAATTGGCCGACGTCGTCGTGGAGGCGTTCATCCAGGCGGCAGCCCTCGCGCTCGTGTCGATCACCGCGATCCTGCTCATCGTGCTTCGGCGCGTAACCGACGTGCTGCTCACGCTGGTGCCGCTGCTGCTCGCCTCCGTCGTGACGCTCGAGCTCATGGTGCTCATCGATCTCCCGCTCAATTTCGCCAACATCATCGCGCTGCCGCTCCTGCTCGGCGTCGGCGTCGCGTTCAAGATCTACTACGTCCTCGCCTGGCGCGCCGGCGAGACGAGCCTGCTCGCGTCGCCCTTGACGCGGGCCGTGTTCTTCAGCGCGCTCACCACGGCGACGGCCTTCGCGAGCCTCTGGTTCTCGAGCCATCCCGGCACGGCGAGCATGGGCAAGCTCTTGAGCCTCTCCCTCGTCACGACGCTGTTCGCCGCCGTGCTCTTCCAGCCGATCCTGATGGGCCCGCCGCGGGAGAAGGTCGCGCCGAAGGTCTAGCTCGCGGGCGCGAAAAGACTGGCGAAGAGATCATGCTCTAAGCCAGGCCAGCGGCCTCCTTGCCGCGAAGCCAGATTTCCTCCAACCGCGGGTGGAGAAAGTAGTCCAAGGAGATGTTCGGCCAGTCGTCCTTGACAATCGCTGCCTCGGACCGCGCCGCGTCGGTTTGCCCACACACGCCATATGTGACAGCCAATTGATAGTGGCAGGGGATAAAAGTTGGCTTTATCTCTATACCCCGGACAAAAGCGGCAATGGCGCGATCGTAGTCGCCCAGCGCAAAGTGGCATACGCCTAGAACTTCAAAAAAGAGGCTCGAAGGATACGGTTGCAAGAGCATGGCTGTCTCGATGTTGCGCAATGCTTCGTCCCTACGGCCTGTCACTGCGAGAATAAACGACAAGAACAGTTTCGCATCGGCAGAGCTGGGATCGACCGCGCAAGCGCGCCGCCCTTCCATGAGGGCATCCTCACCGTCTTTCAGATGAGTGAGTGTCAACGCCAATATTGCATGCGCTAGTGCAGATTGGCCGTCGAGCTCGACGGCGAGCCGGGCGTGTCTCAGGGCAAGCGCCAACGCCGATTTGAAGCTCGGAGTCCAGCTCATGTAAAATTGGAAGGCAAATGTGCGAGCGAGCCACGCATGCGCGGCGGCATAGTCCGGATCGTATGCTACCGCTTGCGAGAAGTGGTGCTGCGCTGCCGCGCAAGACTTGCGCGTATAGCCCCAGAACTGCTCCAATCCACGCAGCAGCTCATCGTGCGCGTCACTGTTTCGTGTGCCCTGCTGGCCAATGCAAACAGTTTCCGACGGCGTCATTTTGGGGCGCAGCGCGCGAACAATGCTCGCTGCCTCGCGAAATTCGAATTTCGGCGTGTAAGTTCCCTTTGGCAACTGAATGTAGATGGGATCGCGTTGGCCTTCGGCGCGGTAGTAGTCGCGAAGCCTCTCGCGAATGCGGCCCGCCTCAATGCGCACGATGGGATCGACTGCGGGGTCAAACGTTTCGGAACGGCCGAAGACTTCCAAGGCGATGTTGTAGCCCTTCAGCCTTTGGCCGCGCCCGGCCAGAGTTTCATTGATGATGTACTCCAGGAACCGCTGCCTGCGCGGCGACTGCACGAATGAGCCGCTGCGGATGATGCGGTCCAGTTGCTCACGGATGGCCTTCCGGTCGGATTCGCTAAAGCAATTGAGCGCAATTACTGTCACGCCCCAACTCCAAACTCGCCGAGAGAGCGGGCAGCCCCGCCAGCATCAGGGCTGATTGTTACCGTAACATCCTAGGACGAACCCGCCCGGCCTGTCACCCTACAGCGGTGGATGAGCGTGACGAGGATTTTTCGCCGTCTATTGCGCCGCCACCGCAGCGGATTGGCTCCGGGGCGAGCCGGAAGGGAGGAGGGACACACCCATGAACCCAAAGCAGATCGTCGCCGTGCCTGCAGCGCTCCTCATTCTCGGCAATGGGGTAGCAATGGCCGGCAAGACCGTGGAAGAGGTCGGTGCCTTTGCATGCGTGACCGACCAGTGGAAAGAGTCGGAGCCCGACAAAGGCCACAAGCTGGTCGATTATGCCAGCCGATGCGTCGTTGTCCCCGACGATGCTGCCGCCACACCAACGTACGCAGCGGACTGCGCGGGAAAGTACGAGTACAAGCCTGACGGGAGCTGGAAGGGCGCCGTGACCTGTACTGGCCTTTTCAAAGGCGGCGACAAGAGATACGAGACGCTGGAGGAGGGCTCGCATCTCAAGGAATACTTGTACAATATCACTGGCGGCACCGGCAAATACCAAGGCACAACTGGCGGCGGTACTTACACGTACGAAAGCGTGAGCGATACCCTCAGTGGCGGACGATACAGAGGCAAGCGTGAGCTGCCCTGAGTCGCGCTGGCGGCACTGCTAGCAAACCGAGACTGCAACCCGCGTCGGGTTGAGCAGATGCCGACTGTCTGGCGCCGATAGGGCCCCGAATTGAGCTGAAGCGGACTGGCTCCGTTCGCCCTGCCCCCTCACCCGGCCTTCCTTGCCCATAGACGGCCCGGGCGCAGTTCGCCCTTGTCCAGCACGACCGTCAGCATGCGCCAATCCTCGATGAAGTGGTCCCGCACCTTGTCGCCGAGCTTGCTGGTCATCACGCCGAACAGCTCGCCCTTGAGGCGCGCCAGCTCCACTTGCGCCACATCGCGATACCAGCCGCTGATATCGAGCAGCTTCACCTGCTCGAAGCCGATCTCGTGCAGAATCCGCCCGTACTCGGCCAGCGTGATGGGATGATACGGGATGCCTTCGAGCTCGATGAAATAGATCATGTCCGCGCTGAAGGGCTCCGGCCCCTTCATCCAGTCGCCGCCGGCCAGCCAACCGCCGGGCTTCACCACGCGATTGACGTCGCGCAAGAGGGCCGGCTTGTCCACCACGTGCAGCCACGCGTCCTTGGTGAAGACCACGTCGAAGGCGCCGGCGTCGAAAGGAAGCGGCGTCTCCGGCTCGATGACGACGAAGTCGATACGGTCCGCCTCCGGGGATTGAGCGATGCGCCGGCGCGCGAGCGCAATCAGCGGCGGCGCGACATCGACCGCCGTGACATGAGCTGCGCCGAGCGAGACCAAGGCCTGGTCCAACCCGCCGATGCCGCAGCCGATATCCAGCACGCGTTTCCCGCGAAGGTCGATGTCCTCGACGATCTCGCGCACCGCCTGCGGCCCGCCGGGCGACAGATAGCCTTCGCCCCAGATGATCTGGAGCATGTCGAGCATGGTCGTATCGTAATCGTGCGGAACGTCGTCAGCCATGGCGCCGGACTCCTCGTGCCGGCGCCATCAGACAGCGGGAACCGTCCGCTTGACTAGATCGAAACGCGCGGACCCCCTGCGCCGTCACCGCCTTGGGGCGGCCCTCACCACCAGCCGAACGGGCCCTTGGGAGAGATCGGGCGGCGGCGGTCAGAGCGGTTATTGGGCCGGAAGAAGTAATAATCGTCGTCGTAGAAGTCGCGGTAATAGCTCGGCGGCGGCTGGCGCTTGCGCTTCTTCAGGGCACCCTGGGGCTCGTCGCTCGCGACGACGATGAAGTCGGTCGCCTTGCCGGTCTCTTTGCTCAGCTCCTCGTCGGAGATGATAACCGACGAGCCGGGCCAGACGTACTCCGAGACGCGGGCGCGCACGTCGGCGGGGATCGAGACGCGCTCGAGTGCGGCGGCGGCTGCGGCCGCATCCGTCACCGGCGGCGCGTAGCTCGCCTTCTCGGCGCCCTTCTTGCGCTTCCAGCTGCGATCGTCCTCCTCCTCGTCGTCGTAGCCGAAGCTCTCGCCGGATGAGCGGCGCGAGATGGTGACCACGTTCCACCGCACGTCGTTGCCGTCGTTCGCGAAGTCGAGAGCCGTGAACACGTGCGTGCCGATGGGCCGGCCCGGGTCGGCGACCGCGACCTCGCCGTCGAAGACGGGCTCGTGGCCCTGGCGGACATAGAGCTTCTGGGACTTCAGGCTGACGAAGATGGAGACGGGCAGCGTCTTGCCTTTCGCTTCGGCGGCTGCGGCCACGGCCGCCGTCTTGGCCGCCTCGGCGGCGGCGATCTCGGCGTTGAGGCGGCCGACGACCGTCTCGGCCTCCTCCGCACCCTTTGTCGCCTCGGTGAGCTTCGTCTCGGCGGCGGCGAGGGATGCGGCTGCATCCTTCTTCTCGTTCTCCGCGCGCTTCTGGGCTCGAGGGGTCTTCGCCTCGGCGAGCGCTTTCTCGGCATTGGCGACGCGCGCCTCGGCCTTACGCTTGATCTCCGCGGCACGCTCCCGCTTCTCCACCAGCGCGACCTCGGTCTTGTGCTTCTTGAGGACGGCCTTGGCCGCTTCCCAGCGGGTCACTGCGGCCTTGGCCTCCTGAGCCTTGACCGCCGCCTCGGCCTTGAGGGTCTCGAGCAGAACCTGGCGCGCCGGCCATTGGCGCACGTCCGGCTCGAAAATGGTGACGCGTTCATCGTCGGTCTCGGGCGGCTCGTAGGCTGCGGGCGTCGCAACCACCACCTCGCGGGCGGGCGCGGGCTTCAGAAGGAGGGGATGGGCGATTTCGACGGGCGCGATGTCGTCACGCGAGATCACGACGCGCATGCCAAGCTTGGTCTGGGAGAAGATCCGCTGTGCGAACTCATGGGGCAGCCGCACGCACCCGTGCGAGGCGGGATGGCCGGGAAGCACACCTGCGTGCAGCGCCACGCCCGACCAGGTGATGCGTTGCATGAAGGGCATGGAGGCGTCGTCGTAAAGGTTCGAGTAGTGCTCCACCTCCTTCTGGAGGACGCTGAAGACGCCGACGGGCGTCTCATAGCCCGTCTGGCCGCTCGAGATGCGGGCGCGCACTGCGCCGCCCTTGGCGTCGTAGAGCGAGACGCGCTGGTCCCTGATGGAGACAACGGCGACGGCCGCGCGGCCGTTCAGCACTTGCGCGGGCTCTTCGGCGAGCACTTGGGTCTTCTTCTTGTTCTTGCGGGCGGGGACGGTCGCGCGACCGCTCCAGACCGACGCGGGCATCTCGGCGCGGTCTTGGTACCTCTTTTTGCGCTCGGCGGCGGCAGGCTCAGAGGCCGTGATCGCTGTCACGCCGATCGCGACGGCCGCCAGGGCCAGCGGAGCGATGCGCTTCAAATATCGTACGGAAAGCATTGATGTACCTCGCCGTCGGGGGGTGCTGGCTGGACTTTACGGCCCTTGCCTGAAGTTAAAGTGAACGCGGGCGCCATTTTAGGACGCCCGGCCCCCCCGCGGCGCTCCCAAGATTGCGGGTACAATTATACAAGCCTCGCGCCCACTCGCCAGTTCCAAAGACAGCCCCCGGCAATCGGTCCGGTGCGGCCGCCCGCGCGGGCGGCTGCCATATTTCTAGGTCGAAAGTTGGCCCTGGCTCGCCGGACCACCGCGCGGCCGTAACAGACGGGTAAGTTTCACTCGAAGCGGACCTTGGCGGTCACGTGCGACGGCACATGAGAATGCTCACTAGAACCACATATCCGCGACGCACCGCCCGTCGCGGCCAAGGTCATCGAAGCTGACAAGTCCGTCGAAGTGGTCCACGACGATGGCACCCACCGCCGCTGGCTCCGCGAGCCGCAGATTGACGGCGATGCGGCGGCGGCCGTCGCCGCCGGGGGCGAGCGCGCGCCAATAGGCTACGCAGCCGCAGTCCGCGCAGAAATGAAAGCCAAGGTTCCGGCTTCCCCGGGCGTAGACCCGAGTAGGGCCCGATACTCGTATCCGTTCGTCTTCGTAATCATAGGCCCAGAGCCCCCCGTAACGCCGGCAGACCGTGCAGTTGCAGGCGGTCGCCAACTCGGGGGTTCCTTCAAAACGCCAGCGGACTGCGCCGCAATGACAAGAGCCTTCAATCATCATATCTCCATATCACAAGCGTCCGCTCCTCGGCTTGGGGCGTGGCCCGCGCGGGCGACGATGCGGCCGCCGTCCTGGTGGCAGATTATTCCCCTGATCGGACTTTGGTCCTCCTTCACAGCGCGGGGTGTTCGTCACATTTCTCTGTAATGATGGGCTCTACCTGGAGCGCAGAGACTTCGCACGACAAGGAGGTCCGCTCATGAACAAATTCATCATCAATCTGACTATCACGCTCGGGCTTGCGGCCGGAGTTCGCAGGGCTTGCCGTCGGCCCGGTACAAGCCGAGAAGCGCTACATCGTGGTCACAGCTATCGAGCCCAAGGGCGGCACCACAGTCGACAAGGAGCCGTTTCCCGCGGGTGCGCTGCCTGATGGCAAGGGCTACGTCCTGAAGCAGCCCGACCAGACCGGGCGCTGGGAGGTGTCAGTCTATGTGTTCGACCCGAGGCAGATCTTCGTAACGGAGGGTGACGAGGTGACACTCGAGTTCGTAGGCATCAATGGCGCAAGCCACCCGATCACGATTGCGGGCTACAATCAAACCTTCGAGCTCAAGCGCGGGCAAGCGACCCGTGTGACTTTCTCCGCAGACAAGCCCGGCATGTTTCCGATCGTGTGCGCTACGCATCATCCAACGATGGTGGCAGAGCTGATCGTGGCGGCAAAAAAGTAGTCTCCCGGCAGGAGGAGCTGACCCCGAGCTCGAGCACCGCTAGCCGCACAAGTTCGGCGCTCTACGCCATGATCGCTTCGATCAGCCGGGGCCCCTTTTGCATTAGAGCCGTTTCCAATTCGCGCGCGAGCGCCTCGGCGGTGTCGACGGCAACGGAAGGCACGCCGAAACCTTCGCCGATCTTTACCCAATCGAGATATGGACTATCCAAGCTCGCCATTGAGCGAGCAACCGGTCCCGGCCGAGCGACGCCCGCTCGCTCCAGCTCCACGTAGAGGATGTTGTAGCTGCGGTTGGAGCCGATGACCGTTACGACGTCCAATCCCTCGCGCGCCTGGGTCCAGAACGCCTGCACCGAATAGGCCCCGCACCCGTCCGATTGGAAGTTGATTACCTTGCGGTCGGGACAGGCAATCGCCGCGCCGGTCGCGGCGCCTGGGCCTTCGCCGATGGCGCCGCCGGTCAGCATCAGGTGGGTGAAGCGCGGTGCGTGCTTTGACGCATCGAAATACGGCTCACCGGCGGTCAGCGCCTCGTCCATGACAATGCAGTTTTCCGGCTGCAACCGTGCGATGACCGCACTGACGGATCGAGCGTCGAGACCGCCTGTCGGCATGGCTGGCGGAGCACCGACCCCCGGATCGACGACATCCGGCGCACGCAGCTCGGCCGCCAATTCCGCGAGCGCGCCCAGAGCGTCCTCCTGGGACCCTGCCAGCACGATGGTCTGCTCCTCCTCGGTGAGATGGCTCGGCAAGCCCGGGTAACCGAAGAAAGCGACGGGCCGTCGAGTGCCGGCAATGACGACATGCCTATAGCGCCGGGTCAGCTCGAGCGCCTGATCGGGGAAATAGGGAAGCCTCGCCGCAATGGGTAATCCACCACCCCGCTCCATGCGGGCGAAGAAGGTATCGCAGAGTAGGTCCGCGCCGGTGGCAGCGGCAATCCTGCCCGCAAGCAACATGCCGGCTTCCGACAGCGCTTCTCCCCCCAGCAGAATGGCTGACTTGGCCGACTTCAAGGCCTTGGCCGCCAAGAGCACCTGACCGGGCGAATAGGTCTTCTTTGCGTGGTTGAGGGGCCCGCAAACGACCTCGCCCGCCTCGCCGATCAAGCAATCGTGCGGCACGATGAGAGTGGAGACGCACCCGCCGTTGCGCATCGCGCCGTCGATTGCGTCGGCCAAGTCCACGGCGACGGTGGCGGCCCCCGCGTTTTCCTTCACGTAGTCGCTGACCGTGCGCGCCAGCCATTCGATATTCGACGCCAGCAGCGGATCGGCGGACACGTGCCAGGAGGCATGTTGGCCAATGACCATCAGCACCGGCGTAGCAGCGCGCCGCGCGTTGTGGAGATTGGTGAGCCCGTTGGCGAGACCCGGCCCCAAGTGCAAGAGACACATCGCCGGCTTCGCCGTCATTCTCCCGTACCCGTCGGCCGCGCCGGTCGCGACGTTCTCGTGCAGGCAAAGGATGCCGCGCAGGCCGGGTACCGCATCCAGCGCCAGCACCAGCGGCATCTCGGTCGTGCCCGGATTGGCAAAGCAGACCTCGATGCCTCGGCGTACGGCGGTGGCCACCAGTGCTTCCGCGCCGTTCATGAGGCCTTCCTCGATGGCAATTTCACCCACGCTACCACTACCAAGGCTGTCCCTCGTCGGCACCTAGCGGACAGATGGCGTGGTGGTCGGGCTTAACCGCTCGCGGCCGCAACTGGCGCCGCCAAGCGGACGACGAGGAGCTCAGGGCGAGACCCCGCGCCGCTCGCGCAGGAAGTGGAAGAACTCGACGCCCTCGCGCAGGCGCCGCTTCATCATGTCGGGGCTCGTCACCATCTCGCCGACGATCGAAGCGATCTTTCCGCTCCGGAAGTAGAAGCGCTTGTAGAAGGCCTCGACAGAGTGGAAGATCTCGGAATGGGAGAGGTGGGGATAGTGGAGCGGGGCCACCTGCACGCCGTTCTCGTCGACGAGCTCGGCGTGATCCGTATCGAGCCAGCCCTCCTTCATCGCCTGGTTGAAGAGGAACGTGCCGGGATAGGGCGCGGCGAGCGACACCTGGATCGTGTGCGGGTTGACCTCGGTCGCGAACCTTATCGTCTCCTCGATCGTCTCCTTCGTCTCGCCGGGTAATCCCAGGATGAAGGTGCCGTGGATCTTCACGCCGAGCTCGTGGCAATCCTTGGTGAAGCGGCGTGCCACGTCGACCAGCATGCCCTTCTTGATGTTGTGCAGGATCTTCTGGTTGCCCGAACTCGTAGCCGACGAGGAGGAGCCTCAGCCCGTTGTCGGCCAGCACTTTGAGCGTCGCGCGCGGAACGTTGGCTTTGGCGTTGCAAGACCAGGTGATGCCGAGCTTGCCGAGCTCGCGGGCGATTGCTTCCGCGCGTGGGAGATCGTCGGTGAAGGTGTCGTCGTCGAAGAAGAACTCCTTGACCTGGGGGAAGGCCGCCTTGGCCCAGCGCATCTCGTCGATCACATGGCCGACGCTCCTCGTGCGGTAGCGATGGCCGCCGACCGTCTGCGGCCACAGGCAGAACGTGCAGCGCGATTTGCACCCCCGCCCCGTGTAGAGCGAGACGTAGGGGTGCTTGAGGTAGCCGATGAAGTAGTTCTCGATTGTGAGGTCGCGCTTGTAGACCGGCGTCACGAACGGGAGCGCATCCATGTTCTCGAGCACGGCCCTGTCGGGATTGTGGACGATCGCCCCCTCGGCGTTGCGGTGGCTCAGGCCGGCGACGTCCTTGAGCGGCCGGCCTTCGGCCACCTCCGCGATCGTGAAATCGAACTCGTTCCTGGCGACGAAGTCGACCGCGGGTGCCGCCTTGAGGCTCTTCTCCGCCTCGACCGCGACCTTGGCGCCGATGAGCCCCGCCTTGAGATCGGGATTGACCGCTTTCAGCGCCTCGACCGCGGCAACGTCCTGGGCGAACGACGGCGTCGACGTGTGAAGGACCGCCAGATCGTAGCTCTTGGCCGTGGCCGCGACCGCACCCAGTCGCAGCCCGTGCGGAGGGCCGTCGACGAGCTTGCTGTTCGGCACGAGTGCGGCGGGCTGGGCAAGCCAGGTTGGAAACCAGAACGAGCGGATCTCGCGGCGCGCCTGGTAGCGCGAGCCGGCCCCGCCGTCGAAGCCGTCGAACGAGGGGGCCTGCAGAAACAGCGTGCGCATGGTCATGGTGGACCCTCAGGTCTGCTTAAGCGTGCCGTCCGAATGTACGCGAAAGCGCTCCCCCCTCCAGATGATCGGGCCCGGCAAGTAGCTCGCCAGGTAGATCGCGAAGCTCAAGATGTCGCGTACGGGCGAAAGCCACACCGGCACACGCCCACCCCCTAGAACGCGGTCGATTTGTAGCGGAAGGCTAAGTCGGCAGGCAAGCGCACCGGCAACGAGAATTAGGGAGAGTGTGTCGAAACCGCCAAGCGCGGCCGCGGCGAGCGCGAACGGGAGCGCATGCGTCACGGCCGAGCCCGCATAGCCCTTGGGATCGACGAGGCGGATGGTGCGCGCCCATCTGAGCTCGTGGCGCACGAGATCGGCGAAACTCCGCTCGGGGCAGGTGTGATCGACCACAATGGGCGGGATCGCTACCCTGAGGCCCAGTCTGCGCACCGCGTCGCCGAGCGCATAGTCGTCGGCGAGATGGTCGGCGAAGGCCCGAAATCCGCCGATTCGGTTGAGCGTCGCGGCAGAGAGGGCGATCGTCGATCCGAAGCAGGGGGCCGCAAGCCCGAATCGCAGGCCGACCAGGACGCCAGGCAGAAAGTGCTGGTCGATCGCGGCAGCGGCGAGCCGCGACCAGATCCCGGCAACCGGCAGCCCGCGATAGAGGCAGGTGACGAGCCCCACGCCAGGCGTCGAGAGAGCCGCGGTCACATCCCGGAGATAGCTCTGAGGAACGCGAATATCGCTGTCCGAGAGCACGAGCAGGTTGTGACTGGCAACAGTCATTATATTGATAATATTAGATATTTTTCGGTTTGCGCCGTGCTGGTCCGCGTTCGCTACAAGATCGATCTCAACCGCAGGGAACCGTGACTTGAGTCGCTCCACGACGGCCGCGGCCGGGTCGGCGGGATCGGCAACACCGCAAGCCAGCTGGACCGGACCGGCGTAGTCCTGGGTGCGGAAGGAGGCGAGGTTCAGCTCGAGTCCGGGCTCATCGCCGCGGAGCGGCTTCAGAACTGTCACCGGGGCTGCACCATCAGGTGCCGGAGGATAGCCTGAGAAGAACCGGCCGATCTCCCGGGCCGCAAGCAGCGCGTAGGCACAGCCTACAATCGTTAAAAGTGTGCAAATGAGCCACAGACAGGCCGCGATCTTGTCGCTAAATTCTGCCATTGGGAGCTTTCGGAGTCGGGACGAGGGATCGTTACGACTTTTTCAGTCACGGGAGAATGCCCTGGCCAGCCGGCTGAGGGCGAGGGAAACGGACGACAGTGAGCAAGGTTGCCGTATCCGGCCGTCTTGTCGCCGCGCTGCTGATCGCGGCGGGGCTGTCGGCGTGCGCGGGCGGCGGCGAGCATACCCTGCCCAAGCCGGAGTTTCTCGCTGCCCCCGATCAGCCCGGCGACCCGGCCGAGCCGAAAGAGATCGCCGATCCTTACGAGACGTCGAACAGGGCCACCTTCGAGAGCAACCAGCAGTTCAACCGCGACGTCATCTATCCCGTCGCCAACGCCTACACCGAGAGCGTGCCCGAGGAGGTCCGCGATCGGATCTCGGCATTCACGTCGAACCTCGGCGAGCCGGTCGTGTTCGCCAACAACCTTCTGCAGCTCAGGGTCGGGGCCGCTGCGACGACGCTCGGCCGGTTCGCCGTCAACTCAACGGTCGGCCTCGGCGGCCTGTTCGACGTCGCGGCCACGCAGGAGCTCAACAAACAGTCCGGAGACTTCGGGCAGACGCTCTACGTGTGGGGCGTGCGCGAGAGCCCTTACCTCGTGCTGCCGGTCGTCGGACCCACCAACGTCCGCGACGCGGTGGGAAGCACCGTCGACTTCGTCGTGCAGATTCCCGCGATGGGCCTGCTTCCGGCGAGCATCGCTACGACCGCCGCCAACGTGAGCACGGTCGGGACCGTCGCAACCCCGATCGCGAGCTTGGGCAAGGTGCAGGACCTGCAGATGCTCGAGGAGAGCTCGCTCGACTTCTACGCCATGCTGCGCAGCGTCAGCGACCAGAAGCGCCAAGCCGAGCTGCAGGAAGCGATTGCCACCAGCGCATTCACCGCCCCGCCGGCACCGGTCGATCCCAATGCCATCGAGCCGGTGATGACCTTGATGTCGTCTCCCGCGTGGGCCGAGAAGAGACCCGCCTTGGCCAGCGCCAATGCCAAAGTCGCCGCCGAGCCGCAATCGGTAGTGACCGTCGGCGTGCCGACGCTCGAGCAATAGCGCGCAAGGCCTCAGCAAAATTCCTATTCGTCATTCCGGGAGAGCGAGAGCATTGCTCGAGCGAGACCGGGAAGCATCACGCGCCGCCGAGCAGCTTGTCGCCTTGGCTCTTCAGCGTCGCGATCAGTGCGTCGGGACCGCCGGACTTCAGGATCGAGTTGAACTCGGCGCGCCGGCTCGCGAGCTCGCTGATGGTGCCGTCGAGGTAGACGTCGACGATCTTCCACTCGCTGCCGGACTTGCGCATGAGGTAGTTGAGCGCCACGGCCTTGCCGTTCGATTGAACGATCCGCGTCTTGATCATCTTGTCGGCGGGGGCCTGATCGAGGATCTGCACGACCTCGAACGTCTCGCCCGAAAAACCGTTGAACCGGCTCGCGTAGGTCGCGACCATCATGCGCGTGAAGGCGTCGACGATGGCGGCCTGTTGCTCGGGGGCCAGCGAGGCCCAGCTTTGGCCAACGGCAATGCGCGACATCGAGGCGATGTCGTAGGTCGTGGCCAAGACGGGCGCGAGCCTTTCGTAGCGCCCTTTGACGCCGAGCTCTTTGGCTTGCTTCATGGTGTCGAGCAGCTCGCCGTGAAGCAGCTCGATGCGGCCGACAATCGGATCCGCGCCTTGACTTCGAGCATGATCGGCGAGGGAGACGCTTGCCACGATCGCCAGCGCAAAGGCGGCAATTGAGCGAAGCGTGGCGACCGAGGGTGCGCGTCTCTTGGTCAATGGCATCCTTTATGTCCCCCTCTCGTTTCTTGGTCGGGAAAGGCGCAAATTCGCAGAGCAATTGGGGCAATTCAATAGCTGAACGATGACCGGCGCGTGGCCGTCCGCCGGGACCGGCTGCGGCCTCCTTGCCACACCCGTCGAACGAATTCGCCGCAGTACTGTGTGCTTCGCCCGTTCCCGAGTTCATTTTCCGCACGAGGGTCCATAATGCCGGCTCGGCAGGGGCACCGGCCGACCTGCGACGTATCGCAACGGACATCTGGACCCGATCGATGGACGCAAAGACACCGACGACCTCGGAAACGCCCCTTCTCGATCTCGTCGGCACTCCCGAAGATCTCAAACTGCTTTCGGAATCCGAGCTTCCCCAGCTCGCGCGCGAGCTGCGTCACGAGCTCATCAGTGCGGTCTCCGTCACGGGCGGGCATCTGGGCGCCGGGCTCGGCGTCATCGAGCTCACCGTCGCGCTCCACTATCTGTTCGACACGCCCCGCGACCGTCTCATCTGGGACGTGAGCCATCAGGCCTATCCGCACAAGATCCTGACCGAGCGGCGCGATCGTATCCGAACGCTGCGCCAGGGCGGAGGTCTCTCCGGATTTACCAAGCGCACCGAGAGCGAGTACGACCCGTTCGGCGCCGCGCACTCCTCGACCTCGATCTCGGCCGGCCTCGGCATGGCCGTCGCCCGTGATCTCGTCGGCGGCACGAACAATGTCGTCTGCGTGATCGGCGACGGCGCCATGAGCGCCGGCATGGCCTACGAGGCGATGAACAACGCGGGCGCCCGCGACGAGCGCCTGATCGTCGTCTTGAACGACAACGACATGTCGATCGCCCCGCCGACAGGCGCCATGTCGGCCTATCTCGCGCGCGTCACGTCGAGCGGCACCTACCTGCACCTGCGCGACATCGCCAAGCAGCTCGCCAAGCGCCTGCCGAAGAGCTGGGAGCGGCGCGCCGCCCGCGTCGAGGAATATACGCGCCACCTCTGGCAGGGCGGCACGTGGTTCGAGGAGCTCGGCTTCTACTACGTGGGGCCGATCGACGGGCACGATTTGAATCACCTGCTGCCCGTGCTCAAGAATGCCCGCGACGCGCGCCAGGGGCCGATCCTCGTCCACGTCGTCACCAAGAAGGGCAAGGGTTATCCGCCGGCGGAAGCCTCCGCCGACAAGTATCACGGCGTCGCCAAGTTCAACGTCGTCACCGGCGCGCAGGCCAAGCCCAAGCCGGCGGCCCCGAGCTATACGCGCGTGTTCGCCGACAGCCTGATCGCGGAAGCGCGAAAGGACGAGCGCATCGTCGCGATCACGGCGGCCATGCCCGACGGCACCGGTCTCGACATCTTCGGCAAGGAGTTTCCGGCGCGCACCTTCGACGTCGGCATCGCCGAGCAGCATGCGGTGACGTTCGCGGCTGGCCTCGCCACCGAAGGCTTCAAGCCGTTCGCGGCCATCTACTCGACGTTCCTGCAGCGCGCCTACGACCAGGTCGTGCACGACGTGGCAATCCAGAAGCTGCCGGTGCGCTTCGCGTTAGATCGCGCGGGCCTCGTCGGCGCCGACGGGCCGACGCATGCCGGCTCGTTCGACCTCGCCTACCTTGGCTGCCTGCCCCACTTCGTGCTGATGGCGGCGGCCGACGAGGCCGAGCTCAGGCACATGGTGGCGACTGCGGTCGCGATCGACGATCGGCCCTGCGCGTTCCGCTATCCGCGCGGCGACGGCACCGGCATCGAGCTCCCGGCCGAGGGCGTTCCGCTCGAGATCGGCCGCGGGCGCATCCTGCGCGAGGGCTCGGCGGTGGCGCTCCTTTCCCTCGGCACACGGCTCGCCGAGTGCCTCAAGGCCGCCGACCAGCTCGCCGCCTGCGGGCTATCGGCGACGGTCGCGGATGCCCGCTTCGCCAAGCCCCTCGACGGCGATCTCGTCCGCCGTCTCGCAGAGAATCACGAGGTGCTGATCACGGTCGAGGAAGGCGCCGCCGGCGGCTTCGGCGCTCACGTGCTGCACTTCCTCGCCGCCTCCGGGCTCCTCGACGGCGGCCTCAAGGTCCGCACCATGGTTCTGCCCGACGTCTTCATCGATCACGACGCGCCGCAGAAGATGTACGACAAGGCGGGCCTCAACGCGCCGCAGATCATCGAGACGGTCTTCGCGGCGCTGGGCACGGCCACGGCGGCACGGAAGGTCCGCGACGCGGGCCTCGCTTGATCTGCTCACGCGGCGGCTACGCCGCCGCGACTCGACGGCCTGCCACAGGACCAGGTTTCGATGCTCCGGCGTGGCGGAGTCATGATGCTCCTGCGACGGCGGCCCTGAAGGCCATGAGCTCGACGCCGCGCTCCACGGCTTTCGCCCGCACCGAAGGGCTCACCAGCGCTGCAAGCTCCTCCGCCGGCCGGTAGGACGCGGGGAGATTGTCCGGGCCGGTCCAGCGCCGGGTCGCCGGATGGCAGTAGAGCTCGGAGATGCCGTCCGGAAGCCGGTCGAGCAGGCCGAGAACGCGGCGCTCGGTCACCGCGCCGCTGTCGTTGAGCCCGAACACGCGATCGTTGGCCGGCAGGCGTGCCGCGGCGAGCCGCCGGCGCAGCCCCTGCGTCTGGGGCAGAAAGAATAGCCAGGTGAGCAATCGTGCGAGCGGCCGGTCCCCTACCGCTGCAAAGGACGCGCGGAACGGCTCGAGGGGGACGCGGACGGGCGGCGCGCCGAAGGCCGGCGCAAAGCGGGCGATGGCTCCGGCAACGACCGGGTGCAAGTGAAAGTGCTGATGGGCATTGACGTGGTCGAGCCTGAGGCCGGTCGTACGAAAGCGCTCGAACTGCGCCCCGATCTCGTCCTCCGCTTGGCGGCGCATGCGAGCCGAGAAGAAAAGGGCGATCCCGAAGCGGACGGGATCGCTCGGGAAGCGCCCGTCCGGCCCGACGAGATCCGGCGCCTGCTCGGGAGGCAGCACGGGGCGTCCGTCGATGAGCGTCAGGTGAAGTCCGACGCCAAGGGCAGGCAGGCGCCGCGCCCGGTCGACCGCGTCATCGAAAGCGGGCGCACCCACCATCAGGCTTGCCGCCGTCAGGATCCCCGTGCGATGGGCCTGCTCGACGGCCTCGTTGACCGGCAGCGACAGTCCGAAATCGTCGGCGGTGACCACGAGCCGCTTCAATCCCTTTCCCTCCTCGTGCGCAGAGTTGATCGCATGGCGGGCCCGGCAATGTCCAATCGCCAGGGCGAGAACGAGGCGCCGCGAGGATGTGACGGCCGGGGACATCTCAATGACTCCGTTGCCGGGCCGCAGCTCGGAGCGCTAATAGAGGGGACGCGGACAGCGACGGGTGCACGGCTCTCTAGCCGACCCCTATTCGAAAGGAGCGAGCCCATGCCCAATACGGCAAGCCAGCGGATGGCAGCGTTCGGTGGAGCGGGGCTGGTCGCCCTCTCCCTCCTTGGAATGGGGGGTCTTGCGGCCTACGTCGGGGAAGCCCAAGCGCAGCTCGAAATGACCAAGGAAATACTCGCGGTGCAGCTGCGCAAGCAGGGCTTCGAATGTGCCAGTCCGCAAAGTGCCGAGCGCGATACAAAGGACTCGCAGCCCAACGAGACGGTTTGGATCGTAAAGTGCGAAAACGCCGCTTATCGTATGCGCGTCGTTCCGGACATGGCGGCGGCGATCGAAAAGCTCCCTGACGACGCCAAATAGCCGGGGCCGATGCCGCGTCGGGCGAGCGGCCCTTCTGCCTTCCGACGGCTTCAATTTGCCGTTCTTCGCCCGGCCGCGGGTGGGAACGCATTGCGGTGCCATTGATCATCAATTGCCCCGTACCTAACTCCCAACCGACAGGCCTCGCCATTGCGCGAGGTCAATGCCCCGCAGCATGAATTCAACAAAGGGTGCGGCAATGCGGGACGACCCCTGACGCGTCCACGCAGCCACGATCGAAGGAGTACGCCATGCCCAATATTGAAGTCTCAAAGCCCTCGCAGGCGCCGACGCCGCGCCGGCCCGATATCTTCGAGGCGCTCCGCAGCGAGATGGATCGCGCCTTCTCCCGCTTCGAGTATGGCTGGCCGCGCTGGCCGAGCCTGCTCGAGCGCGACAACGGCGGCTTCGGGCTCGTTCCCGACCTCGACGTCCGCGAGGACGCACGCGCGATCACCGTCGAAGCGGAGCTCCCGGGCGTCGACGAGAAGGACATCTCCGTCACGCTCGCCAACGGCATTCTGACGATCAAGGGCGAGAAGAAGCACGAGCGCGAGGAAAAGGCTCAGAACTACTGCCTGAGCGAGCGCAGCTTCGGCAGCTTCGAGCGCTCTCTCAAGATGCCGGACACGATCGACGACAGCAAGATCGAGGCGCGTTTCGACAAGGGCGTGCTCAAGGTCACGGCAGCGAAGAAGCCCGAAGCGGTCAAGGCCGAGAAGAAGATCGAGGTCAAGAAGGGCTGACCGTCGGAGGCAACGGCGATCGGGGCTCTCAGGCTGGGCGGCGCAGGGCCGCCCAGCGTGCGGGCTTGAAGGCATTGGAGCGACAAAAAGAGGGTTTGCACGCGGTCAACTGAGTGAGGTGGAACCATGGAAGAAACAGTGCATCAGGCCAGCTGGCAGAAGAGCGACACGTGGTTGCGCGGGCTTTTCATGCTGCTCTTCGTGGTGTTCATGGGCATCGGGCACGCGATTGTGAATATCATCGCCCTCGTCCAGTTCCTTTGGATTCTATTTGCCGGCGAGCCCAATCGTCCTCTCGCCAACTTCGGCAAGTCGCTGGCCGCCTGGCTGGCCGAGGTCACCCGTTTTCAGACCGGCGCCTCCGAGGAGAAGCCGTTCCCGTGGAAGGCGTGGCCCGAGGCCCTCTAGAGACGCGTCAGCGCTCCTCGAAGCGCTCTGCTGACCTCTGACGGCCGGGGCCGGCTGGCAGCTCGGCCGAGCCTTGCTTGCCGCGCCCTAAATTCAGCGCCCTCGTCTCCGTTGACCGTTTGAAACGCCAAGCGGCGCGATCCCCTTTGACAACATACCGACCGGTTGGTATGGGAGATCCATGCAGACCACGGCAAAGCCGTCAGCGAGATCCAAGATCCTTGCCGCCGCGTTTTCGGTCATCCGGACCAAGGGCTATGCGGCGACGACGGTGGACGATCTGTGCTCCGCCGCCGGCGTGACCAAGGGCGCGTTCTTCCATCACTTCAAGAGCAAGGAGGAACTCGCCGTCGCTGCGGCCGATTACTGGTCCGAGATGACCGGCGAGCTGTTTGCCAAGGCGCCCTACCACAACCATGCCGATCCGCTGGACCGGGTCCTCGGCTACATCGACTTCCGCAAGCAAATCTTGAAGGGCGCCGTCCCCGAGTTTACCTGCCTCGTCGGCACGATGGTGCAGGAGGCCTACGACAGCGCGCCCGCGATCCGCGACGCCTGCGTGCGGTCGATCAGCAGCCATGCGGCGAAGGTCGAGGCGGACATCGCCGAGGCGATGGCGAAGCATCGGATCGATGCGCCCTGGACCGCGAAAAGCCTCGCCCTCTTCATGCAGGCCGTGCTGCAGGGCTCGTTCATCCTCGCCAAGGCGACGGGCGGCCCCGAAGCCGCCGCCGACAGCATCGATCATCTCCGCCGCTACGTCGAATTCCTTTTCGCAGCCAGCAAATGCAAGGAGACAGCCCCATGAGCAAGCCAACAGCCAAGACCGGGACCAAGGCGCAAGCAAAGAAGACGGCGAAGCAGGGTTCCGGGAACAGAAGCGCCCTCTCGCCGCATCTCGTGTGCGCGGGAGCGGCGGACGCCATCGAGTTCTACAAGAAGGCGTTCGGCGCGGTCGAGATGATGCGATTGCCGGCGAATGACGGAAAGCTCATGCATGCCTGCGTCGAGGTCAACGGCTCGCCCGTCATGCTTGTCGACGAAAACCCCCAATGGGGAGCGCTTTCGCCGCGGGCGCTCAAGGGTACGCCGGTGACGATTCACCTCAACGTCGGGGACGTCGATGCCTTCGTCGAGCGCGCCGTCAAGGCGGGGGCGACGGTGAAGATGCCGGTCACCGACATGTTCTGGGGCGACCGCTACGGCGTCATCGAGGACCCGTTTGGCCATCATTGGTCGGTTGCGACGCATCTTCGCGACATGAGCGTCGAGGAGATTAGGGAGGCCATGCGAAACGCGATGCCTCAGTAGGTGCTGAGCCCCTGAAGCCGGTGCCCTACCGGGCAGTCATAGACATCTGAGGATACCGCAATGGCGCACGCACAGAAGGTCTCCACCTGCCTTTGGTTCGATACCGACGCGGAGGAGGCGGCGAGCTTCTACGTTTCGCTGCTTCCCGACTTCCGTATCACCGCCCTCTCGCGATACGGAAAAGGCATGCCGATGCCCGAGGGCACCGTGCTGACGGTGACGTTCGAGCTTGCCGGCACCGAGTTCATGGCGCTCAACGGCGGGCCGCATTTCAGGTTCAGCGAGGCCTCCTCGATGGTCGTGCAGTGCGGCTCGCAGGCCGAGATCGACCGGCTCTGGAGCGCGCTTCTCGCCGGCGGCGGGCACGAGCAGCAATGCGGCTGGCTCAAGGACCGCTACGGGCTGCCCTGGCAGATCGTCCCGGCTCGGCTCCGTGACATGATGCAGGACCCCGACACGAAAAGAACCGAGCGCGTCATGGCGGAAGTACTGAATATGGTGAAGCTCGATCTGGCCAAGCTCGAAGCCGCCTACGACGGCCGATGAGATAAGACCGGCCGCGCGTGGTTGGCGCCGGACCGGGGTCGCGTCAGTCGTGCTGCAGACGATGCACGTCGTGAACGAGGATCCCCGCACCCGGCGAGGGCATGTCGAGCCACGTGCGTTGCTTCAATGTTCGGTGTGTATCTTCGTAACCGCTCTGCCAGTGCTCGCGCATCGAGGTCCCGGAAAAGTCGTAGTCCTTGGCGTGGCCTTCGTAGGCCTTCTGCTGGTAGATCAACTGTAGGATCGTCATATCCGGCAAATCGGCAAGCTCAACTCGAATCTTGCGCTCCTCGTCCGTCATCAAATCTTCCGGGAGCTTTATCAGTGCCTCGTAAAGTCTTCTCTTCCAGAGCTGAAGCCGGCGAAAAACGTCCGTGTTGTGCCGAGTGCGCGAGGAATACATGATGTCCTTGTGACGGCCGAGAACATCCTCCATATCGCGCGGGAGCGTACCGCGGGCGCTGAAGAGGTCGACCTGGACGACGAGCGTATTGATCCGGCCCTCATTGTCGAGCAGGTGTCGGAGCGGCGTGTTCGAGACTATGCCGCCGTCCCAAAAGTAGTCGGTCCCGATCTTGACCATCGGCAAGGCGGGTGGAAGCGCGCCCGAGGCCATGATGTGCTCGGGAATGATCTCCTCGAGCTGATTGTCGAAGTAGATGAAGTTGCCCGACAGCACGTTGACCGCGCCGACGGCAAATCGGATGGCCCGCTCGTTGATGAGCGAAAAGTCGACGAGCTCCTCGAGCGTGGCCTTCAGCGGCAACGAGCAGTAGTAGCTCGTGGCAGTTTTCGCGCCGGCGGCGCTAAGCCATGGGCTCACGGGGTGCGGCTTGAAGAACCCCGGCTGACCCAACGTCATGGTCATGAACGAGCTCGTGGCATTGCGCATCTGACGAAAGATGTCGCCGTCGGGTGTGTAGTGCCAAATCTTTCGGTCGGTGATCCGGTTCCAGAACTCCCGCAGCCGGTCGAGACGGTTGGCGCGCGAGTTGCCAGCGATAATCGCCGCGTTGATGGCCCCAATCGATACGCCCGCCACCCAGTCGGGCTCGATTCCGTCCTCGTGCAGGGCCTCGTAGACACCGGCCTGATAGGCGCCGAGGGCACCACCGCCCTGGAAGATGAGAGCGATGCGCCCGCAACGATCCGGGCGCCAACCGATGAAAGGCTCGGACTGCGAGCGCGTTCTTTGGTCATTCTGCGGGAGGGAGCCTTGCTCGTTGGCCTTCGTGCTTTGCCTCGCGTCTGTCGGCGAATCCACGCCGCCATCCGCCCTGCCGTTCACCTTCGCGTCCATGCCATCCCCCGTCCGCCTGACATGCAAGGGTCTGCAACCAGCAGCCCGCATTGCCACTGAGACGTCGATGCAGATCTCTCGGAAGCGTCTTCGATCGGACAGCTATTTGTACAGACGGGCATGACAAGTGTGCGACGACTGGGGAGGAGCCTGTTCGTCATATCAGCGTAATAAATAGTCCGAACAAATGGCTGAACGGCATTGATCGTCAGACGGGGGAAGAATGGGCGAGACTCGCAACGCTATTGTCACAGGCTCGACGAGCGGCATCGGTCTCGCAATTGCGAGGGCGCTGGCGCAGATCGGCTCCAACGTGACCATCAATGGCTTCGGCCCAGCGGAGGCGATCGAGAAGGAGCGCAGCAGCATCGAGAGCGAGTTCGCCGTCCGCTGCCTCTACTCACCGGCGGATATGTCGAAGCCGGATCAGATCGCGAGCATGGTTCGGGAGACCGAGCGCGTCCTCGGCTCGGTCGACATCCTCGTGAACAATGCCGGCGTGCAGTTCGTGTCGCCGATCGAGGATTTTCCGCCCGAGAAGTGGGACCAAATCATAGCCATCGATCTTTCGGCGGCGTTTCACGCGATGCGCTTTGTCGTGCCGGGCATGAAACGGCGCAAGTGGGGCCGCATCATCAGCACCGCCTCGGCTCATTCTCTCGTCGCCTCCCCGTTCAAGGCCGCCTACGTCGCAGCCAAGCACGGCATCGCCGGCCTTACCAAGACCGTGGCGCTCGAGCTCGCGACGCATGGCGTCACCGTCAACTGCGTCTCGCCCGGCTACGTGTGGACGCCGCTGGTGGAGAAGCAAATTCCCGCGACCATGGAAGCGCGGCACCTCACGCGAGACGAGGTCATTCACGACGTGCTGCTCGAGGCGCAGCCGACCAAGAAATTCGTGACCGTCGAGGAGGTGGCCGCGCTGACCGTGTTCCTGTGCAGCGATGCCGCAGCCTCCATTACCGGCACGGATATCCCGATCGACGGTGGTTGGACAGCCCACTGACGCCCCGGCCTCCACATCGCATTTCAGCGCCAATTCTCCGGAGTACTCCATGTGCGCAGCGCAAGTCTTGGATCTGCCATCGATGCCCCTTGCCGGGCCCAGCTATCCAAAGGGCCCTTATCGCTTCGTCGACCGGGAATACATGGTCATCTCCTATGAAACCGACCCGGAGATCGTCCGCGCGCAGCTTCCCGAGCCGCTGTGGCCCATCGAGCAGCCCATTGTCCATTACGAGTGGATCAAGATGCCCGACTCGTCGGGGTTCGGCAGCTACACCGAGTCCGGCATGGTCATTCCCTGCCGCTTCGCCGGCGAGGAAATGAACTTCGTCGCCCAGATGTATCTCGACGACGATCCGCCGATCGCGGCCGGGCGGGAAATCTGGGGCTTTCCCAAGAAGTACGCGCACCCCAAGCTCGAGATCGTGAAGGATACGCTGACCGGCACGCTCGAGTACGCGGGCCAGCTCGTCGCCATGGGCACCATGGGCTACAAGCACGAAAGCATGGCCGGCAACGGCGAGCGCACGACCGCCGCGCTCTCGAAGACGCAGGTCAATCTGAAGCTCATCCCCGGCGTCGACGGCAAGCCCGGCATCTGCCAGCTCGTCGCCTACAACCTCACCGATATCTCGGTGAAGGGATCATGGATCGGCCCCGGGCGGCTCCACCTCATCCCGCACGTCAACGCCCCCGTCGCCGATCTCCCCGTGCGGCGCATCGTCGGCGCCCATCACTTCATCGCCGACCTCACCCTGCCCTACGGCCGCGTTCTGCACGACTACTTGAAGGCCTAGAAATACTCCTCGATCAACCGGTTGTTCTTGTGGGCGGCGATGGCCAAATTTTTCGCAATCAGCCGGTGAAGCAGGATTGCCAATTCGACGTCCTCGCGCTCGAGGCGATCGATCGTCTCGCTCGGCCACTTGAGGATCACGGAGGGCACATCGACGACGACGTTGGGCCCGCCCATGACGGCCATCGCCGTGGCGAATGGAGCTTCCGGCGCCCCCTGCGCGCCGACCGCAGCCATCGTCACGGCCGGGGCAAGAACCGCGATGCTCACGTCCTGCACGCTCGCGGTCCCGAACGGAAAAGGGGAACGCAATGCGCCGAGCACGTTGAACAAAGCCGTCGAGAGGAGAAACACCCCGGTGCCGAACGCGAGGTATTGAGAGAGGGGACCGGAGAAAACCAGCGTTGCGAGCGCCAGACAGAACCCGATCAAGCCGATCCCAAAGACGCCGCCGACGAGAATGCTTACGGTCGTGCCCGCCTTGTCGCGCGCAGCGAACCCCTTCTCCCCGGCCATGACCCTTCGCCGCCCCCCTTTAGCTCGGGCGTCATATTTCCCGGTTCCGGCGACAGTTGCGTGACGGAAGGTCTGGCCCAATCGCCTGAATTGACGGCACGGGCCAGCGGCCGCTTACTTCTCCCCTTCGAGCAGGCGGCGCGCGATGACCTGGGCCTGAATCTCGGCAGCACCCTCGAAGATGTTCAGGATCCGCGCGTCGCAGAGCACGCGGGAGACCGGGTACTCGAGCGCGAATCCGTTGCCGCCGTGGATCTGGAGCGCGTTGTCGGCGTTCGCCCACGCGACGCGCGCGCCCAAGAGCTTCGCCATGCCGGCCTCGAGGTCGCAGCGCCGGCCCTGGTCCTTCTCGCGGGCCGCAAAGTAGGTGAGCTGGCGGGCAATCATCGTCTCGACCGCCATCATGACGATCTTGTTGGCGACGCGCGGGAAGCTATAGATCCGCTTCCCGAACTGGCTGCGCTCGAGGGCGTACTTGAGGGCCAAGTCCATGGCGCACTGGGCGACGCCGACGGCGCGCGCCGCCGTCTGGATGCGGGCCGCCTCGAACGTGTTCATGAGCTGCTTGAAGCCCTGGCCCTCGACGCCGCCCAGGAGCTGGCTCTCCGGCACCTCGAATCCATCGAAGGAGATTTCGTACTCCTTCATGCCCCTATAGCCCAAGACCTCAATCTCGCCGCCGGTCATGCCGGGCGCCGGGAACGGCGTGTCGTCGTCGCCGCGCGGCTTCTCGGCAAGGAGCATGGAGAGCCCCTTGTAGCCCTTCTCGGCCGGGTTGGTGCGCACAAGAAGAGTCATGATGTCGGCGCGCACGGGATGCGTGATCCAGGTCTTCTGGCCGGTGACCTTGTAGACATGGCCCTCCTTCACTGCGCGCGTCTTGAGCGAGGCGAGATCGGAGCCGGTGTTGGGCTCGGTGAAAACGGCGGTCGGCAGCATCTCGCCGGAGGCGATCTTCGGCAGGTACTTGCTCTTCTGCTCGCCCGTGCCGTTGTTGAGGATGAGCTCGCCCGCGATCTCGGACCGCGTGCCAAGCGAGCCCACTCCGATGTAGCCCCGCGAGAGCTCCTCGGAGACGATGCACATGCTCTCCTTGCCGAGCCCGAGGCCGCCGTACTCCTCGGGGAGCGTCAACCCGAACACTCCGAGCTCGGCGACCTTGGCGATGACGTCGAGCGGAATGTACTCGTTCTTCAAGTGCCATTCGTGGGCAAACGGCACGACCTCGGCCTCGGAGAACTTGCGCATCTGCTCGTGGATGGCGGCGTGCGTCTCGTCGAGGCCGGAATCGCCGAACGTGGTCGCGCCCTGCTGCGCGGCGATGAGCTCGGCGAGGCGGGCCTTGACGCCGTCGCTGCTCCCCTCCGCGACAAGGTCGGCGACCGACTCTTCGAAGCGGCGGATCTCCGCGCCTGAAACCCCCAGCGCCTGCGGGCGGATGATCTCGACCTGGCTCATGGGAACGCCGCCGGCGATCTGGGCGAGATACTCGGCGAAGGCGGCCGCGAGCAAGAGAAGCTCGATCTCGCCGAGGCGCCCCTCATCCTTGAGTCGGCTCGCCCAGCCCGCCATCTGGCGCAGGCCTTCGACGGTGGTGGCGAGCCACGCGAGCCCGTGGGCCGCGTGCTGAACGTTGTCGATCCCGCCCTGAGCTTCGACCTTGGCGGCAACGCCCTTCTTGGCTTCGGCGAGCACGCGCTCGGCGGCCGAGACGGCCGCCATTGCCTGATCGAGCAGCCGGTCGGCGGCCAGAGCCTTGGCACTCTCCTTGAGCTCAGCCTCTGCCATCAGTGTCTCCCTCTCGCCTGGCCGGCCGCGCCGCCGCTTGACTATCGCCTCTCGCGCAAATTAGCGGGACGGGGGGGCTTGGCAATTGCTTCCTGCGCGACAGGAGCGCACGGCGAAATTGCGGGCGTGCTCAGCTCGGCGCATTGGGATCGCCGTGGTCCTTGTCGCGCTTCACGATCTCGACGTGCGCTTCCTCGACCGTGCCCTGATAGGCAGCATAGTGGGCGGCGTCGAAATCCTGCGCATGTTGCAGCCGGTCGTAGAGCGAGCCCGCCGGGGCGGTTTCATGGGCGCCGTCCGTCTCGTCCTCCAACGTCAAGACCGGAGTTCCCCGCGCCACGATCGTGACCTCGGCCTCGTCCACGCCCATCAGAGAGACCGGCGGGGGGTGACTTTCGGCGCCGTGCGCGCCCGGCTCGTCCTCTGTCGAGAGCTCAGTCTCCATATCCTTCGCCGCTTGCGCGGCAAGCTCGACCACCGGCGCCGTGAATTCGAGCCAATCTGGGCCACCGTCAATCACCGCCTCGAGCGGCTCGTTCGCGTCCACGCTCGAGACCGTGGACAGCCGCTCGATCAGCGACGGCCGTGGCAATGGCCGCGGGTCCGGCGATTCCGGCTCTGGATGGGGCGCGCCGGCAAGCGCGGCAATGGCCTCGTCGACCTTGATTAGAGCGCGGTAGAGGGGGTTCGAGACGAGCACGTTTTCGAGCTTGGCGCGGGTCTGCGCAGCCTCGCCGTTTTCAGCGCCCCTGCCGGCCCGACCGGCGTCGAGGGCGGCGAGCTCGAGCCATGTCCCGTCGGCCTCGAGATGGCGCACGAGCCGCAACCGTTCCTTGCTTAGCGCATTGATGTGCCGGGCGGTGTTTCCGCTCATCCTTCCACCGGTCGATGGCGCGGCGCTTCGAGACCCGCCTGCCGCGCCGGAGGAAGTGCGCGAATTCCGCCGAGGAGCCTTGTGTCTCATGGCCGCGGTACCCCTCAAGCATGGACCTCGGCACGTCGTGCGGCTAGGTTGCGCTCGCAATTCTGCGGCGAATAGTTAATCCGACAGACGGCATGAAGCGCCACACAACGCTGATCGAGTCGATCTACCGGCTTTACGAGCACTCGGGCTTCTCGATGGCCAGCGCGGTCGCCTTCTCGTTCATCGTATCGCTGTTCCCATTCTGCATTTTTCTCGGCGGGCTTGCCAGCGTCTTCGGCAGCCCGGAGCTTGCGGCGCAGGCGGTGGCACAACTTTCCCAGATCCTTCCGAGCGCGGTCGCCAACGCGATCATTCCGCAGGTGGAAGCGATCATGAGCAGCAGCCGCATCGACATCCTGACGCTCGGTGGCTTCCTCGCCCTCTTCTTCGCGACGAGCGCCGTCGAGACGCTCAGGGCCGCGCTCAACGGCGCCTACCGCGTCCAGGAAACCCGGCCCTATCCCGTCTGTCTCGCCCTCAGCATGGCGCTCGTGATCCTGAGCGCCGTCTCGATGCTGGTCCTGACATGGGCCGTTGTCGTGGGCCCTGCGCTCGCCGCCAAGTTCGAGCCGTCATGGGTGAAGACGATGCACGAATCGACCTGGTTCGCGGCCACTCTGCGCTACGCGTTCGCAGCTCTCGTCATCGGCGTGCAGCTCTTCGCGTTCCATCTCTGGCTCGCGGCCGGCAAGCGGCGCGTCGTCGACGTGTGGCCGGGCATTGCGCTCACCGTCGTGCTGTGGCTGACGATTGCCGGCTTCTACTCGTACTATCTCAACTTCAGCGACTACACGCGCTTCTACGCCGGGCTGTCGCAGCTCATGGTCGCGCTGATCTTCTTCCAGTTCACGGCCATCGTCATCATCCTCGGCGCCGAGCTCAACCGCGGCATCATGGAGCTGAAGAAGCTCGGCAACGGCCAGCCAATCCCCTCGGGCGCATCAAAATAAGAGAGGCGCCCCGGCTACGCCGGCGCGCCTCGCCAAGTCCGAGCAATCTCCGCCAATCAGTCGAAGCCGTGGCGCGCCTGCGAGGCCTCGAGCACGTCCTCGAACGTGCGCAGCCCGGTCGTCGGCGTCGAGACGAGCACGGCCATGTTGCCCGGCTTGTGCTCGTTTCTCATCATGCGCATGTGGGCCTTGGGGATCTGCGCCCAGGAGAAGACCTCGGACATGCAGGGATCGATGCGCCGATCGACGACGAGCTTGTTGGCTTGGCTAGCCTGCTGAAGGTTGGCGAAGTGTGAGCCCTGCACACGCTTCTGGTGCATCCAGAGGTAGCGCGCGTCCATCGTTAGATTGTAGCCCGTCGTGCCGGCGCAGATGACGACCATGCCGCCGCGCTTAACGACCTGCACCGAGACCGGGATCGTCGACTCGCCCGGATGCTCGAACACCATGTCGACGTTCACGCCCTTGCCGGTGATGTCCCAAATCGCCTTGCCGAAATTGCGCATCTCCTTGAGCCAGGAGTTGTACTCAGGCGAGCTCACCTTCGGCAGCTGGCCCCAGCACTTGAAGTTCGTGCGGTTGATGACGCCCTTGGCGCCGAGCTGCATGACGAAGTCGCGCTTGTCGTCGTCGGAGACGACGCCGATGGCGTTCGCGCCCGATGTCGCGCAGAGCTGCACGGCGAACGAGCCGAGACCACCCGAGGCGCCCCAGACGAGAACGTTGTGGCCGGGCCGCAGCACGTGCGGGCGGTGGCCGAACAACATGCGATAGGCGGTGGCGAGCGTCAGCGTGTAGCAGGCCGCCTCCTCCCAGGTGAGATGCTTCGGACGCTCGAGGAGCTGGCGGTCCTGCACGCGCGCGAACTGGGCAAACGAGCCGTCGGGCGTCTCGTAGCCCCAGATGCGCTGGGAGGGCGAGAACATCGGATCGCCGCCGTTGCACTCCTCGTCGTCGCCGTCGTCCTGATTGCAGTGGATCACGACCTCGTCGCCGACCTTCCAGCGCTTGACCTTCGAGCCCACCGCCCAAACGATGCCGGACGCGTCGGAGCCGGCGATGTGAAAGGGGTTCTTGTGGACGTCGCGAATGGGCGAGATCGGCGTGCCGAGCGAGGCCCACACGCCGTTGTAGTTGACGCCGGCGGCCATGACGAGAACGAGCACGTCATGGCTGTCGAGCTCCCACGTCGGCAAGACCTCGACCTGCATCGCGGTATCGGGCTCGCCGTGACGCTCCTCGCGGATGGCCCACGCGTACATGTTCTTCGGCACGTGGCCGAGCGGCGGAATCTCGCCGACCTCGTAGAGTTCCTTCTTGGCCGCGACGATGGACGGTGCCCCGACCGTCACGCCATCTCGAAGTGCGGCGCTTTGGCTCGACATGCTTTCGTCTCTCCCTGACGCAATCTAGTCCCCCGTTCAGTCCCGGCTCGCCGTGGTGCAATGCGGCAAACGTACGAGACCTACGGGAGTTTCAAGCACTTTTTCGCGCCGCAATAAAGGGCCGTCTAGCCGCAACTACCCATAGACCAACCAAGAGTTAACGGAAAAGAGCTAAGGTTCGGCCGAACATGAACGGCTTGGCCTTGGGCCGCGGACTCGCCGGAGACGCAATGCTCGAGTTTCTGAGTGCCGATACTTTCACCTATGCGATCGCGGCGCTTTTCGCGGGCCTCGCCGTGGTCATGGTCAATGCCATGACGTCCTCGATCGGCCTCGCCGCCGCGTACGCTCCCGGCCTTTTCCTCGGCGGGCTCCTGGGCTCCTATGTCTCGCGCAAGGCAGCTTTTTTTCTCGTTGCCGAAAAGGATGCCAACACCGTGCTCGCGGTCGGAGCCGGCATCCTCGCCGCGCTTTTCGTCCTCCTCGCATTGACGCGGCTCGTCTATGCCGCGACCGCCATCCGCCACCCGATCACCCGAGTGGCCTCCACGCCCCGCTAACCGCCCCGTCCTCGGCACCGGCACCGTTCAAAGGTCCAAAGGCGCTCTTGTTGCCTTATTGCGGTGCGTTATAGACTTCGAACCGGGTGCAGGCGAGAGAGCCTGCAGGCTAGGGCGGGGCGAGGGATCGCGATTTCTTGACATTGGAAGCTCATATCAACGCAATTCGCGCGCAATGGCGGACGTGGCTTCTCGATCTGCCCCGCTTCCAAAAGCGCGCCGTCCTCGTCGCCCTCGACCTCCTGCTCCTTTGCGCCGCGATGTGGATTTCCGTTTCGCTGCGCTATGGCGAATTCTACATCCCGGAAAGTCTCGCAGCGGCGGCCCTCCTTCTCTCGGGGCCCCTCATCACCCTGCTCACGTTCTGGCAGTGCGGCCTCTACCGGCTGGTGACCCGCTTCATCGGCTACCGCGGGACGACGCAGATCTTCCTCGCCATGGGGCTCTCGGTCCTCATCTGGTCGCTGCTCGTCTTCATGTCGGGGCAGCTCGGCGTTCCGCGCACGGCCGTGTTCGGCTACGCGGCGATCGGGGCCGTTCTCATCACGCTGAGCCGCCAGGGCGCCGGGCTGATCCTCAAGAGCGCGGGCATCCGCATCCCGCTCCTGCCGCCCGAGCAGCCGAAGAAGCCGGTTATCATCTATGGCGCCGGGCAGATGGGGATCGAGCTCCTGCACGCCGTGCGCCGCGGCGGCGACCGCGAGGTCGCGGGCTTTCTCGATGCCTCGCCGAGCATGTGGGGCCAGTACGTCGGCGGCATCAAGGTCTATCCGCCGAGAAAGCTCGAGCGGCTGATTGCGCGCGCGGCCGTGCGCGAGGTCCTGCTCGCGCTGCCGGGCTCGCAGCAACGCGAGCGGCGCCAGATTCTCCAGGACCTCGAGCGCTTTCCGGTCGAGGTGAAGGTGCTCCCGGCCTACGAGGACATCGCCTCGGGGCGGGTCGGCATCAACGACCTTCGCCCGGTCGAGGTCGGCGACCTCCTCGGCCGCGATCCCGTCGAGCCGAGCGCCGAGCTGCTCGCGCGCTCGATACGCGACAAGTCAATTCTTGTGACGGGCGCCGGCGGCTCGATCGGGTCCGAGCTCGTCCGCCAGATCCTGAAGCAGGCGCCGCGACGCGTCGTTCTGCTCGACATCTCCGAGGTCGCGCTCTACCAGATCGGCATCGAGACCGAGGAGGCCGTCGCCCAATTTGCGGACCGCGGACCCTCCCCCGAGATCGTCACCGCGCTCGGCTCGGTGCTCGATTCCGGCCTCGTGGCGGAGGTGATGCGCCGCCACGGCATCGAGACGGTCTATCACGCCGCCGCCTACAAGCACGTGCCGATCGTCGAGCACAATCCGATCGTCGGCTTGAGCAACAACGTGCTCGGCGCCGCCGTCATCGCCGAGTGCGCCCGCGACCTTGGCGTCGAGCGCGTCGTCCTCATATCGACCGACAAGGCCGTGCGCCCGACGAACGTCATGGGCGCAAGCAAGCGCCTTGCCGAGATGGTGCTGCAGGCCGCGGCCGCCGACGGCGGCTCCACCGTCTTCGCCATGGTGCGGTTCGGCAACGTGCTCGACAGCTCGGGCTCCGTGGTCCGCCGCTTCCGCAAGCAGATCGAGCGCGGCGGCCCGGTCACCGTCACCCACCCCGAAGTGACGCGCTACTTCATGTCGATCCCCGAGGCGGCCGAGCTCGTCATTCAAGCCGGGGCGATGGCGTCGGGCGGAGAGGTCTTCGTGCTCCACATGGGAGAGCCGGTGAAGATCAACGACCTCGCCCGCCACATGATCCACCTTTCGGGTCTCGAGGTGCGCGACGAGCACAATCCCGGCGGGGACATCGCCATCACCTACACGGGGCTCAGGGCGGGCGAGAAGCTCTACGAGGAGCTGCTGATCGGCGAGCATACGACGACAACCGAGCATCCGCGCATCCTGAAGTCGGACGAGCCGTTCCTGTCGCCGGCCGATCTCGGCCATGAGATCGACCTCCTCAAGGCCGCGATGGGTGCGCGCGACCTCAATGCGATCCAGGCAACGCTCCTGCGCACCGTCGAAGGATACCGGCCCGACGGCGACGCGGCCTTGGGCGAGTCGGCACTCTCCCGGCCGATCTGGGGCTCCGCCTCGCGGACCTTGCACTGAGATGGCGGATGCCTTGCCGCCGGCCGCGGTATCTCGGCGTGTGGCGCTCGTCGCGCCGTCGGCCGGCGAGATCGTCTCCCTCCTCGACAGTCTTCTGCGCGACACCCTCGGCCGCGGCCACCGCGTTCTCTGCATCACGCCCGAGGCGCCAGGTGCCGACATCCGTGCACTGCGCCATTTGGGAGCGGCCCACCGCATCGTCGATCTTGCTCCGCCTGGAATTCGCCTGCTCGCAGATTGGAAAATCGTCTCGGCGCTCGTCGCGTTGTTCAAGGACTGGCAGCCCGAGGTCGTGATGGGCGTCGGTTCGAAGCCGATGATCGACGCGGCGATTGCGGGCCGGCGTGCGCACGTCGGGCGGGTGGTGAGCCTGCTGACCGGCTTGCCCGCCAGCGATCTCGGCCGCGTCGGCGAGCGCCGCATTGCCCAAGGCCTCGAGGCGAGCGATGCCCTGATCGCTTACCGCGGCCAAGACTTGAAGTGGCTCGAAGCGCAGGGCCTCCTGCCGCGCGGCCTCCGGTGCGTGGTCGTTCCCGGCACCGGTGTGGATGTGCGCCTCCATGGCGTCCTGCCGCTGCCGCCGCTCGACCAGGGCGTGACCTTTCTCATGATGGGCTTCCGCGAGGGATCGCGCGGCGCGGCCCAGTACGCCGAGGCCGCTCGCATGCTGAAGGAGCGCGGGTCCCGGGCGCGCTTCTTATCCCACGGACCTGAGAGCGATAGCCCCGACAAGGTAACGAACGGCGCCCTCGAAGTTCTCGACCGGTCCGCGGAACCGGATGCGGCGCTCGCCGCCTGCCACGTCTTCGTCTACCCCTCCGGCGGCGACGACACGACGCAACCATTGCTCGCGGCGCTCGCGGCGGGCCGCCCGGTGATCACGAGCGACGATCCCGGATTTCGCGAGACCATAGACGAGACGGTAAGCGGCTGCCTCGTGCCCGCGGCCGATGCCGGAGCGTTGGCTCGAACGATGGAGAGCTTCATCGCCCACCCAGATCTCATCCCCGCCATGGCGAGGGCGGCGCGCCTCAAGGCCGAGCGGCGATTCGACGACCGGGCCGTCAACCGCGTCGTCCTCGAAGTGCTGGGACTCTGAGAGCGGATGGGTAGGCAACCAGGCTAGAGCGCGATGCAGCTATGAAAGGCCTTGTCCTCGTCACCGGAGCGACCGGGTTCGTCGGGCGCGCGCTCGTCGGCGCGCTCTCGGCGCGGGGTTGGCGCGTCGTCGCCGCCGCGCGCAACCCGGGCGCGGTTCAGTGGCCGGACGGCGTCGCCAGGCGCTACTTGGCTGACCTCGCCCAGCCAATCGAGTGGGCGCCTCTCCTCGAGCGGGTCACGCACGTCGTCCATCTCGCCGGCATCGCTCACGCCTCCGCCAAGCTTCCCCCCTCGCTCTATACGGCCGTCAATACCGACGCGGCGGCGGAACTTGCAAAGGCGGCGAGGAGCACAGGCGTGCGCCGGCTCGTGCTCCTGTCATCGGTGCGCGCCCAGTCTGGACCCTCCGCGCCCGCGGCCCTGACCGAGAACTCCGAAGCGAAGCCGACCGATGCCTACGGACGCTCGAAGCTCGCGGCCGAGCACGCCGTTGCGGAGACGCTCGCCGGCAGCGAGACGGAGTGGGTGGTCCTGCGCCCTGCGCTCATCTACGGGCCCGGCGCCAAGGGCAACATGGGCACGCTCGTCAGGCTCGCGCGCCTGCCGCTCCCATTGCCCTTCGCCGACCTCGGCGGACGGCGGTCGCTACTGAGCCAGGCCAATCTTGCCGCCGCGGTCGACCATGCCCTCACCGCCCCGCAGGCGGCCGGGCGCACGTTCCTCGTCGCCGATCCCGAGCCGGCGACGGTGCCCGAGATCATCAGCGCGCTGCGTGCCGGTCTCGGGCGCGGACCGGGACTTTTCGCCCTACCCGATTCGTGGCTGGCGGCGGCCGCCCGACTCGCAGGACGGGGCGACGCCTGGGAGCGTCTCGACGGCGACCTCGTCGTCGACGCCTCGGCGCTCACCGCGTCGGGATGGCAACCGGTCGAATCGACCCGCGATGCCCTCGCCGCCACCGCCAGTGGCAGGGATCAGTAGCTCTGCTGCACCTTCGACTTGTGCTGGTCGTAGCGCATGGCCTTGCGCGTCTTGTCCCAACTCTCGCCGTCGAGACTGCCGGCAGCCGCGCGGTTCTTCCTCTCGAGCTCGGTCAGCGCCTCGACGGTTGCCGCCGGAGCTGGGGCTGCGCCCACCGAGAAGGCATCCTTCTGACGCCTGAGATAGTCGGCATTCTCCTCGAGCATGCGGCGTGCGCCCGCGACATCACCCTTGTCGCGCAGCTCGACGGCCCGCTCGCTGTTCTCGGTCGCGACCTGCTCCGTCACCTGGCTCATGACCGACTTGTTGACGCTCGCCTGCACGGCCTTGTCGTCGTCGGAGACGGTGACGCGCGTCGTGGCCTGCGCCTTCGCCCGCGCGCCCGTGTCGAGGTCGAGATACTCGACCGTCACGTCGGCGACGCTGGCCTCCGCCAAATCCGCAGCCGGCTCGGGCTCGAGCTCGGCGACGATGTAGCGCTCGTTATCGGACTGCAGCTGATTGAGCTTCAAGGTGATCCGACGGCCGTCAATGTCTGCGTCGCGGCCCAAGATGCGCACCGGCCTGAAGCCCACACGGCACTCGATGGTGATGGTGAGATCCTGGGCGGCGATCGAGAGCGCGTCGCCGAACTCGCGGTCGAAGATCTCGGCGAGATCGCTCGGGCGCTCGACGAAGACGTGGTTGCCGTCGCTCGCAGCCGCGAGCCGCTGCATCAAGTCCTCGTTGTACTCGAGCCCGAGACCAATAGTCGAAACCGAGATGCCTCGGCCGGCGAGCTCCCGGCCGAGCCGCGCCACCTCGGAAGGCGACGAGGGGCCGACGTTGGCAAGTCCGTCCGACAGAAGGATCACCCGGTTGACCTTGGTCTCGGCGAGATGCTCGCGCACCTGCGCACCGCCTTCCTTGACGCCGGCGTAGAGGGCGGTCGTGCCGTCGGCCGCGAGGCGGTCGATGGCACGCTCGAGCTTCTGGCGCGAGCCGCCGAGTGGCGCGGCGGGCGCCAGAACGTCGACGTTGTGATTGTAGGCGACGAGGGCGACGATATCGTCGCGGCTGAGCCGCTCGAGGGCGACGTGTGCGCCCTTCTTCGCTGCGACGATGCGGTCGCCCTGCATCGAGCCCGAGCGGTCGATCACGACCGCGACATTGATCGGCGCGCGCTTGCCCTGATCCTTTGCGGCGAGCGTCTTCAAGGAAAGGCGCAGGTAGACCTTGCCGGTCTCTCCGCGATGCAGGACGGACTGGCCGAGGTCGGCATCGAGCTTTACCTCCGCGGCAGCGGCTGGCGCCGCCGAAACGAGAAGGGCGCACAGCGGGCTCAAGCAGAGCGCCACATGAAGTAACCGGAATCGCGTCATGAAATGTCTCCGCACTTGGCGTGATGTGCGGACGCTAGGCTATTCCCGCGGCAAAACAGCGCGAGAGTGGTGGCCAAGTCGAGCAGACACGGTGGCGGAAAAAAGAAAGCCCGCCTGGTGCTGGCGCGCCACGCGGGCTTCTTCGTGGGACTAGCTCAGAGACGCTTCGTCAGGCGTTCGCACGATGGGCTGCACCCGTGTCGCTCTCGTCGAGCGAGAACACGAGCTCGCCGATCCGCGGCCACGGGTTCGGAAGCTCGCGCCGCACGCGTTCGAGGTCGGCCGCGTGCTCGACGAGCCGGTCGAGGAGGTCCTGATCGTCATCATCGAGGCCGCCGTCGCGTCCGGCCGCATCCTGCAGCTTTTCTATGAGCGAGCCGATCAGCTGCTCATAAGGTCCGCGGGGGCAAAGCATGAGGGCGGGAAGCAGACGTTCAACCTCGTCGTTCGCCTCGTTCAGAGCATTGAGCCGAGCTTCGTCGCCGCCCTGGCGCACCCACAGCGAATTGTACGCCTTGCGCAGAGCCTCGCGAATGTCCTTCTCGCAACGCTTGAGCTGGGGACCGAGCACAAAATTGCTTTCCTTAAGATGCTCGAGCGACTTGCCGGCCGCGACGGCGCCGGGCATGGCTGCCACGCGATAAGCGCTTTCGTCGAGACCCAAATCCTTGAGCAGGGCGGAGCGGAGCTCGTGCCTTGCATCGCCGGTCGGGTCAGTCTCCGCGCGCGGCGGCAAGCTGGGCGGACGGGCCGAGTAGTGATCGACGATCGCCGCCTGCGGCGGCGTGATCGAGCCGCCGTAGCGGGCGCCGCCGGCCGGGCCATCGAGGCGCACGGGCGCCATGTCCTTCAGAAGCTCGCGAGCCCTGATACGCGCCAGCGTCTTGTAGAGGTCCTTGTGGACGTAATAGCGGTCGGCCGTCTTCGCGTCGCGCTGGACAACCTGGAAGGTCGCGCCGGCATTGAGCACGTTGAGGACGGGGCCCTGCCGCTCCTCGGGAATCTTGTCGAGGTAGATCTCGGAGGTGAAGCCGTTGGTCTCGTTGATAGGATCGAGCTGGGACATGACGAAATCGCACGTGCGCCCGACGTGGGGCATGAGCGCGACCGTCATCTGGTCCTCGAGCTGGTCGAGCTCGAGGCTGCGCTTGGCCTCGTCGCCCTTGGTCTCGAGCTCGCGCTTGATCACCGTATTCAGGAACTCGAGCAGCTCGGAGCGCACGAGATAGCGTCCGTCCCTGTCGTGGCGGCGCACGGCGCCGATGATCGACCCCGCGTTCAACACCTCGCGCACCTGCACGGCCGTCTCCGGGTCGAGCTCGTCGAGGCGCACCTCGTTCGAGAACCCGTCGATATTCTCGATCGGATGCATGGCCTGGACGACGAGGCGCGCCTTCTTGAACATGTCGGGAAGGAGCGCCGTCTCGATCATCGCGTTGAGCTCTTGCGAGTTGCGGGCTTTCAGGCTCGGGACGTCGGAGAGCGGCGAGCGCACGGCGTTGGCGCCGAAGAGCCCGGCCATGAAGATCAGGCTGTCGATGCCGATGGCGATGGCGAGCGCAAGGTAGGCGAGGCGGTTGCCGTCCTGGAACGCATTGAGCGTGACGACGAAGTTGTGGGCCTTGTCGTCGCGATTGAGGTCGATCGCCGAGAGCTTGGCGGCCATCTCGGAGGAGTCCTTGGTCGGCAGCCCCGAGTCCTGCAGGCACTTGCGCCCGAACTGCAGCAGCGGATCGACGCCGCCCGTGTCGGGGACCTTGTCGCCGCCGGCGCAGTTCTGGTCGAACGCCTTGAGGCCGGTGTTGAGGGCGAACAGCACCGCGGCCGCCTCCGTCGCCTGCTTCGGGTCGCAATCGATGTTGCGCACGCGCTCCTTCGTCGCCTCAGCGCCGATCATCGCGTCGTAGAGCTGGACGCAATAGCCGTGGAGCGAGCCGAGATGCTCGGCGTCCGGGTGCTGGCGGAACTCGGCGCGGGCGTGCTCGAAGGCGGCGCGCACGCGCGCGGGGTCGACCTTGGGCCCATCCTGGCCGATCTGCGAGGCCTCCGCCGCCTTGATGCGCTGGTCGGCGGTCTCCGCTTCGCCGCGGAGCTTGGCGAGCTCGCCGTCGACGCCGGCCAGCTCCCGCTCGATCTGCGAGATGCGCGTATCGCCGACGTCGAGGCGCTTCTGGGCGTCCTTCACCCGCTCCTCGCCGATCTTGTAGTACTCCTTGAGCTTGCCGAGCTCGCCCACGCGCTCGCGATAGACGGGGCCTTTGCCCTCCTTGAGCGTGCCCTCGACGCCCTTGTCCTCGGCCATGGCCTCGACGCGCTTGGCGTCGACCTCCTTGGCGCGGGCATCGAGCGCGCTCTTTTTCTCCGCAAGCTCGGCGGCGAGCGCGGGGCGCTCCGCCTTGAGGCGCGAGAGCTCGTCGGTCAACGCCGCCTTCTTGCCGTTCAAGCCCGCCTGGCCGCTGGTCGCGGTCGCCATGCGCTCCTGCTGCTCGGCGATCGAAGCTCGGTGAGCCTCCATCTGGCGCGTGAAGTGGGCCTCGATCTCGGCCTCCGCGCCTTCGCTCGCCTTGGAGAGATTGGCAAGCTGCGCGTCGTAAGCCGTCCACCCCTCGCTCGCGAATAGCGCCTCGGCCTCGGAGATGCGCCGCGACGTGATCGTCTCGCCGACGTCGGCGACGACGCCCGCGACCTGCTTCTTGGTGCGGATCTCGGCCGCGCGCTCGCGCTGGTCCTTGGGGAAGATGACGTTGAAGCGGCTGTCAAAGGAGAAGAAGACCGAGGTCGCCATGCAGGCGAGGAACATCACCCACAGCATGGAATTCTTGGCAATGATCCTGACCCCCTGTGCGTAGGGCTGGAGAACATCGCTGCGCGAGAAGAAAATCAGCATGGCGGCCGCGACCAACAGGGCGCCGACGGTGGCGATCGAGAACAGCGCCTGATCGTTGGAGAGGCCGACGCGGATGATCCAGACGGCTGCAGCCGTGAGCAAGAGCCCGCCGCCGAGCACCGTCAGCGCGACCATCGGCGCCGAGACCTTGCGCCCGTAGCGCCCGCGCATCTGGTTCATGCCGGTTGCAAAGCTCTCGCCGATCAGCCAGGCGACGATCAGCATCACGCCGTGGATGCCGAAGGTGAACATCGCCGACAGCACCGTCTCGCCCGTGAAGTTGCGCATGCCGTCCCAGGTGGTCCAGCCGCCCGCGAGCGAGAGGAGGAGTGCGGCGCTGCCGAGAAGGGCCAGACGCCAGTTCGAGAGCATCGTCGCCTCGACGACACGCCAGACCTTGGGAACGAGGCGAACCAGCGCGGCGGCGAGCGCCGCGACGAGGAGCGCGGTCAACGCCCAGCTCGCGCCCTGTTGAATGGTAAAGTCGGTGGGCATCGCCGGCAGCGCCGGCATCGCCTCCACCATGGCATCTGCAGTCGCCTTGACGTCCCAGCCCATTTTTCAAGCCCTTTGACCGGCGCCCGACACCGGAAAAATTCGATCCTCTGCGCGCAGCCGGCGAGCGGCGCAAAATGCGCGCATCAGAACATTTCCGGGTCCCTTCGCGGCGAGAATGCGGCGCCGTCGACACATGAAGACGATTTAATCTCCCCAACTCCGTCGGCATCTTCCGCCGAACGACATGACCGTCGTCGTCCGACGAAACAGACAACGGAGGATGACCCGCGCCATGGACGGGTCATTAGTGCATGGCGAGCGCACGCGCGGGAACTGGATTTTCATGCTGCACGCGGCGAGGGTTAACCGCGGGCGCCAACTCAATCTCTCACACGGCCTCGAAGAGGGCGGCGACGCCGAGGCCGCCGGCCGCACCGACGGCTGCGACGCCGAGGGCGGGGGCTTCAGCCGTCCTTGCTCTCGCCATGCGCGTGAAGAGGCGTGCGACGAGAACGGCGCCGGCTGCGCCGAAGGGGTGGCCGCGTGCAATGGCTCCGCCGTCCGGATTGAGCATCTGATCCTCGATTTCGAGGCTCCGCGCCAGGGCGATGGCCTGGGCGGCCGAGGTCTCGCTCGTCTCGACCAAGCGGATGTCGGCGCGGTTAATCCCATTGAGGCGGGCGTAGAGTTTGCGCGCCGCCGCGATCGGCGCGCCCGCCTCGTCCTCGGCGCTGACCCCCTGCGCGGCGCTGGCGACGAGACGCAGGGCCCGGGGCTTGCCGAGCTCAACCCAAACCTTTTCCGAGACGACGGCGACAAACGCCGCGCCGTCGTGCAGCGCGCTCGTGTTGCCCGGCGTGAGCAACCCGTCGGGAGGCGCAAACGGCGACAGGCGCGCGAGGTCCTCGAGATCGGGCTCGACGGCGCTCTCGTCGCGCGCCTCCTCCGGATTGGCTTTGAGCGGCACGATCTCGCCGACGAAGCGGCGCTCGCCGCGCGCCATCCCCGCTTTGAGATGGGAGCGCAGCGCATAGGCGTCCTGATCGGCGCGCGTGATCCCGAGCCGGCGCGAGAGGCGCTCGGCCGCGGCAAACGACTGCGGCTCCTCGGGCTCGTCCTCGGGCGCCTGCTCGAGGGGCACGAAGCGCGGCGTCTGATAGAGGCTCCTCGGCTTGGCGATGCGCCACGGCGCGGTCGAGAGCGACTCGGCGCCGCCGGCAACGATGACGTCTGCTTCACCCGCGCCGATCGCGCGGATCGCCGCCAGGATCGCGTCGAGGCCGGAGGCGCACTGACGATCTATGGTGGAAGCGGCCGCCGTCTCCGGGAGACCCGCGGCGAGCGCGACGAGGCGGGCCGGATTGCCGCCCTCGGACGCATTCCCGAGGATCAGCTCGTCGACCCGCTCGGGATCGAGACGACCGTCCTCGATCACGGCCCTCACGACGGGGGCGGCAAGCGCATCGATCCGCCGATGGCGATGCAGCCCGCCGATGCGGCCAAGAGCCGTTCGGCGTGCCGCGATAATGTAGGCGGAACTCTTGGACATCGAGCTTAGTGTGAAAGTCTTGGATGAGGAAAACGAGGAGACGACCGCGAGCAGTCCCTGCGATCGCAAGTCACGAGACATCACAAGAACGTGGCAAAACCGGGAGCTGCAGTACTGTTTCTTTTGAAACCAGTTCCCCATATGGACTTGGCCGATCCTCGCCTCGCCGCGGCTCTGTTTGCCGAGCGGCGCGATTTTTCTAGGCAGCGCAAACCGTCATGATATTGTGTTGCTTCCAAGCCTCATAAAAACACCGATGCCGATGTCCGACGTCTCGACCCGAACTCCATTCCCTCCGCCCGACAAGTCGGATAGCCGCCGTCTCGCCAAGGCCATGCAGCGCGCTTCCGACGCCTTCGACGAGAAGGGCCTGCGCTTCACCAAGCTGCGTCAGATGGTGTTCTCGGAGATCGCCGCGACCTACGCCTCGATCGGCGCCTACGACATCCTCGCGCGCATGGCCGAGAAGGGAACCCGCGTCGCGCCGATCTCGATCTATCGGGCGATCGATGCCCTCCTCGAGGCCGGCGTCATCCACCGGCTCGAGAGCAAGAACGCCTTTTTCGCCTGCCGCCGGCTCGACCACGGAACCGGCCGCCGGCCGCTCTTCCTCTCGTGCGAAAAATGCGGTGCCGTGGGCGAGGTCGACGGCCAGCACATCTTCGATCTGATCGGCGAGGCGGCGAGAAGCGCGAAGTTCACGCCGCGCGTCAAGTTCGTCGAGGTCTCGGGCATCTGCCCCCGCTGCGCGGCCTCCCAGAAATAAGGTCTCGAGCCCATGACGGACCCTCAGGCGGGCTCGGGCGAGCGATCCGGGCCCGAGCCGCATGGTCGGGCGCCGGCTCGGCGGTTCGACGAGAGCGCGCTCCTCTCCGCGCGCGGCTTGCAGGTCGAGCGGGGCGGCCGCGCCGTGATTTCCGGCATCGACATCGATATCCATCCGCGCGAGATCGTAACCGTGATCGGCCCCAACGGATCGGGCAAGACCACGCTCGTGCGGGCGCTCCTGGGTCTCGTGGCCCTCGACGGCGGCGCAGTGTGGCGCAAGCCGGGGCTCACCGTCGGCTATGTCCCGCAGCGGTTCGCCGTCGACCGCGCGCTTCCGATAACCGCCGAGAGGTTTCTCGCTCTCGGCAACGCCGGGCGCGAGGCGCGGCTCGGCGAGGCCCTGGACGAGGTCGGCGCCCGCCACGTCCGCACCCGCCAGCTGGGCGACCTCTCGGGCGGCGAGCTGCAGCGTGTCGCGCTGGCGCGAGCCCTTCTCGGCGCGCCGGAGCTCCTCGTCCTCGACGAGCCGGTCCAGGGCGTCGATTACACGGGGGAAGCCGAGCTCTACACTCTGATCGGGCGCCTGCGCGACGAGCGGGGCCTCGGCGTGCTGCTCGTCTCCCACGATCTCCACGTGGTGATGGCCGCGAGCGACCGAGTCATCTGCCTCAATCGCCACGTCTGCTGCTCGGGCGTGCCGGAGTCGGTTGCCCAGCACCCCGAGTACACGCGCCTGTTCGGAGCGGAGGCGGCGCGCGCGTTCGGGCTCTACCAGCACCATCACGACCACCGCCACGATCTCGCCGGCGAGCCCGAGCGCGACTGTGCTTGCGACGCGGAGCCGCCCGCCGGGGGAAGCCGTGCTTGAGCCGTTCCTGATCCGCGCGCTGGCCGCCGCCATCGGCCTTGCGATCGTGGCCGCGCCTCTGGGATCGCTCGTCGTCTGGAACCGCATGGCCTACTTCGGCGAGACGGTAGCGCAGGCGAGCCTGATCGGCATCGCGCTCGCCCTCATGTTCGACGTCGACATCACGTTCGCCGTCCTCCTCGTAACGACGGCCGTCGCCTCGATCCTCGTCCTCTTCTCGCGCCAGCGCGCGCTCCCGTTCGATTCCGTGCTCGGTCTCTTCCATCACGGCGCGCTCGCGGCCGGCGTCATCGCCACGTCGATGCTGCGCGGGCCTCAGGTGGACCTCGTCGGCTATCTCTTCGGCGATCTGTTCGCGATCACGCGCGAGGACCTCTATTGGATCTACGGCGGCGGCGCCCTGGTCCTCGCCGCGATAGCGTGGCTGTGGCAGCCGCTCCTGCGCCTTGCCGTGCACGAGGAGCTGGCCGAGGCCGAGGGCGTCAAGCGCGAGCGGGTGAAGGGCCTCTTCATCCTCCTGCTCGCGCTCACCATCGCCGTTGCCATCAAGATCGTCGGCGTGCTGCTCGTGATCGCGTTCCTCGTCGTGCCGGCAGCCGCCGCCCGTCCTTTCGCGCCGACCCCCGAGCGCATGGCGGTCCTCGCCGCTCTGATCGGAATTGCGAGCGTGCTCCTGGGGTTCGCCCTCTCGGTCCACGCCGACACTCCGGGGGGCCCCTCGATCGTGCTCGTCATGGCGCTCGCCGCCGGCGCCGCCACCGCCTACTCTGTGGCCCGCGAGCGCGGATAAAGCGTGCAAATCCAAGGGCGCGGCGGCGAGGCCGATTGCTCTCGACCGACCTCGCGGGATACCGATAAGATTGGCCACAAAGGCGTGGTAGGACCTGCGCCGTTCCATTCGCCGGGCTGTCACTATTGGAAGAAGCGAGCGAAAGCGACCCCATGACGACATCGGATTCTGCCATGGCCGCGCCGCGCCGCCCGTCGGCGGCCGTCGACGTTGCCGGCGTCATCGTCGGCGGCGGGCATCCGGTCGTCGTCCAGTCGATGACCAATACCGACACCGCCGACATCGAGGCGACGGCGGCTCAGGTGGCGGCGCTGGCCCGCGCCGGCTCCGAGCTCGTCCGCATCACGGTCGACCGCGACGAGGCGGCCAAGGCCGTGCCCCACATTCGCGATCGCCTCGCCAAGCGGGGAGTTTCGGTCCCACTCATCGGCGACTTCCACTACATCGGCCACAAGCTGCTCTCCGAGAACCCGGCCTGCGCGGAGGCGCTCGACAAATACCGCATCAACCCCGGCAACGTCGGCTTCAAGGACAAGCGCGACCGGCAGTTTTCGGACATCATCGAGATCGCGCTCAAGCGCGGAAAGCCGGTCCGCATCGGCGTCAACTGGGGCTCGCTCGACCAGGAGCTCTTGACGAGCCTCATGGACGAGAACGCGCGCTCTCCCGACCCCAAGGACGCGCGCCAGGTGATGCACGAGGCGATCGTGCAGTCGGCGCTGCTCTCGGCGGCGCGAGCCGAGGAGCTCGGCATGGGGTCTGAAAAAATTATCCTCTCGGCCAAGGTCTCGGCCGTCCAGGACCTGATCGCCGTCTACCGGATGCTCGCCGCACGCTGCCGCTACGCGCTGCACCTCGGCCTCACCGAGGCCGGCATGGGCTCCAAGGGGATCGTCGCCTCGACCGCGGCCATGGGCGTCCTGCTGCAGCAGGGGATCGGCGACACGCTGCGTATTTCGCTTACGCCCGAGCCGGGCGGCGACAGGACGCTCGAAGTCAAGGTCGCCCAGGAGATCCTGCAGACGATGGGGCTCAGGGCCTTCGTGCCCGTGGTCGCGGCCTGCCCCGGGTGCGGGCGGACGACGTCGACCGTGTTCCAGGAGCTCGCCCGCGACGTGCAGACCATGATCGCCGAGCGCATGCCCGAGTGGAAGACCCGCTATCCCGGCGTCGAGACCATGAGCCTCGCCGTGATGGGCTGCATCGTCAACGGCCCCGGCGAAAGCAAGCACGCCGACATCGGCATCTCGCTGCCCGGCACCGGCGAGAGCCCGGCCGCGCCCGTGTTCATCGACGGCAAGAAGGCGATGACGCTGCGCGGACCCAACATCGCCGAGGAGTTCAAGACGATCGTCGAGGACTATATCGAGCGCCGCTACGGGGCGCCCTTCGCGCGCGAGGCCAAGGCGGCCGGCGGATAGGGCCGCGGCCGGCTTCAACCGGCCGGCGCTCTCGCGGGGCGGGGCGCGCCGATGAACTTCACCCCGAAATGGCGTCCGTCGCGCCAGGCTACTCGGCAGAGAACCACCGTCCCCTCGCGCGGAAACTGGACCTCGACCTGATCCTCGATCTCGTCCGCGGAAAGGCCGGGCTCGGACTTCAGGCGGTCCATCTCCAGGCGCGCGCCGCCCGCCGAGACATCATGCACCGAGCATGTCGCGGGCTGGCCGCATCGGCGGGGCACGAGAGCCTCGCGCATGAACTCGGGCCTGCGCGCGCCCCGCCGATGCTCCTCGGGCTCGGTTCCGCCGCCGGCCCGCGAGTGTGTCCCGCGCGTGTCGTCCGGACGCGACTGATACTTGTCCATGGCGTAATCTTGCCGTAGGCGGCCCGGCTACGAGACGATACCGGGCACGGCCGAACCCGCCTTTCGCCCGAGTTTCAGGCTATCACCAGCGCCTTGCCAAGATACTGAACGCGGCGCAGCAATTCGATGCGCCAGAGCAGCAATTCATTAACCAGAAGCGGCCAACAGGCGCCCGCGCTACAACTCCGGGTTGACAGTTCGGCGCCCGGCGCGGCCTTTGCAGCGCCGCGGAGGACAGCTTACCTACGGTGACCGCCTCGGAACCGTGGCGCGTGGGAGCGGATTGCGATCGTGACGGACAAGGACCAACCCGACGAGACGGACGACAGCGCGCGCGCCGAGCCGCGCGTCGTGACCGGGCCACCCACGCAGGGCCGGGCGGCGCCTCGCCATGCGCCCGATCTTATCGAGCAGGGAGGAGCGTCCGGAGAGCCGCCGGTCGAGGCGGTCGCTCTCCTTGATCCGGACCTCGCGCCCCCCGCTCACGACATTGCCGACGCTCCTCGCCCGACCTCTGCTGCGGAGGAGTGGGAGACACCGCAGGCAAGTCCGCTGTTCGCCGAAGCCCCGGGCGAGATGGCGGAGCCTGCCGACGATCCGGGCGCTCATAAGAGCGATTGGCTCCTCGCCCGCATGGAGGCGGCGGCTGCGCACCACGCGGATTCTCAGCCGGTCGCGCTCGAGGCAGCGCCGGAAGGCCTCGTGGCCGCAATGCCGATCGAGGAGCCCGCTTTCGAGCCGTCGTATCCCGACGCTGCCGCTCCCGCGACGGCCGGCGCCGCCCCGCTCGCCGCCCTGTCGACACCCTATGTGCCCCACGCCCCGGCCCCCGAGCCGGCGAGCGAAAACCGCTACGCCGATTTTGGCGCGTTCGCGCCACGGGGCGCCGCGCTCGAGGCTACCGTTGCGCCGCCGGCGCACGCCGAGACTTTCGCCGAGCAGGAGGGCCGGCGCGAGCGCACGCTCCGTCTCCTCAAGAACGGGGCGCGCTACGCTGCCTATGGCGTTGCCGGATACCTGGCCCTCGTCGTCCTCCTCATCGGGCTCTATCGCTTCGTCGATCCGCCCGGCTCGATGCTGATGCTCATTCGCTGGATAGGGGGCAATCAGATCGAGCAGACGTGGGTTCCGATCGAGAAAATCTCCCCGCAGCTCGTGCGCGCCGTGGTCGTCGCCGAGGACGGCCGCTTCTGCGACCATTGGGGGATCGATATCGAGGCCCTGCAGGAGGCGATCGAGCGCGGAGCCGCGCGTGGCGCGAGCACGATCTCGATGCAGGTCGTGAAGAACATGTTCCTCTGGCCCTCGAAGAGCTACGTGCGCAAGATCATCGAGCTGCCGCTGACGGCGATCATGGAGATTGTCTGGCCCAAGCGGCGTATTCTCGAGGTCTATCTCAACGTCGCCGAGTGGGGTCCAGGCGTCTTCGGCGCGGAGGCGGCCGCGCGTCACCACTTCAACAAGTCGTCGGCGCGGCTTTCCGAGAACGAGGCCGCGCTCCTCGCGGCATCGCTGCCCAATCCCGTGCGGCGCGATGCCGGCGATCCCGGTCCGCGCACGGCGCGCAAGGCCAGAGTGATCCAAGCGCGCATGCACGCGGCGGGGCCGGCGGTGGCTGGTTGCGTGCTCGGTCGCAACTGATCGCGCTACGATTGCCGGGGGCGCTTCGGCGGCCGGAAAGTCAAGCGTGCGGTGCGCAGCCCTCGTCGAAAAGTCGCCTGTACGGGCATGCCATTGTCGGCTATCGGTTCGCCGCGCCCATGACCAGGCTCCCCATGCTATAAAGTCCAAGTAGGACCGAGTTCCCACACCGATGACGCCAGCCGACCGGAGCCAAGCGGCCACGCAGTCTGAGCGAGCGAGGCAGGATCTCGAGGAGACTTTTGTTCTCCTCGACAACAACTCGGGCCAAGGCGCCCCCTCCCTCCTCTTCTCGGAGCCCGAGACGATCGTCTCGGCGGCCTCGCCCGCCGAGGTTCCCCCCGCTCTCGCCGCGCTCGAGGCAGGCCTGAAGCAGGGCCTCTACGCGGCGGGCTTCTTCGCCTACGAGCTCGGCTACGTGCTCGAACCCAAGCTCGCGCCTCTGCTCCCGGGCAAGCGCACCGTCCCGCTTCTGTGGTTCGGCCTCTACAGATCCCCGTGTGAAATGACCGGGGCCGAGGTCGAGCGCTGGCTCACGACCCACACGAGGAGCGGTTCCTACAAGTTCACCTCCGTCACCCAGGCGTGGGACCGCAAGAGCTACGAGGAGCGCTTCGCCGCCGTCCAGGAGAAGATCCGTGCCGGCGACATCTACCAGCTGAACCTCACCTTCAAGGCGCGCTTTCGTCTCGAGGGCTCGCCGCTGACGTTCTACCGCGATCTGCGCCAGCGCCAGCGCGTGGCCTACGGCGGCATCGTCGACACAGGTGCCGTCACCGTGCTCTCGGCGAGCCCGGAGCTCTTCATCGAGCAGGACGAGCGCGTGATCTCGACCCGGCCGATGAAGGGCACCGCACCGCGCGGCAACACGGCGGACGCCGATGCCGAGGCCCGCCGGACACTCGCGAGCGATGTGAAGCAGCGCGCCGAGAACCTCATGATCGTCGATCTCATGCGCAACGACCTCGGCCGCATCGCCGAGATCGGCAGCGTGTCGGTGACCGACCTCTTCACCGTCGAAACCTTCAGGACGCTCCATCAGATGACGTCTGGGGTCAGAGCGACGCTCAAGGAGGGCGTCGGCCTCGGCGATCTCTTGCGCGCGATCTTCCCTCCGGGCTCGGTCACGGGCGCGCCGAAGATTCGCGCCATGGAGCTCATCCGCGCCTACGAGACGGAGCCGCGCGGCGTCTATTGCGGGGCGATCGGCCACCTCACGCCCACGGGCCGATCGCTTTTCAATGTGGCGATCCGCACGGCCGTGATCTTCCGGGACAGCACAGGGGAAATGGGCATCGGCTCGGGCGTCGTGTTCGATTCGGAGGGCGGCAAAGAATACGCCGAATGCCTTCTCAAATTGAAGTTTCTGACCGACCCGCCGCGATCCTTCGAGCTGATCGAGACTTTGCTCTACGCGCCCGGGGAGGGCTACTGGCTGCTCGAGCGCCATCTCGCGAGGCTCGAGGCGTCGGCACGCTATTTCGCGTTTCGCTGCGATGTCGACGAGGTCCGGCTCGCTCTCGCACGAGAGGCCGAAGGCCACCCCGGGGAGCGGCTCCGCGTGCGGCTCCTTCTCGCCGAGGACGGGCGGACGACCGTGACCTCGACGCCCCTTCCCGCTTCCAAGGCCGACGCCGTCATGCGCTTCGTTCTATCGGACACCCGCCTCGACAGCGCCGACCCGTTCCTGTTCCACAAGACGACGCGCCGCGAGCTCTACGATCGGGAGTGGAAGCACGCCTCGGAAACCATGGGCGCCGACGAGGTCCTCTATCTCAACGAGCGCGGCGAGCTTGCCGAGGGGAGCCGTACGAGCATTTTCGTCGAGCGCGGCGGCAGCCTCATGACGCCTCCGCTCTCCTCGGGTCTCCTGCCGGGCGTGCTGAGGGCCGAGCTGCTCGCCCAGGGCAAAGCGGTCGAGGCGGTCCTCGGTCTCGACGACCTCGAGACTGCCGATGCCGTATATCTGGGCAACTCGGTTCGTGGGCTCGTGCGCGCCGAAAGGCTTTGACGGCCGCCTCAGTTGGGCTCGGCCTGGGGCTTTGCGGGCGGATCGAGGACCGCGGCCGTCTCCGATCCCGCGCCGTGTAGGGCCGCGACCACGAACGCCAAGGCCGCAAGCGTCAACGCGACGGCGAGCGCAATCTGGTGGGCCGAGCGGCGCGCCCGCTCTGCCACCGGTCCCGATCTGAAAACCTGCTTCATCGCCAAATCTTGAACCTTGCCTGCTGGGGCGAGACCAGGGTGCGCAACGCCGCGCGACAGAAGCGCACATTGGAGCTAAGCGGCACGCAAGCGGAGGCCTGCGGTCTGGCCGCTCTACGCACGTCTGATGGCCGCCGATGGGCGCAAGGCGGGCGAAAAGAAGGTGCGGGCTATAAGCCGCGCATGATGCAGCCGAACACCAGCACGATCTGGGCGAAAAGGAGCACCCAGAATTCCTGACCGGTGATGAAGGGAATGCTCGCCGCGAAGAAGTACGTCACGAGCGCCAGCACCGTCAGGATCACCGAAAGCATGAACGTCAGGATGCCTGGAGCTTTCAGGGCCATCTATCGGTCTCCCCTCGTACCCACCGCCATTGCGTCGGGCTGCGCACGCCCGTCTTTCAGCAATTCGCAGCCCCCGGCGGCTTATAGCAGGCCCATGCCCGGGTGGCAGGGGCGCGGCTGCAACGATCGGAACTTATTCAGTGCCGCTGGGAATAGGGCAGCACACGCCGCCCGTGCGCCCCGGAGAGGCTGCCCAAATCCTGGGCCTCGTCCACGTCGTCGAGCGGCGTGATCAGCGCCACCTTTGCCCCCTGGAGGTTGGCGAGCGTATCGGCGAGCGTATCGGCGGCGGACCACCTGACGCCAGCGAACGGAGCAAGCACCCGCGGACGGCGCCTCGAGCCGATGAGCCAGTAGCCGCCGTCGGGCGACGGGCCGACGACGGCGTCGTGCCCGCCGAGCGCGCGGAAGGCCTCGCGGATGTGGTCCGCGCGGACGCCCGGAACGTCGCTGCCGATGATGACGACGGGCCCCAGCGGCACGCGGTCCATGATCCGCTGCATGCGCCGCCCGAGATCCCCGCCGCCTTGCGGCATGCGGGCGATCTCCCGAGGCCAAGACCCGGTTTCCGTCGCCCGGTCCGGCGATACGGCGAGGATGAGCTGCCACTGAGCCGCGCCGGCAAGCCTACCGATCACCGCCGCGACGGTATGGCGGTAGAAGGCCGCGGCGGCAACGGCCCCGATGCCTCGCGCAAGACGCGACTTCACCCGCCCCGCCACGGGCGCCTTCACCATGAGGACGAGGCGCGGCGCAAAGCCGGCCGCAGCGCGGCGCCGGCCCTCTCGCCGAAGGGATCGATGCTTGGGCACCCCTAGGGAACCACCAATCCCAAGGCAAGCTGGACCTGCTGGAAGGAGCGGCGATGGTGCGGGGTCACACCGAGGCGGCGCAGAGCATCCCTGTGCTCGCGCGTGCCGTAGCCCTTGTGCCGCTCGAAGCCGTAGCCGGGATGCTTGCGGGCAAGGGCCACCATCAGCCGGTCGCGCGTCACTTTGGCGATGATCGAGGCGGCAGCGATCGACAGGCATTTCGCGTCGCCCTTGACGACTGTCCGCGAGGGGCACTTGAGCTGCGGCGCGCGGTTGCCGTCGATGATGACGAGCTGAGGGGCGACCGCGAGCTTGGCGACGGCCTCGGCCATGGCCCACATCGTGGCGCCCAGAATGTTGTCGCGGTCGATGCGCTTCACCTCGCCGATGCCTACCGCGATGGCGATCGCGGCCGCGGAAATCTCCCCGTAGAGGCGCTCGCGCTCTTTCTCCTCGACCACCTTCGAGTCGTTGACGCCGTTCGGTATGCGATCTGGATCGAGGATGACGGCGGCCGCCACCACGGGCCCCGCCCAGGGGCCGCGGCCTGCCTCGTCGACGCCCGCGATGGGGCCGCCGCTCAGGGCGAGCTCCGCCGCCTCGAGCTCGAACGTCGGGCAAATTCGCGACTCGACGATCCGCATCCGCGCAAAGTCGCGGGATCGGAGCGCCCTGTAAAGGCGAAACGCGCGCCTTTCCAGAGCTGCCTCACAGCAGCGAGAGCTGTTGCCCCTTGAGCAGGGGCCGTACGAAGAGGTCGGTGCGCAGCGGCTCGCGGTCGGCGTTGAGCCCCAAACGCTTCGTCGCAAGACGAAAACGGGCGGCGATCTGGGCCGCATAGGGCCCGCGGCCCTTCTGGCGCACGCCGAACTCCGACGTATAGTCGCGTCCGCCGTGCATCGATTGCAGGAGGTGGATGACACGCCCTGCGCGGGCCGGAAATTCCTCCTCGAGCCATTCGCGGATCAGGTCCTTGAGCTCGACCGGGAGCCTGAGGAGCACATAGCCCGCCTCGCACGCGCCGGCCTCGCGGGCGGCCTCGAGGATCGCCTCGATCTCGCTGTCGGTGAGGCCCGGTACGACCGGCGCCACCATCACGGTCGTCGGAATGACGGCCTCCGAAAGCTGTCTCAGCGCCTCGAGCCTCCTTGCCGGGGTCGGCGCGCGCGGCTCCATGGCGCGCGCGATCGTCCGGTCGAGGGTCGTGACGGAGAGCGCGACGCGGGCAAGGCCGCGGCGCGCCATGCGCGCGAGAATGTCCGCGTCGCGCACGACGAGGGCCGACTTCGTCACGATGCCGACCGGGTGGCCCGTCCGCTCGAGCAGCTCGAGGATCTGGCGCGTGATGCGCCGCTCGCGCTCGATCGGCTGATAGGGATCGGTGTTGGTGCCAAGCGCGATGAGCCTCGGCCTGTAGCGCGGATTGGCAAGCTCGCGCTCGAGGAGGGCGGCGGCGTTCGTCTTGGCGTAGAGCTTGGTCTCGAAGTCGAGGCCCGCGGAATGCCCGAGATAGCAGTGCGTCGGGCGCGCATAGCAATAGACGCAGCCGTGCTCGCACCCGCGATAGGGGTTGATCGACTGGTCGAAGGAGATGTCGGGGCTGTCGTTGGTGGTGATGATGGTGCGAGCCGGCTCCTCGCGCACCTCTGTCTTCAGCGCCTCGAGACCGGCAAGGCTCTCCCAGCCGTCGTCGAAGTCGGCCCGGACCTCGGCCTCGAACCGCCCGCTCGTGTTCGAGCGAGCCCCCCGGCCGCGCCGGCGCTCAGCCGCGACGGGGCGCGGGTCTGTCTCAGTACGTTTCCGGACGGCTGCCATGCCTGGAGGCTAGCGCAGGACGTGGAACAAATAAAGAACAAATATCCGTCAGGCTACGGACGGCTGAGGCGACCTATGCTCATTGTTGCAGGGGGCGAGCCCGCGTGCCAGAGAGAGCCCATGATCTCAATCGTCATCCCGACGCTCAACGCCGAGGAAGGGCTTGCGCGAACGCTCGCAGCGCTCGTTCCCGCGGCCGTCGACGGGCTCGTGCGCGAGCTGATCGTCGTCGACGGCGGCTCGTCAGACGGCACCCTACATATAGCCGAAGCCGCCGGCGCGGAGATCATGAGGTCGGAGGCCGGCCGTGGGGCCCAGCTCGCAGCCGGCGCCAAGCGCGCCCGCTTTCCCTGGCTGCTCTTCCTCCATGCCGACACCGAGCTCGAGCCGGGCTGGATTCGGGAGGCCTCCCAGCTGATCGAGGGCGTCGAGACCGGCAGGCGCCCACAAGCGGCGGCAGCCTTCCGCTTCGCGCTCGACGACGCGGGCGCCGCCCCGCGCACGCTCGAGGCCCTGGTCGCGCTGAGGACGCGGCTCTTCAAGCTCCCCTACGGCGACCAGGGGCTGCTCGTCTCGCGTGCGCTCTACGAGGAGGCGGGCGGCTTTCGCCCGCTCCCCCTCATGGAGGACGTCGATCTCGTGCGCCGGATCGGCCGGCGCCGCATCGTGCTCTTCCGCTCGCAGGCGCTGACAAGCGCCGTTCGCTACCGGCGCGAGGGCTACCTTCGGCGCATTGCCCGCAACCAGGCCTGCCTCGCGCTCTACTTCCTCAACGTGCCGCCGCCGCGCATTGCCCAGCTCTACGCGCGCGGCCCCGTCGCTCGCCCCAACACGCCCTGACGGCGCCCTCCTCGTTGGACCGTGCCGGTCGCGCCGATAGGCCGGATTCCCCATTTCGAAAATAGAAACGTTTCTATGAAATAACTCGGCGAGTTCGTCAGTGTCTCAACATAACCCAGAGGGCCGGTCGGCCCGCGGAGATCAGGCGATGAGCTATTGGAACACCTTGGTCTCGATGTTGTCTCCGAGCAAGACGACCGAGACCCAAAACAAGCACTCCGACCCCGGCGCCTGCAATCGCCTCGCCGTGCGCAAGGCGCAGCGCATGAAGGACGGGTTCATCTGGTCCGAAGGAATGTTGGCGCCTCGCGCCTGCACCATCCGCGACATGACCCCACTGGGCGCAAGGGTGGACATCTGGAACGACGACATCAAGCCGTCGCTGCTCAGGGGCAAGTTCAAGCTCTATTCCTGCGCCGAGCAGATGGAAGTCGATTGTACGCTAGCCCGCCGCGAGGGCTCGTCCCTGGGGTTGCGCTTCCTCAGCAAGTTTCAGGAGCCGACCAGGAAATACACCTGAGCCGGTCTCTTGCCTCCGGCGTGCGGCGGCGCCGACTGTGTTGCCGCTGCGACCCGTCCCGGGCGAGCAAGCCAGTTTTGCTTCTGCGCGCTCGGTGGCGGCGCCGGCGAGCTGGGTCGGCGGCCAACCGCAAAAAGCGATGGCTTATTCGGGCTCGGACCTGCCGCCGCGGCGGCCGAGAAGGCGGAGCGCCGCGACCTCGCGCGCCCACTCCTTGAACGGACGCGCGGGCGTCCCGCCCATGCGCGCACCAGGCTCGACGTCGTTCTTGACGTGGGCCATGCCGGCGATATGAGCGCCGCTGCCAACCTTGACATGGCCCAGCACGCCCGAGAGCGCCCCCATGACGACGAAGTCGCCGAGCTCCGCCGACCCCGCGATGCCGCTTTGCGCCACGATCACGCAATGGCGGCCGATGACCACGTTGTGAGCGATCTGCACGAGATTGTCGATCTTCGTGCCTTCGCCGATGATCGTGTCCGCCAGCGTCCCGCGGTCGATCGTCGAGTTCGCGCCGATCTCCACGTCGTCGCCGATAATGACGGCGCCGATCTGCGGGACCTTGAGGTGGCCCTTGGCACCCATGGCGAAGCCGAAACCGTCTTGTCCGATACGCACTCCGGCGTGAATGATCACGCCGTTGCCGATGAGGGCGTGCGTTACCGTTGCACCGGCTCCCACATAGCAATCTCGACCGAGCACGACTCTGTAGCCAACGACCGCGCCGGCGGCGACAGTCGTTCCGCTGCCCACGACGGCCTCGCGGCCGACGACCGCACCCGGCTCGATGGTGGCATCCTCGCTGATGAGAGCCGTGGAATGAACGAGCATTCCCGTTTCGCAGGCCGCGCTCGCCGCCGCCTTGCTGCGCAGGGCATCGCCATAGAACAAGCGCAATGCGCGCGCGAAGGCGACATAGGGCGTCGCCGTGGTCAACGTCGCAGCAGTCGACGGGGCGCGCCGCGCATCGCTGTCATTCACAATGCAGGCGCCCGCCGATGTCGAGGTGAGCTGATCCGCATAGCGACGGTTGTCAAAGAAGGTGAGATGGCTCGGACCGGCGGTCTTGAGTGGGCGCACATCGCCGATCGAGCGCGAGCCGTCACTGTCGTTCGTCAGCGTCGCTCCCACGCTCTTCGCGATGTCGCGAAGTGCAAACGGACCGGTTCTCTCGAAGAAACCCGGATGCTGCATGAACGCTCCTTCGAGCAGGCTGGCCTTCGTCCCGGCGTAGGCTTCGCCGCTCGCGGTGCAGTGCCCGCCTGGAGTGCCATGCTCCGAGTCGGTCGATCTATCTGTTCTTAGCAGGCTCGAGCCCCTCACCCCACAAAATTCAGAAGGTGGGACCCTCAAGGCGAGTATAGCGGAACGCTGCTCAAGGTCGGGCCGGGCCTTGCCGAATAGACTGACCGAACGAGGGATTGCAGAGCGGTTGCGCGAAGTTGCCGCCCGTGACGTGCGCAGCGACATGTCAGACGCCGGCGCACCAGGTCCGATTGAGAAAAGAGCCACCCTCAGGCGAGAGCGGCTCTCTGGTCACGCACGATTGCAGACACGCGATAACCGCGCGTGAATCGTTACGCGGCTTCAATGTTGGCGACGGCGAGCTTACCGGTGCGGCGGTCCTCCTGGGTGTCGAACGACACCTTCTGGCCCTCGGAGAGACTACGCATCCCTGCGCGCTCAAGCGCGGTCGCGTGAACGAAGACGTCCTTGCCGCCGTTGTCCGGCGCGATGAAGCCGAAGCCTTTTTGCTCGTTGTAGAACTTGACTGTACCTTTATCCATGGAGTTTCCTTTTTCGATCCATGATTGCTCACGGGCTAGCGCGCACACTATCGCGCGAGCGCCAGCCCTTGGTATTGTCGATTTTTGGAGGGGTTTCTGAACCATCGGCTGGCAGTGCCAGCACGGTGAGGCCCGGTCGTCCGGCCAAAGTCGATGCGCTCATATAGAGGCTCTTTTTACCCCTTGCAAGACCCGAGACGCGTGTCGCGATCCTGCCAACGCGCGAGCCCGCGATCTGTACCCTCGCGTTTGAAAGTATCCGTCGACAGCCCGCCGTTACGGGCGCTATAGTACCTAATATGGTCGGTTGAGCGTCGCAGGCACCGACGACAGAGCACGGGAAGCCTCCGCTCTCGACGCGCTAGCGCGCTGCCACGCATCGCGCGAGAGTTTCGCATGTGGCGCGCGACGCCGTCCCTGCCCAGCGAACCGAGAATGAGCAGCTGACGCCTCGCAGCGGCCATGTCCCAACAACACCGGAGTCCCTTGATGCCGCAGCACAAGTACAAGATCGGCCAGGAAGTCAGCTTCTTCCCCGCAAAGCTCTCCATGCCGGCCTCCTCGCGAAGCTATAAGATCGTTCGCCGCCTCCCGCCCGAGGGCGGCGAGTTCATGTACCGCATCAAATCGGCTGCGGAAGTATTCGAGCGGGTGGCGCGAGAGAGCGAGATCCACAGGGCGTCGTAGTCGAGTTCGCCCGACACGAGAGCATCGGCAATACTCTGCTACTGCCGATCGGACACAGGAGATGTTCAGATGGCTGCTTTCAACTACGGCGCGGAGGCTGAACTGTTCCCGACGCGCGGCCGGTTCTCGAAGCGCCAGCCTGTGACCTACAAGCGGTTCGCCACGGCGGCCGAGGCGGTTCGCTATGCAATCGAGGATCTGCATCCGGACCTGCTGGTCGGAGCTTACCTCGAGGTCGACGAGGAGCGCTTCGACGCGCGCGGGATTCGCGACCTTTACGCAAGCGAGGATTTTCCGCTCCCGCGCCGCGGGCCTCCACCCGAGGAAACGGTACCGGACCGCCCCCGCAGTCGATAGGATGTACGCCAGAAAACTAGGAAGACTGGACGTGAGAGGAGACCGCCATGGCGAATCGCGAGCAAAGAAGCAACCGGGAGAAAAGAAAGCCGAAGGCCGAAAAGAATAAGCCCCCCGTCTCCAGCGCCTCTCCGTTCTCCTCGGTGGTGGCGCGCGAAAAGGCCGGCCACGGCGGGCAGGGCAAGAAAGGCCGGTAGGCTGGCTTGGCCATGAGCCGAGCCTCCGTCCGTCCACGGCTGCCGCCATTGGCGCGCCGTAAAGATGCGCCACGCGTAGACCTCGCCAAGGAGCCTTCCCTCCGCGTTTACGGAATATTAACCACTCCGCGTTTACACTCCGTTAACTGCGGGATGTATTGCGTACCTGTGGGGTTTTACATGGACCCTTGGCATGTGTGGGAAGTAGTCGAGAGTTGCGTCGAATGGGTGTGCGTCATTGTGCTCGCCCGGCTCTTGCCGGTGGCCGCGATCTGGGTCGGGACCGGGTCCTGGTTGGAGACTGCCTCGACGAGCTCCGTCGTCTTCCTTCTGGAAGCGTAGACCTCGTTTTCGCCGATCCGCCCTATAATCTTCAGCTTGCCTCCGAGCTCTTGCGCCCGAACAACACGCGCGTCGACGGCGTCGACGACGCGTGGGACAAGTTCACGTCGTTCGCCGAGTACGACCGCTTCACGCGGGACTGGCTCGGCGAATGCCGGCGCATCCTGAAGCCCGACGGGGCGATCTGGGTCATCGGCAGCTATCACAACGTGTTCCGGCTCGGCGCGGCGCTGCAGGATCTGGGCTACTGGATCCTGAACGACGTCGTCTGGCGGAAGGTCAATCCGATGCCGAACTTCCGCGGCCGGCGCCTCACCAACGCGCACGAGACGCTGATCTGGGCCGCGCGCGATCAGAAGTCGCGCTACACGTTCAACTACGAAAGCCTGAAAGCGGGCAACGACGACCTGCAGATGCGCTCGGACTGGCTGTTTCCGATCTGCTCGGGGCCGGAGCGGCTCAAGGACGACGGCGGGCGCAAGGCGCATCCGACGCAGAAGCCCGAGGCGCTACTTCGCCGCGTGCTCCTCGCTTCGACAAGGGCGGGCGACCTCGTCCTCGATCCCTTCTTCGGCACCGGAACGACGGGCGCCGTCGCCAAGCAGCTCGGACGGCAGTGGATCGGCATCGAGCGCGATCGCGACTATGCGGCGGCAGCCCGCGCGCGCATCGCCGGCGTCGAACCGTGCCGCTCTTCGGCGATCGAGACGCTCAAGTCGAAGCGCGCGGAGCCGCGCGTGCCGTTCGGCATCATCGTCGAGCTCGGCATGCTCAATCCCGGCTCGCCGCTCTTCGACGAGGCCCGCCGCGTCCGTGCCGAGGTCAAGGCCGACGGCACGCTTGCCGTGCCCGGGAGCCAGGGCTCGATCCACCGCGTCGGCGCCATCGTGCAGGGCAAGACAGCCTGCAACGGCTGGACGTTCTGGCATTACGAGGCCGAAGGCATGCTCACGCCGATCGATGTCTTGCGCGAGCGCGCCAAGCGCACGCTGGGCCTCGCGCCACGGACGGACCGAACAATGGTCACCGCGGCCGAATAAGCGCGCTTGCAGGCGCGGGCGACTTTGCAAACGACATTGGTGGCATAGCGGCGAATCTGAGACTCGCGCCAGCGCCCCGCGAGGAGGATTGCGCTTTTGCCCATCGAGGTCATGCGTGAGAGCACCGAGTGCATGCTGGGCATCGCGTCCCAAGCGGATCGGCCGATCGTCATCGCGGCCGAATAGGCCGGCGGTCCCAAGCGGACCACTTGGGCGAGGGCAACGGCGCCGTAGCGGCGGATTCGAGATTCGCGCCAGCGCCTCGCGAGGAGGATTGCGCTCTCGCTCATCGACGTTATGCGCGAGCGCACCTCGCCCATGCTGGGCATCGCGTCCCAAGCGGATCGGCCGATCGTCATCGCGGTCGAATAGGCCGGCGGTCCCAAGCGGACCACTCGGGCGAGGGCAATGGCGCTATAGCGGCGGATTTGGGATTCGCGCCAGCGTCTCGCGAGGAGGACTGCGCTCTCGCCCATCGACGTCATGCGCGAGCGCGCCAAGCGCAAGTTGGGCCTCGCGCTCGCGACGAGCCGGCCGGTCATCATGCCCGCCAAATTGGCCCCATCCCTGACGACGGGGAACCGCGCAAGGGCGCCGGCGGCATAGTGGCCGATGCCGTGCGTGCGCCAGAGCCCGATCAGGAGGATGTGAAGCACGCTCGCCGTCAGCGCCATGAAGATGCCGGCAAATAGGATGTCGCTCAGAAAGTGGGCGCCCTGCGCGATCCTGATGGCGCCTGCCGAAGTGCCGAGAGTTGCCCCCGCGACCAGGAGCGCGACCCTCACCTGCGGCAGCAGTAAGGCCGCGGCAAAAAAGGGAACATAGATCGCGGACGCCTCGCCGCTCACGAAGGAGCAGTTGCGCCGGCATTCGTTCACCGGCACGAGCGGCGGCGTGAACCACTGAGTACCGCCGAACTCCACGACCTGGCGTGGCCGCGCACGTCCCCAATTGTCCTTGAGCACGACGTTGGCGACGAGGCCCGGACCGACGGAGAGCGCCGCCGCGAGATAGAGCCAGCGCATCTGGGCGAGCCCGACGAGACTGCGCCGCACCAGAACCGTCCACAGCCCGCCAATGGCTACGGCGACGCCGAAGATCACCGACAAGGCGATGAACGCGTTGCGCACCGCCCCGACGGTGGGATCGACCAGGCACCAAGGCGCGGCGAAGTGAGCCGACGGGCACAGGCGCAGGGCCTCGGATACCGCGAGGTCGATCTCAGGCCATGTCAGCGTGATGGCCGCAACCACAGCTCCAATCAACAGAGTTCCGACCAGGAACCGGCGGCGAAAGGCGATCTCCTGAGGCGCGTAGGGGTCCGCCATCCGCATCCCTCATCTCCCTCGGTAGTCGGAGGCGGCGAAAAGGTGGATCGTCCGGGTCGTGAAGCGCCCGGCCGCGAACTTGCGCGGGCCGAGATCGTCGACGCGGGCGAAGGCCGAGAGAGCGCCCGGCTTGTTGCGACGGCTGACGAGCAGCGCGGGCTCGCCGGATCGGGCTACGTAGGGGCGGGTGAGCTCGAAATGGTCGCGCGGGGCTTCGCCCTCCCGCCAGGCGTAGACCGGCACCGGGAAGTCGCGCCCGTAATAGAGAAGCGGGGCCGTCACCTCGCGATCGATCGCTGCGACGGCGGCGTAGGGCTTCCCCGCGCGCTCGGCGTCAGCGAGAGCGCCGCGCACCGCGGCCGCGAGCTCGCGATTGCCGAGCGTGCGGGCGAACGGATCCCCGGCGCCAGGAATTGCGAACTTGCCGGCCTGCCACGTGGCCACCGCGATCAGAACGCCAATCGCGAGATTCAAGCCCAGCGAGGCCGTGAGCCATTTCCACGAGCCTTCTCGGAGGAAGACCGCGGTGACGAGGACGGACGCGGCGATGTAGGCAGGGGCCGCCCAGTTGGCGAAGGCATGCGAGACGAAGGCCTGCAGCGTGATCGCCGCCACGAGCGGGGCGGAGAACGCGAGCAGGTATCGATCAGCCGGGGCGAGCGCCGCGACCGACTTTCGCGCCCGCCACACGATGACGAGCAAGGCGCCGAATAGAATCGGCCCGAACACCCCGAACTGAGCCAGGAAGAACTCGGCCGCCTTTCCGGGATGGAGCGGAATTTCGCGCCAGCCGGCATTGTCGGCCGTATGCGCGACGGTCGCAAAGTCGTGCTCGGAGTTCCAGACGAGGTTGGGCGCGATGAGGAGAAGCCCGCCCGCGAGAGCGATCCAGGGATAGGGCCGCTTGAGGAGGGCGCGAGCGCGCTCGTCGACGATGAAGAAGATCGCCGCCGAGGCGACGAAATAGGCCATGGCGTACTTGGCATTGAGGCCAAGCCCGAGGGCGACCGCCAGGACGAGGGCCGGCGCGAGGGAGGGGCTGCGCACAAGCTCGGCCAAGGCGAGCAGTGCCAGCGCCCAGGCGAACAGGAGCGGCACGTCGGTGGAGATGATGCCCGAGGAGAGCGAGACGCCCGGCAGCGTCGCGAAGACGAGCGCCGACCAGAACCCGGTCTCGAACGAGTAGAGACGGCGCCCCAGGAGGAAGACGAGAAAGCTCGTCGCCGTGTGAATGAGTACGGAGGGGAGGCGGACGCAGACTTCGCCGTCGCCGCACGCCTGCGTCGCGCCGGCGATGATCCACGCGATTGCCGGTGGTTTCGAGTAGTAGCCGAACGCGAGCTCGCGGCTCCACGCCCAGTACTGCGCCTCGTCGAGGAATAGGTCGGTGCCGTTGAGGGCAAGGGCCGCGATGCGCAAGAGCGCAAGGCCCGAGAGGGCGATAACGAGCGTCGCGAGCGAGACGATCTTCACGCGTTCCGGCGCGAGCCGCCGACGTTCCTGCGGCTTAGCGAGCGCGGCCGTCGCGCCAATCGCATCCCTACCCATTCCCCCCGTCCGCCGTTCGCGAGCCTCCCGCGCAAGCGCGCGCCGAGGTTCGGATGGACACCGCTAGCAATCGTGCATGACTGAAAGGTGGCGATTGAATGACCTATTGATAACATTGTGACAAACGAGCGCAACCACAGTGCTGGAACGATTGCACAGAATACTATCTATTTCAGCAAACCCCCGAAGGGTTCTCCCCCTGCCGATCGAAGCAGTCGTTGCGAATCGGTCATCAAACGCTGCTAGGTCGCCACCGAAGGCGATGGCAAAGGGCAGCCCCAGCAAGAGATGCACTCCAAAAACGGCAGCCATCGCTTCAGTCTCGCGGATGCGGGAGCCCTCGGCGTCGCCGCCGCTGCGATCTGCTTCGGGCTTGTCCACGGCACCCTGCGCTTCATCGCCTCGCCGACCTTGGGTCAGGACGACGTCATCGCCGCGGTCTTTGCCCAAGACTGGGCTTGGGGCTATGCGCCGTCCAATCCGCCGCTCTACGACTGGCTGCTCGCCCTTCTTCACGAATTCACCGGGCCCACGCTCCTCTCCGCGCTGGTTCTGAGATACGGCCTGCTCACGGCGACCGCGGTCTTCACCTATCTTGCCGCGCTGCGCGTCATGGGCGACCGCGGCTGGGCCGCGCTCACGGCGCTCTCGCTTTCGCTCTGCTACCAGATCGGCTGGAACATCCACGAGGGCGTCACGCAGACGAGCGTGCTCGCGACCTTGGTCGCGGCGACGCTGTGGATCTACTTGCGGCTGATCGACCGCGGCAAGCTCGTCGACTATGCGGCGCTGGGGCTCTGTCTCGGGCTCGGCGTGCTCGCCAAGTACAATTATCCGGCCCTCGTCCTGACCTTGCTCGTCGCGAGCGCCTTCGTGCCGGCGGCACGGCGCAGGCTTGCCGATCCTCGAATTCTGCTCAGCCTAGCGATTGCCGCCGCGATCGCCGCGCCGTTCCTGGCATGGCTCGCCGCCTTCTCGAGCGACGCCATCGCGACCCGGCTTCCCGGCGAGGGCGCCCGCTACCTTCCGCGCCTCGCGCGCGGCCTCTTCAGCGTCGTCAAGTCTCCGGTCGGTTTCCTAACGCCCTTCCTCTTCGTCGTGCCGCTGATTTTCCCCGGCGTGGTCCAGAGGCTCGTGAGCGCCGTGCGCACGTTCGGGACCGAGGGGCTGGCGGGCGATCACGAGCGACTTCTGTTCTATCAATGCGCCGCGTCCTTCGGGCTGCTTTTCGCCGCGGCGATCCTCGGCTTCGACCAGGCCGCGTCGCGCTACATGCATCCGCTCTTCCTGCCCGCCGTCGTCCTCCTCATGGCGCTGGCCAAGGACACGCTCCCGCAGGCCCAGCAAGTCCGCCGCTACGTGATGGCGCTGGCCGGGTTTGCCGCGCTCGTTCTCCTCTTTCGCGTGACGTTGCTTGCGGTCGGGCCCCCGCTCTGCGGCCCCTGCCACCAGCTCGAGCGCTTCGAGGCGCTGGCCGACGCGCTCAAGAATTCGGGGTTTCCCGCCGACGGAGTCATCGTGACCGACAACCGGTTCGTTGCCGGCAACATGCGCCGGCTCTTACCTGAGAGCACGGTCGCGCTCGTTGGCCGGCGCGAATACCTTCCCCAACGGCTCGCGGAGCGGCCGCTCCCGGCCGTCGCCGTCATCAGCGTGGGCAAGGGGACGGAACAGTCCGCCCGCGCGCTGCTCGGGTCAGCTCATCTCGAGGGCTTGGCGGCCGAGCGGCCGCGCATTTTCACCGCGGCATCCGACTGGACTGGACATCTCTGGAAGCCGGACGGCTATCGCACGTCGCGCTGGACGATTGCGGTCTACCCCTCAGGAGCCGCTCGGAACTGATCGGCCCGCGAAGCGCGCACCCTCGGTATCGGAGGCTTCGACCTCGATCTCGTCGCCTTGGCTTCCGTCGAAATTGAAGCGCAAGTGCGGGTTCTCGGAGATCGAGATGCCGCCTTCCATGCGTAGCACCATCTCGCCGGAGCGCTTCACCACGAGATCGTTGACGATGCGCAACGGCGTGTAGCCCCGCGTTATCGGGTCCATCTGCAAGCCGGTGAAGTTGGGGTGACGGATCATCACCACCGCTTCACGCCAGCTCTCGCCGCGCACCGGCTCCTTCATGGTCTTCAACTGGACCTTGCCGAGGCTGGCGAGCGCCGCCTCCGCGTCCTTCGACGCCGGCGCCGAGCAGCCGCCGGCCCCCGTCACGAACTTCGCGCTCATGTGCAGCTTGCCGTCGGCGGTCTCGGCAATCGCGCGCACCTTCGAGAAGCTGTCGAGGCGCACGCGCGTCTCTACCCTGCGCTCGCCGACATCACGCCCGGCCTTGAAGCCGTCACCGAAGCGGAACGTCGCGGCGACCGGCGAGGGGTTGCGGTCGATGATGATCGTGAGCGACTTCACGTCGTTGCCGACCGAGGCCGGAAAGCGGATAGAGAGCGGCAGGAGGGCGGCGTCCTCGGCCGTGTCTGGCGCGTAGAGCATTACGATGCCGTCGTTCTCGACGATGTCGCGCGCCTCGAAGACGGCGCTGCGGATCTCGGGCCACGGGTCGTCCTCGGCGCGAGCGCCGAGCGGCGCGGTAAGCAGAACGGCGAGGGCGAAAATGGAAAAAGCGCTTCTGCGCAAAGCGATCTGCATGGCCGTGCCTCCTCTTGCCGAGCGAACAGGCGGCGGGAGGTCACTCTATTGCAACGTTATAGCTTTCTCAATCGGCGGCCGTTCACTGTTCCTTGAGCGCATGGGCGATGACCTTGCGCATGACCGACGGCAGCGCCGCACCATGGAGGTCGCGCCGCGCGACCCACCGGCAGCGCTCCGGCTCGGCCCAGAACGTCAGGCTGGTTTCCGCCGGCACGATGGCGCGGAACACCATCAGCTCGAGCCTGAAATGGGTGAACGTGTGGCTGACCGAGCCTGGCACGGGCCACCACTCACCGCGCACGGGCGCCGCGCCCAGCGCGAGGTCGGCCGAGATCCAATCGTCGGCCCACTCGGTCGAGGGAACCTCGAGCATGCCGCCGAGCAGCCCGGCCTCGGGGCGCTTGCGCAGGAGCACGTGCCCGTCCTCGCGAAGCGCGAGGAAGCCGACCGCGAAGCGCGAGGGGCGCTCGAGCTTCTCGAGCTTCACCGGCAGCCCGGCCTCGATGCCCTTGGCGTGCGCGTGGCAGTCCTGCTGCAGCGGGCACACGAGGCACGAGGGGCGCTTGGGCGAGCAGATGGTCGCGCCGAGGTCCATCATTGCCTGCGCGAAGTCGCCGGGCCGCTCTGCCGGGGTGAGCGTTGCGGCGAGACGCCTGAGCTCGCCCTTGGCGGCGGGCAGTGGCCGCGTCACCGCAAAGAGGCGCGCGATCACGCGCTCGATGTTGCCGTCGACCGGCGTCGCCGGCTCGCCGAAGGCGATGGCGGCAATGGCCGCAGCCGTGTAGGGGCCGATGCCCGGCAGCTCGCGAAGCTCGGCTTCGGCGCGGGGAAACTTGCCGCCGTGTCGCTCAGTGACCGCCTTCGCACATTTCAGGAGGTTGCGGGCGCGCGAGTAGTAGCCGAGCCCGGCCCATAGCGAGAGCACCTCCTCGAGGTCGGCAGCGGCCAGCGCCGAGACCGTGGGCCAGCGCGCGAGAAAGCGCTGATAAAAGGGAATGACGGCTTTGACGGTGGTCTGCTGCAGCATGATCTCGCTGAGCCAGACCTTGTAGGGGTCGGGCCGCCGCCCGCGCTTGGTGCGCCACGGCAGATCGCGCCGCTCGGCGTCGTACCAGTCGAGAAGGGAAGCGACCGTATCCGGCCCGGCAGGCCGAAGCGGCAGTTGCTTTCGCGCCACAGCTCTCACGTGGTCCCCCTTGGGGTCGGCCGCGAATCACTTTGGCCCATGCTAGAGGCAGGACGTTCGCTACTGCAAACTGAGGCATTGGCCGGTGACGGGAAAGCTCACAGGAATGCTGGCGAGAGACCTTCGACGGGGACTACGCCCCGCGCGGCCGATGCCGTTTCGGGGAAATGGACCATCGTTCACGCCGGTGCGCCCCGCGTACTTGCCGGCGAAGGCGGTCGGCAGCTTCGTGCCGAAGCTCACGCGCCAGGCGTTCGAGAAGTACGGGTTCGCGACGGCGACGCTCGTGACCGACTGGGCCAAGATCGCGGGCACCGATCTCGCGTGCTGCGCGGTGCCCGAGCGGCTCAAGTGGCCGCGCACGACGGGGGCCTATGAGGACGTGGCCGAAGGCGCCGAAGGTCGGCCCGGCGCGACGCTCGTGTTGCGCGTGGACCCGGCGCGCGCCCTCGACGTCGAGTACCGGCGCCGGCAGATCGCCGAGCGCATCAATGCCTATTTCGGCTACCGGGCAATTGCCGAAGTCCGCATCGTGCAGGCGCCGGTCGAGCCGGCCGAGAAATCTTCCGCGCCTGCTCCGACCGCTCCGCCGCCGCTCGCAGCTCCGGCGATGCCCGAAGCCGACCCGCTCACCCGCGCCCTCGCCCGCCTCGAAGCGAGCGTCAAGGGGCACAACGGGCGACCCTACGGTCCCATCGCATAGCTTTCGGCCTCATCCTGCAGCTTACCGATGGAGCGCGGCGCGAATCGGCGCATACTTCCGGCAATCTCCCCGTGAAGAGGAGGAGCCAGCCATGCTCGCCATCCTTGAAAGCGCACTTGCGGTCGCTGTGATTTTAGCCGTTCTCGCCGTCTCCCACTTCCTCTGCCGGGCCGCCGCGCTGGACGACTAGCGAGTAACTTCTGGGTCCTCGCCGCAATAGTCGACTGAATGGACGACGCGGTCCTTCGCACGAATTGGAAGTGGCAGGACCACCCGTACCTCCCTGGGGAGCTCGCATTTCCCCTTAAGCGCTCATCCCGCCACTTCCAATTGTCACCATGTCGGAGAACTCGGCATCCGGCGTTGACCCCTGTCAACGTCGAGCTAGCGGGCCGCTAGGAACTCGCGCGAGGAGAAGAGCGGCTCGAAGGCGATGCCCTCCCTGGCGAAGAGCTCGGCTGCGCCGTCCTCGCGGTCGACAATCGAGAGCACTACCGCGACGGTGGCGCCTGCCTCCCGCAGCGCGTTGACTGCCAGCATCGCCGAGCCGCCCGTCGTGGTCACGTCCTCGACGATGGCCACGCGCTTGCCGGCGAGATCCTTCACGCCTTCGATCAGCTTCCGCGTGCCGTGGTCCTTCACCGTCTTGCGCACGAAGAAGGCCGGGATCGGCCGGCCTCCCCGCTGGAAGCTTTGCATGGCTACCGGGCCGATGAGCGGGACGGCGCCCATCTCGATCCCGCCCACGTAGTCGGCATTCAACCCCTCGAGCCGGTCGAGAAGCAGCCCGGAAAGCAGCGTCGCCCCCTCTGGGTCGAGCATCGAGGGCTTCATGTCGAAGTAGTGGTCGCTCTTCTTGCCCGAGGCGAGGGTGATTTCGCCCCTGACGAACGACTTCTCCCGGATGATCTCGAACGCCCGCTTCCGGGCCTCGGCCTCGCTCGCCATGGTGTGCGCTGCGTCCTCCTGCGCGGTGAAGCGCCGCGGCAGTAGCGCACAATTCGGGACGAGACAATCACTTCCCGGCGGGCTTGGGATCGGGGCGCCGCGTGCGGCGCTCGAGATCCAGGAGCCGCGCCAGGGCCCTTTCGATCGGCTCCGGCAGAGGAGCATCGAGGATCGGCAGGGATTCGATCTGGAGACGGGTCCCGATAGCATTCTGCTGGCGAATACCGATCACGTCCAAACTCTTACGCTCACTTTTCCTGTTCATGGCTCTCGGCCTTCTTACAAAGACCAATGCCTCGATCCCGCTCGTGTTCCTAAGTCTAGGGCTTAACTTTAGGAAATCATTCGGGAGGCTCGGCTCGGCATGGCGCGGGCCATTCAATTGGCGTTCAGGGGGAATTTGCCTTAATCACTCTCCGGCCCCATGTTACGGGCCTCGCGCGACGGCTGGCTAGCCCGCGATGACCCACAGGGAGCATGAGATGAATTCGAGTAAACCGCTCTACTGCAAGGCGTTCTCCCGGCGGACGGTGCTCTTGGCCGGCTGCGCCGCCCTCGTCGGCGTGGCCTCGCTTTCGACGAGGGTCTTCTCGGACCGCGAGCACGGTCCAGCGGAAGTCCCGGTCGACGAGCTCTTGAAGACTGGAAGCCTGGCCGATCAGGCGCTCGGGCCGCCCGAGGCCAAGGTGACCATTGTCGAGTACGCCTCGATGACCTGCGGCCACTGCATGAGCTTCCACACCAAGGTCTTCCCCGATCTCAAGGCCAAGTACATCGACACTGGCAAAGTCCGCTTCATCTTCCGAGAGTTTCCGCTCGATGCGCGCGCCTTCGCTGCCTCGATGCTCGCGCGCTGCGCCGGAAACCCCGACAAGAGCTTTGCTCTCGTCGATGCGCTCTTCCACACCCAGGCCGACTGGGCGTTCGTCAAGGAGAACCCGACGCCGAAGCTGTTCGAGGTCGCCAAGCAGGCCGGCTTCACGCAGGAGAGCTTCGACAAGTGCTTGACGGACCAGAAGCTTCTCGATCAGCTCACCGAGGTTCGCTCGCGCGCCGCCGACGTCTTCGGCGTGAACTCGACGCCGACCTTCTTCATCAACGGCAAGCGGCTCACCGCAGCACCGACGCTGGAGGAGTTCGAGAAGGTGCTGACGCCTCTCCTCGCCCAAGGCTGAATTTGGCGCAGCAGCACGGGATCGCTTAGCGTTCGACTGCCAATCTAGTAACGTCGTCCCGGCGGAGGGCCGGGATGTCCGGCGTCTGGGATCAGCTGAGCGGCATGAAACAGTTGAAATGTCTCGCGCTTCTTGCCGCGAACGCCGCGGCGCTGTCGGCCTGCGCCGGCGATCCGCCGAGCCTGCAGGGCCTCGCGTCCTCCGGAGTCTCGACGGAAGCGATCGCCGCCGGCTCGGCCTACCCCGATCCCGCAACCGGCCCGAAGGCGAATACCGAGGCCTACAATCCCCTCGCGCTCCCCGACACGGCCTCAGGCGGCCGCGAGGTCATCACCGAGCCCACGATCGCCGACATCATGATGACCGGCACGCTCCCCGAGATGTCCCTCGGACGCCCCGACGCACCGGTGACGATCGTCCAGTACGCGTCCCTCACCTGCCCGCATTGCCGGAAGTTCCACGAGACCGTGTTTCCCGAGCTCAAGCGCACCTATATCGACACCGGCAAGGTCCGCTACATCCTGCGCGAGTTTCCCATCGGCAAGACGTCCGGCAACGCCACGATTGCGCTCCGTTGTGCTCCGCCTCAGAAATACTTCGACCTCTACGGGAAGTTCATGGCTCAGCAGGCCTCCTGGGTATCTCAGGAGGTGCGCCTCGACGCCATATACGCGGTTGCCAAGCAGGTGGGGATGACGCGCGCCCAGTTCGATTCTTGCCTTACGAATCAAGGCATGATCGACGCTCTGAAGTGGGTCAAGGAGCGCGGTCGCAAGCTTGGCATTATTGGCACGCCGAACTTCTTCGTCGCGGGCAAGCTCGTGAAGAGCACGCTCACCATGGCGGACATCCGCGCCCTGGTCGAGCAGTCCGCCAAGGCGCCGGCGACGGCCGCTGCCGAGAGTGCTCCCGCGCAGTGACCCGCAGTTTGACCTGAAAGCGCCAGCACCACGGAATTCAAGACACCACGATGCAGATCACGCGTCTCAGGCTTCTGGGCTTCAAATCGTTCGTCGAGCCGACCGAGCTCCTGATCGAGCCCGGTCTCACGGGCGTCGTCGGCCCGAATGGCTGCGGCAAGTCCAATCTCTTGGAAGCGCTGCGCTGGGTCATGGGAGAGACCTCGCACAAGAGCATGCGCGCCGTCGCCATGGACGACGTGATCTTCTCCGGGACAACGACGCGCCCCTCGCGCAACAGCGCCGAGGTCACGATCTTCATCGACAATTCGGAGCGCCAGGCCCCCGCCGAGTTCAACGGCGAGGACATGATCGAAATCACGCGCCGCATCGAGCGCGAGGCCGGCTCCGCCTACCGCATCAACGGCCGCGAGGAGCGCGCCCGCGACGTCAAGATCCTGTTCGAGGACGCCGCGACCGGCGCCCGCTCGCCTGCCCTCGTCCGCCAGGGCCAGATCGCCGAGATCGTCAACGCCAAGCCCGAGCAGCGCCGCCGCGTGCTCGAGGACGCGGCCGGCATCGCGGGCCTGCACAGCCGCCGCCACGAGGCGGAGCTGCGCCTCAGGGCCGCGGAAGGAAACCTCGCGCGGCTCAACGACATTCTCGGGCAGATCATGTCGCAGATCGACGCGCTAAAGCGACAGGCGCGACAGGCACGCCGCTACAAGGAGCTGTCGGAGGAGATCCGCAAGGCGGAAGCGCTCCTCCTCCACCTGTCGTGGGCCGACGCACACGCCTCTGTCGAGACGGAGGAGAAGCGGCTCACCGACGCGCTCGTCGCCCTCGGCATGGTGACGGAGGTCGAGGCCCGGGCACTGCGCGAGGAGGCGGCGCACGCCGAGGCTATGCAGCCGCTACGCGATGCCGAGGCAGCGCGCGGCGCGGCGGTCTCGCTCCTCAAAATCGAGGGCGAGAGCCTCGAGCGCGAAGCCGCCCGCGCCGCAGAGCGCCAGCGCGAGCTCGAGACGCTGGCCGGCGAGCTGGAAAAAGACCTTGGCCGTGAGGAGAGCCTCATAGCCGAGGCTCGCGAGATTCTCGAGGGTTTCGACCGTGAAGGCGCCGCGCTTGCCGAGGCCGACCGCCAAGGCGAGACCGCGGAGGCCGCGGCGCACCGCGCGCTCAAGGGCGCCGAAGGCGAGGCTGCCGGCGCCGAATCTCGCCTTCAGGAGGCGACGCTCAAGGCCGCCGAGGCCCGGGCGCGCCGTCAAAGCCTCGAGAGCGCCGCAGCCGAGCGGCGGGCTGCCGTCGCCAAGATCGAGCGCGAGCTTCAGATAATCGAGCGCGACACGCGGGAGGCCGCCGCCCGCGCCCCCGACGCGGAGAAGCTCGTCGCCATCACCGAGGCGGGCCAGCGGCTCGCCCGCGAGCTTGCCGAGCTCGAGGGCCGGGCGCTCGAGGCCGAGGAGGTGAGCGAAGCCGCCGCCGTCGCCGCGCGGACCGCTGCCGAGGAGGCGACCAAGGCCCGCCTCACGCTCGGCACGCTCGCGGCCGAGCGCGAGACGCTCCAGAAGCTTGTCATGCCGCCCTCGGCGAGCGGGCTGCCGCCGATCATCGACTCGGTCGGGGTCTCGCCCGGCTACGAGGCGGCCCTCGTTGCCGCGCTCGGCGACGATCTCGACGCGCCCGCCGCCGAGGAGGCACCGGTCCGCTGGCGGGCGCTCGAGGTGCCCGTCGGAGACGAGCCGCTCCCGGGCGACGCCGAGCCCCTTCTTCTCCACGTCACGGCCCCGCGCGAGCTCAGCCGGCGCCTGCGCCAGATCGGCGTCGTCGCGCGCGAGAGCGGCGCGCGCCTGCAGCCCCACCTCAAGCCCGGCCAGCGCCTCGTCTCGATCGAAGGCGACCTGTGGCGGTGGGACGGCTTCGTCGCCGCGGCCGGCGGGGTGACGCCCGCCGCCCAGCGGCTCGCGGAGCGAAACCGGCTCGCCGGCATGGCGGAGCAAGAGGCGGCAGCGCGCGCTGCCGTCGATCATTACGGGCGCTTCGCGGCCGAGAGCCGCTCGGCCCACGAGGCTGCACACAACGAGGAGCGCAGCCTGCGTCAGGCGGGCCGCGAGACGCAGGCCAAGCTCAGGGAGACGCGCGATGCGCTGACCCAGATCGAGCGTGCGGCGCGCGAGACCGAAAGCAAGCTTGCAGCCCTCGCCGAGGCGAGGTCGAGGGCCGAATCCGGGCTCGGCGAGGTCAAGGAGCGCGTCGCCGAGACCGAGAAGGCCCTTGCCCTTTTCGGACAAGGCGATGACCTCGAGGCCCTGCTCGCGGAGGCGCAGAGCGAGGCTGCGGCGCGGCGCAGCGCGCTCGCGGCAGCCGCCGCCGAGGTCGCGGGCCTCGAGCGCGAGCGGCGCCTGCGCGCCGACCGCGTCGGGGCCATCGCAGCAGAGCGCCCGCGCTGGATGAGCCGCAGCGAGAGCGCGGCGCGCCAGATCACGTCGTTCCGCGACCGGCTCGGCAAGACCCGCGGCGAGATCGAAGCCGTAAAGGGCCTTCCCGCCGAGTTCCAGGCGAAGCGCGGCAAGCTCATGACTGAGCTCGACGAGGCGGAGCGGCGCCGTCAGGCGGCGGCCGACAAGCTCGCCGCCGCCGATACGGCCCTGCGGGCGGCGACGCAGGCTCTGCGGGCAGCGCAAGGGGAGGTGGCGGAAGCGCGCGAGGAAAAGGCGCGCACCGAGGCCAGGCTCGAGGGCGCCCGCGCGCAGCGGCAGGAAGCGGCGCGAAGAATTCGCGAAAGCCTCGGCGCAACTCCCGAGAATTGTCTTGCTCTGGCCGGTCTCTCCGCGGGTGCGCCGGTGACTTCGCTCGAGGAGGCCGACCGGCAAGCGCAGCGACTCAAAGCCGACCGCGAGCGCCTCGGCGGCGTCAACCTGCAAGCCGACGACGAGCTCGCCGTGCTGCTCGAGCAATCGTCCTCGATGGAAACCGAGCGCAACGACGTCGAGCAGGCGATTGCGAAGCTGCGCGGCGCCATCGGCCAGCTCAACCGCGAGGGCAAGAAGCGCCTCGACGAGGCGTTCACCTCGGTCGATGCCCATTTCCAGCGCCTGTTCACCACGCTGTTCGGGGGCGGAGAGGCTCGCCTCGAAATGATCGAGGGCGAGGACCCGCTCGAGGGCGGGCTCGAGATCATCGCCAAGCCGCCGGGAAAGAAGCCGGCGACCTTGTCGCTGCTTTCGGGCGGCGAGCAGTCGCTCACGGCGCTGTCGCTGATCTTCGCCGTCTTCCTTACCAATCCTTCGCCGATCTGCGTGCTCGACGAGGTCGATGCGCCGCTCGACGACGCCAACGTCGACCGCTTTTGCACGCTTATGGAGAAAATGGCGGAGGAGACTTCCACGCGCTTCCTCGTCATCACCCACCACCCGATGACGATGACGCGCATGAACCGGCTGTTCGGGGTGACAATGGCCGAGAAGGGCGTGTCCCAGCTCGTCTCCGTCGATCTCGAGACCGCCCAGCGGTTCCGCGAAGCGGTCTAACGGCAATAGGGATTGGGCAATAGGCAATCGGGGCAATGTCGCGATCTTCTCTTACTATTGCCCATTGCCTAGTGTCCAACCTGGCAATTCAACCAAGAGGGACCCCATGCTGATCGACATCGACCATGACAATGCCGTGACAACCTGGAAGACGAAGGGAGTGGACGCCAACGGCAACCTCAAGACCGCGCTCGTGATCGAAACCGATCTCGTGATCAGCGAAGGCGTTGCCGGCTACGACAAGGATGCCGTCGCCGCCCTGACGAAGCACGTGGTCGACTATATCAAGAGCAACCCTGGCATCGACTACGCGGTGCTGCACTCGCTGCCTGAGTACGAGGCCGAAACCGAGGGTTGACGGGGACGAGGCAATAGGCACTCGGCAATAGCAAATAGCCTATAGGCACCTCCGATCGATCTCCGCTATTGCCTATTGCCCGTTGCCCAGCCAGGAGGGTCGAGATGGCGTTTGTTACTGGGGACATCGTGCCGAGCGGCGAGGACGACTACCCGTTCAAGGTGGTGTTCAAACAGGGCGAGACGGTCGTTGCCGAATGGCTCGTCGAATCCCAGGAGGCCGGCGAGGCCGAGATGATCGAGGCTCTGCGAAGCCTTGCAGAGTTCGAGGATGACGACGAGGCGGAAGAGGACGGCGACGAGGAGGAGGAGGGGGACGCCGACGAGTGAAGTAGGCAATAGGCATCGGGCAATGGGCAATTGGGTTTAGAGATCACAGTTCACTGCGCCCACGGTCCACCATTTCATTGCCGATTGCCGATTGCCCATTGCCCACCCTGCGCCGTTTCGCCGTACCTCGCCTATGCTCCAAATAATGGCGTTTGCTTGACACGCCGAGGGCCCCCTCACTAAGGTGCGCGCCGCAGAGAACCTGACCCGCCGAGGATCTTGCCATGCCTGAAAAACGGGACGGCGAAGAGGGCGGCCGGGGCAAACTCTCTCCCGCCGACAGGTCGAGCTTCGAGCGTCGGGTGGGCGATCTCGACAAGAAGCTCGAGGAGGCGCGCGCGCACCAAAAGGCGGGCGAGCCTGACGAGATGGGCGCGGTGAGAGCGCGCGGCATGGCCTATGGGCTCAGGATGGCCTCCGAGCTCGTCGGTGCTGTTCTGGTCGGCGGTCTCATCGGATATTTCTTGGACCGGTGGCTGGGCTCCTCGCCGTGGCTGTTCCTGGTCTTCTTCATGTTGGGCTTCGCCGCCGGCGTGCGCAACGTGATTAGGGGCTTCACCAGGCTCCAGGCCGAGATAAAAGAGGCGACGCACGGCGACATCGGCCGAGCGGTGCCGGACAAAGACGACGACTGAGTGCCAAGGGGACGGACGTGGCTCAGCCAGCGGAAGGCGCTTCGGGACCGGGAATGCCCGATCCCATACATCAGTTCGAGATCAAGCGGCTCTATCCGCTCGACCTGCTCGGTTACGACGCCTCCTTCACCAACTCCTCGTTGTTCATGGTGATCGCCGCGGCCCTCATCGTGGGCTTCCTGCTCTTCGCCATGCGCGGGCGCGCGCTGGTGCCGACGCGCATGCAGTCGGTGGCGGAGACCAGCTACGAGTTCATCGCCAATATGGTGCGCGAGAGCATGGGGGAGGCGGGCATGAAGTTCTTCCCGCTCATCTTCACGCTGTTCGCCTTCATCTTCACGGTCAACATGCTAGGCATGGTGCCGGGCGCCTTCACGGTGACGAGCCACATCGCGGTGACGGCGGCGCTCGCCGCACTCGTGTTCATCACCGTCCTCGTCGTCGGCTTCGCCAAGAACGGTCTGCACTTCCTGAGGCTGTTCGTGCCCTCGGGCGTGCCGATCTATATCCTGCCGCTCGTATCCTTGATCGAGGTCATCTCGTTCCTCTCGCGCCCCGTGAGCCACTCCGTGCGTCTCTTCGCCAACATGCTCGCCGGGCACATCACGCTGAAAGTTTTCGCGGGCTTCATCATCATGCTGCTCGGCGCAGGCGCCTACTCGGCGATCGCGCCGCTGCCGCTCCTCGGCGCTGTCGCGCTCACCGCGCTCGAGATCCTCGTCGCTTTCTTGCAGGCCTACGTCTTCACGATGCTGACCTGCATGTACTTGAACGATGCGCTCCATCCTGGCCATTAGCATGTGCATGATGCGCTGAACTTCCGAACCTGCAAAACTCACCCAAAGGAGACCCTTCTCATGGATCCCGCTTCCGCTAAGCTCATTGGCGCCGGACTGGCCGCGATCGGCACCGGAGCCGCCGCCATCGGCGTCGGAAACCTTTTCGGTCAGTTCCTGCAGGGCGCGCTGCGCAATCCGTCGGCGGCTGACGGCCAGTTCGGCCGCCTGATCTTCGGCTTCGCGGTGACGGAAGCGCTCGGCATCTTCGCCCTCTTGATCGCGTTCCTGCTGCTCTTCACCTGATCTGGATTGCGCGCGGCGAGGACGAGACCGGGGGCAAGCGTCTCCTGATTGTCCTCGCTTTGCTGCACTCGCTCCCGCTGGATTAGGCCATGGCTGAGCCCGAAACGACCACCGGTACGGAAGTGCCCCACGAGGGAGGGCATGGGAAAGCATTTCCGCCGCTCGACCCGGCGAACTTCTCCCCACAGCTGATCTGGCTCGCGCTCGTGTTCGTGGTGCTCTACGCGCTCCTTAAGCGCATCGTGCTGCCGCGCGTCGGCGAGGTGATCGAGGAGCGGCGCGATCGCGTCAAGCGCGACCTCGATTCGGCCGAGCGTCTCAAGGGCGAGACGGAGAAGGCGCTCTCGGGCTACGAGAAGGCGCTCGCGGACGCCCGCGGGTCCGCTTCCGGCCTTGCGCGCCAGGCGCGCGACAAGCTCGCCCAGGAAGTGGACGCCGAGCGCGCCCGCGTCGACAGCCAGATCGCGGCCAAGATCGCCGACGCCGAGAGCCGCATCACCGCAACCAAATCCAAGGCCATGGCGAGCGTTTCCGAGATCGCCGCCGACACGGCCGGCATGATCGTCTCGAAGCTCATCGGCCAGGAGGTCTCGCGCGACGAGATCGGCAAGGCCATGAGCCCCGGCGCCGGCGAATAGAGGTCTCCGATGCTCGATCCCAACCACGCCGAGTTCTGGGTCCTCGTCGCCTTCGTTCTCTTCGTCGCGATCCTCATCTACTACCGCGTGCCGGCAGCGATCTTCGCCGCCCTCGACAGGCGCGCCGCCGACATCAAGAAGGAGCTCGACGAGGCGCGCCGGCTGCGCGATGAGGCGTCAAACCTTCTCGCCGACTACCAGAGAAAGGCGCGCGAAGCCGAGGACGAGGCCAAGGAGATCATCGACCACGCCAAGCGCGAGGCGGAAACGCTCGCCGCCGAGATGAGGCAGGGCCTCGTCGACCAGCTCGAGCGGCGCACCAAGGTGGCGGAGGAGAAAATCTCGCGCGCGGAGGCGCAGGCGCTCTCCGAGGTGCGCGCGACCGCCGCCGTCGTCGCGGCGGCGGCGGCCGAGAAGATCCTGAAATCGCGCGTGACGGGGCCGACGGCGAATGCTCTCGTCGACGAGAGCATTCGCAATCTCAAAGGCCAGCTCAGCTAGCTAAAGTCCCAATCGACTGATCCCGTCATCATCGTCGCGCTGGGATGACGGAAAGAAGGGGCTCGTTAGTGAATGCCAACGCCCGACAATTTCCGTTTCGACGAGCTGATCACGGTGCGCGATTGGCTGCGCTACGCCACGAGCGAGTTCACAAAGCATGGGCTCGTCTTCGGCCACGGCACGGCCACTGCGACCGACGAAGCGGCCTACCTCATCCTCCACACGCTTCATCTGCCGATCGACCTGCTCGAGCCGTGGCTCGACTGCCGGCTCACGCGCCCCGAGCGCGAGCGCGTCGCTGCCATCCTCGACCGGCGCATCGCGACCCGCAAGCCCGCGCCCTATCTCACCAACGCGGCGTGGATCAAAGGCCACCGCTTCTACGTAGACGAGCGAGTGATTGTGCCGCGCTCGCTCATCGGCGAGCTCTTGTGCGACGGACTTCCCGGCGTTGTCGGTGACGCTCATGCCGTGGAGAACGTCCTCGACCTTTGCACCGGCTCGGGCTGCCTCGCCATCCTTGCGGCGCTCGCCTTTCCCGAAGCGCGCGTCGACGCAACGGACATCTCGCAAGACGCCCTCGAGGTCGCGCGCCGCAACGTCGCCGACTACGGGCTCGAAGAGCGCGTGCGCCTGATCGAGGCCGATCTCTTTCCCGGCGAGGCTGGCCGCTACGACCTCATCCTCGCCAATCCGCCCTACGTCGGCGCCGAAGCGATGGCCGCCTTTCCGCCCGAGTACCGCGCCGAGCCGGCGATCGCGCACGCCGGCGGCGCGGACGGCCTCGACATCGTGCGCCGCATTCTCGAGGGCGCCGGGCGCTATCTTCGCCCCGACGGCCATCTCGTCGTCGAGATCGGCGGCGCGGCCGAGAGCCTCGAGCGAGAGTATCCCGATCTGCCGCTCCTGTGGCTCGACACCGAGACGACCGAGCGCGAGATCTTTGCACTGCCGGCGTCGGCCCTACGATAACGGCGATCAGCGGCTTCGCATGCGCTCGGGGTTTCTCAAGTGCACGTAGAGAGCGCCCTCGCCGCCATGCGCGATTGCAGCGGTCGTATAGCTCACGATGATCGCTCTGAGGTCTGCCTCCGCGAGCCAGATCGGCACATTGCGTTTGAGCACTCCGCGCTCCATGCCGCTGTCCCATTCGCCGCGCGACGGGGCGCCTTTGCCGGTGATGACCAGGACCCAACGAAGCCCGCGCGCAAACGCAGAGTGGAGAAAGCGGCGCAGCGCCGCGTGGGCCTCGCCCTGGCGCATTCCATGCAGATCGATGCGCGCATCGATCTCGACCTGTCCCTTCCGCAGGCGCCGCGCCGCCTTGGGATCGAATGGGTTCAGCTCCGGCGCCTTCGCGGGCGCACGCACGGGCTGCGCCGAAGGCCGTGCAATTGTCTCGAGGCGCGTCGAGGCGGATTTGCCAAGCTTGTGCCGGGTCTCGGTGGCGCCGTCCTCGGACTGGCGCTCCGCTCCGGAGCGAACCCGCGCCGCCTTCTGCTTCAAGGGCTCGAGAGAGGCCGCCATGCTGTCCCATAGGACCTGGTCCTCCTTGGACAGCGACCGGGAGCGGCGCTCCCCGGACGGCGGCTTGCGGGTCATAGCCCGTCCTCCTCCACGGCAAGGAGCGCCACGAACGAGCCGGGATGCTTGGTCATGCCCGCGACGCGTCCGGCCTCCGCGCCCGAGCCCATGTAGAGGTCGCCGCGCTCCGGCCCGCGGATCGCCGAGCCGACGTCCTGGGCGATCATGAGACGGCGGAACCCGCGTCGATCGCCGGCATGAAGCAGAGTTGGCGCCGAAACGAACATCGGCGTGCCGATGGCGTGAAAGGCCGTATCGACCGCGAGAGTGCGCCCCGCAGTCAGCGGAATTTCGAGGACGCCGAGCGGACCGTCGGCATCGTCGAGCTCGCGGAAGAAGACGAACGACTCGTTCTTCCACATGACTTCGCGGCCGCGCTCCGCGTCGGCCTTGAGCCAGTCTTTCAAGGCATCGAGTGTCATGGCGTCGGCGGCGAAGAGTCCTTCGTCGATCAGATAGCGGCCGATCGAGGTGTAGGGATGCCCGTTCTTGCCGTCGTAGGTGATGCGGACCGTCGTGCCGTCCGGAAACGCGATGCGCCCCGAGCCCTGAATGTGCATGAAGAAGCTATCGACCGGGTCCTTGAGCCAGAGGAGCTCGAGGCCCTGGTCCGAGAGCGCGCCCTCCTCGATCTCGCGCCGCGTGGCGTAGGGCTCGTGCCCCGAGGCGGTCTTGCGCGCGTGCGTCAGGCTGTGGGCCAGTGCGCCGCGCTCCTGCTCGGCGACAAGATTGATGAGGTCCGGGGGGCGCCGGAGAATGGGAAATTGGTAGGGCCCGCCCCGCCTTCGCGCCCCTTCCAGGAACGGCTCGTAATAGCCCGTGAGAAGCCCGCCCGGTCCCTCGTGCACGAGGCGGTGGGGACGAAAGCGGCGCTCGAGGAACGCCCTTGCCTGCTCATTCGTCATCGAGCTCGCGTCGAGGCTCAAGGCATCGCGGCATGCCGCGAGAAGGGCGGGTGAGGCGCGCACCGTCTTTGCCGTGCCGCCCGCATTCGCAGCGGCAGACATGACCGGCCTGCAGGATCTCAGAAACGCGGCGAAGGCCTCGGCGTGAGCGTCCTCCTCCCATCCTTCGAGCGCGGCGAAGGTGACGGGGCTGAAGCTCACCTTGAGGGGTGATTGCGATGCGGCGGCGCCGAGGGGCATCTTGAGCGAATTCGGGCGTGAAGAGATCGGCCCAGGTGGCCGCGCTCCCCAAAGTACCGCTCCAGGTCTCGGCGCTCAACAGGGCTTGCGCCGGCCGCCTTCAGTTCGGCGACTGAGTGGCGACGAGCCTCCAATTGAGATTGCGCCGCGCCTCGCGGGTCGACACGTCGCGCACGAACGTCCAGATGTCGGTCACTTCCTTGATGCGGTGCGTGTCGCCGTCGATGACGTTCCCCGCCCGGTCGCGCGTCGCCGTGATCAATTGGCTGAGAAAGCGCACGGTGATGCTGGCCATGCCCTTGGGGCTGACCTCGGCCTCGAGAATATCCGCCTTGCTTATGCCGACGAAACTCTGGTCGATCTGCTCGCCGCGGCTCTCGCGCTCGCCGATCGCGCGGCTGAAGCTTGCAAACACGTCCCCGCTCAGGAGGTCGCGAAGGATCTTGCGGTTGCCCTCGGCGAACGCCGTGACGATCATCTCGTAGGCTTGGCGGGCCCCGCGCAGGAACTGCTCGGGGTCGAATTCCGGGTCCGCCCTCAGAATCTGCATAAGCCCGCCGGCGACCGTCTTGTCGCCCCCGGCAAAGCTCTCGATGCGCGCCTCCGCCTCCGCCACCGAGACCGGGGGCGCCGTCTCGCCCTGCTGCGCCTCGCGCGCGCGCCGCGGCAGCGCCACAACCTTATCCGAGGTCTCGGCCTTGGCCGCCGCCGTCACGTCCTTCTGCAAGGCTGCCTCGCGGCGGCGCTGCTCGAGCCGCGTTTCCTCGTCGCCGGTCCGGCGGCCGAGCACACTGCGCAGCTTCAGGATCGCGACAACGGCGGCAATCAGCGCCAGAAGGGTGACAAGGTCTATATTGCCTTCCATTTTCGGCAGCTTTCCCGCCAATCAGAGGGATAATAGGGCTTGATGTAGGATTGCAGAGCGAGATCGTCCAGGCCGAACGCCTGAACAAGTCACGCGTCACAACTTAGGCCACAAACGGGGAGAAGCCAACCAGGATCAGTAGGCTTTCCGGCCTTGGCGCAGGATGGTGAAGACATCCGAGCTCCCCTGTGACAGAATTGCGGAGAAAGCGGCAATGCCCGAGCAATCTGCGGGCGGTTGCCGGCTGAGCCCTCCCGTGATAGCCACCGCGCCAATTTCACGGGCAATCGAGCGCCGAGCGGCGCGATTCGGACGGCGGCCTATGGCAGACACGACCAACGGCAAGAGCGGCGCGGAGGCCGCGGGACAGCCGCAACCCATCGAGGTGCAGGTCGTCGGGCAGTTCATTCGCGACCTCTCGTTCGAGAACCCGAGCGTCGGCAAGCTGCTCGAAGGGCCTGGCGAGAACCCCAACCTCAAGATCGAGGTCAACGTCAACGCGCATCGCGCCGAGGGCGACCTCTTCGAAAGCGCCATCGCGTTCAAGGCCCACGCGAGCAACCAGGCCGGCACGATCTACGACCTCGAGCTCATCTACTCGGGCCTGTTCAGGATCAAGAGCATACCCGAGCCGGCCCTCGAGCCGTTCCTGCTCATCAATTGTCCGACGCTGATCTTTCCGTTCTTGCGCCGGCTCGTCGCCGACATCACGCGCGAGGGTGGCTTCCCGCCACTGCTCCTCGATCCCATCGATTTCGCAGCGCTCTTTCTGCGCCGGCGCCAAGGCAAGGGCACCGAAGGCAGCACGGCAACGAACTAGGCGCGGGCTCCTACTCCGGCTGGGCGAGGTATCGCCACCAGATAGCCTTGGGCACGAGCGCCTCGAGGAATGCCGCGTGCGCTCGCTCGTCCTCGGGCGAGAGCCGCGCGGCGAGGGGCTCGGGGCGTGGAGCGACGGCAGAGCCGGACGCCAAGCGGCTCGGGCCCATCTCGAGCCCGGCACCGCCCGCCAAGCCGAGAGTTGCCTGGCGCTCGCCCAACAGCTCGATATAGACCTCGGCGAGAAGAACCGAGTCCATGAGCGCGCCATGCTTGGTGCGCATCGAGTTGTCGATACCGTAGCGCTTGCAGAGCGCATCGAGGCTATTGGGTCCGGCCGGATGCTTGCGGCGCGCGAGCTGGAGCGTGTCGACCACGCGGCCCATGGCAATGGCCGGCCTGCCGAGCCGTTCGAGCTCGGCATTGAGGAAGGCAACGTCGAAGGCCGCGTTGTGGATGATGAGAATGTCGCTGCCGAGAAAGCCCAAGAGCTCGTCGGCAACGGCGACGAACAGCGGCTTGTCCATGAGGAATGCCGTCGACAGGCCATGGACCGCCTCGGCCTCCGCCGGCACGGCCCGCTCAGGGTTGACGTAGCGGTGAAACTCACGCCCCGTCGGAATGCGGTTGAACAGCTCGATGCAGCCGATCTCGATCAGCCGGTCGCCGTTCTTGGGATCGAGCCCCGTTGTTTCCGTGTCGAGAACGACCTCGCGCGTCATGGATCCCGTTCCCCCAGCTCGGCCCGCCTCAGGCCCAATAATGCGCAAACGCCTCGCCTTTCCGTCGCCGAAGCACGTCGATGATAGCATCGACCTGGGCCTCGCTTTGCGCCACCGTGCCGCTCGTATCCACAACGAAATCGGCGCGCCGGCGCTTCTCCGCGTCCGGCATCTGGCGGCGGAGCAAGGCCTCGAGGCGGGCTTCGGTCATGCCGGGGCGGGCGAGCAGGCGCTCGCGCTGCTGGGCCGCCGACGCACTCGCCACGATAACCGCGTCGGCGGTCGTCTCGGCTCCCGTCTCGAACAGCAAGGGTATCTCGACGACGGCGATCTCGGCGCTGCGATCTGCTTCGGACTTGAGGAAGCGGCGCTCGGCGGCTCGGACAAGCGGGTGGACGAGCTGCTCGAGCCGGCGGAAATTCTCCTCGTGCGCGCCGACTTTCTCCGCAAGCTTTGCCCGATCGACCTGGCCGCCTGCCGTGGTGCCCGGAAATGCCGCCTCGATCAGCGGCACGGCCTCGCCCGCATAGAGCCGATGCACCTCGGCGTCGGCATCGAACACGGCAATGCCCTGCGCCCGAAACCGGTTGGCGATCGTCGATTTGCCCATGCCCATGGAGCCCGTAAGCGCGACGATGAGCATCAGCCGGCCTCGATGTCGCGCGCGATCAGACGGTAGAGCTCCTCCGTCACGACGGGGCGCGTTCCGAACCATTTCTCGAATCCGGGGACGGCTTGATGCAGCAGCATGCCGAGGCCGTCGACGGTCTTGAGCCCTCTTGTCCGCGCCGCTTTGAGGAGCGCCGTCGCGAGCGGCACATAGACGATGTCGCAGACGACGCAGTCGGATCGAAAACCCCGGAAGTCTAGGTCGAGGCCGCCTTCCCCCGCGAGTCCGGCCGACGTCGTGTTGACGAGCACGCCACATTCGCTCGAGTCCTTCGAGCGATCATTCCAGTCGTGCACTCTGACGCGCGGACCGAATGCCTCGGCGACCGCCTCGGCGCGCGCGTGTGTGCGATTGAAAATGCGCACCTCCTCGACCTGAGCCTCGAGAAATCCGTAGACGATCGCACGCGCCGCGCCACCTGCGCCGAGGATCGCAACCGGCGCATCGCGTCCCCTCCACTCCGGCGCGCAAGCATCGAGATAGGTCATGAACCCGTATGTGTCTGTGTTGGCAGCGCAGAGCTTATCTTCTTCGAGCCAAAGCGTATTGGCGGCGCCGACCGCCTCGGCCGAGGCCTCCCGCACGTCAGCGAGCCGCAGAGCCGCCTCCTTGTGCGGAACCGTGACGTTGCACCCTCGAAGCCCGCGTGCGGCAAGCGAGTCGAGAAAGCCGGCAAGAGCGTCGGGAGCAACGGCCTCTTTCGTATAGGTGCCGTCGATCCCGTACTGCTTCAGCCAGTACCCATGAATTGCCGGCGACCGGGAATGCGCGATCGGCCAGCCGATGACGCAGGCCCGCTTCATGATGTGAGCACCCCGCGCGCCCTCAAGGCTTCGATCAGCGGCAACAGCGGCAGGCCCAGAATGGTGAAGTGATCGCCCTCGACGCGCTCGAATAATTGTATGCCGGGGCCCTCGATCTGATAGGCGCCGACCGACTCGCAAACCGTGCGGCTCGCGCGCGCCAGATATTCGTCGAGAGCCTCGTCCGAGAAATCGCGCATGGTGAGGGTGGCGGTGCTGGTGTGGCTCCAGGGCCCTGCGCCGGGTCCAAGAAGAACGACGGCGGAATGGAGCTGATGCGTCTTGCCCTTGAGGCGCAGGAGACATTCGCGAGCGGCCGCAAGATCGGCTGGCTTGTCGAAGAGCTCGTCTCCCAATGCGAGGGTCTGATCGGCGCCGATCACGAGCGCTTCAGGTCGATCGCGCGCGATCTCCTCGGCCTTGGTTTGCGCCAGAGCTCGCGCGATCTCCGCCGGAAACACCCCTTTTGCGATGAGCTCCCGGCTGATGGCCTCCTCATCGATGTCCGCTGGCACGACATTGAACGCGAGCCCCGCGGCCTGCAGCAGGTTGCGCCGCGTGCGGCTTCCCGATGCGAGAATGACCTCGCGCCTATTGTGCCGCGCCGTCATGATACGACGTCATCCTGCCCAGCGACCCCGGCCCGCGTATCGTGCATCAGCTTGATGATGGTCGCGGCCGTCTCCTCGACGGAGCGGCGCGTCACGTCGATCACCGGCCAGCCGTACTTGGCGCAGAGCTTGCGCGAGTAGGCAATCTCGCTCGCGATGCGGCTGCGGTCCACGTAGTCGTCGAGATTCCTGTCGGCGAGGAGCAACGCGCGATGGCGGCGAACCTCCGCGATCCGGTCCGGGCTTGCGACGAGGCAGACGACGAAGGCGCGATGATCGCCGCCGAGCTGGTCCGGAAACGGTATCGAGGGCACGATGGGAACGTTGGCGGTCTTGTAGCCGCGCTGCGCGAGGTAAATGCTCGTCGGGGTCTTCGACGTGCGCGAGATCCCGAGGAGAATGATGTCGGCGTCGTTCAGATCCTCCGGCAGCCGTCCGTCGTCGTGCGCCATGCTGAAGTTCAGCGCATCGATGCGCCGGAAGTAGTCCGCATCGAGCACGTGCTGGCCCGCGACCGTCGGGGTCCGCGGCGCGCCGAGGTAGGATTCGAACACCTGCATAATGGGCGCCATCACGGCGAGGCAGGGGATCTTGAGCTCGCGGCAACGCTGCTCGAGCTCGGCCACGAGCTCGCGGTTGACCAGCGTGTAGAGGACGATTCCAGGCGCCTGCTCGATCTCCTGCAGCACGCGCTTCAATTGGCGTGGCGAGCGGACCAAGGGATGAACGTGCTCGATCGGGCGGACCTGCGCGTACTGCACGGCCGCCGCCTTGGCGATCGTCGTCAGCGTTTCACCCGTCGCGTCCGAGACGAGGTGGAGATGGAAGAAGCTCGGCAGCGTGTTGGCCATGTGTGGAGAAGATCTGATGTTATCCGCGAGCCGAGGAGGCCTCGGCGGGCGTGAGCGGGCCTCACGCCGATATTCACTGCAATACCCCCATTTGCGCCGCTGTGTAGCAGATAAGAGGGCCGCCGGTCCTCCTTGGGGATGGGCCGGCGTTCCCCAGGACCGGGTGCGCTTATCCCCGCGTCCCTGCCGCCCGCCCGCCCCGCCGGGCCGCGACCAACCCGTTGACTCCTTGGGCAATCCGCGGCCCTAGTTGTCGCAACGCGGGGCCGCGCCCCAGGGCTAGCGCGTGCCCTCTCAAAGACCGTCAGCCTGGGGATTGCCTGTGCGCCAACCCTGAATTCCCATAGTTCAGGCCTCTAAGAGTAAGAACAGTAACCCTTAAGAGTCTTCTTTGTCTTGAAAGGGAAGTAATGGAGAGCGCACTCGAGGCTGAGCCGGCTTCGCGCCCTCGAATGAGGTTCCTCGCGCCCTTCGGCGGGGCGTCCCTGACCCCGCCGCCCATTTGGCTGATGCGCCAGGCGGGACGCTACCTGCCGGAGTATCGCGCCGTTCGCGAGACGGCCGGCGGCTTCCTCGACCTCTGCTATTCGCCGAGGCTTGCGGCCGAGGTGACGCTTCAGCCGATCCGGCGGTTCGGCTTCGACGCGGCGATCCTGTTCTCGGACATTTTGGTCGTCCCCGACGCTCTCGGCCAGGAGGTTGCATTCCTCGAGGGCGAAGGTCCGAAGCTCGAGCCCATCCGTTCGACCGCGGATTTGGCGCGTCTCGATCGCGGGGCGAGCGCGGCCAAGCTCGGCTCGATCTACGAGACGGTCTCTCGTCTGCGCCATGAGTTGCCGAAGGACACGGCGCTGATCGGCTTTTGCGGTGCGCCGTGGACGGTTGCGACATACATGGTCGGCGGCGGGGGCTCGACCGACCAGGCCGACGCCCGGTCGTGGGCGTATCGCGATCCCAATGGCTTCGGCTCGCTGATCGATCTCCTGGTCGAGGTCTCCCTCGACTATCTCGGCGGCCAGATTTCAGCCGGCGCCGATGCGATCCAGATCTTCGACAGCTGGGCCGGCGTGCTGCCCGACGACCAGTTCCACGAGTGGGTTGTAGAGCCCACGGCCCGCATCGTTCGCCGTCTCAAGGCGCGCTTTCCGCTGGTTCCCGTGATCGGCTTTCCCCGCGGCGCGGGCGCCAAGGCCGAGAGCTTCGCCGCGGCGACAGGCGTCGACGGCATCTCGTGCGATACGGCCATGCCGCTATCGCAAATGCGGGCGCTCGCCGCTGGCGGCGCGAGGGTTGTGCAGGGCAATCTCGATCCGCTGGTGCTTGTTGCGGGCGGCCCGGCGCTCGAGGTCCGGGTGAGGACGCTGCTCGAGGCGATGGCCGGCCTGCCGTTCGTATTCAATCTCGGGCACGGGATCGTGCCCGAGACGCCGCCCGAGCATGTTCGCCGCCTCGTCGAGCTGGTCCGCGGCGGCTGAGGGGTAGCGATGCTCTGGCTCAAGGCCTTCCACATCATGGCCGTCATTGCGTGGATGGCCGGGTTATTCTACCTGCCGCGGCTCTTCGTCTACCACGCGGAGGCGGGGCCGGGCTCGGCCATGTCCGAGACGTTCAAGGTGATGGAGCGCCGGCTCCTGAGGGCGATCATGAACCCAGCCTTGGTGGCCGTCTGGATCACGGGGCCGTGGCTCGCCTGGGTGCAAGGCGTCTACGGCGAGCCCTGGCTGTGGGTGAAGGTGGCGCTCGTCGCCCTGCTCACGGGCTATCACCATTCGCTTGCCCGCTGGCGCAAGGATTTTGCCGCCGACCGCAACGAGCGGACCCCCAGATTCTACCGCCTCATCAACGAAATCCCGACGGTGTTGATGGCCTTGATTGTCCTGGCCGTGGTCCTGAAGCCATTTTGACGCTCGCTCAAGGCACTGAAACGCTTTTGTTCTTCACGAAGCTCTGCTATAAAGTCGGATGAATTCCAAGCGACTCGCAGTCTCTCCGGCTAGCGGGCGTTCTGTTCTTCGCCAATAAGGCCGAAGGCAGAACTTATCAGCGCGGTGCCTCAGCCGCGTCCACATCCCCCCACCTTTGGCTCGGTTTTCGCTACTCCCGCCCTAGAAGCCGAGGCCGTTTTGGAGCGGTTTCAATGACTGAAATGAAACTCGAGGACTTGAAGCTCAAGTCGCCGACGGAGCTTTTGAGCTTCGCGGAGGAGAACGGCGTCGAGAACGCCAGCACCATGCGCAAGCAGGAGCTGATGTTCGCGACGCTGAAGCAGCTCGCCGCCAAGGAGGTCGAGATCACCGGCATCGGCGTGGTCGAGGTGCTCCAGGACGGCTTCGGCTTCCTGCGCTCGCCGGACGCCAACTACCTGCCCGGTCCCGACGATATCTACATCTCGCCCTCCCAGATCCGCCGCTTTGCGCTCCGGACCGGCGATACCGTCGAGGGCCAGATCAGGAGCCCCAAGGAAGGCGAACGCTACTTCGCCCTCCTCAAGGTCAACCGGATCAACTTCGAGGACCCTGAAGCGACCAAGCACAAGATCCATTTCGACAACCTAACGCCGCTCTACCCGACGAAGTGGCTCAAGATGGAGATCGAGGACCCGACCATCAAAGATCTCTCGGCCCGCGTCATCGACATCGTGGCGCCGCTCGGCAAAGGCCAGCGCGCGCTCATCGTCGCGCCCCCGCGCACCGGCAAGACGGTGCTCCTGCAGAACATCGCCCATTCGATCACCGGCAATCACCCGGAATGCTATCTGATCGTGCTCCTCATCGACGAGCGCCCCGAAGAGGTGACCGACATGCAGCGCTCGGTGAAGGGCGAGGTCATCTCGTCCACCTTCGACGAGCCCGCCTCGCGCCACGTCCAGGTCTCCGAGATGGTGATCGAGAAGGCGAAGCGTCTGGTTGAGCATAAGCGCGATGTCGTGATCCTGCTCGACAGCATCACGCGCCTTGGTCGCGCCTACAACACGGTCGTGCCGTCCTCGGGCAAGGTGCTGACGGGCGGCGTCGACAGCAACGCGCTGCAGCGCCCGAAGCGCTTCTTCGGCGCCGCGCGCAACATCGAGGAGGGCGGCTCGCTGACGATCATCGCCACCGCCCTCGTCGAGACCGGCTCGCGCATGGACGAGGTCATTTTCGAGGAGTTCAAGGGCACGGGCAACTCGGAGATCATTCTCGACCGCAAGGTGTCCGACAAGCGCGTGTTCCCGTCGATCGACGTCGCCCGCTCGGGCACGCGCAAGGAGGACCTGCTCGTCCCCAAGGATCAGCTCAAGAAGGTGTACGTGCTCCGCCGCATCCTGAACCCGATGGGGACGATGGATGCCATCGAGTTCCTGCTCGACAAGTTGCGCTCGACCAAGACCAACGGCGAGTTCTTCCAGTCGATGAATACCTGATCCGGCGGGTCGGTCCGCAGGCTCGAGGAGACCGTCGCCGGCCGCTCACTCGGCCGGGTGCATGCGCGCTGCCGTGCCGACCTCGGAGCGACGGAGGTCTGCCGAGGCCCGCGTTCCGGGCCGGTAGACGAACGGGAACTGGAGCTGCCTCGAGTAGCTCTTCGGGAAGTTCGCCACCTCCTCGATCCCCATGTCCGTGGCGCGGATCGGCCGCGGCGGCTCCGGCACGAAGGTCCCGAGCAGCCGATCGCCCAGCGTCAGGAAGAGACCGAAATTGCAGTCACCCTCCTTGCCCCATTTGACGTGGTGGAGGTGATGGATGCGCCCGATGGAGAACACGTTGCGAAACGGTCCGAGCTCGTAGTCGACATTCGAGTGCTGGACGACGAGCTGCACCGACACGGCGAAGCCGAGCAGGATTGCGACTTCCATCGGCATGCCGAGAATGACGAGCGGGGCGGTGCCGAACACCATATCGAGCGTCTGATGCAGCGGATGGCGTACGAGGCCGTTGAACCCGTAGAGGCGGGAGACGCCATGGTGGACGGCGTGGAGCCGCCACAGGGTCGGCCAGCGGTGACTGAAGTAGTGAATGATCATGAAGGCGAAGTCGGCAATGACGATCGCCATGAGGAGCTGCGCGAGGAGCGGCCAATCGCGGGGCCACACGGTGATGATCCCGCCCGGATAGAGTTGAGAGACCCATGTGATGACGGGAATCAGGAGCACGCCGATGACATTGCTGCCCTCGTAGACAAGGGCGTGCGAGATGTTGGCCTCGCCGTCGCCGTGATCGTGGTTCCACTCCTCGTGGGAGGGGGTTACTCTTTCGGCGAGGTATGATCCGCCGAATGCGCAGAGGAGGAGGACGGCGAGCCAGGCGTAGGAGTGGTTGCCGGCAACCACGGCCAAGGCGGCTCCATTGAGGCCGAGGAGCATGGCGGGCACATAGCCATAGCGCACGACGGGAACGAGGGCCGGCTTCATCGGTAGGGCCATCTCGAGTGTCTCGCTCCTGGATATGCCAACTTGCCGAGCTTCAGCTTGCCTTGCGCAAATCTGAGTAAACGATAGTCCCTGATAGCAATTAGGGCGTTGGCTTCTGCGTTACACTCAGCGGCTTAACGCGCTAATCTTTGGTCCCTCAAGAGCTTCCCTAGTTCGTCGGGGTCGCCGATGGGGGCCGAGCACTGGGGACCAATGCAGACATAGGCCGTCGGCTTGCCCTCAATCTTTTTCTTCCCCTGGAGGATGGGGGCTGCCACTGCAGCCCCGTCGTCTCGCACCCGGAACTCCAGCGCCCCGGGAATGGAAAGCGCGGTCAGCGCGGCCCAAAGCGCGCCATCCCCACTCTCATCCTCGATTATGGCGATGAGGTGGGGTGCCGCGAGGTCCATCGACGCCGTCAACAGACCGGTGTGGCTCAAAAGATTGCGGGCCATGTCGCCGGCGAACGCCCGCAGGATGTCGCGCCCCCGCTCGGCCCATTTTTCCTCCCCGGTGAGCACGGCGAGCGCCGCCAAGTTCGAGACCATGATCCCGTTGGCGTTGGGCGTCGCATCGTCGGCGGCCGAACGAAGGCGCACGATCACGTCTGCCGTGTCGTCGGCGGAGAGCGCATAGCCGCCCGTCTCCCGCTGCCAGAAGTGGCGGTCGACAGTCTCGGTCCAGCGGCGTGCGGCGGCGAGGTAGCTCGCGTTCGCCGTCGCCTGATAGAGCCGCAGCGCGCCCCAGATCATGTTGGAGTAGTCGCTGGCCGTCCCCGGGGCAGAGGTACGCCCGCCGCGGGCGGCGTGGGCGAGCCGGTCGCCGGAGCTCATGCCGCCGGCGACGAAGGCGAAGCCACGCTCGGCGGCGGCGAGCCAGTCGGGCCGGTCGAAGACCTGGGCGGCCTTCGCCAGCGCCGCGATGGCGAGGCCGTTCCAGTCGGCGAGCACCTTGTCGTCCCAGCCGGGGCGGACGCGGCTCGATCGCGCCGCGAGGAGCTTTGCGCGCAGGTCCGCGAGGCGGCGCTCGTCGGCGTCCGAGCCGAGCTCGAGCGCGCCGAGGCGATTGAGGATCGTGCGGCCCTCCCAGTTGCCCTCAGGGGTGATGCCATAGAATTTGCCGAAGAAGCCCGCGTTCTCGGGCCCGAGGACGCGCTCCACCTCGGCTTCCGTCCACACGTAGAACTTTCCCTCCTCGCCCTCGGAATCGGCGTCGAGGGACGCCGCGAAGCCGCCACCCTCGGCCACCATCTCGCGCAGGAGCCAGGCGATAGTCTCCTCGATCCGGACCTTGAAAAGAGGGTTCCCCGTCTCGCGCCACACCTCCGTCATGAGGTCGATCAGGAGCGCGTTGTCGTAGAGCATCTTCTCGAAGTGCGGCACGAGCCAGCGCTCGTCGACGGAGTAGCGGGCGAAGCCGCCGCCGAGGTGATCGTAGATGCCGCCCTGCGCGATGTTGGCGAGCGTCGTCACCACGGCCGCCTTCGCATCTGGCAGGCCATAGCGGATCGCCCCGCGCCAGAGCAGCCAGAACAGGCTCCATTGCGGGAACTTCGGCGCTCCAGTGAGGCCGCCGTGAACGGGATCGACGAGGCGCGCCATGCGCCCCGTGAGCTCCTTCAGCATCGGATCCGTGATCTCGGGCCCGCCGAAGTCTGCCGCGGGCGCCGAGAGCGACTCGATCAAGGCGGCAGCGCTGGAGGCGACCTTGTCCGGCTCCTCGCGGTGCACCTCGGCGACGCGGCGCAGGACGTCGACGAAGGCCGGCCGGCCCCACTGGCTGCGCTTCGGGAAATAGGTGCCGCCCCAGAACGGCCGCGCGTCGCTGTCGAGGAACATGGTGAGCGGCCAGCCGCCCTGCTGCCCCAGGCGGTGGAGCGCGCCCATGTAGATCGCGTCGATGTCGGGGCGCTCCTCGCGGTCGACCTTGATGTTGATGAAGAGATCGTTCATCACCGCCGCCGTCGCCGCGTCCTCGAAGCTCTCGTGTGCCATCACATGGCACCAGTGGCAGGCGGCGTAGCCGACGGAGAGCAGGATCGGCTTGCCGGTCGCCTTGGCCTCGGCGAGCGCCTCGGGGCCCCACGCGCGCCAGTGGACCGGGTTGTCCTTATGCTGCAGTAAATATGGGCTCGTCTCGCGCCCGAGACGGTTCTCGCTCATGGTCTGGCTCCGCGGCCGGAGCTCGTCTCGCGGGCCCCGCCCAGATCAGCACTTGAACCGGCCGCATCGGTTCGAAACTCGATCTTGTCATGGCTGACCCCAGCATTGCGACCATATTCGCGCTGTCGAGCGCCCCGGGACGCGCCGGCATCGCGGTCGTGCGCGTGTCGGGGCCGGCGGCGGGCTTGGCCCTCAACGTCATGGCGCCGGCCCGGCCCAAGCCGCGGATCGTCGCCGGGCGGTCGATCCTACACCCCAAGACCGGCGAGGCGCTCGACCGCGGTATCGTCCTCTGGTTTCCCGGTCCGAGAAGCGCAACCGGCGAGGACGTGGCGGAGCTCCACCTTCACGGCGGTCGCGCCGTCGTCCGCGCCGTGCTCCACGCGTTGGGCGAGATCCCCGGCCTGCGGCTCGCCGAGCCCGGCGAGTTCGCACGCCGTGCCTTCCTGAACGGCAAGCTCGACCTCGCCCAGGCCGAGGGGCTCGCCGATCTCATCGACGCGGAGACGGAGGCTCAGCGCCGCCAAGCCTGGCACCAGGCGCAAGGGGCGGGCTCGCAAATCTACGAGGGCTGGCGCCGCGCGCTGATCGATGCCTCGGCCCTCGTCGAGGCGGCCATCGACTTTGCCGACGAGGGCGACGTCGGGGCGACGACGTTCGGGCAGGCGCGCGCCATCGCCTCCACGCTCGAGACCGCGATCCGCCATCACCTCGACGACGGGCACCGCGGCGAGATCGTCCGCGAGGGGTTCCGCGTCGCGCTGACGGGGCCGCCGAACGTCGGCAAGTCGAGCCTCCTCAACGCGCTCGCCCGGCGCGACGCGGCGATCGTGTCGGAGGAGGCGGGCACGACGCGCGACGTGATCGAGGTGCGTCTCGACCTCGAGGGCCTGCCCGTCGTCATCTCCGACACGGCCGGCCTGCGGGAGACGGGCGGAACCGTCGAGCGCGAGGGCATGAGGCGCACGGTGCGCACGGCCAGGTCGGCCGACCTCGTGATCTGGCTCATGGATGCGCACGAGCCCGAAGTCTCGCTGCCGCCGGAGCTTCGGGAGCTCGCCGACCGCACACTCCTCGTGCTCAACAAGGTCGATCTGCTCCCGGGCGGCGCCCCGGCCTCGCTCCCGGACGACATGGTCGCAATCTCGGCCAAGACCGGGCTGGGCGTGCCGGAGCTGACGAAGCGGCTCGCGGCCATCGCCGCCGAGCGCATAGGCTCCGGGCACGAGCCGGCCGTCGCGCAGGTGCGCCACCGGCGGCTCCTCGAGGCCTGCGTCGAGGACCTCGACGCCTTTCTCGCCGGCAGTCCGCACGAGATCGAGCTCAGGGCCGAGGACCTGCGGCGTGCGGCCGGGGCGCTTGGGCGCATCACGGGCCGCGTCGACGTCGAGGATGTTCTCGACGAGGTTTTCAAGCGCTTCTGCGTCGGCAAGTGACCATGGGCCGTTTCACGTGAAACGCTTTGGCAAGACCTTGCCATGGACTTTGACCCTCGCGACCGGCTCAGGTATTGCTCCCTCGCAACTGCTTGTGCTGCCAGGGTTTAGGGACATGTCCCGCAGAAGCTTCGATGTCATTGTCGTCGGCGGAGGCCATGCCGGCTGCGAAGCCGCGGCCGCGGCCGCGCGCATGGGCGCGGCGACCGCCCTCGTTACCCACTCGGCCGCGACCGTCGGCGAGATGTCCTGCAACCCGGCCATCGGCGGGCTCGGCAAGGGGCATCTCGTACGCGAGATCGACGCCCTCGACGGACTCATGGGCCGGGTGGCGGACGCCGCCGGCATCCAGTTCCGCCTCCTCAATCGTTCGCGCGGCCCCGCCGTCCAGGGGCCCCGCGCCCAGGCCGACCGCAAGCTCTACAAGCGCGCTATGCAGGAGGCGATTGCCGCTACGCGCGGCCTCACCGTTGTCGAGGCGGCGGTCGAGGATCTCCTCGTCACGGACGGTCGAGTTGTAGGGGTCGTGCTCGGGGACGGGACGGCGCTCAAGGCCGGGGCCGTGGTGCTGACCACCGGCACGTTCCTCAACGGTCTCATCCACATGGGCGAGACCAAGATCCCGGCCGGCCGCGTCGGCGAGGCGCCGGCGCGCGGGCTATCGACGCGACTTTATGGGCTCGGGCTCCGCATGGGCCGGCTCAAGACCGGCACGCCGCCACGCCTCGACGGGCGCACCATCGACTGGGTCGGCCTCGAGCAGCAGCCGGGCGACGACGATCCGGTGCCGTTCTCGTTTCTGACCGAGAGGATCGCGACGCCGCAGGTCGCCTGCGCCATCACGACGACTACGGCGGCGACCCACGACATCATCCGCGCCAACCTCCATCGCTCGCCGATGTACTCGGGGCAGATCGAGAGCCGCGGGCCGCGCTATTGCCCGTCGATCGAGGACAAGATCGTGCGGTTTTCCGACCGCGCCGCCCACCAGATCTTTCTCGAGCCGGAAGGCCTCGATGACGCCACCGTCTATCCGAACGGCATCTCGACGTCGCTCCCCGCCGAGGTGCAGGAAGCGTTCGTGCGCACAATTCCGGGGCTCGAGCGGGTGACGATCTCCCGGCCGGGCTATGCCATCGAGTACGACTTCGTCGACCCGCGCGAGCTCACCCCGGCGCTCGAGGTGGAGCGGCTCCAAGGCCTGTTCCTCGCCGGGCAGATCAACGGCACCACAGGTTACGAGGAGGCGGGCGCCCAGGGGCTCGTCGCCGGCATCAACGCGACGTTTCGTGCCGCCGGCGACGCCCGCGAGCTCGTCGTCTCGCGGGCCGAGGGCTACCTCGGCGTGATGATCGACGACCTCGTCACGCGCGGCGTGACCGAGCCCTACCGCATGTTTACCTCGCGCGCCGAGTTCCGCCTGCGCTTGAGGGCGGACAACGCCGATCAGCGGCTCACCCCGCGCGGGCTCGCATTGGGCTGCGTCGGGACGGCGCGTGCGGCGTCGTTCTCGGCTCGGGCCAAGGCGCTCGAAATCGGGACCCAGCAGTTGAGCGGTCTCTCGTTGACGCCGACGGAAGCCGCGCGCCACGGGATCGAGATCAACCGGGACGGGCGCCGCCGCTCCGCCTTCGAGCTCCTCGCCCATCCCGGGGTCGACCTTGCGCGGCTCGCCTCGATCTGGCCGGAGCTTGCCGCGCTCGCGCCCGTCATCGCCCGCCAGCTCGAGATCGACGCCCGCTACGCGCCCTACGTCTCGCGCCAGAACGAGGATGTCGCCCTCCTCGACCGGGAGCAGGCCGTGCGCATCCCGGCCGGGTTCGACTATACAACTCTGCCGAGCCTCTCGGGCGAGCTGCGCCAGAAGCTCGACTTGTATCGGCCCTCGACGCTGGCTCAGGCCGGGCGGATCGAGGGCATGACGCCGGCCGCCCTCATGGTGCTGCTGGCAAGCCTGAGGAAGCCCGCGGCTCGGCAGAGTGCCTGATGGCGCGCCCGGCCGCGAGGCTCAGGATCGACACTCCGGACGGGTTTGCCGCGGCGTTCTCTGTTTCACGTGAAACGCTCGGTCGTTTAGCGACTTACGAGGATTTGCTCAGACGCTGGCAGCGGGCGGTTAACCTCGTCGCACCGAGCACGCTGGATAGCATATGGCAGCGCCACTTCGCCGATTTCGGCCCAGCTCCTTGCCCTTGCTCCCGAGACCGCCGAGCGATGGGTCGATCTCGGCTCGGGTGCCGGGTTTCCCGGCCTCGTCGTCGCCATCCTGCTCAAGGAGCGCGGGCACGGCCAGGTCACACTGATCGAGAGCGACAAGCGCAAGGCGGCGTTCCTCGCCGAGGTCGCCCGCAAGACCGGGGTGGCTGTGGAGATCGTGGCCGAGCGAATCGAAAAAAGCGCGACTCGCGTTAAGCTTGGCACAGTCGATGTGATCACCGCCCGGGCGCTCGCTCCGCTGCCTCGCCTGCTCGGTCTTGCGGCGCATTTATCCTCGCCGACGACGACCGGGTTATTCTTGAAGGGCAAGGACGCCGAGGCCGAGGTCTTGGAGGCGCGGAAGGAGTGGGCTTTCGAGGCGACGCTTAAGCCGAGCATGACCGAGCCGGAGGCACGCATCGTCGTGATCCGGAATTTGCACGCGAAGACGGAGGATTGACCCCGTGAGCGCTACCAGCGGAGCTTCAGGGCTCAGGGTTCTCGCCATCGCCAACCAGAAGGGCGGCGTGGGCAAAACGACGACGGCAATCAACCTCGGCACGGCGCTCGCAGCCATCGGCGAGCGCGTGCTCGTGATCGACCTCGATCCGCAGGGCAATGCGTCGACTGGCTTGGGCGTCACGCCGGAGGTGCGAACGAAGACGTCGTTCGATGTGATGACGGGTGCGGCCTCGATCGCGGAGTCGGCCGTGCTGACCGCCGTGCCGGGGCTCTACATCGTCCCTGCAAACTCCGATCTCGTCGGTCTCGAGACCGACCTCATGGCCGACGCCAACCGCCCCTTCAAGCTCAAGGACGCGGTCGGCGGGCTCGTCGGACACCTACGCGCGCGCCCCTCGGAGCCGCAGTTCACCTACGTTCTCGTCGATTGTCCGCCGTCGCTCAATCTGTTGACCCTCAACGCGCTCTCGGCGGCCGACGCCGTTCTCGTCCCCGTGCAGTGCGAGTTCTTCGCGCTCGAGGGCATCTCCCAGCTCAAGGAGACGATCGATCAGATCCGCGCGACGCTCAATCCGCGCCTCGAGATCCAGGGCGTGGTGCTCACCATGCACGACGCGCGGACGAGCCTGTCGAAGGAGGTCGCGACGGAGGTGCGCGCCTTCTTCGGCTCCAAGGTTTACGAGTTCGTGATCCCGCGCAACACGCGCGTCGCCGAGGCGCCCTCGCACGGCAAGCCGATCCTGCTCTACGACTACGATTGCGCGGGAAGCCAAGCCTACATCCGCCTCGCGACCGAGATCATCGAGCGAGAGCGCCAGAACAAAGCCGCATGATTGCGGCATAGCGTGCATCGAGCAAGCAAGAGGAACTGAAAACGTCATGAATGCGCCCATGCAGAAGAGCCGGCTTGGCCGGGGGTTGGCGTCGCTGATCGGCGAGCCGACGGCGGCGGCGCCGATGCTTCCCGCCGAGGGCGAGCAGCGCCTCGTCCCGATCGAGCAGCTGAAGAGCAGCAAGCTCAATCCGCGCCGCGATTTCAGCGACGCCGAGCTCGGCGAGCTCGCCGACTCGATCCGCACCAAAGGCCTCGTGCAACCGATCATAGCGCGACCGCATCCCGAGACCGCCGGCCTCTACGAGATCGTCGCCGGCGAGCGGCGCTGGCGCGCGGCGCAGAAGGCGGGCCTGCGCTCGATCCCCGTCATCGTGCGCGATCTCTCCGACAAGGAGGTCCTCGAGCTCGCGATCATCGAGAACGTGCAGCGCACGGACTTGAACGCGATCGAGGAGGCGTCCGGCTATCGCGAGCTCGTCGAGCGCTTCGGCTACAGCCAGGAGCAGCTCTCCGAGATCATCGGCAAGAGCCGGAGCCACGTCGCCAACACGCTGCGCCTCCTGAAGCTCCCCGATTCGGTGCAGAGCCTCGTGCAGAGGGGCAAGCTCACGGCGGGGCACGCGCGCGCCCTCGTCGGGCGCGTCGACGCCGAGCTGCTTGCGAGGCGCATCATCGATCAGGACATGAACGTGCGCGAGGTCGAGGCGCTCGTCCAAGGCGGCGCGTCTGTGGACGAAAGCCAAGGCACCCGCAAGCCGCGCGAGAAGGATCCAGATACGCGCGCGTTCGAGAAGGAGCTGACCGACACCCTCGGCCTTAAGGTTGAGATCAAGCGCGGCTCCGGGGAGAGTGGCCATCTCGTCATCAAGTATGGCAACTATGATCAGCTGGACTACATCCGGCTGAGGCTGGTCGGCGTGCCCGGCGGATAAAGCTCCGCGGCGTCGGAGGAAAACCCGGTCTCTTGACGCGGCTTTCGCCGCCCTGCATTGGTGGCGGCAACGGCGGAGGGCTCCGCCGCAGGTGCTTCTATGAGCGATGTCCTCGACCGGCTGGCGGCGACTATCCGCGCCCGCCGGGCAGAGCTGCCCGACAAATCCTATACGCGCCGCCTCCTGGACGCGGGCCCAGAGCAGTGCGCGAGGAAGCTCGGCGAGGAGGCGATCGAGACCGTGATCGCCTGCGTCCGCGAGAGCGACGAGGCGCTCAAGTCCGAGGCGGCGGACCTCATCTATCACCTGCTCGTGGCTCTCGAGTCGCGAGGGATCGCGTTCGCCGACGTTCTCGCGGTCCTCGACCGGCGGTCCGGCATCTCGGGCCTCGCGGAGAAGGCGTCGCGTGACGGCACCGGAGGTCGAACATGAGCACGAAGCACGCTCCGACCGACTTCGAGCGCGGCACCCGTGGCGGCGGCCGCGGCTCGATGACGACCGATCTCCAGTTCTCGCCCTACCGTACGTTCTCGCGCGCCGAATGGGCGAGGCTGCGCGCCGACACGCCGATGACCCTCGAGCCGAACGAGCTCGAGCAGCTGTCGGGCCTGATCGAGGAGCTCTCGGTCGACGAGGTCGAGGAGATTTACCTCCCGCTGTCGCGCCTCCTCAATCTCTACGTCGCCGCCTCCCAGCGCCTCCACGCCGTCACCTCGACGTTCCTCGGGCGCGCCGACTGCAAGGTGCCGTTCATCATCGGCGTCGGGGGCTCGGTCGCAGTTGGTAAGAGCACGACGGCGCGCGTCCTCAAGGCGCTTCTCGCGCGCTGGCCCGATCATCCGCGCGTCGATCAGATCACGACCGACGGGTTCCTCTTGCCGAACATGGAGCTCGGGCGGCGCAAGCTGATGGAGCGCAAGGGGTTTCCAGAGAGCTTCGATACCGCCCGCCTCTTGAACTTCCTTAACGACGTGAAGTCGGGGAAGGAGCGCGTCGAGGCGCCCGTCTACTCGCATTTCCACTACGACATCCTCCCCGCGCAGAAGCAGGTGATCGAGCGCCCCGACATTCTCATCGTCGAGGGCTTGAACGTGCTGCAGGCGGCGCGCCTTCCCCGCAACGGGGAGGCCATTCCCTTCGTCTCGGATTTCTTCGATTTTTCGATCTACATTGACGCGGAGCCTGAGGTCATTCAGGACTGGTACGTGACGCGGTTCATGCGGCTGAGAAGCACGGCGTTCCGCGATCCGGCAGCCTATTTCCATCGCTACGCGAGCCTCTCCCACGACAACGCCCTCGCGCGCGCCCTCGACATCTGGCGCACGATCAACTTGAAGAACCTCGAGGAGAATATTCTGCCGACGCGCCAGCGCGCGCGCCTCATTCTGCGCAAGGCGGCCGATCACCGCGTGCACTCGGTCTCGCTGCGCAAGCTCTGAAAGCCGGACTTTGCAAAAAAGAAGGCCGCTTGGGGAGCGGCCTCAAGGTGCATGATCTAGGTTGTCGCGTAACTAATGCAGGGTCTTGTGGACGTCCGTATCCGGAGCACAGAACGCAAAGGCGCACTTGCTAAGCTCGCACTGCTGCTTCAACGCCGCCGCAACATAGGGCGCACGCAGGACGCTTTCGAAGGCGCGAATTTGGACTTCGAGCGTGGTGGCGATGGCGCTGATGCTGACGCCGAGCCAGGCGGCGAGCCAGCGGTTCTGATCGTCATCGCTAGAGCTTAACGCGGCAAATGGGGCGAGGGCCGATCTCGGCGCCCGCCGGGATTGGAAGGAGCGCTTCTTTCCGGCGGAGCCGTTCTCGGGCCTTGCGGATATTGGTGTCTCGCGGAGGGGCGCCCGGGCGGAGCGGGCGTTCGGGCGGCGAGCTTCCTGGGGAGCCGCGGCGAAGCGAAGCTTATCGCGCAGCCGCCGGATGGTCGAGGGATCGGAGATGCCGATCGCCTTGATCGCGGTCGTCGGCCTCATGCCGGCGTTCGCGGCCATGACGCGGCGGATCGCGTCGAGGTGGACGTGATCGTCGAGACCGCTGCCTCTTGGCCGTCCGCGGCGGGCTCTTTCGACAGTCATGCCTATTCCCTTGAGCACGCGATTCGATAATTACGAGAATTAAGAAGTTTCTCGAGAATTCCAAGGAGAAAAAATATGGCGGAAAGGAAATTAAATAGGCCGCGTGCAAATGTTGCGGAATTGCCCGGCTGGAATTGTATATCACGCCGGCAAAATCAGGCGTGTTGTAGAGAGGCATGCCAGGAAAATCGAGGTCCAGATCGCCGTTTTCAGGAAATGAAACCCCGCATGCGGGCGAGGTGGGAAAGCCTGGCTTCGGGACGGGCGCCGATATAGCTGATGATCTCCGCCGCGGCGAAACTTCCCAGCTTGCCCGCCGTCTCGAGGTCCCGGCCCCTGGCCAGGCCGTAGAGAAATCCCGCGGCGTAGAGGTCGCCGGCGCCCGTGGTGTCGACCACCTTGCGGACCGGCTCGGCGGCGATCTGGATTGTTTCGCCTTTTGAGACGATAACCGAGCCCTTTTCGCTCCGTGTCAGCACGGCGAGCGACGTGTCCTCGACGACGTGGCGCAGGGCCTCGTCGAAACTCGGCGTCTCGTAGAGCGCGGTGATTTCGCTTTCATTGGCAAAAAGGATATCGATGCCGGAGCGAATGAGATGGAGAAACTCGGGGCGATGTCGATCGACGCAGAAACTGTCGGAAAGCGTCAAGACGACTTTGCGGCCGGCCTCGGCGGCGATCTCGGCCGCCTGATGAAATGCCGCTTTCGCTTCGGGACGGTCGAAAAGATAGCCTTCGAGATAGACGTAGCTCGAGTTTCGAATGAGCTCGGGATCGACTTCGCCCTGATCGAGATCGGTGCTGATGCCGAGAAAGGTGTTCATTGTCCGCTGGCCGTCCGGCGTGACCAGAATGAGGGAGCGCGAGGTGGGGGCTTTGCCGTTGACGGGGGGCGTCTCGAAGGTGACGCCGGCGGCGCGGATGTCATGGCGAAAGATGCGGCCGAACTCGTCCTCCGCGACCTTGCCGATGAAGGCGGCCCGGCCGCCGAATGAGGCAACGCCGACCATCGTATTGGCCGCCGATCCGCCGGAAATCTCGATGCCCGGGCCCATGTCGCCGTAGATCTGCGACACCGTCGCGGCGTCGACGAGGCGCATGTGGCCCTTGGGAGCGCCGTGCTTGGCGAGAAACGCCTCGTTGCAGCGTCCAAGGATATCGACGATGGCATTGCCGATGCCGACAACGTCGTAGCGAGCTGTGCTCATGGGTCCCCTCCGATCCGGGGCAGGCAACTATAGGCGGGGCGAGAATGCAAGCAAGGCGGCGCTTCTAGCGGCTGGTGGAGACAGTGTCGCGCGCCTCGGAAAGCCGGGCTAGCGCGAGGAGGAGGCGTTCGGCGAGCTGCTCTTCGATGGCGTTTGCGAGACGCGCCTCGCGCGCGACGGAGGCGATGCGGCGCATGGCCTGGTCCAAGCGCGCGCCCGACCAAGCCCGGCATTGGGCGGCAAAGGCGTCCTTCTGCTTGAAGTGAAGCGGAGGGCGTAGCTGGCGCAGCGCCTCGTCGAGCGATTGGCCCCGGTCGAGCGCGACCCGCACACGGTGCAGGCGCTGGAAATAGCGTTGCGTTGCCAGAATGATCGCCTGCGGACTTTCTCCCGACGCCACGGCGCGCGTGCATTCGGCGACGGCGCGGGCGCCATCTCCCGATGCGGCAGCGCTGTAGACGCGCTCGAGCGCGAGCTCGGACGCATCGCCGACGATTGCCTCGACGTCGGCAACGGTGATCTCGGACTTTCCTGCAGCGTAGAGGGCAAGCTTCTCGATCTCGCCGCGCGAGAGGGTGCGGTCGGCTCCAAGGCGGGCAACCAGCGTCTCTTTTGCCTCGCGCGAAATAGCGAGGCCTGCCGCGCCAAGCACCTCGCGCACCAGGAGGTCGAGATCGGCCGCGGCATCCGCGTAGCAGGGCACGGCCGCCGCCGCCGGCGATTTCTCGAAGAGAGTGCGTAGTGCGTCGTCGGGCTTGAGATTGCCGGCCTCGACGATGAGGAGGCCTTCGAGCGCTCCCTCCTCGATGAGCGGCTTCAAGAGCGCGGCCGAGACGCGACGCCCCGCGGTCGCGCGGACGACCTTGCGGCCGCCGAACATGGAAACCGTCTTGAGTTCGATCGCGAGGCGGTCCGGATCGATGTCGAGATCGGCATCATCGAGGCGCAGAATGTCTCCGCCGTGGCGGGCGGCGTAGGCGGCGGCGAGCCGCTGCGCACGCTCGAGAACGAGGCCGGGGTCGGTGCCGTAGAGCAAGATCGCCGATGACGTGATCTCGGGCGAGGAGAGAAATGCCTGGGCTTGATGGGCCTTAACAGCGACCATCGCTGTCAGGCATTCTCGCTGGCAAGGAAAGCCGAAATGCGCGCCCTCAGGTCCTCGCCAAGCGTCTTGGCCGCCCTGTTCTCCGCGTCCTCGCGCGCACGCACATTGGCGAAAATGGACGAAAATCTCTCGAAGCCGGCCCGCGCGTAGCTCGTGCCCGTCAGCACGACCGACTTGTCCGAGAGCCGTACGAGCTGGAATTGGGCGTCGAGGTTGTAGACGTTGGCCTGCGCATCGCCGTCGATCTGAACGAGCGTCGAGGAGACGCTCTCGCGGATGGCGACCTCGAGGCGGTGGGACGGCTGGGGCGCATTGCCTCCGCCCGTCGAGAGGAAGATGAACTCGTTGCGAATGCGCTGGCCGACGCGGCCGGGGATCTGGACCATCTCGACCCGAGCCATTTTCTCGTCGACCTGAGCGCCGACGCCGGCCGAGCCGTAGAGGGGGCGGAATCCGCTGTTGCCGCATGCAGCGAGGAGGGGCCCGGTGGCGGTGAGCGCGAGAACGAGCTTTATCGCCGAGCGCCGCGTTACGGCACCCTTGCTGCCCAGGACCTCGCCGCTTGAACCCATGGCCTCGACCGCCTCAGGCAACGACATTTACAATCCTTTGCGGCACCACGATGATCTTCTTGGCCGGACGGCCCTCGAGGGCCTTGAGAACGCTTTCGAGTCGCAGCGCCGCAGCCTCGATGTCCTCCCTGGCAGCATTGCGTGCCACGGTCATCTCATCGCGCCTTTTCCCGTTCACCTGTACGGCAATGGTCACGCAATCGTCAACGAGCAACGCCGCCTCGGCCGCGGGCCAGGGCTGATTGGCGAGCAATGTGTTGTATCCAAGCCGCGCCCAGCATTCCTCCGCGAGATGCGGCATCATTGGCCCGATCATCTGAACCAACAACTCGGCCCCTTCGCGAAGGGCCCAATCGAGACCTTTGGCCTGCTTGCCTAGAGCTTGAGAAAGCGCGTTGGTGAGCTCGTAAATCTGGGCGACGGCCACGTTGAACCTTAGGGCCTCGATATTGCGGCCGACGGCATCCAGAGTCTTGTGAGCGGCGCGGCGCAGGTCGTCTGCGGCAGGATCGAAGTCTGCCGGCTTCACCGCGCCCTTGGCCGCTCCCTTCTCGGCAATGTCGTCGACGAGCCGCCAGACGCGCTGGATGAAGCGGCCGGCGCCTTGGACGCCCGCCTCCGTCCAGATCACGTCGCGCTCGGGCGGGCTGTCGGACAGCATGAACCAGCGGGCGCAGTCGGCGCCCCAGTGGACGATGATGTCGTCGGGGTCGACGAGGTTCTTTTTCGACTTCGACATCTTCTCGATCGAGCCGATGACCGCCGGCTCGCCGGTCGCGATCTCGATCGCCGTGCGCGTGTCGCCCGCGGTCTCGACCCGCACTTCCGAGGGCAAGAGCCAGGCGCCGTCGGGCGACTTGTAGGTCTCGTGGGTGACCATTCCCTGGGTGAAAAGGGCCGCGAACGGCTCGCGCAGGTTCTTGGTGACGTGGCCGGTGTCCGCCATCGCCCGATAGAAGAAGCGCGAGTAGAGGAGATGCAGGATCGCGTGCTCGATGCCGCCGATGTACTGGTCGACGGGCAGCCAGTAGGCGGCGGCCCCCTTGTCGACGGGCATCTTGGCGTGGGGCGCAGTGAAGCGCACGAAATACCAGGAGCTGTCGACGAAGGTGTCCATGGTGTCGGTCTCACGCCGAGCAGGCGCGCCGCACTTGGGGCACTCGACGTGCTTCCACGTCGGGTGGCGGTCGAGCGGATTGCCCGGCTTGTCGAAGGTCGCGTCCTCGGGGAGCGTCACCGGGAGCTGGTCGTCGGGCACCGGGACCACGCCGCAGGTATCGCAGTGAATGACGGGGATTGGGCACCCCCAATAGCGCTGGCGCGAGATGCCCCAGTCGCGCAAGCGGTAGTTCACCTTGCGCCGCCCGACGGGACGGCCGTCGAGCTTTTCCTTCTCGAGCCGCTTGGCGACGGCCTCGAACGCTTTCTCGGTCGAGAGGTCGTCGAGAAAGCGCGAGTTGATCATGATTTCCTCGCCCAGGTAGGCCTCTCCGCCGAGGCTGAAGGTCTCGATGCTCTCGTGGGCGGGCATGACAACGGGGATGATCGGGAGGCCGTACTTCGTGGCGAACTCGAAGTCGCGCTGGTCGCACGACGGGCAGCCGAAGATCGCGCCCGTGCCGTACTCCATGAGGATGAAGTTCGCGACATAGACCGGCACCAGCCAGTCCTTGTCGAACGGGTGGACCGCGCGAATACCGGTGTCGAAGCCTTTTTTCTCCGCCGTCTCGAGCTCGGCGACCGACGTTCCCATGCGCCGGCACTCCTCGCAGAACTCGGCGAGCGCAGGATTTTTCTCCGCCGCGGCCTTGGCGAGGGGATGGTCGGGCGCAATCGCGAGGAAGGAAGCGCCGAATAGCGTGTCGGGGCGCGTGGTGAAGATCTCGACCTCGGTCTCACCCGCAGGCGCGGAGGCCTTGTCGAGTGCCCAACGCACGAGGAGCCCTTCGGAGCGGCCGATCCAGTTCGCCTGCATGAGGCGCACCTTCTCGGGCCACTTGTCGAGGGTGGCGAGGGCCTCGAGCAGCTCGTCGGCGTAGGCCGTGATCTTGAAGAACCATTGGGTGAGCTCGCGCTGCTCGACGAGCGCGTGGGAACGCCAGCCGCGGCCGTCGATCACCTGCTCGTTGGCGAGCACGGTCTGGTCGACGGGGTCCCAGTTGACCTTCGAGGACTTGCGGTAGGCGAGGCCCTTCTTGAGGAGGTCGAGGAACAGCCTCTGCTGTTCCGCGTAGTAGGCCAAGTCGCAGGTGGCGAGCTCGCGGTCCCAGTCGAGGGAGAGCCCCATCGAGCGCAGCTGGGCCTTCATGGCGGCGATGTTCGCGTAGGTCCACGCGGCGGGATGGGTCTTCCTCTCGATGGCGGCGTTCTCGGCCGGCATGCCGAAGGCGTCCCAGCCCATGGGGTGGAGTACGTTGAAGCCGCGGGCGCGCTTGTAGCGGGCAAAGACGTCGCCCATCGTGTAGTTGCGCACGTGCCCCATGTGGATGCGCCCCGAGGGATAGGGGAACATCTCGAGGACATAGGACTTCGGCCGCGGGTCGTCGTTCAAGGCCCGGAAAATATTGGCTTTTTCCCAGGCGTCTTGCCAGTGCTTCTCGCGCACGGGGGCATTGTAGCGTTCGGTGGCCATGAAGCGGTCGTGCTCTGAGGCATCAAGGATCTAGCGGCGTACTGAGCCTGAACGGGCGAGATGGGTCAAGGCGACGGCACCGCCGATCCCTGCTGGATTTCTAAGGTGCGCTCGGTGGCCGTCTGATCATGTCGATGTTTTTCATTTTGATCGATATCATAGAGACCCCATGTCGATCCCGTAGACATATCGGCCAGACCAGTCGATGTTTTAGGATTTTGTCGACATATATAGCTTGACATGTCGATCGTATCGACATATAGATATCCATATGTCGCCAAATTTTGACTTCCGTCGACATCTATTTGGAGACATGCCGCCACCATCGACAGGTTCAGTCGTACTTGTCGACAAATTTAAATTTCATCGACACATAACCCCCAATCTGACAACCTCGGTGTTTCAGCCCGATCGCCCTTACAACGATCTGCCGCCGTTGCCGCCTCAGGCGGAGGTGGACACGCGGCCTGTCCTCAAGAAATGGGGATTGGCTCGGACGGCTCTCGCCGAACTCCGATTGGCTGGCCAGATCATCCCCGATCAAAGCGTCTTGATCAGCGTCATTCCCCTTCTCGAAGCCAAGGACAGCTCCGAGATCGAAAACATCGTCACGACCAACGACGCCCTCTTTCGCGAAGCGAGCCTCGGCGATGACGAAGGCGATCCCGCAGCCAAGGAGGCGCTACGATACCGCACAGCGCTTTACCACGGGCTCGAATCCTTGAAGGTCAGGCCGTTGTCGGCGCGAACGGCGACCGAAATCTGCCGGCTGCTGACAGGGGTCGATCTCGACGTCCGCAACATTCCCGTCACTCTCACCAACCGGCATACCGGAGAGACGATCTACACACCTCCTCAGGAGGAGGCTCGGCTGCGTGGTCTCCTTTCGAACTGGGAGACCTACCTCCACAGTCAGGAGGACGGACTTGATCCGCTCATTCGCATGGCTGTCCTCCACTATCAGTTCGAAGCCATTCACCCCTTCCCCGATGGCAACGGCCGCACCGGCCGCATCCTCAATGTTCTGACCCTCATAGAAAGTGGGCTGCTGGACCTGCCGACGCTCTATCTCAGCCGCCACATCCTGCGGACACGCGGAGATTACTATCGCTTGCTGGGCCGAGTCACATCGCACCAGGAATGGGAAGCCTGGATTCTCTACATGCTCAATGCGGTGGAGGTGACGTCCGGTTGGACGACGGGGAAGATTCGCGCAATTCGCAAGCTGATGGATTCGACGCACGCCACGGTGCGCAACAGCGCGCAGCATAAAATCCCGCGCGAGCTGATCGACCTCATCTTCACGCAGCCCTATTGCCGGATCGGCAACGTCGTCGATAGAGGCATCGCGAAGCGCCAGGCGGCATCGACCTATCTCAAGGAGCTGTCGCGCCTCGGCATCCTCACGGAAGAAAAGGTAGGGCGTGACAAACTCTTCTTGCATCGAAAATACTTCGATCTACTGCAGAGCGACGCTCACACCTACACGCCGTATAAGGGCCAACCGGCGATCGGCACGAACGGCTAGCGCAAACGCCTTCATGGGCAGTCGCTACTCACATCACAGCGTATTTGGGTAGAATTCACGAATTTCTACCTGCATCGGAACCCTATGACCGACCTCACCACGCACTCCCCCGCCGCGGCCATCGCCGAGATCCGCGACCGCATCGACGGCGCCGCACGCGCGGCCGGGCGCAAGCCGGCGGACGTGCATCTCATCGCCGTCACGAAGACGTTCGAGGCGAAGGACATTCGCCCGGTGCTTGCCGCCGGCCAGCGCCTCTTCGGCGAGAACCGCGTCCAGGAGGCCAAAGCGAAATGGCCGGCCCTGCGCGAGGAGTTTCGCGATCTCGAGCTGCACCTGATCGGCCCGCTGCAGTCGAACAAGGCACGCGAGGCTGTCGCCCTGTTCGATGCCATCCACACCATCGACCGGCCGAAGATCGCGCGCGCCATCGCCGAGGAGCAGGCCCGCCTCGGCAAGCGGCTCAAGCTCTTCGTCGAGGTCAACACGGGCGAGGAGCCGCAGAAGGCCGGCATCATGCCGCGCGAGGCCGAAGCCTTTGCGCGCTTCTGCCGCGACGACCTGGGCTTGGCCATCGCTGGCCTCATGTGCATTCCACCCGTCGACGAGGAGGCGGCCGTCCACTTCGCATTCCTCGCCAAGCTCGCGCGCGAATGCGGAGTCTCCGAGCTCAGCATGGGCATGAGCAGCGACTTCGAGACGGCGATCGCCTTCGGCGCGACCTACGTGCGCGTCGGCAGCGCAATTTTCGGCGAGCGGCCGAGCCAATAGTCCCGCACACTTTCCAGTCAAAGTATGATGAAGTCGTTCTCGTCGATCGAATTGCCGAGTCCGGGCTGTAGCTTCGCCAGCAACACCGGCACCTCGTAGTAGGCTTCGCCTAGATACCAGAGCTCGCCGGTCTGAAAGCAGTATTGGATTACAGGCTCGTTCGGCCAGAACAGTGCCCCGCCTTTGTTTACAAAGTCGCTCGTCCAAACGGTTAGTCCCTGGAAAAAATTGGGATCCGACGAGAACTCCTGCGTCCTGAGCACGAAGAAATCGTCGGCATCGGTGTAGTCGGTGATCGTGTCGATGCCCTGAGACAGATGCAGCCAAAAGTCGTCTCGTCCCGCGCCTCCCGTCATCGCGTCGTCTCCGGACGAGCCGTCGAGGCTGTCGACGCCCGCGCCTCCGTGAAGAATGTCGGCGCCGGTCCCGCCGTTCAGGACATCGAAGTCCACGCCGCCGATCAACGTGTCGTTCCCATCGCCGCCGTAAAGCTGATTGAGACCCGTACCGCCGTTGAGCGTGTCGTTGCCGCCCATGCCGTGAAGCGCGTCGTTGCCTCCGAGGCCGTTGAGCGTGTCGTTGCCGCCCCAGCCAATTAGGACGTTGGCGGCTGCGTTGCCGGTAAGGACGTTGGCAGCATTATTGCCCGTGCCGTTGATGGCTTTGGTGCCGAGCAGCGTGAGGTTATCGAGATTGGCCCCAAGCGTCTTGCCGATCGTCGCCCGTACCGTATCAATTCCTCCGGTATCGATCAGAAGGTCACCGGCGTTGTCGACAATGTAGGTATCGTTGCCTCCGCCACCCTCGAGGCGGTCAGCGCCTGCGCCGCCATCCAGAATGTCGTTCCCCAGACCGCCCTTCAGGATATCGTTGCCGCCGAAGCCGTAGAGGGTGTCGTTGAGACTGGTCCCCACGAGAGTATTCTTCTTACTGTTGCCCCGCTTGATGGCCATTCCGGCTCCTCGATCGTTGGAGTGTTCTATCGGATCGGCCCTCATGTCTCGGAGCCTGCCCACGCCGTTCGCACGCTACTGATCCGGTCTTGCAGCGACAAGAATTATTATTCGGTGCACGGAACTAGCGCCCTGCCGCCTCTCAGGATGACGCTTCGCTTTTTCCACAGCTCGAGGAGCCCGCCAACTTCCGCCGAGTGCTAACTTTTGCGCCACGGGCATGATTCGCGCCGACTAAAACTGGCGCTCGCCATCATATTTGGAGGCCTCCCATGACGGCACGCGCGCTCAAGGTCGTTGACGCCCAAGCGGACGGGGCAGCAGCCGACGCAGCGCAGGAGGCGAGAGCCGAGGCGCTCCAAGAGACGAAGAAGCCGGCGAGCTCCAAGAAGCCTAGCGCCACTCCCGCCGACGGCTGGCACCGCTTCGTCGTCGACGTGTGGATCACCAACTTCAACTTCACCGAGTTCGGCATCTACAAGCGCTCGCGTAACAAGGCCAAGTCGCGCCAGTTCACCTCCGACATGGATATCTTCGCCGAGATCATCGAGAACGGCGAGCGCACCGGCCTCATCGGCTACCGAGAGGACCTGTGGGAGAAGGGGCAGGGCACGGATAAGCGCCTCGTCTTCAAGCTCTTCAACGAGACCGTCAACTGGCGCGCCACCATGGATCTCATGATCGGCCGGTCGCTGCAGCAGACGATCGGCGCGCGCGGCCTTCCCGTGATGACCTACTCGATCAACACGGACGAGGACGAGCACGTCATCTACCTTGAGCGCTCGGCCAACAAGTGGCCGCTTCTGCCGGAGAACTTCTCGTTCTTCCTGATCGACGCCAAGGGCAAGCCGCATTTCTATCGCTTGAAGCGCGACCTCATTTCGCTCGCCGGCGACTACGGGCTCTTCGATCACCGCGGCAGGAAGATCGGCTATCTTGACGGCAAGGTGTTCTCGATCGGCGGCAAGTGGAAGGGCCAGGTCAAGGCCGAGCACGCGAGCCGCCAGCTCCTCACCGTGCTCAAGCTGTTCGGCGGCATGATGGTGTTCAACGGCGATTGCCGCCGCCACATGCGCCGTCTCTGGAAGGACATCATGGCGGGGAAGGTCGAGCCGGACCTCGAGCGCCAGGAGGCGGATCTCTACCGAAACCCGCGGCGCGTGCGATAGATTCGGGCATCACTTCTCCGTGCCCGCAATCGAAGCAGCTTGGCACCTGTGCTCGCCGAGTACCATATTGCGCGCAAATGAGCTCTTCTCACCTTCGCGCTGATTTTCCTCGCTATTTTTTCTGTTAACGCTCGGAGCTATGTGCCCGGTTTATGGGCACATAGCCTTATGCTGCATAAGCGGCGGGCACAGAACAACGGGGGAAAGCACATGGGAGAGGTTCAACAGGGGTCAGAAGTATTTTTTCTGCTGATGGGGGCAATCCTCGTCTTTGCGATGCACGGGGGGTTTGCGTTCCTCGAGGTCGGCACCGTGCGCCACAAGAACCAGGTCAACGCGCTCGTCAAAATCCTGGTCGATTTTGCGATCTCGACCGTCAGCTATTTCTTCATCGGCTTTTGGATCGCCTACGGCGTCACGTTCCTCTCCAGCGCCGCAGCAATCTCCGGGGGCGCGGAAGGGTTCGGGCCGCAGGGCTTCAGTCTCGTGCGCTTTTTCTTTCTGTGCACGTTCGCGGCAGCCGTGCCCGCGATCATCTCGGGTGGTATCGCCGAGCGGGCGAAATTCGGCCCTCAGGCGATCGCGACCGCAGCGCTGGTCGGGCTCTGCTACCCGCTGCTCGAGGGCGTCTACTGGAACAAGAACTTCGGGCTGCAGCAATCCTTCTTCGCCGGCCTGCTCGGCGCCGAGTTCAAGGATTTCGCCGGCTCGATCGTCGTCCATGCCTTTGGCGGCTGGGTTGCGCTCGCCGCCGTCATGAGGCTTGGCGCGCGCCTCGGCCGCTACGACAAGGGTGGATCGATCGGAATTCCGCCGTCATCGCTGCCCTGGCTCGCCATGGGATCGTGGCTGCTCTGCATCGGCTGGTTCGGCTTCAACGTCATGAGCGCGCAAAGCCTCAAGGCGATCTCGGGCCTAGTCGCCATGAACTCGCTGCTCGCCATGTGCGGAGGAATTCTGGCAGCGTTCGCCGTCGGCAAGAACGATCCGGGCTTCGTGCACAATGGTGCTCTTGCCGGGCTTGTCGCGATCTGTGCCGGTTCCGACATCATGCACCCCGTCGGCGCACTGGTGACGGGTGCAGTTGCCGGAGTGATCTTCGTCCAGATGTTTCAGGTGTGCTCGAACGTGTGGAAGATCGATGACGTGCTCGGCGTCTGGCCGCTGCATGGACTTTGCGGCCTCTGGGGCGGCATAGCCTGCGGCATCTTCGGCCTCACGGAGTTCGGCGGGCTCGGCGGCGTGAGCTTCGCCTCTCAGCTCGTCGGGAGCGTGCTCGGCGCCGCGTTCGGTTTCCTATCGGGGACCGTCATTTACACGCTCCTCGCGGTGACCACGGGTCTGCGTCTCGACCCGGCGGACGAGCGGCGCGGCGCCGACCTTTCCATCCACAAGATCGGCGCCAATCCCGAGGAGGACGTGCGCATGGGCCGCGTCTGAAGCCGGTTGGGCGCGTGCCGAGGCGGCCCCAGCTCTCGAGCTGGGGCGCGTCAAGGCGTGGAAGTGCGGCAGGGCGGACACGGCGCTTTCGACGAACCGTGCTAGTCTCAGGCTTGATTTGGAGGTCGGGGGGCCACCGGGTCGGTGGTGCGGGGGATGACTCTCAAAGGCTCGAACATGACGTCTGCCGCGAACGCGCTGTGGCAGAGGCGCAATGCGGCACTCGAGACGGCATCGGCGCTGATCAGCGAAAAGCCCGACGTTGACGAATGGACCAAGGCCGAGCTTCGCCTGTTCGCCTACGCCATGGCCATCGGCCGCCGCCTCGAGCAGCTGAATTAAGCTTTCCCCTTAACGAGCTCCCGTGGAAATCGCATCAAGAAGCGCGATTTCTGCTATGCGCCTCTCATGCCCGAGCGAGGTCTCAAGGAAATTCTGCAACGTCTTGGCATCCGCCAGGCGGAGCTCGCGCGCCTTATCGAGGTGAGCCCGCGCACGGTCAGCCTTTGGGCAACCGGCGCGAGCCCACTACCCGGTCCCGTCGCCGCTTATCTTCGCGTGCTCGAGGCGTCGGGGTTTGAAGCCAAGGGCCGCGAGCTCAAGCATCTCGAGGAGCGAGGGCGAAGGCTGGATGAGGGAATCTACGGCCTCGCCTATGCGGGCGAGCACGAGGGCGACGTCGACAGCGGCGATGCGCTCGCCGTGCTGCGCAACGGCAAGATCCTGGGCTCGGACCGTTGGGGCGGTGTGTTCACCGGTAGCTACGAGTACGATGCCGAAGCCCGCACCAACCGAGTTCATGTGCGCCTCGAGGTGCCGCCCGAGGGTGTGCTCGTGACCGGGTTCGCGGCAGGGCCCAGGGGGGCCATGATCGATGTCGTCGCTTGCTTCGAGCGCGCGGCGCCCAGGACCGAGGCGATGATCGACATTGCCGGCCGTCCGGTCGAAATCAAGCTCACCTATCTCGGGCCGGTCCCGAATTGAGGGACGGGAGCGCCGAGCCATGACAGGCGGGAGGACGACAGAGTCGCGCCGGGTGCTGCTTGGACAGGTCACGGGTGCGCACGGCATTCGCGGCGAGGTGGTCATCAAGAGCTATGCGGCTGCACCCGAGGACATCGGCGCCTACGGCTCCCTCGGCGACGAGGCGGGCAGCCGTCAGTTCGAGCTCAAGGTCGTTCGCGTGACGGCGAAGGGCGTCATCGCGCGCATCAAGGGGATCGAGACGCGGACGGCCGCCGAGGCGCTGAAGGGGATGAAGCTCTTTGTTGCGCGCGACCAGCTTCCGGAGCCGGCGGCCGGCGAGTACTACCACGCGGACCTGATCGGCCTCGCCGTCGTCGATCCCGAGGGTAGCGTGCTCGGCGAGGCGGTGGCCGTCTTGAACTTCGGCGCCGGCGATCTGCTCGAGGTTCGCCGCGCCGGCGCGGACGAGACGTCGCTCGTCCCCATGACGAGCGACTTCGTGCGCGAGGTGGACATCGCCGCGGGCCGGATCGTCGTCGTCATGCCGGAGGGCGAAACGGACTAGGCCATCTCGCCCTTGAGGAGGCGCGGGCGCTCGCCGGTCTCGCCCGCCGCCTCGGCGACGAAGAAGCTCTTCAGGCCCGGCATGCGGTCGACGAGGCCGAGGCCGAAATCGCGCGCGGCCCTCAGGAGCGCCGCGTCGTTCGAGAACAGCCGGTTGAGCCCGTCGAAGGCGGCGGCCGAGACGGCCGAATCGAAGCGGCGCCAGCGCTCGTAGCGCAGAAGCGCCTCGTGATCCCCCGGCGCGAGACCGAGCCGCACGGCGTCCGCGATGACCTCCGTCAGCGCCGCCACGTCGCGAAGCGCGAGATTCAGGCCCTGGCCTGCAATCGGGTGCACGCCGTGTGCCGCATCGCCGATGAGGGCGAAGCGGGGCGCGACATAGCTGCGGGCGAGGTGCATCTCGAGCGGCCAGGTCTGGCGCGGCCCGGCGAGAGTGACGGTGCCGAGACGTCCGCCGGCTCGCTTCTCGACCTCGGCCAGGAACGCCTCGTCGTCGAGGGCGAGGATCCGTGAGGTCTCGGTCGTGGCTTCGCTCCACGTGACGCACGAGCGGCTTTCCTTGCCGTCCGGAGTCTTGAGGGGGAGCAGCGCGAACGGGCCTCCGGGCAGGAAGTGCTGGACCGCGCGCCCGCCGTGGGGGCGGTCGTGGGCGATGGTCGTGACGATCCCCGTCTGGCCGTCGTTCCAGGCGACGATCTTGATCCCGGCCGCGTCCCTCAGCCGCGAGCGGCGCCCGTCGGCGGCGACGAGAAGTTGCGCCTGGAGCCGGTCCCCGGACGCGAGCTCGAGCTCAGCGCCCGAGGCGGTCGTCGCAAATCCCGTCACTTCGGCCGGCGCGAGCAGGGTGATCGAAGGGTCGGCGGCAACGGCGTCGAGGAGCGCGGCGAACAGCGCGTCGCTCGGCACGATCCACGAGGCGGGCTCTCCGTCCGCGAGGAGGTTCGCGTAGGTGAGCAGCACCGGACGAACTCCGGCATCGAGCGAGGAATCGGTGATCTCGATCTCGGTTACGGCCTGCGCGCGCTCGGCGAGCCGCGGCCAGAGGCCGAGCACGTCGAGCATGCGGCGCGAGGACGCGGAGAGCGCGAAGGCGCGGACATCCAGTCCCTCGGCGTGCTGCGGCACCCGGCGGTCGACGAGCGCAAGTCTCAGAGACCCGTCGAGAGAGGTGGCGAGAGCACGGGCAAGGGCGAGCCCGGCGTAGCTCGCGCCCGAGATGACGACGTCGAACGGCTCGTGACTGTCTCGCTCACGCATGGGGGCGTCCGCCTTCGGGCCCGCGACCTTGACAGGTTCGCGGTCGAGAGCCCAATCGGTTGGCGCCATCGATAGCATCAGACGCGACAGGAGTGCCATGCCGACCGAAGCGCACGAGGTAGCCCCGGCAACGAAGGCGCTCCTCGATCTCCTCGATCTTCTCGATCTCGAGCCCCTTGAGCACAACCTGTTCCGGGGCTCGAGCCCCAAGGAAGGCTGGCAGCGCGTCTACGGCGGCCAAGTGCTGGGGCAGGCGCTCGTCGCGGCGGTGCGCACGATGGAGGAGCCGCGGCCCGTTCATTCGCTCCACGGCTATTTCCTTCTCCCCGGAGACCCGGCGCACCCGATCATCTACGAGGTCGAGCGCACGCGCGACGGCGGGAGCTTCAGCACGCGGCGCGTCAAGGCCATTCAGAACGGACGGATCATCTTCACGATGGCCGCTTCGTTTCACAAGGCCGAGGACGGCTTCGACCACCATTCCGAGATGCCAGACGTGCCGCCGCCCGAGACCTTGCCGAGCGCACGGGAGCTGATGGCCCGGCTGATCGATACGCTGCCCGACAACATGCGTGGCTATTGGCTGCGCGAGCGGCCGATCGACATGCGCCCCGTCGACGTCTCGCGCTATCTCGGCCGCGACAAGCAGCGGCCCGTCCAGCACATATGGATGCGCGCCAACGGCGCGCTCCCGGACGATCCCAAGCTGCACCAGGCCGTGCTCGCCTATGCCTCGGACTTCACGCTTCTCGACACCGCCCTCATCGCGCACGGCAAGCTTCTTTTCGACAACGACATCCAGCTCGCCAGTCTCGATCACGCGCTTTGGTTCCACCGTCCGTTTCGCGCCGATGAGTGGCTCCTTTATGCTCAGGACAGCCCGAACGCCTACGCCGCGCGGGCCTTTTGCCGCGGGAGCTTCTTCGACCGGAGAGGGCGTCTCGTCGCCTCCGCGGCCCAGGAAGGATTGATCCGGCGACGCGAGACGCAGTTCATGCTCAAATAACGAGCAAATTTGCTGGATTGCACAGCGGTTGGGCAGCCTGACGGCACCTGGTCCGGCCCTAGCCGGCGTCGCTCTCACAATAATGCTGGAATTTCAGATCGATAGCAAACGGCTGTCACTTTGGCACAGGTCTTGACTCCGCTTTGACCGGTAGCTGCCGGGAACCGGCAGACGCATTGAGGAGGTCTGTCTGCCTGCCAGCGCCCGCGCATGGTGGTCCGGACACAACAAAGGGGGTGCTCGTATGAAACTGATCACCGCGATTATCAAACCCTTCAAGCTGGAGGAGGTGCGCCAGGCTCTGACCGACGTCGGGCTCCAAGGGATGACGGTCACCGAGGTCAAGGGTTATGGCCGCCAGAAGGGGCACACCGAGATCTATCGCGGCGCCGAATACGCCGTGAGCTTTCTGCCGAAGATCAAGATCGAAGTCGTCGTGGCGACGGGTCAGGTCGACAAGGCGATCGAGGCGATCGTGAAGTCGGCCAAGACGGGGCAAATCGGAGACGGGAAGATCTTCGTGTCCACGATCGACCACACGCTGCGCATCCGCACCGGTGAATCCGACGATGCGGCGCTCTGACGGACTGCGGCAAAAGACTAATCACAGGGAAAACGAGGGAGTATCGGAAATGAAGCTGACTTCGATGTTGCGAGGCGCCGGCGTTTTGGGGATCGCCGCAGCGCTAGCATGCCTGGCCGAGCCGGCGCTCGCCGCGCCGACCGTCGACAAAGGCGACGTCACCTGGATGATGACGGCAACGGTGCTCGTGCTCTTGATGACGGCGCCTGGCCTGGCACTGTTCTACGGCGGCCTCGTGCGCACCAAGAACATGCTGTCGATCATGATGCAGGTCTACGCGTGCATGTCGATGGTCATGATCCTGTGGGTGCTCTACGGCTACAGCATGACCTTCACCAACGGCGGGACGCTGAACGACTATGTCGGCGGGTTCTCGAAGGTCTTCTTGGCTGGCGTCGATGCAACGACATTGGCCGTGACGTTCTCGAACAACGTCGCAATCCCGGAATATGTCTACGTCGTCTTCCAGATGACGTTCGCGGCCATCACGCCGACCCTCATCGTCGGCGCGTTTGCCGAGCGCATGAAGTTCTCCGGAGTGCTTCTGTTCGTTGCTCTGTGGGTCACCCTCGTCTACTTCCCGATCGCCCATATGGTCTGGTACTGGGGCGGCCCGGATGCGTGGGGTGCGGCTGCGAAGGCACTTGCCGACGCCGGCGGCCCGGAAAACGCGGAGGCCAAGGCGGCGTTCGACGTCGCCATGCTGGACGCGGGCTTGGCGTTCCAGTGGGGCGCCCTCGACTTTGCCGGCGGCACCGTCGTGCACATCAATGCCGGCATCGCGGGCCTCGTGGGTGCGCTCATCATCGGCAAGCGCGTCGGATACGGCCGCGAGGCGATGCCTCCGCACTCCCTCACCATGACCATGATTGGCGCCGCGCTCCTGTGGGTCGGCTGGTTCGGGTTCAACGTCGGCTCGAACCTCGAGGCCAACGGCACCGCCACGCTGGCGATGATCAACACGTTCGTTGCGACGGCTGCTGCCGGTCTCGGGTGGATGGTGATCGAGTGGATCGCCAAGGGTAAGCCTTCGGCTCTCGGCCTCGCGTCGGGCATCGTGGCCGGCCTCGTTGCCGTCACCCCGGCCTGCGGCTTCTCGGGTCCAATGGGTGCGATCATCCTCGGAGTTGTGGCCGGAGTGGTCTGCTTCGTCTTCGCCACGGCGGTGAAGAACGCGATCGGCTTCGATGACAGCCTCGATGTGTTCTCGGTGCACTGCATCGGCGGCATCATCGGCGCGCTCGGAACGGGCCTGCTCGTCAATCCGGATTGGGGTGGGGCGGGCATCCCCGACTACATCTCGAAGCCGGGCGAGCTGACGGTCGCTCCCTACGACATGGCCTTCCAAATGACGGCGCAGGCGAAGACTGTCCTCCTGACGCTGCTTTGGTCGGGAATCATCTCGGCGATTCTATTCAAGATCGTCGACATCCTGCTCGGGTTGCGTCCCGAGACCGATAAGGAGCGCGAGGGTCTCGACATCACCGATCACGGCGAGCGCGCCTACAACTACTGAGGAAACATGGGGCCCGCCGCGCAGCAAAGTGCGGCGGGCTCACCACAGCATCGTCTCCCGAGCACGCGTCTTCCCCTAGACGTGCTCCCAACTGGCCCGGAACCTCTGAGTTCCGGGCCTTTTTTTGCCGCCTCAGACGCCGCCGATTCGGACGGTCGCGCGACGGCCGAGCAGCGCGAGCACGCGCTTGAGATCGGCTCGTCTCAGAGCGACGCAGCCCTCGGTCGGTGCAAGTCCTTCCCTGGCGACGTGCATGAACACGGCGCTGCCACGGCCCCGCACGCGCGGCCGCTCGTTATAGGAGAGGACTATGATGATGTCGTAGAGGCGGTCGTCGCGCCAAAGGCGCTCGGCGCTCGCAGGGTAGGGAATTGCGACGCGGCGATTGTAGTTGCGGTCAGAGGGCGCATCGCACCAGCCGTCTCGTGGTTTGAGCGGCCTCAATGGCAACCCCGTATGCGGGTGCATGATCCGGTCGCGCCGGATGTATCCAAAGCGAGCCTGGTATCGTCCTGCGGGCGTCGCCCCGTCTCCCTCGCGTTTCAATGCTTTGACGCCGCTCCTTCCCACCGCGCAGGGGACGTTCAAGGAACCGATCATTAATCTTCCGGCCGTACTGCGGCGCGAAAGGGATCTCACGAACAGTTGACGTTGCGGTCCCGATGTCCACATTTAGGTTGCCTCGCAGCGTCCTCCCGGAGAGGGACGCATTCCAGGTCGTCTCATCCCAGCAATGGCAGAAGATGCAGCGGGCCCACGCACGGAGCAGTTCAGAATGACTACGGCACGAAAGATCCTACTTGTCGACGACGACGAGGATCTCCGTGAATCCCTCAAGGACCAGCTCGCTCTGCACGACGAGTTCGAGGTCTACGAGGCGGGCACCGCCTCGCGCGGCCTCGAGTCCGCCAAGACGGGGCACCACGATCTCGTCGTGTTCGATGTCGGCCTCCCCGACATGGACGGCCGCGAGGCGGTGCGCCTGTTGCGCAAGTCGGGGTTCAAGGGCCCGATCATCATGCTGACAGGCAACGTCTCCGACGCGGATCAGATTCTGGGCCTCGACGCCGGCGCCAACGACTACGTCACGAAGCCCTTCAAGTTCGCCGTCTTGCTGGCCCGCATCCGCGCGCAACTGCGCCAGCATGAGCAGAGCGAGGATGCCGTGTTTGCCATCGGCCCCTATGCGTTCAAGCCGGCGGCCAAGCTTCTCATCGACGAGAAGGGCGGCAAGGTCCGATTGACGGAGAAGGAGACGGCGATCCTCAAGTATCTCTATCGGGCCGGCGAGAAGGTCGTCTCGCGCGACACGTTGCTCCACGAGGTTTGGGGCTACAACGCCGGCGTCACGACGCACACGCTCGAGACGCACATCTACCGCCTGCGTCAGAAGATCGAGAAGGATACGGCCAACGCCGAGATCCTGGTTACGGAATCGGGCGGCTACAAGCTGGTTCCCTGAGCCGGTTATCCCCGCGTCGTCCCCGTTCGATCAACACCCTCCCGAGAAACCCTGGACCGGCAGGCGCGAATCAGGGGACCTTTCACTCGATCCGGAAGCGCCCTTTTGGCCCGGACGGCGTGTGAAGGGGTTTACGACATGGCGATCGATTCCCTCGTGAAGCCGTTTCTCAGGGTTCCCTTGTTTCAGGGATTGAAGCCGCTGCAGATCTCCGAGCTGGCGCGCCGCGCCGATCGTATCGTCTACAAGCCGGGCGAGGTGATCGTCGAGGAGCACGCGTCGGGGGATGGCGCCGTGCTGATCGTCTCGGGGGAAGCCGTCAGAATCAGCGGGCCGGGCGTCGGCGACGAGCCTGGTGCCGAGGCGGTCCCCGAGGGCGCGCTCCTCGGCGAGATGACCATGCTCATCGAGACCGATCATTCCTCGACCATCGTCGCCAAGACGACGGTTCGCGCCTTGAGAATCTCGCGCGCCGAGCTTCACGCCCAGATGGCCGACGACCCGGCGCTGGCCGACCACTTCGTCACCAAGATCAGCGGCCGGCTTTCCACACTTGCCGAGGAGCTTCGTCAGATCGAGCTCGGCCTCGGCGAGGACGAGGAGGCATTCTCGACGGCGCCCGGCGGCCGCGTCAGCGCAGCGGGCGGTACCTACCACTGAAAGAGAAAGCGCCCAACCCCGGGGGGCGGGGCTGGGCGCTGCAGCGCTTTCGCGCGTGGCACCGGGAGGGAAGCCGGTGCCCCAGACGATGTCGTCGGTTAGACGGGGGGGAGCTACCGATAATTTGACACCATCTGACTGGTAGTCACATAAGCGCAAGCCGTGAGCTTTCAATAGGGGTGTAACGAACCGATCACGAAAAGTTTACCAACCCCGACCCGGTTATCCCCAAGTCGAGTGTTGCGCCGCGGCGAATAGGTCACTGTTCAAAAAATCGAGTCGCTTCTGAACGACCTTCAGGGCTGCTTCATGAGGCCGACGGGCTGGATCTTGAAAAGTCCGGCGTCGATTTCGTTCGACTTGTCGAGCTGGGATACCTCGACGCGGGTGTTTCCGCCCTGCGCGTCGGTCGTCACCCATTCCTTGAGCTCGAGCGTCGGCTGGGTCGAGAAGAAGAGCCTGATGCTGCCGGGGGCGTCCGGGCTCTTGTCCTGAATGGCGATGATGATGAGGTCGGCCGATTCCTGCACTTCCATGATGCGGGCATCGCGCCCGAGATCGACATCCTTGCGGAGCACGAGGCGGAAGGGCGTCTGGTCGAGGGCGACGCGATCCTCGTTGTTGAGATCGAGGTCTTGGATCGCGAGATACTCTCCGTCCGAAATGATGATCTGCTTCGACGGCAACGAGTAGTCGAACCGGAACCGCCCGGGGCGCTTGACGTAGAACTTGCCCTTCATGCGCTTGTTGTCGCCGGCGGTCTGGACGAATGCGCCTTTGAGATTGGCGACCGAATTGAAATAGTCGCTGATCTGCTTCACGATCTCGATTTGCCTGGCGTCGAGGGTCAAGCCGTTCGTGCCGCTCGGCGCCACCTCCGTGCTCCAGCCGGCTCCGGCCGCGCTCGTCGCGCCGGTGTCACCGCCAACGGCGTTGGTCGGCGGAGTGGCGGGCTTCGAATCTTCGGCGCGAACTGAAGCAGCGGCGAGCAGCACATTCATAGCCACGGCTGTCGCCAGGGCACTTTTCCAGGTCATGCACTTTCCCCCGGGGATGCCCCGAATCGGGCGGGGCAAATTTCGCAACGAGCATTTGGGCCAACAATGCGACGAGATGTTGGCAAAGCCGCCTGTTGAACGGAAGTCGACTCGGGTAGGAGCGGCTGACACGGTGGCCGTCTCGCCCGTCCCGGAAAAAAGCCAAGTGAGATCAGAAAGCAGGGGCGGATCGCGCCGCCTCGGCGCCGAGCACGTCGCGCCGGCCCATATGGTTCGGCGCGCTGACGAGGCCCTCCCGCTCGAGCCGCTCGATCAGGTCGGCGGCCCGATTGTAGCCGATCGACAGGCGACGCTGGAGATAGCTGGTCGAGGCCTTGCGGTCGCGAAGGACGATCTCGGCGGCCTCGGCGAAAAGGTCGTCGGTTTCGGACGGGGCCCCGGCTCCGCTTTCGCCGGATCGTGCGGCGGCATCGATGCCGGTGATGTAGCGCGGCGGTCCCTGCCGGCGCAGGTTGTCGGCGACCCGTTCGACCTCGGAATCGGACACGAACGGCCCGTGGATCCTGAGCGTCTGCCCGCCGCCCGCGTAGAGCATGTCGCCCTGGCCGAGAAGCTGCTCGCCGCCCTGCTCGTTGAGGATCGTGCGGCTGTCGATCTTGGAGGCGACCTTGAAGCTGATGCGGGTCGGGAAGTTGGCCTTGATCGTGCCCGTGATGACGTCGACGGAGGGACGCTGCGTCGCCATGATGAGATGAATGCCCGCCGCTCTCGCCTTCTGCGCGAGGCGCTGGACGGCAGTCTCGACCTCCTTGCCCGACGCGAGCATGAGATCGGCGAACTCGTCGACCACGACGACGATGTAGGGCATCGGCTCGAAGCTCATCTTCTCGCGCTCGTAGAGCGCTTGCCCCGTGCGCCGGTCGTAGCCGGTTTGCACGGTGCGCGCGATCGCTCCGCCGCCCTTCTCCGCGTCCCTGACGCGCGCATTGAAGGCCTCGATGTTGCGCACCGAGAGCCGCGACATGAGCTTGTAGCGCTCCTCCATCTCGCCCACCGCCCAGTTGAGTGCCGCTACCGCTTTTTGCGGCTCGGTCACGACAGGGCACAAGAGGTGGGGAATGCCGTTGTAGACCGAGAGCTCGAGCATCTTCGGGTCGATCATCAGGAACCGGCACTCGTCGGGCGAATGGCGGAACAGCAGCGACAGGATCATCGCGTTGACGCCGACCGACTTGCCGGACCCGGTGGTGCCGGCAACGAGGAGATGGGGCATGCGGGCGAGATCGGCGACGACGGTCTCCCCGCTGATCGACTTGCCGAGCGCCAAAGGCAGCGCGCCCTCGGCGGCACGGAAGGCCTCCTGCTCGACGAGCTCGCGCAGGCCGACCGGCTCGCGGCGCGCGTTCGGCAGCTCGATGCCGATCGCATTGCGCCCCGGAACCACGGCGACGCGCACGCTCGCCGCGCTCATGGAGCGAGCGATGTCGTCGGCAAGCGACACGATGCGCGAGGTCTTCGTGCCGCGCGCCGGCTCGAGCTCGAACAGCGTGACGACGGGGCCCGGGCGTATGGCGCGGATCTCCCCCTGGATGCCGAAGTCGGCGAGCACAGCCTCGAGTGCGCGCGCCGTCTTGTCGAGCGCGGCCTGGGAGACGGCGGGCGTTCTCGCGCTCGCGATGCGCTCGAGAGCGGAGAGCGGCGGGCGCTCGAGGGTGGCTTCTGCGCGGCGGGTCTCGACCGGGCGATGAGCGGCCGGAGCCGCGACCGGCGCGGGCACCGCCACCACCGGTCGCGGAGGTGGCTCCGCGCGAGGCACGGCACCCGGAGGCGCGAAGCGCTCGGCGATCAGGCGGCTCGAGAGGCCGGTCTCGTCATCGATGTCGATCTCCGAGTCGAGGTCGATCTCCTCGTCGTCCTCGAGATCAGGGTAGGACGCGGCGTAGGCGGGACCCGATTGCGCCTCGTCCGGCGCGGTGTGGATCGGGAACCTGCGCACGTCCGCTCGCTCGAACGGGGGGAAATCGCCGGCTTCGCGGTCGACCGCGCTGGCCTGTCGGTCATTCCACAATTGCCAAAGCCATACGGCGGGAGCGGCCACCACGGAAAAGAGCCAGGAGAAGAGAACGTCCGGGCGCAGCGCGCGGCGCCGAGGAACAAGGCGCGGGAGATCCCGGAGCTCGAGCTCGAGGGCGCCGCCGAGTGCCGAGAGGCCGGCGAGAGAGAACAGCAGTGTCGCGGCGAGCTGGGCGCGCTCGGGGTTGAAAAATGCGAACGCGGAGCTGCCGCCACGGAGCACCATATCGCCGAGGATGCCGCCGCAGCCGTGGCGAAACGGCCAGGCCTCGGGCACGGGAAGCGCGGAGAGGGCGGCGGAGAGCGCGATGAGCGCAATGGGAAAGTAGACGGCTCTCTGCCGTGCGTTCGCGAGGCGCCGGCTGAACGTGAGCTCGAGGCCCCACAGCATGGCGACGAGGAGAGGGATCGCCGCGGCGAACCCCAGCGTCTGCAAGATGAGGTCGGCGACGATGGCGCCGGGATTGCCGAGCCAGTTTCGGGCCGGCTCCGCGGTCGTATGGGTGAGGCTAGGGTCGGTTGCCGACCAAGTCAGCACGGCGCCCCAGAGGAGCGCGGCGACGGCAAGAATGGAGAGGCCGCCGGCACGGTTCAAACAGCCGACGAGCCACGCTTCGAGCGAGGCCGGCAATAGGCGCTGGCGATCCAGTCCCACGGAACGCATTACACGAACGTCTCTTACGCAGACACATTAACAATTCGTTCGAGTGCCAGCCGGACTGTGGGCAGGTCGTGAACCAACGCGACGCGCACGTACTTTGCGCCCGGATTGGTCCCGTCACGGCCCGCCTGAGCCAGGGTGGCACCTGGCAAAACCTTGACGCCGAAACGTTTCCATAACGTTACGGCTGCGCCGCTAGCGCCGCCGAATTGGCTCATGTCGAGCCAGAGGAAGAAGCCGCCGGCCGGGCGCCGGTACCCGAAGCGGCTGCCGAGGATCTTGTCCGCTAGATCCCACTTCTGCCGGTAGGCGAGACGGTTGGCAGCGACATGCTGCTCCTCGGCCCAGACGGCGGCGGAGGCGTGCTGGGTCGGCCCCGGCATTTGCGGTCCGGCGAGATTGCGCACCTCGAACAGCGTGTCGAGGAAGCCGGCGTCGCCGGCCGAGAAGCCCGAGCGCAGGCCCGGCAGGTTGGAGCGCTTCGAGAGCGAGTTGAAGACGACGAGATTGCGGAAGCGGTCCGGCGTCTCGGCCGCAATTTCGAGGCCGCCGGCCGGGGCCTCGCCGGTGTAGATCTCGGAGTAGCATTCGTCGAGGAAGAGCAGGAAATCGTGGGTTCGGGCGAGCTCGAGCGCGCGGGCGATGTAGGCGCGCGAGGCGATCATGCCCTGCGGGTTGGCGGGGGAGCAGAGATAGAAGGCAACGGTGCGCGCGAGGAGACCTTCGTCGGCGGCGATCTCGTCGAGATCGGGGAGATGGCCCGTCTCCTCGGTCGCGTTGAGAAACACCGGCTCGCAGCCCGCTGCCAGCGCCGCGCCGAGGTAGGCCTGATAGTAGGGATTGCAGAGCAGGATCGCGGGCCGGCCGGCAACCTGCTTGCGCCCGGCGGCGGCGAAGGCCGCGTAGAAGAGGCCCTCGCGCGAGCCGTTGCACGGCAAGACCTCGCGCGCGGGATCGATCTTCGCTGCCGCCCCGTAGCGGCGCCCGGTCCAGTCGGCGATGGCGCCGCGCAATTCGTCGGTACCGCGGATCGGCGGATACTTGGCGAACTCCGCCTGGGCCTCTCTGATCTTCTCGGCGACGAAGCCCGGCGGGGTCTCGCGCGGCTCGCCGAGGCTCATGTCGATCGCAGGCGACATGCCGGGCGCGACGCCGTCGAGCAGGCGTCGGAGCCGCGAGAACGGCGACAGGATGGTGCCGTCGGCGAGCGCGGAAAGGCCGGAGGGAGCGCTCGTCATATGCGGCCCTTCCCGCTCGCGGCTCGGCGTCAGGTCGAAGCCTCGGGTGAGGCGGCCGCTTCGGCAGCCTTGGCCGCCTTCTCCGCTGCCGCGGCGGCGCGCTCCTGCGCCTTCTTCTTGGGCTTGGCCTTCTCCGGATTGTTGCTCGCCTGACGCTTCATGAGGCCGGCCCCATCGAGCAAGCGCGCAACGCGGTCGGTCGGCAGCGCGCCGACGGATAGCCAGTGCTTCGCCCGCTCGAGATTGAGCTTCACCCTGTCGGGGCTGTCCTTCTTGAGCATGGGATCGAACGTGCCGATCTGCTCGATGTAGCGCCCGTCGCGCGGCGAGGTCGAGTGAGCCACAACGACATAGTAGTAGGGGCGCTTCTTTGCCCCACCGCGCGAGAGTCTAATCCGTGCTGCCATTCTCTTCTTCCTTTCTTAGCCTGATGGCCGGATCGCTCCGGCACTCGAATGCGAAACGTCACCTCTTCTTGCCGGGGAGGCCCGGAAACTTCGGCAATGCGCCCCCGCCGAGGCCGGGCAGCGTACCGCCGAGGCCCGGAAGCCGCGGCGCCGGTCCGCCGCCGAGACCGGGCAGGCCCTTCGGCAGCGCGTCCTTGAGATCCTTGGGCAGCTCGGCGAGCGCGCGCGGATCGAGCTTCGCGAGCTCATCCTGCATGCGCGCCATCTCCGCCTCGCTCGGCGCGCCGCCGCCGATGCCGAGCATCTTTGCCATGGCGCCGCGGTTCTTGCCCATGGCCTTCATCATGTCGGCCATCTGGCGATGCATTTTGACGAGCTTGTTCACGTCCTCGACTTTGGTGCCCGATCCCGCCGCGATGCGCCGCTTGCGCTTGGCGTCGAGGAGCTTCGGATTGCGCCGCTCCTTGGGCGTCATCGATGTGATGATGGCGTGCTGGCGCTTGAGAAGCTTGTCGTCGAGGTTGGCCGCCGAAAGCTGCGACTTGATCTTGTTGACTCCGGGCAGCATCCCGAGCATGCCCGACATGCCGCCGATCTTCTTCATTTGGACGAGCTGGTCGGCGAGATCGTCGAGGTCGAACGCGCCCTTCTTCATTTTCTCGGCGATCGAGCGCGCCTTCTCGACGTCGATCGTCTGCGCCGCCTTCTCGACGAGGCCGACGATGTCGCCCATGCCGAGGATGCGCCCGGCGATGCGCGCCGGGTCGAAGTCCTCGAGCGCGTCCCACTTCTCGCCGGTGCCCAAGAGCTTGATCGGCTTGCCAGTGACGGCGCGCATGGAAAGCGCCGCGCCGCCGCGCCCGTCGCCGTCCGCGCGCGATAGAACGATGCCGGTGAGGCCGACGCGGGTCTCGAACGCCTTGGCGGTTGCGACCGCGTCCTGGCCGGTCAAGCTGTCGGCGACGAGCAGCACCTCGTGCGGCAGGACGGAGGTCTTCACCTCCGCCACTTCCGCCATCAGCGCCTCGTCGACCGTCACCCGGCCGGCGGTGTCGAGCAGCACCACGTCGTAGCCGCCGAGGCGGCCCGCATCGAGCGCGCGGCGCGCAATCCCGAGCGGCGGCTGGCCGGCGACAATGGGCAGCGTGTCGACCTCGGTCTGCTGTCCGAGCACGGCGAGCTGCTCCTGCGCCGCGGGCCGGCGCGTGTCGAGCGAGGCCATCAGGACCTTCTTCTTCTCGCGGGTCTTGAGGCGCCAGGCGATCTTCGCGGTCGTCGTCGTCTTGCCCGACCCCTGGAGGCCGACCATGAGAATGGCGACGGGCGGCGTCGCGTGCAGGTCGATCGGCTCGGCGGTCGAGCCGAGCACGCGCACGAGCTCGTCGTGCACGATCTTGACCACCATCTGGCCAGGAGTGACCGACTTCAGGAACTCCTGGCCGACGGCTTTGGCTTTGATGCTCTCGGTGAAGTCGCGCACGACCTCGAGTGCGACGTCGGCCTCGAGCAGCGCCCGGCGCACCTCGCGCATGGCCTCGCCGACGTCGTTCTCGGAGAGCGCACCGCGCTTCGTCAGCTTGTCGAGGACGCCCGAGAGGCGGTCAGAGAGCGACTGGAACATCGAACCCTTTCAGCGGCGCAAGGCGTGCAGGCACGTCGGCGCCAATGCAGAACGCACCCGCGGACGAAACTCGCCGGCGGGTGTTGACCCCCCTGCCTCCCGCTCGATCCCCGAGGATCGGCATGGACAGGGCGGCGGCTCGTGAGCACGAACCGTTTGGAGCGGCGGCACAATCCTCGTTTGCGCGAGCCTTGTCAACGCCGCGGTGCGCGCCGGCCACCCCTGCGGCATCCGGGCCGCTGGTGGGGAAAATATCTACAATCAAATGGTTATCGTGTGCGAGCTGCGGTAACATCGCCGCTGGCGGATATTGGTCAAATTATCTGCCCAATCGGACGTCAAGATCGTCGGGGGAGCAAGATGGGGATGGACAGCAGATTGAAGCCGCTCGAGGTGTGGAGCCTTTTCGCGCTCGCCGGCGTCGCCCTCACCGGCGCGCTCGTCGGCTCGGGCTGCACGACGTCGTCGCCGTTCAGTAATTCTTCCGACTTCGACCGGACGTTCATCGGCGCCGCGCAGACCTGGGACCTCGACAAGAACAGCGTCGTGACCTGCGACGAGTGGAAGCAATACGCGACCACGTCGCTGCGCGAGGCGGACAGCAACGGCGACAGCGTTCTCGATGCGACCGAGTTCGGGGTGATGGCAAAGAGCGACCGGCTGTTCCAGCTCGCCAATCTCTCCTACTACGACACCAACTCCGATGGGCGCGTTTCCGCCGACGAGATGGTCGGCAAGCAGAACGCGGCCTTCAGGCTTTTGGACAAGAACGGCGATTGCCAGATCGACCGGAACGAGAGCGTGCAGGTCGTCGCCTCCGAGAAGGTCAAGGATAAGGAGAAGGACGCCGACCAGACCCTTCCGAGGTCAGGGTCAGGGCGCTATTAACGCTTACGCGGGCGTGCGCGGCATGAGCCTCAGCAGCTTGCCGTCACCGCTGTCGGTCAAGACCCACAGCGCTCCGTCCGGGCCCTGACGCACATCGCGGATGCGCTCGCCGAGGTCGGCCAGCATCTTTTCATGGGCGACAACTTTCCCGTCGAGGAGGACGAGGCGCTGGAGCTGCGCGCCGTTGAGGCCGCCGACAAAGATGTTGCCCTTCCAGTCCGGAAATAGATCGCCCGTATAGAACGTCAATCCCGACACGGCGATCGACGGATCCCAATAGTAGACGGGTTGCTCGAGGCCGGCCTTGGCTGTGCCCTCGCCGATCTTCGCGCCCGAGTAGTCGCGTCCGTAGGTGATCACGGGCCAGCCGTAGTTCTTGCCGGCCTCGGGATGATTGAGCTCATCGCCTCCGCGCGCGCCGTGCTCGGCGGTCCACAGCGCGCCCGTTACGGGATCGAGCGCCGCGCCCTGGATGTTCCGGTGGCCGATCGACCACACCTTCGGGTCCCAGCCTTCGATCTTGGGATTGTCGGGAGCCGGCGTCCCGTCCGGCATGATGTGGATTACTTTGCCGAGATGATTGGCGGGGTTCTGCGCCTCCTCACGGGCGTGGTTGCGCTCGCCCGTCGTCACGAATAGCGAGCCGTCGCGGGCGAAGACGAGTCGCGAGCCGAAATGGTACGTGCTCTTCCAGGCGGGCGCCTGGCGGAAAATGACGGAGAGATCGGTGAGGCGCCCGCCGGTCTCGTCGAGGACGAGCTTGGCGCGCGCGACGCTGGTGCCGTTCTTGGATCCGTCCCTCTGCTCGGCGTACGAGAGGAAGATGACGCCGCTCTCGGCAAAATCAGGCGCGAGCGCCACATCCAGGAGCCCGCCCTGGCCTTGCGCGGCCACGGCCGGTACGCCGGCAATCGGCTCCGAAATGGCGCCCTCCCGGGTTACGACGCGAAGCCGCCCGGGCCGCTCGGTGACAAGGAGGCGGCCGTCCGGGAGAAACGCGAGGCCCCATGGATTCTCGAGCCCGCTGGCAACGGTCTCGACAGTAATCGGCGTCGGCTTGGCTGCGGGCGCGTTGGTCTGCTCCGCGCGGGCGTTGGTCGCGGCAAGCGCGACAAGAGAAGCTGCAAGGGCCATGAAAGTGCGCACTTTGAGGGTCATCTCTCATCTCACAAATGGGGTGATGCTAGGAAGGTCCCCCCTATTTAGGGTGCCGGCGCCCCTTAACAGAGGAGCTTGAGAGCCGATTTGTCTTTTGGGCGCCGCCCGCCATATAAGGGGCCATGAGCGCTCGCGGTGCCCTCCCCTATGTGAAAATGAACGGCCTCGGCAACGAGATCCTCGTCGTCGACGTGAGGAACAATGAGAAGGCGTTCGAAACCTCCGAGGTGCGCGCTCTCGCGTCTCACCCGAGCACACGCTTCGACCAGATGATGGTGCTCGTCCCGCCGAGGAGCCCCGGCACCCAGGCATTTGTCCAAATCTATAATGCCGACGGCTCGGCTTCTTCCGCATGCGGCAACGGGACGCGATGCATCGGCTGGCTCGAGAGCCGGCGCACCGGCCTCGACCGGCTCGCCTTCGAAACGGCAGCGGGAATTCTAGACGTCAGCGTCGCGGGCATAGGGTCGATCACTGTCGACATGGGCGAGCCGCGCTTCAGGTGGGACGAGATCCCCCTCTCCGAGCCGTTCCACGATACGCGCGCGATCGAGCTGCAGATCGGGCCGATCGACAAGCCGGTGCTCCATTCGCCGTCTGTCGTCAATGTCGGAAACCCGCACGCCGTGTTCTGGGTCGACGATGTCGGGGCCCATGAGCTTGATCGCTTCGGGCCGATGCTCGAGAACCACCCGCTGTTCCCCGAGCGCGCAAACATTACGCTGGCGCAGGTCCGCGCACGCGACGCGATCACGATCAGGACCTGGGAGCGGGGAACCGGTCTCACGCAGGCCTGCGGAACGGCGGCCTGTGCGGCGGCCGTCTCCGCCATGCGCAAGGGCGTGGTGGACCGCAAGGTTACCGTCACGCTGCCTGGCGGAAACCTTGTAATCGAATGGTCATCTACCAATCGCATTCTCATGACAGGGCCCGTCGAGGTCGAGCACGAGGGCCTCATGGACGTATGGGCGCCGGCGAGGGCGGACGCCTAGCCTATGACCTCCACGTCATCTATTACCGAGTTTCCGTACGGCGTGGTTGCGCCGCAACGGGCGCATCTGAGACAGGACGTGAATGTCTGATCCGCTGATCGTCACGCTGGGCTGCCGCCTCAATGCCTACGAAACAGAGGTCATGCGCCGCCACACGTCGGAGGCGGGGCTCGACAACTGCGTCATCGTCAATACGTGCGCCGTCACCGGCGAGGCCGTGCGGCAGGCAGCGCAAGCGATCCGCAAGTTGCGCCGCGAGCGTCCCGATGCAACGCTCATTGTCACCGGGTGCGCCGCGCAAATCGAGCCCGAGCGCTTTGCCGAGATGCCGGAGGTCGACCACGTGATCGGCAATGCCGAGAAGATGGCGCGGTCGACCTACAACTCTCTTTCGGCCGGGAGCTCGGCACGCGTCGTCGTCAGCGACATCATGAGCTTGCGCGAGAGCGCCCATCACATGATCGACGGCTTCGGGTCGCGGGCGCGCGCCTATGTCGAGGTGCAGAACGGGTGCGATCATCGCTGCACGTTCTGCATCATCCCTTACGGGCGCGGGCCGTCGCGCTCGGTTCCGGCGGGCGAGATCGTCGCCCAGATCGCCGGGCTCGTCGACGGCGGCTGCCGCGAGGTGGTGCTGACCGGCGTCGATATCACGTCCTATGGCGCGGGGCTTCCCGGGCGCGCCTCGCTCGGACGCCTCGTCAAGCAGATCCTGAAGCACGTGCCGGGCCTCGCCCGCCTGCGCCTGTCCTCGATCGATCAGGTGGAGGCCGACGGCGATCTCATGGAGGCGGTCGCCGCCGAGCCCCGCCTCATGCCGCACCTTCATCTGTCGTTGCAGGCCGGCGACGATCTCATCCTGAAGCGCATGAAGCGGCGCCATGTGCGCGACGATGCCATCCGCTTCTGCGCCGAGGCACGCCGGCTGCGCCCCGACATCGTCTTCGGCGCCGACCTCATTGCCGGATTTCCGACCGAGACCGAGGGCATGTTTCGAGCTACGCTCGACCTCGTCGCCGAGTGCGGCCTCACCTACCTCCATGTCTTCCCCTTCTCTCCGCGCAAAGGAACGCCCGCCGCCCGCATGCCACAGGTCGCGCGCCCGGTGGTGAAGGAGCGCGCACGCCGGCTGCGGGAGTCCGGCGCGGCGACGCTCGCGCGTTTCCTGGAGGGCCAGCGCGGCGCCGAGACGGAGGTTCTCGTCGAGCGCCCAGGGATCGGTCGTACGCCGCAATTTGCGGAGATCGAGGTCGAGCCGGCGCTCGATGTCGGTGTTCTCGCGCGTACGCGCATCGCCGGTCACGACGGCAACCGTCTTGTCGGCGAGGTGGCGGCGTGAGCGGAGCCGGGCCCAAAGCCAAGAGTGCCTTCGGCCGGTGGCTCGGTGGCGACGCCGTGAGCCCCCAATCCGCGACGGAGACGCCTGAGGAGGCCACGGCGGAGCCGCGCACAGGGTGGTTCCAGCGCCTCAAGGCCGGGCTCGGCAAGACCTCCTCCCGGTTAACGGAGGGCATCACTGGGCTGATCGACAAGCGCAAGCTCGACGCCGGCACGCTGGACGAGCTCGAGGACGTCCTCATCGGCGCCGACCTCGGCGTCGAGACCGCGGCGCGGATCACGCGGACGCTCGCGGCCGGGCGCTTCGAAAAGGGAATCTCGGCTGCCGACGTGCGCCGTGTCCTTGGCGAGGAGATCGCGCGAGTACTTTCCCCTGTCGCGCGCCCGCTCGAGATCTCCGCATCGAACAAACCGCACGTCATTCTCGTCGTCGGCGTCAACGGCAGCGGCAAGACGACGACCATCGGCAAGATCGCCGGCGAGCTCACGCGCGAGGGCAGGAAAGTCATGGTCGCCGCGGGCGACACGTTCCGCGCTGCGGCGATCGATCAGCTCAAGATTTGGGGCGAGCGCTCCGGCGCGCGCGTTGTCGCGCACGCTGCGGGCTCCGACGCCGCGTCCCTCGCATACGAGGCGCTGCGACAAGCGCGCGATGAAGGCTTCGACGTGCTTCTGCTAGACACCGCGGGGCGCCTTCAGAACAAAGAGGCGTTGATGGGCGAGCTCGAGAAGATGGTGCGGGTCCTGAAGAAGGTCGATGCCACGGCACCCCATGACGTTGTCCTGGTGCTCGACGCAACGACGGGACAAAACGCGCTGTCGCAGGTCGATACCTTCCGCGCCCGCGTCGGCGTCACAGGTCTCGTCATGACCAAGCTCGACGGGACCGCGCGCGGCGGCATCTTGGTCGCGATTGCCGCGAAGCACGGGCTTCCCGTTCATGCGATCGGCGTCGGAGAGGGGCTAGACGACCTGCAGCCGTTCGACGCAGGAGAGTTCTCGCGAGCAATTGCCGAAGGTTAGGTTCCGCTTGGGATCGCAGGGGCACCACAAAAACCAGGATCATTTTTCAGACATGAGCCGCCACCGGATCTACCCCTTCAATGCCGAGCAGACCGTCAATATCCTGAGCGAGTTCGGGCCGCTCGTGACGATGTTCGTCGTCAACGGCCTCTACGGCATCAACGCCGGCACGTGGGCGCTTCTCATCACCACCGTGATGGCGATTGCGGCCATGGTCTACATGTTCGGCCGCCCGCCCGTGTTTCCGCTCATCGCCTCGACGGTAACCATCGTCTTCGGCACGCTCACCCTCATCACCAAGGATCCGATGTGGGTTCAGATCAAGGTCACGATCTTCAACGCCATGTTCGCGGCCTTCCTCTTCATCGGGCTGTGGCTCGACAGGAATTTCTTCAAGTACGTGTTCGATAAGACATTCCACTATACGAAGGAGGGCTGGGATGCCTTCACGCGCAGCTTCGCCTGGTTCTTCCTGTTCACGGCCGTGCTGAATGAGGCCGTCCGCATCACCTTCAAGGACGATTCGGTCTATTCAGTGCTCGGCTACTCGATGGACGGCGTCAACATCTGGATCGCCTTCAAGCTCCTCGTGATCATGCCGTTGAGCGGCCTGTACGCCTGGGTCCTCACCAAGTCGCTGACGAGGCACCGAATCCCGGAGCACGGCGTGGACCGCGCAGGCGAGACCCATCCGGAGACCGGCAAGGCCGCGGCCGGATTGGTGACGGCAAACGGCGAGCGGCGCCAATCGCAGGGATGACGCGGCGGAGGCTTGCCGATGATCGGCTTTCTACCCAGTATGCTGAAATGACAGAGATGAAGCCCGAGCTGCAGGCCCCGCCGTCCTGGCGTGCAAGCCCCATCCTCAAGTTCGGAATCGAGCTAGGCCCGCTCGTTGCGTTTTTCGCGGCCTACGGTCTCGGCGGAATCTACTGGGCGACCGGCGTCCTCATGGCGGCGACGCTCGCGGCTCTCGTCGCCTCGAAGGTCCTCTACGAGAAGCTGGCGCCGATGCCGCTCGTGACGGCGGTCATCGTCTGCGTTTTCGGCGGGCTTACCTTCTGGCTCAACGATCCGAGCTTCGTCAAAATGAAGCCGACCATGGTGAACCTCATCTTCGCAGGAGTGCTTGGCGCGGGCCTTCTCGCGGGACGCCCGCTGATCAAGATGCTGTTTGGCGCTGCCTTCAGCTTGACCGAGGAAGGCTGGCGGCAATTGACCATCCGATGGATGGTGTTCTTCCTGGCGATGGCGGCCGTGAACGAGATCGTGTGGCGCAATTTCTCGGAGCAGGCTTGGGTGAACTTCAAGGTCTTCGGCATTCTGCCGTTGACGATGATCTTTGCGCTGTGCCAAGTCGGACTTCTGAGGCGCCATGAACTGCCCAAGAGCATTGAGTGATTGAGCCGAATACGCCCAAATTGTTCCAGACCCTGAATTTCCGATAACTGTCTTTTATTGAAGTGGCGGTTGAGATTCGCTTCATCCTACTTGGGATTAGATTGCTTTTTTGCTGGACGGCGCAGACGAAGTCGTATTTTCTCCTATGAGGAAAGTCATCTTCATCGACTCGGCGAAAATGGTGAGGGTAGCCTCGAAGGGTGTGCGAGCATCTCGCGCTTCGGCCTTGGCTGCCACGGCATACGACAGCTCATGGCACGCGACACCACGACAGTAAGATTCGCCGTCACCACCCCTCTCGAGCAATCGCCCATTCACCTCCTGCACCGTGCGGGTCAGTGTGCGGGCGACCTGTTCCTCGCCGAGGTCGGGAGCGACGCGCTGACGCCCCGCCAATACACGGTTCTCGCCGCCGTCGCCTCAAACGAGGGCCTCAATCAGACCCAACTCGTCGAGCGGACAGGCATCGACCGGTCCACTCTCGCCGATATAGTCCGCCGCATGCTGAAGAAGGGGCTGTTGCAGCGCCGGCGCCGCCGGGAGGATGCCCGCGCCTATGCCGTCAAACTGTCGGACGAGGGCTGGCGGCTGCTCAGGGAGACGGACCCGGTCGTGCACAGGGTCGATGAGAGGATCCTGGCCGCAGTGCCGAGCCACCACCGCGATCGCTTCCTCGAGGATCTTGCGGCCATCGTCGCCGCGCTGGGGCAGCTGGCTCTCGCGTCCAAGCCGGTCGACGAATAGCCGGCAACGATCGCGATCCAGGAGACCGCGCAACCATCACGCGGCCGACTTCAGAAGCTTGCGGTTGATGAGCGTTTCCGCGATCTGCACGGCATTGAGCGCGGCACCCTTCAAGAGGTTGTCCGCCACGATCCAGAGCGCAAGCCCATTCTCGACGGTCGCGTCCTCGCGGATGCGCGAGACATAGGTCGCGAACTCGCCGGCCGCCTCGACCGGCGTCACGTAGCCGCCGGCCTCGCGCTTGTCGACCACCATGACGCCCGGCGCCGCGCGCAGGATGTCACGCGCCTCCTCGGCCGAGATCGGCTTGTCGAACTCGATGTTGACCGCCTCCGAATGGCCGACGAAGACTGGGACCCGCACGCACGTTGCCGTGACCTTGATCTTGGTATCGACGATCTTCTTGGTCTCCGCCAGCATCTTCCATTCCTCTTTCGTGTAGCCGTCCTCCATGAAGACGTCGATGTGAGGAATGCAGTTGAAGGCGATCTGCTTGGTGAACTTCTTGGGCTCGACCTCCTGACCGGGCACGTAGGTGCCCTTGGTCTGCTGCCAGAGCTCGTCCATGGCCTCCTTGCCGGCGCCCGAGACCGACTGGTAGGTGGCGACGACGACGCGCTTGATCGTTGCCCGGTCGTGGAGCGGCTTCAGCACGACGACCATCTGCGCCGTCGAGCAGTTCGGATTGGCGATGATGTTCTTCTTGGTGTAGCCGCGCACCGCGTCCGCGTTGACCTCGGGCACGATCAGCGGAACGTCCTGGTCGTAGCGCCAGCAGGACGAGTTATCGATGACGACGCAGCCCTTGGCGCCGATGCGGGGGCTCCATTCCTTGGAGACGGCCGAGCCGGCCGACATCAGGCAAATGTCGGCCTTCGAGAAATCGAACCGCTCGAGGTCCTGGCACTTGAGCTCCTTGTCGCCGTAGGAAACCGCGGTGCCGATCGACCGGCGGGACGCGATGGCGAACACCTCGTCGGCCGGAAAACGGCGTTCGACGAGCACGTTCAGCATCTCCCGGCCGACATTGCCGGTGGCGCCGACGACAGCGACTTTGTAGCCCATGATCTGGTCCCAGTTGTTTGGGGCGCCGCGACCGGCGCCCGCCCGCAATTCGCGCGATGACTTACGCGGGCCGGGCGAGCCTTTCAAGGCCATTCGCGACCCGCCCACGTCAAAGCACAGCGTCGGCCCGCCGGCGGCGTCAGTCGAGGACGCGGCCGAACAGCCAGCAGCACACCTCGACGGTGGCCCCATCCCTGATGTCGCCCTCGACGACCTCGGGGTCCGCGACGATATCGAACGAGGCCCCGAGGCTCTCCACGAGGAGCCAGTGGAAGGTCTGGCCGGTCACGTCGGAGGTGAGGTGCCGGTGCGCGCCGACCCGGCCCGCGAGCAGGGCCGCAGATGAGGGTGGACCGCCGCCTTCGGCTACGGCCGTAGCGAACATTCCGATCGGGACGAAGCTCTGAGCGGCGAACTTGGGCTCGCAGGTCTGCGATCGATCGTAGGCGTCAGCCGAGGGGAAGGCGCGGAGCTGATGGGCAAAGCCCGCGATGCGGGCCTCGAGGATGCAGGGGAGGCTGCGCCCGGAGATCGCCGCGAAATCGACTGCGTCGAAGACGAGCGGATAGATGCCGGCGCCGTCGTCGCCGGGGGCCATCCACGCCAGGAGCGCGCCTTCGAAAGGCGAATCGTCCGGACGCTTGAAGCGCTCGGTCACCTTGACGGTCATGCGGCTCTGGCCGTCGAAGAAGGGCGTGAGGCCGGCGATGCCGCCCCCGGTCCTGTGATGGAACCACACCTCGGCGCCGGTCTCCGAGCGCCAGATGGCGTAGTCTCCGGCGCAGGTCTTGACCCGGCGCTGAGCCTTGGCCGCGAGGCGCGTCATGGACGCATTGAAGGCCACGTCATCGGCGAACGCCAACCCGATCGTCGAAAGGTTGCTCACCATGTAAGCGGCCCGGTCTTGGCGACAACAGTAGTCGCGGAGGCGCTAGCCCGTGCCGATTTTCGCCCCGGTGTCAACCGGAGAGCCTTTCGAGCTCGGCAACGATGGCGGATCCCATCTCGCCGGTGCCGACCTGGCGCATGCCGGGCTGCATGATGTCGCCGGTGCGGTAGCCCTTGGCGAGTACGGCGGCAATGGCCTGGTCGAGGAGATCGGCCTCCTTCCCCATGTCGCAGGAATAGCGCAGCGCCATGCCGAAGCTCGCAATCGTTGCGATCGGATTGGCGAGGCCCTTGCCGGCGATGTCGGGCGCCGACCCGTGCACGGGCTCGTAGAGGGCGAGGCGCTTGCCGCTCTTGGGATCGAGCGCGCCGAGGGAGGCAGAGGGCAGCATGCCGAGCGACCCGGTGGCCATGGCGGCTTCGTCGGATAGCACGTCGCCGAACAGATTGTCGGTGACGATGACATCGAACTGCTTCGGGTTGCGTACGAGCTGCATGGCGCAGTTGTCGGCGAGAATGTGCTCGAGGGTGACGTCGGGGGCGTAGGCCTTGTGGGTCTGGGTGACGACCTCGTTCCACAGCACACCCGTCCTCATCACGTTGCGCTTCTCGGCCGAATGGACCTTGTTCTTGCGCTTGCGCGCAAGATCGAACGCGACCTTGGCAATGCGCTCGATCTCGTGCGTCGTATAGACTTGCGTGTCGACGGCACGCTTCTCGCCGTTCTCGAGCGTCACGATCTCCTTCGGCTCGCCGAAATAGACGCCCCCCGTCAGCTCGCGCACGATCATGATGTCGAGCCCCTCGACGAGCTCGCGCTTCAGCGAGGACGCGTCTGCGAGCGCGGGATAGCAGATGGCGGGGCGGAGATTGGCGAAGAGTCCGAGGTCCTTGCGCAGGCGCAAGAGCCCCGCCTCCGGGCGGATCGCATAGGGGACCTTGTCCCACTTGGGACCGCCGACGGCTCCGAAGATGACGGCGTCCGCCTGCTTCGCCCGCGCCATTGTGTCATCGGTCACCGGAACGCCGTGCTTGTCGATCGCCGCGCCGCCGACGAGATCGGACTGGCACGCGAACTTGGCGCGGTTGCTTCTCTTGTTGAAGAACGCGATGACGCGCTCCGCCTCCGCCATGGTCTCGACGCCGATCCCGTCACCCGGGAGCAGGAGAAGACTGTGCGTGGCCATGATTTTGGAGTTCCCGTCGGCTATAAGGGTCGCTGCTGGAGGCGGGTACTACCCTGCGCACGTACGCCCCGCAAGGGAGCCGTGCTTGTTCTCGAAGGATGGTCTCACGCATGGGTCTGCCGCAGGCGTTGGCACGGAGCTTGTCAAGTGTTCTCCTCGCGCCCCTGCTCGCCGGCGGCGCGGCCGGTGACGGAGCCCCCGAGCTCTCTCTCCCCATCGCCTGCGTGCCCGGCGAAAGCTGCTTCATCCAGAGCTACGTCGACGTCGATCCCGGTCCCGGGGTCAAGGACTACGCATGCGGCACCGCGACCTACGAGGGCCACGACGGCATCGATTTCCGGCTCAACTCGGCGGCCGAGACAAAGACGGCTGTTTCAGTGCTCGCTGCGGCCGACGGGACCGTCAAGGGCGGGCGCGACGGCATGGCCGACGCCTTCGTCACGCCTGACTCGCGCGCCGCCATCAAGGGCCGCGAATGCGGCAACGGCGTCGTGATCGATCACGGACAGGGCTGGGAGACGCAGTACTGCCATATGCGCAAGGGCAGCGTCCGCGTGCACCAGGGCGAGAAGGTTGCGCGCGGCCAGCCGCTGGGCGATGTCGGCTATTCGGGGCTCGTCGAGTTCGCGCACCTGCATTTCATGGTTCGACATGACGGGACGGTGCTCGATCCTTTCTCGGGAAAGGCCCGGGAAGGCGCCTGCGCCGATCCAAGAGAGGCACGCGGCCTATGGCGCGCAGATGCTCTGAGCGCCCTGCCCTACAAGGCGGGCGAGATCCTGGCCGTCGGCTTCACCGGCGCGATGCCTGACCTTCACGGCCTCGAAGTCGCGCATGCCCTGCCTCCCCCCGGCGCGGCAAGCGATCAACTTCTTCTCTTTGCGCGCATCCTCAATCTTCGCGCCGGCGACCGGATCAGCCTGACGATTTCCGGCCCCGGGGGCTTCTCGGTGACCAATACGAGCGATCCCCTCGAGCGCAACAAGGCGTCCTACCTCGCCTATGCCGGAAAGAGACGAACGGCTGCCGCCTGGCCTCCCGGCCGCTACGAGGGCACGGTAGCGCTCTTGCGGGACGGCGCCCCGGTCTCGACGCGCGCGGCAAGCTTCGAGCTTTCGCAGTAGGCCCTCCACTCAGCCGAGCGACGGGCGTCGTCCTCGGCTCCCCGGCCGAGGTCATCCCATATGGTCATCGCGTCCCTCGGACCGGACCAGCTCCTCGTACTCCGCGACGTCGCCCGACTCCGTCAGCCGATAGACTTGCGGCGCCCCCGTCGCGAGCTCGCGGTCGAGAATCTCCTGCTCGGAGAGCTTCTCGAGGCTCATGATGAGCGCGCGCAGCGAGTTGCCGTGGGCGGCGACGAGGACATTCTTGCCGACTTGGACGTGCGGCCAGATTTGCGACTGGTAATAGGGGAGCACGCGTGCGGCCGTGTCCTTGAGGCTCTCGCCACCGGGCGGGCGAACGTCGAAGCTTCGCCTCCAAAGTTGGACCAGGTCCTCGCCCCAGCGACTGCGCGCCTCCTCCTTGTTGAGACCGGAGAGCTCACCGTAGTCGCGCTCGTTCAAGGCCGCATCCTCGTAGATCTCGACGGTCGTCTGGCCGATCTCGCCCAAGATGAAGTCGAGGGTGTGTTGGGCGCGCTTGAGCTTGCTCGTGAAAGCGACGTCGAATCTGAGGCCCCTGTCCTTGAGCACACGCCCCGCCCACCGGGCCTCGATCACGCCCTTGTCCGTCAAATCCGGATTGCGGATTCCGGTGAAGAGGTTCTTCTTGTTCCACTCGCTTTCGCCGTGGCGTACGAGGACAAGGCTGTTCGCCATCGCGCCGACCCGTCGTGTTCTTTCTAGCGTCGACATGCAATCCTCGATACGTTCGGCCTAAATCCCCAGCACGTCGGCCATGGTGTAAAGTCCCGGAGCCCTGCCTCGTCCCCAAAGCGCCGCCTTCACCGCGCCGCGCGCAAAGATGGCTCGATCCTCCGCGCGGTGGACGAGCTCGATGCGCTCACCCTCGCCTGCAAATATGACGGCGTGATCGCCGACGACCGTTCCCCCCCGCAATGACGCAAATCCAATATCGCCGCGTCTTCGGGCCCCCGTGTTACCATCCCTAGCCTTCGCTCTCGCGCTCTTCAAGTCGAGGCCGCGGCCTGCCGCCGCCGCTTCCCCAAGCATGAGCGCCGTCCCCGACGGGGCGTCGACCTTGTTGCGATGATGCATTTCGACGATCTCGACGTCGAAGTCGGCGTCGAGCGCTTCGGCCACGCGCCGTGTCAAGGCCGCGAGAAGGTTCACGCCCAGGCTCATATTTCCCGCCTTGATGATTGTCGCGTGACGGGCTGCGGCCTTGATGGCGGTCAAATCGTCGTCCGCCAGTCCGGTAGTGCCGATGACATGGACGATGCGGGCGTTGGCGGCGAGCTCGGCGAACTCGAGCGTCGCCCGCGGCGTCGTGAAGTCGAGAATGGCGTCGGCGCGGGTGAAGAGGTCGATCGGATCGCTACTCACCGCGATGCCGAGGGGCTCGAGGCCGGCGAGCACGCCGATATCTGCCCCTACATGTGGGGAGCCTGCCGCCTCAGTGCCACCGGCCACGGTGCATCCCGGCATGGCGTGGACCGTGCGCACGAGCTCGCGGCCCATGCGGCCGGCGGCGCCCATCACGGCGATCCTCATGTCGCTCAAACGCGTCTCCAGTGGCTCGAGGCGTGCCGGGGTATACCATGCGTCCGGCCCAGCGGAAGTGCGGCACGCGGGCAGCGTTTACGCCTTGTCCCGGGGCAGTCCGAGGCGAGCTCGATCGATCGCGTTGCGAATGAGGGTTTTCGCTTCTGCAGCATCGCCCAAATGATGTATCCGCACCCACTTGCCGGGCTCCAAATCCTTATAATGGGCGAAGAAATGCTCGATCTGCTGCAACGTGATGGTGGGCAGGTCTGCGGCCGTGCGTATCTTCTCGTAGCGCTGGGTCAGCTTACTGCTGGGCACTGCGAGAACCTTCTCGTCGCCGCCCCCGTCGTCCTCCATGACGAGGACGCCGATGGGACGGCAGTTGACGACGGCACCCGGGAGTATCGTCCGCGTATTGCAGATGAGCACGTCGATCGGATCGCCGTCCTGGGACAGCGTATGGGGCACGAAGCCGTAATTTCCGGGGTAGCGCATCGGGGTGTAGAGAAACCGGTCGACGAATAGAGTTCCCGACGCTTTGTCCATTTCGTACTTGATCGGCTCGCCGCCGACAGGCACTTCGACCACTACGTTGATGTCCTCGGGCGGGGCGTTGCCGGGTGCTATGGCTTCGATGCGCATGGAGCTTCTCTTTCTTTTCGGGTCTGCCGCGGGCATCGTCGCAGACCGGAGGCGTGGTTTCATCCCCCGAATTCGGCCAATATGCCCGACTAGAGCACGATCGTCTGTCTGACATGGAATCGCCTCCGCGATCCATGTCAGGCGTGAATCGTGCTCTACACTTTGAATTTAGATAGCGATTCACATTCTTGATGGACGCGAAGCGTCTCCATCAAGAACGATCGCGATCTAGACCGTTCGCGAGCCGGACCGCTGCCGAGGAGCGGAGCTTGAGAGAGACGCGCATCATCGTCGGGGCCGTCGCGCTCTTGGCGAGCCATGACATCGCTGCGGCGGTGCAGCAGGTCAAGAGTCTCTACACTGTCGTCGACCTTGCGGCCTGCGAGAGCGTGGTCTCACCCAGCCCGGGCGGCGCGCGCCTCTGCGACGGCCTGCCCGGCTACCCCGTCTTCGTCGACTGGACGGGCGCCAAGACCTACGTGAGCGTCGGGCCCGATGCGGCCAAGCGGCGAGCGGCCGCTCAAACCTTGGGCGTGGCCAACAGCCTGTTCGAGGGAGCTTCCACCCGCACGACGGTCGAATGGCGGTTCATCGTCCGCAGCGGACGGACCGTGCCGTACGCGACGATCGTGCGCTACTTCACGCAGACCTCGGCGGGGCGCGGCGAGACGCTCGTCGTCATGCGGGTGACGGACCGGGAGACGTGTCATGTCGCCTATGTCGATGCGCTAGCCAACAAGGACGCGATCGTGCTCGCGCGTGAAATCGCCGATGAGCAGGCTCGGACCTTCGACTGCAGCGCAATGCCGATCACCGCCGGAATCCTCGAGGAAGCTCCTCACTGACGGAGCTCAGGTCCAGCCGAAGGCGACCTTCTCGAGCTTGGCCCCGCCTATGCGCTCGACCGTCTGCGCGACCGGACGCCCGCCGCGCCGCCAGTAGAAGTCGAGAGCCTGCGTGTTGTCGGTCAGCGCCCATACGATGAGACCCTTGAGCCGCTTCTCATCGAGACCGTGCCGGCACGCCTCGAAAAGATGCTCGCCAAATCCCAATCCCTGGTAGGTCGGGCTCATGTAGAGCTCGTAGATTTCGCCCTGATAAGGCCCACGGGTGCGCGCCACGCCGAGAGTCGCATAGCCCCTCACGTCGCCGCCGTGCTCGAGAACGAGGAGACTGTCGCCGGCGCGAATGACATTGCGCCACCAATCGGTTCCGCGCCGCTTTACCATGCTTTCGAGATGAAGGTGCGGAATGATGCCCCGGTAGGACTGCTGCCAGGTGGTGCGGAAGATGTCAGCAACGGCCTTGGCATCGGCGGGCCGGCCCTTGCGAATCTTGACCTCGGAACGCGAACCCAACATGACGCAAGTATAACCGATCTCGCGCGCGTCGTAACGGTCGGTCCTGGACCTTGGAAAAAAATATTGGCCCGGAGCTATTTGAGCCCCGGGCCAAGACAAATCAACGCGAATTGACGAGGCCAGCAGGCCCGGTCAACTGGCCTTCTTGAGCTGCTCGAACGTCTTCGTCGCTGCGACGTTCATGGACTCGAAGGTCTGCTGGGCGACTTTGGCGGAAAGCTCGAAGAGCTCCTTCGACTGCGCGCTCGCGGCGGCGAGCTGCTGCTGAACGAAGGTCGTCTGAAGGCGAACGGCCTCCGGGATCGTCTTCGCGCGTGCAATCGCCTGCGCCGCATCGAATACGGCCTCGGTGTTGATCTCCGTGTTGCGGAGGACCTTCTCGCCGATCGACTTGGCTCCCGCATGGGCGGCGACCATGACCTCTTCCATCACCTTGACGCCATCCTTGGTGACGGAGCTGAGCTTGCCGTAGGCCTCGCGGGCTTTCGACACGCCGTCCTCGGCGAAGGCTTGAACGGTTTCGGGGATGCGGGCGTCTTTGGCGGCAGCGAGCATGTCCTGTGCTTGGCGGGTGAAAGTGTCGTTCATGGTTGGTTTCCTTGGCGGCTGTGAGACGGATTGGGGACCTACGACGGGGTTTGCAATGGGAGTCCCGACAGTCCGCCGAGACATCCTACGCCGTGTAATATAGCAGGTTTATTTTGCATTGCAACATAAAAAATGCTGCTCTGCATCAGAAAATGAAAACTCTTTTAGAACAAAGGATAAGGATGCTGGGACGCCTGCGGAGGTCATCGGGTCAAGGCACTCCCCGTGCGAATACTTGACAATTCATGCAGCTAAGTCAAGTCGGTCAAAGGCTATGAAAGAGGTCGCGATAGCCGAGCACCGCGCGGTCGAAAAGGATGTCGGCCGGCCTCAGCGGGCGGGCCAGCGCCAATCCGTCGAGGGACCGGCAGCGGGAGAGCGCGACATAAGTCTGGCCGTGCGCGAAGGTGCCGCGCCCGAGGTCGATATAGACGTCGTCCAGCGTGAGTCCCTGGGCTTTGTGGATGGTGAGCGCCCAGGCGAGCCGCACCGGGAACTGCCTGAAGGTCCCGGCGACTGTCTCGACGATCTTTTCGGCCGCCTTGTCATAGGCGTAGCGCCGGGACTCCCACGCGGCCTGCTCGAGCTCGTGCTCCTTGCCGCCGACCTCGATCCACACCCGCTTGTCGTCGAGGCGGGAGATCCGCGCGACCGTACCGTTGACCCAACGCCGGTCGGGGTCGTTGCGCAAAAGGATGACCTTGGCGCCGGGCTTGAGGAGGAGGGCGGCATCGGTCGGATGGGCTGAGCCGCTGAACTCGCCGGTGATGCCGGCCTCATAGGCCCGCGCCGTGCCCGGGAGCGCGTCGAGATAGGCCATGTTGATGCGATGGGCGGCTGCATTGGTCGGCGTCAGGATGACGTAGCCTTCTCCCTCGGCGCGCGTTCGCACGGGCCGCACGCGCGCGTTCAGAAGCGCGAGGTCGCTCTCGTCGGCCTCTCCGTCGCGCACGCGGTTCAATACGCCGATCAGGGCCTCGTCGCTCTGGCGGAAGACATGGGTGAGCTCGGTGAGGCTCGTCCCGGCGCCTTCGCGGAGCGAGGGGACGGAAAAGAAGAAGGGGCCGCCGTAGGCCGAATTCGAGGTGCTCGGTCACCTCGCCTTGCGGCACGACGGGGGGAAGCTGGTGCAGGTCCCCGAACATGACGAGGCGCAGACCGCCGAACGCCTCGCGCGCGCGCCCGCGATTGACCCGGAGCGACTGGTCGATGGCCCACATGAGGTCGGAGCGCACCATCGATACCTCGTCGATGACGAGGAGCTTCAAGCGCCGCATGACGGCGCCGTTGCGGCTGCGCCGGATATCCTCGGCGCGGATGAGGCGCGGGGGAAACCCGAAGAACGAGTGCAGCGTCTGCCCGCCGACATTGACGGCCGCGAGCCCGGTCGGAGCAAGAACGGCAAGCTCGCCGGGGATCAAGTCGCGCAGCGCGCGCAGAAGTGTCGACTTCCCCGTCCCCGCGCGCCCCGTGACGAACAGGTGTCCCTCCCCGCCACGCAGGAAATCGACGGCTCTCGCGTACTCGTGCGTAGGCGTCACGCCGGCGGGCCACGGCGCGGCGGCATGCGGCTCGATGGCAGGAGCAGGCCGGGGACGGATCGGCACGCGAAGCCCTTCTCTATGCCCGGCCGTGCATAGAGGCGGTGCCCACGGCTGTCAAAGCTCGAGCGTGAGGCGCAAAGGAAAACGGCGGCCCCAGAGGAGCCGCCGGTCAAAGGAGATCGGGCTCGTCGAGGCTCAGTCCTTCGTGATGACGAACACCTTGAAGTCCTTGTCGAGGCGGAAGTCATACTGACCAGCCTTGCACTTCACGTCCTCGGCCTCGAACACGCCGGTTCCCTCGCTCTCCTTCTCGTACTTGCCGCCCTCGCAGCCCCACTCGGCAACGGCTGCCTTGATCTTCGCCCCTTCGTCGTCGCTGACCTTATCGTCGGCAAAAACGGGCGTGCTCGAGAGAGCGAGCGCAGCGACGAGAATGGCAATACGCTTCATGATCCGTGTCCTCCAGTTGGGAAGTTTTCACTGCATCAGGTTAGCACTTCCCGTGGTGCAGTGCAGCAATATCCTATTCGAGAAGTGGATGTCTGCCTTGACACCCGTCAATATGATGAACTCTTTCTCAGTCGATTTCTCTATGAGATTCAAATGATCAGGCTGATCTCGGGAAATTTTCTCTCGCGCACAGGAACTTTTACCCTATTCTCGGGAATATTTCCCATCCCATCCGGGAATGCTCGGATCTGGCTCAAGCCAAGCTCGCCTCGCGCTCGGCCTCGCGCCGGCGCTCCTGCTTCTTCCTCTCGTTGGGATCGAGCCAGCGCTTCCTCAAGCGAATCGACTTCGGCGTCACCTCCACCAGCTCGTCGTCGGTGATGTAGCTCATGGACTTTTCCAGCGTGAGCTTCATCGGCGGCGTCAGAAGCACGTTCTCGTCCTTGCCAGAGGCACGAATGTTGGTGAGCTTCTTGCCCTTGACGACGTTGACCTCGAGGTCGTTGTCGCGCGTGTGCTCGCCGACGATCATGCCGACGTAGACGCGCGTCTGCGGTCCGATCATGAACGGTCCGCGGTCCTGAAGGTTGAAGATGGCGTATGCCGCGGCCTCGCCGTCCGAGTTCGAGATGAGCACGCCGGTGCGCCGACCGGCGATCTCGCCCTTGAACGGGGCGTAGCCGTGGAAGAGCTTGTTCATCACCGCCGTGCCGCGCGTGTCGGAGAGAAGCTCGCTCTGATAGCCTAGAAGCCCGCGGGTCGGCACGTGGAACACCATGCGCGTGCGCCCGCCGCCCGAGGGGCGCATCTCCAAGAGCTCGCCCTTGCGCTCGGCGAGCTTCTGGACGACGACGCCGGTATGCCCGTCGTCGACGTCGATGATGACTTCCTCGACCGGCTCGAGCTTCTGGCCCGTGTCGGGATCGTTCCTGATCACCACCTTGGGCCGCGACACGGTGAGCTCGAAGCCCTCGCGGCGCATGTTCTCGATCAGAATTCCGAGCTGCAACTCGCCGCGCCCGGCGACGTCGAAGGCGTCCTTGTCGTCGGAGACGGCGACCTTGATGGCGATGTTGCGCTCGGCCTCCTTCAAGAGCCGGTCGAGGATGACGCGGCTCTGCACCTTGTCGCCTTCCTGGCCGGCGAACGGCCCGTCGTTGATGCGGAACGTCATCGACAGCGTCGGCGGATCGACCGGCTGTGCGGGGAGCGGCGTGTCGACCGAAGGATCGCACAGCGTATCGGCCACCGTCGCCTCGCTCATCCCGGCTAGCGCGACGATCTCGCCCGCCTCGGCCTGATCGACCGGCACGCGCTCGAGGCCGCGGAAGGCGAGCACCTTCTGCACGCGGAAGGTCTCGATCAGCTTGCCGTCGCGCGAGAGCGCCTTGAGCTGCTGGTTGGCTTTGAGCGTGCCCGACGTGATGCGCCCGGTGAGGATGCGGCCGAGAAAGGGATCGGCCTCGAGCGTGGTCGCGAGAATGCGCACCGGCCCCGCTTCGACCTTGGGCGGCGGCACGTGCGCGATGATGAGGTCGAACATCGGCGCGAGGTTTTCCTTGGGGCCGGCAGGGTCCTTCGCCATCCAGCCGTTGCGCCCCGAGCCGTAGAGCACCGGGAAGTCGAGCTGCTCGTCGGTGGCGTCGAGGTTGGCGAAGAGGTCGAAGACCTCGTTCAGGACGTCGAGATGGCGCTCGTCGGGGCGGTCGATCTTGTTGATGGCGACGATGGGTCGAAGCCCGCGCTTCAGAGCTTTCGAGACCACGAACTTGGTCTGCGGCAGCGGTCCCTCGGAGGCGTCGACGAGGACGATGACGCCGTCGACCATGTTCAGGATGCGCTCGACCTCGCCGCCGAAGTCGGCGTGGCCCGGCGTGTCGACGATGTTGATGCGGCAGCCCTTCCACACCACGCTCGTGCATTTGGCGAGGATGGTGATGCCGCGCTCGCGCTCGAGGTCGTTGGAGTCCATCGCCCGCTCGGCGACGCGCTGGCCCTCGCGGAAGGCGCCCGATTGCTTCAAGAGCTCGTCGACGAGGGTCGTCTTGCCGTGGTCGACGTGAGCGATGATGGCGATATTTCTGATGTCCATGGAGCGTCCGGCTGGGCCGCGATTGTGCGGCGCAAAAATTTGCCGGGACGTAGCACATCCCGCCAGTCACCGCCAGCCAAGGGCGTCAGCCGCCTTATGTGCGGATTTGGGTGTCGCGCTTGCCATGGCGGGCGATTGCTGCTCTTCCATGTAAAGCCGGCCGAAGCAGGTCCTCGATCTCTCTCCGCCTGGGCGACAGGATCTTTCTGGTACGCGCGCTGGCTGTCGGCCTTCGAGGTTTCGCGCACGCCGCGTCGCACCTGGTTGTTTCAGACGGCGGGCGACAGAGACTGAGAGCGGACTGTGCCGGTTCGTTTAAGTCGAGTTCCTCGAGGAAGCTCTCGCGCAGCGCGTAGAACGACTGGAGGATCGCGTCGCGGGCGAGCTTCGTTTCCTCAGGCGGAATGTTCGTGCGCTTGCGCGGGTCGATCGATTGCAGCGCGCGGCGCATGTCGTGCAGAGGTGCGTAGGGATAGAGTCCAACGAATGTCTTTGTTTCACCGACGTTGCAGTAGACGATGCGCATGTTGTCGATCGTCTCGCTGATGCGGCAGAAGGCTGAGAGATAGTCGTCGCTCGTGGGATACTGCTTCTCGCAGAAGGTATAGAGCGCTGACTTTGTGCGCACGATGCCGCGCCATTCCTCCTCGAGGCTCTCGACGAACTTCGAGCGTTTCTGAAAGACGTTGGTGAGATAGGCGACGCCGCCCGTCGCTATAAGCAGCGACATGTCGCGCAGGTAATCGTAGGCGTCGCCGAGTGCACGGTCGACGGGCGTGCCGGCAATGCCGGGTATCTCGCCGCGGAACTTCGCGACGAGCGAGACGGCGAGCACGACGCCGAGGAAGACATAGAGCCGCCGGAGCGTGCGATTGAGGGACGTGCGGGTCATTGGGATAGGGGCGAAGGAGGGACCGGAGACACCTAATTCTGTCCTAGGATTGGAGCTAAAGAAAGGAAGGAGGGCGGAGGCCAGCAAAGGATAGGTTTGTAGCTGTCTACACTTCCGAGAAGATCGATAGATAGAGGCCACAGAGGGGGTTCAAGCATGGGCAGGTGGTTCGCATTCATTGCGGGTGGCGTCCTCGGCGTCATCGCCGGCGCCGGCGGCATGCTGATTGCGTTTCCCTTCATCTTCCCGCCGCCCGTCGTATCGGAGGCCGTGCCGAGCGGGGTCGCTGTCAGCAAGATTGGCACGTTCCGCTTCGATGAGACGGCGCCTGGCAGGGACCCGGTTCATTGGGCCAACGGGTCGGGCGCGGTCTATCGGACCGATGGGAACATGGTCATCCATTTCGATGACAACTTCGAAGCCGGCCCGGGGCCCAACTTCTGGGTCTACCTCAACACCGGGCCCGTCGGCGAGGAGGCCGCATTCGAGGCGGACGCGGGGCGGCTGAAACTGGCGCCGCTGAAGTCATTCAAGGGCAGCCAGAACTTCACCGTTCCGCCGGGCACCGACATGGCGAAATTCCGCACCGTGACGATCTGGTGCGAGTCGTTCTCGGTCTACATCGCCTCGGCCGAGCTGCCGAAGTCGTAAGGGCAGGGTGAGCTAGCCAGAAGGGTAGCTTTCCCGCCCCGCCTGAAGGCCCGCACCGCGCGGCGATATTTTCACAATATGAAATCACCCAAGACCAGCAGCCTGTGGCCGGTGAGCTCGATCTGGAAGTCGGCAACCTTGTTGCCGTCGATGTCGCCCTCGACGATCGTCTTCGCCGGGCCTTCGAACTTGTAGTGCAGCTGGCCCTTCACGCCGCTGAACGCCTTTTGGCCGATGAAGCTGAAGGCCTGGTTTCCGATGACGCCTGCCTTGGCATCGATGGTCGAGAGATCAATGTCGTCGCCCTGAAAGTGCGTGAAGTTTTTGATCACGTCGCGCGTGAAGGGTGTCTTGCCCGTTTCGCCGGCGAGATTGAAGTCGAAGATGTCGCGCTGCGCGTTTCCCGTCATGATGTCGCGGCCGAAGCCGCCGATGAGCGTGTCGACGCCGAGGCCGCCTGTGAGGATGTCGTTTCCGGCCGCCCCCGTGAGCCTGTCGTTATTGCCGCCGCCGATCAGCTTGTCGTTGCCGCCGAGGCCGAAAATCAGGTCCTTGTCGCTGCCGCCGACGAGCGTGTTGGCGGCTGCCGTGCCTAGGATCGTCTCGGGCGAGACGTTGGAGACGAGCAGCGTATAGAGCGAGCTGGTCGCGTCGGGCGAGCCGCCCGTCCCGTCGTCGGCGGTGACCTGAACCGCATAGCTGCTGTTGGTCTCGAAATCGAGCTTGACGCCCGCCTTCAAGAACAGCGCGTTGCCGGCAATCTCGAACAAACCAGCGTTGGCACCTGTCAGAGCCAGCGTGTTCGATCCGCCATCAGGATCGGTAACGAGGATATCGGCGACCTTGGTATGGACCGCGGTCGACGCACTTTCCGCGATGGCTACTTTCTTGTTCGCAAGCGTAACCGCCGAGGGTGGAACATTCCCGGCGATGGAGACCGTGAACGCTTTTTCGGTGAAACTGCCGTCGGCGCTCGTGGCGCGTATCGTGATGCCGTGAGTGGGGGCAGTGAAGGCGCCGTTCGCGACCGTGACGATTCCGCTCGCGCCATTGATTTGGAAATGGCCGCCTATGTTGCTCGTCAGGCTGTAGTTAACGATGTCGCCGTCCGGGGCGAACCCCGTGATGCCGACTGCAGTGCCTGTAGCGGCGCCTTGGGCGACACTGTTCGCTGTGCCGTTGGAGTCGATAAGCGCGCCGATGAGCTGGCTGACGGTCAGCGACGTGGCGCCGGTGAGGAAGGTCAGCGTCTCGATGTTCGAGAGGGTGTCTGACCCATCGTCTCCATTCACGCCGGTAGCGGTATCGGTCACGATCCAGGTCGTCGTGACGTTGTCGACGCGCCGGATCGTATAAGTACCCACGGCGCCGGCGAACTGGGCCGTGTCGCTTCCAAAGCTACCGTCGAGACGGTTATTTCCGCTATTGCCGGCGAGCACGTCTGCATTGGTCGACCCGAACAGATTTTCGATGCCGTTCAGGATGTCGCCGCTGGCGTCCCCTGTGCTGACCTGCGGCCCCAAAATCTTGAGGTCGACGGTTACTCCCGCCAAGGAAAACATATAGCTCGCGGTGTCGCCAAAGGGCGTGTTGCCGCCGCCGTTGAGCGTGTCCGCCCCGCCCTCACCGCTGAGGATGTTGTCGCCTCCGTCGCCGGTGAGCGTGTCGATATTTCCCGAGCCGAACAGGTTCTCGATGTCGATCAGCGTGTCTCCACCGGCATCGCCGGTGCTTGTCTGTAGCCCAACAACAGTGAGGTCGACGGTCACTCCAGCAGCCGAGCCGGCATAGTAGGCCGTGTCGCCGAATGCGGTGTTGCTACCGCCGGTGAGCGTGTCGCCGCCGATGCTGCCGATGAGAAAATCGTCCGCAATCGACCCGGCAATGCTGTCGAACTCCGCCAGTGCCCAAGATCAAGATCAAGTCGAACTCGTCCGGGTTCCAATTCGAGAATGTCCAAGCGGCCGCGGAAAATGCGGATGCACCGTTCACAAGAATACTTTGAGTAGACCCTGCCGTGCCGGTCACACTCAAATTCGACGGGAAGGCTGCCGAGACTTGGGCCGCTGTCAGTTGCACGGAACCGCCGAACCCCAACTCGATGCTTTCAAAGCCGGAGAGGCTGACAGGAGCCAAGTTCACGCCACTCGCATTGATGACGATCGAGTCGGTCCCCCCACCGTTGAAGACATCCCCGGCGTTTGCCTGGTTCACATTGGTGAAGATGACCTTGTCGTTTCCGGCGGTCAGCACAGGCGTGTCGACTAGGTTCGTTGCGTTGAAATCGGTCATCTAAGTTTCTCCCTCCTGACAGAGCCTGGCCGGACGGACCCGGCACAGCACATCACCTCGCCGGAAGCTCCCGGCGCGCAGCCGACCATCGATGTTGAAGCGAACCCCATCGGCTTCACCCTCCCGGCTCATGAGGGCGGGGAAGTTGAACTGGCCGTTGTAGAAAGTTTCTCAGTTGGTCTTGCCGAGCTTTTCGCCGGCGGCGCCGGACGAGGTCGGCCTTTTCTTCAAATTAACCATATCGCGTGGCGGCGGCAGCGTCCAGGAATGCCGATACCAAGATGCCTCGCGAGTACGGATTAGAAAAACGATGTTCTGCCAATGCGATCCAAGCCATGTGGGGATGAGCTGGTCACCGGGCTCACAATATGAAATTACCCAAGACCAAGCAGCTTGTGGCCGGTGAGCTCGATCTGGAAGTCGGCAACCTTGTTGCCGTCGATGTCACCCTCGACGATCGTCTTCGCCGGACCTTCGAACCTGTAGTGCAGCTGCCCCTGGGCGCCAGTGGAGGATGCGCTTAGAGGATGAAATCGGTACCCAGCATGGCCCCCAGCCCCGAGACCTTGATCTCGAGGTCGGCGATCTTGTCGCCATTGATGTCGGCTTGAACGATGCCGCCGGCAAAGCGCACTTCGCCTCCGCCGCCGTGGAATGCCTGAGTGCCGATGAACTTGAACACGTCGTTGCCGGGGTTGGCGCTGGTGTCGGCATCGATCGTGGAAAGATCGATCCGGTCATGCTGGAGGCGGCTGAAGCCGTTGATGACGTCGCGAGCGATGCCTCTCGGGCTATCGATAGGCGCGTTGAAATCGAACCTGTCTAGGCCGGCGCCGCCGTTCATCGTGTCGCGGCCGAAACCGCCAATTAGAACGTCGTTGCCGCCGCCGCCGTTGACAACGTCGCTACTCCCTAGCCCCGACAGCGTGTTCTTGCCGGCGTTGCCGTTGATGATATTGGCAGCCGCATTGCCAGTGCCGTTCACGTTGCCGAGCCCGAGCAGCGTCAGGTTTTCGAAGCCAAGGCCAAGTGTCTTGGTGACAAGCGACTTCACCGTATCGATGCCGCCGCTATCGATCAGCACCTCGCCCAAACTGTTGATGAAATAGGTGTCGTTGCCGCCCCCGCCATTCAGGGTGTCCACTCCCGCAAGGCCATTCAGAATATTGGCGGCAGCGTTGCCAACGATCGTGTTGGCGAGGGCGTTTCCGGTGCCGTTCAGCGCCCCACCCAGCAACGTCAGTTTTTCGACGCCTTCCGGCAGCGCGCTCAAGGTCACACTGGTTAAGATCGTGTCGATGCCCGCCCCGGGAAGGTCAATCTCAATGACTGTGTCGCCTGTGCTATCGACGAAATATGTGTCATTACCGTCGTGACCGATCATCGTGTCGTTGCCGCCGGCTCCGTTGAGGATGTCGTTGCCGAGCCAGCCAAACAGCAGGTCAGGGCCTGACCAACCATTGAAGGTATCGTCCCCGCCGAAAAAAAGCGTATCCCACATCTCTGGCGAGCCCGACAGCGGCACATTGAGCCCGGTGATTGTCTCGTAGGTGATCATCCCCGACCCGTCGGTACGGGTCATAGAGGTGATTGTTCCGCTGGCTGCAGGCGGATCTATGATAAATGTGAAGCTGCCAAAGACGTGTGTGACCGTGCCGTCCGAACTTGTGAAGCTAATCTCTGTTGCGGCAGGGGTCGAGTTAGGGACGACCGCCGTCAGGAAAATTAGCGATGTGAACCAATCCAACGGCGGAGAGCCAGGAACTGCAACCTCGTTGTGCGTATAGACGGCCATGACGGAACCTCCCTTGCGATGATGTCAGGCGCAAAACAGCTCATCGCCGGAAGGCTCACCTCCCGGCGCGCAGCACGACCATCGATGTTGAGGTGATCCCCCCATCGACTTCACCCTCCCGGCTCATGAGTGCGGGGAAGCTGAACCGCCGTTGTCGTTTCTCAGTGAAGGCTCGCCGAGCTTATCGCCGATGTGCGCCGGGCGAGGCCGGCCTTTTGTTGGACACTGATGATATTCCCCGCCTGAAGCGCCGTCCAGAAAACCTTAGTTTAAAAATAAGCCCACAGGCACTTCCGACACTTCATGGAAATGATGTTCAATTTAGGTCGGCACACGAGAGGCGCCGGGAGCGCGCCCTTACGGTGGCGGTCTTAGGCGGGAGCCCATCGTCCATCGGGCCCAGCCGTCGGTGTCTCGCTTCCACACTGCCAAGAAGGCGGTGAGCTTGGCACGCCAGGAGAGCCGATCGTCCGCTAGGGCGTCGAGGAAATCGGCAAGGGGGCGCGCTTTCATGATGGTGTAGATGGTGAGGGTGAGGGCCAGCGCGGCAATAGTGCAGAAGAACAGGACCTTGTAGGTGAGCGGGGCATCCGTTGCATCGAGAAGGTTCATGCCGAGGAAGCCCGTGGTCGCGGTGCCGATGAGACTGAGAATGGCGACGACCGTGAGACGCAGGATCGTTCCCGACGTCCTTCGCAGCATGACGCTGTCGAGGTATTGGTTCATGCGCTGGAGCTCTTGGCTGACCTCGTCATAGAGGGGCGCCGTCGTGAGGTGCTCGGACCACATGCGAAAGAGATCGCGCGGCACAGCCTGGTCCGTGACCTCGGAGAACCAGTAGCGGTGGGAGAAGCACAGGAACGTTTCGATTGTTTGGCGAAGCTCGGTGCGGAAGCGGCGCAGCGTCTCCGGCCGCCCTATTTCGAGCCGGTTGATCGTGCGCACGAACCTGTCCAACAGCATGAGCAGCGTCGCGCGATGGAAGTGCGCGATCAAGCCGAGCAGAAAAATCTGCCGGCGGAAGAGCGCCAGCACGCCGCGCTCCGGGTCGGTGAAAAGCGGGAGGCGCGCATCGCCGATCGTCACAAACGCATAGCCGCAGCACATGATCCGGGTATCGATCCAGCCGTCGGCGCGCGTGGGATCGTGGAAGCGGTCATAGCAGTAGCGGGCATCGAAATCCTTGAGGAAAGCGGGCCCGTAGGGCGAGGCCGACGGGTCGCCGGGAGCGAGCGCCAATCCGAGACGGACATAGTCGTTCGGCGTGAGGCAGTGCGGATCGTCGAGGGCGAGATACGCCAAGATGGGCATGCGATTGCCCTCGACCAATCGGCATCTCAGCGGGCCTTCAGCCTCCTCGTCACTGAAGACGAGCGGCCTCAGCATGAACTCCCAGTGCGCGGCAATCCCCGGCGCATGGAGCCGGCAAACGGAACTCAGGAATTTCTCGCGCCGCTCGTAGTCGGATGTCGCAAGCTCGCGACCGTTCCGATCCAGCCAGTCAACACGCTCGAGGCAGTACGAGGCCTTCCCGGTCTCCGACCAACCTGCGGGATAGGCGCGTCCAAACCTGTACATGACCTCCTGAGCGCTTTCGACGGCGAGGTCGCGGCCTTCGATCTCGACGGCGAGGACGGCGACGTTGACATCCGTGAACGCGTAGAGGTCCACACGAGCGACATCGAACAGAAGCGCGTCCGCGCGCTCGTTCAGGACCAGGCGAGCCTGCGCGACATCGCGGCGGCGAAAGACGCGTACCGGCGATCTTTCACCGTCAAGGCTTTCCCGCGCCCCGTGCCCATAGAGAAAGCGATGCACATGGGGAAGGAAGGTCTCGAATTCGCGATAGTGACTTTCCTCCAGCCGGCTCGGGTCTCGCGGAAATGGGTCGCTGATCTCTCTCCAAGAGCTTTCCTGGCCGCCCGTGGGAGAAGGCAGCTCATCCCAGACGTCGGCTTGCGTGTGCCCACGTCCTCGGCGCGGCGAGAGCTGCAGCGGCCAGAGCACGATCTGGCGAAACTTCCGGACAAAGCGGCCCGAGCAAGGCGACGCGACCTGCGAATACGCTCCCGCTCTGCCGAATCCTGGCTGCCCGTCGGCGCCATGGCTCACCTGGTCGATGTCCGGTGCCGAAGTCATGGCTGGCACGCCGGCGGCTCCGAATGTCTGAGCTCGACCGCAAACGTGTGCTCGTGCCGGGCGCATGGAAATTGGCCAGCCGCCCTCTCGGTAGCACGGCCGCGAGGCGCCGTGTACCGGATACTGGGGGGATTTCTCTGCAGCTTGTGGCCGGTGAGCAGCCAAATCGCTCGCCGACGGGCATCTCAGTCCGACGGCGCCGCGAGCTCGCCCCTGCGGATGGCGTAATTCGCGAAGACGAGGAGCGGCCCCACGAGGAGCAGCGCCGGGTAGGTGACGATCCCGAAGCAGCTCCACGCGCCGATGAGGATGCCGAGGCTCGCGACCCACCGCACCGCGCGCCCGTCGTCGAGATAGCGGCCGAGCAGGAGCCGCGCGATGCGCCCGCCGTCGAGCGGGAACGCGGGGAGAAGGTTGAAGATGAGCATGCCGAGGTTGACGTAGGCGAGCCACTGGAGGCTCACGCGCAGCGCGGGATGGTCCATGACCGCCGTCGCGAATGCGGGGTCGCTCAAATAGAAATGGCTCGTGAGCGTGGGCATGCCGAGCAGGAACCAGAGAGCGGCGAAATTCGCGGCATTGGCGAGCGGGCCGGCGAGCAGGATCAGGATGCTCTCGCTGAGGCGCGCCGGCGATCCCGACAGCAGGGCAAGCCCGTAGAAGCCGCCGATCCTGATCTCCTCGGCGAAGAGGCCGTATCTCCTCGCGGCGAGCGCGTGCCCGAGCTCGTGCGTGAGTATCGAGAGGAAGACACCGCCGAGCACGAGCACGAAGGCGATGCCATAGTCCCAATAGCTCGGGAACGTGCGACGCAGCACGCTGAAGAATATGGTGGCCACGGCAAACAGGAACGTGAGGTCCACTTTGATCGGAATACCGGCCGGAATGTCGCTCCACGTCGGCATGACCCCCACCTCCCCCGTAAGTTTCGCGTCCTCCCTTCGGTCGTGCCCGCTTGCGCGAGGCTCCCCTCGGAGTTCCGGTATCCTTTAATAGCTCAATTGCTTATTAAAGGATACAGCGCTATCCTTTAATAGTACAAACCACTATTAAAGGATGAGGCCGACGGTGGACCGATGCAACTCAATGGGCGGATAGGACACTACGTGCCCGGCAGCACGCTTGGCGAGCAGGTCAGGTGCTATGTTCCGCCCCCGCTTCCCCCCGATCCGCCGCTCGATCTCTCCCGCCTCATGGGCCGTATTGCCCGAGCCGATCAGGCGCTGGGTCGGCTAGACGGCATTACCTTGATCCTTCCGTCTACTCGTCTCTTCGTCTTCATGTACGTGAGGAAGGAAGCGCTGCTGTCGTCCCAGATCGAGGGCACGCAATCCTCACTTTCAGACCTCCTGCTGTTCGAGAACAAGGAGACGCCGTTCGTTCCCCTCGACGACGTCGAGGAGGTTTCGAACTATGTCATTGCCATGAACTACGGCCTGAAGCGCCTGGCCGAAGGTTTCCCACTCTCACTGCGCCTTATCCGCGAGATGCACGAAAAGCTTCTCACGCGCGGGCGCGGCAGCGGCAAGCAGCCCGGTGAATTTCGGACAAGCCAGAACTGGATCGGCGGCACGCGGCCCGGCAACGCCCTCTTCGTGCCGCCGCCGCCTTCGGCCGTCCTCGACTGCCTCGGCGACTTGGAGAAATTTCTGCATGACCGCAGCACGTACCCCGTGCTTGTGCGCGCCGCCCTTGCCCATGTCCAATTCGAGACGATCCACCCGTTTCTCGACGGCAACGGCCGTTTGGGCCGCCTCCTCGTCACGCTCATGCTGTGCGAGGAGCGGACGTTGCGCGAGCCTATTCTGTACTTGAGCCTCTACCTCAAGAAAAATCGGTCCAGGTACTACGAGCTCCTGCAGCTGGTTCGCGAAAAGGGGGACTGGGAAGCATGGCTCGAGTTCTTCCTGGACGGCGTCATCGAGACGTCCGAGCAGGGTGTCGAGACGGCACGGCGGATGCTCGCCCTGTTCGAGAAGGACAAGGGCAAGATCTCCACCTTGGGTCGTGCAGCGGCATCTGCATTGCGAGTCCACGGCGAGCTGCAGCGTTCCCCGCTGCAGTCTGTGCCGCACATGGCCAAGAGGCTGAAACTTTCGCAGCCGACCGTGCAGAAATCGCTGGACCACCTGGCAAGGCTCGACATCGTGCGCGAGATCACGGGCAAGCGGCGAAGTCGATTGTACGAGTACTCCAAGTATCTGAGGATCCTCGACGAAGGCACCGAGCCGCTTCGCCCTTAGCCCTTGCGAGTGCTCATCGCGAGCGTGCGTAGCCGCAGCGCGTTGAGCTTGATGAAGCCCTCTGCGTCCTTCTGGTCGGATGCGCCCCTGTCGTCGCGCAACGTCATCCATTCGTAGGTTGGGTTAGCGGCGCAAGCCGCGTAGCCCAACAACATACCTCGGACCATCGAACGCCCCGCCTAGAAGCTCGCGCCGCGATTGTAGCTGTCGATGAGCTGATTGTAATCCCGCAAGAGGCGGGCCGGAGAGCCTTCGACCATCCATGCGCCGCCACCGGACTCGAGCATCATCCTGTCGCCGCTGCTGTATGGCACCTTGTCACGCACGCGGCGCATCAGCTGCTTCGCCGTGGTCAGAAACGTCTTGGCATCGCCGATGAATCCCGACCCGATCTTGCCGTCCGGGTTGGCGCCGGCATACGCCTCCGTCGCCTTGGCGATGGCTTCGTACTCGCCGAGCGCCTCCGTGATCTCGGCGAGATTGGGCCTGTCGGCATTTTGCTCGCGCATGAGCCGCTTGGCGCGCATCATAAGGGCCTGGACGTGATAGCGCTCCTTGCGGCCTTCGGAGCGCTCGATCTCGGCAAGCTCCTCCACGGCCATCTTGTCCTGGATAATGTCGATGCCGGCGCGAAGCTTCTGGTCGGCGCTCGCGAACGCAGTCCAGGCCGTCACGAGGCGCGGATGCAGGGCCTTGCCCTTGGCCATCTTGTCGTCCTTGTAGTCCTCCTGCTCGTAGTAGTCGTCCGCCTCCTTCAAGAGAGGCTCGAGCGCGACGACCGCCTCGACGTAGGCCGAAGCTGCGGCCTCGAGTTCAGCCTCGCGCGGGTCGAGCGAGTTGGCCTTCTCGACGTTCTTCTTGCAGTCGGACGTGTCGTAGATGGTGTAGGTGCCATAGATGATCCGCTCTTTCCCGGTCGGGCCTTTATCGCCGACCCATTCGAAATAGCGGGAGCGCGAGTTGTAGGCGCGCTCCGAGAGGCGGTTGATGCACTCGACGTAGGCGTTGATTTTTTCGGTGAGAGACGGGCTCTCCGCGCGAGTTCGAGCCGGCAGCGCACAGTCCGGCCCCTACGACCGCGCCAATAGCCAAGACGAGCATGCGGACAGGCTTCATTGGCGGCTCCCCCAATGCCAGCTGTGGAACAGCATAAATCAAGAGCACCTATAGCCCAAGGCAGGCGAACGATAGACCATCCGCGACACACCGGGACCCAGGGGGAGGAGACCCGCCAATGACTTAACCAAGACAAGTGTTTTGCCCGGGCCGAGGTCGCATCCGTGTTGCAGTTTCAATTTGGCCCTTCCTCATTTCATGAGGCTAGTCTTTGGAACGCATCGGCATCGCGGAACGCTACAAGCCGGAGTGGCTGACAAAAGGATATCTTGCACTGAGGCGCGCGGCGGATTCCGCGGTCGATCGCGTACCGAATATTGACACGACACACAATGTCGATCTTGAGAGGTTCGGACTTAACGCGCCAGACCGTGTCGGCTACGTAGCAAGCGGTTGGTTGGACCTTTATCGCATGCTCCGTCCTGAGGATGTTACCTCAGACAGCGTTTTCCTCGATTTGGGCTCAGGCAAGGGGCGGATCGTAATTCTGGCTGCGCGGTATCCGTTCCGGAAGATCATCGGCGTTGAACTCAGCGAGGATCTTACCGCGATCGCGCGGCGCAACGTCGCGAACTGCCGCGCCCGACTTCGCTGTCGCGACATCGAGCTGATCACGTGTGATGTCCTCAACTACCGTATTCCCGATGATGTCTCAGTTGTTTACATGTACAACCCGTTTCATGGGCCGATCTTCGATGCTGCGATCGCGAGTCTCATCGCGTCCGTCGATCGCCGGCCTCGCACTGTGCGACTGATCTACGGCACGGCTTCGTGTGAGGATCGTCTCCTGAGCACCGGACGATTTAGCCTCGAGCGAATGTCGCTCGGAGTACGGCCCGGTCGCGCCTGGAGAGAGAAAATCGCCCTTCGCCTCTATACTCTGAGACCTCTCCACCGACGAGGGCACGCCAGCCCTTACCCCGATCCCTCTTCCCCAGCGTCCTGAGCCGCAGCGCGGCCTCGGCAATCTTGCAAGCCCTCGCGGCCCCCTAATCCAACACCCCTTCCAGCGCGTAGTGCCGGATCTTGTCGCGGTTGGCGATCAGCTCCTCGACCGTGGGTTCGCCTCTCATGGCACGGCCGATGGCGATCTTGGTCGCCTCGTAGTTCGTGCGGTAGAGGTCCTTCTTGTCGAGGTTGGGATCGTCGGCGCACCGGGGGTCGAGCCACACCGTGATGATCATGCAGATATCGTTGGCGATCTCGGCGGGAAGGATACCGTCCTTGAGACAGTCCACGATCGCGTCGCCGATCGCCGCCTGCACGACGCCGCCGAATAGGTCGACGTAGGCTGCACTCGTGATGGTGACCTTCGATGTCATCATCGCCGCCGGCCGCACCATCTGATTGAGATCGCGGATGACGAAGAACCGGGTATGGCCGACGGACTGCCCCATCATCGTGGCAAAGGCCGTCCCGACCGGTCCCTTGACCGAGCCGATGACGATTTCCGGCATGGCGTCGGTGGCTTGCCCTTCGCTCGCGAGAACGGTGGCCTCGCCCGTGCGGAACCAGATGTCCATGGTCAGATCCTGTGGGTTAGCTGATGAGTGGGATCGAGTCCCCGTAAAGATCCCGGATAGCCGCGTCCCTTCGGGCCGCGCCTTCCGGGAAGCCGTGAAGAAAGGCAGCGCTCCTTCTCGTTACTTCCCCCCATCCCTCTTCCCCAATGTCCTCAGCCGCAGCGCATTGAGCTTGATGAAGCCCTCTGCGTCCTTCTGGTCGTAGGCGCCGCGGTCGTCCTCGAAGGTGACGAGCGTCGAGGAATAGAGCGACTTCGGGCTCTCGCGGCCAACGACGATGACGTTGCCCTTGTAGAGCTCGAGCGTGACCTCGCCCTCGACGTGCTCCTGGCTCTTATCGATTGCGGCCTGCAGCATCAGGCGCTCGGGCGCGAACCAGAAGCCGTAATAGACGAGCTCGGCGTAGCGGGGCATGAGCTCGTCCTTCAGGTGCATGGCGCCGCGGTCGAGCGTCAGGCTCTCGATCGCGCGGTGAGCAGCGAGCAGGATCGTGCCGCCCGGTGTCTCGTAGACGCCGCGGCTCTTCATGCCGACGAAGCGGTTCTCGACGAGGTCGACGCGGCCGATGCCGTTGTCGCGGCCGAGGTCGTTCAAGGCCTTGAGCAAGGTCGCCGGCGAGAGCCGCATGCCGTCGAGCGAGACGGCGTCGCCTTTCTCGAAGCCGATCCTGATCGTGGTGACCTTGTCCGGCGCGGCCATGGGCGAGATCGTGCGCTGGTAGACGATCTCGGGCGCCTTCTTCCCCGGGTCCTCGAGCACCTTGCCCTCGGAGGAGGAATGCAGAAGGTTGGCGTCGACCGAGAACGGCGCCTCGCCTTCCTTGTCCTTGGCGACGGGGATCTGGTTCCTGCGCGCGAACTCTAGAAGCTCCTCGCGGCCCTTGAAGTGCCACTCGCGCCAGGGCGCGATGATCTTGATCGAGGGCTCGAGCGCGTAATAGGTGAGCTCGAAGCGCACCTGGTCGTTGCCCTTGCCCGTGGCGCCGTGGCAGACGGCGTCGGCGCCGGTGAGGCGCGCGATCTCGATCTGCTTCTTGGCGATCAAGGGCCGCGCGATCGACGTGCCGAGGAGGTACACGCCCTCGTAGAGCGCGTTGGCGCGGAACATCGGGAACACGTAGTCGCGGACGAACTCCTCGCGCAAATCTTCGATGAAGATGTTCTCACGTCTGATGCCGAGCAGCTCGGCCTTCTTGCGCGCGGGCTCGAGCTCCTCGCCCTGGCCGAGGTCGGCCGTGAAGGTCACAACCTCGCAGCCGTAGGTCTCCTGCAGCCACTTCAGGATGATCGAGGTGTCGAGGCCTCCCGAGTAGGCGAGGACCGCCTTGCGGATGGTCTTGGGACTTGCAGACATTGCGGGCTCTTTCGGGATGGCGGGCCGTCGTTTCGGGCCGCACTATAGGGATCGGCCGCCCGCCTGCAAGGTTTGCCCCTTGCGACCGCAAGCCCTCGTTCCGACACGAAAGCCGCGCTCATGCCCCGCTCACGTTCTGGTACGAATTTGCGTCGACCTACTCCTATCTCTCGGCCATGCGCATCGAGGCCGCGGCGGGGGCGGCCGGCGTCGAGGTCGCCTGGCAGCCGTTCCTGCTCGGCCCGATGTTTGGGGCGACGACCTGTTGGAAATGGCAATTTCGCATTGCTCCGAAATGGCGGCGGCGTCCCGGACATCCTAGCAAGGCGCCGCTTCGGACTTATGCTGAAAATGAACAATATTCCATCATGTCGCCGTGTTTCTGTGCCAAATTTCCCGAAGATGCGGTTGCGCGTTTTGCGTAAGGGGGAGCTTCGTGACAAGAACAGCGCCTCAACGGCGCGGCGTGGCCCTCGCGGCGATCGCCGCTACCGCCCTGATGGGGGGTGGCATCGACCCAACACCGCGGACGGTCCCGCCCGCGCCCGACGCGGGCGCGCTTCCGAGTGCCGGAGCGCAGGGCGCGCCTCAGCCTTCGGCAGACCCGGCCGCGCCGGCCGGAGCGGCCGAGAAGAATGCCGCGGCCGGCAAGACCGAGACGCTGCCTTGGGCGAAAGCCGGCGCCAAGCCATCGGGGACTGCTCCGCCAACGACCACGGCCGCGCTCTCGCCCTGCCTCAGCATGACCGAGACCGCTTGCCGGGAGGCTAAGAAGGAGTGCGCGTGGATCGCCGACGTGAAGCTCGAAGACGGCAACGTCGTCCCCGCCCGTTGCGTCGGCCGCATGCCCGCCCCTCCGAAGAAAAAGACCGGCGCCAGCTCCACGTCGAAGAAGAGCGAGACCGCGAAGGCTGTCGAGAAGGCCCCGGCCGCCGCGACAACCGCACCGGCTGAGGAAGCGGCGACGAACGCTCCCGTTGCGGCAGAGCCGCCGGCCTCCGGCCCGATCAAAGTTGAGGTCTCGCCGCCACCGGCAGCCCCAAAGGAGGAACCACCGGCAGCCCCCAAGGAGGAATAGGGCGGCCCGCGCCTCACGCTCTGGCGAGAACCCAGGGGAAAGCGAGCGCGGCGCTCAAGGGTGCGGCAAACAGCAGGGCCGCCTGCAGGCGGCGCGGGAACGACAACTGGGCGACGGCATAGCCGCTCTCGGACCGATAGCTGGAAAGTGCCATGGTCACCGTTTCGGCTGCGGTTTCCGCCGCGTCGATCACTGCGGCATTGGCCTCCGCGGCCGGCCAAGCCACCGCGCGCGGAACTCCCGACGACATGAACGCGTAGGCCATGGGCCAGCTTACCGGCATCGCGTTGGCCGGCATGAGGCTCCACCAGACCGTGATGGGATTGACCGGCAAGGGTGATCCGCGATCGCCGAACGGGGTCATCCTGCTCATCGCCTTCGCCCAATCGTTCGAGGCGCTGAGCCAGAAGTCGAATGGCGTCATCGGCGACGGGGTGCGGTCGAAGTCAGGCTGATAGTGCGGCCGATCTCCTGGGACTTGGGTCGCCGCGCAGGCCGCGCGCGCCCACATGTCGAGGCTCTGGCCTGCGAGATCGACATAGGCTGCGGTCGCCGCGCGGGCGTAGCCGAACGCCGCGTCCGTGCAGCTTTTGGCGAATTGCGCTTGCAAGTGCCCGTATGACATCAGATTTCCTGCCCGGGGGCATTTTGTGCAATGCAACAAATACGCCGAATCTAATAAAAAAACAATGTCAGTAGCGAGCTTAGCTGTGTGCGATCGACGCAGGCCGCGGAGCGAGCCGAGTTTTTTTACGCCTTACCGAGCCCGGCATTGACCCGCCGTCCGCCGGCGCGCCGGCCCGCAGCCGCCCAGTAGGTCAGCCCACCGGCTAGCCCCGTCGCGGCGAAGGCGCGGAACGCATAGTCGTTCAAGATCGTAGCGCCCGTCGTTTCGCCCGTATGCTGGGCGAGGAACCCGGCGGCGGCCGTGCCCAGCCCCGCGAGCGCGTAGTAGATCCAGGAGCGGATCGGCTGCCATTCCCCGATTACGACGGTGACGAGCGCGAAGGGGGCCGAAAACACCGCCGTGTGGGTTGCGGCAAAAAGTGCGAGAAGGCCGGCCGCTTGGATGCGCTCCTGCATCGCGGAGACAGGCAGGGCCGCAATGTCCATGGGCGTGACGACGAAAAGCACCTGCGTGATGCCGGCTGCCAGCGAGGCGAGCAGAAAGCCGAACAGAACCCGGAAGAGCGACAGCATCGTTCGAGGCCTCGAGAGGGCAGTCTGAGCGGCATTCCCCGAACCGACTATAGGCGACCGCTTCCGTCCCTCAACGGAAAACCGCGATCGGAACGCGCGGAGACGCTTTAATTGTGTCAGGCGTTGCGGCCCGCCAGCAGCCAGTAGACGAGACCGGCGGCAAACCCCGCGGTGGCGAACACCTGCCACACGATGGCAGGCGGCAGGGCTGCGGGATCGGTGCTCTGCAGTCGCGCGAGCAGCGGGATCGCCGCGAGTGCCGCTCCGCCACCCACCATGTAGTAGAGCCAGGACCGGATGCGGGCCACCTCGCCGATGATGACGACGGCGAGGGCGGGAATGATTGTAGCGCCCGAGGCGATGAGCGTTCCCTGCCAGGCAACGTCGAGCATGGATGCGACCCGCTCGCTCTCGTCCGTTGTCGAGTGGAGCGCGCGGGTCAACTGCTCGAGGCCGAGCGTCGCCACGATGAAGGCCGCGGCGACGGCGGCCACGAGGAAGGCCAGCGGAACGACGATGATCCGGCCGACGGCACGCCACACGGCTGTCAGGCTCCCGTCTCGCTCGGTGCGGCGTTCGTCGAACCGCGCTCGCGCGCCGTGAGCTTGCGGCTTTCCGAGCGGAGCTGCCCGCAGGCGGCGAGGATGTCGCGCCCGCGCGGCGTGCGCACCGGGCTCGCATAGCCCGCCTTGTTCACCACCTCCGCGAAGCGCTCGATCGTCTCCCAGTCCGAGCACACATAAGGCGAGCCGGGCCACGGGTTGAACGGAATGAGATTGATCTTGGCAGGTATCCCGGCGAGCAGGCGCACGAGCGCCTTGGCGTCGGCGAGGCTGTCGTTCACGCCCTTCAGCATCACGTACTCGAATGTGATGCGCTTGGCGTTGGAGAGGCCGGGATAGTTGCGGCATGCCTCGATGAGCTCGCCGATCGGGTGCTTGCGGTTGATTGGCACCAGCTCGTCGCGAAGCTCGTCGCGGGTCGCGTGGAGCGAGATCGCGAGCATGGTGCCCGCCTCCTTCCCCCAGCGGCCGATCTCGGGGACGATGCCCGACGTCGACAGCGTGATGCGCCGCTTCGAGACCGACAGCCCTTCGCCGTCGGCCGCGACCTCCATCGCGTCCCTGACGTTGTCGAAATTGTAGAGCGGCTCGCCCATGCCCATGAGCACGACATTGGTGATCTTGCGCTCCGTGGCCGGGATGAGCCCGCCGTCGTCCGGCGCTTCGGCCCCCGGCCAGTCGCCGATGCGGTCGCGCGCGAGCAGGATCTGGCCGACGATCTCCTCCGCCTCGAGATTGCGCACGAGCCGCTGGGTTCCCGTGTGGCAGAACGTGCACGAGAGCGTGCAGCCGACCTGGGAGGAGATACAGAGCGTGCCGCGGTCGGCCTCCGGAATGTAGACGGTCTCGATCTCGGGCGCCTTCGCCTCGTGGCCGCGGCGGGGAAGCCGGAGCAGCCATTTTCGCGTGCCGTCGGTCGAGACCTGCTCGTGGACGACCTCGGGGCGGTCGAGAGAATAGGCATCTGAAAGCTGAGATCGCAGCCCCTTCGACACGTCGGTCATGTCGTCGAACGAGGTCGCGCCCGAGACGTAGATCCAGCGCCAGAGCTGCCCGGTGCGCATGCGGAGCTGCTTTTCCGGCACACCGATCCGGGCGAGCGCATTGCCGAGGCGCGCTCGCGTGAGGCCGGCCAGCGACGGCTTCACCGCTGGGACCTTTGATGGCGCCTGGCGCGCATGCTCTCGGACTGTGACGGTCATTTGGGCGCGAGTTGGAAGATCACGGGATTTATCTAGCGTGTCTTGACCGGCGCTGAAAGGTCGGCGGCGAGCGCGTTCGTTAAGGACAGCTCGTGGCGAGCGCTTGAAGCGCTTGCGAGAGGCCAGCGAGCGAGTAGGTGTCGGTCGTCGCCGTTCCGCGCTCGGACGTGGCCTTGACCAGGAGTTTCGAGCCCTTCTTCATCGCCTCGATGAGCTTCAATTCCTCCGTCGGATCGTCGACGAAGGCCCGGTCCTCCTTCGGAAAAAGCGTGAAAGTATCCTTGCCGACGAGGACCGTCACCTCGCTTCCGGTCTTGATCGGGTAGCCGAGCTTGAAGGATACCTCGGATTTCACGCCGTCCTTGGGCCATGCCGAGATGTAGAGCAGCACCTTGGCGCGGTTGGCGGTGGCCGGCTCTTTCGCCTTGGGCTGGGTGGCCGCATAGCAGATCTTCGACTTACCCGGAGCGACGCTCAAGATCCAGTCCCCGTACCGTCCGGCCTCCAGCGCGGTTTGCGCAGCGGCGGGGACGGCGAGCCAAAGGATACCCGTGACGAAGGAAACGGCGGGGCGTGCGCAGCGTCGAGGCTCGAGCGGTCTCGGGTGCCGATCAGTCATGGCGCTCATATACTTGGGAGAGTCTCGGTCTGTCACTCGCCAGCCTGGCCTCGGCGCGTGCGCCCCGAGGCAGCGGGCCCCCCTTCAGTCAGCGGGCGGTCGGCAAACCGGGCAAGGCTTCTCACCCGGTCATACATGACGATTGCGCCTGCCATCGCGACGTTGACGCAGAATGTGGTCGGGATCTTGACGGTGTAGTCGCACCGGGCGAGGAGGGCGGGCGTGAGCGAGCCGTCCTCGGGTCCGAGCACGTAGGCCGCCCTGAGCGGGTGGCGGAAGCTCGGGAGATCAATGGCCTCGTCCAGGAGCTCGACGCCGACGAGCTTGCAACCCTGCGGCAGCTCCATGTCCTCGAGGGAAGCCCAATTGTAGTGCGGCAGATGCCACTGGCCCTTCGACGTGTCGGCGCGCGCTTCGAGCGCCTGATAGGTCGCGCCGATGGTGAAGGTAAAGCTCGCGCCGAAGCCGTGCGCCGAGCGCATCATATTGCCGAGATTGAGCGCCTTCGACATGCGCTCCGCGCCGATGGCGAAATAGCCGCGCGGCTTTGGCGGCCAGCTCTCGGGTCGGCGGTTTCTGCTCATCGATTGACTTGCGGTCGCTATGCGCCTTGGCGTCTCTCGGAGCTGCGGTTAAGGAGGTCGGCGCGGCCCTCTGATGCTCACCGGGAGTTCTAGAATGAAAGCCGTCCTGTGCAAGAGCCTCGATGGGCCCGACGGCCTCGAGCTCGCCGACATCGCCGAGCCGGTAGCGGGTCCGGGAGAGGCGATTGTCGCCGTAAGGGCGGCGGCCCTCAACTTCTTCGATACCCTCATCACGCGCGGCAAGTACCAGGCGAAGCCGGAGCTGCCGTTCTCGCCGTCGGGGGAGATCGCGGGCATCGTGGAGAGCGTCGGGCCGGGCGTCGCGGGGCTAGCGGCTGGTGATCGGGTCGCCGCGTATGTCGGCTGGGGCGGGGCGCGCGAGCGGATCGCGGTCAAGGCAGAGACGCTTGTCCCGGTGCCGGCCGGCGTATCTGACGAGGTCGCGGCCGGGGTTGCGGTCACCTACGGCACCGCCATTCACGGGCTCAAGGACCGGGGACGGCTTAGGCCCGGCGAAACGGTCGCCGTTCTCGGGGCCTCGGGGGGAGCGGGGCTCGCGGCAGTCGAGATCGCGAAGCTCATGGGTGCGCGGGTCATCGCGGCGGCGTCCTCCGCGGAAAAGCTCGAGGTCGCTCGTGCCCACGGCGCCGACGAGCTCTTCAACTACGAGGAGGGCGACCTCAAAGCCGGTCTGCGCGAGCTCACGGGCGGCCGCGGCGTCGACGTCGTCTACGACTGCGTCGGCGGGAGCTTTGCCGAGCCCGCAATCCGCGCGCTCGCCTGGCAGGGGCGTTTCCTCGTCGTCGGGTTCGCCTCGGGCGACATCCCGAGCCTGCCTCTCAATCTTCTCCTGCTCAGGGGCGCGGAGGCGGTCGGCGTGTTCTGGGGCGAGTCGGTGCGGCGGGACGCGCAAGGTCATCGCCGGAACATGAGTGAGATCCTGGACTGGGTCGCGGCAGGGAAGCTCAACCCGCGCCTCCATGGGACGTTTCCGCTCGATCGCGCGGCTGATGCGATGCGCGTCCTCGACCGCAGGGAAGCCGTGGGAAAGATCGTCCTCGTCCCGTGAACCGCAAGCTTAGCGGACGCTAACGCCTGTTAACGAATTGATGGGCGGGCCGTTCAGCAATTCTTTGCCATGTTCGCTGCATTGTCGGCTCGAGTGGCCGTGCTTGAGTACGCGCCCGGCCGAGTAGCGTAGGGGCAGTCGGCCCTTCAACAGTCTGTGGCGTCATGCGTTCGTCCAGTATTGCAATCGGTGTGTTGGTTGCGTTCGGTGCGCTGGCGGCAGGGCCGCCGGCGCACGCGCAATCGTTCTTCCAGAAGCTTTTCGGATCCGATCCCGCGCCCGCTCAGCGCCTTGGACCGCCGCCCTCGCTTCGCAGCTTCGGCCGCACGAGCCCCTATGGGTTCGGCTACGCGTTTGCGCCCTACTTCTGGACGCCGAGCCCGCAAGTGAGCTCAACGAGCTATCGGACGCTGTGCGTGCGCCTGTGCGACGGCTTCTATTTCCCGATCAGCAGCGCGACCACGCGCGGGCGGTTCTATCGCGACGCCAAGGTGTGCCAGGAGAGCTGCGGCTCGGAGGCCCGGCTCTTCTATCTGCCGCGCGGGAGCGACGACGTCGAGCACATGACCGATCTCTCGGGACGAGCCTACGGGCGTCTGCCTCAGGCGTTCCTCTACCGCAAGGAGCTTGTCGCGGGGTGTGCCTGCAAGCCCGAGCCGTGGTCGGAGGCCGAGCTTGCCCGGCACGAGACATACGCGATGATCGAAGCCGAGGCGGCGAAGGAAGCGCAAGCAGTCGCGGCGGCCGGTAATCAGTCAGGTTCCGAGATGGCAGCGAACGGCAGCACCGCAGACGCCGCGGCAGTGACTGAAACGGCGGCGCTGCCAAAGCCGCGCACTCCTGCGCAGTCGAGGGTGCGGGCCGAACCAAGCGGGGTCATGTCCTCGAGCTGGTCGCCGGCACCGCCGCCGGAGTTCTCGCCGTTCGCCAATCCCTGACGGTAGGGCGCCACATGCCGGGCGCTTAAGAGCTTGTTGACGGTTGAGACCTAGCCTCGACCCCAGCACCATCTCCAGCCAGGGAATGCCGAGGCATGTTCGACTGGATCGTCGGCATCTTGACGTCGGCCGCGACGGGCCTCCTCTGGCCGCTCAACGAGTTTCTGGCCGACGCCAGCTCCCGCTACTACTGGCTCTATTGCGCGACCGGGATCGCGCTTGCGATCTACGTAAGCCGGCGCGCCGAGGCCGCGCACCCCGGCGAGCAACCGCTCTTTGCTCCCCACGTCTGGCTGAGCCGCAGCGCGAGGAACGACTACTTCATTCTGGTGATGGGCTCGGTGCTGCGCCTCACGATCCTGTCGTGGGCCTTTCTCAATTGGCGCGTAATCGCCGACTTCGTCGTCGCTGTCCTCAAGGCCGTCGGCGTGTCCGGACAAGCCAACGACGCAACCGCGCTCGCGCTCGGCGGCCTCATGACCGTCACGCTGTTCCTGGTCGACGACTTCGTCCGCTACTACGCGCACCTCCTCATGCACCGGGTTCCCGAGCTGTGGGAGTTCCACAAGGTGCACCACTCGGCCGAGCACCTGAACTTTCTCACCGCCGAGCGACTGCATCCCTTCGAGGTCATCTTGAGCTCGCTCGCGGGCGCCGTGAGCTTCGGTCTTGTCAACGGCCTCTTCATCGGCTTCTTCGGCGACAAGCTCACCGTGATGACCGTGTGCGGCGCCAACGGCCTGCTCGTCTTTTTCAACGTCGCCGGCGGCGTGCTTCGTCACAGCCCGGTGTGGCTCAGCTTCGGGCCGAGGATCGAGCGATGGATCATCAGCCCGGCCATGCATCAGATCCATCACTCGAGCGACCCGCGCCATTTCGACAAGAACTTGGGCGGCTCGCTTGCGATCTGGGACCGCTGGTTCGGGACGATCCATATTCCCCAAGGGCGCGAGATCGAGAGCTTCGGCATCGGCGCGGAGACACACGATTTTCGCGCGCTCAGCGTTCTTTACTTCCGTCCGTTCATCCGAAGTGCCGAGCTGATCAAGGCGCGTCTTGGCGCGTTCGCCGAGACGTGGCGCCGCTCAGCCCGATTGGGTGCCAGGGCTGCGGCCGGTACTTTCGAGCGCCTCACCGGCCCGCGCGCTTCTTGAGCCACGCGGCGAAATCGGCGCTGTCGTCATAGGCGATGTTGGCGATGCGCCAACGGCCGTTCTCCGGCGTGAGAGTAACCCGCACATGGCGGTCGTGATCGCGGACCTTGAGATCGACGCCGACGATCGCCTCGGACGGCGTGCGCTTCTCCTCGGCGATGGCCTCGAGAGCCACGGGCCGGCCCGGCAGCGCGCCCATTCCGAAATAAGTGTGGAGGATCAGCCCGTCGGGCACGTCGGGGGGCAGCGGACGACCGCGCGCATCGAGCCAAAGCGCGGCAAGCTCCGCCGTGAATGGGGCCAGAAACTCGGCATCGGGCTGAGGAGGGGTCCGCGCGCGATCCTCAGCAAGGCTCTGCGCATAGAGAAACCGCACTAGCGCGAGCGGGTCGTTGTCCGGGAGCGTGTCGCCCGCCCCCGCGCATGATCCTGCCGCCAGAAAAAATGCGAGCGCCTGCGCGGCGACCTTCATGGCGAGGCCGAACCGGAAATCTCACCTCTGATCGGCCTTACCGAGGGCCGGGCGCCCGTGATCCACCATTTCCGCGCGGTCCGCCGCCCGCCTGGCCCATCCACGACGACATCGCCGTCGCCCAGTTCTTCTGCCACATGTCAGCCGCCTGCATCCAGAACTGGACCGGGTTCATATTGGCGAACGACCGCATGTCCGGGAACGGGAGCTGGCCTTCGGTCGACCCTGGAAACAGCGGGAATTTTTCCATTGCGGCCGAGAAGTTGAAGCTCGACGGAGACTTCACCTGCTGCTCCCAGAGGTCCATCACCTGGTCGATGACCTGGAGCTGCATTTTCGATGCATTTTGCATGTGGTTGCGGGTCGCTTCGACGATGTCGCTCGGCCAGCCCATGGCCTTGGCCGCGGCCGCCATATTGTCGAAGACCTTGTTGCCGTTACGCTCGGCGCTCTCGACGAGCTCTTGGCGCCAGTCGGAAAGCGCGTCGAACGCTTTGTTCACGGCGTTGCGAGTTTCGTCGCTGGTGCCGGCACTTGCCGATTCAAAGCTCGGCCGGCTGCGTGCAGTCGCCTGATTTCGCAGACATACGTGGACCTCCAGATCTGGCAGCCCACCCCCACGCCAATCATGGCACACGCGCCGCCGATGAGCCAGCCCGGTTTTTTTGTGATTTTTTTGAAGGCTGATGCACAGGAGATGCGGCGTTCGATGCCAAATTCGCGATAGCACGTCGTGTGATAGCCGCTGCAACGAAGGAGGGATTCATGGATTCGAGCAATGCGGCTGGCGGGCGCGACGGCAGCGAGCACCGAGCCGAGACGGCCGGACGGCTCATGAGCCGGAACGTGCCTTTCGCCGGTCCCGACGACACGGTCGGCGATCTGCGACGTCGCATCGCGTCGTCCAAATACGACAATGCGGACCCGACGATAGCGATCGACGCCGATGGGCGCTATCTCGGCGCGATCCGTCTCGCCGCCTTGATCGACGGCGACGGCGAAACTCGGGCGCACGCGCTCTTGGATGCGCGCTGGCCGTCGGTCGGGGTCGCAACCGACCAGGAGCACGTCGCCGAGATCGCGCGCGCCGGAAAACTCGTCGGTGTTCCGGTCGTATCCAAGGACGGGCGCGCGCTCGGCTGCATTGGCGCGACGCGCCTGCTCGACGTGCTCTGGCACGAGCACACCGAGGACATGCATCGCCTTGCCGGAATCATGAAGCCGCTCGACGTGGCGCGCCATGCTCTGGACGATCCTCCCCTCTCGAGGGCGGCTCGCCGGTTGCCGTGGCTCGGCGTTGGCCTTGCCGGGAGCATGGTCGCCACCGCCATCATGGCAAGTTTCGAGGCGACGTTCTCGAGCAACGTGAAGCTTGCGTTCTTCGTTCCAGGGATCGTCTACCTCGCCGATGCTATCGGGACCCAGACCGAGGCCGTCGCGGTCCGCGGGCTTTCGTTCGCGCATCGCCCGTTCCTGGATGTGCTCGCCGGCGAGACGGCGGCCGGCGCCATCATCGGCATTGTGCTGGCCTTTTTCGCGTTTGTCGGTGTGGCCTTGGGTTTCGGCGACGCGCGCCTCGCTGCGACAGTCGCCGTGGCGATCCTCGCGGCAGGATTGATAGCGGCGACGGTCGGCCTCACCCTGCCGTGGCTCTTGAGCCGCCAGGGGCTCGATCCGGCGTTCGGCTCGGGGCCGCTGGCAACGATCATCTCCAGGACGTGCTCTCGATCGTCATCTACCTCATGGCCGTGGTGGTGCTGATGCCCCCAGGTTAGGCGCGCCGCTTGGTCGTCTGAAGGCCGAAAAACGGCCCTTTTGCACGGGAGGGCGAGGTGCTAAGGACGCGCCCATGACCGATACCGCGCTCATACGCAACTTCTCCATTATCGCCCACATCGACCACGGAAAATCGACGCTCTCCGACCGGCTCATTCAGCTGTGCGGAAACGTGCCGGCGCGCGAGATGAAGGAGCAGATCCTCGATTCCATGGACATCGAGCGCGAGCGCGGCATCACGATCAAGGCGCAGACGGTGCGCCTCGACTACAAGGCCAAGGACGGCAAGACCTATCAGCTCAATCTGATGGACACGCCCGGGCACGTGGACTTCGCCTACGAGGTCTCGCGCTCGCTCGCCGCCTGCGAGGGGGCCGTCCTCGTCGTCGACGCGTCCCAGGGCGTCGAAGCCCAGACGCTCGCCAACGTCTACCAGGCGCTCGACAACAACCTCGAGATCCTGCCGGTGCTGAACAAGGTCGATCTGCCGTCCGCCGACGCCGACCGCGTCAAGCAGCAGATCGAGGACGTGATCGGCCTCGACGCGTCGGGCGCCGTGCCGATCTCGGCCAAGACCGGGCTCAACGTTGAAGCGGTGCTCGAAGCCATCGTCGAGCGCCTGCCGCCGCCCAAGGGTGAAGCGGGGAAGCCGCTCAAGGCGCTTCTGATCGACAGCTGGTACGACGCCTATCTCGGCGTCGTCGTGCTCGTGCGCATTTTCGAGGGCATGCTGAAGAAGGGCCAGCGCGTCAAGCTCATGAACACCGACGCCGGCTACCAGGTGGAGCGCGTCGGCATCTTCCGCCCGAGGCAGGAGATGCTTTCGGAGCTCGGCCCCGGCGAGGTCGGATTCTTCACCGCCGCGATCAAACAGGTCGCCGACACGCGCGTCGGCGACACGGTGACCGACGAGAAAAGCCCTACGCCCCAGCCGCTGCCGGGATTCAAGCCGGCGCAGCCGGTGGTGTTCTGCGGGCTCTTTCCGGTCGACGCCGCCGACTTCGCCGACCTGCGCGACGCCATGGCGAAGCTGCGCTTGAACGACGCGAGCTTCTCCTACGAGATGGAGACGTCGGCCGCCCTCGGCCTCGGCTTCCGCTGCGGCTTCCTCGGCCTCCTCCATCTCGAGATCATCACCGAGCGGCTCGCGCGCGAGTTCGATCTCGACCTCATCACGACGGCGCCCTCCGTCATCTATCAGATCTATCTCACGGACAAGACCAAGCTCGAGATGCACAACCCGGCCGACATGCCGGACCCGGTGCGCATCGACCACATCGAGGAGCCGTGGATCGAGGCGACGATCCTCGTTCCCGACGAGCACCTGGGTGCGGTCTTGAAGCTGTGCCAGGACAGGCGCGGGCGCCAGAAGCAGCTCACCTACGTCGGCAGCCGCGCCATGCTGATTTACGCGCTGCCCTTGAACGAGGTCGTGTTCGATTTCTACGACCGCCTGAAGTCGGTCTCACGCGGCTATGCCTCGTTCGACTACCACATCACCGGCTACGAGGAGGGCGACCTCGTGAAGCTCTCGATCCTCGTCAACGGCGAGCCGGTCGATGCGCTTTCCATCATCGTCCACCGCACGCGGGCGGAGGCGCGCGGTCGCGCCATGTGCGAGAAGCTCAAGGACCTGATCAGGCCGCACCTGTTCCAGATCCCCGTCCAGGCGGCGATCGGCGCCAAGGTGATCGCGCGCGAGACGATCCGGGCCTTGCGCAAGGACGTGATCGCCAAGTGCTACGGCGGCGATATCACCAGGAAGCGCAAGCTGCTCGACAAGCAGAAGGCCGGCAAGAAGAAGATGCGCGAGTTCGGGAAGGTCGAGATCCCGCAGGAGGCCTTCATCGCCGCCTTGAAGATGGACGAGAACTGAGCAGTTCGGCTCAAGGATTTCCCCTGTAATCCTCGGATGATTGGGTCCTCACACTTTGCCCGAGTATGACTTAAGCCCACGGCCGCAGGCGCGCGACGGGAATAGGCTGAGCTGACCGTTCCAAAACCCTCAGCCGACCGACATTGGCGGTACGCACAATGAACTCGTACTGGACCTACATTCTCGCAAGTAGGCCGCGCGGCACGCTCTACATCGGCGTCACGAATAACATCCTTGGGCGCGTTGCGATGCATCGGGATGGCTGCGGGTCCAAGTTCACAACCAAGTACAAGGTGAGGATGTTGGTCTACTACGAAGAGCACGGCGACATCAGAGAGGCGATCCAACGCGAAAAGACGCTTAAACACTACGTGCGCAACTGGAAGATCAATCTCATAGAGCGTGAGAATCCGCACTGGACCGACTTGTATCCTGGTCTCCTGGCCATCCACGGATTGCCCAGCGACAGAGCAAGCTGATAGATGGATCCTCGGCATAAAGCCGAGGATGACAGGATGGTGAGTTCGGCAAGGTGGAGATCCCGCAGGAGGCCTTCATCGCCGCCTTGAAGATGGACGAGAATTGAGGAGCTCGGCTCAAGAATTTCGCCTGTAATCCTAGGATGATTGGGTCCTCGCACTTCGCCCGAGGATGACCTGAGCCCGCGGCCGCAGGCGCGCGACGGGAATAAGCTGAGCTGACCGTTCCACAATTGTCATCCTCGGGCTTGTCCCGAGGATCCAACGCGCCGCACCCTCAGCCGACCGACATAGGTCGTTCAATCTGCCACTATTGCCGCAGTGTCACCGTGAGCGGCAGGCCGTCCTTTGGCGTGAGCACGACGCGGGAGGTGGGAACGGGCCGGTAGTCCTCCGAGACAAGCTCGAACCGCGCGGCGCGGATCATCGTCGCGAGGAACACGGTCGCCTCGATCATGGCGAACGACATGCCGATGCAAACTCGCGGACCCGCCCCGAACGGCAGGAACTGGCAGCTCGCAAGCTTCTTCTCGTTTTCCGGAGCGAAGCGCGTGGGATCGAAGCGGTCGGCATCCTCCCAGACCCGCCGGTGGCGATGGATGGCGTAGACGGGGATGTTGATGATCGTTCCCTTGGCGATCGCGCGGCCGGCGAGCTCGGAATCCCGCAGGGCGATCCGGGAGAGGACAGGCACGGGAGGGAAAAGCCGCATGGCTTCCTTGATCACCTGCTGAACGACAACGAGCTTGTCGACCTGCTCCTTGGCGACCGGGCCTTCCGGGACGATGCTCTCGATCTCGTCCAGCATGCGTTCCTCCCATTCAGGGGCGCACGCAATCACGTAGAGAGCCCACGTCAATGCCATCGCCGTCGTATGGTGGCCCGCGAGGAGAAACGTCAGCACATTGTCGATCAGGCGCTCTTTCTCGATCGGACGATCGGTATCGGGGTTACGAGCCGTGCGCAGACGCGCCAGGAGATCGGCCCTATCGTCCTCCGAGGCCGCTTGATCGACCATCTCAGCCACGATCCGCCGCAATTTGGCGTCGCGCTTGTTCATGGCGGATCGCCCCGGGCGCGGCAGCCAGCTGGGTGCGTTCATCAATCCAAAGGCGACAGCCAAGGGGAAGCCGCGGTTATAGCCCGGCCCATCTTCCTCAGTCGTTTCCGTTATCTTTTCGCTGCCGCCGACCAGGATTGTTCGCGCAATGACGTCGTAGGTGGCGCGCGTCATGTCGACATCGATCATGTGCACCGGTCCTTCGGAAGCCCGCCATCGTTCCACGACATTCTCGGCGGCCGCCGACATGATCGGCACGTAGTTCAGGATCTCCGCATGGCGAAACATCGGCGCGGCCGTCTGCCGCTGCCAGCGCCAGTCAGCCCCCTCGGCAAGGAGTATCCCATTGCCCAACAAAGGACCCAGCACATAGCGCTGGATCGATGGCTTCTCGTCGAAATCGGCTCGCCGATCGACAAGCACATCGCGAACGGTTGCCGGATGGCAGGCATAGGCCAACCGCATCGGCCAACGCCTGATCACCACGGGCTCATGATAGGCGTCCGGAGGAACCGAAAGCAGCGGCTCCTTGAGGATGAGGCGCAAGAACTCGAGCGCGCCAGGCATGCGTGCCGGCGGCACGAGCTTCGGGGGGTAGAGGACCCCGCCGCGACGCTCGCAGGCCGTAACGCCGGCAACAGTCGCCGGTGGCGACCTTTCGGGGGCGATCTCGGCTACAGCCATTGCAACTCGCTACGCGACAGGTGCATGCCTATCATGTTGGTTCCGCTTACCAATTAAGATAGTAGCAGGAACGCAAACTCGGAGTTGCGCTGCTCAGTGTCGCGGCATTCGCAGGTCTAAATGCGTGCGCTGATCCAGCGTCTCAAGTCGCCGCGCCGAGGGCCGCAACGGCGAGCGCGAGCCAGCTGGCGATCAGAATCGTACCGCCTGCCGGCGCGGCCATCGGAAAGAGCCTCTGCCCCGTGAAGGCGTGCAGCGTGACTGCGACCGCGAACAGTGCTGCTCCGAGCACCCATCCCGCGAGCGCGAGGACCAAGGGACGGTCCCAGAGGCTGCCGTTTTCCAAGAGCCCGACACCGGCCAAGACAGCGACGGCATGAAACAGCAACAAGTACGCGGCGCTCTCCACTCCCGCTTCCGCGCCGGTATGGGCGGCAACCGCGGCGAGAATGACGCCGGAGGCGCCCATGAGGGCTGCGGCGAGGATGAGGACCTTGGCCGTCATCTACTCACGCCACCAGCGCTGAATTTGCGGGAGCTCCAGAATATCGAAGTACTGCCCGGAGCCCGGCGGATAGTCCTCGGCATATTTCCATCCGCCGTCGCACCAGGGATTGCCGTAGTAGCCGTCGGGCCCGTTATAGGGTCTGCAATCGCGCACGCTGACGCCGTCCGGCTGGCGCTTGACCTTGGCGCGCCCCGCCATGGCGTCGTGGGCGATGGGCATAAACGCCGCAATCCCGACGAAGGTCGCAACAACGCATTTCATGACCATGGCTGGCCTCCAAACTCAGGCTGTGAATTGCGAATGGTCAGCTCAAGATGCCAGATGGCTGCCTAAATTTGGTGCTTCCCGAGCAACTCTGCAAACCTTAGCTTTTCTCGCCGGAACTCCGGTGAGGGCTCAAGTCGTGAAGTGTCTCGTAACGGCCGATCTGCACTACAACCTGCGCCAGTTCGACTGGGTTCTCGGCGTCGCCGGAGATTTCGACATCGTCATTCTCGCGGGCGATCACCTCGACATGTTCTCGACCGTGGATGGGCGTGCGCAGTCCGTCGTGGTCGGAAAGTATCTCGAGCGCCTGGCCCCCATGACGCGGCTCCTGATCTGCTCCGGCAATCACGATCTCGACAGCCGGGACGGCACGGGCGAGAAGACCGCGAGGTGGGTTGCAGGCTTTCGCGCGCTCGGCATCCCGACCGACGACGACACGGTCGTGGTCGAGGACACCTTCTTTTCGATTTGCCCGTGGTGGGATGGCCCGGCCGCGAAGGAGAAGATCGCCGCAAAGCTCGCGCGCGACGCCAAGATGGCGAAGCGAGCATGGGCTTGGCTCTACCATGCGCCCCCCGACGGGGCGCGAACCAGCCAGGAAGGCGAGCGGCATCTCGGAGAAAAGGAGCTCCTGGAATGGATCGGGCTCCATCGCCCCGACTACGTATTCTGCGGCCATGTCCACAACGCGCCGTTCATGGGTGGCGGCTCATGGATCGATCGCGTCGGGTCGACGTGGGTGTTCAACGCGGGAAAGCAAATCGGGGATGTCCCGACCCATATCATCCTCGACACGGAGAGCGCGCTCGCGGTCTGGAGCTCCTTGGCCGGCAATCAGCTCGCCGAGCTCAACCGGCCGTTCATCTTCCCGTTGCAAAAATTGACGGAGATACCCCCGTGGGCTCAGGCCTCGGGATGCGGCACGCGGTCGGAGCCCATCGTGAACTCGTGATCGTGGTGCTGACACAAGCAGCCAAGCACCTCCTCCACCATCGACAAATGGTCGTGCCGGTCGAAGTACTGCGTTTTGAGGTCGGCCAGATATCCGGTCATCATATGCAGGCGCAGCGCCAGCAAGCGGCTGATCTGGAGCAGCACGTCCGGATGCGAGCGCATGAAGGCGCGACCGTCCTCGATGACGAACACCCGGCAGGGGCGACGCGCGACCACGGTCGCGCTGTGGGGCTTGCCGAGCAGGATCGACATCTCGCCGAACACCGCTCCGGGCTCGCTGACGGCGACGACCTCGGTCTTGCCGCGGACAATCGCGACCTCACCCTCGATCAGCACATAGAGCCTGCCGGTCTCCTCCCCTTCGACGATAAGCGTGCTGTCCGTGTCGAACAGAGTCTCGGGAAGTCCTTTGCAGACATCGCGAATCAAATTCATCCGGCGCGCACCTCGAATTCCGCAAGCGAGCGCCCCGAAGCGAGGCGTGTTCAATATCGTGCTATTCGACAACTCGCGGTCAACTGATAATCTCGAGGCACTTTGCACGGAAAACGGGCAACGGGCGTGGCAAAGGACGACAGACTAAAGACGCTGGGTCTCGTTTTGCCGGGGGGCGGCGCGCGCGGCGCCTACCAGGCCGGCGCGCTGAAGGCGATTGCCGAGATCGCTCCGACGGAACGCAGCCCGTTTCCCGTGATCATGGGCGCCTCCGTCGGCGCGATAAACGCAGTAGCCGTGGCCAGCCATGCCCAGGACTTCAAGAAAGGCGTGGACCGCATCGTCGCCTTCTGGCACGCGCTGCGGACGCGCGACGTCTATCGCGCCGACCTGCCGGCTATACTGAAGGGCGGCGCGCATTGGGTCGCGTCGCTCACGCCCATGAGCTCGCTCGGCATCCCCCATCCGCGCTCGCTGCTCGACAATTCCCCGCTCGGCGGGCTGCTCAGGAAGCGCATCGACCTTGACGCCATCGAAGCGGCCATCCGCGACGGGGCGCTGCGCGCCGTCGGCGTTACCGCCTCCTCCTACGATCGGGCCCGCGCCATCACCTTCTTCCAAGGCGTCGAGGGCCTCGAGGAATGGACCCGCGTTCGCCGCGACGGCGTCGCCGTCCGCCTCACCATCGATCACCTCATGGCCTCCGCGGCGCTTCCCTTCGTCTTCAAGGCGCAGCGCATCGGCAACGAGTTCTACGGCGACGGGTCGCTGCGGCTGACCTCGCCCTTGAGCCCGGCGATTCACTGCGGCGCCGATCGCATCCTCGTCATCGGCATCCGGGATGCGAAGCCTGCGCTGTCCAAAGGCTCGGAGCCCATCTACCCGAGTCTCGGCACGCTCTCCGGCTATCTGCTCGATACGATCTTCATGGACAATCTCGATGCGGATATCGAGCGGGCGCTGCGCGTCGACCACACGCTGTCGCTACTCCCGCCCGAGCAGCAGACGGCGACGCAATTGCGCGACATCAATATCCTTATGGTGCAGCCGTCCCGCGACGTTCGCGACATCGCGCGCGACCATGCGCATGAGATGCCGTGGCCGGTCCAAATGCTTCTCCGCAGGCTCGGGGTATGGGGCCGCGACTGGCGATTGCCGAGCTATCTCCTCTTCGAGCCCGCCTACTGCGGCGCGCTCGTCCACCTCGGCTATAGGGACACGATGGCGCGCGCGGCCGAGATCGCCGAGTTCCTGAACCCAAGCGCAGCTCGCCGCGCCGGCACCCGCGCCTAGTATTGGTCCGCGTCAACGGTTGACCGCGTGCTCCGGTCTGCCATATGTGCTCGTATGCGGCCGTCCCCAGAGAAACAACGCCACGCGAAGCGCATTTCCGCTCCCGACGCCCTCGTCTTTGCGATGGTCGCCGCCTCCGCCGTCGATCGCAAGATCACGGCCGAGGAGCTCGCCCGCATCGACGCCATCGTGCACGAGCTGCCGGTGTTTCGCGGCTACGATGCAGACTGGATGAGCGGCGCGGCGCAGGAGTGCGGCAAGCTGCTCGCCAAGCCGGGCGGCGTGGACGAGGCGATCGATCTCATCAAGCGTGGCCTGCCCGAGCGCCTGCGCGAGACGGCCTACCTCCTCGCCGCCGAGGTCGCCGCCGCCGACCTCGAGCATCACGAGAGCGAATTGGAATTCCTCACGATGCTCGCCTCGGCGCTCGGTCTCGACGCACTCGTCTGCGCCGCGCTCACGCGTGCGGCAAGGGCGCGCCACGAGAAGCCGTGAGAGAAGCCTAGGCGGCCGCCTTTCCGCGCGCCCGTTCGGCGGCCGTGCGCAGCGCGGCGATGTTGGCGGCATAGCTGTCGCGCGTGCCGCCCTTGAACACGGCCGATCCCGCAACCAGCACGTTGGCTCCCGCAGCAGCGACGAGCGGCGCCGTCTCGGGCGTGATGCCGCCGTCGACCTCGATGTCGATCGGCCGGTTGGCGACCATCGCCTTGATGGCGCGGATCTTGTCGATGACCGCGGGCAGGAAGCTCTGGCCGCCGAAGCCAGGATTGACCGTCATCAAGAGAATGAGGTCGACCTTGTCGAGCACGTACTCGATCGTGCTTTCGGGCGTCGAGGGATTGAGCGACACACCGGCCTTCTTCCCCAACGCGTGGATCGCCTGTAGCGAGCGGTCGAGGTGCGGCCCCGCCTCCGCGTGCACGGTGATGATGTCGGCACCGGCCTCGGCGAAGGACTCGAGGTAGGGATCGCAGGGCGCGATCATCAGGTGGCAGTCGAACACCTTTTTCGACGCCCCCTTGATCGCGCGCACGACAGGCGGCCCGAAGGTGATGTTGGGCACGAAGTGGCCGTCCATCACGTCGAGGTGGATCCAGTCGGCGCCGGCGGCGTCGATGTTGCGCACCTCCTCGCCGAGACGCGCAAAGTCGGCAGAGAGAATGGACGGGGCGATGAGAAGCGGGCGGCTCATGGGCTGCTCCTAGCAAACCTCGCGAAGCCGGTCGACGGCTTTCGCCGGTTTCTTCCCGGCATCCTTATCGCTTCGCATTCCCCCATCGCCGCAAGAGCGGAGAGAGGGAGGCTCAGAAGAACGTCCGGCGCTTTCTCTCGATGAGCTGAAGGATCATCGGCGTCAGGATGAGCTGCATCGCGTGATCGAGCTTGCCGCCCGGAATGACGATCGAGTTGAAGCGCGACATGAAGCTGTTCTCGATCATCGACAAGAGGTACGAAAAGTCGATGCCGCGCGGGTTCTTGAAGCGGATCACGACCATCGACTCGTCGGGCGTCGGAATCCAGCGGGCGATGAACGGGTTCGAGGTGTCGACGGTCGGGATGCGCTGGAAGTTGATGTCGGTCTCGGTGAACTGCGGGCAGATGCATTTCACGTAGTCGGGCATGCGCCGGAGAATGACGTCGGTCACAGCATCCGCGGAGTATCCACGCTCCTCCTTGTCGCGCTGCAGCTTCTGTATCCATTCGAGATTGATGACCGGCACGACCCCGATCTTGAGGTCGGCGTATTGCGCAATGTTGATCTTGTCGGTGACGGCGGCCCCGTGCAGGCCCTCGTAGAACATGATGTCGGTGCCGTACGGGATCTCCTCCCAGGCGGTGAATGTGCCGGGCGGCATGCCGTAGAGAACCGCCTCCTTGTCGTCATGGACGTAGTGGCGCGCGCGGCCCGTGCCGATCTCGCCGTAGGTCTTGAACAGGAGCTCGAGCTCGTCGAGGAGATTGGCCTCGATCCCGAAGTGGCTGAGATTGGTATTGCCCCGGCTCGCGGCCTCGGCGACGACGCGCTCCATCTCTTGGCGATCGTAGCGGTGGAAGGCGTCTCCCTCGATGAAGACGGCCGCGATCTTCTCGCGCCGGAAGATCTGCTCGAACGTTTTGCGCACCGAGGTCGTTCCCGCGCCCGATGAGCCCGTGATCGATATGATGGGATGCTTGGCGGACATGGCGCCGGTTCTTCTCCTTGGCTTGTTTCTTAGCGCCTGAACAGTCCGCGCCGCCCGAAGAGCGGCGAGCGCTCGCCGGCGCCCAGCGGCTCCTTGTGCAGCCGTGTCACGTACTCGACCTCGGTGCGCGAGCCGGCGATGAATGGGACGCGCTGATGGAGCGCGGCGGGCACGATGTCGAGGATGCGCTGATAGCCGTTGGACGCAGCCCCGCCGGATTCTTCGATGATCCAGGCCAGCGGATTAGCCTCATAGACAATGCGCAGCCGCCCGAGCGCGTAGTTCTCGCGCAGATCGCCGGGGTAGAGGAAGATGCCGCCGCGCGAGAGCAGGCGATAGATGTCGGCCACCGGCGAAGCCGTCCAGCGCATGTTGAAATCCTTGCCGCGCGGTCCGTCGCGCCCGCGCATGCAGTCGTCCACATAGGTGCGCACCGCCTCGTCCCAGTGCCGGTAGTTCGACTGGTTGATCGCGTACTCGCGGGTCGCGGCGGGAATCGACACCGAGGGATGTGTCAGGATGAAACGGCCCAACGAGCGGTCGAGGGTGAAGATCTGGGCGCCCTCCCCGACAGTCAGCACGAGCGAGGTAAAGGGACCGTAGACGGCGAAGCCTGCCGCGAGCTGGTTGGTGCCCGCCTGGAGAAAGCTCGACGTGTCGACGCCGTTGGCGCGGGCCGGCAGAACGGTGAATACCGTGCCGAGTGAAATGTTGGCGTCGATATTCGATGATCCGTCGATCGGGTCGACCGCGACCGCGAGCGGCGCGCCGGGATTGATCGGCAGCGCCCATTCGAGCTCCTCTGAGGCGAACGTCGCGACGGGCGCGGCCTTGAGCGTCTCGACGATGAGGTCGTTGGCTCGGATGTCGACGTCCTTCTGCGGGTCGGCGCCGCTCATCTTCCCGGTCTCGGCTCCGAGCGGACCGGAGAGCGCGCCGCGGGCGACGAGGCTCGAGATCTGCCGGCAGGCTTCGGAAAGGTGCACGAGCGACACGGCCACGGCGGCGCGCGTCGCGTCGCCGCCGGCCCAGCGATCGAGGTACGCCCCAAGATCAACGGAATGTGTCATGCGAACCCCTTCCAAGACATCGCACAAATCGAGGCCTCAGACTTTCCTTCTTGTTGCAGGCGCAAGTCATAAAATGAAGTCTCCGACTTTCGGGACCAGCAATGTTGTCATGCGGCTTATGGAAATTGGTTGCCAATCGTCAATGTGCTTCGGACCGCGCCGGGAAGGATGGTAAAGGCGCCGTCAGTTATGGCATGATCGGAATTGATAGTTGGAGGTAAGCTATGTTCTTCGGAAAGAAGCCGGCACCGCCGGCCAATGGAGGCACGGCGGCTGCGGCTGCCGCTCCTGCGACGCAGGCCCCCACGCAAAGTGCCGCTCCGGCCGCTCCGGCTGCCTCGCAACCTCAGGGGGGCGGAGGCGCGCTCAGCGCCGACGAGGTCAAGAAGCGGGCCATCGCGGCCAAGCAGGTCGCGGCTTCGTTTGGCGAGATCGTCATGCTGCTGATGCGCTCGCCTACGGAGAAATACCATTCTCTTCAAGATCTTGAGTGGCTGATCGCACCGGCACTGGTGCGCGGGCAATTCGCACTCGCCGATGCCCAGTCGAAGGAGACCGGGGTCGTGATGCCCGTCGGCGCGGTCCTGTGGGCGCTCGTCTCGGCCGACGTGGACAAGCGGCTGACCGAGAAGACGGGCGAGCCCATTCGGCTTCACCCCGACGAGTGGCGGTCGGGAGACATTCCCTGGATCATTCTGACCGCCGGTGACCCGAAGGTGGTCGGCGGGCTGCTCCAGCAGATGACCAAGTCCATGTTCAAGGACAAGCCGGCGAAGATCCGGGTGAAAGGACAGGACGGGAAGGTCGTGGTAGGACGGCTCGAGGTGTCACCCGAAAGTACTATTCAGACTTAATTAGCGAAGACTTCAGCAAAAACGGTTTAGGGCCGAGGCGATAGAGTAAATAGTCGAGACTTCGTCGGTAGGGTTTGCAGCCGGTGGGACTGGCGCGGACTTTGCGAGGGGTCGGGTCCAATGAAGATCCGACCATCCCTGCCGCTGTGAGGGCGTTTATGAGTAAGAGTGCGGGAGTTGCGCAGCCGCGATTGGGGCCGGTGGAACAGGCCTTGCGGCGGTCCTACCAGGCCTTTCTCGGCGTCGGCGTATTCTCCGGCGTCATCAACATCCTGGCGCTGACCGGCTCCTTCTACATGCTCCAGGTCTATGACCGCGTGCTTCCCTCGCGCAGCATTCCGACGCTCGTCGGCTTGTCGCTGCTCATGGCAGGCCTCTATGCCGTCTACGGCCTTCTCGATTTCTTCCGCATCCGGGTGATGAGCGGCGTCGGCGTGCGCATCGACGCCGATCTCAGGGACAAGGTGTACTCGGCGGTGCAAATTCTGCCGCTCAGGACCCGCCAGGGCTCCGACGGTCTGCAGGCCGTGCGCGACCTCGATCAGATTCGCAATTTTCTCTCCGGCCTCGGGCCCACGGCGTTCTTCGACATGCCATGGGTGCCAATCTATCTCGCGGTCGTCTATCTCCTGCACCCCATACTGGGTCTCTTCTCGATCTTCGGCGCGCTCGTGCTCGTCTGCCTCACGCTCATCACCGACGTGAAGAGCGTCGGCCCGCTCAAGGCCGCGGCCAAGAGCGGCTCGCAGCGGCTCGCCTTCGGCGAGGCGACGCGGCGCAACGCCGAGGTCATTCGCGCCATGGGCCTCGGTCCGCACATGCAGCGCCGCTGGGACGAGATCAGCAACGTGCATCTCGGCGATCAGCTCAAGGCTTCGGACGCCGCGGGCGGCATCGGCACGTTCTCGAAAATCATGCGCCTTCTCCTGCAGTCTGGCATTCTGGGGCTTGGCGCCTATCTGGTCATCCTCGGTGAGGTCTCGGCCGGCACCATCATCGCCGGGTCGATCATCATGTCGCGCGCGCTGGCGCCGATCGAGACGGCGATCGCCCATTGGCGCGGCTTCGTCTCCGCGCGCCAGAGCTACCAGCGCCTCGTCGATCTCTTCCGAGCGCTGGCGCACGACCGCACCGATCCTCTTGAGTTGCCCCGTCCGCAGAAGTCCCTCGCGGTCGAGAACCTGTCCGTCGGTCCGCCCGGCGAGATGCGCCCCGTCGTGCAGTATGCGAGCTTTGCGCTCGACGCGGGCGACGGCCTCGGGATCATCGGGCCGTCCGCATCGGGAAAGTCGACGCTGGCCCGCGCCCTTGTCGGCGTATGGCTGCCGATCGGCCTCGGGGGTGCCGTGCGTCTCGACGGAGCCGCGCTCGACCAATGGTCTCCGGACGCGCTCGGGTGCCATATCGGCTACCTGCCGCAGGATGTCGAGCTGTTCGGAGGCACCGTTGCCGAGAACATCTCGCGCTTCGATCCGAGCGCGACCGGCGAGGAAATCGTGGCGGCGGCTCGTGCCGCGGGCGTCCACGACATGATCGTGCATTTGCCGCAAGGCTACCAGACCGAGATTGCCGAGGGCGGCTCGGCCCTCTCCGCCGGCCAGCGCCAGCGCGTCGCGCTCGCGCGCGCGCTTTACGGCGACCCGTTCCTCGTCGTGCTCGACGAGCCGAACTCCAATCTGGATGCGGCCGGCGATACGGCGCTCACCGAGGCGATCCGCTCGGTTCGCAATCGCGGCGGCATCGTCATCGTGATCGCCCACCGGCCGTCGGCACTCGCCGGGGTCGACAAGGTCCTTGCCCTCGCCGGCGGCAAGGTTCAGGCGTTCGGTCCCAAGGAAGAGGTCCTGCGCAAGCTGCTGCAACCGCCTCCGGATCAAAGAGGCGCTCCCGCGGCGTCGGCCCCTCCGCCGCTCCCGTCGGCGCCCGGGCTCAAGATCGTAACTGACCGCCAGAGTGGAGGCGCGCCATGAGCGAAAAGCCCACGCCCGGCGCCGTTTCGGCCAATGCGAGAATTCACGGCTACATGATCGGCGGCTTCGTCGTCGTCTTCCTCCTCATCGGCGGATTCGGCGTATGGGCGGCGCGGACCGAGCTCGCCGGCGCGGTGATCGCCGGCGGCGTGGTCGTCGTCGATTCGAGCGTGAAGAAGGTCCAGCATCCGACCGGCGGCGTTGTCGGCGAGATCCTAGTCAAGAACGGCGCCAAGGTGCGGGCCGGCGACCTCGTGCTGCGTCTCGACGAGACAGTGACGCGGGCCAATCTGCAGATGGTGTCGAAGCAGCTCGACGAGCTGATGATCCGCGAGGCGCGGCTCAAGGCCGAGCGCGACTCGCTTCCCGAGTATGCGCTCCCGGCCGTGCTCGCCGGACGCGAGGACGAGCCGGCGATCGTCGAGATCTCGAACGGCGAGAAGAGTCTGTTCCAGAGCCGGAAGGACACGCGCGAAGGCCAGAAGGCCCAGCTCCGGGAGCGCGTCGCTCAGCTCGGCGAAGAGTATGCTGGCGTCACCGCGCAGATCACGTCGAAGTCCAAGGAGATCGAGCTGATCGGCAGGGAGCTGAAGAGCCTCGAGGGTCTCGAGGAGCAGCGGCTCGTCACGACGGCCAAGATGATGGCGCTCCGGCGCGAGGCGGCAAGGCTCGAAGGCGAGCACGGCCAGCTACGCGCCGCCGCCGCCCAGGCAAAGGGCAAGAGCGCGGAGATCGAGCTGCAGATCCTGCGCATCGATCAGGAGTTCCGCACTGACCTGGTGCAAGAGCTGCGCGAGAACCAGAGCAAGCAGGCCGAGCTCGTGGAGCGGCGCGTTTCCGCTGAGGACCAGCTCAAGCGGGTCGACATCCGTGCCCCTCAATCGGGCACGATCCACCAGCTCGCCGCGCACACGGTGGGCGGGGTCATAAATCCGGGCGAGCCGATCATGCTCGTCGTCCCCGAGGACGACAAGCTGGTCATCGAGGCCAGGATCGCCCCCCACGACATCGAGCAGGTCCTGCAAAGCCACGACGCGCTCATTCGGTTCTCGGCCTTCAACCAGCGCACGACGCCTGAGATCAAGGGCTTGATCCGCTCCGTCTCGGCCGATCTCACGCAGGATCAGCGCACGGGAGAATCCTACTTCCTCTCCCGCATCGAAATTCCCGATGCCGAGCTGGAGCGCCTCGGCGAGCACAATAAGCTCGTCCCTGGCATGCCTGCCGACGTGCAGATCAATGACTCAGGCGAGGACGGCGCTTTCCTATCTCATCAAGCCGATGCAGGACCAGCTCGCCAAGGCGTTCAAGGAGCGCTAGGCGCACGCCCGATGCTCGAGTAGTTGAAGCCCGCGGCCCGGGCGGCCGCCGGCTGGAAGACATTGCGCAGGTCCACGAGAACGTCGCCCCTCATGACGGCCCGGGTCGCCTCGAGGTCGAGCGCCCGGAACTCGTTCCACTCCGTTATCACAGCCAGAACGTCCGCACCCGCCGCCGCGCCGAGCGCGCTCTCGCACCACTCGACGTCCGGAAGCAGCGCCTCGGCATGCCGGCGGCCCTGCGGATCGAAAGCGCGAACTTTCGCGCCGCGCTGCTGCAAAATCGGGATGATGACGAGCGAGGGCGCGTCGCGCATGTCGTCGGTGTTGGGCTTGAATGTGACGCCGAGGACAGCGATCGACTTGCCTTGAACCGAGCCGCCCGCCGCCCTCTCGATGCGCCCGGCCATGGAAATCTTGCGCTCGTCGTTGACGCGGCTCACCTGCTCGATGATCGACACCGGCACTTTGGCTTCGCGCGCCGTGCGGATGATCGCCGATACGTCCTTGGGGAAGCACGAGCCGCCGTAGCCGGGGCCGGGATGGAGAAACTTGTCGCCGATGCGCCGGTCCTTGCCGATGGCGCTCGCCACCTCCTGCACGTCGGCCCCGAGCTCCTCGCAAAGGTCGGCGATCTCGTTGATGAAGCTGATCTTCAAGGCGAGGAACGCATTGGCGGTGTACTTCGCGAGCTCGGCCGATTCGCGCGAGACGAACATGATCGGCGCGTTGCGGATGGCGAGCGGCTTATAGAGCGCTTCCATCATCATGCGGGCGCGCGCGTTGTCGGTGCCGACGAGCACGCGGTCGGGATGGGTGAAGTCCTGGATGGCCGAGCCCTCGCGCAGGAACTCGGGATTGGAGCAGACGGCGAAGTCCGCATCGGGGCGCGCCAGCTTGAGCCGGCGGTCGATCTCGCGGCCCGTGCCCACCGGCACCGTCGACTTGGTCGTGATGACGGTAAAGCCGTCGAGATGGCGCGCAAGGTCGTCGACGGCGGAGAAGACGTAGGTGAGGTCGGCGTGACCGTCGCCGCGGCGCATGGGCGTGCCGACAGCGAGGAACACGATGTCGGCCTCGGCGACGGCCGGCCCGAGCGCGGATGTGAAGCGGAGGCGCCCGGCCCGCATGTTGCGCGCCATCAGCGCCTCGAGGCCCGGCTCGTAGATCGGCGAAACGCCGCGGCCAAGCTCGGCGAGGCGCCCCTCGTCCTTGTCGACACAGGTCACCTCCCAGCCGAACTCGGAGAAGCAGGCGGCCGAGACGAGCCCGACGTAGCCGGCGCCGATCATGCAGATTTTCAAGGCCTGATCTCCTTGGCGAGAGGCGCCGGCTCCCCAGCGGTCCGGCCCTTCGCTAGCTCAAGGCGCCGCGCCGGGCAATGGGGACCCGCGGGCGATGCGCCGCACCGGTTTGGAGGACACGGGGACGGGCCCGTCAAACCTTGAATTCGTCGATTTTGGCGAAGGCCTGGCGCAAGGCGTCCGACCAGGCCGTGGACAACCTTTTGAAGTACTCGTCATCCTGGCCAATGCGCTTCTCGCGCCTCACGTCGAGGCTGTCGCGCTCGTAGACGAGGATGTCGATCGGCATGCCGACCGAAAGGTTCGAGCGCAGCGTCGAATCGAAGGAGAGCAGGATGAGCTTGGCCGCTTCCCCGAGGCGCATTTCCGGGCGTGCCACGCGATCGAGGATCGGCTTGCCGTACTTGTGCTCGCCGATCTGGAGGAACGGCGTGTCGTCGGTCGCCTCGATGAAGTTGCCTTCGGCATAGATCTGAAACAGGCGCGGGCGCTCGGCGCCGATCTGGCCGCCGAGAATGAACGACGCCGTAAATCCGCCTTTGGTCAGCTCGAGAGACGGGCCGTCCATCTTGCGCACCTCGCGCACGGCGTTGCCGACCAACTGGGCCGCCCGATACATCGTGGGCACGGTGAAGAGCGAAACCCGGTCGGGCTCGGTGCTGTTGAGTTGCTCGTTGAGCGAGCTCACGACCGACTGCGTCACCGCGAGGTTGCCGGCGGTGAGAAGGACGACGACGCGCTGGCCGGGGTCGCGCCAGAAGTGCAGCTTGCGATACTGTGCGATGTTGTCGACGCCGGCGTTGGTGCGCGTGTCGGCGGCGAAAACGAGGCCACGGTCGAGCCGCATCGCGACGCAGTAGGTCATCGCGCGTTCCCCTTGAGCGAGAGTCGTTATTGCTGAGCGTTTTGCTGCTCAACTTCGACCCTCACGTCAAGGGTCTCGTTCTCGCCGCCTCTTTGAGCGCCTCGGATGGGCGCGGCGCTGGCCGCATCGAGGCCGCAGGCGAGCCGGATATAGCGCTCGGTCGGGCAGATCCCGTTGGCCGGGTCGAAACCGACCCAGCCGAGGCCCTCGACCCACGACTCGGCCCAGGCATGATGGGCCTCCGAGGGGGCAAGCGTTCCGGCGAGAAAGTAGCCGTTGACGTAGCGGGAGGGGACGCCAAGCACGCGCGCCGCCGTGATGAACACGTGCGCATGATCCTGGCAAACGCCCTTGCCGTCGGCCAGAGCCTCCGCGGCGCTCGTGTGCTCGTGGGTGGCACCGATCTCGTAAGCCACCTCCTCGCGCACCACGCGCATCAGCGCATGCAGGCGATCGAGGGTATCCCGCGTGCCGAGGGAGCGCGCCAGATCGCGCAGGGCCTTGTCGGGCGCGGTCTTGGCCGTCTCGCGCAAGAAGACGCGCAGCGGCGCCGGGTCCGGGAGTCCGCGAGCGATCCCGCAGCGGTCCTCCGTCTCGACGACACCCGAGGCCTCGACGACGATATGATCGTGCGGGCCGGAGAGGGTCGCGAGATGCACGATATTGCCGAAGCCGTCGCGATAGTGAATCCCCTTCTCGATGCCGGGAGCCTTGAGCTGCCAGCTCACCACATGCTGGCCGTCGAAGGAGGGGGGCGTCAGGCGCAGGCTCTGGATCGAGTAGCGTGCCACCGTGTCGTAGGCGTAGGTCGTGGTGTGGCGGACCTCGATGAGCATTGGCGGTCTCAGGCGTTGAAGTGATAGGCCTCGGAGATCTCCTGGCCGAGGCGGTTGTTGCGCGTGATGAAATCCTGGAGAAACTCGTGCAGGCCGGCCTGAAAGATCACGTTGATGTCGCCCTCCTCGAGGAGCGTCAGCGTCGACTTCGCAGTGCCAAGGCACGGCTTCTCCTCTCCGTAGAGGCTCGCTAGCCCGTCGAGCGAGCCGTCGAGTTCGCCGTAACAGGCACGAAGCGAGCGCGGCATGGCGCGATTGAGGATGAGGTAGTCGGCGATCCGCCAGGACCGGTAGCTGCCCTTGTAGACCCACCGAAAGCTCCTGTGGGCCGAGACCGAGCGCAGGATCGAATGCCATTGCATGTTGTCGACCCCGCTTCCGACCATGTCGCTCGACGGGAGCAGCACGTAGTACTTCACGTCGAGAATGCGCGCCGTGTTGTCGGCCCGCTCGAGAAACGTCCCGAGCTGGCTGAAGTGGAAGGTGTCATTGCGCAGTATCGTGTTGAGGAGCGCACCGCGATAGGCGGCCGAGCGCTCCCTGATCCAGTCGAGAAGCTTCAGAAGCGCGTCCGAACCCACCGTCTCCGGCTTCACGGCCTGGAACTCTATCCACGAGCTGTTGAGGCTCTCCCACATCTCGCGCGTCAGCGCCGTGCGCTGGGCGCGGGCATTGCGCCGCGCGATCGCCAGGCAGGAATGGACGCTCGAGGGGTTGTCGAGGTCGAACAGGAGGAAGTTAATGACGTTGCGCGCGTCGAGCGCCTCGTGCTTGGCGAAGTAGGTCTGGCTGCAGCCGGCGCTTTCGAGCGTGGACCGCCATTCGTGGTTGGTGGCGTCGCCTTCGCGCGGCATGAGCGCGATTCGGCACCCGACCTCGATCAGTCGCGCCATGTTCTCCGCACGCTCGACGTAGCGCGAGAGCCAGAAGAGATCGTTCGCCGTTCGACCTAGCATTTCCTCGCGACCAGTCGGCTCGTCCGCCGCTTCTTCAATCCTGAAGGATCCAGGTGTCCTTGGTGCCGCCGCCCTGGCTGGAATTGACCACCAGCGAGCCGCGTTTCAGCGCGACGCGCGTAAGCCCGCCGGGCACCAGGCGAATCTGATCCGAGATGAGCACGAAGGGTCTGAGATCGAGATGGCGCGGGGCGATCCCCTCGTCGACGAGCGTCGGGCAGGTCGATAGCGCGAGGGTGGGTTGGGCGATGTAGTTGTCGGGGCGCGCCTTGAGCTTCTGCTTGAAGGCGTCGATATCCGCGCTCGAGGCCGCAGGACCGACGAGCATTCCGTAGCCGCCCGAGCCGTGTACCTCCTTCACGACCAGCTCGGAGAGGTGCTCGAGCACGTATTTCAAGTCGTCGGCGCGCCGGCAATTGTAGGTCGGGACATTCTTCAGGATCGTCGAGCGCCCCATGTAGAACTCGATGATATCGGGAATGTAGCTGTAGATCGCCTTGTCGTCGGCGATGCCGGCGCCCGGCGCATTGACGATGGCGACGCGCCCGGCGCGGTACACGTCGAAGAGGCCGGGGACGCCGAGAACGGAGGTCGGCTGGAAGGTCAGCGGGTCGAGGAAATCGTCGTCGATGCGCCGGTAGAGAACGTCGACCTGGAGCAGCCCCTGGGTCGTCTTCATGTGGAGCGCGCCGTCGACGACGATGAGGTCGGGACCCTCCACCAGCTCGACCCCCATCTGATCGGCGAGGAAGGAGTGCTCGAAATAGGCACTGTTGTAGAGTCCGGGGGTCAGGACGGCGATGACGGGATCGCGGTCCAGCTCCTGCGGCGCTACTGCCTCGAGCGTCTGGCGCAGGTTCTCGGGATAGGTCTCGATGGGTGCGACCCGGTTCTCGGCGAAGAGATCGGGAAACATCTGCATCATCGTCTCGCGGTTCTCGAGCATGTAGGAGACGCCGGAGGGCGTGCGCGTGTTGTCCTCGAGAACGTAGTAGTCGCTTTCGCCCGTGCGCACGATGTCGATGCCGATGATGTGCGAGTAGATGCCGAGCGGGGGCTCGACGCCGATCATCTCCGGCACGAAGACGCTGTTGTGCACGATGAGCTCGGGCGGCACGATGCCGGCCTTCAAGATCTCCTGGCGATGGTAGATGTCGTACATGAAGGCGTTGAGCGCCTTGACCCGCTGCTCGATGCCGGCAGCCAGCCGCCGCCACTCGGCGGCCGAGATGATGCGCGGGATGATGTCGAAGGGGATGAGGCGCTCGTCGGCCTTCTCGTCGCCGTAGACCGCGAACGTGATGCCCGTGCGCCGGAACAGGACCTCGGCTTCGCACCGCTTCTTCTTGAGGTCGTCGACGCAGAGCCGGTCGAGCCAGGTGGCAACCGAGCTATAGGGCTCGCGCACGCCTTGGCCAAACCCCTGCATCTCATCGAATGCCGGCGTGAGCTTTGCTGCGGTGATTTGCTCCATGCTCCGACAACTGGCAAGAGCCGGGCCAGACGATAAAGCACTGCGAATGCAATAGCTTACCACGGCGGCGGCCGCATGGGCATGCCTGAATTACAGGCATCTGCCCTGATCGCAGGCACGCCCGCGCGCGCCCGTTTTGCGAGCATAGCAAAGAAATGAAGGCCCGGCGAAGCGATCTCGCCGGGCCCTCGTCGCAGGATCGGGAGCTCAAGGGTTCGAGCTTACGACTTCGGCAGCAGAACGTGGTCGATCGAGTGGATGACGCCGTTGGACTGCATCACGTCGTAGATCGTGATGTTGGCCCAGCCGCCGTTCTCGTCCTTGAGGACGATGTTGTTCGGACCGTTCATCGTCGCCCACAGCTTGCCGCCGGCGACCGTCTTGAGCTCGGCCGTGCCCTTGCCCTTCTTGATCCAGAACTTGAGGTCTTCGGCGGTCACGCGGCCGGAAACGACGTGATAGGTCAGCACGCCCGTGAGCTGGCCCTTGTTCTCGGGCTTCAGAAGTGTGTCGACGGTGCCAGCCGGCAGCGCGGCGAAGGCGGCGTTGACGGGGGCGAACACGGTGAAGGGGCCCTTGCCCGACAGCGTGTCGACGAGGCCCGCGGCCTTGACGGCGGTGACGAGCGTCGTGTGGTCGGCCGAGTTGACCGCGTTCTCGACGATGGTCTTCGACGGGAACATCTCCTCGCCGCCGACGATGACGGTGCCCTTGGCGAGGGCCGGAAGGGCGATGGCGAGGGCGAGGGCGGCGAGCGCGCCGCGGGTGAAGGTCTTGGACATAGAGGTGACTCCAATTCGTGGTTGATGGTTTGACATCATCGCGAGAGCAGGGCTTGGACCGCTCGGGATCCGGCGTGTCTATCCCTCGTGATGGCCGCTTCTACGCAATCTCGCGAGCGCCCGTTTCGCGTGCCGGCGGACTATATTTTTCCGGTTTCTGTGATCCGAATTGGCGTGATCCGCGTCAAAGTAGCGGATGATTTCCCGCCGCGGGTCGGCGATTGGTTTACCTGGTGGCGACGACCATCGAGTCCGGACCTGCGAGCCCCATGCACTCGGCGCCGAACGTCGCGCCTCAAGCGGTGCGCGCCTAGCGTTGACTTCCGTCGGCGCGCGCGCGATATTTCTCTCATGACAGAAATAACCGTAAAAGCGCAAACGATGCCGGCCGCCGTGGAAAGGTTCGTCGTCCATTGGGGTGAGATGGGGGCGGTGTGGGGGGTCAACCGCTCGGTCGCGCAGATCCACGCCCTCCTCTATCTCTCGGAGCGTCCGCTCACTGCCGAGGACATCGCCGAGCGGCTGCGCATCGCCCGCTCGAATGTGTCGAACTCGCTGCGCGAGCTCATCCAGTGGTCGCTCGTAAAGCGCGCCCAGGTGCTCGGCGACAGGCGCGACTACTACGAGGCCGAGGCCGATATGCTCGAGATGGTCCGGCGCATTGCCGCCGGCCGCAAGTTGCGCGAGATCGATCCGGCGCTCCAGATCCTGCGGGCGTGCGCCGAGGAGGCGGGGCGCGACTCGCGCGTCCCGCCGGCCACCAAGAAGCGCTTTGCCGACATGCTCGAGGTGACCGAGACGGTCGACAGGAGCTTCACGGAGCTCATGGCGCTCCCGGCCCCTGTTCTCATGAAGCTTCTGCACATGGGCGGCGCCGTGGCGCGCCTCGCCGTACGGGCGAGGGGCCAGGCGCGGCCGAAGCGGTAGTGAGAGCGAACGGGGGGATTTGTCATGCTGACCGCCGGGCACGTCGACACCACGGGCGCCGAGCGCGCAGCGCCCGGCGCCATCGCGCGCGGGAGCGACGACAATGTCGCCGACCTGCGCTTCCGCACGCTCGTCGGCGAGGAGGCCTGGGGCCGGCTGCCGGAGGCCGTGCGCCGGCGATTCTCCAAGCGGCTCGCCGATGGCGAGACCGTCGTCTACGAAGGCCGCGTGGCTCTGACCGAGCTCACGCGCGCGGGGCGCGTGCTGGCTTTCCTCGCGCGTGCGATCGGCGGCCCGCTGCCGATGACGCGCGGCGCGACGGGCCCAGCCGTGGTCGTCGTCACCGAGGACAAGGGGCTCGGCGGCCAGAGCTGGACCAGGATCTACGCGCGCGCCGGCTGCTTCCCCCAGGTCGTCCATTCCGCGAAGCGCTTTTGCGGTCCCACCGGGCTCGAGGAGTACGTTGGCCGCGGCGTCGGCATGATGCTTGCCGTGGCGGTCGTCGACGGCGCGCTCGTGTTTCGCTCGAGCGGCTATTTCCTCGAGATTGGCCGCTGGCGCCTCCGCTTGCCCCGCGCGTTCGAGCCCGGCACCATGGAGATCGTGCATCGCGACGAGGAGCGGGAGATGGGAGGAGGCGCCTTCTCGTTCCGCCTGCGGCTAACCCATCCGCTGTTCGGCCAAATGCTCGATCAGCTGGCTTATTTCCGCGATGCGCGAAGCGGTGCGAAGGCCTTGCCGCAGCGGGCCGAACCGGGCTAAAAGCCAGCCCTCGCCTTGAGGGCGCACTCGTCTTCCGGAGAGGTGGCAGAGTGGTCGATCGCGCCGCACTCGAAATGCGGAGTACGGGCAACCGTACCGGGGGTTCGAATCCCTCCCTCTCCGCCAACGTAGCTGACTACACCATTGTATTCAATAGATAATATACGTGGCCAATCCCGTAGACCCCACATTTTAGCCCACAATTTGCTCCGGTCTGAGGCGGACCTTATCGGACAATGCATGCCCGTTCGTTCAAGATTTTGGAACTGTCGTTGGTCCTTTGGCCGATCAGAGCTGAAATACGGCTCGTCTAGGGCGGTTCGCGGTTGGGCCTTAGTCTCTGGTGCCCCGCCGCGTGCGCTTCTATACGATTGAATTTCCCAATCCAATCGAAAGCTTAAAGCCATTTATTTACCAACTAAACTTAAGATTGGTCTCGTCCGGAGCATTGCGCAGCAGCTTTCCTTGGGGCGTGTCGTGGAGACCTTTGATAATTGTGCGTGTAGCGCCCCCCTCGCGAAGTTCCAAGCAACACGGGCCGTGCTTCGATCAATGCGCGCGACCCTAACAGCGCTTGAAATTCAGCTCACCGAGACGCTCGCTATCGTAGAGGCGGAATTGAAGCCCACGAACGTGCCTGGCTTGCGCGCGCCAAGTTCATCGACTGCCTGTATTGAAGCCCCAGCGATGAGTTGCGCAAGCAACGATGTCGCAACGGGTGCGTCTCACAGTGTGGGTCCTGACAGCACGCAACATGTGTCGCTGACAGACGATCTGAATGTGAGCATGGTCATGGATGCGACGCCCCCAGAGTCAGACGATCTGTCTCTGACAGACAATCTGAATGTGAGCAGCATCACGGATGCGACGCCCGCAGAGTGTCTCGACGCTCTAGTGCAGCACACTGAGAGCGCCGTTTCGACCCCAGACGACATCGAGCAAGTGAAAAGCGAAGCCATCACACCCGAGCACATTGCTGGCGTGAACGAGATAGAGCCGCCCGCCCTCCTTGCCGAGGAACCCGCTACGTTCCTGGCGGAAGTCCTTGCCGACCGGGAACCTTCTTCGCCCCTGCAGTCGCCGGTAGAGGCATGTGCTGGCACAGGGAAGGGGCCAACCGACCATGAAAACACGGCAGCTCCTTATTGCAGCGAAGAGGTCGCCTTCGACGCTCCGCCCGAGAATGAAGCGCCGATGGCAGCCCTCGACGCTGAGGCCCCGTCGGGTGTAATGCCGACCGCCCTAGGTCTAAAGGTCGAAGCCGCTTCGAAACATGAGCAAAGCAACGTCGTCTGCGTCACGAACTATGAAAATACGGCAGCCCTACTTTTGATGGCCTTCGATGTCCCGCCAGAAGACGATAAGCCGGTCACAGGCGCCAATGCTGAGGCACAGCCGAGTGCGCAGATGGTCGCAATCTGTCTAAAGGCCGAAGCCCCTTCGAAACATCAGGAAGCCAACGTGGTCCAGTTGCCTGGTAAGCGTCAGTGGTCCTTTAGAGGCATAGCAGCATCCGTCGCAGCCTGCCTGACCCTATTGGCAGGCCTCGTCGTCCTCAGCAATCCATCTGAGCTTGCGGCACTGTCACGGCTTGGTGGTGTGACGAGCGCACGCTGACGCCGTTATCTCGCAGTCGTATCAGGCGTTCAGAGCTTGGCCTGCCACGCGTGAGACAGCCCCCTCGCCGTCTCCAACAACCTCAGTTGTGAGCCAAGACCGCGCAGTGTCTCCGTAGTCTCGATGTGAAATCGCCTTGCATGAGTTGTCGTTGGAGCTTGAGGGGTCAACGCCTCACGCGGGCCGAAGAACCGCCGCCATCAGCTCAACTCCTCGCCTGAGCTTTCTGCGCCACCTCAGCCATCAACCGTCCAAGCTCCTGCGCCTGCCGAGAGTAATTTTGAATTTGGTCTTGCGCGAAGCGACTTTGAATCTCCAGCGCATGCTGAAAGTCTCTAGCGTTGGCAAGGTCGTGCACTAGCGCAAAGCTCGCATCAACATTCTGCCGAGTGAACCTCATGGCGCGATCCTGGAGTCCCTTCAGAGCCGCGCTGGCCGCGGTATGAGGCAGCATCGTCCCCATCATGTCCTGCGCCTGACGCGCCGCATTCATCAATTGGTGAAAGCCCTGCTGCGCCTGCTCGACGTTCCTCTCGGCAAGCTCGCGCAACTCAGGCGAAATCTCAAATTGAGGGTTCTGGGCCATGTTGTTCGTCCTTGATACTCACAAATGCGAAGATCTGAGACGGCGAATTGTTCACAGTGCGCCTAGCCGTTCAATGCGGCTTTCGGCTCATAAGGTTCGCCAGCAGCCCCCAGCCCGCCTGCGTGTGCGCTTCTATCAAATCTATCTTTAGATCATTGAGAGCGCCAGCCAACTCTGAGCTTGTCCGACCGATTGCGCGTCGCTGCTCGTCCGATTGCGAGCGCCAGATCGACACAAGCGCCAAGAGGGCGGTATAGCCCGCCATTGTCTCCCGCATACTCGCCAGTATCTCCACTGACCGCTCACGGTCGAGAACCGCTTCGTCCTTACAGACCACGAGGGCGTCGAGAAGCTGCTCGCGCGAGATGCCTGGGAACTGCCGACCGATCATCGCGAGAGAGAGGTCCTCGGGGAGATCAGCCTTGATGAATCGGTGAAGGACTTTGGCAACCTCGGTCACGCGGTATTGTTTCTGGTCCATTATCCCCCCTCCCGCGGCCCTTGCTAGCGGGCTCGCCATCGGCAAAAAGAGATGAGCCACGGTGAGGGACGGCGAAGATCAGCGCAAGACCTGCGAGGGCTTCGAGCATCGTCGTCCCCAATTTAGGCAGCGGAACTGTCGTATGCATCCACCGCGCATGGGAACGGTGCGGGCGAACTGATGTCGCGAGCGCCGTATTGTGGAGGCATCAAACCGCTTAAGGCTTTGTCTGAGCCCGCTTGTCAACGGAGGACCGTTGCCATGACCATGCTGTCGGACAGCAAACGCAGGAGCATTGTCGCTAGGCGCCGCAAGATGCGAAACGCCACGAAACGTGCGGCCAAGGCGGCCAAGCGCGAACGCAATCGAAAGGCTGAAATAGCCGAAGAACGCGGAGAAGCGCCTTCAGCAGAATAGCAGAACTGCTATTCAAAGCTTGGCCTGCCACGCGTGAGCAGCCCCCTCCGCCGTCTCCAATAGTCTCAGTTGTGCGCCAAGGCCGCGCAACGTCTCCGCAGTCTCGACGTATCGGCGCGCGAGATTCTCTCTCTGCCGATCGTCGCCGATACGACCGAGGTTGAAATCACCCCGCTTGAGACGTGCTGGAGCGCGGCAGCTCTACCCCAACTCCTGACCAACTTGGGCATCGCGCGAGACGGAGATTGAGCTGAACTCAGCGATGCACCGCTTGACGGGAGCGGCAGCAATTAGGTGCATGGTAGCTGCGAGCCGCACTACGACGATCCTAGGCCAAACCGGCAACCTGCTCGCCGCGCTCCCAGATTGCCTTCAGAGCCGGGTCGACAAAGTATCGCTCGTAGACATCCGGCCAGTCCGCCTTGACGATTGCCGCCTCGGCCCGCGCCTCATCGATTTGCCCGCAGACTCCATAGGTGACCGCCAATTCATAGTGACACGGCATGAAGGACGGATTGATCTCGATGCCCCGCAGAAAAGCAGCAATGGCGCGCTCGTAGTCGGCCAGCGCGAAGTGGCTCAGGCCGAGAACGTCGCAGTAGAAGCTCGACGGATGCGGCTGGAGCAGTATGGCCGTCTCGATATTGCGCAGAGCTTCTTTCCCATGACCCGTCGCCGCGAGAACGAACGCCAGAAACAGCTTCGCGTCGGCAGAGTTGGGATCGAGCGCGCAGGCTCTCCGCCCCTCTGAGACGGCATTTTCGCCGTCATTCAGATCAAGCAGAACCTTCGCAAGAACAGCATGTGCCAAGGGCGATTGCTCGTCCAGCTCGATGGCGCGCCGGGCGTGTTTGCTCGCGAGGTCGATTGTGGACTTGGAATTGACGGCCCAATTCATACAGGACTGCCAAGTGTATGTGCGGGCGAGCCAACAGTGTGCCGCGGCATAGTCCGGATCTAGACTTGCGGCTCGACCGAAATGGCGCTGGGCGTCCGCGCAAGCCTCTCGCGTGTAGCGCCAGAACTTCTCCAGCCCGCGCAGCAGCTCATCGTGCGCATCGCTGTTTTGCGTGCCCTGCTGACCGATGAGGGCCGTCTCGGACGGCGTGAGCTTGACGCGAAGCGCGCGAACGATGCTTCGGCACACTTCGTCCTGGACTGCGAAGAAGTCGTGGAGGCTCTTGTCGTAGCGCTCCGCCCATAGGCTGTGATCGGAAGCGGTATCGATCAGATTAGCCGAAATGCGCAGACGCTCTTCATCGGCGTGGACACTTCCTTCGATCAGATAGCGAACGCGCAGCGCCGCTGCGATCTCGGGCAATGGTCGGTCCGAATGTCGATGGGCGAATGAGGACTGACGCGAAATGACGACTAGTCCTGAAACCTTGGCAAGTTCGGTGATCAGAGTGTCGGTAAAGCCGTCGGCGAGATAGTCGTTCTGATGGGTCGCGCTCATGTTGACAAAGGGGAGGACGGCCAGCGCGGGCCGCTCGTCCATAAGGGCAACAGGCCCCTGCGTGGGGGCCTGGCATCGAGAAGGGTCAGGTCTTGCCCCCTGCCGAAACTCGATGTGCGGCGTGTAGCTGCCCTTTGGCAACTCGATGCGAATGGGAGCGCTTTGGCCGTCGGCCTCGTAGTATTCGCGAAGCTTGTCACGCAGGCGCGCGGCCTCGATGCGCACGATGGGGTCGACGACGGGGTCAAAAGATTCGGGGCGATCGAAGACCTCCAAGGCGACGTTATAAGCCTTGAGCCGTTCACCGCGCCCGGCCAGAGTCTCGCTAACGAGGTAGTCCAAGAACCGCTGCCGTCGCCGCGACTGCACGAAGGGACCGCTCTTGACGATGCGGTCCAGTTGCTCGCGAATGGCCTTCTGGTCGGATTCGCTCCAGCAATCGAGGGGAATTACCGTCATACCCCAACTCCAATACACCAAGAAGCGGCAGCTCCGCCGACATCGGCATCGGGGTGCAGTTTGACACCTTACATATGCACGCAAGGCAGGTTCGTGGAGGCCCCCATCCTGGAGCAGCCATCGAAAAGAGAAATACGACCGCCAGCTCCGAGGTCCAGTTAGGTCAGGAACCGTAAGGCCGTCCAGTATGACCTCCAAGGCAAACCGATGGCGGTGTTGGATCGGGCACATCGACTAGGGCAAGCGCGGCTGATGATCGGCAAGCGGGAGTTTTCGCAGGCTACGCTTGACGCCATGTTCCGTTCTCCATGACAGGCCGCCACGCAACCCTCGGCGAAGGTTTGGTCTGGGCGCAAATCTTGCGCTACCGATCCTTGCGTTTCCAGAAGATTTGACTTGTGTGGCAAAGCCCACAGCGCCCCAGCGAACAATCCTTCATGATCCTCCCATCGCATTTATACGGGACGAGCCGTAACGCGATGCAACGGTAAACCGACCTGGATCTGAAGGGGTCTCGCCATGAATACGACCACGGATGCCGTCGTTGCCATCGCTCTCTCGGTCCTGCTTTTCGACTCCTTGGAGTTTGCGGCCCGCGCCGACAACGCCGCCCTTACGACGAAGCCGCAGCCCGCGATCAGCTTTGATATCGGGGGTTTTTTTGACGCTTACCGGTAGCGCAACCATGTCAATCGCCCACGACGACCCCGACACAAAATGGCGCGACACCGCTTTAGGCGCTCTTGTCTTACTGGCGACCTTCGCTCTCGTTGTGTTCCTGACCTCTCAGCTCGTGGACGTGTCGTTCGCGTGTTAGCACACTCCGCCAGCCAGACCGCTGCCTTGCACCACGCCACTCGGCTTGCTCCCCACTGACTAGACACACGCGGGGGCGAAGCCTCCCGCGATCGTGCGAATGTCCTGACCCGCTTGACCGCGGCGTGAAGCGCCCCATGGCCAAGAAAGGCCAGGAAAACCCGGCCCATCAATCTGGCGTCCCGCTGCCTCCCAGCGAGCAGAGACCTGTCAGATGTCGCGCCGCATTGAGCTTTGATGGCAAGCGCAGGGGCACAAGTAATGCCGAGCAACTCCCTGCAATGGGCCGCGGGCGCGGCCAGGGCTACCTTTCCCTCACAGCCGATCCGGCGCGATCTTGGGCCGGTCACAACCAGGGAAGGACGACCAACTTGAAAACCTTAGCGATCACCATGAAGAGCTTGATGATTGCCTCAGTGCTGGCAGTGACCGCCGTGACTGGCGCTGTTGTCACCTCGAAGCCCGCAGCAGCCGTATGGTGCGGTAACACCTATCATATCTATTATTATGTCGGTCGGAATGGCAAATTAACCTACAGGTGGATTTGGGGCTATACGTGCAGGTAACTACCGAACCGGAGTTGCGGTTGTCCCGAGGCCGGGTGACCTACATTGGCGCCCCCACATATCGCCGTTCGTCCGGCTTATGGTCTTCGGGGCGCGGATGCAAAGAAGCCCCGGCTCTCGATTTGCGGCTCGGGGCTTCTGCGTTTCAGTTGTCGGTGGCGACTGCAGGACGAAGCTGCGTTAGCACCTCAGTCGGTCGTCTGACCAGCGTCGCGGCGTCCATGGCCGATCTCTAGGCAGCTGCGAGCAGTTCGACTCCCCTAGAGGACCGAGAAGGTTTAGGAGCGTCTCCAGGATATACATTGCATCATCATACATGTTCTACGTAGCGCTTGAGGGCGCCGATGCGCTCCACGTAACGCTGGCGCAGGCACCAGAAGCCCGCCCCGCACGCATTGCGGCTCAAGAGCCAGTTGCGCTGCGCGCCGCGCAGCTCGTCCGTCTGGTCAAAGTAGCGGGCGCGTTCGAGCGCGCGCCGGTACCAGCTGTCGAGCCGCTCATCGAGCGAGCCGAGCCAGCGGCTCTGGCAGACGCGCCGCTCGGCGGCGTTGAGGTCGTCGACATCCATACAGTCGAAGCTCGCGGCGCTTGCGCTCCCGGTGCTCAACGAGAGGGTGGCGGCTGCGGCGAACATAGCGATAGGAAATTTCATGGCGCATTCTCCGGTTTGGCATCTAGCCGATGCCGCGGAGCCTATGGGGGCGCGTCTGAATTGGCGCTGAAATGCGCGTTCATCTCGCTGTCAGGATTAGCCCGGACTGGGATTTACTGGTTCAACGTCGCCGATGGCCGCCGGTAGTTCTGCTTGGGGAGCAAGAGCAGGCGTTCCGCGGACGGCGTCTACATACTTGCTCCCAAAGCAGTCGTCAGCCTCCAAATTCCTGCCGTATTAGAAGCTCTGGGACGGCGCGATCACGCACCCACGCCCGAGGTTCAGGGGTGTTGGGAATCGCGCATGAGCTAGTCGTGAGGGCGCTGAGGCCGTATAGTTGCGGATGACCAACCAGCAACCCTATCGATGGGTCATCCGGCAAGCTATTGTCGCCCTTGCGCCAGGTTCCGAATACGCACTTCGGTTTGATCAGATTGCCGACGTTTTCCCGCCGGGGATGATGGGCATTGATGCCCATCCGAAGACGTGCGCGGACATAGGCACATTTGCCAAGGACTTAGGGTGCACCGTCAGGAAGGATGACGAGCTAAAAGCATTCGTTTTCGCGAAGCGAAAGTAGCGCGCCTTCAGCGGCGGGGCGGCGGTCGTAACGACCTTGGCGGTTGCTATGCCTGCCCTTATCTTCTCGGCATGTGCGGTCGCATCACCCAGAAATCCCCGCCGAACCAGCTCGGGCTCAAGATCGTCTCCCTCATCGAGCCGCTGCACGTTCCGCCGCGCTACAACGGCGCGCCCGGCCAAGAGCAATGGGTCATCCGGCAGCACCCGAAGACCGGCGAGCGCACTCTTGACCGGCTGTGGTGGGGTCTCATTCCGCATTGGTGCAAGGACGCGGACGGCGGCCGCAGACCGATCAATGCCAAGGCGGAGACCGTCGCCTCACTGCCGAGCTTCCGGGACGCCTACAAACGCCGTCGCTGCCTGGTTCCCATCGACAACTTCTTCGAGTGGAAGGCGATCAAGGGCGTGATGCCCAAGCAGCCTTACGCCATCGCAATGAAGAGCGGAGAGCCGTTCGCGTTGGCGGGCATCTGGGAAAACTGGCAGCGCCCGGGCAAGGACGAATGGGTGCGCACGTTTGCGATCATCACCACGAACTCCAATGCCCTCGTGAGGTCAATTCATGATCGGATGCCGGTGATCATCCCGCCGATTGCCTATGACCGCTGGCTCTCGCCGCTTGATCCCGACCCCCGCGACCTGCTCGTCCCCTATCCCGCCGAGCCGATGACCATGTGGCCGATCTCGACGCGGGTGAACAAACCCGAGAACGACGATGCGGCGATCTTGGAGCGTGTGCGAAGTCCGGTTGGCATCATTGCCAAGTGAGATCGTGGTCGCCTCGGTACTGAGAGATGAGTGTCGACATCCGGACAACCCAATTTCTGGCTGCGGCCGTTATCATTGCCGCCCTGGCAAGCACGAGCCTCTGGGCCGAGGAGATGAGCATGACCCTCCGTTTGACATCATCCGCATTCGCCGACGGTGGCCCAATCCCCTCCAAATACACCTGCGAGGGACAGGACATTTCGCCACCGCTGGCCTGGACTGGCGTACCGGACAAGACGAAAAGCCTCGTATTGATCGTCGATGACCCCGACGCCCCCGACCCCAAGGCGCCGCGCATGACCTGGGTCCACTGGGTACTCTACGATCTGCCGCCGAGTGTGAGTAAGCTCGGCGAGGCAGCTGGTACAGGCGGGCTCCCGCCTGGCACCAAAGTCGGCCTCAATGACTGGAAAAAAGCTCAGTATGGAGGGCCCTGCCCGCCTATCGGGCGGCACCGTTACATCCACAAGCTCTACGCCCTCGATATCCAACTCTCAGAGCTGCGAAACCCCACAAAGGCGGAAGTCGAAAGAGCGATGAAGGGCCATATCCTGGCCGAGACACGGCTCACCGGGACCTATCAGAAGGGCGGTTGAACATTGGGGCTGGGACCAGACTGATGGCGCGAGCACAAATCCTCGGCGTGCCCAAAGAGCGCGGAATGCGGCACCGAAAATTCACCTCATCGCTCGCGGTCTGGTAGGCCAGGATTAAGCTCGCCGTCGGCAAGCGCCATTATCAACTCATCCGACAGATAACTCATCCGCCCCCGTCAAGTCGCGGCATTGGGTGGGTTCGGTGGAAAGCTTCAATTCCAATACGCGCTTGATGATCAAGTCCCGTGCACAGTCCTTGTGCGCGCAATCGCCACAGGGATCGGCATCTATTAGTGCGTCAGGGCACAGCGGGTCGGGCTCATTGCACGCCAGGGCGAGAACAGTAGCTTGCAACGCGTCATTCCAAGCACGACGTTCGTTCGCTGTCATTCTCACCGAGGATTTTGATCTCTTCATCGACGCATACATTTTTCCACCTTCCTCTGAATGGGTCCTTCTGCCGCTCTGCTGCCTCGGCGCCCTACTGACTCAGCGACAAGGCCGTCAGCAAAAACGCGAAATGAGAGAGCACAAAGAAGAGAATGCGTAGAGTCATGGCACGGTGCGACTCGTCCACCACGCTTCATCGCTAGTTCCGATTGGTCGATCCGCATTCGGCGCGATTACATTCCCCAGCCGCCATAGACGACCAGGAAGGAGCGGCGGCACAGCTCACGAGGCTGTAAACTGCTATCAGCGCGCTGCTCTCCGTATCAATGCGGGTTTGATCGACTTTATCCCGCGGGGTCTGCCGCGAGTAGCAAAGCGGCGCCCTCCGAGCGTGGCCGCGCGATTTCACTTCTGGCATGGGTTGATTGGCACGCATGACTTGCTCCCTTAGGCAGGCGTTAGCTGGGACCAATCGACCATTGTCCTGTCGCAGGTTGTCGTCGCTTCGGATAGAAAGTGTATCGCTTTGTAACGGAGCTGCTGGTAGGCAGGTTCGCGTTATTGAGAACGCAGCTTAGATTGCGCGCGTAAGGCGCTGCCATGTATTGTTTATAATAAGTTCCGCAATTGATCTTAGATTTGATCCCTGTTCCACCTTTGTCCGAAATTATCCATGCGTTCAAATGTGCGAAATCCCGACGCCAAAGGTGGCAATTTGGGCTCCTGTTCGCTCTTCAGCCCACGCCGAACGGTGGCGCCACCTTCGTCAGAGCGATGTTTGCTCGTGGCTCTTCAATCACAAGCTGACGAAGTCGTTCCATTGAGCCCGAGGACTCCACAGCTCTCGCTCCGAGCCCGGGAATAACGGCCGTGCAGCCGCGTTGTTTCTGCAATCCGCTCTGCCCCCGGTGGTCGGGCAGATTGCCCAAGACGATGGCATCCGCGCGGCTGCGGCACGGGTGCCTTCGTTTTTCTAGCCCCCGCGACACCCGCGAAGGCGAGAAGCCCTGGCCCGGAGCCCTCGGCGCAGTCCGTGCTGTGGCATTGGCGCTCGCCCGCGTATCCGGCATTCTGGACTACCAACTTCACGTGCGCCTATTCATGCAGCGTCAACAACTCAAAGCGGAAATCTTTAAGCTGTAGCTCCCCGTATTTCAGAGCCAGTATTATAGCGTGAGCCTTAGTCGCTGCCCCGAGCTTTCGCTTGACGTTTTCGACGTGGACTCGAACAGTGTTTGAACTAATGCCGAGCATGCATGCGATATCTCTTTCCTGAAGGCCTTGCCCGGTTAGAAGCAGGCATTCTCGCTCTCTTTCGGTCACCTTCATTGTCAATTCCTCAGACCGTGGCTGTTGGGGTGAGCGAGTTGCCTCTGAAATTCCAGGGCTTACGAGCGCAGTCTTGCGGTCATCCTGTACTTAAAACGTTGTAAGACGCTGATTAATCCGCCTTGGGCTCGCTGATCGTGAGACTCGCTATCAAGCTGGCGCGCGAACGCCTTCTTTGATCGCCACGAGCGTGAGCCGAGTACGGCCGAAGCGATAACCAAGCCAACGACGATAGCGGCGTTCCGCACGCAAAGCCCGGGCCTTCGCAGGTGGTGCGCCTCATCGCTGCTCTCGCCCGCAGCGAAGAGTCGTGCTCACAAACCGCCTCAATGGCAGCCATCGGCCGTATAGCTTCCTAGCTTTCCGTGAGCCGTTGAGCCGAGGACGTTACTGACTGAAAATCTTCGTGTTCCAGTCAGGATCGAAGTCTTTGGGAGCTTTTTTTGCGCGCGCGCTCTTGAGCTTCTTCCTGACGACAACGGCCGCCTCTCCCTTCGTCGGGGCTGGCGTAGCATTAGGTGTCGCTGCTACTTCCTGCTCGGGTTGTGTCGAGGATGAGGTCGCAGACTTCGATACCCGCGGAGCTGGCATATTTGGAGGGGCGAAGCGCGGAAATGATGTCGCGGTGTCCGGGACAAAACCAGTGGGCGAACTCGGCGTTGCTGAAGGCGTAGCACCAGCTTCCGCGACCACCACGACGGGTGCCCACACGGCGGAATGCGCGGCCGGTACCCTATCGAGCCCGCTGTTTTCGGTCATATCCCAAACCAGGAAGCCGAAGACGCCGACAATGACCGCCAACATCCGCATAACGGTTCAGGATAGCCATGCGCCGTTAGCGAATGTCGCTCGGTTACGCCGCGACCCCACGGATCGTCAGACACTCCGCAGCGCGGAGGTGCGCGATTACCTCGTGGAATAATTCAGTCTCGCGCCGTGATTGCTCGCGCCACCGCGTCAGCTCGTCGATCCACTCTCTCAGCAGGGCCGGGTTACTCGCTGCTATGGAGCAAACTTCCGATGAGTCCCTTGGCCAACCAATTCCTTGCCCATGCTAAGGCTTGAGCCTTGTCCAAGGCGTCTTTTTGTAAGCGCACCAATATAGCCTCCTTGCGCCGCCTTCATGCTGCAGGGCACGGAGCGACCAATTGAATTCCCTAGACTTGAGCGGTAGGCCCAGTTTGGTGGCGGGCCAGCAGTCGGCATCTACCAAAGCCTCCTTAACAAATGCTTGAGGGACCTCCCGGCCAGTGCGGCTTTTGTCGCCGCCGCCATGCCCGGCCGCTGAAACCGACCAAGAGTGCACAGCCAGCCTTGTCAACCGTGCTTAGGCGCGCCATCATGGATTTTGACCGGAGGGGGATGACCATGGGAGGCAGCCATGAAGTCAATCGTCCACGGGGATCATCATTCAAAATGGCGTGACAATGCTGCGGGTGCCCTTGCCTTGCTCGCGGCCCTCGCGCTCGTCGTGTTCCTGGCCTACCAGCTCGCTGACTTGTCGGCTCGTATGATAGGCCACTCCGCGAACCAGGCTGCGGTAGTGCACGACGCCACTCGCCTTGCTCACCCGTCTGACTAGCAAGCTTCACACGATCATGCGCCGCTTGAGAGTTGCGGCGGCCATGTCCGATCTCTAGGCAGCTGCCACCCACTTCCCTGCCAAGTAAGCGAAGGCGACGGCATCAGGATTCTCGTTGGCGGCCTGATGCAGCTTATCGATTGCCTGGATCTTACCAGGTTCGTGTTTGCCTGGGTCCGGTATGTCATGTAGGAGGACGACTTTCTTGCCGCGCAATTCAATCGTCTGATACTTCAACCTCGCCTCCTACACTCGCCTCAGGACCGACCGTAATCGGGAGGTGGCCACAGAAATTTGTGCGTTTTGGGACCGCATTTTGACAGAGTGAGGCTCACACAAACCCGCGCCGAGCGTCCTGGCTCCATTGGTGGGCACAGCAGCTCCGCAGGGAATGGCGGACGGCGGTGGCCCAATGCACCGGTTTAAGTAGAAAGCGATTAACCTCTTTCTGGGCGGCAGCTTTTCCGCACTATACTGAGGACCATCGTGCCCATGGACATTAATTGCTGACATGCTTCCGACCCCCAAATGCGGACAACGGATCAGCGGCCATGCGGTCGGCGCTTACGGCGAGAAGGTCGTCGAAGCCATACTATTGCGTCACGGCTGGATCACGAGCAACGTCAACGCAAGACAGCATCCTGGTGTCAGAAAAATCTGCGTCAGACGAAAACAGGCCCGCGGCGAAGCCGCGGACCTGCTTTGCGTTCAGCTAGTTATTTTACGGCTTAGGCAGCGGTTGATCCGGCTGGCGTACGAGCACGGAGCAGCCACCCTTCATGATGGGCATTGGACACGTCCAACCGTCCGCTTGCGCCGTCCCGCCGAAGCCGGTGACAGCTAACAAAGCCAACGCCGAGGCCGCGACTAATGATTTTAGCATTTTCGTATCTCCTTAGATTTGCAATGTCTTCACCTGCCGCGCGCCACTAGGTGCGCGGCGTCATTGCGAGCGTCGCTGCTCGCTAATTCACGCGTTAAGGATCAATGCGGGGGCATTTCGCCCTGAGCGCGTTGGGTGGATCATGAAGGAACGTGCGCGCGGGCGCTGTGGCATTTGCCACCCGCACCGCTTTGGCGCACGCAAGAACCTAAGCCGCCTGCGTCATCAACCGCTTGAAGCGCCGTCCGCGCGATTGCACGTGGTGACCGCGAAGCGTAACCTTGCGGCCTGTTCCCTGTGGAGGGGGCGATGACCGGCACGAGCAGCCGACGCAAGCTGGCCGCGATCTTGAGCGCGGACGTGGTCGGCTATTCGCGTCTGATGGCGGCCAACGAGGCCGCCACCGTCGAGACCCTCAAGTCCTATCGCGACATCATCGCCCGCCTGGTGGTGCGCCGCGGCGGCCGCGTGGTCAACGCGCCCGGCGATGCGCTCCTCGCCGAGTTCCCGAGTGCGGTCGAGGCGGTCCAGGCCGCGGTCGAGATCCAGAAATCCCTGGAAGGACACAACATCGATCTCGAACCGGACCGGCGCATGCAGTTCCGCATCGGGGTCAACCTCGGCGACGTGATCGAGGAAACCGACGGCACGATCTATGGCGATGGGGTCAACATCGCCGCGCGCATGGAGGCCCTCGCCGAGGGCGGCGGCATCTGCATCTCCTCCACCGTCTACGACGCCGTCGAAGGCAAGCTTTCCTTCGGCTTCGATTTTCTGGGCGAGCAGCAGGTCAAGAACATTTCGAAGCCGGTCCGCGTCTACCGCGTGCGCGCCGAGCCCCGGCCAATTTCGCGGCGTTCTGCCCTTCCCAAAATTGGCTGGAAGCAGCTGGCGATGTTGGCCGCCGCTCTTCTGCTGATCATCGCGGCAGGTTTCTGGGGAATGAAGGGCTGGAACTCCGGTCCGTCGCTGCCCGAAAGCCGTCGATTGCCGTTCTGCCCTTCGACAATATGGCGACGATCCCCAATGGGAGCGGTTCGCAGATGGGATCACCGAGGACATCATTACCGATCTCTCCCACTCCAAGGACCTTATCGTCATCGCTCGCAATTCCACCGAGGTCTACAAGGGCAAGCCGATCGACATCCGCCAAATAGGTCGCGACCTCAGCGTGAAATATGTTCTTGAGGGCAGCATCCAGTCGATGGGCGAGCGGATTCGAGTGACCGCCCAGCTCATCGAAGCCGCCTCCGGCAGCCACGTCTGGTCCGAGCGCTACGACCGGCCTGTCGATGACCTGTTCGCGGTGCAGAACGATGTCACGCAGAGAATCGCCGCCACGCTCGCTGGCTACGAGGGGGCGGTCGCGGAGGCCGAGCGCAGTCTTCTCAGGCGTAAGCCACCCGCGAACCTATCCGCCTTCGACACCTACTTGCTGGGCATGGAGGCGAAACACAAGGTGACGAAGGAATGCTTGACCGAAGCAGAAGGCTTGTTCCGCAAAGCTCTCGAACTCGATCCGCAATTGGCACGAGCTTACGTCGGGCTGGTCGATGTCCAATGTCTATTTGATCGACCTCGGCTTGGCACCCTCTGTCGAGGAGGCGCTGTCAAAGATGATGGAGGCGGGCGAGAAGGCGGTGAAGCTCGATCCCAACGATGGCCAAACGCACTATGGCTCTCGGCAGGCCTACGCATATCACGGGAAACCGGAGCAAGCTCTTGCCGAGTTTGACAGGGCTGAAACTCTTGCGCCGTCCGATGCAGACCTGCTCCTCACAATCGCTTGGGTTCTCCCCGGGCTTGGTGAATCGGCACGGGCCGTGAGCCTAGCGGAGCGGTCGCTGAAGCTGAACCCTCATTATCCCGACTGGTACAATCAAGGGCTCAGCTACGTGTTCTTTTTTGGTGAGCAATACGACAAGTCGGTGAAATACAGATTGCTCGTGAAGGAGCCCCTTGCCCTCGATTACGCCTACTTGGCCATGGCCTATGCGTATTTGGGTCGCACGGGTGATGCAGAGGCCGCTGCCGCCAACGTCAAAAAGCTGGATCCCACATGGATCGCGGAACGCTATCTCAGTGAGGGGGGCGGCTATGCGGAAAAGGAGGCCGAGTTGTTCGTCAATGGTGCGCGCAAGGCCGGACTACCGGACTGCGTCCCTGCCGACAAGCTCAAGGACATGCCCAATCTGATCCGCGTCAAGTCCTGCGACCAGCAACGCGCCAAGATATCTGGGTGACCTATACGTGATCCGCGCAACCTGCCGCCTCTGCTTCGGGAGGCGGCCAGACACCCGCAAAACTCTGAGCAGCGAGTGACAGTCCCGTGCTCGCGCCGCCGAGCGCGCACAATGGCGGTCCGCACTCAATTCCAATCGCCCCGCGGCAGCTTAGTCGTTCTGTCGCTCACCCACTCGGTGTAGCGATCCTCCGAGTCCTGCGAAACCTCAGGGTCTGGGGAACCTCATAACGCGATGACGTATTGGAGGTCTCGGGCGAGAGACCGCCGGATAAGGTCAGTACGGCACATGTTCAGGGCGGCGGCTGCTTCATCCAAGGTTACGCGGCTGTTGTGCAGTGAGGTCGTGCGATGAAAGCCGGACAGCTTGATAAATTGTCATTGAAGCAACTGCGTGAACTACAAGACGTCATTGCCGCCGCGATCTCCGCTCGTGAGGTCCATGAGAGGTCCGAATTAAGAAAAAGCTCGCCGAGATGGCAGGCAAGGCGGGATTTAGCGTTGCAGAGCTTTGGGGCAGCGGCGGCCGAAAGCGCGGACCTGCAGCCGTCAAATACCGGCATCCACAAGACCCATCGCTGACTTGGACAGGTCGCGGTCGGAGGCCTCGTTGGATCGTAAAGGCGGGCGGCGACATTGAGCGGTTTAAAATCGGGTGAACCGGGCTGGACGAGGGCGCCGACCTGGCCACTCAAGGGGTGGAGTGGCTATGCGCCGGTTAGCCGACGTGACGCCGACGCCCTCTAACTACCAAGCGTTCCGTAGACGGGGTAACATCGAGGACGTTTGGCAGCTCGCGCGATTAAAGCAGGTCGGACAACAGCCCCCGAAGTCGGGTTGCAACCTCAGTTAATCCCCACTGCGGTGTCGATCGCCAAGCCCATCGTTCAAGACCTCCACTAGATGGGCTTCGCGCGCGATTGAGGCGGTGTCAAATCGCTGGCACATCCTCGGGAAAGATGGCCGCGCGCAGCTTGGAAGGATCACGCTCTCCTCTGCGGGCGGCGTCCATGAGTTGTCGTGACATCACGTCGAAGGGCAGGTGCATGCCCTTCGAAATCGACTCGTTCAAAGCAGCATCGAGCACGCGCGAACAGGTTCAGCTCATCGCTGCTGTAGTCAGTTAGCTCCAACACAGCGGCGCTCCCATTGTTCATAGTCCTGATCATGGATGGCCAGGGCGGCTCCGCCAAATGACCTTTGGAGGAAACGCTAGGCTATCGAGAGGGTTCCGGCCCCTCCTCAGCACACCGCGTGAAAGGCCGCCCCAAATTTGCCTCACCTGAGGAGGGTCCTGCTCATTCAGCGGGGATTTCGAATAGAAGGGCGTGCAGCTCATGGAGGGCTCGCCATGTTCACTGCGCTTGGGTTCGCTGCAATTGTAGTGTTGGTCGTCGGCTTCGCTGGCTTCGTCTACGCGATGAGGTTGGGTTTCGACGACTAGCAGGGCTCCGCGTCTACGCACTTTTCGTAAGAATGAGGGGCGTCGAGAGTGCCCAAATATTGGGCGCTATAACATAGCCCTTTTGTCTCATTGCCTGTTCTACAGCGTAGAGTTATAGTCGTCATAGCCGCATAGACATTGCGGCTAGCCAGGCTTTCGGCGATCCCTCCCGAAAGCAAACCCCTCCCCCCGAGGGACTTGGCTAGGGCGCTTGGTCCTCCCCCGGGACCGGCGCCCTTTTTCCTTCCAACCACGTGCATGCGAATTCAGGCCCTTGCTGCCCCTGTCAGCTCGTCGATGACAATACGCTCAAAGTGGTCGGCCTAGGCATGGAAGCGGCTCGGAGTTCAAGTTGCGAGAAGCGACCAGGTGTCGTTCGCGGCGCTGTGATCCAGGTTTCGAGCACTGCGACGAGTGCTATATCCATAAGGGCGCTATCGCAGCGCCGTGCCATCAAAACAGAGTCAGACTAGGAATCTATCAAGCTTCGCGCCCTTTTTCACGGCATCGACGAGCCACGCTGGCCGTCGTCCCCGCCCTGTCCATGTCTGCGACGAGCTCCTTGGGGTTGCGGTATTTGACGACCACGGTGACCCTACGACCGCCTCGCTTCCCACCAAACAGTTCCGACAAGCTAAAGCCCGACTTGCTCGCGAGCGCTTGCAATTTCTCTTTCACCTCCCGAGCTTGGGCAGCCTTGCGATCAACAAGTGCCACCTTCACGCGCTCCTGCAAATCCAGAAGCTCCGCATACGACAACTTATCAAGACTATCGATCCTCGCCATTTGGCGTCTCCACAAAATTTCTGCCGCCCTAAAACAAATAACGAGCGTTTCCGTTCCTTTGGCAAGAACAAATTTCTTTTCGGAGTAAATGCGCCTCCCGGCTTTGCGGAATTCCGCCCAGCTGTGGCGATGCTAGGAAATATTGCTGCAGTGCGATGATAATGACGTCGTCCCCAACACCGAGAAGGCCCCTTTGGGAGACGCGGCGGCAATGGCCGGTTCTTGGCAGCTGCCACCGGGTCATGGAAGCGCCCGGAAGCAACAGCCCGCGAAGACGCTTGGCGTGCCTCCCCCCTGGTTTCTCGGGTTTCTCGGGTTTTTGCAGGTCGCTCCGTTGGTATATGTGTTTTTTGATTTAAATGACTCAATCCAAGTTTTGATTGTAGTCAGAAAAAACCCGAGAAACCCGAGAAACCAGGGGGCGGTCGCTCAGGGCAGGTCCCGGGATGCCCTGAGGGCTCATCCTTGGTGCTCGGTGACGTGTTCTGGATTTGCACCAGCCGATAGACCCTTTCCCCTGCCGATCCGCGACTTACCGGGCAGAACTGACGCCCCCGCACCACCACCATCGTATTCCGGCGGAACCACCAACCGAGTGATTTCACATTGAGATCGCCATTTCTTGTAAGACCGCGAAGCGTTCGGCCGAGATCGCCGAGACTGGCGTCCACCGTCGCGAAGGTCTCCGCCCGCTCGATTCGCTTCGTAACTTCGGCGAGGGTGAGGGGTTTGTCGTCAAAGCACCGTTCCCAGTTGTCAATCACCTGGGCCAGCTCGTCCCGTTTCGGATCGTTGTCGAGCACCGGCTGGCGCGTAAGGGAAGGGTCGGGCTGATCCAGCCAGACGAGCACCTCACGAATGAGCGTCCAATCTTTGAAGGAGCCGACGTCAGGCAGCGTTTTCTGCAACGGGCGTCCAGCAGCAAAATAGGCGCGCAGAATGGTCAAGCCAGCAGTCACCAGCTCGGGGCGCCGCTGTTGGGCGAGATCAACTGGGTCGAAATCGAACTGCCGATCATCCGGACGCTCGGCTCGTGCATCGAGACGACACACGACCACCCGGCGCGTCAGGTCGCCGCGAAAGATGAGGTGGTTACCAGTAGCAAGGAACAGAGCACTGGTTGCCACGGGCACGTTCTTGGACTTTCCGAGAATGCGGCTTTGCCAGTTTTCCTGGGTCAAGATGCTGCACAGCGCGGCCCCCTCCAGCGGGCGCTCGATGTTGTCGATGACGACGACGGGATCGCCCGCCCACAAGCTGGCGAACAAGCGCTTCTCGTTCTCCTCTTCACTTCCCCCTTGGCTCAAAACGTTGGCCGGGCGACCGGTAACGATACTCGTGATGATGTCAGCGAGCTTACCCTTGCCCGTCCCCGCAGCTGGAGCATCAAAGGCATGCAGCGGAACTGCCCGCAGCGACCGGCGCATCAGTCCCGAGAGCACAGCCGAAAAGAACACCGAGCGAGAGGCGCTCGGCTTGCTTCCCTCGTTCGCTGTAGGGTGCCAATCGTCCTTCTGGGTATCGGGGATGAACGGAAAGCCGCGAATTATGTTCGCAAGGCTTTCGAGCGCTCGGCTTGCGTCGTCCCGCGTCGGTTGTTCGCGAACACTCGAAATGACCGACGAACCAAAGTCAAGAAAGAGGCCGGTGCTCCGGTCGAAGCCCGGTTGCTGCAGAAGAGTGCCATCGGGCCGCACGGTCGGAGCTTCGATGATGCCCGTCAGCACAGGCAAGCGCCATTCTCCGCGCCTCCCAATAATGTAGTGCTTGCAAAAATCAATGGTGGGCGTGACCCGCCTCTGCTTGCCTTCGCCGCCGCTGACAAACGTCGCCACCTTCTGGAGTTGCTGGCAGAGCCAATAGGGTTCGACCTCATCAATAGTGAGCGAGCCTGTTTGGCGGCGAACTCCCTCGACAGGCTCGACGTCGGCATCGAGCCGATACACGCGAACGAGATTGCCTCCCCGCTGGTAGATTGGCACTTGGGCCTTCAGCGCGGCTTCTGCCCGGTCAAGGGCGCACCGCAGGTCTTGACCGAGGGAGATAACCGGCAGCCCATCGACTTCGGCTCCCGCCCCGAGCCAGCGGCGGATTGCGGCGTCCTGAGGCACGCCAAGCAATTGCATCAGCCGCGGAAAGCCGGTTACCGGCTCGCCCGCCTGCATCTTTCGCCACGTGGCAGCAGCCTTTTCCCGTCGTTCCCACTCCTCATCATTGGCAAGTCGGGCGACAAGCTTGATTAGCTGATCAACCGCCTCGACGACGTTCTCGCCGTGCCGCTGCTCCAATGCCCGGAGCAATGTCCCGGTCAGCGCCATGCACATCTCGTCCCGGCTCCCCCCTCCGGGATAAAAGCGAAGCACTAGGGCAAGGAAGGCCACCAGCCCGACGCGGTATTCCAGGTCATCCCACGACAATTCCGGAATCACCTCGGGCAGATCGGTTTCCCAGTGAATAGCCTCACCGTTGGGATGAACCGAACCCGGAAACATGCTGTAGCCGCCGGTGCCCCGAAGCTCGGCGACACACAAGGGATGCTCCCCGGCAGGCGGGAGACGAGGGTCGCCCTTGAGGGCGCTCGGCAGTAGAAACTTGCGCACGCCGCCCTTTTGCCGCTTCTGGCGCTTTTGGCCGCGCGGCTTCTGCTCGTCACTGCAAATGGCAACCCGATGCGAATGTCGGGCCCCGCACCGACCGAAGGCCGGAAGCTCGGCAAATGCCCCCATCGCTTCGGCAATGAGCCGGGCCTCGGGCCAATCAAGATCAATGTCCACGAGCCCGTCACTGCAACACCCGAGGGCGATCCCGATATTCCTGGGAGAGTCGCCGAAGACAAGGGGAACGCTTTCGAGCGGAACCGCCTTCTTAGACCACTCCCAATCCTTGAGAGGTTCTTTGCTCGCGGCCGCCAGTGGAAAGACGTGCCAGCCGCGCTTCGCGTAGTCGAGCGCATGAGTTAACGTGCTCGCTCTTTCACGAGCGTCCGGCCCTTCATATGTCTGTGAGGTTGCGTCGGCTTTGGCGAAGCTGCCATCATCCAGGGGGCTCATGACTGAATCCCCCGCGCGACGAAATCGTCGATGTCTGCCTCGTGCCAGGATTGAATTCGCGGCCCGATCCTTACTGGCTGGGGATATCTGCCGGTTCGAACGCCCTCCCACCAGGTGCTTCGGGACACCGGAACGCGTCGCAGAACCTCTGAGAGCCGAAGGAGTCGGCCCGTGCCGGTCTTTGTTGTTTTGTCTTTGCTCATGTCGTTTCCCTCCGTGCTTTATTGACTGATGCTATTTATATCGGACGCTTTCGACCCCCAGCGTCCACAACCACTATTTATGGAGTCGTAAGGAAAGCAAAAATGGATGCAACAACAAAAATCGGAAAATGCAAAAATGTGGGTCTCACGAATTACCGCTTTTTGAGAGACTTTTGGCGTCCCTTATTGCGGCTCTTGGCCCGCATGATCGTGGCCCGGCTAATGCCCCGCTTGGCTTTGACTTCGGCGAGAGCAGCTTCCTGTTTCCCAGCATCGCGAGTTGCAAACTTCAACTCCGTCACGAGGCTAGTGGCTTTCAACATCTCTCTGGTTCGATCAGATCGCCTGCCCCGGCCTTCGCGAACGAACTTGAGACGCCAGTTTCTTGAGCCTGGCGCAGGATTGAGCGCAGGGGCCAATCGGCTGAGGAAGTCGGCTGCGTCGCGGAGGTAGGACCCAATTGCCTCCGCGCTTCCATTGGCGATGGCTTGTCTGATCTGGACGAGGCTGCCTTCCCATTCGCTGTCATCGGGGGCGCGTGCTGCCTTACCCTTCACACGGACCCGCTGGCGGCCCCTGGGAACTAGCTGGATCTGCCACGGTGGCCCCTTTTCGGTGTCGGCTGAATTGAACAGGTCTGCCAGCAAGTTCAGAACTTCACCCAAATCGCGGAGATGGTGCCCGACCGGCTGTGCGTCGCCGCTTGCGAGAGCTTCCTTGGCGTCGAAAACATCGGCGTCTCCAGGCTCGGAGCGCGAGCGAAGAGAATCGTCTTTCGGTCGTCGTTTCATGGCTGGTTCTCGCTCACGGAGACGGCTCCTGGTTCAACTGCCCCAAGGTGCGCTCCGCCAAAGGCTAGGCGAGGCTAAACCGTCATATGGCGACGCGTCGCAGGCTGACCTTGTTTGTCTCGTTGACCATTTCGTCAATCATGTCCGCCCACTTCTGCATCATGAGGCGGCGTTCTTCGAGATACTCGGCCTGATTGTAGCTTGCCCGCACCCTGTTTCGTTCCTTGTGAGCTAGCTGGCGCTCAATAACTTCGGGACGGTATCCCTCTTCGTTCAGAATGGTAGAGGCAGTTGCCCTGAAGCCGTGTGAGGAAAAACCTATGGTTCCCTTGCCATTGAAGCCCATGCGTTCGAGCGCCCGGTTCAACGTCGTTGCTGTCATCCAAGTTTCCGGGCGGCGGGTATTGGGGAAAAGTAGGCGTTGATCTCCCGCTGACCTCCGTAAGTCCCGTAGCACTTCAACGGCTTGCTTCGACAGCGGGACGATATGCGGTTCTCGCAACTTCATTCGCGCGCCGGGAATTCGCCATTCGCTGGCCCGGTCAAGGTCAAATTCCGGCCATTCCGCCTGCGCCAGTTCCTTGTAAGGGCGAGTAAAGGTCAGAAGCGCCAGACGTAGCGCGATCACCGTGGTTCGCTCCCCGCCATAGGATTCGAGCGCTTTCAGGAACTCGACGATCTCACCACGGGAAAGCGGCTTGCGATGTTTGGTCCTGGGTCGGCTAATTGCTCCCTTCAAAGCCGTCGCTGGGTCGCCATCGGAGCGGAGGGTAGCGACGGCATACCGGAATACCGCCGAGCACCATTGGCGAAGCAATAGAGCAACGGTCGGTGCCCCGCGGTTACTCACCCGGCGTAAAATGTCCAACAGATGCGCTGCGGTTACGTTGCGAATCGGCAAGTTGCCGACGGCAGAGAAAACGTCTGCCTCCAGGAAGCTCTTGACCTTGGCGGCGTAGGACGGCGACCAGCGCGCTTTTTTTTGCGCCATCCATTCCCGAGCTACCAGTTCGAATGTGTTGGCCGCCTCGGCGGCCTGTGCGACCTGTTGCTCTTTCCGGTGTCGCGCCGGGTGCAATCCTCTTTTGACCAGGGCGCGTGCGTCGTCGCGAGCGCGTCGCGCTTCGTCAAGGCTAACGTGCCCAGTTCGTGTTTTGTCATTGAGGTATTCGCCGAGCGCGACGACGTTCTCTTTGCCGTTGATCCGGTAGCGGTAGCGCCAGAGCCTCGATCCGCTAGGGCGAATTTCGAGATACAATCCGTGACTGTCTGTGAGTTTGACGGGTTTCGCGCCTGCCTTGGCGTTGCGGATTTTTGCGTCGGTGAGCGGCACGATACGAATTATACTGGGGCGATACCCCCTTTGATACCCCTAATTTATTCGGATGCCAAGAGACGCCGTCGGCTGCTGCCGGATACAACTGCTTGATATCACATATAAAAGCTATTCGTATCGGACGCAAGCGGACGCTGGCGGCGCTGAATGTTA
>CAWIYX010000011.1:0-21689 GCA_963840415.1 uncultured Alphaproteobacteria bacterium | reverse complement strand
CGACTATCTGACGGTCCTCGTCCGTCTCTCGTATCTCTCGCCTGATATCGTCCGTGACATCTTGGCGGGTCAACAGCCGGTCGAACTCTCGCCGATCCGGCTCGTGGAGTTTTCCAAGGACCTGCCGCACGACTGGCACGCTCAACGTCCACTTCCTCGGACTTCTCCTCCCTCTAATCCGACCACCCTCACCCGAAAAGCTCTACATCTGACGGGCCAAAAACCGGCCCGAGAGACACTGTTGGCATTCGCGCCCCGTATTCCGCGTAATGGCGTCTCTGTTGGAGGGCGCTGCTGATTGGGGTCGGCTAACCGCCGGACATGTCGCGACTATTTTGACGCGCACGGATAATTAGAAAATTAAGTGATTTCAATAAGTTATATGGCTGCGCAGGCAGTCTCGGGCGAATAGGTCTCCGCGAGAGAATTCCCTGTTCCGCGGGAAAATACAGGGAATTTTCGCTAAAACGGACGTTTTGGAGCCGTTTGCATCACGAATAAGCATGCTACCTCAAAGTGTTAGCGATCAAATTCCCTACGAGAGGAACTGGGAATTTTTCGGCCCTAACAGGGAATATCAGGGAACCTAGCAGGGAATTTTCAACGGGGAGAGGGCCGCGGGCTAATCACAGCAGGGGCTCTGCGAAGGCGGCACGTCGAGCGCAGGGTTGCGGTCGAAGAAGCCGAAGGGCTTCAGCCAGAACGATACGACATCCGCCGGCATGATAGGCCACTCCTCGGGCCGCGTGATGTGGTGGATGCCGAACACGTACCAGAGGACCACATCGGTGCCGGCAATTGGCCGGTTCGCGGCGGTCCACTTTGCAAGGCCGGTATCTTTGGCGCTGAGGTTCGGGAAGTCGCCCGCAGGCCAGCGCGGGATCGGGAACGGAAACTCGTTCTTGCCGATTATGAGGACGGCACGCGCGTCGTCTTCTTGTTTGATCTCGTGGGTTTCATCGTAGGCGGTCTGGAAGCGCTCGCGCGCCGCCTGGTCGGCGACCCGATCCCCTGAACTTGCGAGCGCGCGTCCTTTCGGCCCGAGCACGGCGACAATGCCGTCCGTGCTGCCACCCTTGACCGCGGCGACGAGCGCGTCGACCGCCTCTTGCGGCGACTTGAAGGTCTTCTCTTTGCTGGTGCCTGCCGCGAGAGCAGGGATCGAGAGCAAAACGCTCACCGAGATCAGGAGCGATCGCGAGGCGAGGCTCGAGGATATGCGCCGAATGAGGGGTTTCATGGGAAGCATCCGAATTTCGAGAAAGAGAGACATGTCGCTCACCTAGCGGCGGCGTCCGCCGCCCCCTCCATGAGACTTTCCGCCTCCGCCGATTTTCGCCCCGCCACCGCCGCCGCCTCCCGAGGCGACGCGGCTCGCCTTGCCGCGATCGGCATTTCTCTTCACGTCGGCGCCGCTCTTCACGTCGAACGCTCCCGGGGACGGCTTTTTGGCAGCCGGCCGGTCGATGTCGCGGCTGACCTGGCGGTCGCCGCCTTTGGGCAGCTCTGCCACCTTGCCTTTCACCTTCGCCCCGCCTCCATCGCCGACCTTGTCCTTGATCTTCGCACCGGATCCGTCGCCGACCTTGTCCTTGATTTGCGAACGGTCGGTGTCCTTGAGCTTGGCCTCGATATTTGACCGGTCCAGGTCTCCCTTGTCATAGCCGCGGAAATCCTTGCTCGCGGCCGGGCCGCGACCCGCTTGCTGGAACTTGTCGCGCACGTCCTTGTTCTTGTAGGGAACAGCACCGCGATGGGCTGGGTCGTGCTTCCACGTATTCGACGTGATCTGCGTCCTGTTGACGTTGATGTTGTTCCATTTGTTGACGTTGATATCGATATCGTGACGGCCCCAGTCGCAGCGGCCCCAGCCCCACAGCGAATTCGCGACAGCGAAACCGGTCCCCCAAAAGAAGCCCGAGACGAAAGACGAGGCCGGGTGTCCATAGGACCAATAGTACGGCGGGTACGCTGGGTACCACCACGGACCATAGACCACAGTCGGCTGGTAGACCGGAACGTACACGACATCAGGTTTTGCCGGCTCGATGACGATATAGTTGTCCTGCTTTGTCACTTTCTGCTGCTCAGTGGTTTTGAGCGTGCCAGCCGAGTCCGCCTTCTGACGAAGGAACTGAATTCGATCCATCACATCGTCTTGCTGCGCAAGAAATGCGTCACCCAATTTCTGTGTCCACTCGAGCTTGTCGCTCATCGTCTGAAGGACGTCTGGAAACTGAACCAGGGACTTTACACTCGGATCCCAATCCTTGGCTTCGAGGGCCTTCGTCAGGGCGTCATCCTTGAGCTTTGCGTTTGACGGTTCCTTTCGCCAGCGCGCAGCCTGTACAACCTCGAGCGGATAGGTCGAGGCCATCAAGACGTTGGTGAGGAGATCGTCCGGATAAAGCGCGATCGGCGCCAGCATCTGATCGAGCTCTTCCGTCTTGAAAGTCTCCGCCCCGCCTGCCTCTTCGGCGCAAAGGATCTGTGGCGACATGAAAGCGATTGCGATGAGCAACGTTCCGAGCCACATCGTTACCGGTCTGATATCCACGTCAGCTCACCCTTGTCTTGTATTTATCGCTATCAGACCTCTTTGCGACGGTGGGGTCTGCAGGTGGGGTCTGCATATGTGAGCGGACGCCCGCTTCCGTTGCGATTGCCCGCAGTTATCTCACCAGCGCAGCTATTGCTGATTGAGAACCCATCCTCGCTCACAGGGTCGGGGTGGCTTCAACTTCGCACTTCGTCACGTCGTCGCGTTTGACCTTGCAACAAATCTCGCGGTCATGCGCGGTCGACCAGCGGACGTAGAACTCCACAGTCCTCCAGCACCTCCCGCTTCCAATCGGCAATTGCGGCGTGGGTCGCGGCGCGGGTGGCCTCCGGGCCGACGCCAGGCACGCGGGCCTCGCCCTCCTTATCGCCACGGCAACTGCGGGCCGTGGCACTGGCAAACGGAATCAGCACCGTCCCTGCCGCAATGACCAGGGCGGCGAAGGCTGAACATGCATTCTTCATGAGAAAATCTCCTATCTACTCGTCATTCTTTCGGCGCGCGCCACTTGGTGCAACGCACCTGCGAAAGAGCGAGGTGCAACGCACCTGCGAAAGAGCGAGGTACAACGCACCTGCGAAAGAGCGGGTCGGGCGTCCTGCCGGCGTTGATCTGAACCAAACAAACCGAAATGTCGCATCTTGCGAGAAGAACACTCCGACGCCGATCGTCGGACCTAGTAAGGCCGCAACCAGCGATATCGCGAGCAACTTCATCAGCATGGCGCAAGCACACCATTCAAACCGCGGCAACGTGAAGCAAGCATACCGCCTACCGCGTCGAACGTACTGTCTCCCCCGGGTTGACCACGGTACCATCAGGGATGCGGGAGGCAGCCGGACTGATTACGGTCAATCGGGGTTGACCGTGAGCGTCGTCTCCTGGCACGTAGCGGCCTTGTCACCCATGGAGTGATCAATCGCATGCAGTTTCCAATCCCTGATAGGAAACCAGCACGGCCGCTGTTCGAGGAGAATCCTGGCTACGAGGTATCCCCCAAGCTCGTCAGTAGTGTCAACGCAGCTGGTCACATAGATGATGCTAGGCTAAGGAGCCACCTCCGCGGCTTCTCCCGGCAACGGAGGCTTGAGCCGGCAATCGTCAACCTCAATGATCATTTACTTGAAACAATGAAGTCGCTCCGCGGTCTGCTTGGCGAGACCATCAGCTTGGCCCTAAGCCTTGCCGGCGATCTGTGGACCGTGCGCGCTAACCCGATCAAGATCGAAATTGCCTTGCTCAACCTCACTATCAACACACGCGATGCCATGCCTAACGGCGGTGCACTCATCATTGAGACGCGCAACGTCGACCTTACTACCAACGATGCTTCGGATGAGATTGGTCTCACACCGGGCGAGTACATTCAGTTGTCGGTCTCCGACACTGGCTGTGGCGACGCGCAGGAGGTGCTTGCTCGCTTTGAGCCGTTTTTCACCACCAAACCCGTCGGGCATGATAGCGGGCGCGGGCTTGGCTGCGTTTCTGAGCTCATAAGGCAGTCGAATGGCAATGCCACGATCTATAATGAACCCGGCCGCGGCACTACGGTGAACCTCTATCTCCCCAGGTCAAATGACGCCCGCGAAAGCTCTGACGCCCCTGCCACAGCGGCCCAGACCGACGACAAGATTTCTTACCCGGTAAAACGTTCGTTGCTGTCACTTAGCCGTGACAGCACTCTGCGCCACAGATACTTGCGCAAGCGATGGCAGGGTTGCCCTGCGACTGAAATGCCCTCTTCGTCAATGTCGGCATACGAGGGCTCAAGAGTTCTGGTGGGCGGCAGCCTCGTCAACAGCTGGAGCAAGGGACGAGCGCACTTGGGAGAGAGCCGATCCGACGATTGATTAGCAATGGTGTGCTTCGGCGGCCCAACTCGCTGCCGTTGACCAGGTGGCCGGAGCTGGAATTTCAAAGCCAACTCCCCCCGTACTGGCTATCTACTCTGGCCACCTGGGATTCTTGCTCGCGGACGGCGAGACTTCCGCGGATTACGTAGCACCGTGCGCGCGCTTTGCCTGCAAGGCTGAGCTACGCAATATGCGCGGATTGATGCCCCCGAGTTCGCCGTGCGTAAGTCGAGGTTCGACATGATGAAAATAATGGCCGTTGCGGCCGCCGCGGCCTTTTCGGGCCCCTAACTCGGTGAAGACCAGCGAGTCATAACTCGTCTCAATGGCGGCCATCACCCATATGGCTCGCTGAGGTTCAGATCGCAGTCCTTACTAAATGGGGGGAGCGAGAGAGCTGCTCGTCGATCGCCGCTCAAAGTTGTCCGGGCTGTCGGTCAATTTCTCGGTCAACCAGCGCTGTTGAGGGCAAGCCATAGGCGGGCGACGGCTTCAACCGGGGATTTCCCCATTTGTCTCGGTGTGCCTCCGCGGGCCGCTGCTTCAAAACTTCCGTTGGGTAGTCGCGCTATTTCGCCGAATTGATCGCCACACGCCGCTAGGAGTTCTTCGAGGCTTGGGACATAGACGAGGTCGCGGGCTCGCCAAACGAATACATTTGGTGCGCCGATGCGCCTGCCGCCCCCGGATTGCGGAAACCCCATGTCTCTGAGCTGCACCGCGAGTTCGTAGTCCATGCTCGACGTTGTTTTTTTCTTTACCGCCGCCTGAAATCTCGACGGCTAGACGTCAGCCTACGACCCACAGACTTAGACAACCACCGGCGTGCCAGCGGAAGACCAGACGACCATCAGTTAGCACTCAACCAGCGCCTACTGCACCGCCGTCACAGTCACCAACACCTATCCCACCACCATAAGGCCAGACGCTCCCAAGCGGGTTGATATCGCACCGGTATCCTGCAGCCACAGCGCCCTGTCTCATCGTGCTCCCTCCCGAGGCTACGATGAGCCGTACCTCTCTCTACGCAATTAGCTCAATCTGTCCGGTAGGTGCTGACGGGGGACATGTTCGCAACGACCGCCAAGGCGTCGATCTTCCCGGGATCACTTGCGGCACACCATTGAGAAGTCTCGGGCCTGATGAACGAAGCCGCCAGCCCTCCGGCGGCTCTTTCTTATCGGGCGTCGAGAAGGCCCGAGTCGATCAGGCGGCGATGGAAGGAGAGAATCTCCTCGCGCCGCTCGCAGCCATAGTAGCGGCCTTTGCATGAGCCAATGAGCCGCTTGCGCTCGGCATAGGCATCCGACAGCGGCAGGCCCGCCGCCTCGATGAGGACGCCGCCGAGATAAGGAACGTCGAGCGTCTCGACGGCGGGCAGCGGCGGAGGCTCGTAGTTGAGGCCCTCGACGGCATAGAAGGTAATGAACCCAAGAGAATCGTTCGCAAGCACTACGTCCTCGGCGGCTCGCGCCGCGCCGAAGCCGAGATAGGAGCGCGTCGCGATCGGGTGGTGGTCGCCGTAGCGCATGATCAGGACCCGCTCCCTGGGAAAGCGGCGCTTTAGCTCGGCCCTAAACTCGTCATAGTCCATCTTCGCCATCGACAACCGGCGCAGGTACTCGTGCATCTCGGCGTACGTGCCCGGACCGCCGCCGGGGACGTCGAGCTGCGGCATGTAGGCGTTGAGATAGGGTCCGTGCGTCGCCATGGTGATGATGAAGGTGAAGAGCGGCTTCTCCGAGGTGCGGACGTGCTCCTCCAAGAGGTTGAGCGCGTTTCCATAGTAGAAGCGGTCGCGCTCGTTGCCGGTCTTGGCTCCCTGGGCATGCATGTCGAGGATCTCGGGCATGCCGACGGCGGTATAGAATTTTCCGTTGGAGACGAAGTTCTTGTTGAGGGGATAAAGCACGACGTTGCGGTAGCCGCAGAGGGTGAGGTTCTCGGGCAGCGTGTCGCGCACCTTGCCGGCCATGAGCGATTGCACGAACGAGCGCATGCCGCCGAACGAGTAGGTCGAGACGCCGGCGAGTAGCGAGAACTCGGTGAGCCACGACGCGCCGCCGTAGGTCTCGACCCTGAGTTTGTGGAGCGCGCCGTCGCTCGAGCGGAACAGCGGATCGACGCTTTTGTCATAGGAGACCTGCGGGAAATACTCGGGGGGGACCACCAATTCCTGGTGGATGAGGATGATGTGCGGAGGTTTCACCTGCGTCGTGCAGGAGGCCGGCAGTCGGAACGGCCTCCCCGGCGCCGTGTCGGCCGCTTCGATGAGCTGCCCGCGCCAGAGCGTTTCCACGGTCTCCGCCCACGACGAGTAGAACGACGAGATGACGAGGTCTTCCCAGTAGGGCTGCGTGTGGCGCCGCTCGCCCTTGATGCCGGCGGCAATGGCCGTTGCCGCCGTGAGCAAGGTAACGGCGGCGAGGCCCCAGATGCGGGGCACGCGCGTCGCATCCGCGCGATGAGCGATCACGGCCGCGAGAACAGTCGCCACAATAGCCGCGAGAAACCCGAAGAGAGCAGTGCGATACTCGGCCCAGAGATAGGTGAGCGTCGACCACGATGAGAGATAGAAGAAGATGTCATAGGCATGGACCACCATGTCCATCGCCTTGTGCTTTGCCACGGCGGTTCGGTCGATGATGGCGATGAGGACGGGGACGAGGACAGCCGCGACGAGGACGCGCCGCGTCGCCAACACAATCGCGGCGGCGATGAGAAGCGTTGCGCTCCAGACGAAGAAGAGGTTCGGCGCTCCGCCTTCGTAGCGGTAGAAGTAGGCCCCGACGCCGATCGCCGCAGCGAGAGAAGTGAGGCCCGCTGCACGCCATCCGAGCACATTGGTGCCGCGCCCGCCTGTCCGCTCGCCAACGCCAAGCGGGGCACTCCCGGCGATATCGGACATTGGCCTCGATCCGCTGTCACAATGTCATTTGATTGTCATACAAGACTTGTGCCGCGGAGGGGAACGCTCCCTGGCGACATAATTTATTTGGGCTGTCCCAGCGCCGCGCCAAAATTCCGCCGCGGTGCACGAACTCCGGCTAGACCTGCCCCCTGAAGAGGCGGCAACGCTCACCCTTTTGCATATGACGTGTGGTTCATCCACGCCAACGGGACCCTGGAGCTGGACGCCGACAGCGAGACACCGCGCCCCGTGGCGTTCTTAAACCGGCCTTAACGCCGCCTAACGCCACTAAAGCTCGCTACAATCGACACAGCCCCCACCGCAATAATCGCCCCAAGGGCTATTAGGATTAGTTCCATGTCATCTCCCCCGCTCTAGTCTTCATCGCACACAGAGACCTTCCGCGAGTTGCGTTTGGGACTCAACGATTTCGGAGACGCGACTGTCTTCGGCGGTAAGCTTCAGGACAGCCTGGCGGAGCGCTACGACGCTTATGAGCGGATTGAAATCCTGACCGACCGATCGCCCCCAGCCACATGAAATCGGGGGTAAAGGGTCCGTAGAGCCGATATAGCCCGTAGGCCCGTTGGCCTGCCCCTCGGAACGATACCAGTCTCTAAGTTCAGAATCCGGCCGTGCTCAGCCAGCGTCTGTGCTGGCCGAAGCGGAGCGTAGGGCAGACCGGATGCTGGCGGCAAGATCGCTTCTGGAGCTGGCGGTCGATAGCCAAGCGAGGAGTGGGGCCGGAGGGCATTGTAATGGCGCCGCCAGTTCTCAACCAGGACCTGAGCTTCCCGCAGCGTCGTGAAGATCTCCCCGTTCAGCAGCTCGTCTCGGAGCTTTGAGTTGAGGCTCTCGCAGTAGCCATTCTCCCAAGGGCTTCCCGGCTCGATATAGAGCGTCTTGACGCTAACCCTGCCGAGCCAGTCACGAACGCTGGCCGCCACAAACTCGGGGCCGTTGTCGGAGCGAAGATGCTCGGGCGGGCCATGCGTAGCGAAGAGATCGGTCAAACACTGGAGCACGTCGTCGGACCTGAGCCGTCTCGCCACGACGATGGCAAGGCAGCGGCGCGTGAACTCGTCGAGCACGACGAGCATGCGGAAGGCGCGACCGTCTTGCGTGCGATCCTGGACAAAGTCATACGACCAGACGTGGTTTGGACGTGCGGGCCGGAGACGGAGACATGATCCGTCGTTGAGCCACAGGCGGCCGCGTTTTGGTTGTTTGCTTGGCACTTTCAGCCCCTCCCGGCGCCAGATGCGATAGACGCGCTTGACGTTGACCCGCCAGCCTTCGGCCACGAGCATCTCGCGGATGCGCCGGTAGCCGTAGCGGCCATAGCGCGATGCCAGCCGCACGATGGCCGCCGTCAGGACCGCTTCATCGTCAGGCGTCTTGAGATGCCGCCTTTGCGTCGCACGCGGCTGTCCTACGACAGCACACGCTCTACGCTCCGAAACGGCGAGATGCGAGCGCACGTGATCAACGCACGCCCGCTTCCGGGAAGGGCTTAGTATTTTCCCTCAAGGGCTTCCTTCAGGATCAGTTTGTCCAGCGTCAGCTCGGAGACCGCCTTCTTCAGGCGGTCGTTCTCGCGCTCAAGATCCTTGAGCCGCTTGGCCTGGTCGAGCTTGAGGCCGCCGTACTCGCGCCGCCAGCGATAGTAGCTCTGCTCCGTAATGCCGATCCCTCGGCAAATGCTGCCGATCGTCTGACCCTGGCCGAGGCGGACCTCTGCCTCACGCAATAGCCCAATGATCTGTTCCGTCGTGTACCGTTTCCGTGCCATTCCCTGATCTCCTCTATCGAGGTGGAAATAGCCGGATTCGCTCACTCAACTTGGGCTCGTCTTAGGGGAGCAGGCCACCCGCCCTAGCGCAGATCGGATATGTCCTCGGCAAGCTCAACTGGATGCGGGCGCGACACATCTGGCCAAATGGATTGCGGTATCTGTGGACCGACGCGTTCGGCGTCGTTCTTCTGGTCTCACTCTATCACGAACTGGAGAAAAGAGAGTTCCTTGATGAGGCAGAATGGGTGGTTGCGGATGTCGACCGCGTGCTTGGACGCCCGCGCGGAATACGCATTGGCGAGGAGCCCGACCGCGACGGTCAGTACTTCCACTACCTTGCCATGTGGCTCTATGCGCTCGCCGTGCTCGGGCGCCATATCCCCCGCTATCGCCAGAAGGCCGTGGACCTCGTGCATCAGGTTCATGACGCCTTTCTCTTGCCGGGACGCGGCGTGATTTGGAAGATGAAGGAAGATTTGAGCGGCCCCTATCCAGGTTACGGTCTGGGTGCGCTCGATGCCTTCGATGGCTATGTGGCATATCGTATTCTCAATGAAGACGCCCTGTCGCGCGAAATCGCCGACATGCGAATGCTCGTCACTCAATCCGCGCCAAATCTTGTGATCACCCAGGATCTGGGTCTGGGCATGATGTTGTGGATGACCCAGTTCTTTCCCGCAGAAGAATGGGCGCAGCTACAAAGGAAGCGCTGCCTCACCATCCTTGACAGCATGTGGAGGCCCGACGGGTATTTCTGCCGTGAGCCGAATTCACCCAATACCAAGTTCGCATTCACCAATTACGGCGTATCCATAGGCTTGCAGGCCGTGAATGCCATGCCGGAACGTGTGGAGCAGCTCAACGCGTTCTTTGAGAAGTACCACTCGGGTGACGAGTATGATCATGCAGCCATTACCCACGTCATGGCGTGCAACTCGCATTTCCCTGGGTGCTTGATCGGGGTCATGGATGACCGCCGGTCTGCGTGGTAGTAATCTAGCGCTTAAGCATGGCGAGGCGGAAGCCATTGCAGCGATCTGGGTGATCGCAGCGATTGGGTTGGCTGTCACTTCCTCTCCCCGTTGGATGCTTGACGGTCGACGTCGAATTGGAGACAGGATGGCGGTTGTAAAAATCGAGCCTGTGACGGTTAGGACGGTCGGAGGTCACGACGCGATTATTGATGGGATTGATCTCGCGCCGAGTAACGGCGACTTTTTCAAGGGAACCGTGACTTCGGACAAGAGCGGGACGCATTCTACGGGATGGAACAGCGCGGGTATTTGTCGGGGACTTACCCCACAGCTGCGACCTCAGCGCCAGCACAGAAGAATTCTTTGACCTACTTACGTCGGCAAGACAATTGGGCCTGTCGAATTGAGTACGCTAGCAGAGCCAGTCGCCGCGCTCGAACGTCCCCAGGACAAGTCGCCTGCAGCCTTGCTTTCGGGCACGCCTCGCTGATGCGACGTCTCTTCGCTTCAAGCAGATCAATGATCTGGACCGTGGCTCCAGTAACTCGCTTTGTAACGGAGCCGTTAGCCGGCAGGCCCTTCTTGCCCGGACGTGTGCATGAGCATACGATCCAAGTGGGAAATTTAATCCCGTGATGTTCCTGGCGTCTGGGCCTCATCCTCATGAGCACGAACTGGTTCGACCGACCTGCGCCGCAAGCTTCCCTGCACCAGCTCGCGGGCATATTGCAGTCGGCCGTCGATGCCATCATCTCGATTGATCAGATGGGCCTCATCGAGAGCATAAACCCAGCCACGGAAAAGTTGTTCGGCTACTCGGCTGCAGAGCTGATTGGGCAAAATGTCAAGATACTCATGCCCGAGCCTTACAGGAGCCAGCACGACGGCTATATCCGCCAATACCGCCACACCGGCCAGCGCAAGATTATCGGCATCGGCCGGGAAGTGACAGGCAGGCGCAAGGATGGCTCGACCTTTCCCATGCACCTTTCGGTCAGCGAGTATGAGATTGACGGCAAGCGTCACTTCGCCGGGATCGTCCATGACCTTGGCCGTATGCTGCTGCTTCTTCGGCCGGCTCTTGTCGTCGGTCAGAATGCGGTCGATGACCCCGATGAACGGATCGAGCTTCGGCCGTACCGGAGGCTTGCTGCGCCGGTAGCCCGGCGGCACCGAGAACTTCAGCATCTTTGAGACTGTTCTCGGATCGATCCCGAAGCGGCGCGCCGCCCCCCGCTCGCTCAACCCCTCAATCCTGACCGCGTGCCTAACCTTCGCGTAAAGCTCCACCTGCTTCATCCCCCGCCCTCTGCCGACGCCGGCACAGGGCTTCCAGCTGCCGGATTTTTACTCCGGCGCAACCGACCAACTCGGTCGCCTCACTGAGGGATTTTCGCTCCGGCGCTTACACATCCTCGGCATCAAGCCGCTGATAGCCGCCATCAGGGCGTGAGGTTGCCCGGCATGCCCCCGTGACCGCCAGTTCGCGTCAACATCCCTGCTAGCGTTTTCACACGACCAAGACCCTAAGCGGTCACCACAACGACGGCGGCGGCGTCCGTGCGCCCGGCGCAGCGGTAGCTGTGTGGCGCAGATGGGTCGAAATAGATGGAGTCGGATACATTGAGCGTATGCTCCTCGCCGTCGATGGTGATGACGAGCTTGCCTTTTAGCACATAGACGAGCTCGGCGCCGTCGTGGGTATGCGGCTCGGACGGTCCAGCCCCGGCCGGAAACTCGGCATGGTAGCCTTCCAGCTCGCGATCGTTGACAGGGAAATCGAGGCTCTCGAAGAAGTAGGCTGGCTCTTCCTGGTCCGGCCGGTCGGGGAGGCGCACGCGATCCCTCGCCCGCACGATGGCCGCGACGCGCCTGTCGGCGCCTTCTGAGAAGAAGTGCTCCAGCCCGACGCCGAACACCAGCGCGATGCGCAAAAGAGTGGGAAGCGTCGGGAAAACGTGGCCGCACTCGATCTTCGACAGCATCGCCGGTGACAGGCCGGTGTGCGCGCCGAGCTGCACGAGGCTCAGCTTCTTTCTCTGCCTGAGCGTTCGGATCTTGGGGCCGATGGCGTAGTGCTCAAGCCCTTCGGCGAGTGTGTCACTCAGCATTCCTGCGCTCCATTTTCGTCTCGCTCAAAAAAGTCGCTGCCAATTTTACTCAAGATAAAATTCGTTTGCATGTCACGACAGCGTGATTGGTATTCAAAAAAGTTTTCTCTATATGAAACTCCTGTCTACAGACGCGTTGGCCAGATGCCCGCGTCCAACCCCCGAAACCGAAAGTTGAAGGAGGCTAAGTATGAAGTCGCAACTCAAGACGCTGACAATTGCCGCCATGGCGGCCATCGGCATGGTCCTGGGCGCACCGGACGTATGGGCCAAGGAGAAAAACATCGTTGAGACGGCGGCTGAGGCCGGCAAATTCGCCACGCTGACCAAGGCGCTCGGCGCGGCGGGGCTGGTCGAGACCCTTAAGGGCGAAGGTCCGTTCACAGTCTTCGCGCCGACTGACGAGGCGTTCGCCAAGCTGCCAGCGGGCACCTTGGAGTCTCTGCTCAAGCCCGAGAACAAAGACCAGCTAACGGCGATCCTCACCTATCACGTGGTGCCGGGCGCCGTTAAGGCGGCAGAGGTCGTGAAGCTCGACGAGGCCAAGACGGTGAACGGCCAGAAGGTCACCGTGAAGACCAGCGGCGACACGGTGATGATCAACGACGCCAAGGTCACCACCACCGACATCGCCGCGTCGAACGGCGTCATCCACGTCATCGACACGGTCATCATGCCGCCGAAGAGCTAGGTCGGAAGCTTAAACGCAACCTCGCCGGGCGGCCGCCGAAGGCAGCCCGGCCCTTTTACGAAGGAGTGATACGGATGAAACCGTTAAACCTGATTACGCTGGTCCTAGTAATTGTCGGCGGCGTGAACTGGGGCCTTGTTGGTTTTTTTGACTTCGACCTCGTCGCCGCAATTTTTGGCGAGGGTTCGTTCCTCGCGCGCGCCGTCTACTCCCTCGTCGGACTGTCCGCGCTATGGCAGCTGGTGCCCCTTGTTGCCGCGTTCAGAACGGACGAAGACTCGGCCCTACGGGGGAGCTCAATGCGCTGAGCCAGGACAGCCCTGCTGCTGCCACCCATCCCGGCAGCCGCAGGGGGGCCGTTCGCGACGCTCCCTGTGCTTGAGATCATTCGGGACACAACCAGAATTCTGGGGTTCGCCCATGGAAGCGACGCGAACCTGCCGAGAGGTTTTCATGGTAACGCTACTGGCAATCTTTCTCGCAATTTTCATTCCGGCATACGCGCTTTTCCTGCTCGGCATCACGCGCGCCGCGTAGCCTGAGACATGGATTAGACCAGCGAAAGCTGACGGCTCCATCACGATGAGTCGGCGACGTTGAGGCTGTGGTGCGGGGCTCTCACACCGCGTCGTGCTTGCGTGCTGGAGGGAAAAATCGAGGAGCCTCCTCCAGGGTGAGGCGCTCGATTGGGGACACTTCCTGCCCCAGGCGGCGCAGAAGGCGACGCTCGCGGCATTTCTCCGGCTTTTCGCCGGTTGACGTTATGCTGACGATAGCTTCTGGCCCGGCTCTGCCGTGCCGCCCTGACTCAGACACGTCCGCAGCCGACGGTCCAGCCGCCGTAGACTGCCGTAGACTCAAGCTCAATTTGTGAGTTCACGCCCTAGTTCAGCGCGAATATCGAGGCATTGAGCGCCGAGGCGAAGGCCACCCACGAGGCATACGGCATAAACAGACACGCCGCCAACCGATCCCGCCGCCAGGTCGCGGCGATGAAAGCAACGAGGACGGCCAGAAGCAGAAGGATCACGGCGAACGCGAGGCCGATCTGGTGGGCCGAGAAAAAGACCGGCGACCACAAGAAGTTCAGGGTGAGCTGCGCCCACCAGAGCTTCATCGGCCAGCCACCGCGATCCCGTCGCCAGAGGCGCCATCCGGTGATAGCGATCAAAATGTAAAGCGCCGTCCAAACCGGACCGAATACCCAGCCTGGCGGGTTGAACGCGGGCTTGGCCAATTGCGCGTACCACTCGCCGGGCGCCGTCAGGTAGCCAATGGACAGGCCGCCTCCTACTACAAGAACGAGAAACAGAGCGAGTGAAATATGCTGCTTCATGGTTGAACTCTCCATTGTTATTTCGCTGCCACACGCTCGCGCTCGTCAGCCCGCGCCTCGGCGAGTAGGGCGATGAGTATCGGCTGCATTTCGTCATTGGCGGTGTGCGAATTGTCGTTGACCTCGATCAGTGCAGGCGGGGGTCGAGCAGGAATCAAAAAGGCTGACTGGTGATGCCTCAGTTTGATGCTCAGGCTATGTCTGGTTGTGGCCCATCTCGCCCGTTCGTCGCAGCGCACCAAAGTATCTGCTGTCGGAGGTAGAGCGGAGACTCGTAGCGGACGTAGCGCTGACGGCCGCCTTGACCCGACGCCGACCTACGCGTGCGTTGGGCGAAAGACGGGTCTTGGGGCTAAAGCCGACATTCCGGCGTCCTCGTCACGCATAATGCGGGCTGGCGGTTCGTCTTGGAAACGAGATAGGGCACGGGACGCGTGAGCGCTGTCGACCGCCGCTTTAGGCCGGGGATCACGTCGGTCACCGATGCCAAGGACGTGCGGCGGATCGATCGCCAGCTTGCGCCGCGACGCACGATGCTCATGAGCGAGTTTCGCGCGACGATCCTCGATCATGAAGCGAAGGTCAAAACGCTGCACGAGGCGCGGGCGCAGCTCCGCGTGCGGCTCGAGGCGGCATTCCATGCGCGCATGCTCGCGCGCGCTCGTCTCGTCTCCAAGCATTTTCCTAAACGGCGCCCCGGGCCGCTCGAGCCGTTTCGCGGGCGAAGTAGTTTCGCGCGGCGGCTTAAGTCCGACCGGTCCGGCGATGGCCGGCGGCGGGATTTGCGTCCCCGGGCGGAGGTTCGACTGGCTCAAATTCCTCGCTAACGCGCGGCCTCGTCGGCGCCGCCAGCCCGGCGTCATAGACGATGTCGTCAAGCTATTGATGTTGCAGTGTGTTTCCAATTCCACTTCAACGCATTTTGGCCTTGTGTTCACGCTTTGTACGTACTACATAGAGAAGGCCAAAGCAAATCGCTGCGGGTCGAGACGGCCGAAGGGAGCTTGGCCGCTATCCCGCCCGTCCGCCGGTTACAGGCGGGGCGATCAGCGAGGCGAAGAAGTCTACCCCCAAGACTGAGATTCGAGACCACCGCGAGATGCGGTGGCGATGGCTCAAATGGCGTCTCGTCGACACCTCGTCGATGAGGCTCCGACGTTTTTGAAAGGGGGGTAGTATCTGACCGATCACACGCGCGGCCTCCGGCCGTCCGGCGACCTCAAGATCGTCGTCCGTTCCGTCTCTCAGCTGAAACTCAACCCGCGCAACGCGCGCACGCACTCGCGCCGGCAGATCCGCCAGATCGCCGACAGCATCGAGGCGTTCGGCTTCAACAATCCGATCCTCATCGACGACGGCGACCTCGATCATCGCCGGCCACGGCCGCGTCGCGGCGGCGAAGCTGCTCGGCATGACCGAGGTGCCGACCATCTGCCTCTCGCACATGAGCGAGGCGAAGAAGTCCGGGCCTACGTCATCGCCGACAACCGCTTGGCCGAGAACGCCGGGTGGGACCCGAGATCCTCGCGATCGAGTTCCGGGCGCTGTTCGAGATCGAGCTCGAGCTCGACCTCACCGTCACCGGTTTCGAGATCGCCGAGATCGATCTCCTTATCGACGAGCACGATCCGAGCGCCCGAGCCGGACGCGCTCGACGAGGTCGCGCTGCCGGATGCGGACGCGGTCGCCGTCACGCAGCCGGGCGATCTGTGGCTGCTCGGCCCCACCGCGTGCTCTGCGGCGATGCGCGAGACGCCGAGACGCTACAGCCGTCTGCTCGACGGCGAGCAGGCGCAGATGGTCTTCACCGATCCGCCCTACAACGTGCCGATCGACGGGCAACGTCTCGCGGCCTCGGCCGGATCCAGCACCGCGAGTTCGCGATGGCCTCGGGCGAGATGACCGAGGACGAGTTCACGGCCTTCCTCGACGACCGCTCCTCGAGCGCATCCGGCGCCACAGCGCCGACGGCGCGATCGCCTTCGTGTGCATGGACTGGCGCCATCTCGACGAGCTCTTGGCGGCCGGGCGGCGCAGCTAAGCTCGACGCTCAAGAACCTCTGCGTCTGGGTCAAAGACCAACGCCGGCATGGGCACCTTCTACCGGTCGCAGCACGAGCTGGTCGCCGTGTTCAAGGTCGGCGACGGCGCCGCACATCAACAACGTCGAGCTCGGCCAGCACGGCCGCGACGCACCAACGTGTGGACCTATCCGGGCGTCAACACCTTCGGCGCCGGGCGCGACGAGGCGCTCGCCATGCACCCGACCGTCAAGCCCGTCGCGCTCGTCGCCGACGCGATCATGGACTGCTCGAAGCGCGACGGGCTCGTCCTCGACCCGTTCCTCGGCAGCGGCACGACGGTGATCGCGGCCGAGAGCACCGGGCGGCGCGCGAGCCGGGCTCGAGCTCGACCCGCGCTACGTCGATTGCGCCGTTCGCCGCTGGCAGCAGCGTGACCGGCGAGGCCGCGGTCCTGGCCGCGACCGGCGAGACCTTCGAGGCCGATGGCTCTCGCGCGCGCAGAGCCGCGCAAGGAGGTCGGTCCATGGCTGAGGACTATGAGGTCGGCTACGGCAAGCCGCCGCAGCACTCGCGCTTCAAGCCGGGCCACTCCGGCAATCCTGAGGCGGCCGGACCGAAAGCGTCGCCCAAGCTGAAGACGGCTGCTGCGGCGCCTGCCGCGAAACAAAGGTCACGTGCGCATGGGCGAGCAGACCGTGCCAGACGGCAAGGGCCATGTGTCTCGCTCTCATCCAGAAGGCGCTCGGGCGGCGACGTCACGTGCCTTCTCGAAGATCGTGCGACATCGTCGGCCCGAGACTGGCCGACGAGCGCAGAGCCGCCGGCGAGCGACCGTCAGCGCCGACGATCGACATCTTGACGACGTGCCTTGGATCGCGCGCGAGGGCAGACAGCCCGCCGGCTCGCCGGCTTCGCCCACCAGCGAAGACTCCCGCCGAGGATCAGAGCCATGACCGTCGAGCATTTACGCCTGCGGAGAATTGAGCCGCGACCGAGCGCGTGCTGCGCCATGCCCTGCGGAACGACTTCTGCGCCTTCGTCGAGAAGTCGTTCCGAACGGTCTGCCCCGGTCAGAACCTTCCTGGCCGAACTGGCACCTCGAGGCGATCGGCTACGCGCTCGAGCGTGTCGGCCGCGGGCGAGATCAAGCGCCTCATCATCCTGATGCCGCCGCGCAACCTCAAATCGATCTGCGCCTCGGTGGCGTTTCCCGGCCTGGCTTCTCGGCCACGATCCGACCCGCCGCATCATCTGCGTCAGCTACTCGAGCGAGCTCGCCGCCAAGCACGCGCGCGACTGCCGGGCGGTGATGCAGGCGCCCTGGTACCGAGAGACGTCTTCCCCAAGACCCGGCTCGATCCCGGCAAGACCGCCGAGACCGAGTTCATGACGACGCAACGCGGCTTCCGCCTCGCCACCTCGACCGGCGGGCACGCTCACCGGCCGCGGCGGCGACCTCCTCATCATCGACGACCCGATGAAGCCGGCCGACGCGCATTCCGAAGCGCGCCGGCTCGACGTCCAGCAGTGGTACGGCAACACCCTGCTCAGCCGCCTCGACGATAAGGCCACCGAGCGCCATCGTGCTCGTCATGCAGCGCCTGCACGTCGACGACCTCGCCGGCTACCTCCTGCAGCAGGAGGGCTGGGAGGTGCTGTCGCTGCCGGCCATTGCCGAGGTCGAGCAGATGGTGCCCATCGGCCGGCACGCGTCCATCGCCGAGCCGTCGGCGACGTCCTGCATCCCGAGCGCGAGCCGCTCGACGTCCTCGAACGGCTCAAAGCCGAGATGGGCACGCCAGACTTCTCGGCCCAATACCAACAGGCGCCGGTGCCGCTCGGCGGCAACATGATCAAGTGGGACTGGTTCGGCTTCTTCTCCGACCAGCCGCGCCGAGGCCCGGGCGCCATCATCGTGCAGAGCTGGGATACGGCCTCGACCACGAGCGAGCTCGCGAGCTACTCGGTCGGCATCACGGCTGCAGATCGACACGACCGGCACCATCTGGATCCTCGACCTCGTGCGCGGTCGCTGGTAATTCCCGGATTTGCTGCGCGAGATCATCAAGGCCGCCCAGTGCCACCGGCCGAAATCGATCCTCATCGAGGACCAGGCCTCGGGCATTGGCCTTGCAGCAGACCCTGAAGCGCGACGGATTTCCGGTCGATCGCCATCAAGCCGAAGGGCGACAAGGTGATGCGTATGCGTGCGCATACGGCCGGCGTGGAGGTCGGGAAAGTGTTCCTGCTCAAGGGTGCGCCGTGGCTCGACGAGCTGCGGAGCGAACTCCTCGCATTCCCGCACGGCAGACACGACGACCAGGTCGATGCGCTGAGCCAGCTCATGACGTGGGACGAGGAGCGGCGGATCCCGAAGCGGCGATCCACCGCTAGTGGTAGGAGCGAGGCTCCCGAAGGTGGATCTCGCGTAGGCGCTTTCTAGTGTCACGCGCGCCCTTGCCCGCCAAAGAGGACGTCGAGAGCCCCCCGATAGCCCCACATTCGACTGGACTTCTGCCGCAAAGGACGCATTGCTATGGGTGTCAGCCTGGCCGGCCGTTTAGCCGCCCGCGCCTTAGGGCTCGCCTCGCGATTTGCGGGGCTTTGGGTCGTGCGAGCGTCAATTCCGACGCCGCGAACCAACGGAGCCCAAGATCATGTCGGCCCTTTCCACCGAGAAGTCCCGCCCTCCCAAAAGCCCGGCGCGCGCAAACAAGGCAGCACTCGTCAGCGCGCCGCGGCGAGCGCCCAAGATCGTCCCTTCGATCGTCGCGAAGACGCCGAAGGCGACCGGTGATGAACCCGAGCGTCGCACGACCAAGCAGGAGCGCGTGCTCACCCTGCTGAGCCACCCCGAGGGGGCCAGCATCGAAGAAATGATGCAGGCGACGGACTGGCAGCAGCACAGCGTGCGCGGGTTCCTGGCGGGCACGGTGAAAAAGAAGCTCGGTTTTTCGCTGACATCATTGAAGCCCAACGGGCGACGTTCGCCGCTACCGCATCGAAACGCGGCGCGGTCGCTGACATGAGACAAAGGCGGCGATCGATGTCGCGGCGCCTCGCGCGGCTCTCGGAGTTGACCATCTTCGAGCTGCGCGGCGAGTGGCGGCGGCTTCATCGGATGCCGCCGCCGATGCGGCTCTCCCGCGACCTCTTGATCCGAGGAATCACTTACAAGCTTCAGGAGCGGGCGCTCGGCGGCCTCTCCATGGCCACCGATCGGAAGCTGGAGCAGGCCACGTCGAGCCGCAGCTGAGCGCGGCGCGAAACCCGCGCCGCCGATCTCCTTGAGGCCGGGCACGCGGCTCGTGCGGGAGTGGCGCGGGGTCACCCACACGGTCCTCATCCATGCCGACGGGATCGAGTGGCGCGGCCAGCGCTACCGCTCCCTCTCCGTGGTCGCGCGAAAGATCACCGGCGCCCGCTGGTCGGGCCCGCGGTTCTTCGGCCTCAGGCGCGCAGGATTTCGACTACTCACGACGCGCGAGGAGGCGGCCATGGGGAGGGCTGATCCCGCGCGCGCCGGGCGACCGTCCGCTGCGCGATCTACACCCGAAAATCGTCCGACGAGGGCCTCGAGCAGGAATTCAATTCTCTCGACGCCCAGCGGGAAGCGTGCGAGGCCTACATCGTGAGCCAGCGGCATGCCGGCTGGGTCGCGCTGCCGCGACATGTACGACGACGGCGGCCTGTCCGGCGGGACGATGGAGCGGCCGGCCCTCAAGCGGCTTCTGGAGGACATCAAGGCCGGCAAGGTCCAGATCGTCGTTGTCTACAAGGTCGACCGGCTGACCCGGTCGCTTGCCGATTTCGCCAAGATCGTCGACGTCTTCGACGCCCACAATGCGTCCTTCGTGTCGGTGACGCAGCAGTTCAACACGACGACCTCGATGGGGCGCCTGACGCTCAACATGCTGCTCTCCTTCGCCCAATTCGAGCGCGAGATCGCCGGCGAGCGCATCCGCGACAAGATCGCGGCGTCGAAGAAGAAGGGCATGTGGATGGGCGGCAACGTGCCGCTCGGCTATGACGTCAAGGACCGCAAACTGATCGTCAATGAGCCGAGGCAGAGACCGTCCGGTTGATCTTCCGGCGCTATGCGGAACTGGGCTCGGTCGCGCTGCTCAGGGCCGAGCTCGATCGGCTGGGTATTGTGAGCAAGCGCCGTGAAGGAGCAGGCGGACGCTGGCCGGCGGCAAGGCTTCTCCCGCGGCGCGCTCTACCTGATGCTGCAGAACCGGATCTATCGCGGCGAAATCGTGCACAAGGGCACAGCCTACCCCGGCCAGCACGAGGCCATCATCGATCCGGAGCTTTGGCAGATCGTGCAGGACAAGCTCGCGGCCAATCGGCAGGAGCGCTCGTTGGCGGTCGGCGCCGAGGCGCCGAGCCTGTTGGCCGGGCTGATCGTCGATGGCGACGGCAATCGGATGACGCCGACCCATGCCACCAAGAGAGGCAAGCGCTACCGCTACTACGTCTCGGCGCCGCTCATTACCGGCGGGCGGACCGAGCATCACAGGGGTCGACGTATTCCAGCCGGCGATATCGAGGGGCTGGTGCTCGACCGGCTGCGCGCGTTCTTCGCGTCGCCGAAGGACATCGGTGACACACTCGCGCCTTTTAATCTCGCCGCGCCGATGCAACGTGCGGCGCTCACAAACGCGGCGCAGCTATCGGAGCGCTGGGTGATGTTGCCGGCAGTCGACCTTCGTGGGCTTGTACGGTCGGCGATCGAACGGGTCACCGTTGAAGAGGAGCGGATTGTGCTACGGCTCAATCGCGAGAGGTTCGCGCTCTTGATCGCCGATGCCCTCAAGGACCAAAGCGCGGGCCGGTCGAAGATCGATCCCGTTACCTTGACGATCGAGGCAAGCTTTCGACGAGCCGGCAAAGGCGTGCGTCTCGTCATCGGTGATGGCGCCGCTGATGCAACCGATCCTGGTCTCATCAAATTGGTCGGTCAGGCCATCGCGATGAGAGATCAGCTTCTGTCGGGGGGGGATCAGAGCATCGACGCCATGGCGCAGCGGATCGGAGTTGCGAGGGTCCATCTGACTTCTCTGGTTCGGTTGTCGTATCTTTCGCCCGACATCGTGCGGACGATCCTCGATGGCCGCCAGCCAAGAGACCTGTCGCCGACCCGGCTCATGAGCCTCAGCAAGGAACTGCCCCATGACTGGTCCGAGCAGCGGCAGTTCTTAGGCTTCGCGACTGGCTAATCGCGACTGCCGCAGTCGAAACGCTCCACATCTGGTCAGTGAAAAAGTAGGCCTCAGAGACACGGCCGGCGTTTGCACACTAAGAGTCGGCGTTCGGCGTCTCTGGGGTGCGGTGATGCGATGGTCGTGGCGCTAACGCGCGGAACCTGCGCGGATATTAGGCCGGATGCGTAAGGACATAAAGTGCAGCAATATCAATAAGGTTCTTGGCT
>CAWIYX010000010.1:0-163428 GCA_963840415.1 uncultured Alphaproteobacteria bacterium | reverse complement strand
GCCTTCTTCGTGGCGGCGCCGTTGAACAGCAGCCCGTCCTTGCCGGCGGTGATCTTCACCGTCTCGCCGTCATGGATCTTGCCGGCGAGCACCATCTCGGCCAGCGGGTCCTGCACATATTTCTGGATGGCGCGCTTCAGCGGCCGCGCGCCATAGGCCGGGTCGTAGCCCTTCTTGCCGAGCCATTCCTTGGCGGCGTCGTCGAGCTCGAGCGTGATCTTGCGGTCGGCGAGCAGCTTCATCAGCCGCTGCAGCTGGATGTCGACGATCTTGCCCATATGCTCGCGCTTCAGCCGATGGAACAGGATGATCTCGTCGACGCGATTGAGGAACTCGGGGCGGAAATGGGAGCGCACCACGTCCATCACCTGGTCGCGCACCTGGTCGACTGTCCTCGCCCTCCGGCTGGTTGACGAGATATTCCGAGCCGAGATTGGAGGTCATGATGATCAGCGTGTTGCGGAAATCGACGGTGCGGCCCTGGCCGTCGGTCAGCCGGCCGTCGTCGAGCACCTGGAGCAGCACGTTGAACACGTCGGGATGCGCCTTCTCGATCTCGTCGAACAGGATGACCTGATAGGGGCGCCGGCGCACGGCCTCGGTGAGCGCGCCGCCCTCTTCATAGCCGACATAGCCGGGAGGCGCGCCGATCAGCCGCGCGACCGAGTGCTTCTCCATATATTCGCTCATGTCGATGCGGATCATGGCGTGCTCGTCGTCGAACAGGAATTCGGCGAGCGCGCGGGAGAGCTCGGTCTTGCCGACGCCGGTCGGGCCTAGGAACATGAACGAGCCGATCGGCCGGTTGGGGTCCTGCAGGCCGGCGCGGCTGCGGCGCACGGCGGTGGAGACGGCCTCGACCGCCTCCTCCTGGCCGACCACGCGCTTGGCGATCTGCGTCTCCATCTGCAACAGCTTCTCGCGCTCGCCTTCGAGCATCTTGTCGACGCGGGATGCCGGTCCAGCGCGAGACGACTTGGGCGATCAGGTCGGGCGTCACCACTTCCTGCGCCATGGCGCCGCCCTTGGTCTCGTCCTCCTCCAGCTGCTTCAGCTTGGCCTCGAGCTCGGGGATCACGCCGTAAGCCAGCTCGCCGGCGCGTGTCGAGGTCGCCGCGGCGCTGCGCCTGCTCGAGCTCGATGCGGGCGGCATCGAGCTGCTCCTTCAGCTTCTGCGCCGAAGCGAGCTTCGACTTCTCCTCCTGCCAGCGCTGGCCGAGCGCGTTGGCCTGCTCCTCGAGATTGACGATCTCCTTCTCGAGCTTGGCGAGCCGGTCCTTCGAGGCGGTGTCCTTCTCCTTCTTCAGCGCCTCGCGCTCGATCTTGAGCTGCATGATGCGCCGGTCGAGCTCGTCGAGCGCCTCGGGCTTGGAGTCGACCTGCATGCGCAGCCGCGACGCGGCCTCGTCGACCAGGTCGATCGCCTTGTCGGGCAGGAAGCGGTCGGAGATGTAGCGGTTGGACAGCATGGCGGCGGCGACCAGCGCGGCATCGGAGATGCGCACGCCGTGATGCAGCTCGTATTTCTCCTTCAGCCCGCGCAGGATCGAGATGGTGTCCTCGACGGTCGGCTCCGGGACGAACACCGGCTGGAAGCGCCGCGCCAAGGCCGCATCCTTCTCGACGTGCTTGCGATATTCATCGAGCGTGGTGGCGCCGACGCAATGCAGCTCGCCGCGGGCGAGCGCGGGCTTCAGCAGGTTGGAGGCGTCCATGGCGCCGTCGGCCTTGCCGGCGCCGACCAAAGTGTGCATCTCGTCGATGAACAGGATGATCTGGCCCTGCGCCGCCTCGATCTCCGACAGCACGGATTTCAGCCGCTCCTCGAACTCGCCGCGATATTTCGCGCCGGCGATCAGCGAGCCCATGTCGAGCGAGAGCACCTTCTTGTCCTTCAGGCTCTCCGGCACGTCGCCCTGGACGATGCGATGCGCCAGCCCCTCGACGATCGCCGTCTTGCCGACGCCCGGCTCGCCGATCAGCACGGGATTGTTCTTGGTGCGCCGCGACAGAACTTGAATGGTGCGCCTGATCTCCTCGTCGCGGCCGATCACCGGATCGAGCTTGCCGGCGGCCGCCGCCTCGGTGAAGTCGCGCGTATAGCGCTTCAGCGCGTCGTAGGCTCTGCTCGGCGCCGGCGGAATCCGCGGTGCGGCCCTTGCGCAGATCGTTGATGGCGTTGTTCAGATTTTGCGGGGTCAAGCCGGCCTCGGTGAGGATCTTCGAGGACTCGGCCTCCTTGCTCATGGAGAGCGCCTGGAGCGCGCGCTCGACCGTCACATAGCTGTCGCCGGCCTTGCTCGCCATCTGCTCGGCCTGGTCGAGCACGCGGGCAAGGGCTGCGGCCATATGCGGCTGCGCGGCCCCGCCGCCGCTCACCTTGGGCAGCTTGGCGAGCGCGGCTTCGGTCTTCTCCAGAGCCTGTTTCGGATTGCCGCCGGCGCGCGAGATCAGCCCTGCCGCCAGCCCTTCGGGGTCGTCGAGCAGCACCTTCAACAGATGCTCGGGCGTGATCTGCGGGTTGCCTTCGCGCACGGCAAGCGTCTGCGCCGACTGGATAAATCCCTTGAGGCGGTCGGAGAGTTTCTCGAAATCCATGAATGGCGTCCCTTGGGTACGGGCTGGGAGCTAAGGATAGGGCGGGGTCACGGCGCTATAACGCGGGCACCGTTAACGGACATATAGCGCCGAGCGGGCCGCGCAAAAAGGGGGTTGCAATTGACGGAGCGCAAGCCGCGTCGCGGGATTGCGCCCCTATACATCCGCTACGCTGCAACCCGTTAGGTAATCTGGGCGTTAGGGCGTCGTGCAGAGGACAACTCAGAAGCCCGAACAGCGACCAGCGGCCGAGTTGCCGCCCAAGCAAGCTGTTACGCTCCACGTCAATGGGGTCGAGCGGCCTTTATCGATCCGACCCTGGACCACGCTGCTCGACGCGCTGCGCGAATATCTCGATCTCACAGGAACCAAGAAAGGCTGCGACCACGGCCAGTGCGGGGCCTGCACGGTGCTGGTCGATGGGCGGCGGGTCGTCTCCTGCCTGACGCTCGCCGTGATGAAAGACGGCGCCGCGATCACCACCATCGAAGGCCTGTCGACCAATGGCCGGCTGCACCCGTTGCAGCAGGCTTTCATTGCGCATGACGGCTTCCAATGCGGCTATTGCACGCCGGGTCAGATCTGCTCGGCCGTCGGGCTGATTGACGAGGGTCACGCCAAGACCACCGACGACATTCGCGAATTGATGAGCGGCAATGTCTGCCGCTGCGGCTGCTATCCGAACATCGTCGCCGCCATTGAGGAGGTGATGGAAACAACTCCACCGGAGCCCATGTCATGATCGGCTTCGATTATGTCAAGGCGCGGGACGTGAACGACGCGGTCAGCCGGATCGCTGCGGACCCCGACGCCAGATTCATCGCCGGCGGCACCAACCTCATCGATCTGATGAAGGAGAACGTGGCGCAGCCTAGACGGCTGATCGACATCACCGGCTTACCGCTTGGCGAAATCGAAGACACCGCGGCCGGTGGGTTACGCATCGGGGCGCTCGTGCCCAATAGCGACCTCGCCTATGATGAGCGTGTCAGGCAGCGTTATCCGCTGCTGTCGAGCGCCATCCTCGCCGGCGCCTCGGCGCAGCTCCGCAATATGGCCTCGACCGGCGGCAATCTGCTGCAGCGAACGCGTTGCCTCTATTTTTACGACACCGACACGGCCTGCAATAAGCGCGAGCCGGGCTCCGGCTGCGGCGCGCTTGAAGGGTTCAACCGCATGAATGCAATTCTGGGCTGGAGCGAGGCCTGTATCGCCGTACATCCTTCCGATATGTGCGTGGCGCTGGCCGTGCTGGAGGCCAGGGTAGATGTGACCGGCCCAAAGGGCAGTCGCTCGATTCCTTTAGCCGACTTCCACCGTCTTCCAGGCGATTCGCCCGAGATCGACACCACCCTCGCCTCCGATGAGATCATCATTGCGATCGAGTTGCCGGCGCAAGGCTTCGCTCGCAACTACAGCTACCTGAAGATCAGGGATCGTCTTTCCTACGCTTTCGCGCTGGTTTCCGTCGCCGTCGGTCTGGAAATTGAGGGTGGCGCCATAAAGGAGGCGCGCGTAGCCCTCGGCGGCGTCGCGCATAAGCCTTGGCGCGTTCCCGACGCAGAGGCGCGCCTGAAAGGGAAGGCACCCGACCGAAAGGCGTTCGGAAAGGCAGCCGACGCCCTCTTGGAAGGTGCGTCAGGCTTTGCCCATAACGACTTCAAGATCGAGCTGGCACGGCGCGCCATTATCCGCGCGCTCGAGCAGGCAGCTGCCGGGACGCCGCAATCCCAATCCGTGAAAGTGATCGTCTAGTCGCCGTCATGACCATCATCAGCACAAATGCGATCGGAAAGCCGGTCTCGCGGGTCGACGGCCCCGCCAAGGTTACGGGCCAGGCGAAATATGCGGCCGAATTCAATGTCCCTAATCTCGTCTACGGCTTTGTCGTTTCAAGCGCGATCGCCAAGGGTCGCATCAAGAGCATCGACCGGACCGCCGCTCTCGCAGTGCCCGGCGTGATCGAAGTGTTCGCGCACGACAACAGGCCTTCTGTCGCCTCCTCGCACAAAAAATATACGGACGAGGCTGCCTCGCCCGGATCGCCCTTCAGGCCGCTCTACGACGAGACCATTCTGTTTGCCGGGCAGCCCATTGCGCTGGTGGTCGCGGAGGAGTTCGAGATCGCGCGTTTCGCGGCCACGCTTGTCGACGTCGAGTACGAGGCGGAGGAGGCGGTCACCGATCTCGATACGCAAATCGACGAAGCCTACGACCCTCCGAAAAAGCGAATGGAATCCATGGCGGCAGCGGCTCCACGCGGCGATGCCGACAAGGCGCTCTCGCAATCGCCCTTCCGGGTCGCGCAGGACTATCGCACGCCGATGGAGCACCATAATCCCATGGAGTGCTTCGGCAGCACGGCGGTTTGGGACGAAGACGGACGGCTGAGCATCTACGACAAGACGCAAGGCGCGCAGAACAGCCACCGCTATGTGTGCAATATCTTCAGCCTCGCCAAGGACAAGGTGCGTGTCGTATCGCCGTTCGTCGGCGGCGCTTTCGGCTGCGGGCTACGGCCGCAATATCAGCTGTTCCTGGCCGCGATGGCCGCCATCGGCCTGAAAACGTCGTCAATTGGGCCGGCTCTGCCTTGGTCGCTGCGACAGCTCAAAGGTCAGTCGCAAGCTGGCGCAGCTTCGAGACTGCACCCCGATGGATATGCGCGCCCCCGGCGCCGCGGCGGGCGTCTATGCGCTGGAATGCGCGATGGACGAGCTTAGCTATGCGCTCGGCGTCGATCCGCTCGAGCTTCGGCTCAGAAACTATTCCGACCTCGAGCAGCGGCTACGGCATGGCGAGCGGGATCTGGGAAGCATTGCGCGTGCCGACCAGCGCCGAAGTCGAGCTGACGCCCGGGGGAAGACTTCTGGTCAGCACGGCGGCAGCCGATATCGGCACCGGCACCTATACCATTCTCGCCCAGATCGGCGCCGAGATGCTCGGCCTGCCGCTGGACAAGGTCGAGATCAGGATCGGCGATTCCGATCTGCCGGCCTGCCCCGTCGAAGGCGGGTCCTGGACCGCGGCCTCGGCCGGCTCCGCGGTCATGCAGGCCTGCGAAGGCATCCGCCAACAGCTGCTTAAGCGAGCGCAAAAGATCAAGGCTTCGCCGCTGAAGGACGCCGAACCCGCCGACGTCGCCTTCGTCGACGGCAAGATCGCGCTAAGGTCAGACCCTTCGCGCATGGTGCCGCTGGTGGAGCTGCTGCGCCAAGCCAACGAGCCGATCAAGGCCAAGGTCACCTCCGTTCCGGATCCGAAAGTCGAGAAGCGCTTCGCGCATAACACGCATTCGGCGGTGTTCGCCGAGGTGAGGCTCGACGAGGAGCTCGGCATGCTTCGCGTGGCGCGCGTCGTAAGCGCGATCGCCGCCGGCCGATCCTCAACCCGAAAACGGCCGGGAGTCAGATCATGGGCGCGGTGGTCGGCGGGATCGGCATGGCGCTGCACGAAGAGGCGGTGATCGACCATCGCTATGGCCGCGTCATCAATCACAACTTCGCCGAATATCACGTGCCGGTGCACGCCGACGTGCACGCTATCGACGTCATCTTCGTCGACGAGCGCGAGGATCATCTCAACCCGCTCGGCGTGAAAGGCGTCGGCGAGATCGGCATCGTCGGCATGGCGGCGGCCATCGCCAATGCGGCATTTCACGCCACCGGCGTGCGCGTGCGCGATCTCCCTATCACCATCGACAAGATTCTCGGGCTTCGGTAGGGCTAGACGGCTGAAGCCCTCAGCTCACCGGATCGGGAGTGGTCTCGTCGGGCTGATGCGCTTCGGGCTGGTCTGAGCCGTTGGACTCGCGATCGCGCCCGGCTTCGCGGCCATTGCCGCCGTGGCGGTTCCGGTCGCGTCCGCCGGGGTGGTGCTCGCGGTCGCCGGCATGGCGCTGGCGATCCTGGCCGCCCTGCCCCTCGCCGCCGCCTTGGCGCACGTCACCACCGCCGCCTGGGCGAATGTCACCGCCGCCGCCGGCGCGGATATCCCCGCCGCCGCCTTCGTCGAAATCTCCGTCGTCATCGGAGCCTTCCGAGTTCCAGCGCGGGTTGCGATAAGAGCCACCATTGGGGCTGTCGCCTTGCTGCTGGCCGGGCTGGCCGCCGAACTGCGTCTGCGCGGCCATGATGATGCGATTGTAATGCTCGGCGTGCTGGAGATAGCTCTCGGCCGAGACCATGTCGCCGGAGGCGAGAGCGTCGCGCGCGAGCGACATGTATTTCTCGGCGATATGCGCCGCGGTCCCGCGGATCTTCACATCGGGGCCGTTGGATTCGTAGTTCCGCGCCAATGGATTTTGGGGCTTCCGGCCACCGCGGCCGCGGCCCCTGCGATTCTGTTGTCCTTGTCTCATTTCCTTCTAATCACCTGCTAGGCGGGGCGATGCCTCCGCGTCCTTCCCTTGGTCACTTACTGGTTTGGCCACGGCTCGCCCGCCCCAACACGCTCCTCGCGCCCGGAATACGGGTTCAGCCGTGCAGTCGTCTAAGCCGCGCTTTTTTAGCCTTGTTATGAGTTGTTCACTCCGGCGCCACGCGTCGAACGTCTGTGAGCTAGCGCCAGCCAACCTCAGCCTGATGGGCGGTTGAGCGTCTCTTTGACGTCCCGAGAGGCCCCGTGGGCCTGGCAATCGAGAATCGCGAGAATCCGCTCTTGTTGCCGTTGCAACCGGCCGCGCGCTTGCCCTGCGCAAATGGCCGAATAGTCGTGTGTTGCAGTGAACCTAACCCGAACATCGCGGTTTTCCAAGCGGTTTTTTGCCGTGCGACCCTAGGTCCAGTGGCTTGTCAGCGCCGAGCCACAACCACGCGGGGCCTTCCGGCAAGGTCTGGGGACGACACGTTCGGGCGTTAGCCCGGCATCGCCCAAGATGGCGGCGACGGCGTCGGCTTGCGTCGGGCCGATCTCGAGGAAAAGCCGCCCTTGCGCGGTGAGCGCCCGACGCGCGCGGGCGGCAATCTGCCGATAGGCGTCGAGCCCGTCAGGGCCGCCGTCCAGCGCAAGATGCGGGTCGTAGCCCGCCACGTCCGCCGCCAGGGTGGCGATCTCCTCAGAGGGCAAATAAGGCGGGTTGGAGAGGATGAGGTCGAAGTCGCCTTCGAGCGCATCGAGCCAATGTCCGGCAATGAAGCCGGCGCGCGGGCCGACGCCGAGGCGGCGTGCATTGGCCGCGGCGTTAGCGAGCGCGGCGGCGCTTCGGTCGATGCCGATGCCTTGCGCGCGCGGCAGCTCGGCAAGCAGGGTGATGAGGATGCAGCCGGTGCCGGTGCCGAGATCGAGCAGGCTGAGCTTCTGTTGGCTCAAGCCCCTCGCCGCGACGTCAGCGAGCGCGGCCTCGATCAGCGTCTCGGTGTCGGGGCGCGGGTCGAGCACATAGGCGTCGAGGCTGAAGCTGCGGCCGTAGAATTCGCGCATGCCGGTGATGCGCGCCACAGGCTCATGCTCGAGGCGGCGCGCGATCGCGGCATCGAGCCGCGCCCGCATCCCGGGCTGAAGCGTTTCGCGGGCGCGGGCGATATAGGCCTCATGGCTGAGCGAGGCGGCATGGCAGAGCAAGAGCCGCGCATCGAGCTCGGGCGTCTCGATGCCGCCTTGGCGCAAGGCCGACGCCGCGGCGACGAAGGCCTGGTTCAAGCTGAGCGGCTCAGGCATTGGCTTCTTCCTGCATGGCGGAAAGCTGGGAGGTCTGATGCTCGGTGATCAGCGCGTCGATGATCTCGTCGAGCGCTTCCCCGCCCTCGAGCACATAAGGGAGCTGATGCGTGGTGAAGCCGATGCGGTGGTCGGTGACGCGCCCTTGCGGGTAATTATAGGTGCGGATGCGCTCGGAGCGGTCGCCCGAGCCGATCTGGCTCTTGCGGTCCTGGGCCCGCACCGCATCGAGCTTGGAGCGCTCGAGCTCGTAGAGCCGCGCGCGCAGCACCTTCATCGCCTTGGCCTTGTTCTTGTGCTGCGACTTCTCGTCCTGCTGGCTGACCACGAGGCCCGACGGCATGTGCGTGATCCTGACCGCGCTGTCGGTGGTGTTGACCGACTGGCCGCCGGGGCCGCTGGCGCGGAACACGTCGATGCGCAAGATCCTTGTCATCGATCTTGATGTCGACCTCCTCCGCCTCCGGCAGCACGGCGACCGTGGCGGCGGAGGTATGGATGCGCCCTTGCGCTTCGGTCTCCGGCACGCGCTGCACGCGATGCACGCCGGATTCGAATTTGAGCCGCGCGAACACGCCCTTGCCGGTGATATTGGCGATGATCTCCTTGTAGCCGCCGGTGGCGGATTCGCTCGCCGACAGCACATTCACCTTCCAGCCGTGGCGGTCGGCATAGCGCTGATACATGCGGAACAGATCGCCCGCGAACAAGGCCGCCTCCTCCCCGCCGGTGCCGGCGCGCAGTTCGAGGATCGCGCTCTTCTCGTCCGCTTCGTCCTTGGGCAGGAGCTGCACTTTCAGCCGCTGCTCAAGCTCTTCGATCTTGGGATCGAGCGCCTCCAGCTCCGCCTCCGCGAGCGCCGCCATTTCGGCGTCGGCGGCCGGATCGTCGATCAGATGTTGCAAATCGTCGCGCTCATGCGTGGCGCGCCTGAGCTCGGTGATGGTGGCAACGATCGGATCGAGCTCGGCGAATTCGCGTGAGAGCCGCACATAGCTCTCCTGATCGGCGCCGGCGGCAAGGGTGCCTTGCACCGTCTGCCAACGGTTGACGAGCTTGTCGAGTCTATCGGCGGGAATCGTCGTCATGTGTTTGAGCTTGGAGGGACGCTAGCCGCCCGGAGGGCTGGGCAAACGGTCGGCCTTGCGGCTGCGCGGATCGTCCGGATCGATGGTGCCGCTCGGCGCGCCCGAGCCGGTGACGCCCGAGGGGTCCGGCGCATGGGTCAGCGCCATCCACAGCCCGAAGGCCACGATGGAGATCACCAGCGCGCCGAGGCCCCATTTGAGGAGGCCTACGCGGCGCTTCGGCTTTTCCGGCTCGGGCGCCGCCTGAAGAGGAACCGACTCCCCGAAATCGGCATCGAGCGGGTGCGGTTCAGGCGGCGGCGCCGGCCGGGGCGGCAGCGGCTGAGGCCTTGCTTGCGGCTGCGGCTGCGGCGCTTGAGGCTGCGGCGCGCGAGGCTGCGGCGGCCGGCGGTCGGCCGGTTGAGGCTGCATTTGCGGCTGCGCTTGGCGTTGCGGCTGCGGTTGCGGATTAGGCCGCGGTGCCTGCGGCGCGGGCTGGTTGCCGGGCCAAGCCTGCGGCTGTTGCTGCGGGCTTTGCGGGTTCGGCCACGCAGGCTGGGGCTGAGGCTGCGGCTGAGCGTGCTGCCATGGCGCTTGCGGCTGTTGCGCCGGCGCGGTTGGCCCATTCGGCCAAGCATTGCGCTGCGGTGGCGGCGGCGCCTGTTGCGCGGGCGGCGGCCAGGGAATGTCGAGAGGGTTCGGCGCCGACGCACCCCCGGCATTCGACGGCGCGAACGAGTAATCCTGCGGCTCTGCCGGTGGCGTCATCATCGGCACGTCCGGCATGTGTTTCGGCTGCAGCTCGACGATGCCCGCCTCGAGCTGCGCATAAATGCGCCGGAGCAGCGGGCGCACATCGAGATTGAGCAGCGCGCCATAGGCATTCACCACGCGGCAGGTCTCGGCCCAAGGCGGCAGCGCATAAAGCGCGCCCTGCTCGAGCGACTGCACGACTTCGGCGCGAGTGCCCAATCTCGCGGCGAGGTCCATTTCGGTCAGAGCGGTTGCGGCCCTCAGGTCTCGAAACAGCTCCGCCACCTCAGCGTCATAGCCGGCTGGCATTTCTTGTATCCCGTGAATATGCAAGCGCCGTCCTGCGGCGTCGCTTTGTGGGCTTAGCGGCACTTGGCGCGACTCGGGCGGCATCGCAAGGCCGTTCCCATGTCCAGTTGGTCTCCGCTAACACAAGCTGAACAGCGTCGAGTTTGCAAGTTAAAGCGAGACTAGCATATTGGGGCCGCTGGTGGAGAGGTATCATCTTGATTAAACGCTAGATCTGGACGCCTTGTTCAGTCGCGAAACGCTTCAAATCCTCGCGCACCGACGTATTCTTGGTTGCGAGCAGTTCTTCCAGTCTGCGCGCAAGGTTTCCCGCATCGAGCGACAGCACCATGGCCTTGACCGGCCCGACCGAGGCCGGCGCCATGGAAATCGCGCGGAAGCCGAGCCCGATCAGCGTCATGGCTTCGAGCGGCTTGCCCGCCATCTCGCCGCACAAGGTCAACGGCACCTCGTGCTGTTTGGCGGCATCGGCGATCAGCTTGAGCGCCTTGAGCCCGGCAGGATTGAGCGGATCGAAGCGCTCCGACACGCGCATATTGCCGCGATCGGCGGCGAACAGGAACTGCATCAGATCGTTGGAGCCGACCGAGGCGAAATCGGCCAGAGGCAGCACGGCGTCGAGCTGCCACAGCAGCGCCGGCACCTCGATCATGGCGCCGATCATCAACTTCTTCGGCTCGGGCCGACCATGCCGCTTGAGGATCATCACCTCGCGGTCGATCAAAGCGCGCGCCGCGGCGAATTCCGACACGTCGGCGATCATGGGCAGCATGATCCTGAGCTCGCGGCCGGCCGCCGCCCTGAGCAGCGCCCTGATCTGGGTGCGGAACAGAGCCGGCCGGTCGAGTGCCATGCGGATGGCGCGCCAGCCGATGGCCGGGTTTTCCTCCTGGGCCGCGCGGAAGTAAGGCAGCACCTTGTCGCCGCCGACGTCGAGCGAACGGAACACCACGGGCCGGTCGCCGGCGGCATCGAGGATCGCCTTATAGAGCCGGGTCTGCTGCTCGAGCCGCGGGAAGGTGGCCGAGATCATGAATTGCAGCTCGGTGCGGAACAGCCCGATGCCGTCGGCGCCGGACTGATCGAGATGCGGCAGATCGAACAAGAGGCCGGCATTGATGTGCAAGGCGACCCGCTCGCCATCGAGCGTGACCGAGGGGATGGTGCGCAAGGCAGCGTATTGCGCTTGGCGCCGCGCCCTGAAGCGGACCTTGTCGGAATAGGCCGATACCACTTCTTGCGTCGGCCGCACATGCAGTTCGCCGCCTTCGGCGTCGACGATCGCGGCATCGCCGGGCTCGACCGCCTCAAGTACACCCTTGACCTGGGTGAGCGCGGCAATGCCAAGCGCGCGCGCGACGATGGCGACATGGCTCGCGGCACCCCCCTCCTCCAAGACCAGGCCGCGCAAGCGTTGCCGGTCGTAATCGAGCAATTCGGCAGGCCCCATGGTGCGGGCAATGACGATGGCGTCTTGCGGCAGGCTTCCCGTGGCGGCCGTGCCCACGCCGCCCGAGAGCAGACGCAGCAGGCGGTTGGACAGATCGTCGATATCGTGCAGCCGGTCGCGCGAATGCTGATCGGGCATGCGCAACATGCGCGCGCGGGTGTCGTTGCGCACGCGCTGCACGGCGGCCTCGGCGGTCAAGCCGGTCAGCAGCGCCTCGTCCAGCCGCCGCCGCCAGCCGTGATCGTGGGCGAACATGCGGAACGCCTCGAGCACCTCGCGATGCTCGCCGGCGCGCGCCAAATCGCCGCGCTCCATCATATTGTCGATCGAGCCGGTCAAATCCTCGATGGCCTGGGCCAGGCGGCGCCGCTCGAGGTCGATATCCTCGGCAATGAGGCGGGTGACCACGATGCGCGGCTCGTGCAGCACCACATGGCCGAGCGCCACGCCTTCCGAGATGGGAAGGCCGCCAAACCGCATGGCAAGATCGCGGCGGGTCTCGGCGCTGACGACGTCGCTCACCAGTCCTCCCGAGGCGATCATCTCGGCAAGAACCATGGCGGTGGTCTGCAGCGCTTCGATCTCCTCGTCGCTATATTGACGCTTGGTGCGGTTCTGCACCGTGAGCACGCCGATTGTGTGGCCGCCGCGCAAAATCGGCACGCCGACGAAGGAGTGATAGATCTCCTCGCCGGTTTCGGGCCGGTAGGAAAAGGCCGGATGGTGTTGCGCGTCGGGGAACTGCAACGGCTCGGCCTGCTGCGCGATCAGGCCGACCAGGCCCTCGCCCGGCTTCAAATGCGTGGTGTGGACGGATTCGGGGTTGAGGCCCTCGGTCGCGAACAGCTCGAACGATCCGTCGCGGCGCTGCAAATACAGCGAGCACACCTCGGCCACCATGTTCGAGGCGATCAGCACCACCACCTTGTCGAGACGCACTTGCGCGCTCTCGCGCTCGGCCATCACCTCGCGCAAGCGTCGCAGCAATTGTCTCGGGGCGCCAACAGAGACAGGCATAATCAAAAGTCCTCGCCGGCCGGCGGAGCGGCGGACCAAGCATCGTCAGAAAGCTTAAGGCTGGCCGCCAAATTCCCTAGAGCATGATCTTATCGGAAAACCGGTATCCACTTTTCCGGATCATGCTCTAGCGGCTGTCCAATCCGAACAAGGAATGCAGGGTCCGCACCGCAAGCTCGGCGTAGGCCGCGTCGATCAATACGCTGATTTTGATCTCGGATGTGGAGATCGCCTCGATATTGATGCCCTTTTCGGCAAGAGCGCTGAACATCTGCGCGGCAACGCCGGCGTGGCTGCGCATGCCGACGCCAATCGCCGACACCTTGGCGATGTCGGTAGAGCCGCGCAAGTCCAAATAACCGATCTTTTCCTTGGCGTTACGCAGGACTTCGAGCGCCCGGTCAAGATCGGCGCTCTGCACCGTGAAGGTGAGATCGGTATAGCGGCCGTCCTCGGAGACGTTCTGCACGATCATATCGACATTGATATTGGCATCGGCGAGCGGGCCGAAGACGAGCGCGGCGACGCCGGGCTTGTCGGCGACCTTGAGCAGCGTCACCTTGGCTTCGTCACGCGCATAGGCAATTCCACTGACGACGTTCTGCTCCACGATCTCATCCTCATGGCAAACCAGGGTTCCAAGCTGCTCCGCTTCGTCGGTCGGCCGGCCGCCCAGATCCGGCGGATCGAAGCTCGAGCGCACCAGCACGCGGACGCCGCGCTGCATGGCGAGCTCCACCGAGCGGGTTTGCAGCACCTTGGCCCCTTGCGAGGCCATTTCTAGCATCTCTTCGTAAGAGATTCTGTCGAGCCGGTGGGCCTTCGGCACCACCCGCGGGTCGGTGGTGTAGACCCCGTCGACATCGGTATAGATGTCGCAGCGGTCGGCCTGGAGCGCCGCGGCAAGCGCCACCGCGCTGGTATCGGAGCCGCCGCGCCCAAGCGTCGAGATGCGGTTGCCGGGGGCGATCCCCTGGAAGCCCGCGATCACCGCGACCTCGCCCTGCACCATGCGCGCTTTCAGCTCATCGACGTCCAGCCCGGTAATGCGGGCGGCGCGGTGGGCGGTGTCGGTGCGAAGCGGAATCTGCCAGCCCTGCCAGGAGCGCGCCTTGAGCCCCAAAGATTGCAGCACGAGCGCCAGCAGCCCCGAAGTGACCTGCTCACCCGAGGACACCACGGCGTCATATTCCCGCTCGTCATATTTAGCCGAGGCGGGGCCTCCGTTGTTTTTCTGGCGCTCCTTGAAGCCCCAGGCCTGCTCGACCCAAGCCACAAGCTGATTGGTCTGGCCGGCCATGGCCGAGACCACGACGGCGCAAGCGTGGCCTGCGTCGGCCTCGCGCTTCACATGCGCGGCGACGTTGCGGATGCGGTCGATATCGGCGACCGACGTGCCGCCGAATTTGAGCACCAAAAGCGCCATGGCCTGGTCCAGCTGCGGGGCTGCAAACGGCCCCAAACACTAAGAGGGCCGGCCCTGTTGGGGCCGGCCGGAAAATCCGGGTCCTTCATACTGATTGGAGCCCCGCCCCGCAACCTGGCTGTGGCTTGACAGTCGGGAGGTTGGGGGGCCCTTTGAGCCTTATGGTTGAAGCCCTGAACAGGACGCTGGACGCCGAAGAGGTGGCCCGCTTCGCCAAACTCTCCGGCGAATGGTGGGACGCCAACGGTCCGTTCAAGCCGCTGCACCGCATCAATCCCGTCAGGCTCACTTACATCCGCGACCAGCTCTGCCGGAAATTCGGCCGCGACAAGAAGGCGGCGGGGAGCCTGAAAGGCCTCGCAGTGCTGGATATTGGCTGCGGCGGGGGGCTGGTGGCGGAGCCGTTGGCGCGGCTCGGCGCCGAGGTCACCGGCATCGATCCCGCGAGCGAGAATATCGCGGCCGCCAAGGCCCATGCCGCAGGCGCGCGCCTCGCCATCGACTATCGCGCCGAGACCGCCGAGGGGCTTGCCGCCTCAGGGGCAGAGTTCGATGCCGTGCTGCTGCTCGAGGTGATCGAGCACGTGCCGGACGTGCCGGCCTTTCTCAAAGCGGTGGCGCCTTTGGTAAAGCCAGGCGGCGTCATGATCCTGTCGACGCTGAACCGCACCTTCAAGGCTTACGCCCTCGCCATCATCGGCGCCGAGCTGATCTTGCGCTGGCTGCCGGCCGGCACGCATCAATGGGAGCGTTTCGTCACGCCCGAGGAACTCGGGTCGGCGCTGAGAGCCGCGGGGCTTGGCGTCAGCGACATGACAGGCATGGTCTATCATCCGCTCGGCGACGACTGGCGGCTCTCCTCCGACAAAGACGTGAACTATTTCGCCACCGCGACCAAGGGCTGATTGCTAATAGCCGCGCGGGCCGACGGCGCGTGGCTGATAATATTGATTGCCGCGCGGGCCGTAATAACCCTGCTGAGGCTGGAACCAGCGGCGCCCGAACAGGCCGCGACGCTTTTGCTGCGGCTGGACGTATTGGCCACCGTCGAACCACGGCGGCACGCCATAGCCATAGTAGCCTCTCGGCTGCTTGCCGGGGCTCGCGACTTTCGGGCCTTCGCCGCCGGGCGTCGTGCCGGTCAGCACGACCTGGGTATTGTCCAGGCCGTTCTCCTCCACCAGCGCGAACAGCGTGGCGGCATTTTCCGGCGCCAGGCGCACGCAGCCATGCGAAGCGGGCTTGCCAAGGTTCTTCACCTCCTTGGTGCCGTGGATGGCATGGCCTTGCTTGGTGAAGAACACCGCATGCGGCATGGGCGCGTTGTCCCACTGCTTGCTGTACCAGATCTTGTTCATCGAGCTGGCGGTATAGGTGCCGGACGGCGTGGAATAGCCCGACAGACCCGTCGAGACCGGCCAGGAATAGCGCTCGATGCCGTCGACGAACACGGTCATCTCCTGCGATGCCTTGTCGACATTGACGAGGATGCTGGCTTTCGGCGTCTCGGTCGCCGAGGGGGCGGCATTCGGATCGGCGGCGGTGGGCGATTCGGTCGAGCCGTTCTGCTCGCCCGCGGCCTCATTGGTTTCGCCGGCGGATGGCTTGGCCTCGCCGGTCGAGGGCGTGGCTTCGGCTTGAGGCGTCGAGGCGTTGGGATTGGTCTCGGCACTGGCTGGAAAAGCCAGCATTGCGGCCAAAAACGGCACGGCGAGCAACGTATGGAAACTCGAGGATGAGACGAAGAGGCGCATGCTGTTTAGACCCTGGTTGCGCAGAAACCAACGCCCGGCACCCTCATAAATAGGAATCCTTCGAGGCATTACCAGGGCACCTCGGGCCAATTTCTACACGCAAGGCCCCAAACAAGAGGTTACCGCGCGACTGTGACGCGCATGCATCAGTCGCCAATGCATCAGTTGTGGTCCTCAGGCAGCGGCGGCAGCGGCACGGCGGGGATTCCCTCCTCGTGCAGCGCCTTGGCCTCTTCGAGGCTCGCTTCGCCATAAATGCTGCGAGCTTCGCTCTCCCCGTAATGCATCTTGCGCGCTTCCTCGGGGAAAGCCGGGCCGACATGTTCGGCATTCTTCTCAAGATGCGCGCGCAAGCCCTTGAGGAAGGCATAGGTCTTCTTGCGGTCGCCGGCCGCAGGCGATTGGGCGGGCGTGGGCGTGCGTGGGCGTTTGACGGCGGGCGCCATCGGCGCCTTTTTCACCTCGGCGCTGCCGCAACACGGGCAGCTCACGGCGCGAGCCTCGATCTGCTCGTCATAGCTGTCGCCGGAGCCGAACCAGGCATCGAAATCGTGGCCGCGATCGCAGATGAGCGCGAAGCGGATCATGACGCCTCCTTGCGCGCGACCTTCGCCGGCGCGCCGGCGATCTCGATCTCGAACGCGCGGCCATGCTTGAGCGCGGGGATGCGGGCGCGGGCTTCCGCCGCGGCCGCAAGATCGATCTCGGCGAAGATCACGCCGGGCTCCTCGCCCGCCTCGGCCAGCACCTCGCCCCAAGGCGAGACGATCAGGCTATGGCCGAAAGTGGCGCGCCCGTTCTCATGCAGCCCGCCTTGGGTGGCGGCGAGCACGAAGGCGCCGGTCTCGATGGCGCGGGCGCGGATCAACACATGCCAATGGGCCTCGCCGGTCTGCTTGGTGAAGGCGGCGGGGATGGCGATGAACTCCGCGCCTGAGGTGGCGAGCGCGCGATAAAGCTGCGGGAAGCGGAGATCGTAGCAGATGGAAAGCCCGAGCCGGCCGAAAGGAAGGTCCACGACCACCGCCTTGGCGCCGGGGCGGCACGTGGCAGACTCGCGATGGCTCTCGCCATGGGCGAGATCGACGTCGAACATATGCAGCTTGTCGTAGCGCGCGGCGATCTCGCCGTCAGGGCCGATCAGATAAGAGCGATTGGCGAGGCGGTTGGCGTCGAGCTTGATGGCGAGAGAGCCGATATGCAGGTGGATGCCAAGCTCGCGGGCGAGCGCGCGAAACCGCTTGAGCGCCGCGCTCGCCTCCTCGGTTTGCGCGGCTTGCAGCGTCAGCTCGGGCTTCTGCTCCATCAGCGCGGTGTTCTCGGGCGTCTGCACATAGGCGGCGCCGCCTTGCGCGGCGCGGGCGATCAGCCGCTCGGCCGTCTCCAGATTGGCCTCGACCGAGCGGCCCGAGCGGAGCTGCACCAGCGCGGCGCGAAAGCGCTTGTCAGGCGAAGAGGTCATGTCTCGTCGGCGTCGGCTAGAGCCTCGGGGGTCTCGAGCCAGGCATCGAGCTTGCCCTCGCGCTCGAGCCCGGCCAGCTCATCATAGCCCCCCACGTGACGCCCATGGATGAAGATCTGTGGCACGGTGCGCACGCCCATCGCCCGGTCGATCATCTCCGCGCGCTTGTCGGCATCGAAGCCGACATCGATCTCCTCGAAATCGAGGCCCTTGCCGCGCAGGAGCCGCTTCGCCGCGTGGCAGTAACCGCAGAACTGGGTGGTGTAGAGGAGGATGCGCGTCATGCTCAAATAACTGGGCCGCGAACCGCTTCAGCGCAAGAGTCTCGTTGAGCACAGGCTCAGGCGACGACAATGACGACTACAGTACGAACGCGGTCGGCTCGACGGCGCGCGCCAGCGCCAGCACGTCGACGCGGGCGGCGCGTGCCCGCTTCAGAGCCCGCGCGCAAGCATCGGCGGTGGCGCCGGTGGTGATCACGTCGTCGACCACCACGATCTTCTTCCCGCTGACGCGGGCGGCATGCGTCGTGTCAACCTTGAAGGCGCCGGCGACGTTGCGGCGGCGCTGGTCGGCGCTAAGCCCGACCTGGCTCGCGGTGCGCTTCACGCGCTTCAGCAGGAAGCAATCGACCTCGATGCCAGCGAGCCTGCCGAGCGCCCGCGCCAGCATGGCCGACTGGTTGAACCGCCGCCACCAGAGCCGCGCTGGGTAGAGCGGCACCGGCACGATGAGATCGGCATCGGCGAGAAGCTCGGCGCCGGCTTTGCTCAGCCAGCGGGCGAACAAGGGCAGGCCTTCCTGCCGGTCCCGATATTTGAAGCTCTGGATAAGCTCGCGCATGGTCGCCGAATAGCACGCCGCCGCCCGCGCGCGGTCGTACACTGGGGGCGTGGCTATTGCCCCGGCCGAAAGCGCGCCTTCGCCCGCGTCGTAAGGCAGCGGCACGCCGAGCCGGGCGCAAATCGGAGGCGCGATGAAGTCGATGCTGGCGAAACAGGCGCCGCAGAGCAGCCCATGGCTGCCGATGCGCGTGCGGCAGGCGATGCAGACCGGCGGCAAAAGCAGATCGGCAAGCCGGCCGAGCACGGGACGCACGACGCCGGGCGCCCCTGCGCGGGGGGCGAGCGGCTGTTCGAGGCCCATTTCTGCTTCGCCGGTCGTCATGCTCCTAACCGAGAGCTCCGTTGCCACCGAGATTACCCCCCTCCGCTCGCGCGGAAAAGCGCGAGCGTGCTCCCCCGCAAGGGGGGAGCAGGGTGCCAGAGGCACCGCTCGGAGATCGGACCGATGAGCGACGAACGCCTGCTGTTCGACCGCAAGCTGCTGCGCGCCCGCCGGGCGCGCTTCGCGCCGGAGATCGGCGCGCACGAATTTCTGCCCGCTCAAGTCGCGCGCGAGATCGCCGAGCGGGTCGAGCTGATGCTGCGCCCCTTCCCGCTCGCGCTCGACCTCGGCGCCTATCATGGGCTGCTCGGCCGGAAGGTCGCCGAGCTCCCCTCGGTCGGGGCGATGATCTATGCGGAGAGCGTCTTTGCATTCGCCGCGTTGTGCCCGCGGCCGTCGCTTGTCTGCGACGAGGACCTGCTGCCGTTCAAGGAGCCGAGCTTCAATCTGATCGTCTCCGGCCTGGCGCTGCACAGGGTGAACGACCTTCCCGGCGCGCTGATCCAGATCAGGCGCGCGCTGCACCCCGATGGCTTGTTCATGGCGGCGCTGCTCGGCGCCCGCGCGCTCATCGAGCTCCGCCAGGCGCTGATCGAGGCCGAGGCCGAAGTGCTAGGCGGCGCGAGCCCGCGCGTCGCCCCGTTCGGCGACGTCAGGGAATATGGGGCGCTGCTCCAGCGCGCCGGCTTCGCGCTGCCCGTGGCCGACGCCGAGACCTTGACCGTGCACTACGCCTCCCCCCGCGAGCTGATGCGCGAGGTGCGCGCGCTTGGCGGCGGCAACGTGCTCACGGCGCGAAGCCGGGCGCCGCTCTCGCGCAAGACACTGGAGCGCGCCGAAGAGATTTATCGCGAGCGCCACAGCACGCCGGATGGCCGGGTGAGCGCTACGTTCGAGATCGTCTATCTCAGCGGGTGGGGACCCGACGCGAGCCAGCAGAAGCCGCTCAAGCCCGGAAGCGCCGCGCAGCGTCTCGCCGATGCGCTCGGCACCACGGAACGGCCGGCCGGCGACAAGGCGTCGTTCCCTTCCAAGCCAAAAGCCTAGCCAAAAACGTTCTGAAGCTTCTCGAACATGCCGCTGACCGAGCCGCCGATCTCGCTGAGCAGCGCCATGATGGCGATGCCGATGAGCATCATGATCCCATATTCGATGGCCGAGGTCCCTGACCGATCGGTTGCGAAGCGCCGAGCGGCGGCCGCGAAGCGCATCTTCAGTGCCACCCCGAGCCTCGCCTGTGTCGTGTTGCTCATGGTCCTCCCCCAAACTTACAACAGATCGCGGAACGCGATCTTGAGCGGCTCGTCGGCCGGCGGCATATCGTAGAGGTGAAGCGTGTCGGGCTTCACCCAGAGCAGCTCCTGACCTTCATGCGCGGCCACGTCCCCCTGCCAGCTTCGGCAGAGATAGACCGGCATCAGCAGGTGGAAGTCGGGATAAGCGTGGCTCGCAAAGGTGAGCGGCGTGAGATCGGCTTTGGCGATCTCGATGCCAAGCTCCTCATGAAGCTCGCGAATCAAGGCTTCCTCCGGCTCCTCTCCCGGCTCGATCTTGCCGCCGGGAAATTCCCAGAGGCCGGCGAGCGGTCGCCCTTGCGGACGTTTGGCGATCAGCACCGCACCCTTCGCATCGAGAAGAGCGCAGGCCGCGACGATGACGATTGGGCGGTTCAGCCCCGCGCGCATACTGGCATCCGGAGGTTAACGAGGCTTGGGCGAAATACCCGACTCAAGACCGGTAGTCGGCATTGATGGCGATATAGTCGTGCGTGAGGTCGCAGGTCCATATGGTTGCCGCTTCCTTACCGACGCCGACATCGACGGTGATAGCGATTTCCGCTCCCTGCATGTAGGCCGCGCCGTCCTGCTCGCGATAGGAGGGAGCGACCTCGCCGTCCTTGGCGACGAGGATGTCGCCGAGCCAGATGGCCATCCGGTCGCGGTCGGCCGCCTCGCCCGCCTTGCCGACGGCGGCAACGACCCTGCCCCAATTGGGGTCCTCGCCGGCGATCGCCGTCTTCACCAGGGGGGAGTTGGCGATCGACTTGGCGATGACCCGCGCGGCCTGCTTCGTCTCGGCGCCGGTCACCTTCACCGTGACGAATTTGGTGAGCCCCTCGCCGTCCTTGACGATCTGCAGCGCGAGCTCGTGCATCACTTCGGCGAGCGCCAAACGGAAACCGGCTAATCTGAGGTCATCCCAGTCGACGATGCGCGGAGCGCCGCGTGTTGTGGAGCGGCCGGTGGCGAAGATCAGCAAGGTGTCGCTGGTCGAGGTATCGCCGTCGATGGTGACGGCGTTGAAGGTCTCGTCGACCGCGGGGTCGAGCGAGGCGCGCAACGCCTGCGGCTCGATCGCCGCATCGGTGAAGATGAAAGCGAGCATGGTCGCCATGTCCGGCGCGATCATGCCGGAGCCCTTGGCGATGCCGTTGATGGTGACCTCGACCCCCTCGATCTCGGCCTTGCGCGTGGCGAGCTTGGGAAAGGTGTCGGTGGTCATGATGGCGCGCGCAGCGTCGGCGTAGGCATCGGCCTTGGCGTCGCGTGCAAGTCCGCCGAGGCGCTCCGCGATCTTGCCCGCGTCGAGCGGCTCGCCGATCACGCCGGTCGAGGCGATATAGACGTCGGCCTCCAGGCAATCGGCGGCTTCAGCCGCCGCTTGCGCGGTGAGCATCACCGCCTGCTTGCCGCGTTTGCCGGTGAAGGCATTGGAATTGCCGGAATTGACCACCAGCGCGCGCGCCATGCCGTGGGCGAGATGGGCGCGGCACCAGTCGACCGGCGCCGACGCCGTCTTCGACTTGGTCAGCACGCCGGCGACCGTCGTGCCCGGATCGAACAACGCCAGCAGGAGGTCGGTGCGGCCGGGATAGCGAATGCCGGCGGCAGCGGTCGCGATGCGCACGCCATCGATCGCCGGCAGCTGCGGCACGTGCTTCGGCGCGAACGGCGAGATCTTCCCCAAAGCGGCCTCTAGAGAGAACGGCCTAGCCCGAAGCCGTCAGTTGTTGCCGGCGGGCGGGCCTGACGTGTCGTTCGGCACATCGCCCGGCGCGGCGGCGCCGCCCTTGCCCATGGCTTCGTCCATCGACTTCTTGAGCTCGGGATCGACCACCTCGATCTTGGCCGAATCGCGCAAGGCCGTGACCACCTCTTGCGCCTTGGCTTGCACCAGCTGGGCGACGATCGCTTCCTTGACCTGATCGAAGCTCGGGAGCGGCTGGTCGCGCTTCTCCTCGACCTTGATGATGTGCCAGCCGAATTGCGTCTGCACGGGCTCGGAAATCTGGCCGACATCGAGCGCGAACGCGGCATCCTCGAATGGCTTCAGCATCTGCCCGCGGCCGAACCAGCCGAGATCGCCGCCTTCCGCATTGGCGTCTTTCGACTTCTCCTTGGCGAGCGTGGCGAAGTCCTCGCCCTTCTTCAGACGCTCGGCGATCTCCTTGGCCTCTTCCGGCGTGGCCACCAGGATGTGGCGAGCGTGAATTTCTTTGTCCGGCTTCACCTGGCCGATCTTCTCGTCATAGATCTTCTTGGCTTCGGCCTCGCTGACGGCATCGTGGATCTTGACGTCGAAATAGGCATCACGCAGCGCGCGGCGCTCGTGATATTTCATCCGGCTCGGAAACGTGTCCGCCTTGTCGAGACCATCGGTCTGGCCGGCACCCGCCATCAGCTCGTTCTCGATCACATATTGCAGCAGCACCTTCTTGCGGTCCTGCGGCGTGTAATTGCCGAGCCGGGACCCGACTTCGGAGGCGGCAAAATCGAGATCGGACTGCTTGATGTCGACGCCATTGACGCGCGCGATGACGGTATCGTCGGCCAAGGCGGAAAGCGGCGCGAGTCCAGCGAAGGCTGCCACGAGCAGCAGGGCTGACCAGGTTTTCAAGAGAATGTCCTCATGTTCGGCTCGCCGGTTCTGCTCCTTAAGAGAGCGGACGAGCGGGTTGGGTTCGCTTCCCCGGGGCGGGTTTTAGACCCCGGGCTACTGGTTGCCAAGGGGTTCTCTGCCGCTTCCGGAGCCTTCGCGCCTTGGAATTGTTATGTTTCGGCGCAAGCATCCTCGGGCGGAAAAGGAAGGAACTCGGCGTGGTCAGGTCTCGATCAGCGTTTGCCCGCAAGGCGCGTCTGGCCGGCGGCGCGGCGCTCGTCGCCGCCCTCACTCTCGCTCTCGTCGTGCCGGCGATTGCCGAGGTTCGCATCATCTCGAGCGGTGGCGGCTCGGTCGGGGAATATCTCGACTTCTTTGCCCGGGTGAAACAGTCTGGCGAGCGCGTCGTCATCGACGGCCCGTGCCTTTCGGCCTGCACGCTGGTGCTCAGCAGCATTCCCCGCAAGCGGATCTGCGTCACGTCGAAAGCCGTGCTCGGCTTTCACGCGCCTTATCTCCTCGATAAGAACGGGCGCACGGTGCATACCCGGAAAGCGACGCAGGCGGTGGTCGCGGCCTACCCGGCGGATGTCAGAGCGTGGATCAAGAAGCACGGCGGATTAAATCAGAAGGTGATCCTGCTGAAGGGCCGCGAACTCACCGCGCTCTATCCACGCTGCTAGCCGGACGCCCGCGCGCCTATTGACGCGCGAAGCTTAATTCGATAGTTCTGGATACATGGAAATAAGCTCAGCCATCGAGGCGCTTGGCGCGCTCGCGCAAGAAAGCCGGCTCAAGGTGTTTCGCCTGCTGGTCCGCCAGGGACAAGCGGGCATGGCGGCGGGCGACATCGCCCGCGCGCTCGCCGTGCCCAACAACACCATGTCGTCGCATCTCGCGACGCTGTCCCGCGCCGGGCTCATCAGCTCGCGCAAGGAGAGCCGCTCGGTCATCTACACGGTCGATCTCGAGGGCACGCGCGCGCTGCTTTCGTACCTGCTCGAGGATTGCTGCCGCGGCAAGCCCGACCTCTGCGCGCCGCTGATCGAGGCGACGCTCGCCTCGTGTTGCCCCGCGCCGGAAGAATGCTGCCAAGCTTAAGAAGCGAGGTCTCCCATGCAGTCCGTGCAACGCCCAGAACCGCTGAATGTCCTGTTTCTCTGCACCGGCAATTCGGCCCGCTCGGTGCTGGCGGAGTGCATTCTGAACCGGCTCGGCGCCGGCAAGTTTCGCGCCTTCAGCGCCGGCAGCCACCCGGCCGGCAAGGTCAATCCGCTCGCTCTCAACCTGTTGCGCAAGACGAACTACGACGTGTCGGGCTTGCGCTCGAAATCCTGGGACGAGTTTGCCGCTCCCGGCGCGCCCAAGCTCGATTTCGTGTTCACCGTCTGCGACGACGCGGCGAACGAGACCTGCCCGATCTGGCCGGGCCAGCCGATGACCGCGCATTGGGGCTTGCCCGATCCGGTCAAGGCGCAAGGCACGGAAGCCGAGCGCAATTTCGCCTTCGCCGACACGATGCGCATGCTCACCCAGCGCATCGAGCATTTTCGTCAACCTGCCTCTCGATAAATTGAGCAAGCTGTCGTTGCAGAAGCAGCTCGAGGAGATCGGGCGGTTGCGGCGCGAAGCCCCTTCCGAACAACCGGCTTGAGCCTTAGCCCGCGCGCCCGGTCGCGTTGACAAGGTTAGGCGGCCCTCTTATGTCTCACGAGCGTTTGCTCCCCGGCATTTTTTGGACGCTTTCCTAGGGCTTTCATGGGGATCGCCTCGGGAAATCTCCTCGCGCTCAAGAGGCTAAAACACCCATGCTCTCCTTTGGCGCTCTCGCCAGCAAGGTCTTCGGTTCGTCCAACGACCGTAAGCTCAAGAAATACGGGCCCGTGGTCGAGAAGATCAACGCGCTCGAGCCCGAAGTCTCCGCCCTTTCAGACGAGGCGCTGCGCGCCCGCACCGACGACTTCCGCGCCCGCGTGGTGGCAGGCACCCCGCTCGACGACCTGATTCCGGAGGCCTTCGCCACGGTGCGCGAGGCGGCCAAGCGCACGATCGGCCAACGCCATTTCGACGTGCAGCTGATCGGCGGCATGGTGTTGAATGACGGGCGCATCGCCGAGATGAAAACCGGCGAAGGCAAAACGCTGGTCGCCACGCTGCCCGTCTATCTCAATGCGCTGACCGGCAAGGGCGTGCATGTCGTCACCGTCAACGACTATCTGGCCAAGCGCGACGCCGCCTGGATGGGCGCCATCTACGAGTTCCTGGGGCTGAAGGTCGGCTGCATCGTGCACGATCTCTCCGACCCGCAGCGGCGCGAGCAATATGCCTGCGACGTGACCTACGGCACCAACAACGAGTTCGGCTTCGACTATCTGCGCGACAACATGAAATATGCCGCATCCGAGATGGTGCAGCGCGGGCATTTCTTCGCCATCGTCGACGAGGTGGACTCGATCCTGATCGACGAGGCGCGCACGCCGCTGATCATCTCCGGCCCGCTCGACGACCGCTCGGAGCTTTACGTCACCATCGACAAGTTCATCCCGCAGCTGGTGGAGGGCGATTTCGAGCTCGACGAGAAGACCCGCGCCGTGACCCTGACCGAGGCCGGCAACGAGCATGTCGAGCAGCTGCTGACCAAGGCCGACCTGCTCAAGGGCGAGTCGCTGTACGACATCGAGAACGTCACGGTGGTGCATCACGTGCAGCAGGCGCTGCGCGCGCATAAGCTGTTCCAGCGCGACCGCGACTACATCGTCAAGAACGACGAGGTGGTCATCATCGACGAGTTCACCGGGCGCATGATGCAGGGCCGCCGTTATTCGGAAGGCTTGCACCAGGCGCTCGAGGCCAAGGAGCACGTGGCGATCCAGCCGGAGAACCAGACGCTCGCCACCATCACCTTCCAGAATTATTTCCGGCTGTACGAGAAGCTCGCCGGCATGACCGGCACGGCCTCGACCGAGGCCGACGAGTTCCTGGACATTTACGGCCTCGACGTGGTCGAGGTGCCGACCAACATGGACATGATCCGCGAGGACGAGGACGACGAGGTCTATCGCACCGCGCAGGAGAAATACCGGGCCATCATCACCCTGATCAAGGACGCGCGCAAACGCGGCCAGCCGATGCTGGTCGGCACCACCTCGATCGAGAAATCGGAGCTGCTGTCCAGCCTGCTGAAGAAGGAGAAGGTGCCGCATCAGGTGCTGAACGCCCGCTATCACGAGCAGGAGGCGCGGATCATCGCGCAAGCCGGCGTTCCCGGCGGGATCACCATCGCCACCAACATGGCGGGACGCGGCACCGACATCCAGCTCGGCGGCAATCCCGACATGCTGATCGCCGACTGGATCGCCGCCGAGACGGAAAAGGGCAACGCGCCGAGCGCCGATGCCATCGCCGCGAAGCGGAAAGAAATCGCCGCCGACATCGCCAAGAAGAAGGCGCAGGCGCTCGAGGCCGGCGGGCTTTACGTGGTCGGCACCGAGCGGCATGAGAGCCGCCGCATCGACAATCAGCTGCGCGGCCGCTCCGGCCGGCAAGGCGATCCGGGCCGCTCGCGCTTCTTTTTGTCATTGGAAGACGATCTGATGCGCATTTTCGGCTCGCAGCGCATGGACGGGATGCTGCAAACGCTCGGCCTGAAAGAGGACGAGGCGATCATCCATCCCTGGATCAACAAGGCGCTGGAGAAGGCGCAAGCCAAGGTCGAGGCGCGCAACTTCGATATCCGCAAGAACCTGCTCAAATACGACAACGTGATGAACGATCAGCGCAAGGCGATCTTCGAGCAACGCCGCGAGCTGCTGAGCGACACCGATCTCAGCGAGACGGTCGCCGATATGCGCCATCACGTCGTGGACGATCTGGTCAACACGAGCATTCCCGAGAAGTCATACCCCGAGCAGTGGGACACGGCGACGCTGCAAGAGGCGATGAAGAACATCTTCGATGTCGATGTCCCGGTGGCCGAATGGGCGGCTGAGGAAGGCATCGGCGAGGAAGAGCTGCATGAGCGGCTGATCAAGGCCGCCGACGAGAAGACAGCGCAGAAGGCCGCCAATATCGGGCCGCAGATCATGCGGCAGATCGAGCGCGCGGTGCTGTTGCAGACGCTGGACGGCTTGTGGCGCGAGCATCTCGTCACGCTCGAGCATCTGCGCCAGGTGATCGGCCTGCGCGGCTACGGCCAGCGCGATCCGCTGAACGAATATAAGAGCGAGAGTTTCACGCTGTTCGAGCACATGCTGGCGCGTTTGCGCGAGGCTGTGACCGGACAGCTCGCCCATGTCGAGCTTGCCAAGCAGGACGAGGTGCCGCCGCTCGAAGCGTCGGAGCTGCCGCCGATGGAGGCGCATCATCTCGATCCGACCACCGGCGAGGACGAGTTCGCGCTGGAGACCGCCGGCGGCTCGGGCAATGGCCGCGGCGGCGCCAAGCCATCGCGCGCGCGCAAGAGCGCTTCCGGTGCCAAGGCGGGCGCAACGGTGGCCGTCAACCCGGCCGATCCTTCGACCTGGGGCAAGGTGCAGCGCAACGCGCTCTGCCCCTGCGGCTCGGGCAAGAAATACAAGCACTGCCACGGCACGTTCAGCTAGGCGCCTGCCAGACATCGCTGGCGATGAGGTGAACCGACGCGGCGGGCTAGTGGCCGCCCTCGTCGTCCATGTCGTATTCGCCGCTGGCGGCGCCTTGTTGGTCCCATTGAGCGCCGTAACTATCCTGTTGATCTCCGCTCTGCTGCTGGAGCCAGGGCAAGGCCTGGCCATCATTCGGCGGCGGGCTGCTATTGTCGGGATAGGAGCCGATCTCTTGCGTAGGGGCATCGGCGCTAGGGCCGAACCCGCCATAATTATCGCCGGCAGAGGCGGAGATGACGGCGGCCGGCGTTCCAAGCAAAAGCACGCAAGCCATCAGCGCGATCCGAATTGGCATGAACGTCCCCCCTTGCAGACTTGTACGCAACGCAGCGGCGGCATCATAGCGCGACTCGGCCGGCAATGGATGCGACATCAAGCGGCGGACGCGCTTTTCCGGTGAGGAACCGCCGGGGCGGTTCGCGACTTTCTCTGCCGGGCCCGACTTCACATGACATCATGATCTTACGACATTTCCTGCGCCTAGGAGCTTGGCGACCATGACGCTCGCGCAAGGCTTAGCCTTCGGCATCGTCATCGTCATGATGGGCGCTGTTCGCCTGGGGGCGCTGGCGCTACGACCTGGTGGCGGCGGTTTCACTGCTCGCCGCGGTGATCGTCGGCATCGTGCCGCCGGACCAGGCGTTCAAAGGCTTCAGCGACGACATCGTCATCATCGTCGGCAGCGCGCTGGTGGTCAGCGCCGCGGTGGCGCGGTCGGGCGTGATCGAGCGGGTCGCGCGCTGGCTCGGGCCCTATCTGGTCGACATCAACCGTCAGATCGTCGCTTTGGTCGGGTCGGTGACGCTACTCTCGGGCTTCGTCAAGAATGTCGGGGCGCTCGCCATGCTCATGCCGGTCGCCTTCCAGCTCGCAAGCCGTACCGGCACGTCGCCCTCCTCGTTGTTGATGCCGATGTCATTCGGCGCGCTGCTCGGCGGCATTGTGACATTGGTCGGCACCTCGCCGAACATCATCGTCTCGCGGGTGCGCGAGCAGCTGCTCGGCGAGCCTTTCAACATGTTCGATTTCACCCCGGTCGGCGCCGGCATCGCCATCGCGGGTTTCATCTTCCTCGTGTTCGGCTGGCGGCTGCTTCCCCAGGGCCGCAAAGGCGCCGCCTCGATGGACGCCGCCTTCAATCTCGAAGGCTACACGACCGAGGTGACGGTGCCCGAAGACTCGCCCGCCGCCGGCGTGACGGTGAAGGCGCTCGAGGATCTCGGCGAGAGCGAGATCGAGGTCATCACCCTGCTCAGGGGCGGCAGCCGCCGCTACGAGCCGGCCGGAAACGTGGTGATCAAGCCCGGCGACATTCTGATCTTGCAAGGCGAGCCGGCGGCGCTGGAACGCATCGTCGCGCTGGAGAAGCTCGAGCTGACGCGCGAGGGCAAGAGCCACGAGATCGACGCGCCGAGCGACGAGATCGGCGTCATGGAGGCGGTGATCACGCCGGAGTCGGAGCTGATCGGCAGCTCGGTGGGTCAGCTCAAATTGTTCGACCGTCACGCCATCAATCTGCTGGCGGTGAGCCGCAGAGGCCGGCGCATCACGCATCGTCTGCGCTCGGTGAAGCTCAGGGCCGGCGACGTCGTCGTGCTCAGGGGCAATCTCGCCGCCATGCCCGAGACGCTCGGAGAGCTGCATTGCCTACCGCTGGCCGAGCGCGATCTGCGCATCGGCCGCAAAGCGAGCATCGTGCCGATCCTCGTGCTTGCCGCCGCCATGGGGCTGGTCGCCTTCAATGTGCTCCCCGTGGCGATCGCCTTTTTCGGTGCGGCGGTCGTGCTGCTGCTGGTGCGGTCGCTGTCGTTGCGCGAGGCCTATGACGCCATCGAATGGCCGATCCTCATCATGCTGGGGGCGCTGATTCCGGTGAGCGACGCGCTGCGTACCACCGGCGGCACCGACTTGATCGCGGCATGGCTGTCGCATGCGGCCTCGGCGCTGCCGCCGATCGGAGCGCTGGCGCTGCTGCTTGCCGCCGCCATGGCGGTGACGCCCTTCCTCAACAATGCCGCGACAGTGCTGGTGATGGCGCCGATCGCCGCGACCTTCGCCGGCAAGCTCGGCTATAACCCCGATCCTTTCCTCATGGCGGTGGCCATCGGCGCGGCGTGCGATTTCCTCACGCCGATCGGGCATCAATGCAACACGCTGGTGATGGGCCCGGGCGGCTATCGCTTCGGCGATTATTGGCGGCTCGGGCTGCCGCTGTCGCTGATCGTGATTATCGTCGGCACGCCGCTGATCGCATTCTTCTGGCCGACGTGACGCGCTAGTTGTCGGCGACCTCCGGAGCGCAGCGCTGCTCGACGAGGCTGTTCGCGGTGGCCATCGTGCCCGGCGCGAACACGTAGCGGCCTTTGCACACGCTCACCACCGGCGGGATGTGGCTCTGCTCGAACAGATCGTAGCCGGTCTTCAAATCGGCCCAGAAACCGTCCCACTTCGATCCCTTGCGCAGCCTGAGATTGCGCTCGGTCATGCGGAACGGGAAGGCATGCACGGCGAAGCGCGGCTGACCCTTGTCGAGCGCGGCCGTCACCAGACGCCAAATCTCGTCGACCACGGGATGAGTGACGGCGTAGCAGCCGATCGAGGCGCAGCCGCCATGCACCATGAGGAAGGACCCGGTGCGCCCATGCGCCTGGTCGTACAGATTGGGGAAGCCGAGACTGAAGGAGCGATGCATGACACTATTCGGATTGAGCTGCTCGGCGTCGACCGTATAGAAGCCCTCGGGCGCCTGCCGGTCGCCCTCTTTCAGCTTGGGCCCGAGCCGTCCCGACCAGAGGCAGATCGGATAGGTGGCGAAGCGGACGAAGCGTCCATCCTTCTCCACCCAAATCTCGAGCTCGTGCTCGAGCTTGAAGATGCGGATATAGACCGGCACGCCCATGCCGACGCCGGCCGCCGCAAGCCGCGCGTCGATGCGGGCGAGATCGGGCGTACCCGGGAGAGTTTCGCGCGCGCGGAAACGGGCCTGGTAGTCCATGCGCGTCATGTTGATGCGCACGCGGTCGATCAATTGCCGCCCTTCGGGCGTGAGCAGATAGATGCCCGCCCCGGCGAGAGCGGCGACGAAGATCAGGGCGAGGAGCTGGCGCATGCAAAGACCGACCGTCTGAACGCAGAGGACAGACTATAGGTTCTCCGCGTCAGAATTCTGGCTTTGATTTCCGCTTTAGCGGCCCGGCGTGGCGGGGCCAAGCGTGAAGGCGGTATAGCCGGGCTTGGACGGCCCGAAGCGCAAGCCGAGCACGCTGCCGAGCGGCTTCGCCAGCGCGGCGGAGTTGGTCTTCTTCGGCTTGGTCGAGGCTTCCTGCATGGCGGGCGCGCGCGGGATCGGCAGCCGCTGATAGGCGGGACACGCACCGGCGGGATTGGGCCTGACATTGCCGGTGAAGGACGCGTTGATCAGATAGCGCTTCTCGCAGACCGCCACCTTAGGCGGCAGGTGGCTGATCTCGAAATAGTCGTAGCCTTCCTTGAGGTTCTTCCAGAAGTCGAACCATTTGTCGTCCTTGTGGGCGTTCATGTTGGCGGCCGTCATGCGGAACGGGAAGGCCTGGATCTGGAACGCCGGCTGGCCGCCTTGCAGCGCCTCGCGCGCCAGGATGAAGATCTCCTCGACCACGGCGTCGGTCATGGCGTAGCAGCCGGACGAAGTGCAGTCGCCATGCACCATGATGTTCTGGCCGGTGCGGCCGTAGGCCCTGTCGTAGGAATTCGGGAAGCCAACGTCGAAGGAGAGGTGGTATTTGCTCCGCGGATTCATCTGATCGAGCGAGACGAGATAGAAGCCCTCCGGCGCCTGCCGATCACCTTGCTGGATCTTGGGGCCGAGGCCGCCGGAATAGCTGCAGATCGGATAGGTCTTGAACAGGTAGAAGCGCCCGTCGTCCTTCGCCTTCCACACTTCGAGCTCGGATTCCGCCTTGAAGATGCGGATGAGAATGGGCGACTGCTCGGTCATGCCCTTCTCGGCGAGCTTCGCCTGGGTCTGCGGGGAGAGCGGCTTGAGATAAGTCGGCGCAAATTGGCCGCAGCCGGACAGCGCGGCGGCCAAAGCCACCACGCACGCCGCTGTTACGGCCGTGACAAGTCTTGCACGAAGCATACGCAGTGCCCCTTGCGCATCCCGGCCAAGATCGGCGCTGACGGGTTAAAGCGAAGTTAGCGCTTCCTGCGGCGCCGGCCCCTCGGCTCCCCCGCTATTGGCCGATACTATAAGCCTGCTCGGGATGCAGTTGGACTCAAAAAATGGCGCTTTTTTGGGCGTCGCGACGGCTAGCTCGCGCGGCCCATCGACAGGAATTTTTCGCGCCGTTCCTTGCGAATTTCCGCCGGATTGAGGTCGTCGTAATAAGCGAGCGCCTGGACGATGGTGTCGCCCGCCAGTTTCACCACCTCGACCCCGTCCCGATGCGCCCCGCCGATCGGCTCTGGAATGATTCCGTCGATGATGCCCAGCCGCAAAAGGTCCTGAGCGGTGATCTTCATATTGGTCGCGGCGTCGACGGCGCGGCTGGAATCCTTCCACAGGATCGAGGCCGCGGCCTCCGGCGAGGCGACCGTATAGATCGAATGCTCCAGCATATAGATGCGATTCGCCGTGGCGATGGCGACCGCGCCGCCGGAGCCGCCCTCGCCGATGATGACGGAGACGATCGGCACGCCGACGCTGAGGCAGCAATCGGTGCAGCGGGCGATGGCCTCGGCCTGGCCCCGCTCCTCCGCGCCAATCCCGGGATAGGCGCCGGCCGTATCGACCAGGCTCACCACGGGGAGCTGGAAGCGGTCGGCCATCTCCATCAGCCGCACCGCCTTGCGGTAGCCCTCGGGCCGCGCCATGCCGAAATTGTGCTTGATGCGGCCTTCGGTGTCGGACCCCTTCTCGTGCCCGATCAGCATCGCCGAGCGGCCGGCGATCCGGCCGATGCCGCCGATGATGGCCTGATCCTCGCCGTAGAGGCGGTCGCCGGCGAGCGGGGTGAAGTCCTCGACCAGCGTATCGATGTAATGCCGGAAATGCGGGCGCTCGGGATGGCGGGCGACTTGCGTCTTCTGCCAGGGCGTAAGCTCGGAATAGGTCTCCTCCAAGGCCTCGCGCGCCTTGGTCTCGAGCTTGGCAAGCTCCTCCTCGATCGACACCGAGCGCTGCTCGGCGGCGAGAGTTTTCAGCTCGGCGACCTTGCTTTCCAGCTCGGCGATCGGCTTTTCGAAATCGAGATAGGTGCGCATCCGGCTTGAGCTTGCCCCTAGGGACCACGTCCCTGGCATTCGAGAACACAAATAAGGCAACGGGAATATGGTTGTAAGTGGCCTGACGGAGCAGCCCTGTCAACCAGCGAGCCCGGCGAGACGCAGTCTAGCCCCGCTTGGTTAAATGGACCTGAGCGAGGGGATGATGCTCCTCGACGAGGCGCCTCAGGCGCTCCTCGATGACATGGGTGTAGATCTGCGTGGTGGAGATATCGGCGTGGCCGAGCAGCTGCTGCACGGTGCGCAGATCGGCGCCACGCTCCAACAGATGGCTGGCGAAGGCGTGGCGTAGCACATGCGGCGAGACGCGGGAGGGCTCGATGTCCGCGGCAAGCGCAAGCGCCTTCAGCTCCTGGCCGAAGCGCTGCCGGGTCAGATGCTCGCCGCCAGATGACGGGAACAGCCAGGGTGACACGCCCCGCCCCTCGGCTTCGGCGTCGCGGATAGCGGCAAGATGCGCGGACAGCGCCTCGCGCGCGGTCTCGTTGAGCGGCACGAGCCGCTCGCGGCCGCCTTTGCCCTTGATCGTCAGCACGCGGTCGTCGGCGATGAGCACGTTCCGCGGCAGCGAGATCAGCTCCGACACGCGAAGGCCGGTGGCGTAGAGCGTCTCGAGCGCGGCATAGAGCCTGAGCGCGCGGCGTCGTGGCGCGCCGTCGGCCGCCGTCTCGCTCGCCTGCTTGGCGGTCTCGAGCAAAGTCTCCACCTCGGCGAAGGACAGGATCTTCGGCAAAGGGCGGCCGAGCCGCGGACTGTCGATGGCCGAACAAGGATCATCGTCGCGCAAACCTTCCGCGAGCAGGAAGCGGAAGAACTGGCGAATGGCCGAGAGCTTGCGCGCGCGCGAGGTCGGCGCCAGACCTTTGCGCGCCAGCCCGGCGAGAAAGCCCCTGAGCTGCTCGGCCGTGGCATCGGTCGCGTGCTTGCCCTTCACCGCGAGGTAAGCCAGGAACTCCGACAGATCGCGCGTGTAGGCCTCGATGGTGTGGGCGGCGGCGCCACGCTCGGCGCTCAGCATGTCGAGAAACAGCGCCAGCTCCGATGAGTTGCCTTTGCTCAAGGCTCAAGCCTTCCCGTGGCTGGGCCAATGCGCGTAAAGCGCCTCGAAGCCGAGACGCCGCGCTTCAGCGTCGAGCCCCACCCGCTTCAGCGCGCGCAATGCATCGCCGAGCGCGATCAGATGCGCGCCCTTGGCGCCGTTCGGTCCCAACACCGCGGCGGCGAGCAGAATGGTGCGCCCGACCTCGCCGGCATCGGCCGCTTGCTTGAGGCCCGTGAGTGCGCCGGTCGGCGGCAAATCGCCGTCAGTCGGCTGCGGCGTCTTGCTCGCCGCGTCCCACAGCGGGATCGGCACTTCGTAGTCGAGGCCATCGAGCACGGTGACGAGGCGGTGCAGCAGCGGCGGCGGCAGGCCGCCTTTCAGCGCGATGTCGATGCCGGCCGCGAGCGCGGCTTCGGCGCGCGGCCCTTGCGGGTCGCTCGCGGCGAGCAGGAGCTGCCAGCTCCGCATGCGCTCGCCGCCGGTGTCGATCCAGGCCCAGGCGCTCTGCTCGTCGCCGGCAAGCGCTGCGATCCTGACGCCGGTCTCGGCGAAGAAATCGGACTGCGGATCTTGGATCAGCCCCGCGCTTGCGTCAGCCAGCGCTTGCGCCACCGGCACCTCGATCCCCTGATCGCGGGCCGATGCGAGCAAGGCCGCGATCAACTCGGCGCGAATATTCGCCGACGGCGCGCTCTCGAAGGCGGCGAACAGCCGTGCCCGCAGCGCCGGTGCCGACTGCGCGGCCTTGGGCAATTTGGCCGCCGCCTCGCGATAGGCGCGGGCGAGATCGTCGCCGGCGATGACGTTGAGCGCAGCGGCGCGTTCGGCAGCGGCGAGCCTGAGCTCCGGCGGCGCCGCTGGTCATGGGCGAGAAGGAAGAGAAGCTCCGGCGAAGCCTTGGCGGCGAGGTCCGGCTTGAGGCGCTTGGCGTCGAGCTTGAGGAAGAGATAGTCCATTACGCCGATGCTCTTGGGGAGCGCCGGCTGGCGCTTGGCGAGGGCTGCAGCGGCGAGGCCGACATCGGCGCCGCCATCGCGGGCGAGCTGAAGCGCAAGCTTGGCGCCCGCCACGTCGTCTTTCGCCGCCGCGCAATAGACGGGAACGAGCAGCGCGCTCTTCTCCACGCCGGGCGCAATCGTGACCTGGCAGGCTTCGTCCTCGCGGCCCGAAGCCAGCAGCACCGTGGCGTAAGCCCCTGCCATGCGAGGCTCCTGGGATGCGCCGCTGCGCGAAAGCAGCTCGGCAGCCTCAGCCACGCGGCCCGACCGCTCAAGCGCGGCGACGCGCAGCGCCAGCCCCTCGCCGCCTTCGTCGACGGCAAGGGCGCGCGCGGTCAATCCGGCGAGCGTCGGCGAGGGAGACGGAAGCGGGGTCGCGGCGAGGAGCCGTTGAAGCGCTTCGGCATCGACGCCGCGCCAAACATCGTAGGGAAGCGCGCTGGTCGCAGCGGCGGCGCCGCTCGAGGGTGGGACAAGGCTGGGCGGGGCGGGAAAATCCGGCCGTGACGGCCGGTCGTCGCCTGACTCGGAGGGTGCGGTGCCCGGCAGGGGCGGCAGATCACTGCGCTCGACGTCCTGAGCCTGTGCTTGGGGCAAGCTCGTCAGGATCAGGCCCAGGATCAGCAGTAGCCCCAGGGGCAACCGCGCCGGCATCGGCACTCGGCGTCGAGGCGGTGGTCTCCTCGATGCGCGCCTTGACGTTGCGCAGCGCCTTCGAAATTTCCTTGGGCTCCGGCTGGAAGTATTCGGCCAGAACATAGAGGCTTCCAGTGACGACACCGGCAATCACCCCCACAACCATCAGGAAACGAAACAGTGTCGGCATCGAGCGCTCATGTTTCCAATGGTCTTTTAGCCGCGAACAGGGCGTCATTATGACCCAAAACGCGGCGGCGCGTGCCCTGATTTGCCATCATGGACGATTCGACAGGGCGCGGCCAGCATGGGAAATTCGGCCCTTCGCGAGTCGCGACTGGAGCGCGAGGCTCGCGATCATGCCTATCCACGGATGAGTCCCGGGCTGAGCGACCATAAAAAAGACGACCGGCAGGAGCGGCTCGTGGCGATCCGCGGGGCCCTTGGGCCGCGAAGCATCGTGCTGATCGGGCTGATGGGCGCTGGCAAGACCGCCGTGGGCCGCCGGCTCGCCAACCGGCTCGAGCTTCCCTTCATCGACGCCGATAACGAGATCGAGGTCGCGGCGGGCGCGAGCATCAGCGAGATCTTCGCCGAGCACGGCGAGGCCTATTTCCGGCAAGGCGAGCGCAAGGTGATCGCGCGGCTGCTGGAAAACGGCCCGCAGGTGCTGGCGACCGGCGGCGGCGCCTATATGAGCCCGGAGACGCGGGCCAATATCAAGGCGCATGGGCTCTCGGTTTGGCTTAAAGCAGACATCAAAGTGCTGATGAAACGGGTCGGGCGGCGCGACAACCGGCCGTTGCTGGCCGCCGGCGACCCAGAAAAAGTGATGAAAAAGCTTATGGAAGAGCGCTATCCCATCTATGCCGAGGCCGATGTGACGGTCGAGAGCCGCGACGTGCCGCATGACGTGATCGTCGGCGCGGTGATCGACGCGCTCGCCGACAGGCTCGGCTGCAAGACGAATGCGGACAAGACCGAGGGCCGCAAGAAGGTGAAATGATGCGCGAGGGCGCGACCGCTCTGGCTGAAGGCCAAAGCGAGACAATCATCGAGGTCAGGCTTCCGGGACGGAGCTACCCTATCGTCATCGGCGATGGGCTGATCGCCTCCGCCGGGCGGCGCATTGCCGACGCGCTTCCGGGCGCGCGCTGCGCCGTGGTCAGCGACCGCAACGTGGCAGCGCTCTATCTCGGGCCGCTGAAGGCGAGCCTCGAGCAACAGGGCCTGTTTCTCGGCGAGGCCGTGGTCAGCCCGGGCGAAGCGAGCAAGAGCTTCCCCGTGCTCGCGCCGCTTTGCGAGAGCCTGCTCGAGCTCGGCGTCGAGCGCGGCGACTGCGTGATCGCGCTCGGCGGCGGGGTGGTCGGCGATCTCGCGGGCTTTGCCGCCAGCATCCTGCGGCGCGGGGTGCGCGTCGTGCAAATGCCGACCTCGCTGTTGGCCCAGGTCAATTCCTCGGTCGGCGGCAAGACCGGCATCGACACGCGCCAAGGCAAGAACCTGATCGGCACCTTTCATCAGCCGAGCCTGGTGCTCGCCGATATTGGTACGCTCTCGACCTTGGCCCCGCGCGAGTTCCGTGCCGGCTATGCCGAGGTGGTGAAATACGGGCTGATCGGCGATGCGCCGTTCTTCGCCTGGCTCGAGCAGAATTGGCCCGAGGTGTTTTCCACTGCCGGCGACAAGCGCCGTCATGCGGTGGAGACCAGCGTCCGTGCCAAGGCCGAGATCGTGGCGGCCGACGAGCGCGAGGAAACGGGTCAGCGCGCGCTGCTCAATCTCGGCCACACCTTCGGCCATGCGCTCGAGGCCTATGCGGGCTATTCGGACCGGCTGCTGCATGGCGAGGCGATCGCCATCGGCATGCGGCTCGCCTTCAGCTTCTCGGTCGAGCTTGGGCTTTGCCCGGCCGACGACGCGGCCCGCGTCGCGCGGCATTTCGAGGCCGTCGGGCTGCCGGTCGACATCGCGGCGATCCCGGGCGGGACGCCGACGCCGGAGGAGCTGTTGCAACTCATGGCCCAAGACAAGAAGGTGAAGGGCGGCAAGCTCGCGCTGGTGCTGGTGCGCGGCATCGGCCAGGCCTTCGTCGAGCGCGACGTGTCGGTGCCGCGCCTCACGGCGTTTCTCATCGAGGAGTGCGGCGGACGATGACGCTAGGCTTGGGGATTACGCTCGGCGCAATCCTGGGTCTCCTGCTCGCCTCGGCCTTCTTCTCCGGCTCCGAGACCGCGCTGACCGCGGCCTCGCGCGCCAAGATGCACGCGCTCGAGGAGGGAGGCAGCCGCCGCGCGCGCGTGGTGAACTACCTGCTCAGCATGCGCGAGCGGTTCATCGGCGCCATCCTGCTCGGCAACACGCTCGCCAACGTCGCCGCATCCGCGCTCGCCACCAGCCTGTTCCTCAGCCTGTTCGGCGAGGAGGGCGTGGTCTACGCCACCATCGTCATGACGGTGATCGTGGTGCTGTTCGCCGAGGTGCTGCCCAAGACCTACGCCATCCTCAACGCCGACCGCATGGCGCTCGCCGTGGCGCCGGCCGTGCGCTTCGTGGTGGCGGTGTTGGCGCCCGTCATCACCACCATGCAGTGGATCGTCCGCCACACGCTGCGCGTGTTCGGCGTGTCGATCAGCGACGACGCCGAGGTGCTGTCGGCGCATGAGGAGATCAGGGGCGCCATCGAGCTGCATCACAAGGAAGGCGGCGTGGTGAAGCTCACCCGCGACATGCTGGGCGGCGTACTCGACCTGCGCGAGCTGACCGTCTCGGACATCATGGTGCACCGAACCAAGATGGACGCGATCGACGCGGAGCTGCCCACCGAGAAGATCGTGGATGCCGCCTTGAAGAGCTCACACACAAGGCTGCCGCTGTGGCGGGGCGAGCGCGAGGAGATCGTAGGCGTTCTGCACGCCAAGACGCTGCTCAGGGCCTTGCGCGATTCCAAGGGCGATCTCGGCAAGCTCGACATCAATGCGCTCGCCGCGCCGCCTTGGTTCGTGCCCGACACGACGACGCTGAAGGACCAGCTCAACGCCTTCCTCAAGCGCAAGGCGCATTTCGCCATCGTCGTCGACGAATATGGAGAGGTGATGGGCCTCGTCACGCTCGAGGACATCATCGAGGAGATCGTCGGCGACATCACCGACGAGACCGACATCGCCGCGGCGCTGGCCAAGCCGCAACCCGACGGCTCGCTGATCGTCGACGGCACCGTGCCGATCCGCGACGTGAACCGGCTGATGGACTGGGACATCCCTGACGAGGAAGCGACCACCATCGCCGGGCTGGTGATTCACGAAGCCCAGACCATTCCCGACATGGGGCAGTCCTTCACCTTTCACGATTTCCGCTTCGAGGTGCTGCGGCGGCAGCGGAACCGGATCACCTCGTTGCGGGTGACGCCGCTCAAGCCCGCGCGGAAGCTGAGGAAGGCCTCGAGCAAGGCCTCATAGCGGCCGCGACCGCTCTTCCGGCGCCAGCGCGCTGATGGCGAGCGCATGGACCTTGCCGGCAAGCTCCTCGGCCAAGACCTCGTTCACCATGCGGTGACGCTCCACGCGCGACTTGCCGGCGAAGCGGTCAGACACCACTTTGATGGTGAAATGGCTCTCGCCGGTTTGGGGCGAGCCGGCGTGGCCGGCATGACGATGGGAATCGTTGACGACTTCGAGTGCGACCGGCGCGAAGGCTTGCCGCAACTTTTTTGTGATTTGCTCTTCAACGCGCATCGCACAGCCTCCACCTTAACCGCGCATCTTAGCTAATCGTTGGCTCGAGGGCCATTCTTGTTGTGACAAGCGCCGCTTCTCATAATGCCGATTCCATGAAGCTCGACTCGAAGTTCTTCGACCGCCTGCGCGTCAAGCCTGACGAGAGCCGCCTGTTGCGCGATTCCTGTCCGGCTTGCGAGCGGCCGGGCTGCGCCGAGCCCGGACTCTACCCGGCGCCCAAGGGGCGCGGGCACGAAGGCCAGTATCATCGCTTCTGCCTCGACCATGTGCGCGAGTACAATAAGGGCTACAATTATTTCGCCGGGCTGCCCGACGAGGACGTCGTCAAGCATCAGAAGGACGACACGATCGGCCATCGCCCGACCTGGTCAATGGGGGTGAACCCCTGGGCGAAGCAGCGCAAGCCCCGCAACGGCGCCCCCGCGGGCGGCTTTGCCCATCGCTTCTCGACCGTCGATCCGTTCAACCTGTTCGCCGAGCGCGCCGCTGAGAAGGCGGCCGCCGCCGCCGCGGCGGAACGGCCGATCAAGCGCGCCGAGCGGAAATGCCTGCGCCAGCTCAATCTCGAGGACAATGCCACCAAGGCCGACATCAAGGCGCGCTTCAAGGAGTTGGTTAAGCGGCTCCACCCCGACCACAACAAGGGCGACCGGCGGTCAGAGGACAAGTTGCGCGAAGTGATCCAAGCCTATAATTATCTGAGACAGGCAGGGCTTGCGTGACGTCGCTGGGCAGCCCCCCTTTTCCCCGATCGAGGCTTCGCTTCTGGCAAGCCGCATGCAACGCGACAACACAGGCTTTCACCGACCATGACACTTGAAACTGCCCGCAGCGGCGCCGGCCTGCCGGATATGTCGGTTTCCGTTCGCCAGGTGTTCGGCATCGACACCAATCTCGAAGTGCCCGCCTATTCGCGGCCCGACGAGCACGTGCCCGACATCGACCCGGACTATCTGTTCAATCGGGACGTGACGCTCGCCATTCTCGCCGGCTTCAAACACAACCGGCGGGTGATGATCCAGGGCTATCACGGCACCGGCAAATCGACGCATATCGAGCAGGTGGCGGCGCGGCTGAACTGGCCCTGCATGCGCATCAATCTCGACAGCCATGTGAGCCGTATCGATCTCGTCGGCAAGGACGCCATCGTCATCCGCGACGGCATGCAGGTGACGGAGTTCCGCGAGGGCATTCTGCCTTACGCGCTCCAATCCAACACCGCGCTCTGCTTCGACGAATATGACGCCGGCCGTCCCGACGTGATGTTCGTGATCCAGCGCGTGCTCGAAGTCTCAGGCAAGTTGACGCTGCTCGACCAGTCCAGGGTGATCAGGCCGCACCCGGCCTTCCGCCTGTTCGCCACCACCAACACGATCGGGCTCGGCGACACGAGCGGGCTATATCACGGCACCCAGCAGATCAATCAGGGCCAGATGGACCGCTGGTCGATCGTCGTCACGCTCAACTATTTGCCGCATGACGACGAGGTCGCCATCGTGCTGGCCAAGGCCAAGGCCTGGAACACGGACGCCGGGCGCAAGGTCGTGTCGAACATGGTGCGCGTCGCCGAGCTGACGCGGAATGCGTTCATGAACGGCGACCTCTCGACCGTCATGAGCCCGCGCACGGTCATCACCTGGGCGGAGAACGCCGAGATCTTCGGCGATGTCGGCACCGCGTTCGCGCTCTCCTTCCTCAACAAATGCGACGAGCTCGAGCGCGGGCTGATCGCCGAGTTCTATCAGCGCTGCTTCGGCGAGGATCTGCCGCAGTCCACGGCCAATGTTGCATTGAGCTAGCGATGACGCTGACGAGGCGTAAAGAGGCGCCGCTCGATCCTTTCAAGCGCGCGGTGACGCTCACCACCCGCTCGATCGCCGCCGACAGCGCGGTCGAGGTGGTGTTCTCGAACGAGCCGCCCGGGCTTGCCGGCAAGACGGCGCGGGTCCCTGAGCCTTCGCGCGTGCCGACCAAGAGCGAGATCGCGGTGATCCGCGGCCATGCCGACGCCGCGGCGCTCTCGATTGCCTGTCACGATCCCGCTTTGCATGAGGCTCTGGCCCCTTCGGGTGGCGAGGCGCGCGCTGTGTTCGAGGCGATCGAGCAGGCGCGGGTCGAGGCGATCGGCTCAAAACGCATGCAAGGGGTGGCGGCCAACCTCACCGCGCGCATGGAGCAGCGCTACGAGCGGAGCCGCTTCGCCGACGTCGCGGACCGCTCCGAGGCGCCGCTCCCCGATGCGCTCGGACTGTTGGTGCGCGAGGTGCTGACCGGTCAGCCGGCGCCGGCCAAGGCCCGCGCCGTGGTCAATCTGTGGCGCCCCTGGATCGAGGGCCGCGCCAAGACCGTGCTCGACCGCATGCCGCAAATGCTGTTCGACCAGGAGGCGTTCGGCCGGCTGACGCGCGATCTGCTGGCGGCGCTCAATCTCGCCGACCAGCTCGACCAGCGCGACAACGACGAAAAGTCGCCGAACGAGACCGAGACCGACGACGAGTCGGCCGAAGGCGAGGAGGACAACGCCGACGGCGAGGCGCGCGCCGATTCGACCGCCGATTCCCGCGCCGATCAGGAATCCATGAGCGAGGACCAGCTCGACGACCGGGACGACGGCACGGCCGACCGGCTCGACCGCGACGCCGAGTCGGCCGAGCTGCCGCGCCGCTCGGAGCCATGGCGCCCCAATCTCTCGGTGCTCGATAACCCCGAGGCCTTCGGCTACAAGGTGTTCACCCGCGCCTATGACGAGATCGTCAACGCCGAGGAGCTGTGCGACGCGGACGAGCTCGACCGCTTGCGCGCCTTCCTCGATAAGCAGCTCCAGGCGCTGCACGGCGCGGTGGCGCGGCTCGCCAACCGGCTGCAGCGGCGGCTGCTGGCGCAACAGAACAGAGGCTGGGACTTCGACCTCGAGGAAGGCACGCTCGACGCAGCCAGGCTTGCCCGCGTGATCGTCGATCCCATGCACCCGCTCACCTTCAAGCAGGAGCGCGAGACCCAGTTCCGCGACACGGTGGTCACGCTGCTGCTCGACAATTCCGGCTCGATGCGCGGCCGCCCGATCATGGTCGCGGCGTGCTGCGCCGACATTCTCGCCCGGACGCTCGAGCGCTGCGGCGTCAAGGTCGAGATCCTCGGCTTCACCACCCGCGCCTGGAAGGGCGGGCACGCGCGCGAGGCGTGGCTGAACGCGCTGAAGCCGCAGCTGCCGGGCCGGCTCAACGATCTCCGCCACATCGTCTACAAGTCCGCGGATGCGCCCTGGCGGCGATCCCGCCGCAATCTCGGGCTGATGATGCGGGAAGGCCTGTTGAAGGAGAATATCGACGGCGAGGCGCTCGCCTGGGCGCATGCGCGGCTGCTGGCGCGGCCAGAGCAGCGGCGCATCCTGATGATGATCTCCGATGGCGCCCCGGTCGACGATTCCACGCTCTCGGTCAACTCCGGGTCATATTTGGAGCGTCATCTCCGCCAGGTGATCGAAGAGATCGAGACCCGCTCCTCCGTGGAGCTTCTGGCCATCGGCATCGGCCATGACGTGACGCGCTATTACCGGCGCGCCGTCACGGTGACCGACGCCGAGGAGCTTGCCGGCGTGATGACCGAGAAGCTTGCCGAATTGTTCGACGAGGACCTCGCGCGGCGGCAGTTGCTGCGCACGGTGCCCAATGCGAAGCGGGCCAAGCGCCGGAAGCTGCACTAGCGTGACGGCTCTCGTCCGCTGCCCTTGGCGTTATCCGGTCGCCGCGGCCATTGCCGCGACGGTGTCGCTCGGCATCGCTCCGGCGCTGGCCGAGAAGCCACAGACGGTGCTTCCGAGCCCGATCACAACCACCGTCACCGCCATTCCCATCGATTTCGACCGGGAGCATCCGGGGCGGAAAGAGTTCGGCAAGCTCATCTTCAGGGCCGGACTCAATCTCTACGCCAAGTCGATCTATTTCGGCGGCTATTCGGCCATCGCCATCGATCCGGCCGGCCGTTCGCTGCTCGCCATCTCCGATGCGGGCACCTGGATGAAGGCGAGCCTCGATTATGACGGGCGCAAGCTGAAAGGCTTGAGCGATGTGGTGCTCGGACCCGTGCTCGGCGCCGACGGCAAGCCGCTGCTTGCCGATGCCATGCGGGACTCCGAAGGCATGACGCTGGTCGACGGCGATACCAGGCAGGGCACAGCCTACGTCGCCTTCGAGCGCAAGCACAGGATCGCGCGCTATCCCTTCACCGCCGACAAATTCGGACCGCCGGCCGGGACCATTCCCCTGCCGGCCGGCGACGAAGGGGATGACCGCCAATAGCGGCATCGAGGCGATGACGATGATCCGCGCCGGCAAGCTCAAAGGCACGCTCGTGGTCTTCGCCGAGCATCTCGTCGACAAGAACGGCAATCTCCGCGGCTGGCTGATCGGGGGCCCCACCCCCGGCGAGATCGTGCTGAAGCGGCTCGCCGGCTTCGACATCACCGACGCGGCCGCCCTTCCCGACGGCGGCATCGTCGTGCTGGAGCGGCGCTTCCGCTACAGCGAAGGCGTCAAGATGCGCGTGCGCCGGATCGCCGCGAGCGAGCTGAAGCGCGGCGCGCCGATCATCGGCGAGGTGCTGCTCGATGCCGACGACAGCTTGAATATCGACAATATGGAGGCGATCGCCGCAACCCGCGCGGCGTCGGGCGAGACCGTGCTGACGATCATGTCCGACGACAATTTCAGCGCGCTGCAGCGCACGCTGATCATGCAATTCACGCTGCCTGAAACGAAGCCGGTGACGGCCGGCTCGCAGGGCTAGGACGCTGACGCCGCCGCGGCCTCGCCGCCCTGCTTCTTGGCGATGTCGCGCTTGAGGCGGCGCGCCTTCAAGGAGAGCTCGTCGTTGCCCGCCTTCAGCAGATAGGCGTCAAGCCCGCCGCGATGCTCGACCGAGCGCAGCGCATGCGCGCTGATGGTCATGCGCACGCGCTTCTTCAGCGCCTCGCTCTCCAGCGTCACATTGCAGAGATTGGGCAGGAAGCGGCGCCGGGTGCGGCGCTTGGCATGGCTCACATTGTTGCCGGTGAGCACGGCTTTGCCGGTGAGCTCGCAACGACGGGCCATGGCGCTAATCCTTCTGCTAAAATCGCGTGGAAGCCGGAAGTGCTTTTCAAGACCTTACGGAAAAGCCTTGCAACCGGCGGGGGAGATATACGGGGATGGGTGTTTCGGGTCAAGGCGCCGCCACAAACTTCCGCCAAGGTCGTAATTGACGAAACCCGCAAATAACCCGACATTCCGCCGGAGTTCTAGCAGGCGGGCCCGGACTTGCTAGGGGTTGGAGCCATGCAACGCACGCGCCACTGCTTGAGCCTTGCCGCCGTTGCCGTGCTCACCTGCGGCCTCGGCGACAATATCCCGTTGGATTCGGCCTATGCCGAGAACAGCCTTTCGACCGCCGCGAGAATTACGGCCGTCTACCGGGTCGAGCTTGCCGGGTTCAATCTCGGCGATTTCAAGCTGACCACGACCTTCCGCGGCGAAGAGTACCGGATGCGCGGCGAAGGCCGATTCACCATCCTCCAGGGCCTGGTCTATGAATGGCGGGGCGTGACCGCCAGCACCGGCCGGGTGACGAGCGAAGGGCCCTCGCCTGCCATGTACGCGCTCAACTATTCGGAAGGCGGCACGAAGGCTGGGCGACTGCGCATGACCTTCGACGACCGCGGCGTCACCGGCGTCTCGATGTCCCCCGGCAAGCGGCACAACCCTCGCACCATCCCAGTGACCCAAGAGCAGCTCGAAGGCGTGGTCGATCCGATGAGCGGGGCGTTCCTGAGCGCGCACTCGGATAACCCGAACGGCGACCTCAATGTCTGCAATCAGACCTTGCCCGTGTTCGACGGCTTGCAGCGCTTCGACCTCGTCATCACGCCGAAGCGCGCGGTCAATGTGCAGCGGTCGACGCCAGGCGGCTATGCGGGCCCCGCGGTGATCTGCGCCGTCAAGTTCATCCCGATCGCCGGCTATCAGCCCGACAATCCCGGCATCCGCCTCATGTCGCAGAGCAACGAAATCGAGGTCTGGCTCATCCCGGTGCGGAACACGAGGATGTACGTGCCTTACCGGATTGTGCTGCCGACGCCGGTCGGCTATGGCTCAGCGCTGGTGACGTCGATCCAGGTCACCGGCGCGCGTCGCGCGAGCGCGGAGCCCTAATTTCTGCCTCACGAGATCAAGTGTTAACGTCGAGGCCCAAATCCCAAGATGTAGTAGGGAACAGATGCCGAAGATTAACGCTCCCCTGATTCGTGCGTGCTCCGTTCCGGTTCGTTCCCTCGCCGCGTGAAGGAGCGCGATCAGCAAAAACGAGATTTAGTGTGATGGGCATGTCTCGACGAGCCCCTTCACCTCGACCTCGATCCAGCGAGCAAACTGTGCCAATTCGCGACGGAACGAAATCCGAATGGGCGAAGTCGCCGATTCGGACGAGATTCGTTCCCCCCTCGTTCCGAGTTTTCGCGCGGTTGAAAGTTTAGGACGTCAAGATGAGCCGGTCTTTCTCCCCACATTCCACAGGCCTTCAGCGCGGACGCGGCGTCACCGCCGTGCTCGGGCCGACCAATACCGGCAAGACGCATCTCGCCATCGAGCGCATGCTCGCGCATGACGTCGGCATTATCGGGCTGCCGCTCAGGCTGCTCGCGCGCGAGGTCTACGACAAGGTCGTCGCCCGCGTCGGCGCCGCCAAGGTCGCGCTGATCACCGGGGAAGAGAAGATCAAGCCGCCCTCCCCGCGCTTCTATGTCTGCACGGTCGAAGCCATGCCGCTCGAGCTCGAAGCGGATTTCGTCGCCGTCGACGAGGTGCAGCTCGCCGCCGACGGCGAGCGCGGCCACATCTTCACCGACCGGCTGTTCCATGCGCGCGGCTTGAACGAGACGCTGCTGCTCGGCGCGGCGACCATGCGCGACGCAATCCGCGAGATCCTTCCCGGCGCCAATCTCGTGTCGCGGCCGCGCCTGTCGCAGCTCAGCTATGCCGGCGACAAGAAGATCACCCGGCTTCCCCGCCGCTCGGCGATTGTCGGCTTCTCGGCCAATGACGTTTATGCCATCGCCGAGCTGGTGCGGCGGCAGCGCGGTGGCGCCGCGGTCGTGCTCGGCGCGCTCTCCCCGCGCACGCGCAATGCCCAGGTCGCGCTATATCAGAACGGCGATGTCGATTTCCTGGTGGCGACCGACGCCATCGGCATGGGCCTCAATCTCGACCTCGATCATGTCGCCTTCGCCGGCGTGCGCAAATTCGACGGGCAGAGCCACCGCAACCTCACTCCCGCCGAGCTCGGCCAGATCGCAGGCCGCGCCGGGCGCCACATGAATGACGGCACGTTTGGCGTCACCGGCCAGGTCCAGCCCTTCGAGGCGGAACTGGTCGACCGGCTGGAGAACCATTCCTTCGACCAGGTCGGCGTCCTGCAATGGCGGAATCGCAAGCTCGATTTCGGCTCGATCGAGCGACTGAAGGACTCCTTGCGGGAGACGCCTGACCATCGGCGGCTCGCCCGCGCGCGCATGGTCGACGACGTGATCGCGCTCGAAGATGTGAGCCAAGATCCGGCCGTGCGCGACATGGCCGGAGGAGGCGCCGCGGTCGCACTGCTGTGGGAGATGTGCCAGATCCCCGACTACCGGAAAATCTCGGCCGCCAGCCACGCCGAGCTTGTCGCCACGCTGTATCGCTTCGTCATGAGCGATCACGGCAAGATCCCCGCCGATTGGTTTGCCACTCAGGTGGCGCTCGCCGACCGCAGCGACGGCGATCTCGATACGCTCTCCAACCGCCTGGCGCAGATCCGCACCTGGACCTTCGTCTCGCACCATGCCGAGTGGCTCGACGACCCGGAGCATTGGCAGGGCCGAACACGCGCCATCGAGGACACGTTGTCTGATGCGCTGCATGAGCGATTGACGCAACGCTTCGTCGACCGCCGCACCAGCGTGCTGATGCGGCGCTTGCGCGACAAGGAGGAGATCGCCGCCGAGATCGGCGCCGACGGCAAGATCCTGGTCGAGAACCATTATGTCGGGCGGCTTGACGGCTTCCGCTTCACGCCCGACGCCTCGAGCGACGGCATTCACGGCCGCGCCACCCGCCATGCTGCGGCCCAGGTGCTGGCCGGCGAGCTTGCCAATCGCGCCGATGCGCTCGCCGCGGCGCCCGACGAGGCCATCGCACTCAAAGCCAACGGACGGATCGTCTGGGCGGGCTCGGAGATCGCCCGGCTGGAGAAAGGCGAGACCGCGCTCAAGCCGCGCATCGCGCTGTTCGCCGACGAGCATCTCGCCGGTTCCGACCGCGAGCGGGTGGTGAAGCGGCTCGAAGCCTGGCTCGACGCCGAGCTCAGAGCCAAGATCGCGCCGCTCGTGGTGTTGAGCGAGGCTTCCGACTTGTCGGGCCTTGCCCGCGGGCTCGCTTATCAATTGACGGAAACGCTCGGGGTGCTGCGCCGCGAGACGGCTTCCGCCGAGATCAAGGCGCTCGACCAGACCGCCCGCGCCCAGCTGCGCAAATACGGCGCGCGATTTGGCGCCTTCAACGTCTATATCCCGGCCCTGCTGAAACCGGCTGCGGCGGACCTGGTGCTGATGCTGTGGGCGCTCTATTCGGGACGCGAGCACGGCATCGACGAGGACGCTCTGCCCGCGCGCCCGCAACAGGGGCTGACCTCGGTCGAGGCGGGCAACATTCCTGAGCCTTATTGGCGCGCCGCCGGGTTCCATGTCGCGGGCACCCGCGCGGTGCGCATCGACATGCTGGAGCGGCTGTCGGATCTGATCCGCGCGCGCATCGCCTACCGATCGGCCGAAGGCGGCGTCGCGCCGCCGACGGGCGCGACTGGCGATGGCGGGTTCCGCGTGGTGCCCGAGCTGATGTCGGTCGTGGGCTGCTCGGGCGAAGAGTTCGGCTCGATCCTGAAGGCGCTCGGCTTCAGGCGCGAGCGGCGCAAGCTCGCGCCCGCACCTGGCGCCGAGGCGGCAGCGCCGGCGCCGAGCGAGGCGAAACCGGGAGACGTGCCCGCAGGCGCCGAGGCTGAGCTGGAGGCCTTCGACGAGATTTGGCGGCCAGGGAAGCGCAAAGAGGCGCACCAGGAGCGTCACGACAGGCGGCGCGAGCATAAGCCTCGCCGCGAGGAGCGCGGGAAAGCGCCGCGCCGCGAACGGCAAAGGCCCGAGGCCCATGCCAAGCGCGAGGCCGAGGCGCGGCGCGAGCTGGAGCGGAAGCGTGCCGTCGAGCATTCGCCCTTCGCGGCTCTGGAGGCGCTCCGCGGGCGGCTTGCCACCCGGCAGCCGGAAGGAAGCTAAGCAGAACCGATGCCGGGTCAGCGGCTCGACAAATGGCTCTGGTGCGCACGGCTGACCAAGACGCGCACCGGCGCGGCGCGGCTGATCGAAGCCGGCAAGGTCCGCATCAATGGCGACCGCACACTGAAGGCGAGCCGGCTGGTGCAGACGGGCGATGTGGTGACGGCCGCGTTTCTCGGCAGGCTGTCGGTGGTGCGGGTGCTGGGAGCATCCGAGAGGCGGGGACCGGCGAGCCTGGCGCGAACGCTTTACGAGGATTTGACCCCGCCCGCGCCGCCGCGCGCCGAGACCGACGGGCGGCAGGGACCGCGCCCGACCAAGCGGGACCGCCGCCGGCTCGAGGCGCTGCGCGGTGGTGATTTCTGATCTTCCGACGTCGCGCGCCCTGCGGAGCGCGTTGCCCTCGATTGCCGGGTCAAGCCCGGCAGTGCAAAGAGGCGGCTTAGGCCGCCGAAGAGGCGAGCCTTGGGGCGCTCGGCGTCGCGGGCTGGATGCGTCCCATCCGCAACAACTCGGAAGCCATTTGCGCCGTCACCGGCCGGCTGAAGAAATAGCCTTGCGCCTGCTCGCAGCCGGCGCCCAGCAAGAAGCGCACTTGCGCCTCGGTCTCGACCCCCTCGGCGATGACCTCCAGCCCGAGCTCATTGGCGAGCCTGATGGCGGCCCTGACCACGGCGGCATTGCGATAGTCGACGGTGACGCGGAACACGAATTCCTGCGCAAGCTTCAGCCGGTTGACCGGGTATTGGGTGAGATATTTCAGCGAGGAATAGCCCGTGCCGAAATCGTCGATGGCGATCTTGACGCCGAGCTCGCGGAGATTCTGCAGCGTAGTGGAATGGCGTTGCGTCGCCTCCATCAGCACGGATTCGGTCAGCTCGAGCTCGATATCTCCCGGACTGATGTTCCAGCGGCTCAGGCTTTCGGCAACCTCTCGCTCGAGCTCGGCGGCACTCTTGAACTGCACGCCGGAGACGTTGACGGAAAGCACCGGCGGCGCAATGCCCTCGGCACGCCAAAGCTTGAGCTGCTGGCAGGCCGATTCGAAAATCCACTTTCCGAGCGGTAGGATCGCGCCGGTTCGCTCGGCGATCGGGATGAAGGCCGCGGGGGTCAGCAGGCCTCGCGTCTGGTGATTCCACCGGATCAGCGCCTCAAGACCGATGATGCGCCCGGTCGCGAGCTCGACCTGAGGCTGATAATAGAGTTCGAGCTCGCCTCGGTCCAAAGCGAGGCGCAGCTCGTCGGCGACGCGCACGCGATCGCGCACCACCAGATCGAGATCCTGGCTGTGGAAGCGGTAACAGTTGCGGCCATCGTCCTTGGCGCCGTAAAGGGCAAGGTCGGCCTGCATCATCATCGCCTCGGCGCCCGCCAACTCGGGCGAATAGAGGGCGATGCCGATGCTCGAGGTGATGCGGATCTTGTGGCCCTTGATGCTGAAAGGCGCCGACAGATGCCTGCCGATCCGCGCGGCGAGATCCTCGGCGGTCGCCGGATCGCTGACCTCGGTCAGCAGAATCGCGAACTCGTCGCCGCCGAACCGCGCCACCAGATCGTCGGGCCGCACGGCGTTTCTCAGACGGTTGACCACCTCCTTCAACAAGAGATCGCCCATGGCGTGGCCGAGCGTATCGTTCACGTCCTTGAAATTGTCGATATCGAGATAGAGCACGGCGAAGGGCGGAGCGCCGCGCCAAGCCGCGTTGAAGGCCATGGTCAGGCGCTTGGTGAAGGCACGGCGATTGGCGAGATTGGTCAGAAGATCGGTCTGGGCGAGCTCGAGAATGCGGCTATTGGCCGATTCCAGGCGCAAGGCGTGGCGGAGCGAGGCCCACATGTAAGCCAGCACCGCGCCGAACACCAAAAGGACGGCGGCAAGCACGAGCCAAGCCCGGTAGAAGCTCTCCAGTCCGCCTTGCGTCGGCACCACGACGAGATCCCAGCTCGCATCGCCGGCGGTGATCGGGGTCGACCAGACCGGGAGACCGGCCAATGCCTTTTGCGGTTTCGCTTCGATCGGCCGGTCGCGGCCGGCAGCGCCGCGCATATAGACCGGCAAAGCATCGGCGCCAGCCTGCGTGGGATAGAGATAAATATCGACGCTCTTCGGCAGAATTGTCTTGTCCAAAATAGCGTTGAACACCGCGGCGGTCTGGAAAGCGCCAACGATCATGCCGAGCGTATTCTCGCGGCGATCGGCAACGGTCTCGAGCGGCATCCCCTTTCTGTACACGGGAAGCACCCCGATGAAGGCCGACCGCTGCCCCACGATGGGATTGCGCAACTGCACGTTTTGAGCCGTCGCCAAGATATTTCCGTCACGTGCGCGTAGGATTGCTTCGTGGCGGGTCTGTTCGGAGTTGATGTCCGTACCGAGTGTCGCGCTCTTCCTCGACGCGACCGTCGAGTAGAGGATCGGAAAATACTCGTCGCGCGCTGGCGAGACAGGCATGGGGTCGGTCAGCGTCCAAGTCCTGATCGCGAAATCGGTGAGGCCGCTTTCCCTTTGCTCCTGCTCGAACTCGGCACGCTGATCGCGGCTGACGCGCGGGCACCAGACCAGGCGCATGAGGTCGCCCTGATCGCGACTGATCTGGCTGGTAAAAAGGGCGAACTCGGCGATGTCGACCTCGATCGAGGCATCGTAGAAGGCGCGCAGCGCGGTGATCCTGCCAAGGAAATCCTCGAGACCGTCTTGCAGGGCCGAGCCGTAGTCGCCGGCGATCGCCGTGAACTTGGCCCTGGCGAGCCGTTCCTCCCAGATCGAGACGGCGAACCAGGCCGAGACCGCGACGGCAAGACCGAGACAGCCGGCGGCAACGATCGGCCAGGCATGCCTCACGGATGGCCACTTCCTGCTGAACTCTAACCGGTCCGGCATACGGCTCCTTGGCTGCTAATGGCGCGCTGGCAGTCGACCATCGCCAAAAAGGAGGGGCCTCGAGGGCCTAGACTGGAAATCGCGTCGCTTCTCCTTCACTTACGCGAAATGCCATAAATTAATTGACGCAGGATTAGTGGCGAGCCGGGAAATTCACCTCAAGCCATAGAAAAAGAATGATTTTTCGCCGAGCGCGAGCCCTCTCTCGGCGCCCCGAGGCGTCGCCTTGTGCTGCTAGCGCGATTGTTATAGGCAGTGCCCTTCCTCGGGCGACTTTGGCGGCCCTCTGGGGCTAGGATACGGGCCGAAACTTGGCCCCGAAAGCGTGTGGGACCGATGACTTACGTCGTCACCGAAGTTTGCATCAAATGTAAGTACACGGACTGCGTCGAGGTTTGCCCCGTGGACTGTTTCTACGAGGGCGCCAATATGCTGGTGATTCACCCCGACGAATGCATCGATTGCGGGGTGTGCGAGCCCGAATGCCCGGTGGATGCCATCAAGCCCGATACCGAGCCAAACCTCGATAAATGGCTCGAGGTGAACCGGCAATACTCCGAGACCTGGCCAAATATCACGACCAAGAAGCCGGCGCCGGCCGATGCCGACGCCTTCGTGGCCGAGCCCGACAAATTCGGGAAATATTTCTCGCCCGACCCGGGCGAAGGGGACTAGGCGATTCAAAGGGTTAAGTGTTAACCCTCTGGTCAATATGTCGCATTTTGCGGCGCAAAAACGTTCCTGTTGCGACACGGAACGGCTTCCGGATTCACTAAGAATATGTTATTGTCATGTCGAAATGGCGCGGACTGTAGGCGCATCAAGCACCAAGAGAGGCGTCCCTGTTCGGGCGCACTTTTTTTTCCGACTTGAGGGAGGTGGCGCGATCAGGCCTCTGATCGACGGCTCATCTTGTGCCCATCGCCTTCCGTCGCATCAGTCGATGCCGGAGCTGCAAGACCGGCGCAAGAATGGGCGAGCCGACCTCCCCCGCATCAGCGCTCGCAAGCATTTTCACAAAGTGAGATGAGAGTAATGCCTGACAAAAAGAAGCCCCAGCAAAGACACGGTTTTCGTACCAACGAATACATCGTGTATCCGGCCCACGGCGTCGGCCGGATCGTGAGTATCGAAGAGCAGGAGATCGCGGGCGCGAAGCTCGAACTGTTCGTCATCAACTTCGAGAAGGACAAGATGACGCTCAGGGTGCCGACCTCGAAGCTCGCAAGCGTCGGCATGCGCAAGCTCGCCGAAGAGAAGACCGTGAAGAAGGCGCTCGGCACGCTCAAGGGCAAGGCGCGCGTCAAGCGCACCATGTGGTCCAGGCGCGCCCAGGAATACGAGGCCAAGATCAACTCCGGCGATCTCGTTTCCATCGCCGAAGTGGTGCGCGACCTCTACCGCTCCGAGGCGCAGCCCGAGCAGTCTTATTCAGAGCGGCAGCTCTACGAGGCCGCGCTCGACCGCATGGCGAGAGAGATCGCCGCCGTCGAGAAGCTGGACGAGGCAAGCGCCGTCGCCAAGATCGACGATCTGCTCGCCAAGACCGCGCGCCACAACAAGCTCGCGGCCGAGACCGAGGCGCGCACCCGCGCGGCCTAAGGCTCGTTCGCGATTCAAAGTATCCAACGCCGGGCAGCCTCGGGCTGTCCGGCGTTTCCATGTCTGAGAGCCGCTTCACGCCTGACGGCAGCCTTCTATTGGCAGCCGATCTGTCCCATCAGCACTTTCAGCTCAAGCGCCTCGGTGCGGGCGTCGATCTCCATGCACAGCGCAAGCGACTCGCGCAAGCCCTGGCAGGCTCGCTCGGGCTGCCCCTTCATATGCGCGAGCACGGCGAGGTTCCGCATCTGCATGGCGATTGCCCGCCCCTCGCCCGCCTCCCGCGCCGCGTCCAAGGCGATGTTGAACTCCTCCTCGGCCTCGGCGAGGCGGCCGCTGTCGAGATAGACGGCGCCGAGATTGCCGGCGGCCTTGGCCACGCCCGATGCGTCGTTGGCGTTCATGAAGAAATCGATCGCCTTGCGGTAGCAGGACTCGGCCTCAGCCGGCTGCTTCAGTGCGCGGTGGGCGTTGCCGAGATTATAGGCCGCTTGCGAGGCGAGCTCGGTCAGGCCCAGCTCCTCATAGAGGCGCAGGCTTTCCTTGAAGTGCGTGGCGGCCTCGTCGTAGCGGCCCTTCTCGAACAGCACAGTGCCGAGATTGATGTTCGCCCGGGCGATGCCGTCCTTGTGCTTCAGGCGCTCCTCGAGCTGGAGCGCTTGCCGGAGCATCTCCTCGGCGCGGTCGAAATTCTGGGTTTCGCGATAGAGCAAAGCGAGATTGCCTACCGCCACCGAGGCGATCGAGATCTCGCCGAGCTTGTCGGCGATGGAGAAGCTCTTGAGCAGCATCTGCTCGGCCTCGTAAGGCTTGCCGAGACCCTGCAGCAAGAGGCCGAGATCGGCATAGAGCTGGGCGAGGCCGAGCTCGTAGTTATTCTCGGTGCAGAGCTTCGCCGCCTTGTTGTAATTGGCCAGCGCGCCCTCGAGGTCGCCCGCCTTCATCTGCGTGCCGGCAAGCGCCATCAGCGCATCGATCTGCGATTTGGGATTGCCTTGCTCCTCGAACACGCGTCCGGCGCCGCCAAATCTCTCCTTCGCTTCGGCGAAGCGCCCGCGCCGCAGATGCAGAACTCCGGCAAACATGTCGATCAGCGCGGCGATATCCTCGCGCCCCGCCTGCCCTTCGCCGCCGCGCGCCTTCTCGATCAAGGCCTCGACGCTCGGAATGTCGCCGAGCCTGAACTGGACGAGGGCCAGCGCCAGGAGATTTTCCGGATTGTCGGGGTCGAGCTCGAAAGCCTGCTGAAACAGATGCAGCGACCCATCAGCGTCGGTCGGCAAAATGAGCGCGCCTTGATGGCGGAGCGCCGAGGCGGCCTCGCGCATCGCACGCCCGGCCTCGGCGCGCTTGTCTCGCGCAATCTCGGCGAAGATCTCGTTGGCGGGAGCGCTATCCCCTGATTTGAGCTTGGCAAGGGCGCGGCGCGCCGGCTTGGTGTTCCGCGCATCGAGGGCGAGCACGGCCTCGGCGATCAGCGACCTGATGCTGTTGCTCTCCTTCAGCGAAAATCGGTCGCCATCTTCCTGCGAGTGGCTCGCCATCTTGCCGGCGCTGGCGATGGCGATCCGATCGGCCGTCAGCCGGTTCAGCGCCCGGTCCTTGCGCAGCGCCCGGTGAGCCAGGAACGCCAGAAGGCCGAGCACCACCGCGAGCACGCCAAAGATCGCCAGGACGTACTCGAGCGTCGTCCAATCGAGCGGAAAGACGCGGGTGAAGGACTCCATGGCGCTGACGGACACTCCCCATTGGCCTTGAGCGCGGCGTGGCGGTAACGACTATGGCACCGCTTGGCCTATAGAGCGATAGCCGGTCCCGGCGGCTGCGGTGGCGGCTTCGGTCGCTGCGGGCCCTCCGGCAGGAGTTCGATCTGCTCGGGGTGGCTCGCTTCGATCATCGGGCCGTTGCGCCAGGCCAGGAAGCCGCGCACGAGCAGGCGCTTTCCGGCAAGGCCCTTGAGGTCGATGCCGGCGGCGGCGAACGCGGGCGCGGCTTTGCGGTCGACGCTGACGGTGAAGTCGCGCCGCCAGTCCTGGGCGAAATTCAGATAGATCCGGCCGCCGCCTTCGCCGACCGAAGCGACGGTGCCCTCGACCAGCTGATAGGAATGGGTGAGGCGGCCCAAGCGCTTCAAGTCGAGCGCGCTGGCAACGCGGTAGAGCGAGGAGCCCCAAAGCCCAACCCGCTTGTCTCGCGCTTCGGCCTCGCGCGCGAGAAGCTCGGCCACGCAGGCGCGGTTGTCGGGGAACGAATAGACGCGGGCGAGCCCCTTGGCGATCAGCGCCTGCTGGAGCCAGAGCCGCTCATCTCCGCTCACCACGTAGACCTGAGCGAGCAGATGGCCGTGCCGGTCGATGCGGCTACCGCCCAGTCTGAGCTCGACCTGCTGGTTGGCGGCGAGCGCTTCAAGCGCCTCTCGCGCGTCGTCGACGAACGGCCAGGGATCGTCGCCCCGCCAGCCGAGCGGCGGCATCGGCGCCTTGGCGCCGATCAGGCGCACGGTCCTGCCGTCGGTCAGCTGCAAGGTCTCGCCGTCGATGACGCTGGCGACAGTGCCGGTCTCGGATGCGGGCAGGTCGCAGGCGCGCGCGCGGGCACGCCAGCGGCAAGCCAAGCCGCGCCGGCAAAGGCAAGAATATCGGCCACCCCCCTGACCATGCCGCATCTTAGGGATGTAGCCGGCAGAATCACAAGCGCCAGGGATGAGAGCCGGGCGCGCCCTGGCCCCGCGATCCGCCAGGACGCCTCTCCCCGCCTATTTCGGAAGTTGTGCCGCCAGCGCCTCGAAGCGCTTGGCCGCCGGGGCTGGCGGCTTGAAGCTCGTGACCTGGCTGGTATTGACCGGCTTGCCGACGAGGACCATGGCCATCATGCCCATGGGAAAGTGTGGCAGGCATTTGATGCCGTAGACGCCTTCCTTCTCGACCGTGAGCGTGACGTCCTTGCTCAATTCGCCTTGGAAGGGAGCGGCGCCCTCCGGCCAGATCTCGGGAATGGTCTCGGCATTATGGAACTGGTCCACGGCCACGAACTTGATCGTGTCGCCCGGCGCGGCCACGACGAAGCTCGGCTCGAACACCATGTATTCGCCCTTGCCGTTGTCGTTCATCATCTTGACGACGTGCTCGGCGGCTAGGCCCTCGCCGGAGGCGAGGCCAAAAAAGGTGGCGATGGCGGCTGAGAGCAATGCGAAGCGTAGAGACATCCTTCCCCCCTATGGGTTTGTCGATCGTCAGGATGCCCAGCGCCGCGCATAAGGCTGATGCGCCACGACAGTGTCAATCGCGATCCCTGCACGGACCAAATTGCAGGAGGGTCAGATGAGGAAGAAGTTCCCGACGATGACGGCGAGGCTCAGCACGACCTGCCAGAAGAAGGGCTTGGCCTTGAGCGATCCCGCCGTCGTCTTCAGTTCGCGCAGCACGAGATAGCCGCCCATCGAGCGGCGGAACCAGCCCGTCGCCTCTCCCGGCTGGTCCATATGCTTCGGCACCCGCTTCCAGCCGGCGAACAGATTGCCGATAAGCCCGAGCATGGAGCGGAAATCGACCGCCATCAGCCCGGTCCTATCCTGGAAGATGACGTCCTCGCCGGCGATGAAGCCGGGGCTGACCCGGCCGATCGCCTTGCCGTCGAGGCGGACGGGCTGACCGCGCACCGGCGAGGCCGCGGGGTCGCTCATCAGCGCCATGACGGTCGCCGGCTTCGGGTTGCGGAACGGATAGCGGAAGGGGAGCGTCGCCAGCACGCCAAGCGCGATGGCCGCCGGCGCAAGCTGCCAAGCGCCCAGGATTCCCGCCGCGAGCCCGAACAGCAGCGGCGCAATGAGCAGGAGCAGTTCGGCGAGGAACTGGCCCCAAAGCTTGCCACGATCGAGATGCACCCGCGCCGCGGCCGCCTCGACGTCGTAATCGGCGAAGGCCTGCCCCTTGGCTTTGGCGATCTCGCCGAGATGGGCGACGCGCCGTCCTGTGAGAGGATGGGTGGAGTTGAGCTGGATGAGCGCGGCCCAAGGGTTATAGGCATCGAACAGCATGGCCTCGGCCGCGCTGCCCGGGCTTGCCACCGCGCTTTCGGCGAGCAGGCCGGTATAGCGCGCGTTCTTCACATCGACCACGCCGAGATGCCGCGTGCTCCTGAGCAGGCTTTGTGTCGCCTCGGTATCCTCGACCGCGACGATGCCATAGGCGATCTTGATGAGCGCGCTGGCGAGATGCTTGGGCTCGACGCGGTTGGCGGAGAAGGCATCGGCCAGATATTCGCGGGTGCGGCTGAGATAGAGCAGGAGATAGATGCCGATATAGTAGCCGACCAGAGCGACGAGGCCGATCACGGCGAGCTTGTTGCCTTCCTTGCTCGAGCTTGAGCGCTGCGAGCGGGCGAACACCGCGTAGAGCTGGTAGAGGATCTGCACCAGCATGCCCGCCATGGTCATCAGGATGAAATCGCGATTGACGATGTGGCCGAGCTCATGCGCCACCACGGCGCGCTGCTCCTCCTCGCTGAGGAACTCGAAAATTCCCTGGGTCACCACGATGCGCGCATTTGAGCGCAGCAGGCCATAGGTGAAGGCGGTCGGATTGCGGTCGGGGATGAAGCCGATCCGTGGCGCGGTGAAGCGATAGTCGTCGGCCACCTGATGAATGAGCTGGTGGATGCCGGGATAGCGCTCTCTGACCGTGGCATCGTCGAGGAATTCGAGGCTATTGAACCAGCGGAGCGTCAGGTCGGAGAGCCACGGGCTGACCAGCCAGATCAGCAGATTGATGACGATGGTGAGGGCGATGGCGACGGTGAAATTGACCTCGCCCGTGGCGACCATGGCGGCGAGCACCAGCCCCACCACCATGCCGATCAGAATGCCGAAGGTGACGAGCGAGGCGAAGAACAGGCGAGCCACAAGGATCCCTCAAAGATGCGCGAGCGCGATGCGAGCTTAGCGTCAGCGGAGCGGCGGCGCTGCTAGATTCGCTTTCGCGCGGCTGGCCCGCCTGGAGATCATTTCTCCTCGGCGCGGACGAATTGCGCGAGCTTGCCGCCAGCCGCGTCGAACAGCGTCAGCGTGGTGTCGTCCTGGCTGAAGCTCTTGGCGGCCTCGAGCGTGGCGAAGAAGCTCGTTTCCAGCTGCGTGATCCCCGGGCAGCCCTTCCGTGTCGAGCCGAGCGGGCCGATCCTGATGTGATCGCCGTCAATGGTATAGCCGCCGAAGAAGCGGTTGCAGCCGCCATAGCCGGTGATCCTGCCGTCGGGACCGAACTGCACATTCATGTGCACGCCAGAGGGAATCTCCGACGCGGTGATGAAGCTCGGCTGCCATTTGCTTCCCGAGAGATCGACGCCCATCGTCATGCCGGCCGTACCGACCGCCAGAACCAAACCCAAAAGCGGCATTGGACTTTCCTCTCTGGCGATTCACGCATCGCCTTATGGCTTCGGCGGCGCGGCATCGCTCGTTGCTGCGCCATTCATCGTGTCGTTGATCCAGTCTTGATAGGAGGAAACTTTCGTATAGACGCCGGGGAACACGCCGTCGGCGCAGGAATGGCCCCAGCTCACGACGCCGACCTGGACGAACTTGCCCTGGACTTTGGCAACCAGCGGGCCGCCGCTGTCGCCCTGGCATGAATCGGCGCGCCTGTCCTTGCCTTGGGCGCAGATATTGCGTTTGAGGTCGATGGTGCTGGTCGGGCCGTCATAGCCCACGCTCTTATAGAGATCGGCGCAGCCCTGGATATCGACCTCGACCAGGTCCGCCGCGCGCAGCTGCTCGGGCGAGTTGATCTCCTCGGCCATGGCTTGCGCCGCCTGCGGGTTGACCTGATGCAGCTGCGTGGCAAGATCGATATCGCCGATATCGAGCAGCCTCCCCCAACCGCTCACGAGGTAGTTTGGAGCGGCATTTGACTCACCGGCGTGAAGGGCCTCATCGATCTGCGGTTCGGCCATGGCGATCGGCTTGATGATGCCGATTGGCCGCTTCAGCTTGATCAACCCGATATCGGATCCCTTCGAACTCGTACTCGGCGTGAGGAATGACTTGCTCGACCTTGACCGTTTTCAGCTTGCTGCGATGGACGCTGCCGTAGCCAACCTCCATCTCCTGCGGCTTGTGGGTGACTCCGCCGTCTTCCAAACAATGGGCCGCGGTCAGCACCCATTCAGGGGCAATCAGCGAGCCGCCACACCAGCTCACCCAAGTGTCGCCGTTGGCGTCGGTCCATGATCTGGTCAGGAACACCTGCCAAGGGATCTGGCCCTCCTCGACGGGTACTCCGTTGACGATCATCTCGCTGTTCTTGTCCGCGTCGTCCGCGGCGAGGGCCGGCCCGGCTAGGCCGCATGACACACCCAAAAGGACAAGAAGCTGACAGAAGATGCTGCGTGCAGTCATGGTCGTGACTCCGGGTTATCGACGATACGAAGCCGCATATTTTTGGAAGCTCATTTCAGCCTGGAGCGCGTATTTTATCGGGGTCCAAGCAACGTTCACATTAAATCTTTGCAACGGCCGGTTAATGCGGCCAAGTCTTGCTGCAACGCGGCAACCGCCGAGGATGACACATGACCGTCACTGAGTTCACGCCGCTTGCCTCGGCACTTGGCGGCGCGCTGATCGGCATCGCCGCGGTGATGCTGATGGCGCTTAACGGGCGCATCGCCGGCATCAGCGGCATCGTCGGCCGGCTGCTTCCGCCTTATGCCGGCACCGACCCAATGGGCGCCGCTTGCATCGTGCTCGGCCTCGTCGCCTCACCCTTTCTCTATCAGGCCGCGACGGGGGCCCCGTTCGTGCAGACGGTCTCCGACAGGCTGGGCCTGATGGCGATTGCGGGATTGCTGGTCGGCTTCGGCGCGGCCTATGGCGGCGGCTGCACCAGCGGACATGGGGTGTGCGGGATCGCGCGATTGTCGCCGCGCTCGATCGTGGCAACGGTGACCTTCATGGCGACGGGCTTCGCCACGGTCTACATCATGCGTCACGTGGTCGGAGGCTGAGCCATGCGCCAAGCGGTCAATCTCCTCGCCGGCGTGATCTTCGGGCTCGGGCTGCTGATCTCGGGCATGGCCAACCCGGCCAAGGTGCAGAACTTCCTCGATCTCGCCGGCACGTTCGATCCGAGTCTGATCTTCGTCATGGCGGGCGCGGTCGCGGTGACGTTCGTCGGCTACCGGCTGGTGTTGCGGCGGCCGAAGCCCGTTCTCGCCGAGCGGTTCTATCTTCCGGCATCGGACATCATCGATGGACGGTTGATCCTGGGCGCTGCTCTGTTCGGCATCGGCTGGGGACTTTCGGGATTCTGCCCGGGGCCGGCCATCGTCTCGCTGCCGCTTCTGGCCAAGGGCACGCTCATCTTCCTGCCTGCGATGCTTGCCGGAATTGGGCTTGCCCGGCTGCTCAGCCAAGGCAAGGCGCCCCGAGCCGAGCCCGTGGCGCAAGTGGACTAGCACTGGGACACAGGGCCCTAGCGGCACTTTTCCTGCTTGGACACCGGCAATCTTGGTATAATCCTGTGCAAGCGAACCCAAGATGCGACTCACCAAGCAAACCAGTTACGCCATTCGGATTCTGATCCACTGCGCCGTCGCCGGCGACGGCTATGTGCGCGCGGCCGATATTGCGCGCCAAGACGGCATCACCGAATACAACGTGGCGAAGATCGTGCCGATCCTGGTGCGCGGCGGTTTCATCGCCACGAGCCGCGGCCGCTCCGGCGGGCTGAAGCTGGCGCGACCGGCGGCGGAGATCGGCATCGGCGACGTTCTGCGGGTGACCGAGACCACCCATGTCGAGGCCGAATGCACCGGCGGCACGTCGCTGCCCTGCGCCATCAAGCGGGCGGCGCCGATCAACCGGCTGCTCGGCGAGGCGCTACAGGCCTTCATCAGCGTGCTCGACCAGCATACACTCGCCGAGCTGATCAATTCGCGCTCGCGCGAAGCGGCCTTGCTCGAGGCCGCGCCAAAGAAGAAGCGTCGCGCCGCAGCCGCGGCAAGCTGCTAGCGCCGCGAGCTCCCCTTGCGATCGCAACCCGTCGCGCCCACAATAATCGGAGTTGGCCGGAGGCCGGCAACTCGGCTATGCAGAGCCGGCTCACCTTCAAGACCCCGTAGCTCAGTAGGATAGAGCACCAAATTCCTAATCTGGGGGTCGCGCGTTCGAATCGCGCCGGGGTCGCCAGATTTCCGCCATTCCTGAGACGCCAGGAGCGCCGACCGTGGGCCTGGGGTTTACGCCGGGGGTTACGGGCGGCAGGTATGCCCCGAAGGCACCTGTGCCCGCCTGCGGTCCGGCGGTCAATGTCCGCTACGTGCCAATTCCTGACCTCAAGGGCTTCCAAAAAGCATTGATGAGCATCAAGAACGATGGTCCACAGCTGGCGGTAGGAAGAATACGTCAAGCGTAGCCATAGCCATGAACGGGCATCACTTTTGAAAGCCGCAGTGACGTCTTCGTCTATGGCCGAACAATGGAGCGGGGCGCATTTGATCTAAATTAGTGATCGCGCCGCGCGGCCATCAGTTCGTCGGACACACGCCCGGCAGAAGCCGACAAGTCTCTCGGTCCCATAGACGTGGTGCAATACCTGCTGGCGCAGTTTGCTACGGATTGTTGCTCATGCGATACATGAATGGCCCCTAGGGATGGGCTATCATGAACCAAGGAACAGGAAGAGGGCTGGCCATGAAAAGGCCTGCCGTGCTCGTCGTGTCGTTTGCGCTGGGCGCTGCAAGCCTGGTCGGCAAGGACGCTCACCCAGCTGAGAAGGCGACCCAATGGTATGCCTTGGGGACAAAGGCATCGATGGCGGGCTTTGTCCCTCCACCCGGGACCTATTTCATCGATGTGAGTTTTTACTACTCAGGTGACGCCAGCGGCACAGCCGCGAGGGGTGTCGCTCTCCGCGACATCGGCGTCGCTAGCATTGGCGGACAGCTTAGTGTTGATGCTAATATCGAGGTCGAAGGTCAGGTCTACTATAATCTGCCATCGATGCTGTGGGTTGCGCCCGGCAAGGTCTTAGGCGGCAATGTTGGCTTTGGAGCCATCGTTCCGGTCGGCTGGAAAGACGTTTCCTTCGACATTGACGCGCTTGCCACCCTAACCCTAGGGCCACCGATCAATCAGACGTTCCAGCGGGGCGGCCGCTTCAGCGGCGGTGATAATTCGACCGAGTTCGGCGATCCTGTCCTCAATGCCCTCATCGGCTGGCACCAAGGGAATTGGCATTGGAACGTCAGTGCGCTGGTGAATGTGCCAATCGGCCCTTGGAGCAACAGCAGCATTTCCAATCTCTCCTTCAATCACTGGGGCCTCGATACAACAGCCGCAGTGACCTGGCTCGATCCCAAGATTGGATTCGAGATCTCCGTCGCACCTGGCTTCACCTTCAACTGGGAGAACCCTGATACCGATTACAAGACCGGCACCGAATTTCACGTTGAGTTTGCGCTGCTGCAGCATTTCTCGCAGAAGTTTGCGGCTGGCGTTGCCGGCTTCCATTACCAGCAAGTCACGGGCGATAGCGGCGCTGGAGCCAGGCTTGGAGACTTCAAGGGGCGCGTAACGTCCTTAGGGCCTGTCATGACCTACAATTTCAATTTCGGAAAAATTCCAATCAGCACACAGCTGATCTGGATGCACGAGTTCAATGTTGAGAACCGCCTGGAAGGCAATCTCGGTCTGCTTACGGTATCGCTGCCGTTATCTGTACGTGGACAGTAAGCGCGCACGGACTGACGCTAGGGGAACAGGCGCTAACTTTCTCGATAGGGGGATAGGTGTGCGCCTGTGTGCTTTGATAGGTTTAAATCCCGAGGGCCGTGCCGGCGACAAAAGACCATTGACGAGCCCCACATCCATGGCACTCATGTGCCGGTGGAGGTCACAGTCGCTGGCGAGCGACAAAGTCGAAGTCCGGTTGAACTGCGTGCGCTTCTCGGACTTTGAGAGTTCACGTCGCAGGTGTCACTGGTTCGAGTCCAGTACCGCCCACCATCAAATCCAACGACTTAGCGATTTGCAGCACAGGTATCCCTGGCGCGAATGTACCAGCCACGATCTTGCTGGTTGAAGGATCTCGATGAGATCCTTCCCAGTTGGTGGCGAAGGATGGGTCTTTATTTGCATAGCCTTTAAAAAGGGGGAGAGTTGGGCTTGGCTCTCCAGGTCACTTGCCGTCGGGCATGCATTCAGCACTCAACTGTTTTAAAGTCGGGAGGTCCGCGTAATGCCAAAGAAGGCTCCGCACATCAACGAAGTGACTTTGCTGGGCGTCGCTTTCATCCGATGGGGCCTAGGACTTTTCATTTTCGGCCTGATTATCGGTTACGCACCCCTGGTGCACTATCTTCACGGCGCGCTCACAGATATGGGCGAAAAACTCTTGAGCATGCCGCGTTGTGGCTCACGTCCCCTTATGCGGTGCAAATCGGCGCGCTGGGTATGATCGCTATAGGCGCAGTCTATGGGCTATTGCCGGCTGACAAGCTTGAAGCCAAGTCTCGGGATTACACGGCGTTCTGGCTTTGCGTCACTGGCCTAGTCGCAATCTTCGTGACCGGCTACCTCGGATATTTCGCCCTTAATGCGATCTGGCGGACCTATTACAGCGTGCCGCCCACGTCCGGGGAGAAAAATGTCGTGCTGATCGCCGTAAGTCTATCCGCCGCGCTTTACCTAATCGGCGTGGTGCTCGCGTACCTGTCGATTCTCCGTGTTACGGATTACAAGGTTCCGCGCTCGTAACGGAACATCCGCGTGCGCGGGCTTAAATCCGAGTCCGCTTAGGGTCAAAAGCTGACGTCACCGCGATCGAGCGACAAGTCCGCTAAGTGCCACAAGCAGACTTTCGGCACGAGCTTCCTCTGTCTTCGGTTTCTGCCGCGGATAAGCCTTCTCAGATGCAACCCATTAGAGGTTAGGAATTACTGGTTTCTCGTGCGGCAGTCCGTCATCGTCAATGTCGAAGTCTGGATCAAAAACGGTCTTGCCCTGCGCCCCTAGGAAGGCCGGCTGAGCCTTGATCCACTCGCTCGGCTTCATTTCTTTCGCGTAGGCCACGAGACGCGCTTCCAGATCGCTTGCAATCTCAGGGAACAGATCGGCGACGTTATTCTTTTCGCCTGGGTCCTTCGACAGATCGAACAGCTCCGTCTTTCCCGGAAGCAACGCGATCTTGACCAACTTCCAGTTACCTTTGCGGATGGCGCCCCGGAAGGCTTCGACATTGATAAGGATGTCCTCATGGGGGGATGGCTCACCCTGCGCCAATGTCGGCCAAATGTTCTTGCCGTCAAAGGAGTGATCAGAGCTGCCCTCAGCACCGGCAAGCGCGAGAACGGTGGGCATTACGTCCACCATAGCCAGCGGCGCGGTCACGCTCCCCGGCTTGAGCTTATCCGGCCAATGGAAAATGGTTGGAACCCGCACGCCCCCTTCGTGAAGGGAACCTTTGCCGCCGCGAAGCTCTCCGTTCGAGGCGGGCGGCTTCGCTCCGAGCTCCACGCCACCGCTCTCCTCGCGCTCTTCAGGCGACCGCGCCCCGGTGGCGAACAGCGCGCTCGTGGCGCCCCCATTGTCGCTGCTGAAGATGATAAGCGTCTGTGGTTCAAATGCCAACAGCTTCAACTGGAAGGCGCTCTACGACCTTACAAAGGATTTCTCGCAATGTCTCGCTCGCGCTGAAAGCGGCGGGCACTGTGCGTTTGACGGTCGTGCGGCCGACCTCCTTGTCATCCACCTTAAGGACGACCTCGCCACGCTTCCGGTGTCCTCTACGCGCTTGGCGGCGCGGGCGGCGGTTGGGTGTCCTTGGCCAGGAACAGCGGGATCGAGGTCTCGATGCCTCGGGGCTTGCCAATTTTCTGACCTCGCAAAAGAGCAATGTTACCGGCGCCCTGCCTTCTGGGTTCTCGAAATATCTCGGCGATACAGGAATCCTCGATGACCTGAGTGCTTCAGGCGCAAAGCATATGTCCCGAGCGCCGGCAACTCCCCCTTCGATCTTGCCGTGGTTACTGGGCGCCCTCGCAGTGTTAGCGATCGGCTGGTTGGTCTGGCATCTTTTATCCGGACGCGACCAGAACGTTGTCGAAACCACAAAGCCGCCGGTCGAAGAAACCACGACTTCCTGCAGGCGAAGCACCTTACACAGGTTTGTTCACTAAGCTTAAGGGCATCAAGGCGGGCGACACTGACGTTGGGGAGTTAGCCACATCAGCCGTCAATCACTTGTACTCCTCCCTCGTGGGGATCAAGGACGAGGCTTCCGCACAGGCAAGCCTGCCGACTCTCACGCAGACCTCCTCAGAGTTTGACCATTTGACCGGGCTCCTCAGCCAGCTCTCGCCGGAAAACCGCAAGCTGGTGGCGGACACCTTCGCCTCTATAAAGCCGAACCTGGATCAGCTGCTGGATAAGGCTCTCGCCATCCCCGGCGTGGCAACGATCATCAAGCCGGCGGTGGATGCTATCCGATCGAAACTTGATGCGCTGGCCACAGCGTAATCCGGCGAGAAGGGTTTGACACCGAGTCCTATGACCACGTTCCTTGTTACCACCGCGATCATCATGTTGGCGCTCGGGCTTATCTCATACGTGTCCAGCAAGCGGTCGGACCACAGGCACGACGACGTCCGCTCTGTCCCTCCTGCCGGGAGATATCAAGTACGAGAGCCCGGGCGGCGGGTTCATTTTTTACTTCCCGATCACGACATCAATCGTGGTCAGCATCATCCTCACTCTGGTTCTCTACGTGTTGACGCTAAGGAGTACGAACGATGGCGAATCTGTACGAGATTCTTGCTGATGCACAGAACGGCGAAGCCATGACCGCGGTTGGTCGCGAATTTGGGCTTTCGCCGCAGCAAACCCAAGCGGCCGTGGCGTCGCTGCTGCCGGCTATATCGATGGGCCTTAAGCGAGCGACGGCAACTCCCGAAGGCCTCGGCGGCCTGCTCGCGCTGATGGGAGCTCAGCCCGGCCTTTACGCGATGTATGACGACCCGCAACTGGCCTTTTCCCGCGAGGGGCAAGCTGCCGGCAATGCCGCCTTGTCGCGGATGTTTGTCTCGCCAGACGCGAGTCGCGCCATTGCCGATCAAGCACAACAATTGTCGGGCATCAGTTCGACGATCTTGAAGAAGCTGCTGCCGGTGCTTGCCGGAATCATCATCTCCAGCCTGATGAAGAGCGGGCCCGGAAAAGCTGCGCCAGCGCCCTCAGCGCCTCAAATCTCACCAGAACCGGGCGGCGGATTGGGCGACATATTACGGCAGATCTTTAGACAAGGGGTACCGGAGTCGGCTGGACCGGCTGCAAGCCCAGCTCCTCAAACCGCACCAAAGCAAGATGGCAGCCTGCGCGATAAGCTTGGGCCGGGGCCCGGCTATCAAATTCCTACGGGTGGCCAGTCAGAGTCCGCTTCCAACGGACACCGGCGGTCAAGCCGCCCCCGGCGGCGACATCCTCGCGCAGATCATGCGCGAGTTTGCCAAGGCAATTGAGGAAGGGCGCCTGAAGCCGGTGATTGTCGGTCCCGTCGAGATTGGTATTCCCGGACAAGCCGGACCTGCTGGTGGCCAAACGCAGACACCGATGGGAGACATCTTCGGTCAAATCTTGCGTGACCTGCTCGGCGGCAAGGGTGGTCAGTTGCAGCCGGCAAGCTTGGCCGATGGTGTGGGCTCAGCGGTTTTTGGCGAGCGGCTCGAGCCCGGTCATCCCGTTCAGCAAGCGCACATTGAGAGCTTGCAGGAGGTTCTTGATCGATTCAGTGGATTCCAGCGCTGACGAGTCACCTGGCACAAAGGCGCAAGAAAAAGCTTGAGCGTCCTCTTTCGCTAGGCTGAGCGGTAGCCCGTTGCAAGCCGCCAAAGCCACAACACGAGTACAGCGCCGACCGCCGCTACAAGGAGAGTGCCTAGCCAACCTTCAAACTGGAAATTCATCAATTGGGCTAGCCAGCCACCAACGAAGGCCCCCGCTATGCCGACCAAGAGGTTAGTAAGCAGCCCGTGATCGCTGGCTGTCACTTTCTCAGCGATCCAGCCTGCAACAATGCCGATGATCAACATCCCGAAAAAGCCGACGCTGGCTGTCGTAAGCTGTCCTTCCATCGGAACCTCCCTAAGCGCAAAGCGGACTTCGGGTCCTCATCGAGACCGCGATCAAGGCATGGACGAGTCTGTCACGCTAAGTGCTTCCTCGCCCACAATGCCAAGCCCATAAACGATCAACGATACCAGGACAACAGCGACAACTACGCTGAGCATAGAGTCTCTTCCTGTCGCTCATCTCGAACTCAGCGTTTCAGATCCGCAAGCGATTCGGAGCGGATGGGAGAGCCCAGTAGGATTGCTGGACCCTCCCAACGGTCCGCCTAATTAGGCCCTCGTACCAAGAGCCTTTGATATATCTGCTAGAGTGGCCTTCTCAGCATCGCTAACCTGCACGCCTCCGATACCAAGAAAACCGCCTTCCGAAGAGGCCTCAGCCACGTTCTGGCCGATAGCCTGTAACCAAGTCTTAAACCCAGCCGCATCTTGGGGTGCCTTGGCATTGAGGATACCAGACACCTCTTTCAGATTAGCGAGCGAACGCTGAACTGCGTCAGCGGGCTTAGCGGCGCCCGCCAGGTGCTGCTTCAGCGCTTCCTGAACTGCGGCTCGCCCTTCCTTGGTCTCGAAATCCGCAACGACCGCCTTAATGAGTTCGTTGGACCCGGCATTCGATTTCGCTGCGGCGAGTGCAGAGCTGCTGGCAAACGCCTCCTTGAGCGCACCCCATAGACCACTTGGTTCTGCGGCAGAAACCGCCATACCGGCCAACATTGTGCTTTCCAAAATCTTGGTCCACTCGTCTGGCTTGAAGTTCTGCTTATTCGCCATGGAAACCTCCTACTCGTTACGACTCTTACCACTCTAGCAGATCAACAGCCGAGGCGCAGATGTGCGCTATCGCTCGGAGCAGACCTTCTCGGCGATCCACGGCTGGCGTCTCATGGAGCGGCCGGCGAAATTAGTCGCGTTAACTCCTGCGGCGCTCATGGCCTCAAAAACTTCCCGTTTCGGCCGTGCCCTAAGCCCACTAACAACAGATTTGTCACGTTCCTCCGACCCGCAGCTCCAACCAATCGTGGAGACGAGGAATGAGGACATTAATATTGGCGCTATGCGCCCTTGCGTTTCTGGAAAGCGCAGCCCAAGCCGAAATCGCATCTTACTATGGTCCAGGCTTCGCGGGACGAAGAACCGCATCTGGGGAGAGGTTTGATCCAAGCGCCATGACCGCGGCGCATCGAACCCTTCCATTCGGCACTCGAGTGCGAGTGACAAACTCTCGGAATGGCCGATCGGTAGTAGTGCGCATCAATGATCGAGGCCCGCACGTAAAGGGTCGCTCAATCGATCTCAGCAGCGGCGCGGCTAGCGCAATCGGAATGGGTGGTACAGCTCATGTTCTGATGGAGGTAGTTCGACGTTAGGCACACAGAAAGGGCGCGATAGGATCCGGTGGTGGGCATAACGCCGTTAGATCAGGACTCGCTGCGCAGGAACATGATGCTTATCGCGGGGGCGTGAAATCCTCGCTGCTCTGAGCGTCCCCTGCTCTAGGGCTGCTTAGCTTTGTCGCTCGGGTCCTGTGGCACCAGTTCGCCTTTGAACGCCTTGGCGGGGATTGATCATTGCTTTCCGCTTAATCTAAGTGCTGCCACCAGCGGTCGTGGCGGCGCTGCATTGCTTGTTGCAGCATGTAGTCGTCGAGCGACCAGGGGCGCGTCCGCAGGTATTGCGGATCGGGATCGAGGCTGCGCTTGTGCTCTTGGCAGGCTCGCTCGAACCATGCTTTGAGCGCCGGATCCGTGTCCGGGTTGCGCTCAAGCCAAAGGCGACACTCGGTTGACCAGTGCTGCGGGCTGCACATCGAGCGAGTGAATTTCCGGATGCGCTTCGCTTCGGCAAAGTCTTTGCGGTGCATCGCCTCCATGAACTGGGCGACACGCTCGCGGACGCTCGGTGTGCGGGTCATGGATGTTCGCTCTTTGTCTTTTGGCTTTGCGATTGCGCTCCGCCTCGGGACTCACTTCTTCCGCTAGGAAATAGATAAACTTCTCTGTTTCATTTCGGCCTTCACGACGCTCGACGAGACCGTGCAAATAGCAGGTGTCACGAAGCGGATCGACTTCCACATCGAAAAACAGTTCGACACGGGCTGCACGAAGTGTGACTGCCGCCCGCAAATACGGCTTAGGCACAGGCTGCGAGAGCATCACCGCCCGCTCGTGGAAGAGTTGGAGGCGATCCTGACCTAAGCCGGGAAAGATCGTCTTCTTTCCGGCCATGAAAGCGTCAGGATTGCTAGCGGCCAGCTCAGCGACACTCGCCACGGTATCTTTCATCGCATCCCGCAGCGAGCGGCCCAAATAGGGAATTAGAGTTAGATCATCACTAGCGATAAGTTCATCGACGCAGAAAGTATACCAATGACAAAATTTGCATACGCTTGTGTAAGCTGCCGCCGGCCTCACTCGAGCTGCCAGAATGGCGCGGGATTCAGCAAGGGCTTTTTGGTACTCATCCCAAAGTGCTTGTGGTTTTTTGGGCCCTAGCGGAACCGTGAAGTCATAGAGGACTTCCTCGCCATGAATATCCCATACGAACGCGGGCCGGCCTGCTGAAAGCCCGAGCTGTTCAAGGATGTCGACGTAAAGAGCAAGCTGGACAGCATAGTGGGGCTTCGGTTTTCCGTCGCCGTCGTCGCCCACGCTCTCTTCGCCTGCGCCCGACTTAATATCGGCCGGCACATAACCGCCGATTTCCTTGCGTAGGATGTCGGGCATGCCAAGCAAATCGCCGGCACTGATACAACCTCCATAGATCAATGGATCGCCAGAGCGCATGGCCGCTAGGGTTTGCACTTCTCTTTCGTCTTCTAGATCCGATAAATCGGTGAATGGCTGACTAAGCTTGGCGATCGTTTCACGCTCAAACAACGTCCCACGTTCCCAGAGTAATCGTACAAACGGATTAATTGGATCGCGCTTGTTCTGGTCACCAAAGGCGTCCAAAGCCACGCGTGCAGGGCATTGCACGAAATCGTAGAGCGTTGACGCCGTTACCAGCATACGCCTCCCCTCCGTCCTAGGGGCGCTGGCTTACACCTGCACGCCTTTCAATCACGCTGCTTCGTTCGTTGCTTCGTAGCAACTTGCGATTCGTGCGTGCCGGGTAAGGCAACTGTTTTTACGGCTTGTATCCCGGGCTCCAAAGCGCGTTCGACAATTAATTCAGCGCCCTGGCTCATGAGGAGGTCGCGGAGACGGCCAAACTCACTGCACCAGAGCGTTTCCATATCTCGGTCCCGCCTTGCATCGCGAGTGGTCGAGGGTCGATCGGACCCAACAAGGCGTACTTGCATTCGCGAAGCGTCCGGTGGAGATGCGAGCTCAACGCCATAGTCCAAGACATTTGGCTTTGTCACGACGAGACGGCCGTCGCGGACCCAGCCTGTCTGCATAGACTCCCGAACTTCATAGCCGAGTTGAGCCAGACCACGCAGCACCGCGCGTCGACGTGAGGCCGCCGCCAATTTGCCCAAAGCCATCTGCTTTGGTGTCAGTCCCGGCAACTCATCCATGTCCGAAAGATTGTCGGCTAGTTCAGTAATCACTGCGGACGTCCCCTGCATTGTTCGCTTCACAGTTTGACCGTCGCGGCCTCAAAGGTGCAATCGGATCCTTGCTTCAGAGATACGCGATGTGAATCAGATTTGGTAGGTTGGTTCCGCCGTTTCCGCCGAGTCCGCTCTCAGAGGTAAAGCGGACATCCTTAACCCGCTCGCTAATGTCCGCTAATGACCCCAAAGCGGACATGGTCGACGATCGCATCAAGGGGTCCGCACGAAGCCCGAATTTATGAGCCGGCGATGGAAGGCCAGAATACGGCTCCGCGGCTCACAGCCGAAATACCGACCCTCACACGCCACCATCAGCCGCTTGCGTTCTCGCTGCGCCGCTGAGAGCGGAAGCCCTGCGGCCTCAAGCATTATCGTCCCGACATAGGCTATATCGAGCGGGTCGTAGCCTGGGAGTGGCGGCACCAGAAAGCCGTTCCCTTCCATCGCATAGAATGTGATGAAGGGACCTGGTGATCCGTCCAGTCCAACATCGGGGCTGTCGTCGCCCCACACATTGTTGATTATATCGCGCGTCGCGCTCGGTTGATGATCACCGTAACGCACGACGAGGATCGGCTCGCCAGGGAAGCGGCGCTTGATCTCGTCCATCAGAAAATCGCCATCGCGTTCGGCCATCGCCGCCCGACGCAGATATTCGCTCATCTCCGGTGAGGTGCCGGGGCCTCCGCCCGGCACATTCTCCTCTGGCATATACGCGCTGTCATAGGGGCCGTGAGACGCCATGGTCTGGATGTAGACGAAGAGCGGCCGATCGAACGATTTGAAGTGGTGGTCCATCGCATCAAGCGCATTCTGGAAATAAAATCGGTCACGTTCCCGGGTGGTAGGCGCGCCTTGAGCTCGGCGATCCAAAATCTCGGAAAAGCCAATCGAGCGGTAAAACCGGTCAAGCGACAGAAAGCCGCTGCTCATTGGGAAAAGCATCAACGTGCGATAACCGCAATTCTCTAGTGATTGCGGCAGCGTTTCCTTGAGCCTGCCTTCCATTAGGACCTGCACGAACATCCGCATGTCGCCGAAGGCCTTCGTCGAGATGCCTGTCAGCAGCGCAAACTCGGTAACCCAAGAACCTCCTCCGTATGTTTCCACGCGCAGCCTGTGCAGCCGGCCATCGTCAGAAAGAAAAAACCGGTCTAGAGCACGGTCATATTGGAGCCGGGGAAACAGGCTGGGCGGCACCAAGAGACTTCTTGATGAATGAGCACAATGTGCGGCGGCTTCGTCGATGGCCTGCATTGGGAGCCGCTCGCAAAGTCGGGGAGTATCGTTCGTGCCGCGGCTTCCATCAATTGTCCACGCGCGAGAGTGCCCCACGTCTCACTCCACGATAGGTAAAACGCGGAGACAAAGGAGTTGTTTTGCGTGAACAGTCGAAACGCGCCACTCTCCGCGCTTGCTTGAGGTTCGAATGCTCCTGCCACTGTAATTGCAGCGACCAGGGTCAAGCCGGGAGCCAAAGGCGAGAGCCGCGTGGTGTCGAAGCGCCAAGTTAGCGCCGCTAGGATTGTCGCAGCCGCGACCGCTGCAAGAACTACGATAACGCAGCGGCGGTAGTCGCCCCACAAAAACTCGAACGTGTCAGCATTCAGATAGAAGAAGAGATCGTAGGAATGCAGACCCATGTTCATCGTGGCCTGTTTCTCGAGAGAGACGAGAAACACGACCGCGACGAGTGAGCAAGTGACCACGCTGGCAAAGAGCAACCGTCGCGTCAGAAATACGACAAGGGAAGCGATAGCAACCGTCACCGCGATGGCGAACCAAAACCGGGCAGCGATAGGTTCGGTGCGGAACAATAAAACGACCGTCGCCACTAGCAGCGCGATTGCGCTTGCGACAGCGATAACCCGCTGTATCCTCGCTCCCGGCATCGTACGCGCCTTGGGCGCCCATCGCTTTCTACCAGCGCCGATGTCACCTTACTGTCATAAAGCGGCCGGGCAAAAACCTTTCCTCCTAACAAGGGTCTGAGTAGTCAGGCGCCATGGGCGCAGCACACCGACATCCGCTAATGGCACTCAGCGGACGTCAAGCCCGCCGCTTCACTATGATGCCCCTGAGCGGAAGTGTCAGATCCACCTAAGGGCGATCCTGAGCGCCCCCAAGTTTGATATACTCGGCACTAGGTTGGAACTGCGTCGTCGCAGCGTAGGGAGTAGCTGTTATGGAGAGTCTTTCGGATTTTCTTAGCCGTAATCCACCGCCCCGAGGCAACGGCCCCCTGGATCAGAGAACTGATTTTATGAATCTGCGAAGGTTGCAACCCGACGCCCAGGCAAGGCACACGGTAGAATATGAGCGCGCGATCGATGGGCTTGTTCGGGGTCTTATTGATCTTCTGCCAAAACCCGGCGGTGTCTGGCGTCTCGAGGATCGTGTGAAATGGCTTCGCCTTGCGGCCGACATTTTTGATCTTGGTTACAAGGCTAACGAGGGCGATCCTGGGGAGATCAGTATCGTGGCGATCAAACAGGAGCTCCAACCGAAACGCTGGCCGATCCAGGCTAAGGGTGGCGCAACTCTACGCTCTAGTTCGCGACATCGTGGCTGCGCGCGCGCTGCCACAGATGTATGGCACGAACGGCCTATCACGGCTGACCCTAATCGGACATGGGTGGTTGCAGTGTGACCCCACTACCATCATCTAGGTTGGCTGCTGAGAAAGGATTTGTGCTTTAGAGCCATCCCACAATAGCTTCAATTAACGCTAAACAGGAGCAGGAGAAAGGGTTCCAAGACCGTCATAGCCCAGTGGTCAGCGCTCATCCAATTCGTCATCGGTCGCCGCATCGCGGATCTCAATAATCGAAGGACTGCCAGCCAACCTCTCCGATTGAGAGACCGGCTGGCGCGCCTATCGCAGCTTACGACCCACGATGAGTTTCTGACTGTGTTTGCTTCGGCGGGCACACGGCCGCACCGCACCACTTGTCGGGTCCGCCCCCGCCCGCGAGGGCGGTGCTCGAAATCGGGGCCACGGTTGCGGTGCCGAGCGTTAGCGCTGCAACTGCGAGCACGATTGCTAGTGACGTTTTCATGTCGGCGCTCCTTTCTGATCGTTAATGACAAGGACGATCCTTTTTAGGGGTGAGCTCAGAAGCACTCGGACCCCGAAGGACACCCTGAATCATTTCTCGGATTTGCGATGTGGCCGATGCCACAAGATTGGCAATTTCTTCTCGCCATCGCCTCACTGTGGCTGCGCTCGCCGCATGCAACCCAGCGCATACCAGTCCCGCTGTTGGCACGAAGCGGACTAACTCCCCCTTGCGGACTAATCCGCCGCAGATCATAGTGGCGGCTCCGGAAGTGTTGCCATGCAACTAGCGCGGATCGAACTCCTGCAGCGCATGCCGGTCTTCGGCGGAATCCGGGCCGACGTCCTCCGGTTCCTGCTCGACTTGTGCCCGGTGGTGTCCGTCCCGGCGAACGAGTTCTTTTTCCGTGAACACGACCAGGCCGATTCGATGTTCGTCCTCGAAGCAGGCAAAGTCGCGGTGCTGAAATCCTGGCGCGGACAGGAGTTCCTCCTCCGAATCCTGAAGGAGGGCGACTGCTTCGGGGAGATGGCGGTGATGGACCTCTTGCCGCGCAGCGCCTCCATCCGCGCAGTCGAAGATTGCACCGCAATCCGTCTTTCGGCCGCTAGCCTCTATCAGGTCTACGAGCACGATCTCAAGCAGTTCGCGATGATCCAGATGAACATGGGCCGGGAAGTGAGCCGACGTCTCCGGGAGACGGACAATCAGCTGTTCCGCGCCAGGATGGGGACGCCGGAGGTGGGTATTGAGCGTTTTCTCCTGGCAGGCTGAGATCTGGTTGTGGCACTTAGCTGACATCACTGCCGACTCTGAGCGTGTCCGCTGTAGGGAATGAAGCAGACGTCACCGATGCGCGCCCTATTGTCCGCTAAGGACACGGGGCAGTATCGACCACGCGCCCGGGTGGGAACTAGCCCTGCAGCAGCATCAAGCCGAGGCCGACTCCCTCCAGGAGTTCCAAGCGCGCCATCTGGGACCGGACGCAGACCTAAGCACTAACCTATCCGCGTTTTTCGTTGGTTCTACCTTGCCAGGTTGTCGTTGTCTGACTGTAACTCCGCAGCAAGGCGCTCCCATCGATGAGCAGTATCCGTAAGGCTGTCTTTGAGAACGGGGTCGTTCGTCTCTGCCGCAAGCCTCAAACAGCGCTTGGCTTGCTCTCTACATTCTTTGGGATCTGACGACATGACGATCCTCCACGCATTTACCAACCCAATATCAATTCCAAAAGGTATCAATACTCAAGCCCGTTAGTGTGCAGCGCAAAAGTTAGGAGCGCCGACCGAAGCTGGAACTTCGGGGAAGCTCATCACGCTTCGGGAGAGGCCGCGACTGAGGATAAACTAAATGCCATTGGCACACGGAATGAGCGGTTCTGCTAACCTAGAACCATGTCGCTCAAGGAATGGAACGTTCGCCCCTCCAGCACAGATTTGCGGGTTTGGGAGGTATGGTGCGGCGAACGAATTGTGGCTCGGGGCACAATGGATCACGCTTGGAATGTAGCGATGAATGCAGCCCGGGAGGCAAGCGGGCGCGCCAACCTGTTTTATCGGTGGCGAGAAGGCATCAAGGATAGCGTAGACTTCCGACAGCCAAATAAAAGGGGGCGCCCGGTGAAGCAGCGCCCTAGCGTCGGTCCAACGGCAGGTGACTTAGTAACTCGCTGAGTCCGCTAATGTAGCCCGCTGACCTGGGCGCCGACCGAAGCCGACGCTCCTCTCGGTCATAGCGTGTGTGCCGACCATGACGAGCGGCTTTACGTTGACCTCGCAAGCTCATCACGCTTCGGCAGAAGGCGCGGGTGATCAAGAAAAGTCGCGACTAAAAAGAGCCCCGGCGAACTGGCCGAGGCTCCGATGCTTAAGTGTTGACTTTAACGTTTACGGTGTTAAGCCACGAAATGTGGCGAGATTTCCCTCGTCGCACAGGTCCCCCGAAAAGGACCGGGAGGAGCCCCGCGTGTAGACCCCCGTCGGGGCTTCTCTTTGTGCGAATCGAATCTGTTTCAGAAAAAGGGCGACTGTGGGGCCGTTGTTATGAGCGACCGCAAAGCCCTTGCCCGTGAGATAGCCGCACGGACCACACCACGCTTCATCGAGATCAAGAAAGAGGAGTTGCGCCCGATTCTTGGTCCGAACGAAATGCGCAATGTCGAGAAAGAGCTAAAGCGACTTGCGCGTCTGCTGGACCACTAAAGGCGGGAATTGAGACTATCAGGCTTAAGTGCTGATCGCCCTCTTAAACACGTCTAGCAACTTATCTGTTTTTGTCGGGAGGCGCCGAATCGCCTAAAACCGAATGCCATGCAGAAATGCTACATCTGCGGGCAGCCCTGGAGGGAGATCAACAACGAGGGCACGCGATTAACTGGGTGCCTGAACTGCAATTTTTGGACGGCCCGTGATGGGAAAGAATGGAGAAGGCTGACTGTTGACCATCTGGATGCACTTCGCCGCCGGCGAACTGGAACAGCCGCCCGGAAGAAAAAAATCCCGGCCTGAGCCTCACACGATGCAGCCGACCTCTCGCGCCTTCGCGTAGGCGGGCTCCTAAGCAAGCTTCTCGAACTCGCGGGGCGCGATGCCGCTGCCCTCGACCATCAGCAGGTTGGATTGCGTAAGCGAGAGTCCGCTCGGAGTTGGAAGCGGCCGGATTAACGTAAAATCAAAAAAGGAAGATGTCGCGACTCCGACGCCCCTTGTCTGCCTCTTTCGTGCGATCAGCTTTGCCTATGCACGACGTCGCCACTTTCCTCGTAATTGCGGTGCTGCTAGCTATTATTGGCCTCGCCATTTGGGTGCACATCCCGAGGAAATAAACGTCGGGTCCCGTTGGAGCAAAACAGGCGCCGACCGAAGCCGACGCCCGAAGTGAAATGAATCGAAACCTTACCCGGGAGGAACTGGGGGAATTCCCTTGTTTTCTTGACCGGGAGTAGTGGTGAGAATCGTTTTTGCCTTTGGTGGCGTCAGTGGAATTGGTCGCCGGAGGCGTACCGGCGTTTGAGCCAGACGGTCGCGCTCGCCAACAAGATCGCCAGAATGGCTTGGGCCATGATGGCCAGGGGCGAGCGCTACAGGGAACCCGTCGCGCTTGCGGCGTGAACGAGATCGCGCCGGAGATTCGGCGTGATGTGAAGGTTGGGAGGGCGAACAGCACGTAATGCAGAGCCGGTCGATCCGGCGATCGGGATAACCCACATGTGCCAGTGCATCGTCGAATGCGGGCTTTTGACCGGGACCCGATCCGCGGAGGGCATTATGGCCAGCGGTCATGTAAACCGCATCAACAGGCCGAACAAATGGCTGCACCGACCAATGCTGCGACGTGAAGTTTTGACTTGCAAACTTGGAGCGGTCCACACATGGCACTTAGCTGACGTTGATGCCGACGCCATTCATGTCCGCTGTTTGGGGCAAAGCGGACATCCGCGATCTGCCCTCCGATGTCTGTTAATGACCCGAAGCGGACATTTCGCCAATTAGGACGCACGTTTCACCTAGAACGACACCCACTACTGCCGAGTGGGTTTAGCTATGAGGACAAATCCGCGCGTCCTGTTCTGATTATCGGCGTCACGTGTGTTCATCGCGTCGAATAGCTCAGCGGCGCCTACCCATACGGGTGGATACTTGTAGCGGGCCACGTCAAGAACGAGGAAGCGATCGCGTTTGGCTTCGTAAGCCGCCAAAGGCGAAATGTGCCCACCCCGCTCCTGTCCGATTGCCAGTCTAAGATAGTTCACGAGAACGAAATGGTTCTCTGTTGCTAAGTAGTCTGCCGCGCTGGCGCGAAACTCCTCAAGCGTGGTGTCACCGGCGTGACGCACTTCGATTTTCAAAGGATGCAACGCAAGCAGTCCACCAAGCTGGTCGAGTGTCATGCCCTTCTTGAGCAGGACGTCCCGAGGCAATACGGCGTCGGTGCGTTCGTCGAGCACGTTGTCTTGTGTAAAGGTGCGATAGGGATCGAACTCAGGAACCGCTGGTGCGGCAATTTGAAGTGCATTGAGAACCATGACGATGCTCGCGACGCCACAGTAGGACTGATACTTCTGCGTGACAAAGTGGTTCGCGAGGGGAAAGTAGGCCTCTCTCGCTTCACTCTCAAAGAAGAAGTACTCGCCGGCAGCTGAGTTGGCACTGATGAGATTTGACGGCAACGGAAGCGTCTGCGACCAAGCCGCGGTGGCAACCAACCCGGATACGAAGATGGCGAAAGCTATGAGGCTGCGGTTCATGGCATGGCCTCCTCATGCATGACCGAACTAGATCGGGGGACACTCAAGCCGTGACTGGAAGTGGCAGCGCGGCAGGCAATCGCGCACGTGCCACGCACATTCACATGGGCGCTCCAGCGCCAGGCATGAGGTGTTCACCTTCGCCAGCCCCGCGCCCGAAAGGGAGAGGGTAGCCAGACAGGCGACGAACGTGAGCCAGATCCGTGAACGCATGGCGAAATCCTCTTGTGACCAAACTTGGCGGAGAAGGGGAGCCTCAGCGAAGGTGAGGCCCCCCATCGTTCTTAATCCCCCAGCCGGTATGGGGCCGGTATGCCGCTTCCCGTCCCGGCAGATGGATAGGGAAGGTTCGGATTTTTCAAGTGATCCGGATAGAACGGGCTGTCTGCACCGGCCAAGACTGAGCTGCTGGCGGCGAGCGTGAAGGTGATCAACGTCGCTGCGACTGCGAGGGCTTGCAGAATGTTTGTCATGGCGTCACTCCTTTCCTTACGCGGAAAACATGGACCAGCGTTCACAGGAAAGTCCTGAGCGACGGCTGAAAGTCCCCAACGAGTGGTGAAATTTTCTGAACGCGAGAATTGGGTCGAGCGGCCCTGCAAGCTGTTCCGCATTGGACACGTGGCGCAGGGCGTAAGCGAAGTTCGGGTCTCTTCTGCGCGGATTGAAAGATGTTCTAGAAAGGCGGTACTATGACCGAACTCGCCAATGGACCCACTTAAATTGGCGGAAGCACCCGATGGCCGATGTCTCTTCTCACATGCGGCAGGAACAGGTGACGTTGCCGTCACACGTGATTGACCTTGCCGCCGATGAACTCCGCAGCACGAAAGGTGAACTGGTAGAGCTTCGCCCGAGGTCGTTGGCAGTGCTGCGACTGCTGGCCGAGAATGCGGGTCGCTTGGTTCACAAGAACGAAATCATTGCAAAGGTGTGGGGAGACGTCGTCGTTACGGACGACTCATTGACGCAATGTATCGCCGATATTCGCAAGGCCGTCGGTGATCAGGAACATCGAATCCTCCGCACCGTGCCGCGCCGTGGTTACCTGCTCGTGCCTTCTCAGCGCAAGGCGGATTTACCCACCAACACGTCCGGTCGGCCCGCCATCGCGGTGATTCCCTTCACCTCGCTCGTGGGCACCAAAGGGCAAGCTTTAGCCCAAGGCGTAGCCAGCGAAATTATCAATGAGCTTGCACGCAATCGAGATCTCAAAGTCATAGGTCGCGACTCATCGTTCGCCTTGGGCGCTCAGCCTGCGACTGCTCAAGAACTGGGCGAGCGCATCGGTGCACGATATCTGGTTGAAGGCACGGCGCAGCGTTTCAAGAACATGCTTGTGGTCGACGTCCAACTCGTCGACGCTCGCAACGGTGTAATCGCCTGGGGTGATCGCTTCTCTGCGAAGGCAGCCGATATCCCCCGCATTCAACGACTGATCGCCAGCAGGATCGCAGCGAGTTTGCGCGTGAGCATGCGCGAGGCAGAGAAGCAGGAGGTTTTAGGGCGAGCGCCACGGGATCTAGGAGTATACGAGCTGACGCTACGCGGCGCGGGCAAGCATCGGTTCAACGCCGAGGCGACACGGGCGGCCCGTGAAGACGTCGAAGCAGCGATCCGGCTAGACCCACATTATGCCCCCGCCTGGACACAACTCGCATGGATCAACCTGATCGATCTTTGGACGCAACTCACGGGTGAGTGGCATCTGTCTCAAATCGACGAGGTGGTTGACCAATTTCGTCGTGCCATCGAGCTCGATCCTAATCTTGCGAAAGCCTACTCCGGCCTCGGTCAGGCGGTGAAGACGAAGGGCGACCTCGTCCAAGCCCTTGACCTAGCAAAGCGTGCGGTCGAGCTTGCCCCGAGCGACCCTGACTGCCTGGTGTTTTATTCCGTAACGTTGTTTGATTCAGGCGACCTTCAATTCGCGACTGAGATGATGGACAAGGCGTTGGAACTCCATCCCTTGCCGCCATCCTACTATCATTTCTTCCATGCAATGATCTTGTGGGGCACTGAGCGCTTCAAAGAGGCCCTGTACGAAGCGGATCAGTGCCTGCGCAAAGCACCCCAGTTTGATGGGGCAGAAGTGTATCGCACGCTCGCACTCGTGGGGCTGGGTCGATTAGCCGAGGCCAAAGCTCAGCTAAGGGACTACGTTTCACGATCTGCACCCCCGCCGACACCTCCGCGTCCTCCAGAACTCGCCAGCCGCTTCTTGGCTGATCTTAAGGCTGCCGGCTGGAGGCCCTCTGTTGCGACCGAGCGTGCAGCGGGTTAGCAGCCTTCGATAAGCTGCTTTTCAGGGTTTTTCAGCGTTTTTCAGACTTCTTTCAGGACCGGCAAATTCCGATTCTTTATGGTGTGTATGTGATTCCAAGAGGCGCCGATCCCATCGATGGAGGGAACCGGTGGCACACTCGAAACCTAGATTGATGACGTTTGGCCTTTCCCACTTTTGCGAGAAGGCCCGCTGGGCGCTTGACTGGCACCGCATCCCTTACGAAGAGATCGGCTGGCCGCCAGGTTGGCATCTAGTGCTGGCGAAGCGCTGTGGTGCACAGGCTACCACGCTTCCAATTATTCTCGACGGCGAGACCGTCATTCAAGGAAGCGGCGCCATCATCGACTGGGCAGAGAGTAAAGGCAATGATCCTAGACGGAGACTTGCGCCCCGCGGGAATCTGGCCGAGGCCCGCGAAATCGAACGGCGCGCCGACGACGTTATCGGAGTGCATGTGCGGCGTCTGGCCTATGCCGCAACGCTACCAAGCTGCCCTCACTTGGTTAAACCCGCACTTTTTCTCAGAACGTCCGTTTCCAATCGTCTAATTGGAAACTTCATGTGGCCAGTCACACGACGACTCATGATGCGGGTATATGACATCAGGCCAGGCGCCGCATCCGAGAGTCGGTCTCGGTTGGAATCGGAATTAGACTGGCTCGACAACAAACTCGCAGACGGCCGCCCCTATCTGCTTGGAGATCGATTCAGTCGAGTTGATTTAACCCTGGCCAGTCTTCTCTCTGGGTTCGCACAGCCCAAGGAGATGGCGGTCTATCACGAGATGAGGATTGATCCCCTCATGGCCGATATCGAACGTTGGAGCCAGCGGCCTGTGATGCGCTGGGTGAACTCGCAATATCAAAAGCATCGAAATTGGGGCGGTGGGGAAGCACTCCAGCCCGCAGCTTAGTCTCAGGGAGGATGGAATGGCTCACACTCAGTACATTGTTCTTCGTGATCAGGGTCAGTGGAAAATCTCGTTAGATGGCGCGCGCTACGGGCCCTATGCGACACAGAGAGACGCCATCTGTGCTGCTGTGGACGTTGCGCACGAAGCGGGCCGAAAGGGCCTTAACAGCCAAGTCCTGCTTGGGGATCAATTCAGTATCGAATGGACCTACGGAAAAGACCCGTACCCGCCGAATAGCTCAGACTTCCTCTGACCCTATCCGACCCCTGAGAAACCCGGCCTGCTTCGCGCTGACCGGGTTTCACTCAGCGGCTTGCCGTTCCGCTGGCGGAGCACGCTACGGCAATCACAATGCCCGGCAGTCGCGGTGTCATCACTCACTCCTTGCCAAAACGAGGACGTGGACGTCTGCTTTTGGCACTAGCGGACGTAACTTAGGCGCCGAGTTCATGTCCGCTTCTGACCCAAAGCGGACATCTGGTTCCTCTCAACGTGTCCTACACGCCCAAACCGCGGCCGAGCCGCGCGCTCGCGCCGGTTTAATCCACCGTGGCAAGGCAGATACCCGGAGGCTTCAAGGTGCTTGACGCCAACGGCCAAGCGCTTGCTTGCCACAAGATCAGGCTTTGCGGGATGCTGTCGAGCCTCAAGACTTAAGGGCTGTTGGTGCACGAGATTCCGGTGGCAGTACGGAATGTACCCCCTGCGCAGTCATCTATTTTCAGATCGTAAGTGCACTGGCACTTGCTAAGAGAGAAAGAACAGCTCTTGCACTCATATCCCGGCTTAGGATGATCCACACAGGTACAACTCAAATCCGCCAGTGCTCCGGTAAATGTGTCGATAGTCGTTGTTCTGCGTGTGGAGTTTGCGGCAGCGGTTGAGGAGATGAGCACAAGGGTTATTGCGAAGAGCTTCGTCATGCTGGGTGCCCGGTGTCCGCGCTCCGCAGGTCTGACCGTCAGAGAGTCTATCGCTCCATCATGGGGTTCTGGGGCCAATAAGGAGCGCCAACGTGCCAAAGACGACCCAGCACCGCTGCTGCGCAACACATACACACACACGACAACGGCACTGGGCCTGACTTGCCAGATGAGGTTACCGCTGGGTAGTCGAGGCGGATTCTAGATGTTGACCAAGGCGCTTTTGAGTTGGCCCAGCGCCGATGAGGGATTGGTGCACATCGACGCTGGACCTTATCAGTCCTCTCGCAAGCGGCAGATTCAAGGGACAATTAGTAGTGCCCTAGCCGCTAGTTCTGCTAGCGGCACGAGGGCCCGCGAGGGGGGCATTCTTTATGAATGCTCCCTTGGCCCGGGTGCGATGATTGAATTGTCACTGAATGTCGGCGTCCAATTCGGGCTGTTCGCCCCGCGGCGCAAATGACACCCGGAGGGAGCGGCTCTTCGCTCTACCCAGCCAATTCCTTGGTGTCTGCTAATGGCGCTTAGCGGACATCGATGCCTGCGGCGAGCAATGTCTGCTTGGAGGCGCAAAGCGGACATCCTCCGAGCGGTTCGCGGCCGCTAATGACCGACGGCTAGGTCGTTTGCAGATCAATGTCGCTGCCGTTTATCGCGCGTCAGGACGTCTTCGACCTCGTCAAGGTTCATCCCGCTATTGTGAGGAACGAGGATGTAGCAGGCGCCGAGGGTACCCAGGCCACGCGTCTCTCCGGACCACGGGCTCACCAATGTATAGCCTCGCTTCATCGCCAAGCGGCGTAGGCGACGCTCTCTCGCAAATGTGTCGTTGCTTAGCTCTTTTATCGTCATGTCTTTGTCCTCTCGCAATTGCAGTGACTGGAAGCCGTGGGTTAATTTAGCTGCGACTTAGATAGGCCCTCCGATTTGTCGTGGAGGCGCAGTGTAGCGGTGCTGAAAGAGGTGGTTTTTGTCGGAACCTAACTTCAAAAACTTTGTTCTTTTCCAAGTGGCAGCTCTGAGAAACTGCGGAGGAAGGACTCATGTTCAAGCATGTCCTGTTAAGTGTACCAATCGCCGGTTTGATAGCAGTCGCCCTTCCGGTTGAAGCGTCGGCAGCCAAGGCTGGGGCGGCGGGTCAAATGACTTGCAAGGATGCTGCGAAGCTCGAATTTCCCAACGACCGTAAGATGCGGAAGGCCTTCAAGCTAGACTGCAAGAGTGCTTACAAAGGCACAACCTCAGCCTCTTAAGTTGCTTCTGAGACCATCACCGGCCCGCTGGGTTTTATATCTCGCTTCCTTTAGTGGAAGTATGCTCCCGTTGGTTACTTAAGGGCGCCCAATATCAGGACGCCCTCCTTTTTATTATTTGAAATCCGTGGCGAAGTTATCTCGCTCCCGCGAGATGGCGAACGTAACTCGCTTTTGCTGGATGTCTCTTGAATTTTCGGTTGCGGTCGGCACCCTCCAAGTCAGTGTAAAGCGGACATGCCTCGCTGTAAGTTCGCTAAAACGCCTAGGCGAGTTCTTAGGCCACTCCCCGTGTGCCCTGCCTTATGCGACTTGGCGAGTTCGGGGTTCTTTTTTGCGTCGCGCGCTGACGCAGTCTCTCGCGTGCCTCGCGTGGATCGACTTGAGTTCAGCGCACAACTGCTTCAGGATAAATCGTTTCAGGTTTTGTGGGTTTGTCGTTCATCGATCGTCCTCCGATTAGTGGGCGATCGCTCTTAAATGAGACAGCGGCGTCGTCAGGAGAAATCCCAGAAGGCGCCGTGAACAAAACCCCAACGCGACTGGCGGCGCGATTTGATGCCTCAGCTTCACGAGCGCGATGCCGCTGAGCGGCGTTGAGGTGCTCAATACCGGTCGCGGCGTTCCCCCTGGCGATGCCGGGAGTAGACCCCGCAAATGTTGAGAGCACGCTGGTGAGCAAGGTTGGTTGGCGTCGCCAGTATTGGCGCCACCGCTATGCCGCGCCTTATGTCTATCCCCCAGCTTATGGGTATTGCGCGCCTGCCTACCCTTACGCATCTATCCGCCCGCACGCGGCTACTATGTGCCTGCGCCGTCGAATGGCGACTATCCCCTACCTGATCGCGATTACGCAGATTATCCCCCGCGGAAGGCCACTATCCGCCTCCCGATGGCGACTACGGCGACGGTCCGCCTTTGGGTGGCTACTAATCGCGCACGTCAACCGCGCTTCAGATGAGGGATTAATGTCCGCCCTCGGCACATAGCGGACACAAGTGGCGGCTGAACTGGTGTCGGCTCCGACAAGATCCGGAGGTACCGCAGGTACATCAGCTCTTAACGGGTCGATGTGAACATGACGCGATGGACGAGGATGAAGAGTCAGGCTTCCCGAGCCTAGTTTCCGTCATCGCGGTATGCGGCTTTGTTTTGCTCACCGCTTTGACCGCTCCCCTGTGGGTGGGGCCCGCTCAAAATTGGCTCTGGTCGCTGAATAGACGGCCTGAAGCGCCATCGGTAGAGAAAGGTGGCACTCAAACGCCACAGGAGCCAGCCGCCGCCTGGACCAACGAGGAGATTTAGACCGCGCTCATGCAATGCGTGCAAGCGTTGGCGCCGATAACCGCCGATGTGGCTCCGTTGGCCCCGATCCGAAGCGGCGATTGCGGCGTGGCCGCGCCGGTCCTTGTGAACAGCATAGGCGGGAGGGAAAGGTCTCATTCGATCCGCCTCTGGTCCTAACGTGTGCCATGGTGGGCGGACTCGATCGCTGGCTTTCGGAGAGCGTGCAGCCCGCGGCCAGAGAGGCGTTCTCATCGCCAGTGTCGAAGATCATCGGTTCGTCATACGCGTGCCGCAACGTCTATAACCTGCCCAATGGAAACCTCAGCCAACATGCCTTTGCCAATGCAGTCGATCTTCCGATCTTTGTCCTTGCCGACGGGAGAAGGGTCGATGTCACCCACGGCTGGGGTTCTACCCAGCGAGACCTGATTGCAGCTACGAAGGCAAAAAAAGCTGCTGCCGGTGTTACGGGTTCTGTCGGCCAACAGAAAAAAGAGAAGAGCAACAAGGGCTCAGTGAGCGACGTGGTGAAGATCTCCGCGACCCCAAGCGGCACGACCAGCGCCAATCAAAGCGCAGCGTCCGCGGTCGATCCTAAAGCTGTCGCCGAAGGCAAGTTTCTACGTCGCGCGCATGACGGTGGCTGCAAGGTATTCTCGACGGTGATGGGACCCGAGGCCAACGAAGTCCATCGGACTCACTTGCATTTGGACCTCCAGGACAGAAAGACCACGGTCTGCGAATAGGCCTTGCGGACAATGCTACTCTATTGGCCGCAGACGCTTGAACCCGTAGTGCACACGTAGGGAACTACAACGCCGGTGAAACAGGTTGTGTAAAAATGCGCGGTGACTAGGTCTGGCTGGAGTTTTGCGTGCGATGGAACTCCGCGGGGCCGAACGGCCTTCCAGAACGGATCTCCCTGCACCGGGTGAGCAGAGAGCGTGACGTGAGTCCATCCCCGTGCGCGCTGTAAGTCATAGGCGCTCCGGAGGGCCAGCGATTGTGAAGTCTCGACAGCCTTTGCCTGAGAACGGGCGCTATGCGTGGCGGTGATTAATTGGCAACTGGCCTCGGCGGGTTGGAGACCGAATAAAGCAAACACCGCAACACCGAGCAAGCTACCAATGGTTGACGACCAACGCTGCATATTCTCCCTCCAATTAGAACGAGGCTGCACACCACCGGGATTAGCGTGGAGTGTGCTGCCGCTCATTAGAGACCTCGGGCTCGCTCTCGAACAGCGATGCGTACGCGGCAAATATCAAACCCGCGCCGCCAGCGAGAGCAAGACAACTCGTGTCATCCCAAAACGCGCATCACATTCGCTACACGAACATGTTCGATTGCGAATAAAACGATTGGTGCGCCTCTTACGTTCCGCCTCTGTAAGGGAGCGCATTGAACGCAATCAGCGGGGAACGCCTTAACCTTGGGCTCAATAGCCGCTGTTGAAGTGGTAATTTAATCGCCCGCGGACCACTGCAAACTCTTCGTCCTGCTTCAGAACAAAGGCTTCGTCACCAGCAACCAAGGTCGAGCGATCCGAGCCGAAGTCATAGAAGAGACCTTCCAGACCAAGGCTCAAGTGTGGAGCAAGTTTGTAGTCGATCCCGCCGCCAACGACGAAACCGGTATCGGTATTGCCGTCGCTGAAGCTGAAAGGACCATCGTCGGCGGAGACGACGACGAAATCATTATCGCTGTCGATGAAGGCAACCCCGCCAGTGCCGTAAAGCAGCCAACTGCCTAAAGCCCAGCCGACACGCCCGCGGACGCTGGCGAGATAACTAATGTTGTCGGCAAAATCGAAATCGCCTTCTACGCCCAGCAGCCAGCTACCCATCTGCCAATTGTAGCCCGCCTGCACGCCGCCGATCAGTTCGGTGTCAGTTGAGAACTTGAGCACAAGATCTTGCTCCGCGCTCAGGTCCTTAATGCTGAGATCATTAGGATCTGAACGCGGCGCCAAGATTGCCGCCGACGTAAAAGCCCGACCAAGTCGTGCCGACAGGCGCTGAGGGAAGAGGCTCGGCGATGGGAGCAGGAGGGCGGCGCATCAAATCCGTAGCCATTGCCGCATGGGCAGCTGCCAGGGAACCTATTGTCATAGTGATGACGCCAATGATTTTCTTGTTCATCCCCCGCTTCTTCCCAACGCAATAATGGCTTCCAAGCCCCACACTAGTGTCCCAATGAGGCAGAAGACTGCCGCGCAAGAGGAATGATTGTGGTCATTTAGTGCCGGTCGTCTGATCGTCCGCGGTTGGAGTGCTCAAGTCCTAAAGCGTTGATCGCTTCATGCCGTGTCTGCTTCTGGGCGAAGCGGCCCTGGCAGAACAAGACCGAATGTCCGCTTCTGACCCAAAGCGGACATGCCTGAGAGGGTAGAATGGGAAGCTCACCTTGACGCCGCCCGACTGGTCGGAGACGAGGTCGCCGAAGGCGCCTTCCGGGTCGCTCGCCAAGGATCCGGGTCCGCGCATCGACCTAGTACCGATTTCGAACTACGTGCACCACAAACAGAGAGCGGCCCTGCTCCCTGGGAGCAAAGCCGCTCTTTTACGCAGCACCTAAGGGATTTAGCCGGCCGCGTCTCTAGCGTGGATGTTAGCGGTGCTTGGTAAATCAAAAAAAGGGCGCCGACCGTAGCCGACCGTTCTGCGTGCCGGGCCGAATTAGCTTCCCTCGCTTGAGACAGGACCTTTGTCGCTGGTTCCCATCAAAGCTTAGACACCCGGACTGGGTGTAGTGCCTAGCGCCTTCCTGGGCGCTCGCCCTTGACGACCACCGCCGCATCCGAGAGGCGATCGAACAGCTTCCGCCGCCTGACATGCGGCAGCCAGTCGTAAAGAAAGATCTCGATTGGCCGCCACATTGAGACCCAGCCGAGGATCACGAGACTTTCCTGCATCAACTGGGTGATCGGCCGCTGCGGCAACTTTTCGTAGAAGAACCAGGCGAGGAAGCAAGCCGATAGCGTCAGGACCCCGATCAGCAAGGCCTTGCGGCCGTAGCAGAACAGCTCGCGGACGTCCCGAGTTTCCTCTTCCGCCCCGCTGCGGAAATTCTTGGATATCATATCCGCAATATCGTCTGGCGCGTACGGCTCGGTGCCGCCGGGGAGATCAACCACGATGCGGATCGGTTCGTTCCCGGGCAGCTTTTTTGCGGCTCTCGAGCAATTGAATCAACTCGCCTTCGATTAGCGATGACAGTCATGCGTCCCCAGGATATCGGCGATGGGGTGGCGCAATTGACCAAGTTGCAAAAGGACGTAAGGGGCCGCGCCCCCGCTCAAGTGGCAACGAGTCGCGCCCGATCGCTCACCAGCCTCCGAACTTCCGCCGTTCTCTTAGGGTAGAGTTGTTATCGTGATCGGCGGAACTAGCCGAAAGGCCCCATCATGAAGGTTTCTGACATCATCAAAATTAAGGGCTCTACCGTCAAGACAGTAGGACCGGAAACATCAGCCCACGAACTTTCTGTGCGGCTGCACGCAGAACAGATCGGAGCTATGGTTGTTAGCAGTGATGGCAAGTCGATCGATGGCATCATCACTGAGCGGGACCTCGTTTACGGTCTGGCGGCACACGGAAGCGAGTTGCCTGCGCTCGCAGTTTCGAGACTTATGGCGAAGGCTGTTGTTTGCTCGCCCGAAGACAGCATCACCCATGTCATGAAGTTGATGACGCTACGACGGGTTCGCCACGTGCCCGTAAGGGAAGGCGATCAGCTGGTGGGAATCATCAGCATTGGTGATATTCTGAAACATCGCGTTGATGAACTCGAATTGGAAGCGAACGTAATGCGCGATTACGCCATTGCGGCGAGACGTTAGTGTCAGGCTTGGATTGCGGACTGCACTAAAGGCTGAAGGTCGACCGCAATTTGCATCCTGCCACGTGAGCCGCAACCGCTCTATTCGACAAATAGCAACGCACTGAAGTCCGGGTAAGCAACCCGCCAGGCCATGGCCCCTCGCCGCTTTCGTTCGTCGCTCGGGGATGTGATCCCTTCGCTTTCACGACCTAAGGTCGCCTGCTTCATTTTGGTTTTCCACTTCGGTGCCGACATCGTTAAGCCGCCGCACAACTCCGGGATTAGCGGACATATCGCGGGGGTGTCTGGTGTCGCTGTCACATGTCATCTGGCGACGCTGCCACATATCGATAGGCGTCCTTCAACGCTTGCCTCAGGTCGGGGGTCAGCGATGGCCCCGTAAACCGCAACTGTTTTAACCTGCTAAGGGTTATAGTCCGGCGATCCGGCGATCGCGGCTATATTGGAGGCAAGGTAATGCGTGGTCTTCTCTTGGTGCTGTAATTGTGGGTATGGCTTGGGCAATACCGGCCGAGGCGTTACCGTTGGCAATGTCGGGAGTTGACCGCCCAAATGTTGAGAGCACACTGGTGAGCAAGGTTGGCTGGCGTCGCCAGTATTGGCGTCACGGCTATTCTGGCCCTTATGTCTACCCTCCAGCCTATGGGTATTATGCGCCTGCCTACCCCTACGCATATTATCCACCCGCACGCGGCTACTATGTGCCTGCGCCGTCGAATGGCGACTATCCCATAGCTGACGGCGATTACGCAGATTATCCCCCCGCGGAAGGCGACTATCCGCCTCCCGATGGCGACTACGCCGACGGTCCGCCTCCGGGTGGCTACTAATCGCGAACGCCAACCGCGCTTCGGATGAGTGATTAGTGTCCGCTCTCGACACAAGGCGGACACACGTGCCGGCTGAACTGGTGTCGGCTCCGACAAGATCCGGAAGTACAGTAGGTGCATCAGCTCTGATGGGACCCGAGGCCAACCAAGCCCATCGGACACACTTGCATTTGGGCCTCCAGGAGAGAAAAACGACGGTCTGCGAATAGGCTTTGCAACGACTTCTGATTTGAGAATCGCCTATGTCCGTTTATGGCACTAAGCGGACGTTGCGATGATCAGTTGCTTAGGTCCGCTTTTGACCCCAAGCGGACATTGCGCGACCGGATATGGCCTTTAGACCTATTCGTTGAATAACGGGAGCATTTGGTCTCGCATCAGGTGGACCGCTTCTGCGACAGATCCAACATTGATGCGCGGCTCAAGGCACTCTATGCCGCTTCCGAGAATTGCTCGCACATCGGCATGCCCCAGAATTTTTTTTTCAACCATGTGTTCGAGGAGCGCGAGGGTAATCACCCCATTGGCGACTGCAATGCCCTGCGAGCTACAACCGAGGAAGTTGATCATGGGCAGGTTCCTCCGTCTTTCCAGTCAAATAAAACGCACGCCGCGCCATAATGCTTCGGCTTATCTTCCGAATGTCTCGCGGCCCGGCTCCGGGACGGGAAAGTCCACGTTGGGCTTGAGCTACTAGCCACCGGCCATCAGGCCAGCCCAAACGGGCAAAAATGGTGGAAGTCCTACTACTCACTGTCCCCAAAACAGACCGCCTAGCTGCTCTGGAGATTTGTTGGAGGAACCTTTCGAGCCCTCGTGCCATCCAATTGTCAGGTCTTCGGTACCTGGCGCCGGGACGTGTCTCAGCCTGTCGCCGTCAGTGAGGAGATGAGCAATGGCACAGGATATTTCGATTTTTATAACGAGACGAGCATGATCGCAGGGCTGGCGCTGAGCGCGTCCCCCTTAACTTTGGCGGGGGCGAATAACGCGTACGCGGAGGCCAAGCAAACCACGCCTGAGAAAAGTCTGTATGAGCGGCTGGGCGGCGAGTTCGCCATCGCGGCGGTCGTGGATCACTTCAGCGACGCCGTCGTGAAAAGCCCGGATCGTCGGCCAGAAATCTAATAACCCGCAGCTGCGGGAATGGCACACAAAGAATTTAGAAAGGCTGCCTGGCCTTCAAGTTTATGCGGACGCTGTGGGTCTGCGACGTTTCGGGTGGGCCGTTCAAGTTCGTGGCCACCAAGCCCGGCGCGACTCCGCTCGGCCTTGAGGAGGCCCATCGGGATCTCCGATTTCTCCCGCGGAATTCGATGAGGTCGCAGCGGAGCTCGCACGGACCCTGGATTTCTTCAAGGTCCCGAAGCCTGAGAAGACCGAAGTTTTGTCCGCCTTCGCCGCCCACAAAGACGAGGTCACCGCCGGCTACGTCGCGGCCCCTAAGCGAGGCTGATGGCAGGACGCTGGTCTATCCCGCTTCGCGGCCATCGGGTTTGAACCCGCCTTGGAAGTCATGGTCGTGTGCGATTGAACACCGCGCGTAGTGACGCGCTTGTGGCGCCGCTAGCTACCGTCTTCGCCCCGATTGATGCCTCATGCTGGAGTCCGCTACAGGCACTTAGCGGACCGTCGCGATGGGCATTGGCTTTGCTCGCTTCTGACCCACAGCAGACGCTCATACCTTTTTGTCCCGGTCCGATAAATCCCTAGGCCGCGGCAGCCGCCCAGCCGCAGACTTCTATTCGTTGTCTCGGAGAGCCCCGGGCACGATTGTGCTATTGTGGTGGGCGCACACGGGGGATCCCTCGTGAAAAAGCTCGCCAAGATCCTCGGCATTGTTGCCATGACGCTCACGGGTATCGCTGGGCTGCTGGCTCTCTATGGCTATCTCGTTGAGCTCGCGGTCCCGGTTGCCTTACTCGGTGACGGTCGCGTCGACGTGGCATCCTGGGACGAAGGATATATATCCGCAACGGGAACGTGGGTAATCCATCAGGAGCGCCACTCGACCCCGATCAACGCGTCGCTGCTTAAATGTTATCGTGGAACGAGCGAATGCTTCAAGCTCAGGCAAGCGTATTTCAAGGATATCTTTCGCCCGACCTTATTCGATATCCGATCCATCGCTGGGACGAGACGCGAGTGGAGTTCACCCACGATTTGCCGTGCGTGACTTATACATATGCGGTCGAGAGAGCCACGCAGAAGCTGAGCGGGAGGCGGCTAAAGAAGGATGGTCACGCAGAGGGCTGCAGTCTCGTTATCGAGAATGATCTCCGGCTGAGCTTCGTCAGCGGCCTTGAAGTCGTGAAAGGCTTGCGACGGGAGAATTCGCCGGTAGCCTTGTTTCTGATAATCGGAACTACCTTCGTTTTCGCTATGCTCTTTTGGATGGCCTTGGTGATCCGAAGGGATCCAGCCGATGTCGATGACGAAGATGTCGATGACGAAGATGACGAGCGGCCGGAGCCGCGGTTCACTCGTCGGCGGCGACAATTTCGCTGAGCGGTTACGAACAAGGTGGGCGTCTGGCCGCCCGGCAAGCTGTTCGCCCTCGACAGCGCCGTCGACTACTTCCACGGCGAGCCCTAGTCCGCGAATGCCGGTAGGCCGTCGAGCGACTCGGCGTTTCGCTCCTCGACGTAGGTGCGGATGCCGTCGCTCGCCCTTCGACCGCAGCCACGCGTCCCGCTGGGGCCGCTCACCGACGTAGTCCATCAACGGCACGCCGTAGCCGCACGAGTCGGCGATGCGCTCGACGTGGATGCGGATGACACCCCGCACACCGTCGCCGGGGTCTGCGGCGGGGACCACCTCGCCCCGGCCGTGGAGCCGCACGATGCGCGGCGGCCCCTCGAACGCGCACAACATGAGGCAGATGCGGCCGTTCTCGCGCAGATGGGCGGCCGTCTCGGCGCCGCTGCCGACGTGGTCCACGTACTCCACGGTGCGCTCGTCGACGATGCGCAGGGTCTCGATCGGGCCCTTGGGCGAGACGTTGACGTAGCTTCCTCGAAGCGGCGCCGTGGCGACGAAGAAGAGGCGCTGCCGGCCGATCCAGGCCGCGAGCTTCGGGTCGATCCGCTCGTAGAGCTTTCCCATCCCGTCAACTGTAGAGGCCCGGTTGCGGGGCGCTGAGCGCGGGGCTACGATTTTGACTGACCAGTCAATCAAGAGTAGGAGCCTGGCGATGGCAGCGGTGGAACAGGCGGTCGGCGGCGTCTCGTTCGCGCTGACGGACGAGCAGAAGGAGCTGCGGGCGCTCGCGCGCGAGTTCGCGGCCAAGGAGATCCGCCCGCGGGCCGCCGAGTACGACGTGGCGATGAAGCATCCGGCCGACGTGATCGAGCTGGCACACGAGCTCGGCCTGATGAACCTGCATGTGCCCGCCGAGTACGGAGGCCTCGCCCTCGGCACGTTCGACGGCATGCTGGTCGGCGAGGAGCTCAACTGGGGCTGCACGGGCATCGGCACGTCGCTCGGCGCGAACAGCCTCGGTGCGGGGCCGGTGGTCATCGCCGGCACCGACGAACAGAAGGCGACGTGGCTGCCGCCGCTGATCGAGCGTCCGATCCTGTGCTCGTTCGGTCTCTCCGAGCCCGAGGCCGGCTCCGACGTCGCACGCCTGAAGACCACGGCCGAGCGCCGCGGGGACGAGTACGTCCTGAACGGGTCGAAGACGTTCATCACGAACGCCGGGTACGCCGACTGGACGGTCGTCTTCGCGAAGACCGACGCGACGAAGGGGCATCGAGGGATGTCTGCGTTCATCGTCCCGATGGATGCGCCGGGCGTCACGGTCGAGCAGCACCTCGACAAGATGGGCCAGCGCGCGACCGACACGTCGGCCTTCGCGCTCTCGGACGTCGTCGTGCCTGCTGCGAACCGGCTCGGTCAGGAGGGCGACGGATTCAAGCTCGCCATGCAGACGCTCGACTTCACGCGGCCGGGCACGGCGATCGGCGCCGTCGGCGTCGCGCAGGCGGCGTTACGAGCTGGCCGTCGACTACGCCAAGCAGCGCGTCACGTTCGACGTCCCGATCGCGATGCACCAGGGCGTCAACTTCATGATCGCCGACATGGCGACCGAGATCGAGGCCGCGCGCCTGCTCACGTGGCAGGCCGCGTGGATGCTCGACCGCGGTGAGCGCGCGACGCTGTACTCGTCGTTCGCGAAGCGCTTCGCCGCCGACACGGCGATGAAGGTGACGACCGACGCAGTCCAGGTCTTCGGCGGCTACGGGTACATGAAGGAGTACCCGGTCGAGAAGCTGATGCGAGACGCCAAGCTCTTCCAGATCTACGAGGGCACCTCGCAGATCCAGCGGCTCGTGATCGCCAAGGAGATCTTCCTGCCACGCACTTAGATGGATCGCAGGTTAGGGTCGCCCCATGAGCATCGAGATCGATCTGAGCGGGCGGGTCGCGCTCGTCACCGGTGGCTCGCGCGGCCTGGGACGGGCCGACGCGCTGACCCTGGCACGCGCCGGCGCCGACGTCGTGATCGCGGACCTGCTCGTCGAATCCGAGCTCTCCGAGGAGACCGACGCGTACGGCCCGCTCGCGCAGGTGGCGCGAACGCAGGGTCTCGTCGGAACCGAGTCGGCGGCGGACGAGATCCGGGCGATGGGCCGGCGGGCGCTCGCCGTCCGCTGCGACGTCACCGATCGCGACCAGGTCGCGGCCGCAGTCTCGAAGGCCGTCGACGAGCTTGGCTCGGTCGACATCCTCGTCAACAACGCAGGCACGCTCGACCACGTCGGCCAGTTCGGCGACCAGCAGCCGGAGCTCTGGGAGCGCGACCTGCGCGTGAACCTGAGCGGCGCCTTCAACTGCGCGCAAGCCGTCTGGCCGCACATGAAGGAACGGAAGTGGGGGCGAATCGTCAACATGGCGTCGGTCGCGGGCACGCTCGGCGGCTTCGGTCAGGCGTCGTACTCGACGACCAAGGCCGGCCTGTTCGGGCTTACGAAGACGCTCGCCATGGAAGGCGGCCGGCACGGGATCACGGCGAACGCAATCGTCCCCGGGATCATCGGGACCGAGGCGTTCCACATGGCGAACCCGGCGATGAACGAGCGCATCGCCAACCGGACCGTGTTCAAGCGCCCAGGCGAGCCCCAGGACATCGCGAACGCGATCGCCTTCCTCTGCTCCGACCTGGCCGCCTACGTCACCGGGATCGAGCTGAACGTCTCGGGCGGCGTCGAGCTGTTCGTGTTCTAGAGGTCCGATGTGGAGTTGCGCCCGGCATTTCGCATCGGGCCTCTAGCAGCCGCCGGAACCGCGGCTACCATGCCACGGCCGTGGCAGCGTCTTCGACGGCTGTCCGGACCCGTCGGCGCGTGTCAGGGGGCGCGCGGATCTGGGTTCGGCTCGGGGTGGTGTTGGTCATCGCGTGCGTGGCCGTGGTTGCGCTCGGCCTCGTTTTCGCCGGGCTCGCCGGCCAAGCTCGCACAGGGCACGCGCGTCGGCGGCCTCGACGTCGGCGGGCCTGACACCGGCCGCGGCGACGCGGCTCCTGGAGCGGCGGTCGGCGCGCCTCTCGCACGTCCCGGTCACCTTCACGGCGGGCGGCAAGACCTTCCGCCTCGCGCCGTCGCGGCTCGGCGTCCAGGTCGACTGGGCTACCGCCGTCGCGAGCGCCCACCGCACCGGCGCGGGCTTCGGGCCCGTGCGCGGCTACCGGCGGCTCGAGCTCCAGGTCTTCCCGAAGGACATCGCAGCCCCGACGCGTGCCTACGACCCGGGGCTCACCTACGAGCTCGGCCTCCTGGCAGCGGCGATCGACGCGCCGCATCGCGAGGCGAGGCTCGTCAGGCGCGGCCTGCACATCACGATCGCGCCCGGCTCGACCGGCCGCGCGCTCGACCGCGCCGCCGCCCGGGCGCTGTCCTCGTCGACGCGCTCGCGTCGCTTCATCGCGCGCCGGTCGCGCTGCCGGTCAAGCTGCGTCACGCCCACCGTGACGGTCGACTCGCTGGCCGCGACACAGCGCACGGCGAGCCAGGTGATCGCCGCGCCGCGTCACCGTCGTGGCCGGTCCGACTCGTCTTCGCATCCCGCGCTGGCGGCTCGCGACGATCCTCGATCTGCCGGCGAACGGAACCACGCCGCTCTCGTTCGCCGGTCCCGCCGCCGACCGCTACTTCGCGCGGCTCGAGGCGCACCTCGACCACGCCCCGCGCGATGCCGAGCTTCGCCGTCAACGCACGGGGCACGGTTCGCGTCGTTCCCGTCGGCGCCGGGCATCGCGCTCGACGTCCCGCGGTCGGCCGCTCGGATCCTCGCAGCCGCCGAGCGTCCGCGCCAACCGGGTCGCGCAACTGGCGCTGACCGAGCGGCAGCCGGCGCGGTCGACCGCGCGCGGCGCAGGCGATGGGCATCACCGGCACCGTCGGCGGCTACGAGACGTTCTACGGCGGCGATCCCAACCGGATCCACAACGTCCAGCTCGTCGCCCATCTCGTCGACGGCAAGCTGATCGCTCCCGGCGCGACGTTCTCGTTCAACGGCGCCACCGGTGAGCGCAGCGCCGAGAAGGGCTTCCTCGAGGCGCCGGTGATCATCAACGGCGAGCTCCAGACCGGGCTGGGCGGCGGCGTCTGCCAGGTCTCGACGACCGTCTTCAACGCCGCCTACGAGGCGGGCCTGCCGATCACGGCGCGCACGAACCACGCCCTCTACATCTCGCACTACCCGCTCGGACGCGACGCGACCGTCAACTACCCGGACATCGATCTGAAGTTCGTCGAACGACACCGGCCACTGGCTGCTCCTGCGGACGTTCGTCGGTTCGTCGTCGCTGACGGTCGCGCTGTACGGGACGTCGTCGCACCGCCGCGTCGAGATCGACGCCGCGCCGCTGCGCGTCGTCTCGCCGCCGCCCGTCAAGAAGACGGTCGACGCGACGCTCGCTCCCGGGCCAGCCGTCGTCGACGACTCCGGCGTGCCCGCGCAGTCGACCTCGGTCGAGCGCAAGGTCTACACGGCGGAGCGGGAAGCTGCTCTCCGACCAGACCTGGTACTCGAGCTATCGCGCCGAGCCGAAGGTGATTCGCGTCGGGCCGAAGAAGCCGAAGCAACCCGAAGAAGCCGCCTACACGACGGCTCGCCGGGCGGCCCGCACTGAGCTCCGCACTGACGATCGCGTCGGCGAGCCAGCCGGGCACGCGCGTCGGCAGCAGCGTCGATGAGTCGACGGTCGCGTGCGCCGTCCAGCCGTCGGCGATCACGATCCCGTCGCGCTCGATCGCGTACTCGTAGCGGAAGCGCGCGCCCCTTGCACGTCGACGCAGCGTGCGTGCACCTCGAGCAGCCGGTCGTCGAACTTCGCCGGCTGGAGGTAGCGGACGTGCGTCTCGAGGACCAGCGCTTCGATGCCCAGGTCACGCAGGCGCTGGTAGCCGCCGGCGTACCGTTCGAGGTATTCGACGCGCGCCACCTCGAACCAGACGAAGTAGTTCGAGTTGTGCGCGATGCCCTGCGCGTCCGTCTCGGCGAACCGCACCTTGACGGGCGTCTGGAAGCTGAAGCCGTCCACGAGCCGGGATGCTCGCAGACTGCTCGGTGCCGCGTTTACGCCGCCGCGCGCTTGACGGTTTCTCGTCGAGAACCTGGGCGCAGGCCTGACAGACCTGCTGCTCGATCTCGTACGGGACGCCCGCTCTTTGCGTGAGGACGTGACACCTGCTTTGCGACGTGCCGTGTGGGGCTGCATGGGCGAGGTCGTCATCGTCTCCTCAAGAGTACGACGGGGGGCGGCGGATGAGCGTGCTTCGAAACGGTGAATTCCCTGGAAACACTAGGTGACGGGTCCGACGCCGTCGGGCAGCGAAAGTTGGAGGTGGTCGGCGAATCCCGACACGCCGACGCCGACGAGGCGAAGCGGCCCGGGACGGTCGCGCAGCGCCCGGTCGAGCAGGCCGCAGGCGAGCTCGCCGATCCGTTCGCCGTCGTCGGTGCCGACCTGAAGCGACGTCGACCGTGTCCGGATCGCGAAATCGGGATAGCGCAGCTTCGTCGTCACGGTCCGCGCGACCTGACCCCGCTCGCGCAGGTACTCGCCGAGGCGCGCGGCCTGCCGGCGCAGCTCGTCGTGCAGGCGCTCGGGGTCGCCGATGTCCTGCGCAAAGGTCTCCTCGTTCGAGATCGAGATGCGCTCGGTCGACACCTCGAGCCGGCGCGGGTCGATGCCGCGGGCACGATCGCGCAGCTGACGGCCGACGACGCCGCGCAACGACCGTGCGCAGCTCGTCGTCGCCGAGCGCGGCGAGGCGGCCGATCGTCTCGATCCCGGCAGCCGGCCAGCCTCTCCTCCGCCGTCGGCCCGACACCGGGGAGCAGGCGGATCGGGAACGGGCGCGAGGAACGCCGCCTCGCGTCCGGGTCGGACGACGGTGAGGCCGCCCGGCTTGCGCCGGTCCGACGCGATCTTCGCGACGACCTTCGAGGTCGCGACGCCGAGCGAGCACGACAGCCGCGTGCGTGCGCGCACGACCGCGCGCACGGCCTCGGCAACCGCTCGCGCGTCGTCGAATGCCGGCGCGACCTCCTCGAGATCGAGGTATCCCTCGTCGATTCCGGCTTGCTCGACCGTCGGCACGATCGAGCGCACCGTCGACCACACCTCACGGGAGTAGTCGCGGTACAGCGTGTGCCGCGGCCGGACGAACGTGGCGTGAGGACAGCGCCGGAACGCCTCCGCGCACGACATCGCGGAGTGGATCCCGAAGCCGCGGGCGACGTAGTTGGCGGTCGCGACGACGCCGCGGCCGCGCGGGTCGCCGCCCGACGATCAGCGGCACGCTCCGGTACCTCGGCTCTTCGAGCTCTTCCACCGCGGCGAAGAACGCGTCGAGGTCGAGGTGGGCGACGATCATCGAAATCAAGGGTACGGCGTGTCGAACTCCCGGGGGTGAGACGCGAAGCGGTCGTGCTGCTCGCGATTCCCCTGCTCGCCGCCGCGTGCGGCTCGCCGGACCGAGCCTGTGCGCGTCAGCGCGGACCAGCACGGTCCCGGCGACAGCGGTGGCCGCTCGCGGCTCGGCCCGCGCGCAGCGTGCGTGACGCGCGTCGAGCCCGCTCGGCTCGGCCCGCAGGGCGCTACGTCGGGGTCGCGCCAGCCGGCGCGGTTGCACGTCCGCGCCGCCGGGCGGCTCGAGGTCGCGCGGTTCGGGCCGACGAACGTCAACGGCTATCCGACCGTGTTCGGCATCGTCGGCGATCGTCCGCTCGCGCACGCTGTAGCCCGCTCTGGTACCGCGTCCAGCTGCCGATTCGCCCGAACGGCGTCACCGGCTACGTCCGGGCCGCGTCGCTCACGTCCTGACCGTCCGATCCGGATCGTCGTCGACCTCTCGGACCGGCGGCTCACCGTCTTCGAGTCCGGTCGAGTCCGTGCTGACGGCAATCGTCGCGGTCGGCTCCGCCGCGACGCCGACGCCGACCGGGCCGGTACTACGTGAACCAGCGCCTCGTTCCGACCGACGCGTCAGGGCCGTTCGGGCCCGGCGCGGTCGGCATCTCTGCGTACTCGGACGTCCTGACCGGCTGGGCGCAGGGCGGGCCCGATCGCGATTCACGGCACGAACGAGCCGTGGTCGATCGGCCGTGCCGTCTCGAACGGCTGCATCCGGCTGCCGAACGCGACGCTTCGCAAGGTCTTCGCAGCTGGCGCTCGCCGGTACGCCCGTGATCGTCGCGCGCGTGAAGCGCGCGTGCACCGCACGTTGCGACCGGATCGACGCACACGCCTCGAGCATGAGGTAAAGAGGGGCATGACTCGTATCTCGCTTGACGCAACTCGCCTCGCTGAGTGAGGACGTGCTCGACAAGGCCTCGCAGAACCCGAGAGCGGCGCGGCTCGTGCAGGGTGCCGCACCAGGCGAGACCGTGTCGACGACCTGACGAAGCGCGTGCGCGGGCTCGAAGCGATGGAGAAGCGCATCGCAGAGCTCGAGGAGCGCGTCGTCAAGCTCGAGGCGAAGAAGCCGCTGCGGCCACGCGAAGGCGGCCCCGGCGCCGACCGCGCCGCCGCCGGCCTAGCTCCGAGCTAGGAACGCGAACCCGCAGGGCCCCGGGCACGACCTCGAACGTCGCCGGGGTCGTCCCGACCTGCTCGCCCTCGACCTCGATCGGCAGGCGCTCGTCTGCGTCGACCGTCACGCGCGCCGCTGCGAACGACCTCGACCTTCGGGTGCGTCACATGCTTGCCCTTGTAGATCTTCGGCGCCGTCGTCAGGAAGTCGACCCGGCTGACGTCGCCGATCAGGACCACGTCGAAGAGCCCGTCGTCGGGCGCTGCATCCGGGTGCGAGCATCATGCCGCCGCCGTGCCAGACGCCGTTCGCGACGACGACGTCGTGCATCCGCCCCCGGCGCTCGCCGCCGTCGAACGTCACCCGCACCTCGGTGTTCTCCCACTCGAAGAACACGCGGGTGAGCGCGTAGAAGAACGTCACCTTGCCGCCGAGCGCCTTCGACATGCCGTTGGCGCGTTGCGCGACCGCGCCGCTCATCCCGACCGAGCCGACGTTGGCGAACCAGCGCTCGGCGTCCGTTCCCTCCCAGGTGCGGTAGTCGACCCGCCCGGCGTCGATCGTCCGGGTCTCGCCCGCCGAGCACGCGTGCGGACGGCGTCGTCGAACTTCGTCGGGATGCCGTAAGTGCGCCCGAAGTCCATGCCCGTCCCGAGCGGAATCGTCGCCAGGTCGACGTCGCGGCCGGCGACGCCGTTGACCACCTCGTTGAGGGTCCCGTCGCCGCCCACCGCGACGACGAGGCTCGCGCCGCCGTCGACGGCCTGGCGCGCGAGCTCGATCAGGTGCCCCGGGCGCTCCGAGAAGAGCGTCTCGCCCGTCAGCCCGAGCAGCTCGGCCCGATGCGCGAGCTCCGGCCAGCGCCGGCCCGTTGCGCCGTTGTCGGACGCCGGGTTGACGAGGAAGATGGTGCCGCTAATCGGACGTCGCGACTTCGAGCGCGATCTTCGTCATGCGGTCGACGGCCGCGCGCAGGTCGTCGTCGGAGATCCGCGTGAACTCGCCCTCGACGACGATGTCGCTGACGGTGAGCAGGCAGCCGGCCTCGACGCCGCGCAGCGCCGCGATCGTGAACAGCGCCGAGGCCTCCATCTCGACCGCCAGCACGCCGCGCTTCGACCAGCGCTCGTACTGGCCCTCGTCGCTGTTGTAGAAGACGTCGCTCGAGACGATCGGGCCGACGTGCAGCGTCCTGGCCCTGCTCCTTCGCGACGTGGACGGCGCCGTGGATGAGGCTCCACGAGGCGGTCGGGCAGTGCGGCTCGTTCCCGACCATGTGCATCGCGGTCGAGTCGGCCGGGACGGCGGTCAGCGCGACGATCAGGTCGCCGAGCGCGTGGTGCGGCTGCAGGCCGCCGCAGGTGCCGACGCGGATCAGCTTCTTGCAGCCGAGTTGGACGAGCTCCTCGAAGACGATCGACGCGCCCGGGCAGCCCATGCCGGTTCCCTGGACCGAGACAGGCTTGCCCTGGTACGAGCCGGTGTACCCGAGCAGGCCGCGCTCGCCGTTTCGCTGCACGACGTCCTCGAGATACGTCTCGGCGATGTACTTGGCGCGCAGCGGATCGCCCGGAAGGAGCACGGCCTCGGCGTACTCGCCGGGCTCGGCGCGAACGTGGATCGGCATGGGCGCGGACTCTATAGAAGAATTTCGCCGTGACGACTCGTCGAGCCGACCCGCCGACAGGTGCTCGACTTCTGCGCGCGAGAGCCGGTCGAGCGCGTGTTTCTCGAGGATGTGGCGCGACGGGATCTCGGCCGCTTCGTCGCGACTCAGGGATCCGACGGCGCGCTGACCGCGCTCTGCCACGTCGGCGCCAACATCGTGCCCTCGGGAGCGCATTGCGAAGTGTTCGCCGACGCGGCCGCGCGAGGGCCTCGCGCGCATGATGATCGGCGAGCAGGCGCGGTCTCAGCACTCTGGGACGCGGCCCGGCGCGAGCTGCCCGAGGTCCGCGACGACCGGCCCGGGCAGCCCGTCTACGCGATCGACGCGCCGCCGCCGGCGGGCGAGACCGGCCTGCGCGCCGCGACCACGACGATCTCGACCGCCTGCTGCCCGCGTGCGCCGCGGCGCACGAGCTCGAGCTCGGCAGCGACCCGCTCGCTCGCGACCCGGACGGCTTCCGCTGGCGGACGCTCGCTCAGATCGAGGAGGGGCGCTCGTGGCTGTGGCTCGAGGACGACGTCGTCCTGTTCAAGGCCGAGGCCTCGGCCTGGACGCCGGCGGCCGTGCAGCTGCAGCAGGTCTGGGTCGACCCGGCCGTCCGCGGGCGCGGCGACGGGCTGCGCGGCCTCCGCGACCTGTGCCGGCTGCCTGCTCGCGACGACGCCGACCGTCACGCTGTTCGTACGGCGGCGAGAACACGCCGGCGATCGCGCTCTACGATGCGGTCGGCATGCGCCGCGTCCTCGAATACAGGAGCGTGCTCTTCTGAAGCGTCTCGCTCCAGCTCGCGGTCGCGATCTGGGTGCTGCGCTGGGCGGCCGGCGAGTACGCCTGCTACCTGTCCCGGCAGGCCCGCGCGATGAGCGAGCTGCTCGAGCGCGTCGACGCCCACATTCGCCGGCACGGGTTGATCGAGCCGGGCCAGGAGGTGCGTCTGCCTCGTGTCGGGCGGCGCCGACTCGACCTGCCTCTTCCACATGCTCGAGCGAGCTCGGTCATCGGCGTGTCTGCTCTGCATGTCGACCACGGCCTGCGCGGGGCCGAGTCCGACGAGGATGCGCGCTGGTGTGTCGAGCGGTTCGACGCCGAGGTCGTGCAGGCAGCCGCGCGCTGCGAGACCGAGGCCGCCCTACGAGACGTGCGCTACTCGTTCCGCGCCGACGCTCTCCGCGCGACCGGGCACACGCTCTCCGACCAGGTCGAGACGGTGCTGTATCGCCTCGTCTCGAGCGGTCGGGCGCGAGGGGATCAAGGTCCGGCGCGAGGACGGGGTCGTGCGCCCGCTGCTGTGCCTCTGGCGCGAGGAGACCGAGGCCTACTGCCGGGAGCGCGGGCTCGAGTGGCGCACCGACTCGTCGAATCCGGCCACCGTCCGCGGGCTGATCCGGAACGAGGTGCTGCCGCTCCTCGAGCGCGTCCATCCCGGCGCGCGCGAGAACCTGCTCCGGGCGCTCGAGACCGCGGCGCACGCTGCCTCCGCCGCTTGCCGAGCTGCTCGACTCGGAGGCCGGCTCGCGGCGCGTCGACCTCGGCGGGGGGCTGCAGGCGGTTCGCGAGTACGACCGGCTCTGGCTCGAGCGGGGCCCGGTCGATCTGCTCGGTACGGTCGACTGGGGCGGCTGGCGCATCGAGTCCGACCTCCCAGGGCTTAGAGTACGGGGATGGCGTCCCGGTGACCGTCTCGCCGGCCGGAAGAAGAAGGTGCAAGATGTGTTCGTCGACGCAAAGATCCCGCGCTCCGATCGTGAAGGGTGGCCGCTCGTCGTCCGCGGCGCCGAGGTGGTCGCCGTGCCCGGGATCGTCGACGCCGAGGGGGTGACGGCGACTCGTGTCGGCGACTGAGCTCGAACGCGCGGTCGGCGAGGTGCTGATCGACGAGGAGACGCTCCAGGGACGCATCCGCGACCTCGGCCAGGAGCTGTCGTCCGACTACGCGGGACGCGAGCTGCTGCTCGTCGGCGTGCTCAAGGGCGCCGTCTTCTTCATGGCGGACCTGATGCGGTCGCTCACGGTCCCGTGCGAGATCGACTTCATGGCGATCTCGAGCTACGGCGCATCGACGGACTCGTCGGGTGTCGTGCGGATCCTCAAGGACCTCGACATCAACATCGAGGGCCGCCACGTGCTCGTCGTCGAGGACATCATCGACTCCGGTCTGACCCTGTCCTACCTGCTGCGCAACCTCGAGTCGCGCGAGCCCGCGAGCCTCGAGATCTGCGCCCTCCTGACGAAGCCGTCGCGGCGCGAGATCGACGTCCCCGTTCGGTACGTCGGATTCGAGATCGCGAACAGGTTCGTGATCGGCTACGGGCTCGATTTCGCCGAGCGATACCGCAATTTGCCCTACGTCGGCGTCCTGCACTCGGATCTGATGCCGGAGGGCGCGTGAGCGCCGGAACCTCTTTCCCCATCCGGGTGCGAACGGGGGTTGCGTTCCGGCTCCGTTCTGCCGATGACACCAGGAACCGCCCCTCGGCTACCCTGATTCCACACCAATCGTGAATCGCTTCTTCCGCAGCGCGTTCTTCCCGCTCATCGTGATCGTTCTGCTGGTCTGGCTCGCGAGCCAGACCCTGATCCCGAAGGGCAAGAACGCCGAAAAGATGACCTCGTCGCAGGCGTACCAGACGGTGCGCGCGGGCGAGGTCCAGTCGGCCGTCTTCAACCCGAGCAAGCGCGCCATCGCGCTGACGCTGAAGGACGGCAAGAAGGCAACCGTCCACTACGCGTCGGATCAGGCGCAGCTGCAGTTCCAGAACGTCCTCCAGAAGGAAGAACGTCAAGTGGGACTCGAAGGGCGCCGGCGGGTTCTCGTGGACGGCGCTGATCGGATCGTTCCTCCCGTTCCTGCTCCTGATCGGCTTCTGGATCTTCCTGATGAACCAGGTGCAGGGTGGCGGCTCGAAGGTGATGAGCTTCGGCAAGTCGCGCGCGAAGCGGATGGCGCCGGACTCGCCGAAGATCGGCTTCAAGGACGTCGCCGGCGTGGACGAGGCGGTCGAGGAGCTGCAGGAGATCAAGGAGTTCCTCGAGAACCCGAAGAAGTTCCAGGCGCTCGGCGCCTCGATCCCGAAGGGCGTGCTGCTCTACGGGCCTCCCGGTACCGGTAAGACGCTGCTCGCCCGCGCGGTCGCCGGCGAGGCGGGCGTTCCGTTCTTCTCCATCTCCGGTTCCGACTTCGTCGAGATGTTCGTCGGCGTCGGCGCCTCGCGTGTGCGCGACCTGTTCGAGCAGGCGAAGCAGGCGTCGCCGTGCATCGTGTTCATGGACGAGATCGACGCCGTCGGCCGCCATCGCGGCGCGGGCCTCGGCGGTGGGCACGACGAGCGCGAGCAGACGCTCAACCAGCTGCTCGTCGAGATGGACGGCTTCGAGATGAAGGACAACATCATCCTGATCGCCGCCACGAACCGGCCCGACATCCTCGACCCGGCGCTGCTGCGCCCCGGCCGCTTCGACCGCCAGATCGTCGTCGACCGGCCCGACCGGAACGGCCGCCGCAAGATCCTCGAGGTGCACTCGAAGGGCAAGCCGCTCGCCTCGGTGATCGACCTCGACGCGCTCGCAGCCGGCACGCCCGGATTCACCGGCGCCGACCTGCGCAACCTCGTCAACGAGGCAGCGCTGCTGGCCGCACGCCGAGGCAAGAACGTGATCGAGCAGGACGAGCTCGAGGAGGGAATCATGCGCGTGATCGCCGGCCCCGAGAAGAAGGCGCGTCTGCTCTCCGAGAAGGAGCAGCGCATCACCGCCTACCACGAGATGGGCCACGCGCTCGTCGGTCACTTCCTGGAGAACACCGACCCGGTCCACAAGATCACGATCGTCTCGCGCGGCCAGGCGCTCGGCCTGACGATCTCGCTTCCGACCGAAGACCGCTACCTGACCACGCGCCGCGCGCTGCTCGAGCAGATCGCGATGACGATGGGCGGGCGCGCGGCCGAGGAGATCGTCTTCAACGAGATCACGACCGGAGCGGCGAACGACATCGAGAAGGTCACGTCGACCGCCAAGCAGATGGTGATGCGCTTCGGGATGTCCGAGAAGCTCGGGCCGCGTGTGCTCGGCCGCAGCCACGACCTGCCGTTCCTGGGCCGCGAGATGGCCAGCGAGCCGGACTACTCGGACGAGGTCGCGCGCGAGATCGACGACGAGGTCAGGCGCATCATCGAAGAGGGTCACGACATCGCGACGCGCGTCCTGCGCGAGCACATCGACGAGCTGCATCGCATCTCACAGATCCTGATCGAGCGCGAGACGATCGACCGCGAGCAGTTCGAGCGCCTCGCCGCCGGCGAGCCGGAAGACAGCGTCTTCCCGCCGGCGCCCGAGCCGGTCGAGCCGGAGCAGGCCGAGCCGAAGGCCGAGCGGCGCCCGCAGCCGCGGCCGCGGCCGTTCCCGCTGCCCGGCGGCGCGGCGATGCAGCCGCCAGAGCCCGAAGCGAGCTAGCTCGAGGCCAGCCGCGTTCAGGCGGCTCGAGCGGCTTCGCGGACGTGCGACTGCGCTGCGAGCGCGTACGCGGCGGCGGGTACGGCCGACCGCGGACGAACGACCTGCTCACCGGAGTCTCGTGGTCGACGCAGAAATCGCCGAGCGTCAGCGTGCAGCAATCGGCACGTGAGCACGGGTGGAGCATCGGCCGGCGCATCCCAGCACCTTACCCGCAGCGGGCTTTGCAGAAACCCGGCCCCGGGTGGCGCCGGGCGCCGCGGATGGGAAGAGTATGGGGGTGGCCGACAGGCCCCCCATCGAGCGGCGGTTCCCGGCACCTTCCGTGATGGGCGTGATCAACGTCACGCCCGACTCGTTCTCCGACGGCGGCGTCCACCTGCGGGTCGAGCCGGCGGTCACGGCGGCGTGGGGGATGCTCGACGCAGGCGCTGCGATCATCGACGTCGGAGGCGAGTCGACACGGCCGGGCTCCGAAGGCGTCAGTGCCGAAGAGGAGCTGCGCCGCGTCGAGCCGGTGGTCGCCGACCTTGCCGGCGCGCCGGTCTCGATCGACACGTCGAAGGCCGCCGGTCGCGCGCCGTGCGCTCGAGCTCGGCGCCGAGCTCGTGAACGACGTCACGGCCCTGCGCGGTGACCCCGAGCTGGCCGGTGTCGTCGCCGACGCGGGCTGCTACCTCTGTCTCATGCACATGCAGGGCGAGCCGCGCACGATGCAGGTCGCGCCGGCGTACGACGACGTCGTCTCGGAGGTGAAGCGCTTCCTCGAGGAGCGGCTCGACGTTCGCCGTCGCGGCGGGAGTCCGCGAGGACCTCGTCTGCCTCGATCCGGGGATCGGCTTCGGCAAGACCGCCGCGCACAACTTCGAGCTCGTCCGCCGCCTGTCGGAGCTCGCCGAGCTCGGCCGCCCGATCCTCGTCGGGTTCTCGCGCAAGAGCTCGCTCGGCGCTCTCACGGGCGCACGCGACCGGAACGGTCGCGGCGTCGGTCGGGGCCGCGGCGTCTCGGCGTACGAGCACGGGGCGACGATCATCCGGGCCCACGACGTGCGCGACCACGTGCGAGGCGCTTGCCGCGGCGCGGGCGGTGGCGGGGCCATGATCGTCGAGCTGCGGGGTCTCGAGCTGCGGGGCTACCACGGCGTCGAGGCCGAGGAGCGCGAGCACGGCCAGACGTTTCTCTACGACGTCGAGCTCGAGGTCGGCGACGCGCGGCGCGAACGATCGCCTCGAAGACGCCGTCGACTACACGCAGGTGGCCGCGGCGATCCGCGAGGTCAACGAGCAGCGTGTCGACCTGCTCGAGGCCCTGGCGTCGGCCGTCGCCGACACGCTCTTCGAACGGTTCCGCCCCGAGTGGGTGCGTGTGCGCGTGCGGAAGCCGGAGGTCCGTCCGGCGGGCGTCCCGGTCGAGTTCAGCGCCGTCACCGTGACGCGCCGATGACGGTCGCCTACGTCGGCCTTGGCTCGAATCTGGGCGACCGCGAGGCGCTGATCAGGCGCGCCGCCGACGTTGATCGGCGCAGTCCGGCTGTCGGCGATCCGAGAGACGGAGCCGTGGGGCAACGCCCGACCAGCCGCTCTTCCTGAACGCGGTCGCGGAGCTCGAGACCGCACTCGAGCCCGTGCCGCTGCTCGACCAGTTGCTCGACGTGGAGCGGCGGCTCGGCCGCGAGCGAACCGGTCCTCGTTGGGGGCCGCGCACGATCGATCTCGACCTCCTGCTCTACGACGAGCTGGCCGTCGACGAGCCGGGGCTGAGCGTGCCGCATCCCCGCCTCGTCGAGCGCCTGTTCGTGCTCGAACCGCTCGCCGAGCTCGCACCGGCTCAGAAAATCCCCGGAAAGGGCACGGTCTCGGAAGCCCTCGCAGGGTTACAATCCGTGCTGTGAGCCACCTCGACGAGCTCGACGAGTTCGAGGCCGAAGCCGAGCTTCGGCTGAAGAAGGAGTACAGCGCCGTCTTCGCGCTCTTCCGGTACTGCGTCCTCACACAGGACGCGACGTACCTGTGCAACAAGCTCGACTTCCAGTACGTCCCGCAGCCGAGCTATCCGTTCTTCCACCTGAAGATGGAGGACGTCTGGGTCTGGGACAAGAACCGCCCGACGCGGATGATCCCGCGCGCCGAGGTCTACACCTCGAGTGACGTGACGATCGAGGAGCTGCGCGGCGAAGGCGACGAGCCGGTGCTGACCGCTGAAGCGCTCGCCAAGCGCATCGGCGAAGGCCGTTCGGAGATCGAAGACCTGTAAGCGGTCTGGGCACCGTCCGGTGTCTGACACAGTTCGGCCATGCTCCTCGCGATCGATTGCGGGAACACCCAGACCGTCTTCGGGCTGTTCGACGGCGCCGAGCTGAAGACGCAGTTCCGGGTCGCCACCGACCGCAACCACACGGGCGACGAGCTCGCCGTGATGCTGCGCGCGTTCGTCGACCTGTCGACGCTCGACGGGATCGTGCTCTGCTCGTCGGTCCCGCAGCTCGTGCGCGAATACGAGGCGTTCGCCGAGCGCTGGGCGGGTGTCGACCTGCTCGTGCTCGGGCCTGGGCGTGCCGACCGGCGTTCCGATTCGCTACGACGATCCGCGCGAGGTCGGCCCGGACCGGATCGCGAACGCCGTCGCCGCGCGCGAGCGCCACGGGACGCCGGCGGTGGTCGTCGACTTCGGCACGTCGACGAACTTCGACGTCGTCAACGAGGCGGGTGAGTTCGCGGGCGGTGTCCTTGCGCCGGGAATCGAGATCTCGATGGACGCGCTCTTCGCGCGCGCGGCCCGCCTGCCGAAGGTGCCGTTCGCCGCGCCCGAGCGGGTGATCAGCCAGACGACGACCGCTGCGCTGCAGTCGGGGCTCGTCTACGGCTTCGCCGGCCAGGTCGACGCCATCGTCGATCGGATCCGCGACGAGCTCGGCGCTCCCGACGCCGTCGTCGTCGCGACGGGCGGCCTCGTCCGATCTGATCGCGCCGCACACGAAGACGATCGGCGTCGTCGACCTCGAGCTGACCCTGCACGGGCTCCGCCTGGTCTGGACGAGGAACCAGCGCGGAACCCTGATCCGTCGGCTTAGCCGGCTCGGCGCCGGCGCCGACTCGTCGTTCTGCCAGAGGCCGAACTCGTTGCCGTGCGGGTCGGTGCACGTCGCGAACCAGCCCATGTTCGGGACCGGCATCGGGTCACCGGCCTTGCCACCGAGCTCGTTGACGCGCGCGGCGCCCGCGTTGATGTCGTCGACTGAGAAGTAGGCGCGGGCGCCGTGCTTTCCAGGCTCCATGTTCGTGATCGCGACGCCGGACTGCTGCGGCACGATCTCGCCCATCCAGTACTCGGACGGCCCGGGGAAGTTCTTGAACTGCCAGCCGAACAGCCCGCCGTAGAACTCGCGCGCCTGGCCGGTGTCGTCTGCCGGGATCTCGAAGTGGACGATCTGGTCACCTCTGCTCCTCTCGTCGTTCGTTGCGGTGAGTAGACCGAAAGCGTCCAGGAAACTCATCGACCCCACCACCTTGCAACACCGCGCCTACCCGACCGCAACGCCACCCGAACCTGATTCGCTAGGCAGTTCCTCACGATGATCGCGAGCCCTGGCGCCGGAGCGGGCTCCGCCCGGCGGGAGGCCAAAGGCGGCTCGTCGTTCGCAGCGATGAAGAAAGGGGCCCACGGGGGAAACACGGTTTCCCCCGTGCTTTAGCCGCCGCCATAGAGCGAGATCGGGAGCGAGTCGAGCAGCACCTCGTCCGACGGATCGGGCAGCTCGTCGAGGAGCCGTTCGAGCACGAACCGCGCACCGGGGGCGGCGGCCAGCAGCCGCGCCTCGACCTCGGCCAGGCTCGGCAGCATGACGAGCTCCTGCTTGAACGGCCGCGGGAAACGACCGCGGCCCAGGTACCAGCCGTAGAACTTCTTCAGGAACCCGAACGCGCGGTGCTCACCGAGCTCGCGGACGGTCTCGCGCATGAAGAGCACGAGCTCCGCGACGATCTCCTCCCGGGACGGCTCGCTCGCGTCTCCCATGATCTCGCGCAGCGCCCATGGGTTGCCCTGAGCCGCGCGACCGACCATCACCGCGGCCGCGCCCGTCGTCGCGAGCACCGCCTGAGCGCGCGCGCGCGAGGTGACGTCGCCGGAGGCGATCACCGGAACGTCCACGAGGGCGACCAGCTCGGCCGTAAGCGAGTGGTCGGCGGTGCCCGTGTACATCTGCTTCGCCGAGCGCGGGTGCAGCGTCAGGGACGAAGCGCCTGCTTCGACCAGCTGCGGCCCGACCTCGAGGCAGCGTGCGCGAGCCGTTCTCGACCCCGCGGCGCATCTTGACGCTGACCGGCAGGTCGCTCGCACCCGCAACAGCCTCGACGAGCCGGCACGCGCGGACCGGGTCGTCGAGCACCGAGGCGCCCGCGCCGGTCTTCGTCACCTTCTTGACCGGACAGCCGAAGTTGATGTCGACGATGTCGGCGCCCGACGCGGCGACGATCCGCGCCGCCTCGGCCATCGCGGCCGGGTCGGAACCGAAGATCTGGATCGCCAGCGGATGCTCGTCGGGGGAGACCCGCAGATAGCCCGACGTCCGCTCGTTGCGGTGCTGGATGCCGGCCACCGAGACCATCTCCGAGCAGACGAGACCGGCCCCGAAGCGGCGACCCTGGCGCCGAAAGGCCTGGACGCTGACGCCGGCCATCGGGGCCAGAACGAGCCGGCCCGGGATCTCGACGCCCCCGAGCGACCAGCTCTCTGCCAGGTCGATGTTCACGGTGTGTGAACTGTAGCCCGGCATTTCTTCCAGGCCCTTGCGGCTCACTTGACGGCCTCGCTACCATTCCCGCCCGTTTCTGGGGGTCAGGAGGACCTAGCTTGAAGGAAGTCATTCTCACAGCCGAGGGCTACAAGAAGCTCCAGCAGGAGATCGACCTCCTGCGGGGCGAGAAGCGCCGCGAGGTCGCGGAGCGGATCAGGGTCGCTCGGGAGTTCGGCGACATCGCCGAGAACGCCGAGTACGACGACGCCAAGAACGAGCAGGCGATGCTCGAGCACAAGATCGCCCAACTCGAGGAGCGGCTCCTCTCGGCTCGCGTGATCACGAAGAAGGAGATCTCCAAGGACGCCGTCTCGGTCGGCTCGCGCGTGGTGCTGCGGGACGTCAAGGCGCGCAAGGAGGTCGAGTACCACATCGTCGGCTCGGCCGAAGCGAACCCGGCTCAGAACAAGCTGTCGAACGAGTCGCCGGTCGGCAAGGCGATCATGGGGCACAAGAAGGGCGACGTGGTCGAGGTCACGGCTCCTCGCGGCGCGCTGAAGTTCAAGATCATGGAGATCAAAGCCGCCTGACGAACGACCGGCAGGCGACGGCCGGAGGCCCGTCAGGGGCCTGACCCCGTAGTCTCTCGCACGGCGATGGACGTCGTGCGGATCGGCAAGGAGCGGTTGCAGGAGGCGAGCGACGTGCTCGCGCGCGCGTTTCACGACGATCCGGCGTGGGTGTGGCTCGTGCCGGATGCGGAGCGTCGCGCCCAGCTCCTGCCCTGGCTGTTCCGGATCGGCTTCGACGTGACCGCGGCCGACGTCTACGCGACGGCCGGTCCCGTGGTCGGCGCCGCGCGCTGGCTGCCGCCGGGGCGGCAGGCGATTCGCGTCGGCGCAACCCTGCGCGCTCTCGTCACGACGCCGCTCCGGCTCGGCAGCGGCGACCGCGCCGTTCCTCGCCTACGGCCGTGCGGTCGAGCAGCTGCGCGCCGAGGTGGCCGGCGGGGCCCACTGGTACCTCGCGGGGATCGGCGTCGACCCGTGGGCCCAGCGGCAGGGGGTCGGACGGGCCCTGATGCGCCCGGGCGTCGAGGCGGCGGCGGCTGCCGGGCTCTCGACCGTCCTGCTCACGAACAACGAGGCGAATCTGCCCTTCTACGAAGCACAGGGCTTCGGCGTGGTCCGGGAAGGCCGCACGCCGGAGAACGGCCCGAAGGCCTGGGCTATGGTCAAGCGACCGTGACGGAGCCTCTCCCCAAGCGCTTTCCCGACCGGGACGAGATCGCGGCCGTGCACTCCGAGGCGGACGCGCTCGAGGCCGGCGTCGAAGGCACGGAGGAGCGCCGGCTCGCCGGCCGCGTGCTCGCGCGCCGGGACATGGGCAAGCTCGTGTTCCTCGACCTCGTCGACCGCAGCGGCCGGATCCAGCTCCTCTGTCCGGCCGCGCGCACCGGCGAGGTGGAGGTGCACCTCGGCGACATCGTCGGCGCGATCGGGAAGCCGACCAAGAGCAGACGCGGCGAGCCGTCGCTGATCGTGGACCGCCTCGAGCTGCTCGCGCGGATCCGGTCGCCGCTCCCGGACACGTTCCACGGCCTCACCGACGTCGAGCAGCGCTACCGGCGCCGGTACCTCGACCTGCTTGATGAACGAGGGGACGCGAGCCGACTTCATCCTCCGGTCGCGGATGATCCGTGCGATTCGCAGCCACCTCGACGGAGAGGGGTTCGTCGAGGTCGAGACGCCCGCGCTCCAGGCGGACTACGGCGGCGCGTTCGCCAGGCCGTTCGCCACCCACCACAACGAGCTCGACCAGGAGCTCTACCTGCGCATCGCCGGCGGCGAGCTCTACCTCAAGCGCCTGATCGTCGGTGGGCTCGAGAAGGTCTACGAGATCGGTCGGGTCTTTCGGAACGAAGGTGTCTCGTACAAGCACAACCCGGAGTTCACGATGCTCGAGTGGTACGAGGCCTACGCCGACTACCAGGACACGATGGCGCGCTTCGAGACGCTGGTCGAGTCGGTCGCGCTCGAGGTGCTCGGAACGACGAAGATCACCTATCGGGGCCACGAGATCGACCTGAAGGCTCCCTGGCGGCGGTTGAAGCTCGTCGACGCGCTCGAGGAGCACGGCGTCTGGTCGACCGACGAGCGACGAGCTGCGGAGCATCCTGGACGGACGCGGGATCGACACGACGCAGGACCGGACGTGGGCGCAGCTCGTCGACCATGCGCTCACCAACTACGTCGAGCCGAAGCTCGTCGATCCGACGTTCCTCTACGACTATCCAGTCCGGCTGTCGCCGTTCGCCCGGCTCACGGACGAAAGCAGCGAGATCGTCGAGCGCTTCGAGGGCTTCATCGGCGGCACCGAGCTCTGCAACGCGTTCAGCGAGCTGAACGACTCGGTCGAGCAGCAGGAACGATTTACGATGCAGGCCGACGAAGGCGCCGGCGGGAACGTCGAGGCCGAGCCCGGCGACGAGGACTACGTCCAGGCGCTCTCGTACGGGATGCCGCCGACGGGCGGGCTCGGGTTCGGGATCGACCGCCTGGCGATGGTCCTGGCCGGAAAGGACTCGATCCGCGACGTCATCCTCTTTCCGGCCCAGAGGGAACGCCGATCGTGACACTCGACGGCAACACCGGAAGCAGGAGTACGATGATCGCCTCGGAAAGTCGAATCAGGTTGACGCCGCCGTCGCACGCGGTAAAGAGAGGTCACTGAGTGTTCGAGAGATTCACTGAACGAGCTCGACAGGTTGTCGTCCTGGCCCAGGACGAAGCTCGTGCGCTGAAGCACAACTACATCGGTACGGAGCACATCCTGCTCGGCCTGCTGCGCGAGGAGGAAGGTCTCGCAGCGCGGGTGCTCGAGTCCCTCGACATCACCGTCGAGGAGGTCCGGGCCCAGGTTGCCCGCATCGTCGGGCAGGGCGACGAGGTGACGACGGGTCAGATCCCGTTCACGCCGCGCGCGAAGAAGGTGCTCGAGCTCGCGCTGCGCGAGGCGCTGTCGCTCGGCCACAACTACATCGGGACCGAGCACATCCTGCTCGGCCTCGTCCGCGAGAACGAAGGGGTCGCCGCGCGCATCCTGCTCGACTTCGACGCCGACGCCGAGAAGATCCGCAACGAGATCATCCGCATGCTGTCCGGCCCCGGCCGCCGTCAGGGCGGCACGCAGGGCACGTCGGGCGAGAAGGGCAAGAGCTCGAAGCTGCTCGACCAGTTCGGTCGCAACTTCACGAAGCTCGCCTCGGAGGGAAAGCTCGACCCGGTCGTCGGACGCCAGACCGAGATCGAGCGGATCATGCAGATCCTCTCGCGGCGCACCAAGAACAACCCGGTGCTGATCGGCGAGCCGGGCGTCGGCAAGACCGCCGTCGTCGAAGGCCTCGCACAACGCATCTCCGGCAACCAGGTGCCCGACATCCTGAAGGGCAAGCAGATCTACAACCTCGATCTGGCTGCCCTCGTCGCCGGCTCGAAGTACCGCGGCGAGTTCGAGGAGCGCCTGAAGAAGGTGATGAAGGAGATCACCCAGCGCGGCGACATCATCCTGTTCATCGACGAGCTCCACAACCTCGTCGGTGCAGGTGCAGCCGAGGGCGCGATCGACGCTGCGTCGATCCTCAAGCCTGCGCTCGCCCGCGGCGAGCTGCAGACGATCGGCGCGACGACGCTCGACGAGTACCGCAAGTACCTGGAACGCGACGCTGCGCTCGAGCGCCGCTTCCAGCAGATCCGCGTCGAGGAGCCGTCGACCGACGACACCGTTCAGATCCTACGCGGCCTCCGCGACCGCTACGAGGCCCACCATCGGTGCAAGATCACCGACGAGGCGCTCGAGGCAGCTGCGACGCTCGCCGACCGCTACATCCAGGACCGGCACTTGCCCGACAAGGCGATCGACCTGATCGACGAGGCTGCCTCGCGGATGCGCATCAAGACGATGACCGCCCCGCCGCGCTACCGCGAGCTCGAGGACGAGATCGAGAAGGTGCGCAAGGACAAGGAAGCGTCGATCGAGGGCCAGGAGTTCGAGAAGGCCGCGTCGTTGCGCGACAAGGAGCGGAAGCTGACGCAGAAGAAGCGCGAGCTCGAGGACCAGTGGCGCGACTCCGAGCAGACCGAGCAGCCGGAGATCGGCGAGGAGGAGATCGCCGACATCGTCTCGATGTGGACGGGGATCCCGGTCTTCAAGCTCACCGAGGCCGAGTCGCAGCGGCTCGTCCGCATGGAGGAGGAGCTGCACAAGCGCGTGATCGGCCAGGACGCGGCGATCATCGCCGTCTCGAAGTCGATCCGCCGCGCGCGGGCCGGCATCAAGGACCCGAAGCGCCCGACCGGCTCGTTCATCTTCCTCGGGCCGTCCGGCGTGGGGAAGACCGAGCTCGCGCGCACGCTCGCCGAGTTCCTGTTCGGCGACGAGGACGCGATGATCCAGATCGACATGTCGGAGTACATGGAGAAGCACGCCGTCTCCAGGCTCGTCGGATCCCCTCCGGGCTACATCGGCTACGACGAAGGCGGCCAGCTCACCGAGGCGGTCCGCCGCAAGCCGTACTCGGTCGTCCTCTTCGACGAGATCGAAAAGGCGCACCCCGACGTCTTCAACATCCTGCTCCAGATCCTCGAGGACGGGAAGCTCACGGACTCCCAGGGCCGCAAGGTCGACTTCCGGAACGTGATCGTGATCATGACTTCGAACATCGGCTCCGCGTCGATCTCGAAGAACATGGCGCTCGGCTTCAACCTGTCGGAGGAGGAGGGCCTCTCCTACGACGACATGAAGACACGCGTCATGGGCGACCTGAAGAAGGTCTTCCGGCCCGAGCTCTTGAACCGCATCGACGAGGTGATCGTCTTCCCGAAGCTGACGAAGCCCGAGATCCTGCAGATCGTCGACCTGCTCATGAACCGCCTGCGCGTCCAGATGGCGGAGCACGAGGTGACGATCGAGCTGACCGACGAGGCCAAGGACCTGCTCGTCGAGAAGGGCTGGGACCCGACGATGGGTGCACGGCCGCTCCGGCGCGCGATCCAGCGCTACATCGAGGATCCGCTGGCCGATTACGTGCTCGGCCGCACCCTCGAACCGGGCTCGACCATCCTCGTCGCGCGCAAGAACGACGAAGAGGTCGACATCACGGTCGTGCCGCCGGCACCGCCCGAAGCGATCGCAGTCTCGGCAGCGCCGGACGCGCCACCAGACGACCTAGCGGTCGAAAATTAGTTAACCGCGTTAAGAGACCGCCGAAAGGCGGTCTCTTGTGTTACGGGCCGTAAACAAGTCGTAAGCGTTCTGCCTTTCGGTCCAACTGGACCTGCAGACGCACGTCGCATTCAGTGGGCCGTCTCCCCGGCCCTGCCCAGTTAATGCACTGAAAGGAGCACTCCGTGAGGAGAACCCTCTGGCTGTCGTCTGTGGCAGCCATGATCGTGTTGGCCGCGGTGCTTCGCGGGCGGCGCGGTTGCCAAGACAGGCAAGGCCGGCGCCGTCGGGGGCACCCTGAACGTCGACCTGGCGAACGACATCGACTACACCGACCCGGCGCTCGACTACCTGTCGACCGGCTGGGAGATCGAATACGCCACGTGCCTGAAGCTCATGAACTACCCGGATGCCAACGGGGCGAAGGGCTCACAGCTCACGCCCGAGGCCGCAGCCGGATTCCCCAGGGTCTCGAACAACGGAAAGACCTACGACTTCAACGTCAAGGCCGGCTTCACGAAGTTCTCGAACGGCCAGGCTGTCACGGCCGCGAACTTCAAGGCCGCCATCGACCGCGACGCGGATCCCAAGATGCAGTCGCCGTCGGTGCCCTTCTTCTCCGACATCGTCGGCGCCTCGAAGTCGCCCGTCACGGGTGTCAAGGTGCACGGCTCGCACCTGGTCATCAACCTGACCAAGGCCGCCCCTGACTTCCTCGCCCGTATGGCGATGCCGTTCTTCTGCGCCGTCCCGACCAACCTTGCTCATGACCCGAACGGCGTCCTCGCGCCGCCGTCGGCGGGCCCGTACTACATCTCCGATCGGCAGCCCGAACAAGTCGATCACGATCAAGAAGAATCCGTACTACAAGGGCAAGCGCCCGCACAACGTCAACCAGATCGTCTACAACATCGGCAACTCGCTGGCGGCCACGTACCTGCGCACGCAGCAGGCCGCGACCGACTACGCCGCACAGGGCATCCCGCCCGCGTCGTACGCCGAGGCCGCCCAGAAGTACGGCGTCAACAAGGGCCAGTTCTGGGTCAAGCCGCAGCTCGGCGTGAACTACCTGGCCTTCAACCACGACCGTGCCCTCTTCAAGGGCGCCAAGGGAACGGCGCTCGCGAAGGCGATCAACTACGCGATCGACCGCAAGGCCATGCTCGCCCAGGGCGGTTACCTGGCCGGCAAGCGGACCGATCAGATCCTGCCTCCGGGCCTCGCCGGCTTCCGTGACGCCAACCTGTACCCGCTCAAGGGACCGGACCTCACGACGGCCAAGAAGTGGGCCGACAAGGCCGGCATCAAGGCCGGCACGCAGGTGCAGTACTACACCTCGAACACGGGCTCGGCTCCGCTCGTCGCGCAGATCGTTCAGTTCAACCTGAAGCAGATCGGTCTGAACGTCAACAGCCACCTGTTCGCCCGTGCCGTGCAGATCGACAAGGAAGGCACCCGTGGTGAGCCGTTCGACATCACGTCGGAGGGCTGGATCGCCGACTACGCCGATCCGTACGACTTCATCAACGTGCTGCTCTCCGGCAGCAGCCTCCACGCTGCGAACAACAACAACGTGGCGTACTTCAACGACCCGACGTACAACAAGCAGATGACCGCCGCGTCGCTGCTGTCGGGTGCTCCTCGCTACAACGCGTACGGCAACCTCGACGTCAACATGATGTCGAAGAACCCGCCGTGGGCGGCCCGCAACAACTTCAACGACCGCATCCTGCTCTCGAACAGGGTCGGTTGCTTCACCTACAACTCGACCTACAGCGTCGATCTTGCGGCCCTCTGCCTGAAGTAAAGGCGGACTAGGGAAAGGGACGCAGAACGCAGAGCGGCGGGGCCTACGGCCCCGCCGCTTTTTTCATGTGGTCAGTCCGGCTGCCAGACGTCCCGGCGCAGAAGCGGCACGACGGTGCCGTCGCGCAGGATGCCGTCGACGTCGACCTCGGGCCCGCCGATCATGAAGTCGGAGTGGACGGTCGAGACGTTGACGCCCTCGCCCGGCTCCCCCTCGACGGCCTCGGCGTAGGCGCCGCCGTAGGCGATGTGGCACGTCACGTTCTCGTCGAACAGCGTGTCGAAGAACGTCATGTTCGTCCTGCCGACGCGCGACGTGCCGTCGACGAGGGAGACCTCGCCGAGGTACGACGCGCGCTCGTCGGTCGACAGCTCGCCTTCGATCACGTCGGCTCCCTCCTCTGCGCGAACCTCGACGATACGGCCGGACTCGAAGCGCATCTCGAGGCCGCGCACGATGCGGCCGTAGAGCGCGAGCGGTCGCGTCGAGCGCACGTGCCCCTCTGTCCGCCGCGCGTCGGGAGTCGTGAAGACCTCCTCGGTCGGCATGTTCGCCACGTACGGGATCCCGTCGATCGTGTGAGACACGACGCCCTGCCAACGGGACTCCGGGAGGAGACCGACCGTCAGATCGGTGCCGTCCCCACGGAACCGAACGGCGTCGAGTTGCATTGCGTTCAGGGTCGCGGCGCGGCGGTCGAGCGTGCGGACATGCTCGCGCCAGGCCTCGACCGGGTCGGCCTCGTCGAGGCGGCAGCAGAACTCGACGAGCTCCCACAGCCGGTCGAGATCCGGCTCGCCGAACATCTGCCTGGCCCAGCCGATGTTCGGGACGCCCACGACCGTCCAGTTGTTGAGCTGCTCGTTGATCTGGCGGCTGTTCAGCTCGGCGATCTCCTTCATGCGCGCCTTGCCGACGCGCGGGCCGGGGAGGTCGCTGAGCAGGTCGGGCTCTGCGTCGCCCGTGAGTGCGACGATCGCCGCGCGTTCGTCGCCCATGCGCTGCGTCCGCTCGAGCAGCCACGGCGGCGACCACGAGAGCACGTCGTCGGCGCCGTACTCGATCAGCGCCCGACGAACGTGCGGGTCGCGATAGGTGAGGTCGACGTAGCGTGCGCCGGCGCGGTACGCGGCACGCGCGACGGCCCGGGCGACGTCGACGTGCTCGACGTCGGCTCGGAGGTCGACAACCTGGCCGGGCTGCACGTTGGCGCCGACGCCCACGATGAGCTCGGCGTAGCGCTCGAGGCGGCCGTCCGGCGCTAGAGCTGCCAAGTGTCCTCGCGGATGATCGGCACGGCGTCGCCGGCCGCGGTGAGGCCGTCGACCTGGAGCTCCGGCCCTCCGACCATGAAGTCGGTGTGCACGGTCGAGACGTTCAGGCCCTCGCCGGGATCGCCGTCGAACACCTCGGGGACGCCGAACCCGTAGGCGATGTGACACGTCGCGTTCTCGTCGTAGAGCGTGTCGAAGAAGGTCAGCCCGGTCTGGCCGACACGCGACGCGCCGTCGACGAGCGCGACCTCGCCGAAGTAGCGGGCGCGCTCGTCTCCGTCCAGCTGTCCCCGGACGACGTCGGCGCCGCGCTCCGCCTGCACATCGACGATCCGGCCGCCCTCGACCTTGAGCCGCAGGCCCTCGACGACGTCGCCCGCGAGCGCCAGCGGACGGGTCGAGGCGATCGTTCCCTCCGCGCGCCGGCAATCGGGTGTCGTGAAGATCTCCTCGGTCGGCATGTTCGGGACGTACTCGCGCCCATCGGCCGTGCGGAACTTCGCCGACATCCAGCGCGCATTCGGCAGGAGCCCGACGGTGAAATCGGTGCCGGGTCCGAGGTAGCGGAGCGCGTCGAACTTGTGCTCGTTCATCTGCGCGGCCCGCGCCTCGAGCTTCGCGATGTGATCGCGCCAGGCGGTGACCGGGTCGGCCTCGTCGAGGCGCGTGCAGAACGCGACCGCCTCCCAGAGCCGCTCGACATCCGGCTCGCCGAAGATCATCGTCGCCCAGCCTTCGTTGGGGTAGGCGACTCCGGTCCAGTTGATCCTGCGGCCTTCCATCAGCCCGCGGATGACCTCGTTCAGCTCACGCATGCGGGCACGGCCGACGCGCTCGCCGGGCAGGTCGGCCAGCAGGTCCGGCTCGGGATCGCCGGTGGTGCCGATCAGCGCGTTCCCGGCCGAGGCCGCGAAGCGGGTCTTCAACCACTCGGGTGTGTGCTCGAGCGCCTCGTCCGGGCCGAACTCGATCATCGCGCGGCGCACGTGCTGATCCACGTACCGAACGTCGACGTACCGCGCTCCTGCGCCGTACGCTGCCCGCGTCAGGGCGCGGGCGAGCGGCGCATGCTCGATCGATGCCCCGATGAAGAGCGACTGCCCCGCCTCGAGGTTCGCTCCGACTCGGATCGCCAACTCGGCGTAGCGCTCGAGCCGCTCGTCTAGGACTGGAGCTGCCATACGTCCTCCCGGAGGATCGGGACGGCGACGCCGTCGGTCGTGAGCCCGTCGACGGCCACCTCGGGGCCGCCGATCATGAAGTCCGTGTGGACGGCCGAGTTGTTGATGCCGTAGGCCCGCAGTTCCTCCGGCGTCAGCCCGTCGATGCCGTCGACGCCGAAGGTGACGGCACTGCCGTACGCGATGTGGCAGGTGGCGTTCTCGTCGAAGAGCGTGTCGAAGAACGTGATCCCGGTCTGCCCGACGCGCGACAGGCCGTCGACGAGCGCGACCTCGCCGAGCCGCCCGCCGAACTCGTCCACCGTCATCTCGCCGCGCACCGTGCCCTCGCCCGACGACGCGTGCACCTCGACCGCCTCGCCGCCCTCGAAGCGCACCTCGAGGTCGCGGACGATCGTGCCGCCCAGCGAGAGCGGCCTGGTCGAGCGGACGGCGCCCTCCGTGCGGCGCCAGTCGGGGCAGGCGAAGACCTCTTCCGTCGGGAGGTTCGGCACGTGCTTGATGCCGTCGACCGTCTCGATCCCACCGCCGAGCCAGCGTGCTCCGGGCAGCAGCCCCACCGTCAGGTCGGTGCCGGGGCCGGTGAACCGGATCGCGTCGAAGGCTCGTGCGTTCAGCTGCTCGCAGCGTCGCCGGAGCGTCTCCGTATGCTCACGCCAGGCAGCGACGGGGTCCGGCTCGTCGAGCCGCACGGTGTGGGCGACGGCTTCCCAGAGGCGCTCGAGGTCGGGCTCGCCGAACACCTGCTGCGCCTGGCCTTCGGTTGGGAAGGCTGCGATCGACCAGTTGACGGTACGGTCGTTCTGGGCCTGCAGCTGACGGTTGGCGGCGTCGACTGGCCGGTGCCGGCCCACCCGGCCGGGGTCGAGGTCGGCGAGCAGCTCTGGCTCGGGATCGCCGGCGATCATGATCAGCGCGCCGCCCGCCGCGATCGCCTCCGTGCGCGCCATCAGCCAAGGCGACGTCTCGGTCAGCAGCTCGTCTTTTGCGTGTTCGATCACGGCGTGCCTGACGTGGTTGTCGACGTAACGGACATCGACGCGCTCGGCGCCTGCCTCGTAGCTCGCCCTGGCGAGCGCGCGCGCGAGCGGGGCGTGCTCGACGAGTGCTGTGACGAAGACCGACTGGCCGGGCTGCACGTTGGCGCCCACGCGTGTGATGAGCGTCGCGTAGCGATCGAGCCGATCCACGGTCAAGATGGTAGAGGCTCCGATATCACGTGTCGAGCGGGACGTCGTCCCAGTTGTCGCCCTCGCCGCAGAGCCACGTCAACGCGTGCTGGCGTTCGGCGGCGATCGAATGCGCCTCGGCGTGCTGCTCGGCCGACAGATGGCGGTAGACCTTCCCGTAGGCCCGGAAGTCGCCCCGCATCGGCGCGGGCAGGAGGCCCTGCTCGAAGCCTCGCATCGCGGTCGCCGCGACGAGCTGGTCGAAGCTCGCGAAGTTGTCCGGCAGCTCGATCGTACCGTCGGCCTGCACTGCCGTCGTCCGCGCCCGCCAGTGCCAGAGGCGCGCCGACTCGCGCTCGAGCTCGATCGCCTCGCGATCCCGCAGCGAGGCCGATCCGAGCGGAGCTGCGACGACCTCGTCGGTCGAGAAGGGCTCGTCGTACGGCGGCAGCTCCTCGAGCTGCAGCGCCCAGAGCAGGGTGCCCAGCGCCTCGCCCCGCCAGACGACGTCGATCACGCCGGGGTCGGCCGACGGGAGTCGCTCGAGCCCGGCGCGCACCTCCTGCTGGAGCGCGCGGCACCGGTCGAGAGCCTCCGCCTGCGAGCGATGCTTCCGCGCCACGGCCGCGAGTGTACTAACGGCCCACCGCGGTCTCGATCTCGGCCAGAGTCGCCGCGTCGAGCTCGATTCCGGAGGCGGATGCGTTCTCCAGCACTTGCGCGGGGCGCGTGGCACCGACGATCGCCGAGGCGACGTTCGGCTCGCGGAGGATCCAGGCGAGTGCGAGCTGGGCCATCGTGATGCCCAGCCGTTCGGCGATCGGGGCGAGGCGCGCCGCCCGCTCCAGTACGTCGTCGCTCAGCCAGCCTCCCATCAGCCGGCCCATGCGGGCGTGGGTGGCGCGTGAGCCCTCGGGCGGCGGCAGCCCGGGCCGGTACTTGCCGGTCAGGGCCCCTTGCGCGAGAGGCGACCAGACGATCTGCGAGATCCCGTGCTCGCGGCTGAGCGGGATCACCTCAGCCTCGGGCTTGCGCCAGAGCAGCGAGTACTGCGGCTGCGACGACACGAATTTCGCGTAGCCGTGCTCGCGGGTCAGGTCGAGCGAGGCCTTGATCTGCTGCGGGCTCCACTCGCTGAACCCGAGGTACCGCGCCTTGCCGGCGCGCACGACCTCGGTGAGCGCCTCCATCGTCTCCTCCAGCGGCGTCTGGAGGTCGTACCGATGGCATTGGTAGAGGTCGACGTGGTCGGTGCGCAGACGCGCCAGCGACGCATCGATCTGCTTCAGCACCTGAGCTCGCGACAGGCCCTGGTTCTCTCCCGAGTCGTCCATCGGGAAGAAGAGCTTGGTCGCCAGGATGTAGGAATCGCGTGGCCGCGAGCCGAGCACGTCTCCGAGGAACGACTCGGCTGCCCCGAGTGCGTACACGTTCGAGGTGTCGATGAAGTTGATGCCGGCCTCGAAGGCTGCGTCGACACAGGCCCGGGCCTCGTCGTCGCCGACGCCGCCCCCGTACGTGAGCCAGGAACCGAGGCTGATCTCCGAGACGTGGAGGTCGCTGTCGCCCAGTTGTCTGTATCGCATGGGAATGATCGTTCCAGAGCCGGCACACCTGCCGTCGGGGCCGCCGAGTACCTTCCAGCTCATGGCCAAGGTTGCCGCCGTCCAGCACGTCTGCAGCGAATGCGGCACCTCCGCCGGCCGCTGGCTCGGCCGGTGTCCCGGCTGCGGTGAGTTCGGCACGATGACCGCCGAGGCGCCCCTCAAGCGGTCCGGGTCGCCGGTGGCATCGAGGCCGCCGCTGAGGCTGGTGGACGTCGTCGTCGAGGAGACGGAACGGCTCTCGACGGGCGTCGCGGAGCTCGACAGCGTCCTCGGCGGCGGGCTCGTGCCGGCGTCGCTCGTCCTGGTGGGCGGCGAGCCGGGCGTCGGCAAGTCGACGCTGCTCCTGACCGCGCTCGGCGCGATCTCGCAGGAGCGGCGGGCGCTTCTGATCACAGGCGAGGAGTCGGTCGCGCAGGTCAAGCTCCGAGCTGCCCGGCTCGGGGGTGCGACCTGGTCGAGATCCTGGCCGAGACCGAGCTCGACGCCGTCTGCGAGACGCTCGAGCGCGAGCGGCCGGCCGTGTGCGTGATCGACTCCGTGCAGACGCTCTGGTCGGCGGAGGTCGGCTCGGCGCCCGGGTCGGTCTCCCAGGTGCGCGAGGCGGCTGCCCGGCTCCTGCGCGTCGCCAAGGCAGCCGGCGTCGCGACCTTCCTCGTCGGCCATGTCACGAAGGACGGCTCGGTCGCGGGGCCGAGGGTGCTCGAGCACCTCGTCGACTGCGTGCTGCAGTTCGAGGGCGACCGGTTCCACGCGCTGCGCATCCTCCGGGCCGTCAAGAACCGCTTCGGCTCGACGAACGAGCTGGGCGTCTTCGAGATGACCGGGGCCGGGCTCGTCGGAGTTCCCGATCCGTCCGAGGTCTTCGGCCGCACGCACTCGGGCGAGGTCGGCGCCGCCGTCGCCTGCACCCTCGAGGGGACCCGGCCGCTCCTGCTCGAGATCCAGGCTCTGGTCTCGCCGACCGACCTCGCCATGCCCCGCCGCGTCGCGACGGGGGTCGACCCGAAGCGGCTGGCGATGATCGTGGCGGTGCTCGCCCGGCATGCGGGCCTGGCGCTCGGCGGGGCGGACGTGTTCGTCAACGTCGCGGGCGGGGTGAGGATCGACGAGCCGGGCGCAGACCTCGGGATCGCGCTGGCAATTGCCTCGGCTGCCAAGGGCGTGGCCGTTCGGGACGGCGTGGCGGCGTACGGCGAGATCGGGCTCACGGGGCGCCTGCGGGTCGCGGCGCAATCGGAGCGGCGGGCCGAGGAGTGCCGGAAGCTGGGGCGCCGGCCGGTTTCGGCAGAGACGATCCGGGAGGCGCTGCGGGCGGCGCTGATGGATTTCCCCGCCTAGCAGGGATTTTCGAAAAAATGGCGGATTTGCAGGGTTTCTGGTACTCTGGAGTTCCTCGCCGGTGAGCCTTCAGGGCCGCCGGCAGTTTCGCGACTACAGACGAAAGAGGCGAATTTGTACAAGGTCGGTGACAAGGTGGTGTATCCCCACCACGGTGCTGGGACGGTCGTAAAGCGCGAGAAGCGCGAGGTCTTGGGCGAGAAGCGCGAGTACCTGACGATCAAGATCCTGCACAACGACATGACCGTGAACGTCCCTGCGGAGAACGCCGAGCTCGTCGGTCTCCGCAAGGTGATCGACGAAGAGGCGGTCAAGAAGGTCGTCAAGTATCTGACCTCGGGCGGCACCGAAATGCCGAAGAACTGGAACCGGCGCTTCAAGCACAACCGCGACAAGATGAAGACCGGCGACATCTACGAGCTCGCCGAAGTCGTGCGCAACCTCGCTCTCCGCGACGGCGAGAAGGGGCTCTCGACCGGCGAGAAGCAGATGTACGTGAAGGCCAAGAAGATCCTCGCCTCAGAGCTGATGTACGCGAAGACGATGTCCGAGGAAGAGGCGCTGGAGTGGCTCGAGGAGACGCTGACGAACGGCGCGAAGCCGAAGCCGGCGGCTCCCGAGAAGAAGGACGCTCCGGCCGCCAAGCGGGCCGTCACCCCGGCCAAGGCAGCGCCGATCGCGAAGAAGGTCGCACCCGCCAAGGCGAAGACCGTCGCCGCGCGGGCTCCCGCGAAGAGCTCGACGGCGAACAAGCCCGCCGCGACCCGGAAGAGCACCTCCCGGGCGTAATGAGCGTCTGGGCTGTTCTCGTCGCCGCCGGGCGAGGGGAGCGGCTCGGGGAGGATCGACCGAAGGCGTTCGTGCGCCTCGGCGAGCTGCCGCTGCTCGCGGAGCCGATCCGGCGCCTCGACGAGTGCGCGCTGATCGACCACGTCGTCGTGGTCGCCCCGCCCGAGTGGGAGGAGCCGGCGATCCTGCTCGCCGAGGAGGTCGGCGCCTCGAAGGTCGCGGCGTGCGTCACCGGCGGCGAGACCCGCACCGATTCGGTCCGGGCCGGCGTCGCCGACGTGCCCGAGGACGCCGACGTGATCCTGGTCCACGACGCGGCACGCCCGCTCGTCGACGACGGCGTCGTCCAGCGGCTGATCGCCGCGCTCGCGCAGGGTTTCGACGGCGCCGTCCCGGTCCTGCCGGTCCCGGACACCGTCAAGCGGGTCAGCGAAGGCGTGGTGGCCGAGACCCTCGACCGCGGTGGCCTGGTCGCCGTCCAGACCCCGCAGGCGTTCGTGGCGGCGGTGCTTCGAGGGGCGCTGAACCCAGTTAGTGACAACTTGGCACAAGCGACGGATTGCGCGTCGCTCGTCGAGGCGTCCGGCGGCCGCGTGACGACCGTCGAGGGCGACGAGCGGCTGCTCAAGGTGACGACGCCCGCCGACCTGGCGCGCGTGCGCGGATGGCTGTAGAGGCGGTCGTCTTCGACGTCGGCGAGACGCTCGTCGACGAGACGCGGCTGTGGGAGCGGGCCGCGGACGCCGCCGGCGTCCCGCGCTTCACCCTGATGGGCGTGCTCGGCGGTCTGGCCGCACGGGGCGAGCATCATGGTCTGGTCTGGGAGATCCTCGGCGTCGAACAGCCGGAGTCGACGTGGGAGCTCGACGACTTCTACCCCGACTCGCTTCCTTGCGTGACGCGTCTGCGGGAGGCGGGGTTCCGCCTCGCCGCCTCCGGGAACACTCCGGCGTTCGTCGAGGCAGGGCTCCGCCGCTACTTCGACCGGGTCGGCTCGTCGTCGTCGTGGGGGGTCGACAAGCCCTCGGCGGAGTTCTTCGCGCGCGTCGTCGAGCTCGCGGGGGTCGAGGCTGAAAGGATCGCGTACGTGGGAGACCGGATCGACAACGACATCGTCCCGGCGCTCGCCGCCGGCATGGTCGCCGTGCACATCCGACGCGGGCCGTGGGGCTATCTGCACGAGCCTCCGGCCGCCGCGGTCTCGATCGGCTCGCTCGACGAGTTGCCGGAGGCGATCCGATGACGCTCCGCGTCGGGATCGGCGTCGACGCGCATGCGCTCGTCGACGACGTGCCACTCGTGCTGGGAGGCGTGACGATCGACCATCCGCGCGGGCTGGCCGGGCACTCCGACGGCGATGTGCTCGCGCACGCGCTCGTCGACGCGCTGCTCGGCGCCGCCGGGCTCGGGGACATCGGCTCCCTCTTCCCGTCTGACGACGAGCGCTTCCGCGGCGCCGACAGCCTCGACCTCGTGCGCGAGGCCTACGCGCAGGTGCAGGCGGAGGGCTGGACGCTCGTCAACGCGGATTGCGTCCTCGTCGGCGAGGAGCCGCGCATCGCTCCGCACCGCGAGGAGATGCGTCGGCAGCTCTCCCGCGCAGTCGGCGGAGGCGAGGTCAACGTCCGCGCGACAACGACGGACACGCTTGGATTCACCGGCCGCGGCGAAGGGCTCGCGGCGCACGCGGTCGCACTGCTGGAGCGGTGATGGAGCTCGTTCGCTACGCCGACCGCCCGGATCTGAGGGAGATCCGGCTCGAGACCCTCTCGCGGCGGACGTTCCCGGAGTTCATGCATCACAACCAGTCGGGGACGCGGTTCTGGGGGCGTCTGTACGACGAGCAGCCCGACTTTCAGCTGGCGCTTCTCGACGGGGCGGATCTCGTCGCGGAGTTGCACTCGGTTCCGATGCCGTGGGACGGGTCACTGGACGACCTGCCGACGGGCTGGGACGACGGGTTCGCGCGTGCGTTCGAGAGCGATCGCGAGGCGAATGTGTTGTGCGCGCTCGCGATCTCGGTCCGCCCCGACCGGCAGGGCTCGCGACTGTCGTCGCGGATGCTGAATGCGATGCGCGACGCCGCTCGCGAGGGCGGCCTACGCGGGTTGCTCGCGCCTGTGCGGCCGACGCTCAAGGAGCGCTACCCGCTGATCCCGATCGAGCGTTACGTCGACTGGCGGCGCGAAGACGGCGCGCACTTCGACCCCTGGGTCCGCCTCCACGAGCGCGTCGGCGGCGAGATCCTGGCACCTGCGCCGCGGTCGATGGTGATCGAGGCACCGCTCGCCGACTGGGAGGAATGGACCGCGATGAGCTTCCCCGACGACGGCACCTACGTCGTGCCGGGGATGCTCGCGCCGCTCGACGTGCGGGACGGTGTGGGAGTGCACGTCGAGCCGAACATCTGGCTCCGGCACTCGGTCTAGCCGTTCACCGACCTGTCACCACCGCTCGACCGTCCAGCGGCCCGGACTCGACCTCTCCGTGGCAAATCTGTGGGCATGGTGTTCGAGGTTCAGGCGCACCGCGGCAACGACGCGCTGACCCTGGGGAGGATGGTCGCTGCGTCGCCGACGTCGGTCGAGCTGGACGTCGGCGTCGCGGACGGCGAGCTCGTCGTCGCGCACGACGTCGATCACTCCGACGCGTCCGGGCTGCGGTTCGAGCGCGCCCTCGAGCTGGCAGGCAAGACGACGGTCGTCGTCGAGGCGAAGTGTTTTCCGGGCCTGACGGAGCCGTCGCGCGAGTTCGTTCGAGCCTTGCGGCCGTACCTGACACGCATCGCGGTGTGCTCGTTCGCGGAACCGGTGCTCGCCCAGGTCGCGCGACTCCGCTCGACGGTCGAGACGACGTTCCTGTTCGATCAGCCGATGCGGATCGCCACCGTCGCGCGCACGCTCGGGCCTCGCCACGATGTGGTCACCCGCGACCTCGTCGTCGCCGCGCAGGCGGTCGGGCTGCGCGTCGTGCCGTGGACGGTCAACGACGTTCGGAGCATGGCGGAGCTCGTCGACCTGGGCGTCGACGGGCTCGTCACGGACGAGCCTGCGCTCGCGCGCGAGGTTGCCGTCTCGCGGTTGTCGCTTGCGGCTTAGACCATCGAAGTCAGTCGGGCAGCGCAGCGACGCCGTCTCGCAGGACGACGAGACCATCGCGGGCGAGCGAGGCGAGCGCGTCGCCGTCCTTCGGCTGCTCGCCGGCGGCGACGGCCCGGAGCGCGAGTGCGCGCCGCTCGCGGAAGGAGCCTTCGAAGCGCGACTGCCTGCGCAGTGGTTCGTAGCGGGCACCGCGCGACGGGCACCAGGCCGAGAGTGGGCACGCCCCGCAGCGTGGGATGCGTGCGAGGCAGATCGTCGCACCGAGGTCGAACAGGGCCTGTGCGCACGTCGCATCGAACGTCTCGCCTGTTCGCTCTCGCACGCGCAGGACGTTCGTGTCGAGCGGCAAGGTGTCGCGCCCGAACGCGAAGTTGCCGACGGCCGCGGCGGTGTACGGGCCGACGCCGGGCAACTCGGTCAGGTCGTCGGGCCAGCCGCGATCGGCGACGATGCGCGCAGCGCGGTGCAGGCTGACGGCACGCCGGTTGTAGCCGAGCCCCTGCCACGCGACGATCACGTCCGCAGTGGAGGCGCCGGCCAGCGCCTCGACGGTCGGCCAGCGTTCGAGCCATGCCTGCCAGCGGGGAACGACGCGATCGACCTGCGTCTGCTGCAGCATCACCTCGCTGACGAGGATCGCGTAGGGGTCGCGCGTGTGGCGCCAGGGAAGGTCGCGGCCGTTCGCCTCGAACCAGGCCAGGAGCTGCTCACGCACGGCTGGAGCCTAGAGCCCGGCGACGCGGACGCACCTGTAAGGAATCTGCGAGGAGGGAATGGCCCACTCAGCCGCCCCGTTCGCTCTGTAGACGAAGGAGGCAAGCCCAGTGATGTCATTGACGTACGAAACGAAGAAGACGGATGCAGGCGCCCGCGAGAAGGAGCGTCGGCAGTACGCGATCATGATCGAAACGATGCTCGGCCAGGGGTGCTCGGAGGACGACATCGTCCAGGCGATCGAACAGGCGACCGCCGAGAGCGGCTCGGACTGAGCCTCGAGCCGCAACCCCACGTCTGACTCCAGTCAGACAGGAGTCTGACGCGACCGCTGTGCGAAGCCGCGTTGTGGGCCGGGCGGTCGCTCTCGGTTTTCCGGGTTTCGAGACATATTCGCGGGTCGTCGCAAACCGCCTCCGCACCTCGGTTTGCACGACCCGCGTCACACTCTCGTTCGAATCTGGTCGCACTTCGGTGTGTCAGACGTGAGTCTGACTCCAGTCAGACTCAGGCGGTCCTCCGTGAGGCGGGGGAGCCTCAGGCGGCGTTGCCGAACCGGACTGCGGCGCGGGCGCGACGGCGCTCGGCCTCGACCTCGCGGTCGCGCGGCGTGGCGGTCGTCACGAGCGAGTCGAGGAGATGCCACGTCGTGTGCGCGATCTCCGAGACTGCCCGGTCGAACGCCTCCTGGTTCGCCTGCGACGGCTTCTGCATCCCGCTCACCTTGCGGACGTACTGCAGCGCGGCGTCGTGGATCTCACCTTCCATGACCGGTGGCTCGAAGTTGTAGAGCGTTCTGATGTTGCGGCACATGCCGCCAATCCTACGGACCCTGCGACTCCTGAGCGGGCGCGCGCCGGCGCGGTGCGCTCCGCCAGCCCACGACGCCGACTCCGAACAACACGACTTCGACGGTTGTGATCACGAGCCGGTTGAGCAGCGTCACCCCGAGCGCGGGGCCTTCGCTCGTGACCGCCAGCAACAGGCCGTACATCGACGCCTCGCGGGCTCCCAGGCCCGACGGCGTGAAGATCGCCAGAACGGCCACGATCGCTCCGATCGCCGAGACGCCCCCAAGGTACGGGATCGTCGAGAGCGGCGGCGCCGCGTCGAGGCTGCGCAACATGAACCAGACCCCGACGCCGCCGATCAGCCAAGTCCCGCAGTAGAAGAGCAGCAGGCCGACGGTCACCGGGAACGGCAGAGGCTCGATTGGGTGCGCCCCGAACGGCTTCAGGATCTTGTGGCTCACCGGCCGGAAGATCCGCGGATGGAGCATCAGGGAGAGGAGGACCGCGAAGGTGATCAGCGGTAGTAGCGGCGCGTTGACGCCGCGAACCCAGGCGAGGCTGACGACGAACACGATCACGCCGGAGATCGCGGACAGCGCGGCCTCGACCAGGATCGAGGCGAGAACCGTCGGCGTGTCGGTGACACCGCCCCCCTTGCGAAGCGCGATCGTCCTCGCCGCGGGAGTCCAGACACCGCCGGGCAGGTACTTGGCGAGCATCGAGACCATCTCCGACTGCAGGGCGACGCGATACGGGACGCGGATCCCCCACGCAGCGAGCATCCGCATCCAGCCGACGATGAACACGAGGTAGTAGACCGTGACCGCCACGAAAGCGAGCGCGAGCGACGCCACATGCACGTTCCGTAGGCGATCCTCGGCTTTCGCCCACTCGTGCCTGACCGCCCAGATACAGAACGCGACCGTGACCACGACCAGCCCCAGCTGCAGGCCCTTCCGCAGAAGGGGATGCTCCGCGAGGTAGTGAGCTGCCTGCTTCAGGGCGTCGACGATGCGTTGCATCGCTCCGAGTCTGCACGAACGGTACGTTGCTGCCCGTGACACGCGTCCGCTTCGCCCCCAGCCCGACCGGCTCACTCCACGTCGGGAACGCGCTCAGCGCCGTTGCAAATCGCCGGTTCGGCGACTGGCTGCTGCTCCGCATCGACGACACGGATCCGGCGCGCAACGTGCCCGGAGGCGAGGACGGGGTGCTCGCCGATCTGCGCTGGCTCGGCGTCGGGTGGGACGAGGGCCCGGTCCGGCAGAGCGAGCGCGCGACGCGCCACCTCGAGGCGGCGCGGGCCGCCGGGCTGCCGCAGCGCTTCGAGGGCGTGATGCTCTGGCGCGACGACGGCGGCCCGACCTTCCACCTGGCCAGCGTCGTCGACGATGCCGATTTCCAGATCACGCACGTCATCCGGGGCTCCGATCACCGGCCGAACGAAGAGCTCCACGCAGCGCTCCACCGCGCGCTCGGGTCAACGCCGCCCGAGGTGATCCACCACGGGCTGGTCGTCGGGCCCGACGGCAAGAAGCTGTCGAAGCGCGCGGAGGGCGCGACCATCGCGGCGCTGCGCGACGACGGCTATCCGGCCGAGGCCGTTCGGGCCTACCTCGAGGAGCTCGGCCTGCCCCGGCACGACGTGCACCTCGACCTCGACCGCATCCGCTCGCTGTCGGTCGACGTCCTTTCGGGGTTGTCCGACGAGGAGCTTGCCGACCGGCTCGCGATTCCCCTCGAAGCGGTGCCGCTCGCACGCGGGGCGCACGATCTGACCGAGGCGGCCGGGCTCGTCGAGGCCGTGCTGACGCCGCCGAGTGCCAACTTGGCACAAAGCCCGGAGACGCTCGCGCGTTTCGTCGAGCTGCGGGCGACGATGCCTGAGGCCCTGACGAAGGACGAGGCGAAGTCGCTGCAGCGCGAGTTGAAGGCGGTCGGCGGCGACCTGCGGGCTCTGCGCGTCGCTCTCACCGGCGCGCCGCGAGGTCCTGAGCTCTGGGCCGTGCTGCGCGCTCTGCCTCGCGACGAGGCTCTGCGGCGCGCACTACGCTGACGGCGTGCGGCTCTACGACACGTCGACGCGTTCGCTCGTCGAGCTGCCGGCGCCGCCGGCCCCGATCCGCATGTACTTCTGCGGACCGACGGTGTACGCGCGCACCCACGTCGGCAACGCCCGCCCGTTCGTCGTCGGCATGTGGTTTCGCTCCTGGCTGCGGGCGAACGGCTACGAGGCGACGCTCGTTCACAACATCACCGACATCAACGACAAGATCTACGACGCCGCCCCCGGCAACGAGCGCCGAGCTCGCAGCGCAGGTCACCGACTGGTACCTGCAGGACAATGCCGACCTCGGCCTCGGCATGCCCGACTACCTGCCGAAAGCGACGGAGTCGGTGCCCCAGATCGTGGGGTTCATCGAAGAGCTGATCGAGACCGGGCACGCGTATGCCGTGCAGGGAGACGTCTACTTCCGCGTCGCGTCGTTCCCGGAGTACGGGCGCCTGTCGGGGCAGCGACCGGACCAGGTCGAGGAGCAGGAGCCGAACCCGCTCAAGGAGGACGCGCCGCGACTTCGCGCTCTGGAAGGCGAACAAGCCGGCGACCGAGGACACCTGGTGGGACTCACCGTGGGGGCGAGGCCGACCGGGCTGGCACATCGAGTGCTCCGCGATGGCCGAGGAGATCTACGGCCCGGCGTTCGAGATCCACGGCGGCGGGCTCGACCTCGTCTTCCCGCACCACGAGAACGAGGTCGCGCAATCCCGGGCGCTCGGGCATCCGTTCGCGACGATCTGGGCGCACAACGGGCTGCTGCGCTTCACCGGCGAGAAGATGTCCAAGTCGATCGGCAACGTGACCACGCTCCGCGAGGCGCTCGACACGTGGGGCCGGGAGGTGCTGCTCGTCTTCTTCCTGACGGCGTCGTGGCGGAAGCCGATCGACTTCTCCGACGAGACGCTCGGTCAGGCTGCGGCCCGCCTCGAGACGCTCCGGAATGCCTTCACGCGGCCCGCGGCGGCGCACGACGAGGCGGGCTGGGCCCCGCTTCGCCGCAGCGCTCGACGACGACTTCGACACCCCGGCAGCGCTCGCGGTCATGCACGACTGGGCCTCGAGCGGCCAGCACGAGCTGCTGCGGCGCGGTCTCGCCGTCTTCGGGCTCGAGTCGGCTCGCCGAGCGCGCACGTGGCTCCTGCCGACGTCGCGGAACTGGCCGCGCGGCGGGCGCACGCCCGTCGGGAGCGGGACTTCGAGACCTCCGACCGCCTACGCGACGAGCTGGCCGCGCTCGGCTGGGTCATGCGCGACGGGCCGGACGGCGGCTACGACCTCGTGCGCGCGTGACGACCGAGCTCGTCTACGGCCGGCGCGCTGTGCGCGAGGCCCTGCGCGGCCGGCGTGAGGTGCTCGAGCTGTGGGCGACCGACCGGGCAATCGCGTCCGAGCAGTGGCTCGAGGACGCGTCGCCGGCACCGAAGAAGCGAGCCGATCGCGAGCTGACCGAGCGCGCGGAGACGCGCGACCATCAGGGCGTTCTCGCGATCGTGGAGCCGTATCGGTACGCAGACGCGTACGAGCTTGCCGCAGCGGAACGTCCGCTCCTCGCCGTGCTCGACCGCGTCACCGACCCGCGCAACCTCGGCGCCGTCGCGCGAAGCGCCGACGGCGCGGGCGCGACCGGAGTCGTCGTACCCGCGCACGGTTCGGCGGTCGTCACCCCGGCCGTGGTCCGCGCGTCGGCAGGCGCCGTCGAGCATCTGCCGGTCGCGGTCGTCACGAACCTGGCGCGCTACCTCGAGGAGGTAAAGGGAGCCGACCTCTGGGTCTACGGCGCGGCCGGAGGAGAGGGCGCCCGGTCGATGTGGGAGACCGATCTGACCGGCGGGCTCGCGCTCGTGTTCGGCGCCGAGGGGAACGGGCCTGCGGCCGCTCGTCCGCCGGACCTGCGACGCGCTCGTCTCGATCCCGCTCGACGGGCGAGGTCGAGTCGCTGAACGTCAGCGTCGCCGCGGCGGTCCTACTGTACGAGGCGAAGCGGCAGCGTGGCTGACCCGACGCTGTACCTGTTCGACGGCTACAACCTGCTGCACGCCGGGCCGACGACAGCGCGGCGAGCTGGTCGACGCGCTCGCGAGCTTCGTCGCGATGCGCGGAGCCCGAGGCGTCGTCGTCTTCGACGGCGTCGGCGAGGACGCGCGGCGCGGCCCGCTCGCGGTGCGCTACGCGCCGCACGCCGACACGCTGCTCGAGCGTCTGGCGGCCGAGCAGCGCGCCGCGAGCGCGTGCTCCTCGTGACGAGCGACGCGACGGTTGCGGCCGCCGCGGGCGGCAGGTGGCGAAGCTGACGTCGCAGACGTTCTTCCGGAGCTCGCGCCGCCGCAGCGTCGCGACGAGCCGCCGGCCGGCCTGGCCGGGAAGCTCGACGAGGAGACGAGAGCAGGCTGGAGCGGTTGCGAAGAGGCGAGTAAGCGGGTCCCCCGCAAATGGGGGTTGTGCTCCTTGCGGTCCTGCTAGATTCACCTCGACCTCAGGGTGAGACTTCGGTGGCTTTGCGGACGAAGTCTCACCAAAACCCGCAATCACGGGGGTAACCACCGTGTCCGTCCGCACCGCGACCGCCCGAAGTCTCCCCAGAAGGTTCAACGAGAACTTGAGGATCTGCAGCTCGTCCTGAAGGCGCGCAACGGCTCGAGCGTCGCGCTGGACCAGCTGATCCGGCGCTACACGTCGTTCGTGCGGCTGAAGGCGAGCTCGTATTTCCTCGCCGGTGGCGACTCGGACGACCTGATCCAGGAGGGGCTCGTCGGCCTCTACAAGGCGGTGCGCGACTTCCGGCCCGACAAGGAGACGTCGTTCCGTTCGTTCGCCGAGCTGTGCGTGACGCGGCAGATCATCACCGCGATCAAGACGGCGACGCGGTTCAAGCACGCACCGCTCAACTCGTACGTCTCGTTCAGCCACACGCCGGCGGGGCAGGAGGGCGACGACTGCACGCTCGGCGACGCGCTGCCGGGACCGGCCGTCAACGATCCGTCCGTGCGCGTGATCTCGACGCAGGAGCTCGAGTCGCTCGTCGGCTGCCTGTCGACGACGCTCTCGCCGCTCGAGGCCGACGCGCTGCGGCTGTACCTCGAAGGCTCGTCGTACGAGCAGATGGCCGAGGACCTCGGCTGCGACACGAAGACGATCGACAACGCGCTGCAGCGTGTGAAGCGGAAGATCCTGACGCACCAGCAGGCGCGCCAGGTGCTGCAGTAGATCCGGCGTACGATGTCCGGCGCGGCAGGCCGGAGTAGCTCAGTTGGTAGAGCAGGGCTCTTGTAAAGCTCAGGCCAGGGGTTCGAGTCCCCTCTCCGGCTCTTTCAGGCGTTCTCGAGCGCCTGGTCGAGGTCGGCCCAGATCTCGTCGACCGGCTCGAGCCCGACGGAGAGGCGCAGCAGCCCACTCGGGATGCGGTCGCCCTCCCAGCGGTGCCGGCTCTCCATCGTCGAGCGCACGCCGCCGAGGCTCGTCGAGTTCGTGATCAGCGTCGTCGCGGTCTCGACCGCTTTGCGGCTCGGCGACGTCGAACGAGATCAGGCCGCTGAAGCCGGGATAGCGGACGTTCTGCACGGCCGGATGGTCGCGCAGCCGTTGCGGCGATCTCGATCGCCGACTCCGTGTGGCGCTGCATCCGCGAGCGCGCAGCGTCTCGAGCCCGCGCAGCAGCGAGGCCGCGGCGTCAGGGGACGCGGTGATCCCTGCCGTCTGCGCGCGTTACGCGAAGGCGATCGGTGAGCTCGCCGCGGCTCACTGTCGCGCCGAGCAGCGCGTCGTGATGGCCGGTGAGGAACTTCGTCGCCGAGTGGACGACGACGTCGGCGCCCTCGTCGAGCGCGCGCAGGTAGACCGGCGTCGAGACCGTCGCGTCGCAGACGACGAGCGCCCGGTCGTGCTCGCGCAGCTCCCAGTTCGGGGAGCGTCAGCGTCGGGTTCGCCGGCGACTCGACCCAGACGATGTCGGCGGCCGGCGGTGCGCCGGTCTGGTCGAACTCGACGACGTCGAACGCCGAAGGGCGCGAGCGAGCCGATCAGCACGCTCGGTGCCGAAGTAGGCGCCCTCCGCGACCGCGATCGTCGTCCCGGATCGCGGCGAAGGCGAGCAGCGACCGTCGTCGCGGCGCCGATCCCGGACGCGAAGAGGAGCGCGTCGCCGCCCTCGAGCGTCCGAGCTCCTGCTCGGCAGCGACGCCGGTCGGGTGGTCGTAGCGCGAGTAGTAGAAGCTCGCCGCCGGGTCGACCCTCTTCGTCGTACGGGCCAGATCGTCGAGCGGTCGACAGTCCGGTGCGCACCTGGCGCCGACATCGTACGGCACTCGACGCGCGACTGGCCCGCCGAGATGGCGCCGGACGAGAAGCGCACGCACGCGACGACGCAGGAGAAGCTCGACTGGCTCGATCGAGCTGCGCGACACAGGCGCTGCACGCCGGGTCGGAAGCCTCGGTGGCGAAGCAGCGCGAGGCCGGGAAGCTGCTCGCCCGCGAGCGAGCCGAGCGGCTCTGCGACCCGGGCTCGTTCGTCGAGCTCGACCGCTACGTGCGCCACCGCGAGCCGAACTTCGGGATGCTCGACCGGCGCCCGTACGGCGACGCCGTCGTCACCGGCTACGGGACGATCTTCGGCCGCCGCGTCTTCCTCTTCAGCCAGGACTTCACCGTCTTCGGCGGGTCGCTGAGCGAGGTCTTCGCCGAGAAGATCTGCAAGGTGATGGACCTGGCGGCCAAGTACGGCTGCCCGGTGATCGGGATCAACGACTCGGGCGGCGCCCGCATCCAGGAGGGCGTCGTCTCGCTCGCCGGCTACGCCGAGATCTTCTGGCGGAACGTCCAGGCGTCGGGCGTGATCCCGCAGATCTCGCTCGTCATGGGGCCGTGCGCGGGCGGCGCCGTCTACTCGCCGGCGATGACCGACTTCATCCTCATGGTCGAAGGCTCGTCGTACATGTTCATCACCGGCCCCGACGTGGTGAAGACCGTCACCGGCGAGGAGGTCACGTTCGAGGAGCTCGGCGGCGCGACGACGCACGCGACGAAGTCGGGCGTCGCGCACCTGACCGCGCCCGACGAGGAGGCGGCGCTCGAGGACGCGCGCTACCTGCTCAGCTTCCTGCCGCAGAACAACACCGAGCCGACGCCGTTCGACGAGCCGACCGATCCCGGTCGACCGTGAGGCGCCCGAGCTCGACACGCTGATCCCCGACGAGGCGACGAAGCCGTACGACATCAAGAAGGTGATCGAGGCGGTCGTCGACGACGGCGAGTACCTCGAGATCCAGCCGCTGTACGCCGAGAACATCGTCACGGCGTTCGCGCGGCTCGGCGGCTACAGCGTCGGCATCGTCGGCAACCAGCCGAAGGCGCTCGCCGGCGTGCTCGACATCGACTCGTCGGAGAAGGCGGCGCGCTTCGTGCGCACCTGCGACGCGTTCAACATCCCGCTCGTGACGTTCGTCGACGTTCCGGGCTTCCTGCCGGGCACGGCGCAGGAGTGGGGCGGCATCATCCGGCACGGCGCGAAGCTCCTGTACGCCTACTGCGAGGCGACCGTGCCGAAGCTGACGGTGATCACGCGCAAGGCCTACGGCGGCGCCTACGACGTCATGAGCTCGAAGCACGTCCGCGCCGACTTCAACTTCGCCTGGCCGACCGCCGAGGTCGCCGTGATGGGTCCGGACGGCGCGGTCAACATCATCTTCCGCAAGGAGCTGCGCGGAGGCCGACGACTCGGACGAGCGCCGCGCCGAGCTGATCGCCGACTATCGCGAGCGCTTCGCAAACCCCTACTCGGCGGCGGAGCGCGGCTACGTCGACGAGGTGATCGAGCCGCGCCGGACCCGGCCGGTGCTGATCGACGCGCTGCAGACGGCGATCACCAAGCGCGAGCGCCGCCCGCCGCGCAAGCACGGGAACATCCCGCTGTGATCGACGTCACCCCCGCCCAGCCAGACGAGGTCGTCGATGCGATCGAGGTACTTGTCGTGTCGCCGGCGTCGGGCCCCGACCCGTGGTGGCAGGCGGGACTCGAGGAGACGCTCTACGGCGACGCGACGGCGCGGCCGCGCAGCACGCTCGGCGCCGACCTCGCGTAGTCGAGCCCGGAGATCCAGGTCAGCACGAGCGCGACGAGCAGCGTCCACCACGCGACGGTGTCGCTCCAGACGCCCGCCGCGGCGAGCCCGCCGACCGCTGCCGCGATCGCCTGAGACCACGTCTTCAGCTTGCCGAGGTCGCGCGCCGCGATCACGACGCCGCGCTCGATCGCCGCCTGGCGAAGCCCGGTGACCAGCAGCTCGCGCGCGACGATCGCCGCGACCATCCAGGCCGGGAAGACGTCCTGGTCGAGCAGCACGATCAGCGTCGCGAGCACGAGCAGCTTGTCCGCGACCGGGTCGAGCAGCGAGCCGAGCGACGACGTGCGGCCGGTGCGGCGTGCGATCCGTCCGTCGAACCAGTCGGTCGACATCGCCGCGCAGAAGATCGCGGTCGCCCAGTAGTTGTGCCCGTGGAACGGAGACGGCGAACAGAGCGACGACGATCGGCACCGAGACGGCGCGGGCGACGGTCAATTGATCGGCGAAGCTCATCGGTCAGGAGAATACGGAGTGTGTTCGCGAAAGTCCTCGTTGCGAACCGCGGCGAGATCGCCGTCCGGATCTTCCGGACGCTCCGAGAGCTCGGGCGTCGGCTCGGTTGCGGTCTACTCGGACGCCGACCGAGCGGCGCCTTGCACGCGTCGTACGCCGACGAGGCGTTCGCGCTCGGCGGCCTGACGGCGGCCGAGAGCTACCTCGTCGTCGAGAAGCTGCTCGAGGCTGCGCGGGCGCTCGGGGGCGGAGGCGGTTCATCCCGGGTACGGGTTCCTGGCCGAGAACGCCGCCTTCGCGCGTGCGGTCGAGGCGGCAGGGCTCGTCTGGATCGGCCCGCCGCCGGACGCGATCGAGCTGATGGGGTCGAAGACGCGCGCCCGCCAGGCGATGCAGGCCGCCGGGCGTCCCGATCATCCCCGGCACGACCGATCCGGTCGGCTCGGCCGAGGAGGTCGTCGCGGCTCGGCGACGAGATCGGCTATCCGCTCCTGATCAAGGCTGCGGCCGGCGGCGGCGGCAAGGGCATGAAGGTCGTCCGCTCGGCGGACGAGGCGGCGGCAGGCCTTCGAGTCGGCGCGCCGCGAGGGGCAGTCGTACTTCGCCGATCCGGCAGTCTACGTCGAGCGGTACCTCGAGGACCCGCGGCACGTCGAGGTCCAGGTGCTCGCCGACGCGCACGGCAACGTCATCCACCTCGGCGAGCGCGACTGCACGATCCAGCGCCGCCACCAGAAGCTCGATCGAGGAGACGCCGTCGCCGGCCGTCTCGCCCGAGCTGCGCGAGCGGATCGGGCGCATCGCGGTCGACGCGGCGCGCGCGGCGGGCTACCGCTCGGCGGGGACGATCGAGGGGCTGCTCGACGCCGGACGGCGACTACTTCTTCATGGAGATGAACACGCGGATCCAGGTCGAGCACACGGTGACCGAGCTCGTCACGGGCGTCGACCTCGTGCGCGAACAGGTGCTCGTCGCCGCCGGCGAGCCGCTCTCGCTCCGCCAGGAGGACGTCGCGATCCGCGGTCACGCGATCGAGTGCCGGATCAACGCGGAGGATCCGTCGAACGGGCTTCCTGCCCAGCCCGGGCAGGATCACGAGCTACCGCGAGCCGGCCGGGCCGGGCGTGCGCGTCGACTCGGGCGTGAGCGCCGGCTCGGAGATCAGCGGCCTCTACGACCCGATGATCGCGAAGCTGATCGTCCACGACGTCGACCGCGAAGCCGCGCGCCGGCGGATGCTGCGGGCGCTCGGCGGAGTTCGAGATCGGCGGCGTCAAGTCGCTCCTCGGCTTCCATCAGGCGCTGCTCGGCCATCCCTGCTTCGTCGCCGGCGAGACGTGCCACGGCCTCGTCGAGTCGCGAGCTGATCGCCGAGCAGGCGGCGCGCGTTCCGCGCAGCCGGCGACGGGAGCGCCGGTCGCGGGCGACCGGGACGCTGTCGAGCGGCGTCGCGATCGCGGAGGTCGACGGGCGGCGCGTCGAGGTGAAGGTGCTCGTCGCCGAGCCGCCGGCTACCGCGAGCTCGGCGCGGCAACGGCGCGAGCGGGCCGCGAGCGCGCGCCGCCGGAGGCGAGTCGGCGTCGTCGTCAGCCCGATGCAGGGAACCGTGCTCGACGTGAAGGTCGCGGACGGCGACGACGTCGCGGCCGGCGAGGTCGATCTGCATCGTCGAGGCGATGAAGATGGAGAACGAGGTCGTCGCGCATCGTCGCCGGTGTCGTCGCGAGACCTCGCGGTCGCGGCGGGTGCGCCGGTCACGATCGGCCAGGCGATCTGCGTGATCGAATCGCCGGCTCCGTAGGGACACGCCCGCAAGGGCGGCCTCAGGTGTCGCAACGAAAGCGTGACGTTTCCTCCACAGCCGTCCCGCGGCCCTGCATGGCCGCTCGGGTTGCGGGACGGACACGTCCGGTGTCAGACACCGGGTTGCCGCTAGCATCCGCGCGGCCGATGGACCTCTACGAGTACCAGGGCAAGCAGCTCTTCAGGCAGTTCGGCATCCCTGTCTCGGAGGGACGCGCTTGCGACGACGCCCGCGGAGGCGCGGGCGGCTGCGGAGGAGCTCGGCGGGCAGACCGTCGTCAAGGCTCAGGTGCTGACCGGCGGGCGCGGGAAGGCGGGCGGCGTCAAGCTCGCCGAGGACGCGGCCGACGCCGAGCAGAAGGCCAAGGAGATCATCGGCCTCGACATCCGAGGCCACGTCGTCGAGAAGCTCTGGATCGAGCAGGCGTCCGACATCGCCAAGGAGTACTACCTCTCGGTCACCTTCGACCGGGGTGCGAAGCAGCCGCTGTTCATGTTCACCACGCAGGGCGGCGTCGAGATCGAGGAAGTCGCCGCGAACAACCCCGACGCGCTCGTCCGGCTCCACGTCGATCCGCTCGAGGGCTTCCAGCCGTGGGTCGCGCGCCGTCTCGTCTACGGCGCCGGCGTCGACGACCCATCGGAGCAGAAGCAGATCGCGTCGATCATCGAGAAGCTCTACCGCTGCTTCGTCGAGACGCGACGCGATGCTGGCGGAGATCAACCCGCTGATCGTCACGCCCGACGGCGAGGTGAAGGCGCTCGACTCGAAGTTCACCGTCGACGACAGCGCGCTCTATCGCCACGCCGACATCGCGGAGTTCCGCGACACGACCGCGGCCGATCCGCTCGAGGCGTTCGCGCGCGAGAAGGGCGTCACCTACGTGAAGCTCGACGGCTCCGTCGGGCATTCTCGGCAACGGCGCCGGCCTCTCGATGTCGACCGTCGACGTCGTCGTCGTCGCCGGCGGCAAGCCTGCGAACTTCTGCGACCTCGGCGGCGGCGGCAGCGCCGAGGGCGTGGTCGACGCGCTCGAGGTGATCACGCGCGACCCGCAGGTGACGCTCGATCTTCTTCAACATCTTCGGCGGCATCACCCGCTGCGACGAGGTCGCGCGCGGCATTCTCGAGGCGCTCACAGCGGATCGAGATCGACGTGCCGATCGTCGTCCGGCTCGACGGCACGAACGCGGAGGAGGGCCGGAAGATCCTCGCCGACGCCGCGCCCGGCGCAACCTGCACGTCGAGCCGACGATGCTCGATGCGGCGCGGCAAGGCGGTGGAGCTCGCGGCATGAGCGACGTCTGGAGCGAGCGCGCCGAGGCGTACCGCACGAGCGTCGATCCACGCGTCGGGCGACGACCTCGACCTCGTGGTCGAGCTGGTGCGAGCCGGCGCGACGGCGTGACCGTCGCTCGACGTCGCGACCGGCGGCGGCCATGTCGCGCGCCGTCTGCGCGAGCGGGGGCGCAGGTCGTCACGTCGATCCCGGCGCCCGGGATGCAGGCCGACGTCACCTGCGGCGCCGAGGATCTCCCGTTTGCCGACGACGAGCTTCGACGTCGTCGTCACGCCGCTCGCGGCCATCACTTCGCCGACGTCGAGCGAGCCGTCCGCGAGATGGCGCGCGTCGCCAAGCGACCGTCGTCGTCATCGTAGCGACGACACATTCGTCAGCGAGGGTCGAGGCGGCCGAGCGGCTACGCGACCCGACCCACGTTCGCAACTGTCCGAGCGACCGAGTGGCGCGGCCTACTTCGAGCGCGCCGGGCTGGCGGATCGACGAGTCGAGCACTTCGCTCGACGCACCCGCTCGAGTCGAACCGTGGCTCGCCCGTACCGACTGCGTCGGCGACGACGCCGAGCGTGTCCGCGAGCTGCTCGGCGACGTGCCGACGGACGGCTCGGACTGGCATCGACACCACGCTCGTCCTGAGGGCCGTCAAGGCGCGTCGTAATGGCGATCATCGTCGACCGCGACACGAGGCTCGTCGTCGCCGGGCCTGACCGGCTCCGAGGGCCGCTTCCACGGTCTGCGAAACCGCGCCTACGGCACGAACCTCGTCGCCGGCGTGACGCCGGGCAAGGGCGGCCAGGACGTCGAGGGCGTGCCGGTGTACGACACCGTCGCCGAGGCCGTCTCGGAGGCCGGCGCCAACACGTCGATGATCTTCGTCCCGGCGCGCTTCGCGCCGGACGCGATCTACGAGGCGGTCGACGCCGGGCATCAAGACCGTGATCTGCATCACCGAGCACATCCCGGCGCACGAGATGCTGCGCGTCTACACCTACGTCCGTCCGAAGGGCGTGACGCTGATCGGCCCGAACTGCCCGGGCGTGCTCTCGCCGGGCAAGGCGAACGTCGGGATCATCCCGGCCGAGGTCTTCAAGGCCGGCTCGATCGGCCTGGTCTCGCGCTCGGGCACGCTGACGTACCAGATCGGCTACGAGGTCGCGCAGCGCGGGCTCGGCAACTCGACCATCGTCGGCATCGGCGGCGACCCCGTCGTCGGCTCGAGCTTCATCGACATCCTCGAGAAGTTCGAGGCCGATCCCGAGACGAAGTACGTCGTGCTCGTCGGCGAGATCGGCGGCGACGAGGAGGAGAAGGCAGCCGCCTACGTCTCGGCGCGCATGTCGAAGCCGGTCTTCTCGTACATCGCCGGCTTCTCGGCGCCGCCCGGCAAGACGATGGGGCATGCCGGCGCGATCATCTCCGGCTCGTCGGGCACGGCCGCTCGCGAAGAAGGACGCGCTCGAAGCGGTCGGGCATCAAGGTCGGCACGACGCCGACCGAGGTCGCCGAGCTCGTCGTCGCCGCGGCGAGGTCGCTCAGGCGGCAGCGCCGGCAGCGCGAGCCTGAAGCGGGCGCCCGCGATCGTGCTCTCCGCGCTGGCGGTGCCGCCGTGCGCTTCGGCCGCCTCGCGGACGATCGCGAGGCCGAGGCCGGCGCCCGGCTTCGAGCGCGCGGTCGCGGCGCGGTAGAAGCGGTCGAAGACGCGCGGGCAGATCCTCGTCGGCGATTCCGGGGCCGTGGTCTGCGACCACCACCTCGCCGCCCCGCACGGTCACCTCGATCGGTGCGCCGTCCGGGCTGTACTTGACGGCGTTGTCGAGCAGGTTCGAGACGGCGCGCTCGAGCAGCACCGGGTCGGCCTGCACGATGTGTGGGTGAGAGCGCGGTGACGAACCGCACCTGCGGCGCGCGCGCCTGCGCGCGCTCGACGACGGAGGCGACGAGATCGTCGAGCTGAACGTCCTCGAGCCGTAGCTTGCCGCTCCTCGCCGCGCGCCAGCTCGACGAGATCGGAGACGAGGCTCGTCAGCGCGTCGAGCTCGACCGACGCCTCGTCGAGGGCGTGCTTCGCCTCGTCCGTCGGGCAGCTTTCCCTCGCGAAGGAGGTCGACGTTCGTGCGGGCCGCCGTCAGCGGTGTTCGCAGCTCGTGTGAAGCGTCGGCGACGAGCCGGCGCTGTGCGCCGACCGAGCGCTCGAGCGCGGCGAGCATCGCGTTGAAGCGAGCGGCGAGTCGGCCGAGCTCGTCGTCTGCCGACGACCTCGACGCGCTCGGTCGAGCCTCCCCGTCGCGGCGACGTTCTCGGCCGCCGCCGTCAGGCGGCGGACCGGGCGCAGCGCCGCCGTCGCGACGAGCGCCGCGAGGCCCGGCAGCCAGGGCGATGCCCGATCCCGCCGATCAGCAGGATCCAGAACCGGATCCGGTTGAGCGCGTGGTCGGTCGCCTCGAGCGGCTGGATCGTCATGATCACGCCGCCGTGCTGGTCGCGCGTGCGACGAGCTCGCGGACGTGGAAGCTCTCGTTCTGGACGTGATCGTCAGGTTCGTGTAGTACGCCGGCGCCCCAGCCGGCAACCGCGGCTGCGCGCGAGGTGAACGGGAGGATGCCCGGCCAGTGCGCCCGACTGGTCACCGTCGGGGCTGGACCGTCACCGTCAGCGCGCTGCCGCCGAACGGACCGGGCGTGCGTTCGCCTGGGTGTAGAGTGTCTGGTCGACCTGGCTGATCAGCTCGTGCTTCGCGATCACCCAGACCGCGAGCGAGCTGCCCGCGACCGTCACCGCGATCGCGACGGCCGTGAGCAGCGTGATCCGTGCGCGGAAGCTCATGGCTCCTCGCGGAGCGCGTAGCCGACGCCGCGCACGGTCTGCAGCAGGCGCGGCTCGTCGCCTTCTTCGAGCTTGCGGCGCAGGTAGCCGATGTACACCCAGAGCGCGTTCGAGGTCGCGCCGAAGTCGTAGCCCCAGACGCGCTCGTAGATCTGCGAGCGCGTCAGCACCTGACGAGGGTTGCGCAGGAACAGCTCGAGCAGGTTGAACTCGGTGCGCGTCAGCTGCAGGCGGCGCTCGCCGCGCGAGGCCTCGCGCGTCGCCGGGTCGAGCGTCACGTCGGCGAAGCGCAGAGGCTCCGTCCCCGCGCGCCGGTTCGCCGGAGAAGCGCGCGCACGCGGGCGCGAAGCTCCTCGACGGCGAACGGCTTCACGAGGTAGTCGTCGGCGCCGGCGTCGAGGCCCTCGACCCGGTCGGAGACCGCGTCGCGGGCGGTGACGACGAGGACGGGCACGCCGTCGCCGCGCCGCCGCAGCGAGCGGCACACGTCGAGCCCGCCGATCTCGGGCATCAGCAGGTCGAGCACGATCGCGTCGGCAGGGCTCGAGGCGTGGCGCGCGAGCGCCTCGGCGCCGTCGGCCGCCTCGTCGACGTCGTAGTCGACGCGGAGTGCGCGCGAGATCGCCGACCGGACGGCCGGGTCGTCGTCGACCACGAGGACGCGCGTTGTCATGGGCGCATTGTTGCCCCTCTGGCTAAGAGCGGCATAAACCTGTGTAGGTGAGAGGCTTGATGTGGTGTTGCGCGCCTGCGGCTGGTGGCTGAGACACGGCGCATCTCGCCCGGCTCGGTCTCGCCCGTAGCACCGCTACGGGCTTCACCCGCCCCGAACGAGCTGCTTGGTCTCAGCCATCCCCACAGGCACCCAATTCCACATCAAACCTCTAGTCTGACCCCATGGCGGTGATCTCGTTCGCACGCGGCGTTCCGGCCCCCGAATGTCTTGCCGTCGACGACCTGGCTGCGTGTGCGCAGGCTGTCCTCGAGCGCGACGGGCACACGATCCTCTCCTACGGCCCCTCACCCGGCTACGGGCCGCTCCGGGAATGGCTCGCCGCGCGGCACGGCGTCGAGGAGTCTCGGGTCTTCTTGACCAACGGCTCGCTGCAGGGGTTCGTCTTCCTCGCGCAACGGCTCGCGCCCGGAAAGCGCGTCCTCGTCGAGCATCCCACGTACGACCGGCCGCTGAAGATCCTGCGCGAGTTGGGCGCCGAGGTCGTCCCTCTGCGCTGCGACGACGACGGCCTCGATCCGGATGCGCTTGCCGATGCGCTCGCGAACGGCGAGCCGCCGGCGTTCCTGTACCTGATCCCGACGTTTCAGAACCCGAGCGGCCGGACGCTGACCGAGGAGCGGCGGCGACGGGTCGTCGACCTGGCGCGCGAGCACGGGCTGCTCGTGCTCGAGGACGACCCCTACGGGCTCGTACGCTACGAGGGCGATCCCCTCCCCTCGCTCTACGACCTGTCCGGGGGAGAGGTCGCCTACAGCTCCTCGTTCTCGAAGACGATCGCGCCCGGCCTGCGGGTCGGCTGGTTCGTCTTGCCACCGGACCTCGCCAAGCAGATCGAGGCGAGCGCCACCTCGACCTACATCACGCCCGTCCTGCTGGGCCAGGCAACCGTGTACGAGTTCGTCTCGCGCGGCCTGTTCGAGCCGAACGTCGAGCGCGTCGCGGGCCTGCTGCGCCTGCGCCGCGACGCGATGCTCTCGGCGCTCGACAGCGACCTCCCGTCGGCGCAGGCGACGAGGCCCGAGGGCGGCTACTTCGTCTGGCTGAAGCTCGACGGCGTCGACGTCGCCGAGCTCCAGCCACGCGCGGAGGCGGGCGGCGTCACGTTCGTGCCGGGCACCGACTTCGGCGGGGATCCGGACACGCTGCGCCTGGCGTTCAGCTTTGTCTCACCCGACGAGATCGCGGACGGTGTTGCCCGCCTGGCGGCCGCCGTGCCCGTCGCCGCGGGCTGAGAACCGCTCAGGCGACCGCGGCGGCCTGGAGCGCGAGCGGGACGAGCCGCGGCTGGCGCGGCGGCTGAAGCGCCCGCGCTGCCGCCCGGAAGGTGGGGCAGGGGCGTTCGGGGGCCATGGCACAGAGCCCGTGGCGGCGGAAATAGCAGTCGTCACAGGTGAGGGGGGCCTGTCGGGTCATGGGAGGGGGGTCCTTCCGGGCGGTGGCGAGGGGGGTCGACGGAGGGGGACTCTAGGACGGACCGCGGCGCGGAAACAGGCTTGCCCAAACGGAAAACGTGCACTTTCCGGCAAGTTCAAAACGGCGCGAGCCGGGGTGTTTTTTACGCTGCGGGGCCGAGTGTCGCCAGTGCGCGCAACGCCTGTGGAAAGCTTTCCACAGGGATGATTCGGAGCCCGTGTGCGTGCTTGCGGGCTTCAGCGGCGTTGTCCCCAGCAGGCACGAGGAAGGCATCCACACCGGCTTCCCGCGCGCCGATCGTCTTTTGCTTGATTCCGCCGATCGGGTGCACCGAGCCGTCGGGGGCGAGCTCGCCGGTGGCGGCGATCTTGTGGCCGTGGACGACGTCGTGACCGAGCTCCTCCATCACCTCGAGCGCGAACGCGAGCCCGGCGGACGGGCCTCCGACGTTCCCGGCGTCGATGCGAACCGGGAACGGGAGGTGGATGTCGATCGCCGGCTCGAGGAACACGCCGACCACGGCACGGCGCGGCGGATCGTCCGAGGCGACCGTCTTGATCGACTGGACGAGAGTCTGCTTTCCGCGCCGGACCGTGAACTGGGCCGTGGCCCCGACCGGGAGCTTCGCCATGCCCGCGAAGACGTCTGCCGGGGTCTCGACGGGCTTGCCGTTGAGCCCGACGATCACGTCGTCGGGCTCGAGCTTGCCGACCGCGGGCCGGCCCTGCTCGGCGGCGTCGACGAGCGCGCCCGTCGGGCGCAGCAGCACCCGCTTGCCCGCAGCCTTGAGAGCCACCGCAGCCGCGATCTCCTGCGACCGGCGCATGTCCTGCTGGTCGATCCGCTGCCGCTGGCTGCTCACCGACCCCCGGCGGGTTGACCGCGTCCGCGGGGTAGAGGTCGGCGCCGTCGTGGAGGCCGCCGAAGAGGCGCTCGAGAAGCGTCGCCTTCCGCTCGAAAACATCGACGAAGAAGACGCCACCCTTGGTCGGGTTGCGGCTGCCCTTGAACGTGACGAGCGGGGCGACCGGATGGGCCGCGTCGGGCAGGAAGATGTACTGGTCCGACGGGAAGATCATCAACGCCAGCACGGTGGCGAGCAGGACGAGGCCGGCGGCGATGAGCCGGCCGGGGGTCAGCAGGCGCTTCACAGGAGCGACCGCCCCGCGCCGCCGTCCACGAGGACGGTCGTGCCGTTCACGTACGAGGCCCGGTCCGAGGCGAGGAAGCAGACGACGTCGCCGAACTCGCGTGGGCTGCCGAGCCGGCCGAGCGGGATCTGGGCGATCTCCTCCGCCGGCGGGCCGTCGGTGCCGTAGATCTCGGTCATCCGTGGAGTGTCGATCCGCCCAGGGGCGACGCAATTGACTGTGATCCCGTCGGGGCCGAGGTCGCGCGAGAGCGACTTCGCCCACCCGGTGAGGCCGGGCCGGAACGTGTTCGAGAGCGCCAGGTACGGCGCGGGCTCCTTCACCGTCCCGGAGGTGATCAGGATCACCCGGCCCGCCGTGCTCTCCCGCAGGTGTGGGAGGCAGGCACGAACGAGCCGTATCGCCGGAGTGAGCAGCAGCTCGAACGCCGACTCGAGCTGGTCGTCCGTGAGCGTCGACGCCGTACCCGGGGGCGGCCCTCCGGAGTTCCAGACGACGATGTCGATGCCGCCGAACGCCTGCAGCGTCAGGTCGACCGCCCGGGTGAGATCGGCGCCGTTCGTCACGTCACCTCGTACTGCGAGCGCGCCCAGCCGGTTCGACTCTCGCTCGAGCTCCTCACGGCGGCGGGCGAGCATCGTCACGTTGGCGCCCTCATCGCAGAGCGCCTCGGCCGAGGCCAGCCCAAGGCCCGACGAAGCGCCGGCGACTATGGCCGTTCTCCCGCGCAAGCCGAGTTCCATTGGGCGGGAAGGTAACGAGGTTCTGTTTGCTGCGAGTAAGAAGCAGGCGTCGGGCGCACCTTCGCGCGATCGAGACAACGCTCGCTTAATACGAGCTCTAGGTCGTGAGCACCGAGACGACGTCGCGCACAGCGTCGGCCGACCTGCCGAGCGCCCCACGCTCGGCCTCGTCGAGGTCGACCTCGATCACCGCCTCGATCCCCTTCGAGCCGAGGCGCACCGGGACGCCCATGTAGAGGCCGTCGATGCCGTACTCGCCCTCGAGGTAGGCCGTGCACGGGAGGACGCGCTTCTCGTCGAGCAGCACCGAGTCGACCATCTGCGCGCACGCTGCCCCGGGCGCGTACCAGGCCGAGGTGCCGAGGAGCTTCACGAGCTCGCCGCCGCCGACCGCCGTGCGCTCCACCATCGCCTGGATGCGCTCCTCGGAGACGAGCTTGCGCAAGGGGACGCCGCCGACCGTGGTCGCGGTGACCACGGGGACCATCTGGTCGCCGTGGCCGCCGAGCACGAGCGCATGCACGTCCTTGACGGACGAGCCGGTCTCCCAGGCGATGAACGTTCGGTAGCGGGCCGTGTCCAGGATTCCCGCTTGGCCGAAGACGCGCTCCTTCGGGAGCCCCGAGACGTTCTTGGCGACATGGCACATCGCATCGAGCGGGTTCGACAGGATGACGAGCACCGCGTCGGGCGAGGTGGCGATCACCTGCTCGGTCACCGACTTGACGATCTTCTCGTTCGTCTGCACGAGGTCGTCGCGGCTCATCCCGGGCTGGCGCGGCAGGCCGGCCGTGATCACGACGACGTCCGACCCGGCCGTGTCGGCGTAGTCGTTCGTCCCGCTCACCGTCGCCTCGAAGCCGAGGATCGGCGCCATCTGGTTGATGTCGAGCGCCTTCCCCTGCGGGAGGCCCTCCTTGATGTCCGTTAGGACGATCTCGGCGTAGTCGCGCTGAGCGAGCACCTCCGCGCAGGTTGCGCCCGTCGCCCCGGCGCCGACGATGGTGACCTTCTTGCGCTCGCTCATACGACGCCCTCCAGCTTCTCGATGATCGCGTCCGCGTATTCGCTCGTCCCGACGGCGGTCGGGTCGTCGCGTGACGGCTTCAGGTCGTAGGTGACGCTGCGGCCGTCGGCGATCACGTCGGCGACCGCGTGCTCGAGGCGCATCGCGGCGTCGGCCTCGCCAAGATGCTCGAGCATCAGCTTCCCCGAGAGGATCATGGCCGTCGGGTTGACCTTATTCTGGCCCTTGTACTTCGGGGCGGAGCCGTGCGTCGCCTCGAACACGGCGGTGTCGGGGCCGATGTTCCCGCCGGGAGCGACGCCGAGCCCGCCGACCAGGCCGGCGGTCAGGTCGCTGATGATGTCGCCGTAGAGATTCGGGAGCACGAGCACGTCGAACTCCTCCGGGCGCTGCACGAGCCCCATGCAGACGGCGTCGACGAGGTTCTCCCACGGCTCGATCTCGGGGTAGTCGGCCGCCACCTGGCGGAACACGTCGAGGAAGAGGCCGTCCGTGAACTTCATGATGTTCGCCTTCGTCACGCACGAGACGCGGGTGCGTCCGTGGGTGCGTGCGTAGTCGAACGCGAAGCGGATGATCCGCTCGGAGCCCTCGCGGCTGATCGGCTTGACCGAGATGCCTGAGCCGGCGGTGATCTGCTTCGACTGGAGCCCGTTCAGCTCGGCGATCACGCGGTTGGCGTCGTCGGTGCCGGCCTCGTACTCGATCCCGGCGTAGAGATCCTCGGTGTTCTCGCGCACGACGACGAGATCGACGTTGTCGTAGCGCGTGCGCACGCCGAGGTACGTCTTGCACGGGCGGAGGCAGGCGTAGAGCCCGAGCTCGTGGCGAAGCGCGACGTTGACCGAGCGGAAGCCGGTTCCGATCGGCGTCGTGATCGGTGCCTTTCAGAGCGACCTTGTTCGCCTTCACCGAGGCGAGCGTCTCCTCGGGCAGCGGCGTCCCGGCCGACTCCATCACGTCGACGCCGGCCTCGCGCACATCCCACTCGAACTCAACTCCCGTTGCCTCGAGCACGCGGCGCGTCGCCTCGGTCAGCTCGGGCCCCGTGCCGTCGCCCGGGATGAGAGTGACGCGGTGTGCCATTCCGGGGGCGGAGGGTACAGTTCCGGCCGATGAGCGTGCCGACCAGTGAGTTCCGCCCCGGCCTCGAAGGCGTGATCGCGTTCGAGACGGAGATCGCGGAGCCCGACAAGGACGGCGGGTCGCTCCGCTACCGCGGCGTCGACATCGAAGAGCTGGTCGGGCGTTTCCCGTTTGAAAACGTCTGGGGGCTGCTGGTCGACGAGGACATCAACTCGCCGCTCCCGCCGGCCGAGAAGATCGAGCTGCAGGATCCGAGCGGCTCGGTCCCCGCCGACCTGCAGTCGGCCCTCGCGACCCTCGGCGCCAAGTGGAAGCTGCAGAAGCTCGTCGACATCGAGGCCGAACAGGCGCGGGACGACCTCGCACGCCTGTCGGCGGCGACCCTCTCGATCGTCGCGCAGGCCGCCCGTGGCAGGCAGAAGCCGGTGCCGGACGCCGAGGTGGCCAAGGGCGAGAACGCAGCCGCGCAGTTCCTCATCCGCTGGCGCGGCGAGGCCGATCCGGCGCACGTCAAGGCGCTCGACACCTACTGGATCTCGGCCGCCGAGCACGGCCTCAACGCCTCGACCTTCACGGCGCGCATCGCGGCGTCGACCGGAGCCGACTGCGCCGCCGCCATGTCGTCGGCCGTCGGCACGCTGTCCGGCCCGCTGCACGGAGGCGCGCCCGCGCGGGTGCTGCCGATGATCGACGCGGCCGCCGAGCACGGCGATCCGGAGGCCTACGTGCGCGAGTTGCTCGATCGCGGCGAGCGCGTCATGGGCTTCGGCCACCGCGTCTACCGCGCGTACGACCCGCGCGCCCGCGTGCTCAAGCGCACGGCGATCGAGCTCGGCTCGCCGCGGGTCGAGGTCGCGGCCGCGCTCGAGGAAGCCGCGCTCACGGTCCTGCGCGAGCGGTCGCCCGACCGGCAGCTCGAGACGAACGTCGAGTACTGGGCGGCCGTCGTGCTGGATGTCGCCGGCATTCCCGCCGACCTCACGCCCGCCATGTTCGGCTGTGCCCGTGTTGCCGGCTGGTCGGCGCACATCCTCGAGCAGAAGCGCACCGGCAGGCTGATCCGCCCCGGCGCCCGTTACATCGGGCCCGGCGCGCGGACGATCGACGAGCTTTGACGCTCGCCGAGGCCGCGGCGCAGGCCGACGCCCTCGCGGGGGAAGGGAACGAGCAGGAGCTGTCGCAGCTGCGTGCCGAGTGGGACGACGAGCTCGAGGCCTCTGCCCGCACGGCCGACTTCCGGGAGCGCGTCGTCGCGTACCGCGCGATCGGGCAGTTCCGGTTCCGCACGAAGAAAGAGCTGCTGCGACGCGGCCTCGAAGACGAGAGCCCTGCCGTTCGCGGCTCGGCGCTCCTGTCGCTCGAGCAGCTGTCGCGCGATCACCCGGGGGTGGTCAACGACGTGCGGCCGCTGCTGCACGAGCTGTTGACGCGTGACGGCAACGAGGCGGTGCGGCGGCTCGCCGTCGTCGCGCTGCGAAACGGGTCGCCGCGGCCCGACACGATCCAGATCCTCACTTCGCTCGGCGCGGATGACGAAGCGCCGCGCGAATTGCGCGACGCCGCGTCGAAGGTCGCTCAGCAGCTCCGCCGCAAAGCTCGTTAGTCCACGCGGCGGCGCGCGTGGGGGTGCGCCTGGAAGTAGAGCTCCCGCCGGCGCCGGTCGGACACGTGCGTGTAGAGCTCGGTCGTCGACAGGTCGGCGTGCCCGAGCATCTCCTGAACGGAGCGGAGGTCTGCGCCGCCCTCGAGCAGGTGGGTTGCGAACGAGTGGCGCAGGAGGTGCGGGTGCACGCGTCCGGGCTCGAGCCCGGCGCGCTCGGCGAGCCGCCGCAGGATCAGGAAGACGCCGGCGCGCGTGAGCGCGCCGCCGCGCGCGTTCAGGAAGAGCTCGGCGCGGTGGCGACGGTCGAGGTACGGACGGCCGCGCGAGAGATAGCGTCGAAGAGCGGTCACCGCCGCACGGCCGACCGGGACGACGCGCTCCTTGCCGCCCTTGCCGATCACGCGCACGAGCCGTCCGTCCAGATCGACGCCGGCCTTGTCCAGCCCCACGGCCTCCGAAACACGCAGTCCTGCGCCGTAGAGCAGTTCGACGAGCGCCTGGTCACGAAGCGCCCGCGGCTCCGTTCCGGCGGCGGCGTCGATCAGCCGCTCGGCCTCGCCGGGGGAGAGCGTCTTGGGAAGCGGGCGTGCCCGGCGTGGAAGTTGAACGCCTGCGGCCGGGTTGTCCGCCCGCGTACCGAGGAGTTGGAGGTGGCGGTAGAAGCTGCGTGCGGCCGCCGTCCGCCGTGCGATCGTCGACCCGGCAAGGCCGTCCGCACGCAGCTGAGCCGTGTAACGCTCGAGATCGTCCAGCGAGGCATCGACGAGCGGTTTTCCGACATGGGCCTGGAGAGCAGTCAGGTCGCGTGTGTACGCGTCGACGGTGCGCGGCGAGCGGCGCGCGCGCAGCAGCGCCAGGAAGCCTTCGAGATCCGCGTCGCGTTCGCTCATGACCTCGGGTGCGCGTGGTCGTAGACGCGGCGAAGGCGCTTCGCGTCGACGTGGCTGTACATCTGCGTCGTCGACAGGGAGCTGTGGCCGAGCAGCTCCTGGATCGTTCGGAGGTCGGCGCCGCCTTCGAGCAGGTGAGTGGCGAACGCATGCCGGAGCCGGTGCGGGTGGGGGACCAGCCGTCGCAGCGTGGAGGTGTCGAGGCGACGTCCGCGGGTCGACAGGAAGAGCGCGTCGTCGGCGCCGCGGGCGAGTTCCGGCCGCGCCGCGTGCAGGTAGCGCGCAAGCAGAGCGGCAGCTTCCTCGCCCAGTGGGATCACGCGATCCTTCGCGCCCTTGCCGTTTCGGACGTGGACGAGCTCCTGTTCGAAGTCGACGTCGCCGAGGTCGAGCGCGACCGCCTCGGCGCTGCGCAGCCCGGCGGAGTACACGAGCTCGATGAGAGCGCGGTTGCGGACGGCGAGCGGCTCGTTCCCGTCGAAGGAGCCCACGATCTGCTCGACGTCCTCGAGCTTCGGCGCGTCGGGCAGCCGACGGGGCCGTTTCGGTGCCAGCGCCGCGTCGGGCGCGCGCTCTGGCCCGAGGGCGTGGCGGAGGAGCGAGCGGACCGCCACCAGCTTGCGCGAGATCGTCGACGGCGCCAGCTTGCCGTTGCTCCGCGCGCGGCCGAGCTCGGAGACCCAGTCGGCGAGCACGCGCACATCGACGTCCTCGATCGGGCTGTCCGGGCCGAACCAGCGCGCGAATTCCTCGAGGTCGCCCCGATACGCACGCCGGGTCGCAAGAGAGATGCCCGCGGTGGAGAGAAAGCGCTCGCAGGCGGATTCGACCGTCACGCAACTCGTTTCGCGGCATCGGTAAAGCAATACGTAGTATTCGTTTTTTTTTTTTTTTTTTTTTTTTTTACTCGTTCGTTACATATGCTCGATCAGCACGAGCGCCACGAACGTCATCGCCATGGCCTCTTCGAGCGGACGTCCCGGCCCGGAGCTGTGACGTGAAGAGGTAGATGTTGACGGCGGCGGACCAGAGTCCCGCCGTGAGCAGCATCGCCGTCACGGGCGTCGTGAAGATGCCGGCGCGCGGATCCCGCGGCGGCCGCTGCATGATGTCGCGCTCGGGCGGATCGACCGACAGCGCCAGCGCCGGCAGTCCGTCCGTCGCGAGGTTGACGTAGAGGATCTGGACCGCGGTGAGCGGCATCGGCAGCCCCGCGATGACCGAGCCCGCGAGCAGCACGATCTCGCCGACGTTACAGGACAGCAGGTACATCAGGTACTTCTTGATGTTGCCGAAGACGATCCGGCCTTCCTCGACGGCAGCGACGATGGTCGCGAAGTTGTCGTCGAGGAGCGTGATGCCCGCGGCTTCCTTGCTGACGTCCGTGCCGGTGATGCCCATGGCGATTCCGACGTCGGCCTGCTTCAGCGCGGGCGCGTCGTTGATGCCGTCGCCGGTCATCGCACACACCGCGCCGCGCTTCTGCCAGGCGCGCACGATGCGCAGCTTGTCGGCGGGGGAGACGCGCGCGTAGACGGCGATGTCAGTCACCTCGCGGTCGAGATCGGCGTCGCTCGTGTCTGCTCGAGCTCGCGGCCCGTCACCGCAGGCCGGTCGCCCGCCAGCTGCAGCTCACGCGCAATCGCCGTCGCCGTGAGCGGGTGGTCGCCCGTGATCATCACCGCACGGATGCCGGCAGTCCGGCACGTCTGGACCGCTTCGAGCGCCTCGCGCCTCGGCGGATCCATCATCGCGATGAGACCGAGCAGCGTCATCCCCTGTTCGGCATTCTCCGGCGGTCGCCGGTGCCTTGACCGCCACGGCCAGCACGCGCAGCCCGGCCGAGGCCATCTGCTGCTCGACGGCGACTCACGCGATCGCGCGCGTCGCGGTCGAGCGGCACCGCGCGGCCACCGATCCGCTGTGACTCGCAGCTCGCGACAATCTCCTCCGCCGCGCCCTTCGAGTACGCGACCACGCCCGCCGGCGTCTCGTGGAGCGTCGTCATGCGCCGCCGTTCGGAGGTGAAGGGGATCTCGTTGACGCGGGGCTCGCGACGGTTGAGCTCGTCGGCGATTGAGGCCGGCTTTCACGGCTGCGACGACGAGCGCCCCTTCAGTCGGATCGCCCTCGATGCCTGGGCCGGCCGTCGGTTGTGATCAGCCTGGCGTCGGACGACAGGGCAGCGGCGGCGAGCAGGGCCTGCACGCCCTCGGACGCAGCGACCGGGCGGCCGTCGGCGACGAACTCCCCGGTGGTGTCGTAGCCGGTCCCGGTGACGTCGACGATCGCGCCGTCCACGAACAGCTGACGGACGGTCATCTCGTTCTTCGTCAGCGTGCCGGTCTTGTCCGAGCAGATGACGGACGTGCTGCCCAGCGTCTCGACGATCGGCAGCCGCCGGACCAGCGCCTGTCGCCGGACCATGCGCCGCACACCGATCGCCAGCGAGATCGTGACGACGGCCGGCAGCGCCTCGGGCACGACGGCCACGGCCAGCGCGATGCCGAACATGAACATCTCGATGACGGGCTGTCCGCGAAAGAGCCCGACGGCGACGACGAGCGCGACCACCGCGAGCGCCGCCTTGCCGAGCGTGCCACCCAGCCGGTCGAGGTTGTCCTGCAGCGGCGTCCGCGCGACGACCACCGTCTCGATGGCCTTGTTGCTGCCGGGGCGAGCGGCACCGTTACGTATTGCTCGCTGCGCGGGATGCGCGCGGCGCCGGTGGTCATCGGCGACGGCGCGCGGCTCGCGGCCTCGACCGCGCTCCTGCTCGCCTCGGACGCGGTCGCCGACCACGTGGCCGACGGGGACCGCCGTTCGCCCGCCGGCCTGCGGCGATGGCCGGGACGAGGGTGGCGACGACGTGGTCGCGCGCCGAGGAACCGGCAGGCGTCCCGGATCGGGTTCGACCCGGCGGACCTGCTCGCCGTGCCGGCCCGGCAGCGCGAGGCGGAGACGGACACCGGGGCGACGCTGGCGGCGGCCACGGCGCCGACGGAGGCCGCGGTCGGCTCCGCGCTCGCGCACACCGCCGTGCTCGCCGGCCGACCGGAGAACGCCGCGCCCCTCGGCGGAGGCGGGTCGCCTGCTCGGGCGGCACCTGCTCGACGCGGTCGCCGACCTCGACGACGACGCCGCGCACGGCCGGTGGAACCCGCTGGCGGCGACAGGGACGAGCCGCGCGGCCGCGCTCACCCGGTGCCGGGAGGCCGTCGTGGGGATCCGGGCGGCGCTGCAGCGGGTGTCGTTCGACCCGGACGCCGGGACCGCCCGGAGGCTGGCCCACCAGTTGCTCGTGCACGAGGCGGGGCGGGCGGTCGAGCGGACGGCGGCCGGGACGGGGCCGCGCGGTGCTGGGTCCGGGCTCGGTCCCGGTCCCGGCCCCGGTCCGCACGGACCCGGTCCCGGTCTGCACGGACGATCGGCTCGTTCGTCACCCATGAGGCGGATGCGGGGGCCGTCCGCAACACCCCAGGTGTAGAGGGGTTGCGATGGCAGAGGCGCAGGTGAGACGGCGTGGCGCTCGGAATCGGGAGCGTCACGCCGCTTACGTTGATCTTGTGGCTACGGGAGTGAATCGATACGAGGCCGGTCGTCAGGTCGGGGTGTCCCGAGTAGGGGCGGCCGGTGAAACGTTGGCACGATCCGGAGTTCTCCGACCGGCAGGTGCTCCAACGCCAGCGGCGGGCGATAGCGCGGGCCACCGAGCAGGCGCAACGGCTGCACGAGATCGCCGAGGTGATCGCGGGACTGCCGCGGCGCGCGGCGCGGAGTCGCTACCTCGAACTCGCCGAGCGGCTGGTGATCGCGAACCTGCGCGTCCTGCGCTACGGAATCCGCGAGATCGGCCGGATGATCTATCGGGCCGCCTCGACGGTGTCGCGGGAGGTGCGCCGCAACAGCCCTCAGCGTCCCAACCCGAGGCCGGGACGGCGGAAAGCGGGCTGGCGGGGTCGGGACGGCTCGAGGCGTACGCGCCGCACGCCCGCAGGCCAAGACCGAGAAGCGCCGGCGCGACCCAAGGACCGCAAGCTCGAGAGGGACCCGGGGTTGTGGACTCACGTGATCGAGCAGCTGACCAAGCGGTGGAGCCCGAGCAGATCGCCCGCAGACTGCCCGGGTGTTCCCTGACCACCCGAACCCCGCCTGTGCCACGAGACGATCTACCAGAGCCTTGTTCGTCCAGGCCCGCGGCGAACTACGCAAGGTCATCGCCGGGGCGCTGCGCCGCGGCCGGGTCTACCGGCGAGCCCGCCATGAACCCGGCACCCGCCTGTCGCGCGAGCCGGCGGCGGCCGGTTCAAAGACCCCATGGTGATGATCAGCGACCGCCCCGCCGAGGCCGGCGACCGGGCCGTGCCCGGGCACTGGGAGGGCGACCTCGTGATCGGCAAGGCCGGTCGGTCGGCGATGGCGACCCTGGTCGAGCGGACCTCCCGCTACACGGTGCTGGTCGCGCTGCCCGCCGGCCGCGAGCGCCGCACCACCTCGCGATGCCCTCATCGCGGCCGTGGCCGGCTGCCCGCACAGCTGCGCAGGTCCCTCACCTGGGACCAGGGCAGCGAGATGGCCGGCCACGCCGCGTTCACGCCTCGCGACCGACGTGGAGGTCTACTTCTGCGACCCGCACTCGCCGTGGGAACGCGGCACCAACGAGAACACCAACGGGCTGCTGCGCGAGTACTTCCCCAAGGGCACCGACCTCTCCGTGCACACCCCAGACCGACCTCGACGCTCGTCGCCGCACGAGCTCAACGGCCGACCCACGCAAGACGCTCGACTGGGACACCCCAGCCGAGCGCCTTGCTACCTACTCGACAAGCCACCTAGCAGCGGTGTTGCGACCACCCCCAGCGCCCGCCTGAAGGTGACGAACAAGCCGTTCGTCGTTCAAGCCGTCGGGGACTCGGGCTACGCGGCGGGCGCCGAAGCCAAACCGAGCGGCCGCTCGCCCCGTGGGACCCGTCGGCGCCGGTCGGCGACCCCGACGAGGAACCGAGCGACGACCCCGACGACGACCCGCCCGAGCGGCCGTCCCACCCGCCGGGGCCTGCTCGGCGGCTGCGCGGCGGCCGCAGGTGCTGTCCTCACCGGGCAGCTCTGCTGCACCGACGAGTTCGTCGGGCCCTGGTCGGGTCAGCCCCAGCAGGCTGGTGCGCGAGCTCCCTGGACGGGTCAGTTGCAGGTTGGAACCGCTGTGACTGCTGCTGGGACTGGCGGGTGCTGCCTCGACTACCTCGAGGCGGCAGGCGCGAGCGGGAGACTGTCGGGGGGTGCGGCTGCCAACCTCGATGGTCATGGCGTTCGCGACCGGTTCCCCGGTGCCGCCCGGGATTCCACCACGGCGATTCGCAGCACGGAGGACGACACGCGGACGCTGCTCGACAACCCCGAGGGGCTGCCCGAGGACGCCCTCGCGGAGTTCCGAGTTCCGCCCCGTCGGGGAGATCCCGCGCACCGGCGGGCGGTTCGAGGTGATCAGCCCGCACCAGCCCGCGGGCGACCAGCCGGCCGCGATCGACGAGCTGGAGCGGCGGCTCAGGGCGGGCGAGCAGGACGTCGTGCTGCTCGGCGCCACCGGCACCGGCAAGTCGGCCACCACCGCGTGGCTGATCGAGCGGGTGCAGCGGCCCACGCTGGTGATGGCGCCGAACAAGACCCTGGCCGGCGCAGCTGGCCAACGAGCTGCGGGAGATGCTGCCGAACAACGCCGTCGAGTACTTCGTCTCGTACTACGACTACTACCAGCCCGAGGCGTACATCGCGCAGACCGACACCTACATCGAGAAGGACTCCTCGATCAACGAGGACGTCGAGCGGCTGCGCCACTCCGCCACGCGCAACCTGCTCTCGCGGCGCGACGTCGTCGTGGTGGCGTCGGTGTCGTGCATCTACGGCCTCGGCACGCCGCAGTCCTACCTCGACCGGTCGGTGGAGCTCGCGGTCGGCGAGGAGCGTCGAGCGCGACGACGCTGCTGCGCGCGCTGGTCGACGTGCAGTACACCCGCAACGACCTGGCGTTCAACCGCGGCACGTTCCGGGTGCGCGGCGACACGCGTCGAGATCATCCCGGCGTACGAGGAGCTCGCGATCCGCATCGAGTTCTTCGGCGACGAGATCGAGGCGCTCTACTACCTTCACCCGCTCACCGGCGACGTCGTCCGCCAGGTCCAGACGTCCGCATCTTCCCGGCCACCCACTACGTCGCGGGCCCGGAGCGGATGGAGCGCGCGGTCCGCGCGATCGAGGCGGAGCTGGCCGAGCGGCTGGCCGAGCTCGAGCGCCAGGGCAAGCTGCTCGAGGCCCAGCGGCTGCGGATGCGCACCAGTACGACCTCGAGATGATCCGCCAGGTCGGGTTCTGCTCGGGCATCGAGAACTACTCGCGCCACATCGACGGCCGCGGCCCCGGCACCGCGCCCGGCCACGCTCATCGACTACTTCCCGCGACGACTTCCTGCTGGTCATCGACGAGTCGCACGTCACCGTGCCGCAGATCGGCGGCATGTACGAGGGCGACATGTCGCGCAAGCGCAACCTGGTCGAGTTCGGCTTCCGGCTGCCGTCGGCGGTCGACAACCGGCCGCTGACCTGGGAGGAGTTCGCCGACCGGATCGGCCAGACCGTCTACCTGTCGGCCACCCCGGGCCCCTACGAGCTGACCGCACCGGCGGCGAGTTCGTCGAGCAGGTCATCCGGCCCACCGGCCTGGTCGACCCGGAGGTCGTCGTCAAGCCGACCAAGGGCCAGATCGACGACCTCGTCCACGAGATCCGGGCCCGCACCGACGCGGACGAGCGGGTGCTGGTCACCACGCTGACCAAGAAGATGGCCGAGGACCTCACCGACTACCTGCTGGAGCTGGGCATCCGGGTGCGCTACCTGCACTCCGAGGTCGACACGCTGCGCCGGGTCGAGCTGCTGCGCCAGCTGCGGCTCGGGCGAGTTCGACGTGCTGGTCGGCATCAACCTGCTGCGCGAGGGCCTCGACCTGCCCGAGGTGTCGCTGGTCGCGATCCTGGACGCCGACAAGGAGGGCTTCCTGCGCTCGGGCACCTCGCTGATCCAGACCATCGGCCGCGCGGCGCGCAACGTGTCCGGCGAGGTGCACATGTACGCCGACAAGGTCACCGACTCGATGCAGTACGCCATCGACGAGACCGACCGGCGGCGCGCGAAGCAGGTCGCCTACAACGAGGAGCGCGGGCTCGACCCGCAGCCGCTGCGCAAGAAGATCGCCGACATCCTGGACCAGGTGTACCGCGAGGCCGAGGACACCGGTGCCGGTCGGCGGGTCGGGCCGCAACCAGTCGCGGGGCAAGCGGGCCGCGGGCGAGCCGGGCGGGCCCGCGCGGCCAGCTCGGGTGTGGCCGGGCCGGACACGCCGACATGCCGCGCGCCGAGCTGGCCGACCTCGTGCAGCAGCTGTCCGACCAGATGCTGGCCGCCGCCCGCGACCTGCAGTTCGAGCTGGCCGCCCGGCTGCGCGACGAGATCGCCGACCTCAAGAAGGAGCTGCGCGGGATGGACGCCGCCGGGGTCCGCTGACGCGGCGCACCGTCACGCCAGGAGCTCGGCCGCCCGGGTCAGGTCGGCGACGAAGCCTGCCCGCATCTCGTCGGGGTCCTGCCCCGGTCGGGATCGGCGCGCAGGATCGCCGAGGGGTGGATCGTCGGGACGAGGGTGGTCCCGCGCCCACTCCGCGGTTCGCCCCGCTCGGCGGTGATACGGAACGACGATCCGAGCAGCGCCTTGCCCGCGGTCGCCCCGAGGGTCACGAGGACGTGGGGCCGGATTAGGGCGAGCTCCCCGTCGAGCCAGGGCCGGCATGCACGGATGTGCCCGGCCTTCGGGGTCTGGTGGATGCGCCGGTTCCCCTGGCGGCGGAACGAGAAGTGCTTCGCGGGCGCTCGTCGCCGACAGGCCGCCGCGTCGCCGGCGGTGCCTTCCTCGGCCGCGGCCTCGTCGAACAGCCGGCCGGCGGGCCCGACGAACGGGGCCAGGGCGCGGTCCTCCTGGTCGCCGGGCTGCTCGCCGACGAACATCATCCGCGCGGTCGGCGGGCCCGACCCGAAGACGGTGCCGGTCGTGCCCTACGTGCAGCTCGCAGGCGGTGCAGCCGGCGGCCCGCTCGCGCAGTGCGTCCAGGTCGGGGGCCGAGTCCGAGGACGGGTCGGGGTCGACGAAGAGGTCGAGCGGTTCGGTCACCGGCGGGGGTGCCCCACACCGGGGTCGGCGTATCCGCGAGCCCGGCGCGTGTGCCGAGTGGGCGCGCAAGGCTGCCCGACCGACCGTGCAGATCCACTCGGTGCCGAGTGGGCGTGCAGGGCTGCCGGGCCGACCGTGGAAGTCCACTCGGTGCTGGACACCGTGCCAGTGGGCGTACAAGGCTGCCCGACCGACCGTGCGAGCCCACTCGGTGCCGGGCCCCGTGCCGAGTGGACGTGCAGGGCTGCCGGGCCGACCGTGCGAGTCCACTCGGTGCCGAACACCGCCCCGCAGCAGGCGCCGGCCGACCCGAGGCGCTGCCGAGTTCTGCCGACAGGGGGACCTGCGCGGTTATGCTGCGGCTCACAGGTGCGGCGCTCCCTGTCCGGAGGTGCGCGTGGTGGACGACGGGGTCTGCGCGGTGACCCGGAGTACGGACCTGCGCGACCGCCGCCTGCTCCACCAGGCCCACGACGCTCGGCTGTCCGGCTCCCACTCGCAGCCCTCGCTGCGCCGGGTCGTCAGCCGCTCCTGGGACCGCGTGCTCTCCTACGGCGTCGCACCCGACGGACGTTCCCTCGACGACCCGGCCTCGCCCGAGGTCGTCGAGCGGCGGCGGGCGGAGTCCCGATCGCGAAGGTGCTGCCCGGAGCTGCGGGCCTCGCTCACCGCGGTGGCCGAGGACGCCCGACACGTCATGGTCGTGACCCCGACGCGACGGCGTCGCTGCTGTGGCGCGAGGGATCGACCCGGGTGCGGCACCGGGCCGACGCGCTCGGGCTTCCCCCGAGGGCGCCGCTGGACCGAGGGGGCGGTCGGGCACCAACGCGATCGGCACCGCGCTGGCCGAGGACGCGCCGGTGCAGATCTTCTCCGCCGAGCACTTCGTCCGGAGCCACCACGGCTGGACCTGCACCGCCTGCCCCGTGCACGACCCGCGGAGCGGCGAGCTGCTGGGTGTCGTCGACGTCAGCGGGCCCGCCGAGACCGTGCACCCGACCACCGTCGCGCTCGTCGGCACGGCCGTGAAGCTCGCCGAGGCGAGCCTCTGGCGCCGCGCACCGAGAAGGGGCTCGACGCGCTGCGCACCGTCGCCGTGCCGGCTGCTGGCCCGCCGCCCGCGCCGGGGATGGTCGTCGACGACCACGGCTGGGTCGCCGCCGTGCGCGGCCTCGCGCCGCACCTGGACCGGGTGGCGATGCCGACCGCGGAAGCGCTCCTCGCGGTGCCCGGCCTGGGGCTCTGCGTGCCGGAAGCCGTACCCGGCGGGTGGCTGCTGCGCCCGCCCCGGGGCGAGCGGCCGCACCGGCTGCGGTCACCTCGAGCTCGACGGCGATCCGCCGCGGCGGTCGTCGAGCCGGTACCAAGGTGGGTGTACCCGCTGTCGACGCGGCACCAGCCGAGGTGCTCCCCCTGCTCATGCGCGCGGGGCCCCGGGCCTGGACGCGGCCGCGCTCAGCCGCGCGCTCTACGGCCACGTCGGCAGCCTCGTAACGATCCGCGCGGAGGTCTCCCGGCTCCGCAAGGCGCTCGGCGGGATCCTCCTGGCGCGGCCCTACCGGCTCGCGCCGGAGGTCGAGATCCTCCGCCGATCCCGCCGTCCTCGTGCGGCTCCCTGGGCCTGCAACACCGTTGCAACCCTGGTCGTGACGCCGGTCACCCCCGTGTGATGGGTCCAGACGACCCGAGGGAGGACCCATGAAGGCTGCGCGCTTCCACGGACGCGGTGGCCACCGAGGATCGCCGCCCAGGCCGGCAGCCCAGGTGTCCGTTTCCAGGTCGCCGATATCGATCGCCGCCCAGGCCGGTGCTGGCCGAGCAACCCACCGCCGCGCCATGGTGGCGGCGCCTGGCCGGCCGCCGGCTTCGGCAGGGCGTGACCGCGTTCTCCGAGGGCGACCGGGTCGCCGTCGAGCCCTACGACGTGTGCGGCGAGTGTTCCGCGTGCTCGATCGGCCGCTACAACATCTGCCGCAAGCTCGGGTTCGTCGGCCTCGACGGCGAGCAGGGCGGGTTCGCCGAGAAGTGCGTCGTCGGCGCGCGCTGGGCGCACCCGCTCGGCGACATCCCCACCGATCTCGGCGCGCTCGTCGAGCCGCTGGCCGTCGGCTACCACGCGGTGCGGCTCTCGGGGATCAAGCCGGGCGGACCGCGGCCGTGTTCGGCTCCGGTCCGATCGGCCTGGTCACCACGGCGGCGCTCAAGGCGGCGGGCGCGGAGAAGGTCTTCGTCGTCGAGCCGGCCGCCGTCCGCAAGGCCAAGGCGCCCGGCGCGGGCGCGGACGAGGTGCTCGACCCGACCGAGGTGAACGTCCCCGACGCCATCCGCGACCTGACCGGCGGCGCGGGCGCCGACGTGGCCTTCGAGTGCGCGGGCGTCGACGCCGTGCTCGCGGTCGGCCGTCGGCTCGGTCCGCCCCGGCGGGACGGTCGTCAACGTCGCCATCTGGGGCCACGCGGCCGCGCGTCGCGGTGAACGAGCTGGTGTTCTCCGAGATCAACCTCATCGGCACGCTCGCCTACTGCGAGGACCACCCGGCGACCATCGGCCTGCTCCAGGACAAGAAGGTCGACGCCACGCAGTTCATCACCGGCCGGATCGGGCTCGACGACCTCGTCGGCAAGGGCTTCCGCGAGCTGATCGACAACAAGGAGGAGAACGTGAAGATCCTCGTGCACCCCGAAGGACCTGGCATGAGCAGCGGCAGCGGCACGTCGCCGTTCGTCACGGACGGGCCGGGGGATCGGCGCGGGGATCGCGCTGCGGCTGGCCCGGACGGGCACGCCGTCGCCGTCAACGACGTGAACAAGGCCGGCGCCGAGGCGGTCGCCGAGGAGATCACCTCCGCCGGGGGCCGGGCGATCGCCGCCCGGCCGACGTCACCGACCGCGACGCCGTCTTCGCGCTCGTCGAGCAGGTCGCGAGCGAGCTCGGCAGCGTCGACGTCATGGTCGCCAACGCGGGGATCGCGCAGGTCAAGACGCTGCTGGAGGTGACCCCGGACGACCTGCAGCGGATCTTCGAGGTCAACGTCTTCGGGGTCGTCTACTGCATGCAGGCCGCGGCCGAGCGGATGATCGCCAGGGTACACGGCGGCAAGATCATCTCGGCCTCGTCCATCGC
>CAWIYX010000009.1:0-128128 GCA_963840415.1 uncultured Alphaproteobacteria bacterium | reverse complement strand
AGGTCTGTAACAATGAAACGAAAAGTTCTTCTGCTGATGTTTTTCTCAGCTCTTTCCATTGGCCTGTATCGATTACGGATCTGGCTGTTCAGCCACTCATCAACGCACCAGGATCCCGACGGATGCGGCTGCCTTGTTCAAAAAGAACTGCGCTACCTGTCACGGTAGCGACGGTCGGGCCAAAACCACGAAAGCAAAGTTCAACGGGGCTCGAAATCTCACCAAGCCGGAATGGCAGGCCCAGGCGACGGATGAACGGATAATAAATGCCATCAAGAAAGGGCCTGAGGCGATGCCGAGCTTCGAGAAGAAGTTTACTCAAGCTGAGATCGAGTCACTGGTTGCGTACGTTCGCACTTTGAAACGAAGGAACAGGACAGAGAAAAAGAAGTAGCCGGGCACCCACCGAAGTCTCGTATTGAACATCGCCTCGCTAACGCGTCCCGGTGCCGTGTAGAAATTACGCCCCTGAGTTGTCGAAAGCTCGGGCGCGGCCCTTGGCGGGGCCGGTGGTGGCACCTTCGCCGTTGGCAGCGCGCTTCCTATTTACACTCTTCTGCATCAAGTCAGGTAGTCTCACCTGCGTCTATTGCTGTTAGTGAAGCCGTGCGTCTCAGTTCAGGCTTCATCCCTGGCTTTTCAGGTCGCGATCAGTTCCAGCAATACGAATGAAAACCCTTGGAGGTTCGACATGCCCTCACGCTCGCAAGCCGATGGGTCCTCACGATCATTTTGTCTGCTTCGATCTGCCTCGCTTTTCCCAATCGAGGCCTTGCCGACGATCTCGACAACGTCATCTTTGAAGGGGTGACCCGGGATTCTTCCGGCGCAGTGATCCCGGGCGCAGAGGTGACAGCCGAGCACAAAGCTACGGGAGTCGGCCACTCAGGCAATTTCGAACAGCGAAGGCCGCTATCGAATCGTCGTGCGTGATCCCGGCGTCTACATTCTGCGAGTCATTGCCGCCGGCTTTGCCGACGGACGAGACCAAAACACTGAAGTATCCGCCGGTCGCAAATTCAGATCGACTTCACGCTGGCGCCGGCGGGAGTCAGCGAACAGGTCACCGTCGAAGCTTCCGCTTCTCCACTAATCGACACCAATCGCACCGTTGCCGGAGACACTATTGCAAGGAAAGAACTCGAGTCGTTGCCGATAGTCAATCGAGACGTGGTGCAGCTCGTCTTTCTGCTCGGTGGCGCCGCCGAAGCTCCACTCTCTACTCTCGATCTCGCGGAAGAAGGGCGGGAGAATCTTGTAGAGGCACTCCTGAAGAAGCCGGCATATTCTCATTGACTGGAGCGCCCGCGACATCCAATAACATCACCATCGACGGCCTCGACAACAACGATGACCGGGGAGCCAGAGAGCGAATCACTCTGAACCCTGAAGCGGTCGCGGAGGTTCAGGTGATAACCAATCAGTACGCCGCTGAATATGGAAGAGCATCGGGCGGCCGGTTGGAACATTCGCACGCGGGGCGGGGACATCAGGTATAGAGGCGAAGCCCACGCGCGTTTCTCGCCGATGAATCGCTTGTTGAATGCGAATACGTTCTTTCGCAACGCGAGAGGTATCGGCCAGGTGCCCAACATCAAACGATTGGGGGCTTCGTGTTCTCCGGACCTATTCAGTGCCTCACTTCTTCTTCGCAGGCTACGAACGTTCCAACGTGAGTGACTTCACTGAAGTGAACGCACTGGTGCCTGTTGAAACCAATCCGCTGTTTCCGCTTCCCCAGCCCAACACTGCGCTTGTTGCCGGCAGCGAAGTAGGATTGCTCTTTGAAGAGCTGTCGACCCCTGAGACAAAGAACATCATCAACGCTCGCGCGGATCTTAACCTCAGCGACACGCATAATCTTCACGGTGAGGTTCGGATGTATTGGGGCGGCAACAAGAGAGGCTTTCCGGGCGGCACGCGACTACCCGAGTCGATACTGGTCGAAGGGCAGAACCCCCAGTCGATCAGCGTCAGCGACAATCTGGTCATTTCCAAAACGATCGTTAATCAGGTAAGGGCCCAGTTCTCCCGGCTGTTGCCGCGAAACCGGGGAACGCTCGATTCGGTCGGAATAGTGATCGAAGACCCGAGAATTACGGCAGGCGCGTTTTCAGGCAGCGAGTCCTCGCCCGCGTTTTCAAGAGAAGAGACGCGGACTCAGCTTCAGGACAGCGTGTCGATGACCTCGGGTTCACACCACGGCTCAGATTCGGAGGCGACCTGCAACTCGTCAGGTCAAGTTTTACCGATTTGTTTGCGACTGGCGGTCAGTTCACTTTTGATGACGTGGACACCTGTTCTTTCAATGATTTCAAGCGCTTCGTGCAGCGCTTCGATACCGAAAGCCGCCTTGCCAATGACGTGCTGGGAATCTTTATTAGGGATGAGAGTTAGCGCTCAGGCCCAACATCACGCTTTCGCTTGGAGTGAGGTACGACAACGAGTCGATTCTCGATGACCGCGACAACGTTAGTCCGCGCCTCGCAATGACGCATCGAGACCATTCAGCAGGGAAGGAGGGTAAGAAACGCCTGTCTGGTCCGGGCAAGACAGTGGTTGGGCAGGCTTCGGAATGTTCTACAACCGCGCCTTGCTCAGGACGATTGATGACTTCCTGCTCGGAAGGTCGGCGATCACGGTTGACTCGAACATCGCGCCTGGCGTGTTGGGTTCGTCCGGTTCCCGGAGCCCATCACCGACCGCACGCTGGTCGAAAGATTCGGCATTCTGGAGTCCGAGTTCCTCGGCGGGTGAACTCCGACCTCGTGATTCCTTACACCATTCAAACCGGCTTTGGTATCGAGCAGAAGCTAAGTCGAAAGCTGATCGCAAGCCTCGACTACATTTTCACGAGAGGCGCGCATCTGTGGCGCGAAACGAACATCAACGCTCCTAGACTGCCGGAGGGTTTTGCGAGCTTCACTGACTACCTGATGAGCCGCGACTTTGACAATCGCCGCGACGCTTCCGGGACACGGGCAATCTCAGGGGCGAATGCCGACGTCGTGCGATTCGATCTGAGCGCGAATACTTCGACGACAGCCGGCGCGATAGCTGTTGTAAACGGCGTTCGGTTGCTGACGCTCGGATTGAATACTCCGAGGTCTTCGAACATCAGTTCGGCACTCAACGCTGTGAGGGCGCTGAGGCCTGACCATCGCTGACGCAGGTTGAGGAGCTGGAGGCTACAGGAAACTCGTTCTACCACGGCGGCATCGCTTCAGTGCGATACGCCGCAAGCGGGCTCGCGAGCTTCCGTGTGTCGTACACACTGTCGAAGTTCATCGACGAAGGTCAGCGAACGCGGCATCGCCACAGGACCTTGAGGACAGGCGAGCCGAGCGGTCGCTCTCGCTTCAGGACCAGCGCCATCGAATTGCGTTCAGCAGATCGTCCGCATTCCAGCACGCTGATCAAGCTCGCGCCGGTAGTGTAACTCGGGTCTTCGAGGCCGTTCAACATTGGCGCCGGATTCGACAGGAACCTGAATGACGTTCAGAACGACAGGCCTAACTTCATTCAACCGATCGGGCGGCCTGAATGGCGAAGGCCGGGCAGTGCGGCCGCCGTTGAAGTTGAACAAGCTCTGGCGCTCGCGCCAATTGGATCGAGCGGGACGCTGCCTCGTAACTACGGGCGAGGTACCCGGCGCTGGTTCAGATCACTTAAGGGCGTCACGAACGTTCAGTCGCGGTGAGCGACTCAGGATTCGGCCGGCGATTGATATATTCAACGTGTTCAACAACTCGATATTCAGTTTCGGCTCGGAGTTTATCGACCGCGATGATGCGGACTTTCTGGTTGCGAGGCGAACACAGAGACCTCGAGTGATTCAACTGAATCTAAAGATATCGTTCTGATGTTCGACAAGCTGCCAGCTTGTCGAATGAACGTAAGCCAGATTCTCTGATAGCACCATCACTTGTTGAATCCGACAAGCTGGCAGCTTGTCGGACAGAACATCAGCTTCACTAACTACGGCACCCAGTCCGCTGTGAACACGTTCGTCTCACCCTGCGATTTTGCGTTGCGGTTCGACGCAAAGACCAGCTTCTTCCCGTCGGGGCTAAACATCGGGAAGCCGTCAAAGGTCGGATGAGGTGATGCGTTCGAGACCGGTGCCGTCGATATTAATCGACGTAGAGATCAAAGTCGCGTCCCCGCGGATCGTCCATGTTCGACGAGAAAATGACTCGCTTGCCGTCGGGAAAGAAGTAAGGTGCAAAGTTGGCTTTGCCGTTGTTGGTAATCTGTCGCTTGTTGCGTCCATCAGCTTTCATCACCCAAATGTCCAGTGCGGTTGGCTGAATTAGATTCTCTTTGAGCAATCCCTTGTAATCCGCAATGTCCTTCTCGGTCTTGGGATGATGAGCGCGAAAGACAATCCACTGACTGTCGTAAGACCAAACGGGCCGCCGTCGTAGCCAATTTCGTTCGTCAGTCGCTTTACGTTCCTGCCATCAAGGTCCATCGTGTAGATATCCAGATCGCCGTTGCGCATCGACGTAAACGTTATCTTCCTGCCGTTTGGCGAGATCACTGCCTCAGCGTCGTAACCGGGTGTGTTGGTGATTTGCTTCAGGTCAGTCCCGTTGGGCGCCGCGCTGAACAAATCGTAACCGGGATAGATCGCCCATACGTAACCCTTTGAGAAATCCGGTTTGGGGGACAGGCCGGGTCGGCCAGGAGTGACGACGCTAAAGTATCCGTTTGCCGTTCTGGAAGAAGTAAGAACACGTTGTGCGCCCTTTCCCGGTCGAGACCATTCGCACGTCGGAGCCATCGACGTTCATCGTGTAGATCTGGTCGCAACCGAGTCCGTCCGCGGGTGGCTTGAAATATGAGCTTTTTTCCATCGGCTGGAGAATATGCTTCGGCGTTCTCTCCACCAAAAGTCAATTGACGAATGTTGCGTAAGTGCTTCTCGTCCGGAAGCTCGAAGCGGGTCATCGACCAGTACTCCGTCGCGACCACCGGCGCGGAACCAAACAACGAAAATGCAGTATCGCAATAGCAACTAATCCAACTAGAGCGAGTCTCATTAAGTCCTCCGAGATAGATGTCCCAAGGCCTGTCAATCAAGAGCCTGCGGTTGCGTCACCGGCGACCCGGATTTGTCGGGCCGAGCTGGGCAGCAAGCTTGATAGCTTGCACCATCGCTCCGTGATCCGCAATCGCCTCGGCCGGCGATGTCAAACGCGGTGCCGTGGTCAACCGAAGTGCGAATGATCGGCAGCCCCAACGTTACGTTGACTGCGCGCCGAATGCCAGGCACTTTACGGCAATCAGTCCCTGATCGTGATAACACGCGAGACGGCGTCGAACTCCCCTCGCCACGCACGCACAAAGAGAGTATCCGCCGGAAACGGGCCTGTTACGTCGAGTCTGCGGCCGGCGACACTCTTCAATTGCGGGGGTGATCTCCAGAGCCTCTTCGGAACCAAACAGTCCGTGCTCGCCGGCGTGCGGATTCAGTCCGGCGACGGCAATTCGAGGCCGGTCGATGCCGAACCTGCGCAAGCTCGCGATCCGCGAGCACTGCATCGCCCTGGTCGACTCGTTCTCGAGTGATTGATTTGATTGCGTCCGCAAGGCTGGAGTGGATCGACAAAAGGAAACCCTCAGATCGCCTGCAAAAAAGCACATAAGTGATTCGTCAGCGTCGCAAAGGGACGGTGATCATCTCGGTGTGGCCCGAGAAACGGCGAACCCGCCAGCTTGGGCATTCCTTGTTTATCGGCGCGGTGGCCATCGCTCGCATCGAGCGCCGCCCAAGACAGAGCCCCACGCAACCTTCGATCGCGTAATCGCAAGCACGCCCGGATGCCGCCGACAATGCTCCCCAGCGTACCGATCTCGCTAACATTACCGGTATCGAAGAATGAAGCGGATCGCGGAAATGCGCCCGGGAATTGGATGCCTTCCATAAGCGGAAAAATCGGCATTAAGCGAAAGCGCCTTCGCCTGTCTTCGGACTTCAGCGGCAGGGCCAATGATAATCGGCGAACAGGTCGCGCACACCTGGGGTCCCCGACGGCTTTAAGGACCACTTCAGGGCCAATGCCGGCCGGGTCTCCTATTGTGATTCCAACTCGCGGTTTTCCGGGACTGCTAGGTGCTCGCGTCACAAGGGTCCAGTGTGGCGAGGAGAGGACAGAGCGGGGTGACTCCTTCGTCGCCAGGTTACTCCTCGGGCGATTCGTCGATATGATCGTCGCTTGCGCCGTTACCATCCTCGGCATCTTCGGTCTTGTACATGTACTTGATGTTGTGTTTCAGCACCAGCAGGTTCGGGCCCTCGGTGCGATGCAGCTTGATGCAGCCGCGGTCGTACCACTCGACGCTGCCCCTGAGCTCTTCGCCATCCTGGAGCACTATTACCATTTGTGTCCTGTTATCCATCTGTTTTTTGTAATAGAAGCTCTCGGCATGGGTCTGTTCAGGTGGCACACGCTTGCGATTCGGGTCGTTGGTATTGCGGCGATGTTGAGAATCGCGATCCCCGCGCTCCCGCACCTCCGCAAGTGTCGGTCGTATCAGTTTCCTATTCACCACACTTCCTCCAAACAATGAATTGATCTCCAAACGGCGAGCGAAGCAACTTATGCGCTCCTGGCTGTCTCGATCGGGTGCGCCCCTGAGCCGAACGCGGTTAGCGTCAACTTAACGTAGACGCTGATTCCCCGGTAGTTTTCCAGCTAGAAATGTCGCGGGTGATTGTCCACCGTTCAGAATGGGTTCATAGTAGCCAATCGAAAAACAAAACGCAAGCAGAAGATTGAAGGCGCGGATCACGATGCTTAATCCCGAGCGCTGACGACAAGAGTACCAACACCACGCGCTCAGGTCTTAGTACTTCCACTCGCCGGATTGGTGTAGAATGAGAGGGCCTGGCAGTGGAGGGGAAAACCTATTAACATCGAAGGAAACGTACAGGGACTCAAGCCTAACCAAATTCACCGTCTCGAGAAGCTTTACAAGAGGCGGATCCCAGCGCGGCAGATCGTTACTCACGAGTTTGCGCGTCAGCTTCTCGGAAGCGTCTCACGAGATTCATCGACAGGTAGGGGTGCTCGTCAATCGAAATGGATACGTCGAGCATGTGATTGTTGGCAACGCAAGAAGCATCGTACTGCCGGATCTAAAGCGAGTACGAATGGGCGCCGATCGCTTTCGCGGGTTGCGGTGTCTTCACACCCACCTGGCGGGCGAAGGCCTGACTCAAGACGACTTGACCGACCTCGCGTTGCTAAGGCTCGACCTGATGGCTGCTATCGACGTTCAAAGCGACGGTATGCCCGGGCTCGTTCGCGCCGCGCACTTGTTGCCGGCCACCGCCGACCGCTGAAACCGCCTCGATCGACGACGACGCGGCGCCACCCCGCCAGCCGCAACGATCTGGGGCTTTCTTGATCCGCAAGTCCCAAGTCAGCTCGACACAGACTTCATCTCCCTAATCGAGTCGCTCGAGGAAGAATTGGCTCGGGCGCGGCACATCCGGAACCCACGCGATCACCGTGACCGGGCAATTCTCGTCGGCGTGACGACAGGGAGCGCTGCTTCCGCTCAGGAGTCGGTCGCAGAACTTCGCGAGCTTTCACGCTCCGCAGGAGTGGTTGTGCTTGACTCGATCGTCCAGCGGCGGCAGAAGCTCGATCCTCGATCGCTGGTCGGCCGAGGCAAGCTGGACGAGTTGATCATCCGCAGTCTTCAACTGGGCGCCGACGTAATCATCTTCGATCAGAATCTCACCCCGGCCAGGTTCGCGCGATCAACGAGGCGACCGATTTGAAGATCATCGATCGCACTCAACTCATCCTCGATATCTTCGCCCAGCGGGCGCAGAGCCGAGAGGGTAAGATCCAGGTCGAACTGGCTCAGCTAAAGTATATGCTTCCGCGCCTGACGGTTCGGGATTGAGATGTCACGGCTCATGGGAGGAATCGGCGGCCGCGGACCGGGCGAGACAAAACTCGAAGTGGATCGCAGGCGGGTGCGTGACCGCATACACCTCCTCGAGAAGCAGATCGAGCAAATCCGAACGAGCCGACGAGTTCAGCGAACCCGGCGGTTGCGTCGCGACTTGCCGATCATCTCGATCGTCGGTTACACCAATGCTGGCAAATCGACGTTGTTGAACGCGCTGACCAGCGTCGACGGTCACCGCGGAAGACCGGATGTTTGCAACACTCGACCCGACCAGCCGCCGGCTGAGGCTGCCGCGCGACCAGGAGGTGATCATCAACGACACCGTAGGTTTTTGCGATCTGCCGCCGGACTTGATTACCGCGTTTCGCGCCACGCTCGAGGAGATGGAAGGATCAAACATATTGATACATCTTGTAGACGCGGCCAGCCCTCACGTCGAGAACCACGTCGCCAGTCGGTTGAGAAGATCCTCGAGGAACTGTCGCTGAGATACCCAGGTTGCTCGTCTACAACAAGACCGACCTGTTGAGTGACGGCGAGATTGCGAACCTGAGCACAGAGACAAGCGACGACAATATCTGCGCGTCGGCCCGAATCGTTGGTGGGGCTTGTGGCTCGAATCGGAGAGGTGTTGAACCTCATAATAATCAATTAAATTAATAATTAATTCCCCCCGGGGGTCCTCTGTGTCCGTGACTGTTGAAAAAGACGGCCCTGTGACCACGGTGATTCTGAACCGGCCCGAGGTTCGTAACGCTGTCAACCGCGAGACCGCACAGGCGCTCGCCGACGCGTTTCGTGCGTTCGACTCCGACGAACAGGCATCGGTCGGTGTGTTGTTTGGAGATCACGGTTCGTTCTGCGCTGGAGCCGATCTCAAGGCTATTGCCAGCGGGCACGGCAACAGGGTCGATCCGGCGGGCGACGGGCCAATGGAGCGACCAGGATGCTGCTCAGCAAGCCGGTCATCGCCGCGATATCCGGCCACGCAGCCGCCGGAGGACTCGAGCTGGCGCTTTGGTGCGATCTGCGAGTGATGGAAGAGGACGCGATCCTTGGAGTCTTCTGTCGCCGGTGGGGAGTCCCTTAATTGACGGCGGCACGATTCGCCTGCCCAGGCTGATCGGGTTGAGCCACGCTCTTGACTTGATCCTGACCGGCAGGCCCGTCGCCGCCGACGAAGCCCTCCGGATCGGACTGGCCAATCGCGTTGTTCCGAAAGGCAGGAGGCACCGCCGCAGGAAGCGGTCGCCAGCTGGCGCAACTTCCTCAATCTGCCTGCGCGGCGATCGCCTTTCGGCTTACGAGCAGATTGGTCTGCCCCTCGACCAGGCTCTTGCTACCGAATTCGGCATGGGCTGGTGTCGTTAGAAGCTGGATCCGCGGGGGCGCAGCGATTCGCGCACGGCGCCGGAAGACACGGAACCTTTGAATCCGCAACGACCCTCTTGAACGATCAATCAACCGCCCGTATAGTCACATCACCAATGAAAGATCGAATCGTAGTCGCCCTGGACGTAGCTAAAAGCGCGTTGCGCCTGGTGGAGCAACTCAGCGGACTCGTAGGGATGTTCAAGATCGGCAGCCAGCTATTTACCGCCGAAGGCCCCGACCTGGTTCGCGAAATAGCGGAAGCCGGCGAGCGAGTCTTCCTGGATCTGAAGTTCCACGACATTCCAAACACCGTTGCCGGTCCGCTGAATCTGCCGCTCGATTGGGCGTCTCCATCTTCAATGTTCACGCGCTTGGCGGGGTCGAAATGATGCGCGCGGCAGCTCTCGCAGTCAAGGATCGAGGAATCCTCTGGATGACGCGTCCCGCGGTCCTTGGGGTTACTGTTCTCACCAGTATGGATGAAGCAAACCTGGCCGACGTCGGCATCAACTCCGATGTGAACTCCCAGGTTGTTCGCCTGGCCGCCCTGGCAAGAGAAGCCGGCCTGGATGGAGTTGTCGCGTCGCCTCGCGAGGTCAGACTGATTCGGGAGTTCGTCGCCTCCGAAGGCTTCATCATCCTGACTCCGGGCATCAGGCCCAGCTGGTCTGCAAGCGGCGACCAGAAGCGGGTGGCAACCCCGCTCGACGCGATTCGCGACGGCGCCGACTTCCTGGTGATTGGCCGCGCAATCACGTCGAGCGAGTATCCGCGCGCGGCCGCCCAACGCATACTTGAAGAGATCGGGGCTTGAGTGTTCGACAAGCTGCCAGCTTGTGGACATAGTCTCGCGCAGTCGTAGGAACAATGGCCGAGATTCCTTCAGCTCAATCCACCACCGAAACTGCTGCTTCGAAACCGCCCGCCGGAGGTGCTCCTGAATATTGGGTCCATGGCGCCGGGCCCTTGCTGGTTTACATTGCGGGTTTGGATGGTACGGGAGAGCTGTTCTTTAAACAATCCCGGCGCTTGCCAGTCCTACAGAGTCCTGACATTCAGGTCGCGCGAGGGGCCGGACTTTTTGTTTACGAGGACCTCGCGGACGATGTCGCGGCACTCATCTCGGCCAACTCTGACACGCGGGCGACGATCGTTGGTGAATCGTTCGGAGGCACAGTAGCGCTGTCGTTTTGCTCAACATCCGTCGATGGTCGAACGGCTGATCATCGTGAATTCCTTCCCTCGGTTCCATGGCCGCTTCCGGATCAGGCTTGCTCGGTGGCTCGCTCGCGACGCTGCCCCTTCGGCATTTCGTGGGCGGCACCAGGTGGGTTCAGCTTCCTTGGGCTGCACATGGATGGCGTTAGTGCTGAGGGACAGGAGGCGTTTCTTCCAGGCAGTTCGTACGGTGAAGAAAAGGGCGTACGCTCGGAGGCTTCGGTTGATTGCCAGCTTCGACGTTGAAGACCGCCTCTAGAGATTCAGGCTCCGACCTTGTTTGTAGCCGCGGACAAAGACCTGGTTGTTCCGTCCCGGGCCGAAGCACAGGTGATGGCTGAGAAAGTTCCGAATGGCGTCGTTCGGGGTTCTAGAGGGCGCCGGCCATGCGTGCCTGATGGGACCAAAGGTGAGCATTGCCGATATTCTGAAGACCTGGACGCAGAGTTAGGTCGGGAATCGCCGGGCCACCCGTTTCTTTAGCACGATGGTAAATGCGGAAAAGTGGAGTTAACGACTCCTCTCCGCCTTCGGCACCTTCTTCTTGTAGATCAGGAATCGATCTGTCATCGCGTAGTACTTGTACTGCTCCATCACCGAACTCATCTCGTCGAACTTCGTGATCGCGAGATCCCAGTTAAATGCGCCGAGTTCGTCGATGATGTATGACGGGCGGGACCGCTCCAAATCGCGAACGAGTTGCTTGCGAGCCTCTGGTTGAGTCGCATTGTCAAAGAGCGGTAGGATGTTTGCCCTTCAAAGAAGTGAACGTCGGCAGGAACGCCGGTTAGTGGCTGAGTACTCAGGTAGCGAGACGCGGGCTGAAGTCCCGACCAGTAATAGATCTCCGGACGATAACCCCACACGAAGATGTACTCGGATGATTCGACCGAGTCGTTGGAGCGCCCGCGCATTTCTTCGAGCGCCAGTCGATCAGCAGCTTCTTCCTTGTCGGGGAACTCTCTGACAACGGCAGCGACTCTGCGTTCTTCCCGGTTTAGCCTCTGCGTCGAAACCAGCCTGCGGTCTGCTCGCTCTTTGCTCCGCGAATCCAGTGATCCAAGTAGTACAGTTCGGGTATGAAACCGAATGATCGTGAGTGTGAAGCCGACGGCAAGAATTGTAAGGAGGATCCAGCGCAAGACTATGCGCTGCCTCAGAGCCGAGAACATCTCATCCACTCCGCGAGCCCCACGGAGTTTGACAAAGCGGGCATAATCTCTGAAAGAAGTAGTGCCCGAAGAACCTGCCGCCGACAGCAAGCCCAACGTAACTGACTCCGGCCCACAAAGAGCAGAACTCGATCTGCGCGCGAGGCGGATTGGTGCGAGGAAGCGGCTCCAGGAGCCTGTTCTGTGGAAGCGGGAATGCGGCGTGAGGCTTCACTAATTATCCGGATGATCACGAACGCCGTTCCAACGAGCAAAGTGTTATTGAGAAGCAGATAGGCGGCGCTTTGCGTCAAGGCTGACACGATAACTTCTGACATCGGATAGTAGGACACATATCGTGGAGCCCAGGCCCAGACGTAGGTCCAGTAATGTGATAGCGAACCTTCGGCGGCAAGATAAGCAAGAAACGGAAAACAGCCAACGGCGAATCCGGCGACGGCCAGTCCGAGGAGATATCAGCAGACATTCGTTTCCTGGAATTATTGCTGGCGGTGACCCGGTCCCCGAACCATGTTCGCGTGATGACGAGAAGCAGCACGAAGAACCCCAGTTGAAAACCGCTTTCGGATTTATGTTGAAGCCAATTCCTGTCGAGCACTCCGGCCGCGAGTGCGAAGCGGCCGAACTTTGCGTTCGATTCGCCAGCGTTCGCGTCAAAACGCGACCTGATCAGCGGGTCAACGCCGCCCGCGTACAGCAGCAGCATCAGAAAGTCAGTGTTGAGCCCCTCTACGTGTCCGGTTGTATACGTAGTGCTCGAAGACGACAAACATCGCGGCGGCGATCAGTTCCCACTCGCCGACTGTAGAGCCGGGAACCGAAGCAAAAGACACGGCGGATATGCTACACGTAGAATCTGAAACAGCCGTATCGTTAGAATGTGAGCGCCGAACGCCTTGAACAAAGCCGCGTAGATGAAGGGAGCCCCGGTGGCTTGTCGAAGTAAATATCGCGGTAAAGAGCCTTGCCTCGGATTATCTCTTCGGCTGCCGTAAACCAGAGTCCATCGTCCTGGTACAGGTGCCCCGCGTAGAAGATCCGCAGCAGGAAGCTGATCACGGCGAGCAGCACGAAGAATCCTATTAACCTGAGGCGAGAGAAACGTCGCCGATGAACGGCGTCGATGCTGGCGTGACTAACGTTGCCAACATCGGAGTTAGCAGCAATTGGTGATGTTTTGTGCCTGTTGTCTACGTTCACATTTGGTCTTGTTGACCGAGCGGTTACTCAAATGTTAGCTGCAAAGGGTCTCGATGGTGTGTTGCTCACGCTCCAGCCTAATTTCTCATGGTTGACTCGTCGGCGACGGAATGGAATCGATTCGACGACGAAGCCGAGAGACCGGAGCCTTATTCGTCCCGAAGTGACGGCAAGAAATTCCCCCTGGCAAATCGAATAAGGAGATACGCCACGGCTGCTTGATGAAGAATTTAGTGGAGCTGCCTTTGACTTTGAGCCGTGGTCACAATGTTTTTGTTGTCCTGCTGCTTGGCTCGTTACGTATTGCTTTCCTTGAGCGCAAACCCCGCGCCGCCGGCGACGATGCCCTCCGATAACTGAATTTGGCAAGAACAATGGCGATTGTATTAATCGCATTAACCAGGGGGAAACCCTTTCAGAGTAGATGATTCGATGATGGCGGGTTGGGTCACTGTGACCCAGGGGCGGGATGCCACTCTAGCAACTTGGCCAGCGCTGTAGCCCAAGTGGGCGTATCGAGTAGCAAAGGTACGTACAATGAGTAGCATTAATACCAACCTTGCGGCGATGACTGCGCTGCAGGCCCTCAACCACACCAACGCCGACATGACGAAAGTGCAAAACCGGGTGGCCACTGGCCTCCGGGTGTCCACCGCTGCCGACAATGCGGCCTACTGGTCGATCGCAACCACGATGCGCTCGGACCGGATGGCTCTCTCGACGGTTTCCGACGCGCTTGGACTTGGCGCGGCGACGGTCGATACGACCATCGCCGGTCTCGACAACGCGATCAAGATCTCAAGCGATATCAAGGCCAAGCTGGTCGCGGCACGCGCCCCCGGCGTGGATCGCGACAAGATCCAGAGCGAGATCACGCAGCTCCAGGCGTCGCTCCAGAGCACCGTCGACGCGGCGAGCTTCTCCGGACAGAACTGGCTGTCGGTCGATAGCACCGGCACAACGACCAAGAGCTCTAATCGCCTCATTCGCTCGAGATAGCAGCGGCGCGATCGACATCGGCACGATCACCATCGACATCGGCGCCACGGGCTCGATGCTCGTCGACAGCTCGGGCGGCGGCGCCGGCATTCTCGATCAGTCGCGCACGGTCACCAGCGGTGGCACCTACACCATTCTAAATCTCGACATCAGCGCATTGACCAACTCGACGGCGGACCTTACCGATCTCGAGGACTACATCTCGGGCGTCGATGCGGCGATCTCGGCGATGACGGACGCCGGCGCGGGGCTTGGCGCCGCCAAGTCGCGTATAGACTTGCAAAAGGACTTCATCTCTACGCTTATGGATGCGATCGACACCGGCATCGGCCAGCTCGTCGACGCCGACATGAATGAAGAGTCGACCCGCCTTCAGGCGCTCCAGGTCCGCCAGCAGCTCGGCGTGCAGGCGCTCTCCATCGCGAATCAGTCGGCGCAGATGATTCTCCGCCTGTTCCAGTAAGCGCCCGCGAAAAATTTAGGGGGCCGCACCCTCCGGGGTGCGGTCCCTTTTCGAATTACAGTAGGCGATAGAAAATAGTCGCAACGTATTTGTTTTATGGCATAAATCTTCGTACAGCCTAGGTTCTCCTGCCGAGATACAGCCGACCGCCGGATCCAACTGTCCGAACCCGGACGCCGCTTAACTCTTCAGTAATCGCAGGACGCTAATTTAGGCCCTGGTAATCGTGCGTAAAGCGAGGTGGCCCGGAGGAGTCGGTAAGGAACCCGAACATGAGCAGCATCAATACCAACGTCGCGGCGATGACCGCACTGCAGACCCTGAACATGACCAACAAAGAGATGTTGGTCACTCAAAATCGCGTCTCGACGGGTCTGAGGGTTCAGACGGCCGCTGACAACGCCGCGTACTGGTCGATCGCGACCACGATGCGCTCGGATCGGATGGCTCTCTCGACGGTGCAGGACGCCCTCGGTCTCGGCGCTGCGACCGTCGATACGGCCACCTCGGGTCTCACGAACGCGATCTCGATCGCGAGCCAGATCAAAGCCAAGCTGGTCGCCGCCCGGGCGCCCGGCGTCGATCGCTCGAAGATCCAGAGCGAAATCACGCAGCTGCAGAGCTCGCTGCAAAACACCGTCGAATTCGGCGAGCTTCTCCGGCGAGAACTGGCTCTCGGTCGACAGTACGGGTCCTACGACCAAGAGCCTTGTGGCCTCTTTCTCACGCGACAGCACCGGTGTCATTACGATCGGCACCATCAGCGTCGACATCGGGCCGACCGGGTCGATGCTCGTTGACAGCTCAGGTGGCGGCGCTCGGCATCCTCGATCAGACGCGCACGGTGACCAGCGGCGGCACGTACACGGTTCTTACCCTCGACATCAGCGCGCTCACCGACGCGCCGGCCGACCTTACCGATCTCGAGGACTATATCTCCGGCGTCGACGCCGCGATCTCGGCAATGACGGATGCGGGCACCGTCCTCGGCGCCGCCAAGACGCGGATCGATACGCAGAAAGACTTCGTCGCGAAGCTCATGGATGCGATCGACACCGGCGTCGGCCAGCTCGTCGACGCGGACATGAACGAGGAGTCGACCCGCCTCCAGGCGCTGCAAGTGCGCCAGCAGCTGGGCGTCCAGGCGCTCAGCCTCGCGAATCAGTCGGCGCAGATGATCCTCCGGCTCTTCCAGGGCTGAGGTCTCGCCAACCCCTCTCGCAAGAAGGGCCGTGCTCCCGCGTGGGCGCGGCCCTTGCGCTTTCCTGACGATCATTTTGAGCCCATTATGCGTGGTTCGGCCTAGCTCAGGCATCCGGCGGCTGGATCTGCACCGGCTATTCGTACCGACCGCAATTCTCGCGCAAGCTTCGGACCCCAAACTCCTTTCGAATTCGGTTAAGGGACCAAAGATGAGCAGCCTTAACACCAACATCGCGGCGATGACCGCGTTGCAGACCCTAAACCAGACCAATAAGGAGATGTTGACGGTTCAAAGCCGTGTCGCCACGGGCCTCAGGGTCTCGACCGCCGCCGACAACGCCGCCTACTGGTCGATCGCGACGACGATGCGCTCCGACAATATGGCCGTCTCGACCGTGCAGGACGCCCTCGGCCTCGGAGCCGCCACCGCCGAGGTCACGACGACGGCGTTGAACGCGGCGATCGAAACGGTGAGCGAGATCAAGAGGAAGCTCGTCGCGGCGCGCGCTCCGGGTCTGGACCGGACCAAGATCCAGAGCGAGATCTCCCAGCTGCAGACGCAACTCCAAGACACGGCGGACGCCGCGGTCTTCTCGGGCCAGAACTGGCTCTCGGTCGATTCGACGACGACGACGACGCGCACAATCGTGGCATCGTTCTCCCGCGACAGCGCCGGCGTCATTCAGATCGGCACGATCACGGTCGACGTCGGCCCGACCGGCACGATGCTCTTCGACAGCTCGGGCAGCGGCGCCGGCATTCTCGATTCCACCCGCTCGGTGACGAGCGGCGCGACCTATACGATTGCCACGCTCGACATCAGTGCGCTCACCGACTCGACGGCCGACCTCACCGATCTCGAGGACTACATCACCGGCGTCGACCAGGCTCTCGCGCAGATGACGAACGCGGCGACATTCCTCGGCGCCGCGCGTTCGCGCATCGACCTGCAGAAGGACTTCGTCTCGAAGCTGATGCAGGCGATCGATACCGGCATCGGCCAGCTCGTCGATGCCGACATGAAGGAGGAGTCGACGCGGCTCCAGGCGTTGCAGGTCCGCCAGCAGCTCGGCGTTCAGGCCTTGAGCATCGCCAATCAGTCTGCCCAGCAGATTCTCGCCCTCTTCCAGGGCGGCTGACGGCTCACCCCGTCGCGCCATCGTGCCCTGAGCGTCGCGCGAGCCGGCCGCGCTCGCAATTCCCGCGCAAGCTTGCTCTCCCAAAGTACCAAGGCCGATGTCCGTGCCGAACCTCGGAAAGGGCCGCTTAAGCGATGTTTGGGCTCGAGCAGATTGAGAAGCTTTGGAGCAATCTTCTGGCGCTGGGCCCGCGGCGGCTGGCGGCGCTCGGCGTCGTCGGCGCGGCTGTGTTCGTCGCGGTCGGGCTCGGCGGCTATTATTTGAGCCGCCCCGACATGGAGACGCTCTACGCCGGCCTCAACGCCCAGGACGTGAGCCGCATCGGCGCGGCGCTGCTCGAAGAGGGCATCGGGTTCGACGTCAACTCCGAGGGCACGAAGGTGATGGTGGCGCGCGAGGAGACCGCGCGCGCCCGCATGCTGCTCGCCGAGAAGGGGCTGCCGGCGAGCTCGAACGCGGGCTACGAGCTGTTCGACAAGCTCGGTCCCATCGGCCTCACGTCGTTCATGCAGGAGGTGACGCGCGCGCGGGCCCTCGAGGGCGAGCTTGCGCGCACGATCCAGGCGATGAAGGGCGTCAAGGCGGCGCGCGTGCACCTCGTGCTGCCCGAGATCCGGCTCGTTCCGCCGCGGAAGGCAGCCGGCCTCCGCGTCGGTAGTCATCCGCACGGAAGCGGCCTCCGACGCCTCCGCCGCCCAGGCCATCCGCCACCTCGTGGCCGCGGCCGTTCCCGGCTTGACGATCGAGGACGTGAGCGTGCTCAACGCCGACGGCACCGTGCTCGCCTCCGCGGGCGATGCCGCGTCGGCCGGCTCGACGCGCATGGTCGAGCTCGAGAAGACCATCAGCAAGGATCTCTCCGACAACGTCCGCAAGACGCTGACGCCCTATCTCGGCCTCGACAACTTCGAGGTGAGCGTTGCCACCCGCCTCAACATGGACAAGCGGCAGACCAACGAGACCGCGTTCGATCCCGATTCCAAGGTCGAGCGGTCGCTGCGCGTCGTCAAGGAAACGGGGAGCTCGCAGAATTCCTCGAGCCGCACGCCGGTCGGCGTCGAGCAGAACATTCCCAATCAGGCCGAGGGCGGCTCGGCCGGCGATCAGTCGAAGCGCATCAACGAGCGGCGCGAGGACCTCACCAACTACGAGCTCAACTCGAAGACCGTCTCGACGATCAGCGAGGGCTACAAGATCGAGGCGCTCACCATCGCCGTCGTCATCAACCGCAAGCGGCTGCTGGCGACGCTCGGCGAGTCGGCGGCGCCGGAGGCCATGCAGGATCAGATCAAGGAGGTCGAGAGGCTCGTCGGGACGGCCGCCGGCGTCGACACCAAGCGCGGCGACCAGATCAGCGTCGTTGCCGTGGAGTTCGCCGAGGACGGCAGGATCGCGTCGTCCTTCGACACCGGGAGCCTCATCAGCGAGCTGATCGGCCTCTTCGCCGGCTTCATCAAGGCCGCAACCGTGCTCGGCGTCGCCTTCATCGTGATCTGGTTCGGCGTGCGGCCGCTGACGAGAATGCTCGCCGACCAGTCCGCCGGCCAGGTGGCGGGAGGCGCGCTTGCGGCGGACGGCGCGGCAGGCGAGGGCATCATCTCTGCGACCGACGCGGCCGTCGCCGCGCTCGGGGCGGCCAAGACGGCGGCCGGCGTCGACGAGCCCAACCTGATCGAGGACCTCACGAGCGAGGTCCGCAACATCTCGCAGAAGCGCCTCGAGCAGATGGTCGAGCTCGATGAGGTGCAGGCGGCCGCGATCCTCAAGCAATGGATGCGGGAGCGTGCGGCATGACGGGCTTGCCGGTGGCCAGCTATTTGAACGAGCTCGACGCTGGCTCGGAGCGGGCGCATGGTGCACGTGCGCTCCCTGGTCGCGCGGCCGGATCGGGAAAGCCGAGCGCAGACGTCGAGGCTCGGATCAACGAAGCCTATGCACGGGGCCTCTCCGAGGGGCAGGCAGCGGCTCGATCCGAGCTCGACGCCAGGCTCAAGGAGCAAGCCGCTTGCCGTCGAGACAAGGCTCGCCGCCGAGCGCCGGGCCTGGGTCGCCGGCGAGGGCGAGCGGATCGCGGCGGCACTTGCCGCGGGTCTCTCCGAGATCGAGGTGCGCATTGCCAACCAGGTGGCGCGGGTGCTGAAACCCGTCATCGCGGGGCACGTTCAGCGCCGCGCCGTCGAAGAGCTCGTCCAGACGCTCGAGGCGCTGCTGACCAAAGGCGACGTCGGCCGGATCACGGTTTCGGGACCTGAGGATCTGCTCGGGGCGTTGCGCGGCTCCCTCGAGGGCAAGGCCTCGAACGTGACGTTTGCCCCGGCCGCGACGGCCGACCTGCGGATAGAGGCGGACGAGACCGTCCTTGAAACGCGCATCGCGGCTTGGGCCGCAGCGATCGGAGGCGAGGCGTCATGAGCTCCGAAAAGGACACCTCGGTTCCCCACGAGGTCGTCATCGTCAGGCGACGGGCCGGGCTCGAGGACGAGGGCCACCACGGCGGCGCCTGGAAGATCGCCTTTGCCGATCTCATGACGGCCATGATGACGTTCTTTCTCGTCATGTGGCTCTTGAGCGTATCCGACAAGAAGACGATCACGCAGATCGCCGCCTACTTCAATCCGACGACGTTTTCCGACGACAAGCAGTCCGAGAAGGGGATCTTCGACGTCAGCGAGGACCAAGAGCAGGAGGAGGGCAAGAAGGCCGCGAAGGAGATCAAGGCCAAGGAGGATCCCGAGAGCGAGGCCAAGGACAAGGCCCAGAAGACGGCGGGCGATGGTCAGGAGGCCAAAGGTGATCCCAAGAAGGCCGAGGAGGAGCTCTTCAACGATCCCTATGGCGTGCTGGCGCGCATTGCGATGAAGGCCATGCTCGCCGGCGAGAAGGAGAACGGGGGAACGCTCGAAGGCGCCGAGTTGCTCCCGGGCGGGGAGGCCTATCGCAGTCCGTTCGATCCCGCTCCCATGGTGAGGCCGCTCGACGGCATGCCGGCGCTCACGCCTGCGCCCAATCCGCAGCCGACCGCGGGCGGCGTCGGCGAGCCCGGCGACAAGGGTGCGGCCGTCACCCCGTCGGCTCCTCCCGAAGCGGCACCGACGCCGGCCAGCCGGGAGGAAGCTGAGAAAATGGACGCGGCTGCCGCCCAGGCGCTCGAGAAGGAGCTCATGGAGCAGCTCAAGGTGCTGGCGCCCGAGGACATGCCCAACATCGAGGTCAAGCACGAGCCCGAGGGCGTGCTCATAAGCCTCACCGACGACTTCCGCTTCGGCATGTTCGACGTCGGCTCGGCCGTGCCCAAGCCCGAGGTCGTGGTCGTCATGGAGAAGGTCGCCAAGGCTCTCGGCAAGCGCGAGGGCAAGATCGTCGTCCGCGGCCACACGGACGGGCGGTCCTTCAAATCGGGCAAGAACGACAACTGGCGCCTTTCGATGGATCGCGCGCAGATGGCCTACTACATGCTGGTCCGCGGCGGGCTCGCCGAGGGTCGCGTCGAGCGCATCGAGGGCTATGCCGACCGCAAGCTCAAGATCGCCGACGATCCCAATGCGGCTCAGAACCGGCGCATCGAAATCCTCCTGAGGACCGCGGCGCCGTGACGAGCTCGAGACGGATCATCGCTTCGCTTTGGGTTTGTCTGCTGCTCCGGGCCTCGGCCGCAGCCGAGGAGGCGGCAAAGCAGCCCTACGAGCTCGTGCGCACGCTCCAGAGCATTCAGGACCAGGTCGCGCACGGGAGCATTGCCGCGGGAGAGTTCCAGAAGGGATACATGGCGAAGCTCAACGAGGAGCTGCACCAGATGCCGGGCGACGTCTGGGACGACCCGAGAAATGCCCGGGCGGCCGTCACGTTCGTCTTGAGCGGCGGGCACCCGCGCCTCATCAAGGACCTTCTCGGCAGGTCCTCGCCGCTACCGATCGACGAGAAGCTCCTCAACGCGGCGCTCGCCTACGGCGAGGCTAGGGTCGCGGACGCAACCGAGCTCCTTGCCGACATCGACCATCGCCAGCTCGAGCCCGGTCTCGCCGGTCTCGTCGCCTTGATCAAGGGGACGCTTCTCACGCGCACGGATGCGAAGAAGGCCATCGCTCTCTTCGACGACGCGAGAATTCTCTCCCAGGGCACGTTGATCGAGGAGTCGGCATTGCGCCAGGAAATCCTTCTCGTGGCCAGTGAAGGCAACATGGCGCGGTTCGATCAGCTCTCATCGCAGTACTCGCGCCGCTTCGGAAACTCGATCTACGCCGCCAATTTCCGCCGCCAGTTCTTCGCCGGGGTCGCGACGGCAGGATTTTGCCGGCACGTCCGAATGGATCGCGCGCACGGAGGCCGAGCTGCAGAAGATCGCGCCCTCGGAACGCGCCAGCGCCTATCTGTCGATCGCCCACGAGGCGGCACTCGGAGGGAACGTCGAGATTGCGCGCTACGCCGCCGGCCATGCCGCCGCCCTGTTACGGAACGGCAGCACCGATCACGCGCGCGCGAAGCTCTACGAAGGCGCAGCCCTCATCATCACCGACGACTACGAAAAGGGCGAGGCGGCACTGCGCAGCATCCCGGCCGAGAAGCTCCGAGACACCGACCGCGAGCTCCTCGACGCGGCCCTTTTGGTCAGCCGCGAGGTTCGCCGGTGGCCGGAGGCCCCTGCCGAGAGCCAGGAGCCGTTGCCGGCCTCGGTCACTCGGGCCGAGAGCTCGCTCTCCAATCTCGACAGCATTCTAGCCGGGAGCTCACAATGACCACGTCGAACGCATTGCTGCAGAGCCTTCACGTCCCGCCGCCGGCGGTGCAGCGTGACACGCGCGCGAAAACCGAAAGCGTCAACGGCTTCGACGGATCGGCGTCCGGAAAAGACAAGCGCGGGTTCGAGGACCTTCTCGCGGAGCTCGCGGTCGAGGTCCGAGGCGGCGCGGAAGACGCAGCGAGCCTCAAGGGGTCGAAGGCCGCCGAGGATCCGGCGGCCGAGGCGACCGCACTGATCTCCGCCCTGAAGCGGGGATTGATCGACGCGGGCGACATCGCGAGCGGCGAGGAGGCCCAAAGCCAACCGGACGGGCAAGACGCGGACGCCGCGGCGGTTTCCTCTGCTGCATCTGCGGTCGATGCCGTGATCTTCGCACTTCGCCCCGCCGGGGCGGAGGCGCCAACCGCGCGGGGAGAGGTTTCCTCCGGCCAGAGCCTTGCGGCGCAACTCTTGGGTGTCGCCGCCGGCGAGGACCCGGACGGAGGCCTGGGGCGCGGATCGGCCGGGGGGCCCGTCATGCCGTCCTCGCCCGAGACGGTGAGCCTCGCCGCAGGCTCGGGCGGACCGCTCGAGGATGGGCTGCCCATGCCGGCATCCGCCGGAGACACGCGCGGCGCCTTGCTGGCCAAGGGCAGCTTCGCTCCCGGCGCGCCAGTCACCGTCACCGTCATCGGTCAGGAGACGCATTTTGCACCGGTGGCCGCTGCGCCGGCGGCGATCGAAGGCGCTCGGCTCTCGGCGCCCGCGAATGCGAACGCGCCCGATGCGGAGGCTCGCCCGGCCGAAGACGCAGGTTCGGACGACGCAGCCGGTGCATCCAACCTCGATGTCGAGAACGCCGATCTGCGCCGGGTCGCGATCGGGTCGCAGGACGTCGGCGCGCGAGACGGCGCCAGACAGGGCGGGGGCGGCGGCGAGCGGCTCGCCGGCGAAACGCAAGGCCTCGCGCGCTCGCAGCGGCCGGAAAATGCCGACGACGGCGACGGAGCGAAGACCGAGCCGGCGCGCGTTCTCGAACGGGGCGACGCAGACGTGCGCACCGCGAGCGGCCCCTCGCCGGCGACGCAGATCGCGCGCCGTGTCATTGCCGAGGCCCTTTCGACGGCCGCCGCGGCAGCCGCACCCGCAGAGGCCGGCGGTTCCGAGACAGCTCGTGGAACGGTGGTCCGGGTCCTCGAGATCGAGCTCGAGCCGGCGAGCCTCGGCAAGGTGACGGTCAGGATGGAGCTCAAGGACGACGTCTTGACCTTGCGCCTCGAGACCGCCCACCGCGAGGCAAGCGTGGTCATCGAGAAGGAACGCGACAAGCTGTCGAATGCGTTGAAGTCGGCGGGCTACATCGTCGACGCCATCACGGCGCAGACGGGCGAGCCGCTGCGCGCCTCCGCTCAGGGCCCCCTGGCCGCCACCGGCGCCCAGTCCTCGCCGTTCTCGTCGAGCCAGTCCCAGGCGGGCCTCGCCCACTCGCAAGGGGGCGGCGGCCAGCAGCGTGAGGCGGGCGCGGGAGAGAGCCCGCCCGCGAGCCGAGGCATTAATGAGGGGCCGGAAAATCCCTCGGCGCGGTCAGCCGGCGCGTTATATGTCTAAGAGTTGTGGCGTGCGGTCAGTTGAGGCGCGTTGTGAGCGTAATCCCCTTTCCGGTCATCTCGAGAGCGACCAAAGCCATGGCAAGCACAGGACTATTGGGGCCCTATCGGCTCGCCTACGATGAGATCACGGACATGATCCCGCGCGTGGCGCCGGGGGCCTTTGCCCTCGGGCACAAGGATCCGCTGGGGCGCTTTTGCGTCGACTACGTCGGGCGCGCCGAGAAGGATATCCGCGAGAGGCTCCGCGACAAGATCGGGTCGGCCATGCTGTTCAAGTACGCCTGCACGCCGTCGGCCGAGGCCGCCTTCCACAAGGAATGCGAGCTCTTCCACGACTTCAAGCCGCCCGGAAACAGGGTCCACCCGGACCGCCCGCCAGGGACTAATTGGGAATGTCCCCGCTGCCGGTTTTTCCGGCTTCAAGGCTGAGAAGGGCCATGATGTCGTTCAAGGCCGCCTGGTAGCCGTGATGCCAGTAGGCGCGCTCGGGGGTGTGCGCGTCGAGGTGGCGCTGGTCGACGACCGTGTAGGGGGCCTCCTCGTCGAGCCACTCCTGGATCGTGTCCCGGCGCTGGCGAAGAAGCGAAAGGCTATCCCTGGAATGCATTGTTGACGCCCTGACCCTAGCTCTCTTTGAACGCGACCGCCGGTTGCTCGGCGATCCTCGGCGGTTATATACGAGCTGAATGTAAGTCGCCTTGAGGCAAGCGGGCAGATTTGCATCAAATTTTAGGGGATGGCGGCGCCGTCTCTTCGCCACCCCGGAGCGCGCTCCGTTAACCGATCTCCGGCAGCAAGTCCTTGACCGGCCGCGCGCGGGGAGCGGGATGCGCCGGCGCCGTGCCCGCCTGGGCCTTGACGGCGATTTCGCAGGCGATCTGCGTCAACCAACGGTCGAGCGCCCGCTCTGGATCGCGTCCGCGGCTCACCTCGGTGACGAGGCTCAGGGCGATCGAGCGCGCGAGCGCCGAGGCGCGCTCCTCGCCGAGCGGGCGCGACAGCTCGCCGAGAGTGGCGAGGCGGGCGCGAACGCGAGGCGACAGCAGCGGGTTCGGGGACATGGGCTCGTTACCGAGTGGTTGCTGAGAGGGACCTAGCAACCGCCGTGCCAATCTCGCTCCGGCCTCACGTCAGCCCGGCGCAAGCGGCATCGTTAAACTGGGGGTCTCCCGTCGAGCGCCGCCCCATGAACAGCTCCTACATCGACGCCATCCGCGCCTTCGAGGGCTACACCGCTGAGGCGCGCCTCGACTACGCTCAGTTGAGCAATGGTTACGGGACGCGGGCGCGCTACGCCGGCGAGGTCATCGACCGTGCCGAAGCGGAGCGGCGGTTCCAGACCGAGATCGCGAGCGCGCGCGCGACGGTGGAACGCTTTGCGCCGAGCGCCGACGAAGGGACCAAGGCCGCCCTCACCTCGCTCACCTACAACGCGGGGCCGGGGTGGACGCGCGACGGGCTCGGCGAGGCGGTCCGCCGTGGCGACCTCGAAGAGGTGCGTGCCATCTTCTGCCGGTATTGCAAGGCCGGCGGCGAGGTCCTTCCCGGGCTTGTCAGCCGGCGTGCCGCCGAGGCGCTGTGGATCGGCAATGAGCCCGGCGAGGTGACAGCCGGTCGCAAGCCTTCCTTCGGGCGCCGAGCAGGGTAACCTTGAGCGCCTCGGGTGCGGAGCTGCTAGGAGCGGCCGCCCGGCGCGAACCCACCGTCGATGGCGGCGAGCCTGCCGTCGGCGAGATTCGCCCGGTCCGACCTGCCGATCGCCGAGCGGCCGGCGGCTCAGGCAGCCGCAGATGCGCCGCTTGCGCCGCTCGCCAAGGCGTCGGCCGACGCGCTGATCTCGAGCAATCTCACGGAAATGGTGCGGCTGGTGAAGCTCGAAAGCGGACGCCACCTTCTCGCCTCGGAGAGCCGACGCGAGGACGCGCGTGCGCGCGAGCCGGAAAAGCCCTCATAAGCTCCGTCTTGGATGACGCTCTCGCGCCCGGCCCGAGCTCAGGTGGCCATCCGTGCGCGTGCCAGCGGAATGGTCGACGCGGTGTGGCGCTCGAAGCCCTTGGCCGCCTCCTGGGCTGCTTGCGCCATGGCCCCATTGAGCTCGTTCGCAGGCCCCGTGTCGCGGACGAAGAGGCCGCGATGCTCGGGGTGGGCGAGGAGGTCGGTCTTGAGGCCGATCAGGCTCTCGGACGCACCGAGCACCACGAATCCGTCCGGCGAGAGCTGGCGCGTCATGCGCGACAGGATGTCGGACTTTCTCGCCGCGTCGAAGTAGATCAGCACGTTGCGACAGTAGATGACGTCGAAGCGGCCGAGGATCGCGAAGTCGCTGAGCAGGTTGAGATGACGGAACGAGACCTTCGAGCGCAGGTTCTCGCTGATCTGCCAGCTGTCGCCGATCTGGTTGAAGTGGCGCAGGAGGTGGGTCGTGGGCAAGCCTCTCTGCACCTCGAACTGGGTATAGATGCCCTTGCGCGCCTTTTCGAGCACCGGCTCGGAGAGGTCCGTGCCGATGATCTCGACTTTCCAGCCCGGCATCTTCGCCGCCGCTTCGTCGATGATCATGGCCAGCGAGTAGGCCTCCTGCCCGGTCGACGATGCGGCGGACCAGATGCGCAGGCGCTTCTCGGCCGCGCGTGCGGTGAGGAGGCGCGGCAGAACGACGGTGCGGAACTGGTCGAAGGGGGTCTTGTCGCGGAAGAAATACGTCTCGTTGATCGTCATCGCCTCGATGACGTCCTTGGCGAGCTTGGGCGATTGGCCCTTTTGTAGGATGAGGACGAGCTCGTCGAGGCTGGAGAGGCGCTCGCGCCGCACGATCGGCATCACGCGGCTCTCGACCAGGTAGCGCTTGCTCTGCTCCATGACGAGGCCGGAGGAGCGGCGCAGGAATTCACAGAGGGCGTCGAAGGACTGGGACATTTTACGCTACACACAATTACTAACTGGGGTTGGGCCAAAGTCGGGTCACATCCGAGATGCTGCACCCTCGACGTTCCTAGGGACTCGCACAGCTCAGCCTGTAGGCTCGAGCAGCCCGATCTGCTCGAGCTTGGTCCGTATGATGTCCTGATCGAACGGCTTCATGATGTACTCGGTGGCTCCTGCCTCGAGCGCGCAGATGATCTTGTCCTTGGTATTCTCCGTCGTGCAGAACACCACCTGCGGCTCGTCTCCCCTCGGCATCTTGCGAAGCCTGGTCAGGAATTCGAGGCCGCTCATCACCGGCATGTTCCAGTCGAGCAGGACGAAGTCCGGCAGCTTCTGCTCGCAGTGCTCGAGCGCCTGAGCGCCGTCCTTGGCCTCCGAGACCTCGAACTCCATGCCTTCGAGAATTTGCCGGGCGATCTTGCGAATGAACGCCGAGTTGTCCACCACCAGAGCTGTCTTCATGCCTTTACTCCTTACGAATTACGAACGGTTAGGGTCGTCAGCTCGCGAAATCGAAAAGCGCCGAGATGTTGAGCGCCGGGATCAGCATGTTGTTGACCTTGTAGAGCCCGGTCATGAGACGCGAGCGGGCCGGGTCGAAGTGGGGCGGAACGGCGACGCGCATCGAGGCCTCGAGCGTCAGCACGTCGCCGACCTCGTCGACGAGGAGCGCGAAGTTCTCGCCCTTGTGCTCGATGCAGATCGCGAGCGAGTTCTTGATCTCCTCGACGGGGATGCCGAGACGGCGGCGCAGGCTCACGGCCGTCACGATCTTGCCCCTGAGGTTGACGAGACCGACGATGTCGGCCGGCCCGAGCGGGATCGGTGTCACGCTCGAGATGCGGAAGATCGTCTGGGCGTGGAGCACGGAGAGGCCGAATGCCTCGCCGCCGGCGAACACGGTGAAGTAGCTCTCCTCGCCCGCGGTCGGAACATCGGTGACGGCGGCCGTGGTCTCAGTCGCTTGTGCGGCGATCATGCTGCAAGCTCCATATCAAGGCTCTTGGCTTCGGCGGCGCTGTCGAGAATGCAGGCCAGCGTCCCGAGCAGGGAATGACGGTCATGCTTGGCGACGAGACCGGCCATGCCGCAATCGGTCGCGAGGTTCTGGGCGCGGCTGTTGGGGCTCTTGGTCAGTCCGAGGATCGGCGCGCGCAGCTCGCCGTTCCTGCTCTTGAGCGTGCGCATCAGGCCCATGGCCGCCACTTGGCGCGCATCGATATCGATGATCATGGCGTCGCAGGTCGCGTTCTGGGCGAGGAGGTCGGCGAAGCTTTCGCCGAGGCTCGAGGCGACCACGCTGTAGCCGGCCGCCGTCAGCGTCGGCGTCAGCAGGTCGCGCAGCATCGTGTCGTCGGCGACGAGAGCCACACGCTGGACCTTGGCGTTCTTCGAGGGCTCCGGATAGACGGTGCGCACGAAGTGCGAGACATCGATGAGCTCCACGGCCTGGCCGCGGATCTCCGCCGAGCCGACGAGATCGGAGCTCGAGCTCGAGAGCTGGATCTCGAGCTTGTCCTCGATGATGTCGACGATCTCGTCCGTGAGCAGGCCGAGCGTGCGATCCTCGTCGGCGACGACGAGCACCGGATAGGAGCCCTGGCTCAAGTCGGATTGCGGAGACACAGGAACGATCGGCATCAGGCGGCCCTGGAGCAGCACCATGAGGCGGCCGTCCGAGCTCTCGATGCGGTTCGTCTCGACCATCTCGATGCGCGAGACGAGCGAAAGAGGCAGCACTTTCGGCGCGCCCTGGCCGGCGCGGAACATGACCAGGCGGCGGCGCTCCTGCATGTTCTGCTCCCGGACCTGCTCGCGCTTCTTGTCGGCCGACTTCTCGATGCCGAGGCTCGCCGAGATGCCGGTCGGATCGAGGATCAGCACGACCGAGCCGTCGCCGAGGATCGTGTGTCCGCTGAACACCTTGAGGTGCGACAGCGACGCCGAGAGCGGCTTCACGACGATTTCCTGGATGTCGGCCACGCCGTCGACGATGATGCAGAAGGCGTCCGTGCCGACCCGCATGACGACCGCGAGCTTCTCGCCGTCGGTGCTCTCTGCCTGGGCGGGGAGCCCGACCACGTCGCGCAGCTCGACGGCCGGAATGACCTCCTCGCGCAGCTTGAGGACCAGCGCGTTCTGCACGTTCTGGATGAGCTCATGATAGTTCTTGCCGAGGCTCACGGCTTCGACCACCGAAGTCTGCGGCAGCGCGAAGCGCTGGCCTGCGACCTCGATGATGAGGGCCGGCGCGATGGCGAGCGTCAGCGGGATCTTCATCGAGAAGCGGCTGCCCTTGCCGGGTGTCGAGGAGAGCGACACCGAGCCGCCGATGCCCTCGATGTTGGAGCGTACGACGTCCATGCCGACGCCGCGGCCCGACACGTTCGAGACCACGGTCGCGGTCGAGAACCCCGGCTCGAAGATGAAGCGGTAGATCTCCTCGTTGCTCATCGCCTTGAGCTCTTGCTCGGTGGCGAGGCCCTGCTTGACGATCTTCTCCTTGATGCGCTCCGTATCGAGGCCCTTGCCGTCGTCGGCGATGTCGATGGTGATCTGGCCGGCCTCGTGAGCCGCGCTGACGCGGATCTCGCCGAATTCGGGCTTGCCCTTGGCGAGCCGCTCCTCCGGTCTCTCGATGCCGTGATCGGCGCAGTTGCGGATGAGGTGGGTCAGAGGATCGCGGATGACCTCGATCAGCTGGCGATCGAGCTCGGTGTCGGCGCCCTCGGTAATGAGGTCGATGTTCTTGCCGAGGCTCGTCGAAAGCTCGCGAACGAGGCGCGGAAGGTTGGCATAGAGGCGCCCGACCGGCTGCATGCGGGCGCGCATGACGGCGTCCTGCAGGTCGCTGGTCAGCGTCGAGAGGTGCTGCAGCGGCGTCTTGATGGCGTCGTCCTCGCGATGGCGCGCGAGCTCGAGAAGCTGGTTGCGGGTGAGGACGAGCTCGGAGACGAGCTGCATCATGCGCTCGATCGTGTCGACCGAGACGCGGATCGTCTCCTGGCCCGACGACTTGCCGGTGCCGGACTGAGCGCGGCCGGAGCTCGACGCGGAGCCCGATGCGGATTTCGCGGAGGAGGCCTCGGGCGCGGCATCATCGCCGGCCGAATCCTGGGCGAGGGCCTGGTCGGCGGCGGCTGCGTCCGCGACCGGCATCGCAGCCGGCACTCGGCGGGTCTCGGCGGCGGGAGCCTTGTGCGTCGCTACCGGCGCCTCGGCCGATCCGCCGTCCTGGCAGTAGGCCTCGAGCGCGCTGATGATCTGGCTGTCGTCGCCAGGAGGCTCGCAGCCGGCCTGGCCGATACCCTCGATGATCGTCTTGATGCGATCGATGGCCGCGAGGATGAGGGTAACGGAATGCTGGGTCGGGGGCGCGCCGTCGCGGATCATCCCCATCACGGTTTCGGCCGCGTGGGCGACCTTCTCGAGCCGCTCGAGGCCGAGGAAGCTCGAGGTGCCCTTGATCGTATGCACGAGCCGGAAGATGCTGGCGATCAGCGAGGCGTCCGACGGATCGCGCTCGAACTGCACGAGCTGGGTCTCGGCCCCTTCGATGTGCTCGGTCGTCTCCGTGAGGAAGTCTTTGAGTAGCTCGTCCATGACCGGCGTTCCTTGATCTTCTTGTGATTACGCGACGCAGGTAATTCTGTCGGCGATCCCCTGCGCCGTTTCGGCAGGCGAGGTGTGACCGTTGTTGACGAGATCGGCGGCTCGATTGAGCGCGCTGCGGATGGCGCTCGATGCGTTCTCGCAGAAGTCCGACACCTTGCCCGGGTCGATCTCGCCGGCCGGGTTGCGGTGCGCGCGGATGACGTCGATGCTGGCCATGGCCATGGCGTTGATGCCGTCGATGATCGATTCGAACTCGCGGCGGAAGCCGTCGTCGATGCCGTCGTAGATCTCGAGCGCGCGGGCGCTCCCCGGCAAGAGCGACTTGGCGAAATACTCGCGGTAGGTGACCGGATGCCACTCGAGCAGCTCGTCGAGCATTTCGGGGAGCAGAGTCGGCAGATTTTCGATGAGGAGGAGAATCTCGTTGAAATGATTTAGATAGTCGTTTGCGATGCCGGACGCCGGATTGACGAGGCAAGCGGCGCGCTTCTCGAGCGAATCCGAAGCCGCTCCGCCCGAGGCACCTTGAAAGCCGTTATCTGACATTGTGAACCGCCCGACCTAACGCTGCACCTGGTTTCAGGTGAGCAATACTCGGCCAAGACGGCTAACATACGATTACAAAAAACGGGAATTTTTCAGATTGAGCATTCATTTTTATAGAAGATCTCCCGCGATAACATGAGAGACGGCCTAAATTATTTCTTTAGTTGATGATTTAGACCTGGTCTTAGCGCGGCGTAGGACCGTAAATAATGTCTGTCATGAACTCTTTGCGGAGATCGATTGCGGAATTTACAACCATTGTGAAATAGCCTTTCGACTGCGCCAGCCGGCACTTGAAAATGCTTTCCCCTTCGCATTGGAGCGCAACGAGGCTTTGCGGGTCGGAATTCAGGCGCAGGATCTGGCCGGTGGCGAAATTCGAGAGATCCTCCAGCGTCAGCTCGGGGCCGTCGAGAACCGCCTGCAGCGTCACTTCGGCGCTGACGATGCCCTCCTGCATCTTGCGCGCCCACTCGGGATCGACATGGGTCGTTTCGAGCGTGCGCGAGCGTTCCAGGCGCTTGCGGATGGGGTACAGCGCGGATTGAGGAATGATCATGAACATGCGCCCGCCGTTGTCCATGACCTGGAAAAGGACCTGAATGACGACGACCGGAATCTCGGTTTGCCCCAGGATCTGGAAATCGAGCTTGGTTTCTACCTTTTCAAGCTCGAATTGCACCGGCGTAATCGGCTCGAGCAGCTGCTCGAAAGACGGAATGACGATATTGAAAACCGATTTGGCGAGCCGCGTCTCGAGCGAGGTGAACGGGCGGTCCGCCTCGAACGGAGGCATGCTGCCGTCGCCGCCGAATGCGGCATCGATCATCGAGAAAATGAAACGCCGGTCCAATCCGAGAAGGATTTTCGCATCCCATTCGTGCGCGTAGTATATACCAGCAACGCTGTCCTCATAGGATTCGAGAACGTCCCATGAATTTCCCCCTTCGAGCTGATTGACGAAGAACGAGGCGGGAACGGTGCAGAACTCGCGAAAGCGTTCGGCGCAAATTCCGACGAGGCGCTCGAGCACGGTGGTGAGGAGCGGCAACTTGTCGAGCGAGAGCTTGGGGGTCTCGAGGAGCTTCTCGGTGCCCGGGCGGGCGGTTTCCATCATCTCGGTCGACATTTCCAGTCCCTCTCAGGCGCGTCCCTGCGCCAGTTCGACACTCGCCAATTCAGCCCGCCTGGTCGGCATCAGCAACTTTCCTACTCGTCTTCCTGTCCCTGGGTCTCGATGACGCCCTTCTCGATCAGCTCGAGCGCATAGTCGGCGATCGCGCGTCTGGCCTTGGTGACTTCCTTCGACAGCGCCTTCTTGCCGGTCTCGATTTCCTGCTCGATCATGCGCCGCGCACGCGAGGGGACCGATTCGAGGATCTTCTCCTTGAGACCGGGGTCCGCCCCCTGCAGCGCGATGATCGTTCGCTCGGGCGGCACCTGGTCGAAGATCGTGAGAAGGGCCGGGGCGCTGAGCTTGGCGAGGTCGTCGAAGGTGAAGAGCAGGCCGCGCACCAGCTCGGCCTCCTTCGGCCGGTGCTGCTCGAGATCGTTCAGCACCTCGTCCATCTGCTTGCGGTCCATCTTGTTGATGATATCGGCGAGGCGGGCGTGGATGGTGGGGCCCGAGCCGCGGCGTCTTGTAGAGGATGTCTTCCTTGAGGGCGCCCTCGAGCAGCTTGAGGGGCGCCTCGAGCACCAGCTTGATCGACAGCATCCGCCGCATGATCTCGTTGCGCAGCTCCGATGGCAGCATGCGCAGCGTCGCGGCGGCGTAGGCCGGGCTCGCCCGCGAGAGCACGAAGGCGGCGATCTGGGGATGCTCTCGCGACAGGTATTGAGAGAGGCTGTTCTCGGGCACTTCCCCGAGCCTGAGCCAGATCGACTGCAGCGACTTGCTGCGGACCTGCGACATGATCTCGGAAATCTGCTCGGAGGGAACGACGCCATGCAGGAGCTGCTCGACCTCGTCCGCCGTCGCGTTGAGGTCGCCGCCGCTCTTTAGGTACTTGGCGAACTCCTCGATGATCTCGTCGAGATCGGACTTGGTGACCGTTCCGAGGTCGGTTGCCGTCTGCGCGATGAGCTTGATGTCGTCTTCGTCGAAGTGCTTGAGCAACCGTGACGCAAGCCGCCGGTCCATGGCGAGGAGCAGCGCCGCAACCTTCTTGGGGCCGGGGATCTTCGCCGCCGGTTGCGCGGCTGCCTTCGACTTGTCGGGCTTTCTCTCCGCTTGCGGCTGGGTCATCGCTCCCTACCGGCCGGATTTCCTCGGGCCGCCGTCGCGTTCAGAAGATCTCCGTAGCCCCGCATCTCTTCAAAAAGACGAGGCTTCCCTGAGAGCCAGGCAAGTCGCCGGCGTCTATGGCCAATTCCCAGGACTTCCAGATTTGGCTTGAGCGAGGCTGGCGGATGGCGCCGCGTCCGCGAGGCACATCCGGGCGCCGCGGTTGGCGCACCAACTCAGCCTGGGCCGAGCAGCAGGCGCAGCGCAATGGCCCAGCACACGACGACGATCAGCGGCCAGATCAGGCGGGCTCCGTGGCGGATCGCGGTATGGGCGCCGAGCCAGGCGCCCAACGCCTGGCCCGCGGCCATCGGCAGCCCGACGAGGTACACGACTTGGCCGACAACACGAACACGGCGAGGGAGACGAGGTTCGAGGTGAAATTGAGAACCTTGGTTCCCGCGATCGCCGGCAGGATGCGCGCGCCAGCGAGGGTGGCGAAGGCGAACGTGTAGAAGGCGCCGGCGCCCGGTCCGAAGAAGCCGTCGTAGAAGCCGATCGGCGCCGCTGCCCCCGCCGCGAACGCGATCGGCCCGACGCGGGGCGCCCGGTCGCTGTCGTCGAGCCGGCGGTGAAACGCGAAGTAGGTGGCTACCGCGATAAGCAGCAACGGAATGATCGCGGCGAGCCAGCGCGGGTCGAGGGCCTGGACGGCAAGGCCGCCGGCAGCCGCGCCGAGGGCGGTGCAAAGAATCGCGAGCCGGAGCGCACGGATCTCGACGTGTCCGGCGCGCCAATAGCTCGTGCTCGCGGCGGCGACGCTGAAGGTGCCCTGGAGCTTGTTCGTCGCCACCGCCTCGACGGGGCTGAGCCCTGCGAGCAGCAGCGCCGGCAGCGTGATGAGCCCGCCCGCCTGCGATCGCATCGACGAAGCCGCCCGCGAGGGAGGCCAGCACCAGAAGGGCGAGGGTGTCGAGGTCGGGCAACATCGAGGCGGAAACCTTGCCGAGGCGGCGCGACGGCATTGATTGGTGAGCGCACTAGGGTAACAATCCGTGTAGGGGAAATTCCAATGTCCCGATACGTCAACTTGCAGCGGGCGATCCCGCGCCTTGGTTTCATCAGCGCTCGGGGAGCAATCCGAACTATGCGTTCGACACGGCGGCGGGGCGCTACGTCGTCCTATGCTTCTTTGCCAGCGCCGCCGATGCGCAGGCGCGCGCTGCCCTTGCCGCGATCGAAGCGCGCCGTGCCGTCTTCGACGACGTCAGGGCCTGCTTCTTCGGCGTGAGCCTCGATCCCGCCCGACGCGGCAGAGGCGCGTGTCGCCGACAGCTTTCCCGGCCTGCGCTTCTTCTGGGACTTCGACGCGCAAGGTGAGCAAGCTCTATGGGGCCGCGCCCGTCGATGCCGACGGCGGGAAGATCGGCGTCCGCCGCAGCTGGATCGTTCTCGATCCGACGCTTCGCGTTCTCAAGGTCGTTCCCTTCGCCGACGACGGCTCGGATGCGGCCGAGGTTCTGGCCTTCGTGGAAGCGCTGCCCCCGCCCGACGGAATTCGCCGGCTTTGCGATCCAGGCGCCGGTCCTCGTGCTGCCCAACGTCTTCGAGGCGGAGTTCTGCGCCAAGCTCATCGGCCTCTACGACGCCGCGGGCGGCGAGGAATCGGGCTTCATGCGCGAGGTCGACGGCAAGACGGTGATGACCCACGACTACGGCCACAAGAGGCGCAGGGACTACATCATCACCGACCAGGATCTCGTGCGCGAGACGCAGCGGCGCATCCAGCGCCGCGTCGTCCCGGAGATCCTGAAGGTGCATCAGTTCAAGGTGACGCGCATGGAGCGCTACATCGTGTCGTGCTACTCGTCCGAGGACGGCGGGCACTTCCGCGCCCATCGCGACAACACGACGAAGGGCACCGCGCACCGGCGCTTCGCCGTGTCGATCAATCTCAACGACGATTTCGACGGCGGGCGAGGTGAGCTTTCCCGAATACGGGCCGAAAGGCTTCAAGGTGCCGCCCGGCGGCGCCGTCGTCTTCTCGTGCTCGCTGCTTCACGCGGTATCGAAAGTGTCCGCGGCAAGCGCTACGCCTTCCTGCCGTTTCTCTACGACGACGAGGCCGCGAAGATCCGCGAGGCGAACAACGCCTTCCTCGGCGACGGCGTCGGCGCCTACAAAACGTCGTAGCCGAAGATTGCCGACGGCCTCAAATCACCTCGAAGTCGGCGATCGTCAATGTTGCGGGACCGCCGAAGAATGCAAACAGCACCTGCGGCGCGCTGACGGCGCCGGTGCCGTCGGCATCGAAGTAGAGAGTTCTGGAGATCGTCTCGTAGATGAACTGAGGGTTTGCGGCATTTGCCGCGACGACACCCGCCACCACACGCAATTCCCCCGCGTCCAGGGTCGGCCCGATAGGAAATTGCGCCTGGCTGTCGATGCGGAACTTGTCGCCGTCGACTTGACTGAAATCGGAGATCAGGTCGGCGACGGTCGTGCCGAACGACGATCTCTTGACGACAAAGCGATCGGCGCCAGCGCCGCCGGAAAGGAGCTCGGAGGTCGAGGAAGCGAAGCTCGGGCTGAGCACGTCGTTGCCCGCCCCGCCGTCGACCGAGCCCCTAGGAAATGGCGTCAGCGTGTCGCCGAATGCCGAGCCGATGACACTCTCGATGGACGACAGAACATCACCTGTCGCAGCACCTCCGACCGTGATTGTCAGCGACGGGTTGCTGCCGAGGTCGACGACGACCCCGGCAAGCGCGTCGGTATAGTCGACGAAATCGCCGCCGGTGCCACCTCTGACCTGGTCGATGTCCGCATCGCCGCCCGGTCTAAGAATGTCAGTGCCGCCGCCACCTATCAAAATGTCCGGACCTGCAAGACCCCAAAGAGTGTCGTTGCCGCCGAGGCCGTCGAGAACGTTTGCGCCCGCAGTCCCGATAATCGTGTCGCTGACGAAGGCGTTCGAGCCGGGAGAGAACTCGCGCTCGGCATCAGTGCCGATTGCATTCTCGATGCCGTTGAATGTGTCGCCGGCCGCTTCGCCGAACTGGCTTGCCGTCGCGCCCGAAAGGTCGATCGTTATCGGAGAGGCCGCATCTCTCGCATAGGCGACCGTATCGACGCCCAGGCCGCCATTGAACGCATCCGCCCCTGCGCCACCGTTCAAGACGTCGTTTCCGGCATCGCCGTTGAGCTTGTCGTTCCCGGTGCCGCCGGTGAGATTGTCTGCCAACGCGCCGCCGAACAGAGTGTCGTTGCCCGCGCCGCCATCGAGCGTATCGAGGCCCGTGCCGCCCTCGATGCGGTCGTTCCCAAATCCCCCAGTAGCGGTATCGTTGCCGGCGTCACCCACGAGCCGATGGTTTCCGCCGCCGCCGTCGAGGACGTCGTTGCCCGCGCCCGCGAGGATTCTATCGTCTCCGGCGCCGCCCCGGGCCGTGTCATTGCCGGTGCCGCCATCGATGAAATCGTTTCCGGCATCACCGTTCAGTTTATCGTCCCCGGCTAGTCCGAAGAGCCTGTCGCTGCCCAATCCTCCAAGGATTCGGTCGTCGTCGCCGCCGCCAAACAGGTCGTCGTTGCCCGCGAGGCCGGAGAGAAAGTCCGGCAATGAAGTTCCCTTGAGGATATTTCGTTTTGAATTTCCAATGAATCCGGCCATGACCTACCTCCATGTAGACCAGCTCAGGACGCGCCCCCCGGCCTGTCGGAAAAAGCACTCCCCTCGTCAGCGATAAGCCGAAGAAACCATCAAAGCATGTCAATTATTCCGCGACCCGTTCGCATGGGCAGCGCGAGTCGGTGCTGATCTCCCCGAGGCCGCGTTCAGGCGAGCCTGCCCCGTGGCGATGAGGTGGCGGGCTAGCTGGAGCGTTTGGCGCGGCGGGTTCGGGAGGCGAAGCGCACGGCCTCCTCGGCGGCGCGCACCACCGCCTTGGCTTTGTTGATGCACTCCTGCTGCTCGCTCGCGGGAACCGAGTCGTAGACGATGCCGGCGCCGGCCTGCACGTGGAGCTTGCCGTCCTTGACGAGGGCGGTGCGCAGCACGATGCAGGTGTCCATGTCGCCCGCCGCCGAGAAATAGCCGACGCAGCCCGCATAGGGGCCGCGCTTCGACTTCTCGAGCTCGTCGATGATCTCCATGGCGCGAACCTTGGGAGCGCCCGAGACGGTTCCGGCGGGAAACCCGGCCATGAGCGCGTCGATCGCATCGTGGGGTTGGCCGAGCCTGCCGATCACGTTGGAGACGATGTGCATGACATGGCTGTAGCGCTCGACGATGAATTGCTCGGTCACCTCGACGGAGCCAACTTGCGACACGCGGCCAACATCGTTGCGGCCGAGATCGAGCAGCATCAGGTGCTCGGCGCGCTCCTTCGGGTCGGCCAAGAGGTCGTCCTCGAGCGCCCGGTCCTCCTTGGGCGCCGCTCCGCGCGGGCGCGTTCCGGCGATCGGGCGGATGGTGACCTCGCCGTCGCGCAGGCGTACGAGGATCTCGGGGCTCGAGCCGACGAGCGAGAATGAGCCGAAATCGAGGTGAAACAGGAACGGCGAGGGATTGAGACGGCGCAGCGCCCGATAGAGCGCGAACGGGGGCAGCGTGAACGGCGCCGTGAAGCGTTGCGACAGGACGACCTGGAAGATGTCGCCGGCGCGAATGTACTCCTTGGCGCGCTCGACCATGGAGGCGTACTCGGCGGCCGACGTATTCGAGCGCGGCTCGGGCTGGGCGAGCGTCTTTTCCGACACGGCAGGAGCGTGGGGGAGCGGCGCCCCGAGCTGGGCGACGGCGCCCTTGAGCCGCTTCAACGCGCGCTCGTAGGCCTTTTTCGCCGGGACCTTCGGCTCGGGACGCACCGGCGTCACGATCGAGATCTCGTCCTTCACCGCGTCGCTGATCACGATCAGCGTCGGCCGCATGAGGATGCTGTCGGGGACGCCGAGCTCGTCGGGCCGCTCGGCGCCGAGGCGCTCGATGAGCCGCACGGTGTCGTAGCCCATGTAGCCGAAGACGCCGGCCGCCATCGGCGGCAGTTCGGCGGGTAGGTCGAGGCTCGATTCGGCGAGAAAGCCGCGGAGCGAGGCGAGCGCCGGCTTCGCCTCCCGCCTGAAGCGGGCGCGCTTCGCCGACGGCGACCGGCTGGTCTCGGCCATGTCTCCGTGCGCGCGCCACACTGCGTCCGGATCGAGGCCGATGACGGAGTAGCGCCCGCGCGTCGCGCCGCCCTCGACCGACTCGAGGAGGAAGCTCAGCGGCCGGCCGCCCGCAAGCTTGAGGTAGAGCGAGACCGGCGTCTCGAGATCGGCGACGATGCGCGTCCAGACGACCTGCGGCTCGCCCGCCCGGTAGCGCCGCGAGAACGTCTCGAACGTGGGCAGCGCCTCCATCTCGGCTGCCTTGAGACGCAGCGTGCTCACGGGCCGGCTCCTATTGCTCGGTGTCCTGGCCTGTCGAGCGCTTGAGCTCGTCCGTATTGACGCTGACGCCGAGCCGGTCTCTGAGCGCGCCGATGTAGGCGATAATCTGGTCGTTGCGCAGATCGTCCCTGAGCGTGCGGGCGAGGCTCTCCTCTTGCTCCTTCGTGGCGGCCTCGGCCGGCACGATCTCCTTCACCTGAAACACGATGCGGCTCTTGCCGTCGCTCGTCTCGGCGAAACCGGCCCCGCCCTTCGGCAGCGCGAAGGCCTGCTTGACGGCGGCTTGGGTGAGGTCGGGCACCGACATCTGCCGCTTGACGGAGTCCGACGTCTCGGGCTTGCCGCCGCCGTCCGCCGCGACCTTGGCGAAGTCCTCGCCCGCCTTGAGCCGGTCGACGAGCTTCGCCGCGAGCTCGTCGAGGAGACGGCTGCGCTCATTGTCGACGTAAAGCGCCTTGACGTCCTCCTTCACGTCCTCGAACGGGCGCTGCTTGGCCTCGGTAGCGGAGAGGATGTCGAACCACGCGTAGGAGTTGCTCGGCAGCTCGATGGCCTCGTGATCGGCGCCGGGCGAGGCGGCGAAGACCTCCTTCAAGAGGATCGCCGCGTCGGGATAATCGATGGCGGTCTTGCCGTCCGGCGTCTGGTTCGATTTGTCGGTGGCCTCGACCTCGAGCACCCTGAGTTTCTGCTCGGTGCCGAGCTCCTTCAGCGTCTTGCCCGCGTTGCGCCCCTCCTCGACGAGGTCGAAGCGCTCCTGAATGACGGCTTGCGCCTTGGCCTTGGCGAGCTTGTCGCGCACCTTGTCCTTGACCTCCTCGAACGTGCTTTCCTTGCCGGGCTCGATCTCGATGGCGCGCACGATCACGGGCGCGAAGCGCCCATCGATGACGGGGGAGATCTCGTCGCGCTGCAGGCTGAAGGCCGCGTCCGCCACTTTCTTGTCGATCATCTGCTTTTTGGAGAGGAGCCCGAGGTTGACGTCCTGCTCGCTCGCGCCGTTCTCCTTGGCGACGTCGAGAAAGTTCTTCTTGCCCTCGACGAGCGCCTTGCGCGCTTCCTCCGCGGTCGCCTTGTCCTTGAAGGCGATCTGCTGGATCCTGCGCCGCTCCGGCGTATCGTAGGTGTCCTTCTCGTCCTCGTAGGCGGCCTTGAGCTCCTCGTCGGTGACGCTCATCTCCTTCTTGAGATCGTCGAGGGACAGCACGACGGCGACGAGCTTCCTGTACTCCGGCGTCATGAACCTGGACTTGCTCTGCTCGTAGGTGGCCCTGAGCTTCGTCTCGTCGGGCTCGGGCACGGTCACCTTGGCCTCGTCGATCTTGAAGTGCTCGATCGTGCGCGTCTCGTGCTGCCAGGCGTAGGCCTCGTCGATGAGGGGCTTCGGCACCACGACCGCCGCGGTGAGCGCGTCGGTCACCTGGCGCCTCAGCTCGTCCTCGCGGCGCAGCTTGAAGAACCCCTGCTCGGTCAGCCCCATCTGGCGCAACAGCCCCTCGAAGCCGAGCCTGGAGAATTTCCCGTCGGGCCCCGCGAACGCCGGATCGCTGCGGACGCCTTCGGCAAGCTCCGCATCCGAGAGCGCGAGGTCGAGGTCGCCCGCGTGCTGCCTGATGGCCGACTGCGCGACGAGGCGCTCGATCGCGCGGTTGTGCAGCCCCATGAGCAGGGCCTGCTCGGTGGTGAGGCGCCGGTCGTCCTCCGTTCTCAACTGCTCGAGCTGCTGGTGGAACGTGCGCTGGAAGTCGGCGGCCGAAATCTGCTCCTCGCCGACCTGGGCGATCGAGCCCCGTCCGAAGCCGCGGAACACGTCGGAGACGTTCCAGAAGATGCCGAAGCTCACGATCAGGATCGCGAACAGGATCTTGGCCAGCCAGCTTTGGGCGCCGCGTCTTAGGGCGTCGAGCATCGCGTAGGATCTTCCTAATTGGTGGCGGGCTCGCGGAGCTCCGGGGAGAGCGCGCCGCGACGCCGCGGTGGACATGCCTGTCGATATGGGGAGAACAGGCGTTTTTGGCATGATATGAAGCCCACCCGGTCGCCGAATGCAAGGCCGCGGGAGAGCAATCCCGCGCCCGGGCCGGGGCCAAGGACGAGGTATTCATGACCGACACCACCGCCCCGATCCGCCCCCTGGTCGCAGGAAACTGGAAAATGAACGGGCTTGCCGCCGCGCTCGGCGAGGCCTCCGCCGTCAGGGACGGGCTCGGGGCGCCGGGCGGCTGGCGCGCGGACGTCATGATCTGCCCGCCGGCGACCCTGATCGCCCAGCTCGCTTGGGCGCTCAAGGGCTCGGGGGTGAGGATCGGAGGGCAGGACTGCCACGCAGAGAAGAGCGGCGCCCATACCGGCGACATCTCGGCCGAGATGCTGGCCGACGCCGGCGCCGACGCCGTCATCGTCGGTCATTCTGAACGGCGCGCCGATCACGGCGAGCTCGATGCCCTGGTGTGCCGGAAGGCCGCCGCCGCGCATCGCGCGGGGCTCACCGCCATCGTCTGCCTCGGCGAGACGGCGGGAGAGCGCCGTGCCGGCCTGACCCTCGACGTGGTCCGCCGCCAGCTCAAGGCCTCGATTCCCGAGGGCTCGAGCGCGGCCAATACCGCCATCGCCTACGAGCCGGTGTGGGCCATCGGCACCGGGCTCACGCCGACCCTGAACGATGTCGGCGAGGTGCACGGGGCGATTCGCGCCCTGCTCGCCGAGCGGTTCGGCGCGGAGGGGCGGGGAATGCGCATCCTCTACGGTGGATCGGTCAAGCCCGCCAATGCCCGCGAGCTCATGGGCGTCGGGAACGTCGACGGGGCGCTCGTCGGGGGAGCGAGCCTCAAGGCCGAGGAATTTCTTGCCATCATCCGCGCCTATGGGTGAGAGGTAGGAAATGAGCAAGGGGTGCCGTTTCAATATGAGGCGTGATAGAAGCTTTATTGACTCGGTCGGAGGGATGGCGATGGGTCGACTCCCGCTGGCAATCGTCTCGCTGATGGTCGCGGCCGCCGTTGGCCCAGCGCGCGGCGCGCCGCTCGACGACGCGGCGTGCGTCTCCCTCAGCGTCGAGCGCGACGGGCTCATCGCGCAAGGCGTCAAGGATGACATGGCGAAAGGCCCGGCGTGGGCGAAGGCCAATCTCGCCGAGGCGCGCATGAAGGCGATCGCCCACCTGATCGAGATCGAGGAGCAGCTCTCCTTCCGCTGCCCGCGCTCGCCGCTGTTCATGGCGCCGGGCCGGGCGCTCTGGAAGAAGAAGGAGCAGCTCGCCAAGGGCCAGGACCAGGGGCAGGTCAAGTCCGATGGCGCCGTTGAGGCGCAACCCAAGCAGGACGACTTGCCGGCAAGCCTGCTCTTCGCACCCGAGGAGCCTGCGAAGCCCGCCGCGACGCAGAAGAAGAAGCGCAAGACCTCCTCCAAGCCGAAGCCGTCCGATGCCTATGTTCCGCCCCCCGCGCCGCCCGGCTCGGACGGTGTCCTCCAATAGCGCGGCGAGAGGGCGCGCCGGGCTCCCACGCGACAAGGTTGGGCTAGCGATTGCGCCGAGGGTGGTGTAGAAGCGCCGCAATTCCCCAATCCGACCGCTCGATCCCGGAGCCGCGCCGCTTATGCAGACCGTTCTTCTCGTCATTCACCTCATGATCGCCGCGGGCCTCGTGGGCGTGGTCCTGCTTCAGCGCTCGGAGGGCGGCGCGCTCGGCATCGGCGGCGGCGGGGGCGGCGGCTTCCTCACGGGCCGCGGCACGGCCAACCTCCTGACGCGGGTGACGGCGGCCCTCGCCGCGGCCTTCTTCACGACGAGCCTCCTGCTCACCATAGTCAGCCACCGCACGGCGCCGGCCGGGTCGGTGCTCGACAAGGCCCCGCCGGCATCCACGAGCGCGCCCGCTGCCCCCGCCGCTCCCGCCGCCGAGGGCGGGGCGCCCGCTGCTCCTGCCGCGCCTGCTCCCGAGGCGCCCCGCGGCGGCATTCTCGACAAGCTCAAGTAAGTCGTCCCCAGGCCTCTCGCCCAGCCGCTGGCGATCTTCGCTCCGTCCTGGTAAGCGTTGATCTCGGCGGAGAATTGGGGGGAGGGATGCCAGTGCATCGAATCTCGGCGAGACGCGTCGCAGCGGGGCTTTTGGCACTGCTGGCTCCGGCGGTCGCGGGCTGCAGCGGCGCCGGGCTCGGCGTCAACAGCGTCGCATCCTACGCGCCCGCCAACGCCATCGTGCCCGTCGGCTATTTCCAGAAGCCGACTGGCGAGCAGCAATTTCAGGTCGGCGCTTCCGGCACCGAGGCCACGCCGACGGAGCGGATCGAGAAGATTGCAACCGCGCGCGCCGCCGAGATCGGCGTCGACCAGAAGCTCCCGTATTTCAAGGTCGCCAACGTCACCCGCGGCATGAACTGCACGAGGAAGATGACCAACGCCAAGTACGGCGACATGCCGGCCACTCATCATCCGACGGTGATCCTCGACGTGGTCTACGCGAAGTCGCCCGTCGACGTGGACTATCGCTCGTCCAAGGACACGTTCTCCCAGCTCAAGGCCGAGCTCGAGTCGGAGGTCGTCGCGCCCGAGACCGCGGCTCAGGTCGCCGCCAGCTCGCGCGCCCAGTGCGGCGCAACCTGAGGCAGCGCTCCGCTCTCGCATCGCCCGTGCCAGGGGCGCGGCGGAAAGCCCCGTGAGTGTTGCGATAAAAGCGCTTCGAATCGCGGCGCTTGCGGTCTATTGTTAAAGCCCATGCAGCGGTACATCTTCATTACCGGCGGCGTGGTCTCCTCCCTCGGCAAAGGCCTAGCATCGGCGGCTCTCGGCGCCCTCCTGCAGGCGCGCGGCTATTCCGTGCGCCTACGGAAGCTCGACCCCTACTTGAACGTCGACCCCGGCACCATGAGCCCCTACCAGCACGGGGAGGTGTTCGTCACCGACGACGGGGCGGAAACCGATCTCGACCTCGGCCACTACGAGCGCTTCACGGGCGTTCCGGCGCGGCGGTCGGACAACATCACGACGGGGCGCATCTACCAGGACATCCTCGCCCGCGAGCGGCGCGGCGACTACCTCGGCGGCACCGTGCAGGTCATTCCCCACGTCACCGACGCCATCAAGCAGTTCGTCGTCTCCGGCAACGAGGGCATCGACTTCGTGCTGGTCGAGATCGGCGGCACGGTCGGCGACATCGAGGGCCTGCCCTTCTTCGAGGCGATCCGCCAGCTCGGGAACGAGCTGCCGCGCCACTCCTCGGTCTTCATCCACCTGACGCTCGTGCCCTTCATCACGTCGGCGGGCGAGCTCAAGACGAAGCCGACGCAGCATTCGGTGAAGGAGCTGCGCTCGATCGGCATCCAGCCCGACATCCTGCTCTGCCGCTCGGACCGCGAGGTGCCGAAGGGCGAGCGGAAGAAGATCGCGCTCTTCTGCAACGTGCGCGAGGAAGCCGTCATCCAGGCGCTCGACGTGCCGTCGATCTACGAGGTGCCGCTCGCCTATCACCGCGAGGGGCTCGATCGCGAGGTGTTGGCCGCCTTCGGCATCACGGGCGCGCCCAAGCCCGACCTCACGCGCTGGGAGACGATCTCGCGCGCGATCGCCAACCCCGAGGGCGAGGTGACGATCGCCGTCGTCGGCAAGTACACTGGCTTGAAGGACGCCTACAAGAGCCTGATCGAGGCGCTCGTCCACGGCGGCATTGCCAACCGGGTCAAGGTCAACATCGGCTGGATCGAGAGCGAGGTGTTCGAGCGCGAGGACCCGGCGCCCTATCTCGAGGGCGTCGACGGCATTCTCGTTCCCGGCGGCTTCGGCGAGCGCGGCTCCGAGGGCAAGATCCTCGCCGCCAAGTTCGCGCGCGAGCGGGGCGTCCCCTATTTCGGCATCTGCTTCGGCATGCAGATGGCCACCGTCGAGGCGGCGCGCAATCTCATCGGCGTCAATCTCGCGAGCTCGACCGAGTTCGGCGCGACGCCCGAGCCCGTCGTCGGCCTCATGACGGAATGGATGCGCGGCAACGAGCTCGAGCAGCGCCGCGCCGGCGGCGACCTCGGCGGCACCATGCGGCTCGGGGCCTACGCGGCGCGCCTGCGCCAGGACAGCCGCATCGCCGAGATCTACGGGACGACCGAGATCTCCGAGCGCCACCGCCATCGCTACGAGGTCAACACCGGCTATCGCGAGCGGCTCGAGGCGGCGGGTTTGCGCTTCGCGGGGCTCTCGCCCGACGGGCTTGCTGCCGGAGACGGTGGAGTATCCCGACCACCCGTGGTTCATCGGCGTGCAGTTCCATCCCGAATTGAAGAGCCGCCCCTTCGACCCGCACCCGCTGTTCCGGAGTTTCATCGCGGCGGCCGTGGAGCAGAGCCGGCTGGTCTAAGCGGCGAAAGGAAGAGGACATGGCCAGCCATCGCAAGCTCGACGCTCTCGTTAGGCTCCTCGTCGCGGTCGTGCCGGCCGCGCTCTTGGCGGCGTGCGCCGGCACGCAGGGCGACATTCAGCAGATGGCCGACCGCAACTGGCTCTCCTACATGGTTGGCAAGCCCTATGCGGGCATCGCCGGACAAAAGAAACTGACGATGGAGGGCCTCATGTACGACGACCGTGCCGCGGGCGAGCTCGTCTCCGCGTCCGATCTCCCCGGCGGCGACAAGCTCTACCGGCATGTCGACCGCTACCAATCGGGGACCATGACCTCGAATGCCGCAGGGATCTATAGCAAGGACAGCGCCACCTATTCCTACCGGTTGCTCTATTTCCGCGTCTCGCCGGACGGCGTGGTGCGCGACTACGCCAACGGCTTCGTGCCTGGCGAGACGCAGAGCTGCGTCGGGTGGATCGGCGGCATCTTCACGAAGTGCAAGAACGAGCTCGAGCTGCGCCAGACCGTCGACGGCTTCGATGCCGTCGTGAAGACCTCGCAGGGCCAGCCGCTCGCCTCGTGGGGCTTGCAGGGGGCGTGAGAGAGCACGCGTGCGTGCAGTTCCGCCCCGAGCTGAAGCCGCGCCCCTTCGACCCGCAACCGCTGTTCCGCTCCTTCATCGCGGCGGCGGTGGAGCGAGCGGCTGGTTCAGTGCGTAGACGCCGTAGTGGCTTGGCTGGATCCGGGTTCAAAGATTATGAATCTCGCACAATCTACTGCGGTCGTTTTCCTTCATCGCGGCGACGGTGGCGCAGAGCGGGTTGGTGTACGGTTCAGGCGTTTTACGGGCCGACAAGAGGATCAGTGCTTCGACTTAGGAAGACGCTCGAGAGGATCAATTACTTGCCTTCGCAAGGCGATCCACAGCTGTGACTATCAGCTCAGCGCGCGCGGAACTAAAATCCTTGAAATGGGCTTTGGCGTAGGGAAACGTCGCCGGATTAGGAAGAGGTTTGATCCAAAGACCTCGACTGCTTGCCTGTCGAGATCTGATACGCATTTTGTCAAGTAGACACTTGGCTCCTCATCACTAATGTTTCGGTTCTCGTGCCGCAGAATGCAGAGTTGGCCATCGAATTGTGATTTCCGGACGCTCCAATCCTCTTCAAGTGTGCTCGAGGATAGATATGATGAAATTGTTTCTGATTGTAGATCGATAGAGCGTCGGCGACATCGATTTTTACGCCATTTGTAAGATTGCGAGGGCCCTGGATCGCTAGAGCCAAGACAAAGGCCCGAGAACGTGAGTTGTTGCTTCTAAAGATCAGGTTCTGCCAGATCTCGGGCTTTGGTTTTGGTCCAAAATCGTCAGCCTTACCTTTGCCCGATATCACGAACGTGTGAATTGCCTCCAAATCCTTTGAAATGAAATGCTCTGAGGCGCCACGATAACGCTCGTCGAACGATGAGCGCCAAAACCATTGGCGTACCCTCCGAATCTGCGTCTGTCCAGGGATTTGCATTTCGAGAATATGTAGCAGAGGATGATAGCGATTGCCTCATACGGTAAAAAATCCCAACTGTAGATTTTGAACTCTGTGCTCAAGAGATCGACGGATTTAAGTAGTGCGCCTTTTGTGTCCCGCACTAGCGATTCATCTTAGTCTTGGAAAGATTTCGCAGGCCAACCACGTCTTCTTTCTTTATTGACCGTATATGTACTGCGGCGAGGCACTTAAGGATAGTATCGCCCTCGATATCGGAGAAGCCCTTCGCGCTCAATGCATCCTTAATCTCGGCGACCTCCTCATTCAGATCAAAGCTTGTTGACCAAGTAGCGGCGACCATCAGATCGTAGGTCGATAGCCGCGTTCCCGAGCTATTTATCCGCTCAAAGATCGGGCAAACTTCTTCAACAGTGAGATCCTTGAGAGTGACGACGGGAATTCTGATAGTTAGTCAATGCGCCATATACGACGTCGAACCGTTTATTCAACTTATCTGACTTAGCATGGGCTCTTAACCCGGTTCGGAAATCAAGGAGTTTAGTAGTGTTATAGGTTCAACGAAGTGGAAATATATGGATTGCGGAATTCTCGGGAAGTTTGACGAACTCCTCGTTATCAAGGTCGTAAGCGGCGGCGAATCCACCATCATCCTGGGCCGCTCCCAGACAAGAATAGATGACCGTCAGCCGCTGCTGTCCGTCAAGCACGTAGTCGGTGGGTGTGAGGTCATCTGTCTTGGGCAACATGAAGTCGCCAATGTTGCGCTCCGTTGCTAGTTTGGAAGGAGTTTTCCAAAGCAACAAGCTTCCGATCGGATAGTGGCTAGCGATGCTGTCTAGAAGGTCTAGTGCCTGCTCTTCCTTCCAGACGAACGGCCGTTGGAATTGCGGGATTTTGATCTCTCCACGCCGAATGTCTTCAATGAGCGAGCTGATACTCCTGGTATCAGTGGACAAGCGACTGCGGATGTTCGGTGCCATGCCTTGTTTGTTCCTGAGCGGTGAGCTTGGGCTTTGGTCTTTGTGGCACATCCGAGCTCGACGGGAATGGCTGATGGGACTCAACTCACAGTTTTATAGTGAAGCGCCGGGCAACCATTCCGCGCATTCTCACGCGACAGCGTCGCACAGCTAACGTCATCCCGGCGAAGGCCGGGACCCACGCAAGTTTCCGCTCGCTCAAGGTCGGCGTCTCTCAAGCGCTGCTAGCTGCGGGGCTCGTGCGATCAAGCGTGCCCGTTGTCCCCCAGGGAACGGCGCGGGCCGCGCGGGGCGCATAGGGTGGCGGCGAGCCCGAGTTTGCAGCCCCCGCCGCAGAGCAATCCCATGTCCGACCCCACGCTTCGCGTTATCGCCATCCTCCGGAACTACATGCGCGATCCGGCTCACGCCGTCGGCAGCGCGACGGCGCTCAGCGAGCTCGGCATCGACCTCCTCGACCTGCCGATGATCTCTCTCGACATCGAGGACGCGTTCGCCGTTCACGTGAGCCACGACGACGACATCGAGAGCTTCGCGACCGTCCAAGCTCTCGCCGCCTGCGTGGCGGCGCGGCTCGAGGCGAAGGCTTCGCAGCCTCGTCGCCCGTCCGTCCCGAAGAAGAAGAGCTCCTGGATATCGACCCGAGCCTAGCGCCGGCGCTGATGAGCGCATTCCATGCGGTAGCCCACCCCACCAACGTCATCCCGGCGCAGGCCGGGACCCACGCAAGGTGCAGCGAGTGCTTGGGTGCGAGGAGGCGATGAGCGCCTAGCGGGTGCCTTGCCCATGCTCCGGCTCGTTGAAGCGGTGGAGCTTGCCTGGGTCCCGATCTTCATCGGGATGACGTTCTGTTTGTGGTACGCGGTTGCCTGTCCACCAACGTCTCCCGGCGGAGGCCGGGATCCACGACGCGCCTCAGCAAGGGTGCGCCCTCGGACGATTCAATCCGTGGCCGCGTCAAATATCATTCAACGAAGAGAACTTGCTGAGACTTGCGTGGATGGCCGCCTGCGCGGCCATGACGGTGTGGGGAGGCGGTCGGTCTGCACCGTTCTCAGCGTCGTCAGAATACTCGTGAGCTTCATGCAGATGCGTGTCTGGACCCCGACCGTCCATGCGAAGCATGGCTCCGCCATGAAGTCGGGATGACGTTGTGAGGAGGAAAGCTCGCGGACCCTCACGGCATTAACCGCGTGGGTACCGACGACGCGAATCTTTATCCCCGTCTGCTCACGCGCGCCTACACTCGCTCATCCCGTCCCGCTAGGGGTCGCCTCCGGGGGCGTACCGACAGGCGAGGGACGGAACGAGTTCGAAGGGAAAGTGCCGCACGCTGCAGCCATTCCTTCGCGCGTTTGCCAATCGCCGGTGGCAACACCGGTACCGCGGAGGCTTGCGGCTAAGCGAGGCGCGGGACGTTGGGACGTGCTTCACCCAACGCAAAGCTCGGGTCATGTCGGAGACATGCCTCCGGCATGGGCGGGGCGCCGGTGCGCCTATGAAACATACAAGCGGAAGACCGTGGCGTATCCGCGCCCCGCTTCCCCTACTCCATCCCCTCGGGCTCACGGCCGCGAGGACATCGGCGTTTCCCCCTCTCCCCGCTTGCGGGGAGAGGGTGGGGTGAGGGGCAGCAACTTGCGCTGCGGCGAGATCGCCCCTCACCCCCGGCCTTCGCCCCTCACCCTAACCCTCTCCCCACGCAAGAGCGTGGGGAGAGGGGATATGGCGGCGCGCATCGCGTCCGCATGGCGTCCGGGAGATCAATCGTCGAAGCTCAGGCGCAAGACATAAATAAGGGCGGCGACCGAGACCGCAGCGACGAAGTAGCCCGCAATTTCGAGCATTGGTTTCCTTCTCTCTCCACTCGGGCCGGGCACTACGAAAGAACGGCGGCAGTGACGTTCGCTGACGTAGCGCCCGGCCCAAGGGACTGGACACCTGCCCAATCCTCTCTTGGCGCTTCCCTCGACGGGCCGGCCCAGCATTTGGGTGACGCCACGGGACGAGCAGGGACAACGGGGTCGCCCGCTCGTGACCGGTCGTGGTTGGAGCTGCCCGCGGCCTCCCCCCTTTGGCGCCGCGGGCCGTCACCGCGGGGGGACATTGAGCGGCCGGGCAGGTCTAGACCATCCCCATTTTGGGGGAGATCTAAGGAATGAGGCGGCGGCGAATGGCCTGGGCGACGGCGTACGTACGCGAGCGCACACCGAGCTTCGTTTGCGCTTTCTTGAGGTGGCTGCGAACCGTTTCCTCGCCGAGCTCGAGAAGCCCGGCGATTTCCTTGAGCGGATGGCCGACCGACAAGAGGCGCAGCACGGCAAGCTCGCGCGGGGTCAGCGCTGCACCCTTGCCGATCCGGCAAACCAGCGGGCCGGCGAGCTTCTGGAGCCGAATGGCCGCGAAGGCGCCTCCCATGAAGAGAATGGCGCGGGCCTCCTCGGTGAGGCGCTGCGACAGCACGCTGCGCGACCAGTATGTGACCACCCAGCGACCGCCGACCGGGCAATTGAAGCGGTCGCGCATGCCGTACTTCAAGGCCAGGTCGAACGGCCAGCGGTCGATGGCCAGCGGCTCGATCATCCGCATCAGCTCCGACATCGTGAAGGGCGCAATGGAGAGCTGCGCGAACATGAAGCCGGGGCCGGGATGGATGCGGCTGAGCTCCAGATGCTCCTCCCACCATCCCTCGGGCACGCTCTTATGGAGAAAGACCGTCTTGCCCTTCTCGATGCTGGACCAATCGCCCCAATTCAAGGGAAACAAGGCGGCGCCGAGCACGTTGAGCTGGCACGCCTCAAACGTCACCCGGTGCAGCTTGTCGAGAACTGCGTCGGGAGTTTCAAGCTCGTCGACGCTGCTCGTGAACTGCAGCATTCTTGTCCCGAGCTTTGCAACGTCTTGGACTAAAGGCAAGGACATGGGTCACCTCTGTGAAGGTTCCCCCCTTCAACAACAGATGACGGCGCTAGCCGAAGTCGAACGCCGGCACGACGCGGAGCCGGGTCTCGCAAACTCACCAGGGTTGCCAGCCCGGATAGAAATAGGGGCCGCTATAGTAGCGTGGACCCCGGTAGAAGCCTGTGGTGCCGCTCCAGCTCCAGCCGGCGCCTCTCGGCGGCGGGTAGCCGACCATATTGTAACGATACGAGTCGTAGATGCCCGGATAAAAGCGCTGCCGGGCGTAATAGGAATAATAGCGCGCGCGAAAGCGGCCCCTGTAGCCGGCCGCTTCGACGAGAGACGCGCTCGGGGTCGCCATCGCGGCCATGACGCCAGGAGAGCCGACCTGAGCCGACGAAGCCTGCTCCGGCAAGATCATGAAAAGCGCGGCCGCGCAGAGCGAAACCTTGGACGCAACTGTCCTCATGGCAATCTCCAATGCCCGCGTGCGTGCCGCGGTCCGCCTCCTCATACCATGCCGTCGTTAATTCATCGTGCTCCATCGCCCCGATTGGTTGCCGGCCGCGCTTGAGACCAATTGTCCCTTGCCTCGGGCGCCGATCGGCCCGACATCTAGTCCGGTCGAGGTCGTTTCCCGGTCGGCCTGTTCGCGTAGATGCCAGAAGGCAACCGCAAATCCGAGAAGACCGTGCTCGTGCTCCAGGGCGGGGGCGCGCTTGGGGCTTATCAGGCCGGCGCCTACGAGGCGCTCGCCGCGGCAGGCCTTGCGCCGGCGTGGGTCGCCGGCATCTCGATCGGCGCCGTCAACTCGGCGATCATCGCCGGCAATCCTCCGGAGAAGCGCGTCGAGAGGCTGCGTGCCTTCTGGGACCTCGTCTCGAGCCGGCTCTTGCTGCCCCCGCTCGCCACCGACGACGCCTCGCGCAAGATCTTCAACGAGGCGAGCGCAACGATCGCCGCGACCACCGGCGTTCCCGGATTTTTCGAGCCGCGCATTCCCCCTGCCTGGTTCATGCCGCCGGGCTCGCCAGAGGCGATCAGCGTCTACGACACGAGCGTGCTCAGATCGACGCTCATGGATCTCGTCGATTTCGGCTTGCTGAACTCGGGTGCCGTGCGCTGCAGCATCGGCGCGGTGCATGTGCCGAGCGGCAACATGAAATACTTCGACAGCGCCAAGCAGGAGATTACCCCCGAGCACATCATGGCGAGTGGCGCGCTGCCGCCCGGCTTTCCCCCGATCCTGATCGACGGCGAGCCCTACTGGGACGGCGGGCTCGTTTCCAACACGCCGCTCCAGTACGTGCTCGACGGCAGCGGACCGCGCAGCGACATGTGCGTGTTCCAGGTCGATCTCTTCAGCGCCAAGGGGCCGAGTGCCCGATACGCTGTTCGACATCTCGCAGCGGGAGAAGGAGATCCGCTATTCGAGCCGTACGCGGCTCAATACAGATATCTTCCGCGATATGCAGACGATACGCCGCGCCGTGAAACGCCTCGAGCAATGTCTGCCCGACGATGTGAAGGCGACGACCGACTGGCAGCAGCTCTCCTCGATCGGCTGCAATGCGGCGATCAGCATCGTCCATCTGATCCACCGCCGCGCAGCCTATTGGACGCACTCCAACGACTACGAGTTCTCCCGCTATACGATCGACGAGCATTGGCGCGGCGGGCGCGACGACGTGGAACGGACGCTGCGCCACCCGGCCTGGAAGAACCGGGAGCCGCCCGAGGTGGGCGTGACCGTGCTCGACCTCACCAAGGAGCTCGATCCCCCAACGTCAGGACCCGCCGCATGAAAATCGCTGATGTCAAGAAGCGCGCCTTCGCCATGCCGCTGACCAGCCCGGCGTTTCCGCCGGGCCCCTATCGCTTCATCGACCGCGAGTATCTCATCATCGCCTACCGGACGGACCGGGAGGCCGTCGAGGCCGTCGTGCCCGAGCCGCTTACGATCGAGGAGCCGATCGTCAAGTACGAGTTCATCCGCATGCCTAACTCGACCGGCTTCGGCGACTACACGGAATCGGGCCAGGTGATCCCCGTCAAGTTCAAGGGCCAAGAGGGCGGCTATACGCATGCCATGTACTTGAACGACGGGCCGCCGATCTACGGCGGGCGCGAGCTCTGGGGCTTCCCGAAGAAATATGCGCAGCCCTCGCTCGGACCGGACAAGGACACGCTGATCGGGACCCTCGACTACGGCCCGGTGCGCGTCGCCACCGGCACCATGGGCTTCAAGCACAGGGCGCTCGATGTCAAGGAGGTGGCGGCCGCGCTCGCGAGGCCGAACTACCTCTTGAAGATCATTCCCCACGTCGACGGCGGCCCGCGCATCCTCGAGCTCGTCGACTACCGCCTCGAGGACGTCGTCATCAAGGGCGCCTGGACCGGGCCCGCGGCGCTCGAGCTCAATCCTCACGCGCTCGCCCCGGTCGCCGAGCTGCCGGTGCGCGAGGTCATCTCGGCAACGCACATTCTGACCGACCTCACGCTCGGCCTACGGCAAGGTCGTCTACGACTATCTCGAATCCGGAAAGGACCAGGCGTCATGAAACTCGACGGCAAGGTTGCGATCGTCACGGGGGCCGCCAGCGGCATCGGTCATGCCATCGCCAAGCGCTACGTTGAGGCCGGGGGGCGCGTCGTCATCGCCGACCTCAAGCTCGAGCCCGCGGAAGCCGCCGCGCGCGAGCTCGGCGGCAAGAATACGGCGATCGCGGTCGCCATGGATGTCTCGAACGAAGCCCAGGTGAACGACGGCGTGGCGAAGACCGTGGACGCGTTCGGCACCGTGGACATCCTCGTCTCCAACGCCGGCATCCAGATCGTCAATCCGATCGAGGATTTCCCCTTCGCCGACTGGAAGAAGATGCTCGCCATCCATCTCGACGGGGCTTTTCTCACCACCAAGGCGTGCATCAAGCACATGTACAAGCAGGGCTCGGGAGCCCTCATCTACATGGGCTCGGTGCACAGCCACGAGGCCTCGCCGTTGAAGTCGGCCTACGTCACCGCCAAGCACGGGCTGCTCGGATTTGCGCGCACCATGGCGAAGGAGGGCGCCAGCCACGGCGTCCGCGCCAACGTCATTTGTCCCGGCTTCGTGCGCACGCCCCTCGTCGACAAGCAGATCCCCGAGCAGGCCAAGGAGCTCGGCATCAGCGAGGAGCGCGTGATCAAGGAGATCATGCTGGGCGAGACCGTGGACAAGGAGTTCACGACCGTCGAGGACGTGGCCGAGGTGGCTTTGGTGATGGCTGCATTTGACACCAAGGCGTTGACGGGTCAAAGCCTGATCGTCAGCCACGGCTGGCATATGCAGTAAATGCGCGCTCCTGACGGCGAACTTTGCTTTTGGGAATAGGTCTTATATCGTCATATCGTCACAACCAGCAGTCGTCGCCCGCGGGAGGAGACATGGACTCGAGGCGCGTCATCATCTTCGGCGCGATCATCTGCGTCCTCGCCATGCTCGCCTATCTCTTCGTCTTCGCCGATGCGCCGCTGGCGCCGATCGGGCCGGCGGAGGGCCCGGCGCCCTAGCGTTGAAGCGCCGCGCGCGTGCCTTCGGCCCTGCTAACGAAACCTCAACCGCGCTCTGATATTCCAGCGCGGACAAGCCGATAAGAGAGTGATACATTCGTCCTTCTCGCCGGGGGGAAGGAGGACTTCGAACCTGTGAGGTGGTTGTCATGCGTATCAAATTAGCAATCGCCGCGCTTGCCGCGGCCGGAGCCGTCCTCCTCATCGCGGCTCCGTCGGCCTCGGCAACGCCACTCGGAGCCATCGGCTCGTCTGCCACTGAAAAGGCCGACAACGGTCTCGTCGAGAAGGTGGGTCGGCGCTGGTACCGTCGCTACGGCTACTATCCACGCGCGCGCTTGCGCTATCGGCCCAACTACTACTCGTACTATGCGCCCTATTATTACAGGCCCTACTACTACCCGTCCTACGCCTACTACTATCCGTACTACGGGCCGTCGTACTACGGGCCCTACTACGGGCGCCGGTTCTACGGCGGCTTCTACGGGCCTCGCTTCGGGGTGCGGATCGGGTACTGAGTGCGGCGTCGTTCGCTACGCCATGCCGGTCGGCCCCAGGCTCGCGACGTAGGAGCTGGCCGGCGCGCCCACGGCGAGGTTCGTCTCGCCCTCTCCGCGCGTGCGGTGGTCCACGTGCCAGAGGATTGAGCCGTCCTCGAGCCTCAGCGCGAAGACGTGGCCCATGGAGCCGGCAAGCACGGTTTCCTCGGCGATGGCGACGCTCACCGCCTGGCCCGCACAGGCCGATGCGCCGAGGGCCTCCGCGAGCGATCGCGTCCATATGGTCCGTCCCGTCACGGCGTCGAGGAGATGCACGTGTCCGGCGTGGCCCACGGCAATGACGTACTCGCCTGCAAGCGCGGGCGAGATCGGCATCGAGACGTCAGGAATGGCTGTCATGGCCAAGGTCGTCATCCTCTAGAGAGACAAAGATCAAAACGAGGCCGATGCACGCGGCGAAGCGGAACGCGGCCTCCTGTCCGTTCCAGGTTTGCGATTGCCACATCTGAAACCATTCGCCGCCGACGGCAAGAAAGCCGAAGAAGAAAAGTGTGAAGCCCGCGGCGAGGCCGCCGATCGCCAGCGCCTTGGCGCGATTGAAGTGGCGCCGCGGCTCGGTGCGGGCCGCGAAGAGCCGCGCCGCGCCCGCGAGGCACAGGGCGCCCGTCGCGAGCTCGGCGGCGATGATGATCCAATAGGCGACGTGGTGCACCCATTCGCTCGTAATCGCCCGCCACATCAGCTTATTGCCGGGAAACGTCGTGTCCATGCTCAAGACGTGCCGGACGAACTCGAAGTTGGTCCCGTAGTCGATGATGTTGTCGAGGCCGACGAGCAGCGCAAAGACGCCGATCAGAGCGGTGAGCAGCGCTTTCGCCGTGCGCAGGATCATGCATGGCTCCCGCCGGTAGCTCGAAGCGAAGCGCACTCTAGCATGGGCCTCCCGATCGCGCGCCGGTTTCAGAGCGGAAAGGCGTAGGCTGCAAATTGAAGCCGCAGGCCGGCGCGGCGTCGATCAGGTAAAGCGGGCCAAGCCGTTTCGGAGGCTTGCGCTCGTGTGCTAGAATTCGGCCATGAATATCGCCCTGAAGCCCATGACCGTCGAAAGCTATCTGGCTTGGCTCGCAGAGCAGCCGGGCGGGCGCTATGAGCTCGTCAACGGCCAGGTGGTGCCCGATGAATGCGCAGCGCGTCGGCCATATCGAGACTAAGGTGGCCGTTGCCCGGGCGCTCCAGGATGCCCTGCGCGGAGGCAGTTGCCATGCACTCGGCGATGGAATGGCGGTCAAGATCGACGACACTACGGTCTTCGAGCCCGATGCGCTCGTCTATTGCGGCGAGCGGCTCAAGCGGCGGAACAATCATCATCACGCCCCAGTGGTCGTGGTCGAGATCCTGAGCCCCGGCACGAAGACGGTCGACACGACGAAGAAGCTCGAAGGCTACTTCAAGCTCCCGGCGGTGCGCCATTACCTCATCGTTGACCCCGAAGCGCGCGCGATCGTGCATCATGCGCGCAGTGCTACGGGCGACATCTCGACGGCCGTGGTTACAGACGGTGAGATCGTCCTCGATGCCCTAAGCGCGCGCCTCCCCGTCGCGGCGTGCTTCGCCGAGTGAAGAGCCGTCAGCGCGCGCGCAGGGCCGCGTTCTCTTGCTCGAGCGCGCCAATTCGTGATTGGAGCGCGCCGACCGCGTCGGCCACGTCGTCGGCATGGAACATCTGCGGGATGTGCTGCGGGCAATTGGTATCCCACGCGGAAACAGTGAAGAGGACGACCTGCTCGACACGCGCGCGGTAGCCCTCAGGCGTGAGCCTGGCTTTGAGCGCCTCGTCGTCCGCGACGATCCGTGCAGTGCCCCAGATCTTCACGCGCCGCCGATTGGCGTAATCCATGAGGAATATGAAAGCGTGCGGGTTCTCGGCGAGGTTGCCGGTCGTGATGTACTGGCGATTGCCGGCAAAGTCCGCAAAGGCCAGCGTCTTGGCGTCGAGCACGCGCAGGAATCCTTTCGGGCCGCCCCGATGCTGAATGTAAGGCTGCCCGTCCTTGCTGGCGGTCGCGAGATAGAACGAGCGGACGTCGGCAATGAAGGCTTGAAGGTCCTCCGTGACGGTCGTGGCCCAGCCGCCCTTCTCCTCGAGGCGTGCGTAGGCCGCGCGCGAGCCGCGCCGCTCCTGCTCGGCCTTGACCGCGGCCGTGAAAGCGATGTCGGTCGAGGAGGGCATGAAGGAGCCTCCGGTCTAGAGCGCCGGCATGGTGACGAATCCGGGGAGCGCCCTGATGCGCTGAATCCAGGCGCGGATCGCCGGATAGGGCTCGAGCGAAATGCCCCCTTCGTGGGAAAGACCGATGTAGGGCATGCACGCGACGTCGGCGATCGTCGGGCGGCCGAGCGCGAGCCAGTCGTTCCTCTCGAGATGCGCTTCGATGAGGCCGAGGATGCGCTGGGCCTTCTCGCGGGCGCGCCCGACATCGAGCTCGACGGCGAACTTGTCGTGAAGGCGCGCGTCGCCTGGGCCGCGCGGGATCTCGTTCTCGGCCACCATCAGCCACTCCATGACGCGTGCCATCGGCAGCGCATCCGTCGGCAGCCAGCTCTCGCCGCCGTACTTGCGCGCGAGGTAGACGAGGATCGCTTGGCTGTCGCGCAAGACGACATCGCCGTCCACGAGGATTGGCAGCTCTCCGAACGGGTTCTTGTCGATGAGCGGGCTTTTCTTGTGGGCGCCCGCCATGAAGTCGACGGCGTGAAGCTCGAGGGGCAGTCCGAGCAGTGAGCAGAAGAGACGGATCTTGTAGCAATTGCCCGAGGGCTCGAGGTCGTAGAGCTTCAAGGTTGGCATGGATGGGCTCTCCGCAGGTTGCGTCGATATCGCGAGAGAAACTGGCACCTTCCGCGAAGGAATAAAATCGCTTAGATCTGCAATATATTATTGCAAAATCCGGGAGAGCGGCTTGGACCAGCTCGCGGCCATGCGCTTGTTCACGGCCATCGCCGACGCGGGCAGCTTGTCGGGCGCGGGACGCCGTCTCGGCCTGCCCCTGTCGACGGTGAGCCGTCAGCTCGCCGGGCTCGAGGGCCATCTCGGCACGCGCCTCGTGACGCGCACGACTCGCCGCCTCGGACTGACGGAGCACGGACGGCTCTATCTCGACGCGTGCCGGCGCATTCTGGAGGAGGTCAATTCGGCAGCAGCGCGAATCTCAGGCGAGAAGAGCGAGCCCGAAGGCGAGCTCGCGCTGACCGCGCCCATTGTGTTCGGCCGATTGCACGTCCTGCCCGTGGTCGCCGAGTTCCTCGGGGAGTATCCGCAGGTCAACGTGCGCATGCTGCTGCTCGACCGGCCTGTCGATCTGATCGAGGAGGGGCTCGATGTCGCCGTTCGCATCGGCACACTTGCGGATTCGTCCCTTATCGCGACGCGGGTGGGGTCCGTTCGCTACGTGCTTTGCGCCAGCCCGGACTATCTCGAGCGGCGCGGCACGCCGAAGACGCTGGAAGCGCTCGCCGGTCACGACTGCATTACCTTCTCCTCCCTTCACCAACGTCACCAGTGGATCTTCCGAGCCGGCAGGAAGGAAGAGCGCGTTTCGATCACGACGCGCCTTTCGGTCAACACGGCGGAAGCCGCGATTGACGCTGCCGTCGCCGGCGTCGGGATTACTCGGGTGCTGTCGTACCAAGCCGCGCACGCTCTCGCCGATGGCTCGCTGCGCCGTGTGCTTCCGCAGCTCGCGAGCGACGAGATCCCCGTGACACTTCTTCACCGCGAGGGCCGCCTGCCTCAGCGCAAGGTGCAGTCCTTCATCGCGTTCGCCGGCGCGAGGCTGCGCCGGCGCCTTGGCAATTTGGCAAGAGTGTCGAAGCGACCCTAGATGTCGCCCGACGGTCATAATTTTGACTGTGCGTACTCTTGAGACTTGGCGCCGTCGCGGCCCCTTGGCGCATGTCGCTTGCGTGCGACTCGCGCTAAGGCTTGAGCATTATGATCTGCTCACGCGCGAGAACCGTGAAGCGTGCGCGCCTGCTTCCGGCGGCGGCGAGCGCGTTCCTTACCATTATTGCCTCAAATCCAGGCATTGCCGAGCCGGCCGGGCCGTTCGCGGGCCTCGCCGGCTGGTGGGGCGGCGCCGGGCGCCTCAGCTTCAAGGAGGGCAAGCTCGAGCAGGTGAAGTGCCGGGCGACCTATTTCGTCTCCGAGAGCGGCAATGAGCTCAAGCAGACGGTCCGCTGCGCCTCCGGCAGCGGCAAGATCGAGATCGTGGCCAACGTGACCCATGAGGCCGGCAAGCTCACGGGGACTTGGAGCGAATCCAACTACTCTCTCTCGGGCGGTCTTTCGGGGGAGGTGACGCCGAAGGGCTTTCGCGTGCAGGTCAAAGGCGCCGACGCGGCCCTGAGGGCAAACATGGACATCATCGTCAAGGACAGGAAGCAGATGGTCGAGATCCAGTTTCTGGACAGCACGCTGCTCGGCCTGACGCTCCTGCTCGCCTCCGGCGATCCAGCCGGCCATTGAAGTGCCGGGCTCTTTCCTAACGGGCGGCCTCCACAAATAGGGAAAATTTCCCGATCAGTCGGGAAAATCAGCGCGCCCGCTGCGAACAAACAGCTCAAAGTGCTGGCAGCCGCCCGTCCAATGGGGCATTCTTCCCGCCGATATCGGGATATTTTCCCGTATCGATGGTTAAGGATTGAGAGAGATTGGCTGCGGCATGGTGAAGTGGTTGCGCATTGCCGTGTGCTTGGCGTTCGGCGCGTGCGACGCGCCGCTTTCTGAGGAGACCGCCGAGCCCGCAGAGTCCGCGAAGCCGCCGCCGGCCGTCGTGCGCACGGTGGCCCTCGAGCCCGCGTCGGGCACGCAGACGACCCACGGCGTCGCCAACGTGCTCAATCCCGATCCGCTCGTGCAGCTCGATGCCGACTTGCGGGCCGCGGCGATCGCCGCCGAGTACAGCAAGGGGCAGGCCGAGCGGTTCAGGTCGACCACGGCGCTTTCGCGCCAGGCCGTCGAAAATGCCGAGCGTCAGGCGGCTCTGGATGCGAGCCAAGTAAGCCTGCTCGAGGCGCGCTTGCGGCAGACCTGGGGCGAGGACGCCCCGCTCATTAGGCTGGAGGAGCGCCAGCGCATCCTCGCAACCCTCACGTCCGGCGCCGAGGCGCTCGTGCGTCTCGACTTTCCGCACGCTTCTGCCGAGGGAATGCGCAACGTGCGCGTCTCGCCGCTTGCGGGCGGCTTGGCGACACCCGTGACGAAGTTCTGGGTCGCGCCGTCCGGAAACCTGTCGATGCCCGGCAGCTCCTATTTCGCGCTCGTCCCGGCCGGCCCCGGTTTGCGCCCCGGCGACCGGGCGCGCCTCGCCGCCGACATCGGACCGGAGCGCACGGGCGTGATCATCCCGAGCTCCGCCATCGTCGTCTTTGCCTCCCAATCCTGGTGCTACGTCGAGACCGGCCCGCAGGAGTTCAAGCGAGAGCCGGTATCGCTCGAGTTTCCCCTGGCGGAAGGCTACCTCGTCGCCGAAGGGTTTGCGCCGGGGACGAAGGTCGTCGTGCGGGGCGCTTCCACGCTGCTCTCGCGCGAGGCGGCGCCCAATTTCGTCGGCGATGATGACGACGACGGCGGACCCTCGGCCCCCGTGGCGCGCGCCGAGTCGCCGCCCTCCGCGACGAAAGCCGCTCGCGCGCACACTGCTTCCCCCGCGGCCGACACGGACTAGAGGCGTCCATGAACGCCCTCATCCGATGGTCGATACGCTACCGCGGAATAGTCACGCTTCTGTCGGTGGCTTGGCTCGTTGCCGGAATAGCCTTTGCCTTGCGCGCGCCGCTCGACGTGTTTCCCGGAGTTCGTCCCGCCGCAAGTCACCATCCAGACGGAGGCCCAGGGCCTCGCCCCCGAGCAGGTCGAGCAGATCGTGACGCGGCCCATCGAGGCGGCCGTCAACGGCGCGCCGGGCATTGAAACGCTGCGCTCGGAATCGGTCTACGGGCTCTCGGTCGTCCTCATCACCTTCAAGGAGGACGTGGACCCGGTCGAGGTGCGCCAGGGCATCTCCGAGCGTCTCGCGGCGCTGACCGGCCGGCTGCCGGCGGGCGTTACCCAGCCCAAGCTCACGCCCCTCACGTCGAGCACCATGGACGTGATCAAGCTCGGGATCGTCTCGGACGCGGTCGACCCCTACACGCTGCGCGACATCGCCGACTGGACGCTGAAGCCTCGCCTCCTCGCCGTCCCCGGCATTGCGCGCGTCACCGTGTACGGCGGCGCCATCCGCCAGGTGCAGATCCAGCCGAAGCTCGAGCGGCTCACCGCGCTCGGCCTCACGCTCGACGACGTGATGACGGCGGGGCGCGAGGCGCTTGCACTTCGCGGCGGGGGCGTCATCGAGACGGCGGCGCAGCGCATTACGCTCGAGACGCCGCCGCCCGCTCCCGATCCGCGCGCTCTTGCCGAGACGCTCGTCGCGATGAGGAACAACGCGCCGATCAAGCTCGGCGATGTCGCGACCGTCACCATTGCGCCGGCGACGCCGGTCGGCGACGCGACGATCATGGGCCGCCCCGGCGTGCTGCTCACGGTCTCGGGCCAGTTCGGCTCCAACACGCTCGAGGCGACGAACGCCGTCGAGGCGGCGCTCGCCGAGATCACGCCGTCGCTCATCGAGCGCGACATCGAGATCTATCCGGCCCTCCATCGGCCAGCCACGTTCGTCGTGCGCGCCCTGCAGAATCTGGAAGCCGCCTTGGCTCTCGGCTCGGCCTTGATCCTCATCGTCCTCTACGCCTTCCTGAGGAGCGTGCGCGCGGCGCTCATCTCCTTCCTTGCCATCCCGCTGTCGCTGCTCGCCGCCGTGGCCGTGCTCGCCGAGCTCGGCCAGTCGATCAACACGATGACGCTCGGCGGCTTTGCGCTGGCCCTCGGCGTGCTCGTCGACGACGCGATCATCGATATCGAGAACATCATGCGCCGGCTGCGCCAGGCTCGCGGCACCGCCAATTTCGATTCCCTTGCCGTCATCGAAAGCGCCTCGATCGAGATCCGCGGCTCGATGCTCTACGGGACGCTCGCGGTGATCTTCGTATTTGTCCCCGTCCTCTTCGCCGGCGGCGTGCAGGGCCGTTTCATCGGGCCGATGGCGCTCACCTTCATGATCGCCGTGCTCGCCTCGATGCTGGTTGCGCTGACGGTGACGCCGGCGCTCTGCGCACTGCTGCTCACGGGAGACGAGGTGAAAGAGGAGCCGCGCTTTCTCCACCGCCTGAAGCAGGCCCAGGCCTGGGCGCTGGCCAAGGTCCGCAAGACCTGGGGATTGACGGTCGCGATCCTCGCCGCGGGCGCGGTCGCCGCGGCCGCCGTCGTGCCGTTCCTCAGGAGCGAGCTCATCCCGCAGTTCCGCGAGGGCCACTTCGTCGTGCAGATGTCGATGGCGGCCGCCGGGACTTCGGTCGCGGAGGTGGCCGAGGTCGGTGAGCGGATCAGCGCCGAGCTCCTGCGATTGCCGTTCATCGACACCGTCGGGCATCAGATCGGCCGCGCGGAGCAGGGCGAGGATACGTGGAGCCCCGACAAGAGCGAGTTTCACGTCGAGCTCAAGCCGGTGCACGAGGAGACCGAGGAGGAGGCCCAGGAGCTCATTCGCGAGGCGCTCGAGAAATTCCCCGAGGTGCGGACCGAGACGCTGACCTTTCTCGGCGATCGCATCAGCGAGACCTTGAGCGGCGAGACGGCGCAGGTCGTCATCAACGTGCTCGGCCCAAATCTCGATGCCATCGAGGGAGCCGCGGCGAAGATCCAGGAGGAGATCGCCTCGATCCCCGGGCTCACCGATTTGAGAATGCCGCGCACCGCCACTGTTCCGACGGTATCGGTCCGCCTCGACCCCGCGGCGCTTGCGCGCTACGGGCTCACCCCGCAAGACGCTCTCGATACGGTGCAGACGGCGTTCTCGGGCACGGTCGTCGGGCAGGCCTACGACGGGGCGCGCACGGTCGATGTTTCGGTGATCCTTGCCCCCGACGTGCGCAACCGCCTCGACGAGCTCGGCTCGCTCATGGTCTCGAATGCCGGGGCGCAGGTGCTCCTGCGCAACGTGGCCGCGATCGAGATCAGCGAGGGTCGCTCCAATATCCAGCACGAGGGCGCCCAGCGGCGCGTCGCCGTCACCTTCAACGGCTCGGGCGAGCGGTCGCTGCGCGACGTCGTCGCCGACGCGAAGGAGCGCATCGGCGCGCTCGAGCTGCCGAAGAACGTCTACGTGTCGTTCGCGGGCCAGGCCGAGGCGGAGCGGGCCGGCCAGATCCGGCTTGCGAGCCTCACGGCGCTCGCGATCGTGCTCATCGTCTCGGCGCTGGCGCTGGCCTTCCGCCGCCGCGTGCTCGCCGCTCTCGTGCTCATCAACCTGCCGTTCTGCCTCATCGGCTCCATGGCGGCGATCGTCGCGACCGGGATCGGCCTCACGCTCGGCAGCCTCGTCGGCCTGGTGACGGTGTTTGGGATCGGCGCGCGCAATTCGGTCATGATGCTGGCCCACGTCGAGCACCTCGTCGACGCGGAGGGGCGGCCGTGGTCGCCGGAGACGATCCGGCTCGCCGCATCCGAGAGGCTCGTCCCTGTCTTCATGACGGCGCTCATGGCGGCGCTCGGCCTCGTGCCGCTCGCGCTCGGGCTAGGGCGGCCGGGCCACGAGATCGAGGCGCCGATGGCGATTACCGTGCTTGGTGGATTAACGACGGCGACGCTGCTCAATCTCGCGGTGCTGCCGGAGACGCTCATCCGCGTGATGGGACGCCTCGGGCTTACGCGTTCGGCATCGACCCTCGACGCCGAGCGTCAATCACGCGTTCATGAAGGAGCTTAGACAATAATTTGCGCGCCAGGCCCGGCAAGGCCTGACGCGACGTGTTGTTTGGCTCGGAGCCGGGGCTCTTATGCGAGCTTCGACTTGAGCAGCGCGAGGACGAAGGCGATCACGCCGCCGCTGACGCCGCCGGTCAGGAACGCCGATACGATGGTGCCGAAATCCATGCCCGACGCTGCGGCCGCTCCGCCGATGCCGAGGACCGAGTTCAGAATCTGTCCGCCGATGCCGCCGCCGAGCGCACCGACGATCGTATTGCCGAGCGTGCCCAAGCTGTCGTTCTTCGTCATGCTGGCTGCTGCATTGCCGCCGAGCGCGCCGCTGATCAGTTGAACGACGAGGGTAGTGATATCCATGAGAGTTACTCCCGAAAGCTCTCCGCGCATTTCGCGCAGAGTTTGGAAATGAGTCTCCTCCTGTTGCGAAACCTTCGCAAGTAAAAGACGACGCTGCAGTGCGGTAATTAGGGGGTCAACCTTAAGCGGCGGTGCAAAAGAATTCTTTAATCTTCGGCGGCGCAAAAAAAGCGCCCGCGAAATCGCGGGCGCCGGGTTTCTCGAAGAGGCCGATTGGAGCAAATGCTCACATGTCCATGCCGCCCATACCGCCGTGGTGATGGTGGGCGTGGCCCTGCTCTTTCTTGGGAGCCTCCGCCACGGCCGCTTCCGTGGTGATGAGGAGACCGGCGACGGAAGCCGCATCCTGGAGCGCGGTGCGCACCACCTTGGCCGGATCGATGATCCCCATCTCGAGCATATCGCCGTACTTGTCGTTCTGGGCGTCGTAGCCGAACGAGGCGCCGCGCGCGTCGAGCACCTTGCCGACGACGATCGAGCCCTCGACGCCGGCATTCTCGGCGATCTGGCGGATCGGCGCCTGCAGCGCGCGCTTGACGATGCCGATGCCCGCGTCCTGGTCCTCGTTGTCGCCCTTGACGCTCAAGTTCGCCGCTGCCTTGAGCAGCATGACGCCGCCGCCCGGCACCACGCCTTCCTCGACGGCGGCCCGCGTCGCGTTGAGCGCGTCGTCGACGCGGTCCTTCTTCTCCTTGACCTCGACCTCGGTCGCGCCGCCGACCTTGATCACGGCAACGCCGCCCGCGAGCTTGGCGAGGCGCTCCTGCAGCTTCTCCTTGTCGTAGTCGGACGTCGTCTCCTCGATCTGGGCCTTGATCTGGTTGACGCGCGCCTCGATGTCCTTGCGCTTGCCGGCGCCGTCGACGATCGTCGTGTCGTCCTTGGTGATGGTGACGCGCTTGGCGCGCCCCAGCATGGCGAGCGTGACGTTCTCGAGCTTGATGCCGAGATCCTCGGAGATCGTCTGCCCGTTGGTAAGGACGGCGATGTCCTCGAGCATGGCCTTGCGCCGGTCGCCGAAGCCCGGCGCCTTGACGGCGGCGATCTTCAAACCGCCGCGCAGCTTGTTGACGACGAGGGTCGCGAGCGCCTCGCCTTCGACCTCCTCGGCGATGATGAGGAGGGGTTTCCCGGATTGCACGACGGCCTCGAGCACGGGCAGCAGCGGCTGCAGGCCCGAGAGCTTCTTCTCGTGGATCAGGATGTAAGGCTCGTCGAGCTCGGCCATCATCTTCTCGGCATTGGTGATGAAGTAGGGCGAGAGATAGCCGCGGTCGAACTGCATGCCCTCGACGACGGAGAGCTCGGAGTCGAGGCTCTTTGCCTCCTCGACCGTGATCACGCCCTCGTTGCCGACCTTCTGCATCGCCTCAGCGATCATGTCGCCGATCGACTTCTCGCCGTTGGCGGAGATGGTGCCGACCTGGGCGATTTCGGACGAGTTCTTGACCTTCTTCGCCCGCTTGCCGATCTCCTCGACCACCTGGGCGACGGCCTTGTCGATGCCGCGCTTCAAGTCCATGGGGTTCATGCCGGCCGCGACGGACTTGAGGCCCTCGCGCACGATCGCCTGGGTGAGGACGCAGGCCGTCGTCGTTCCGTCGCCGGCCAGGTCGTTGGTCTTCTGGGCGGCCTCGCGCACCATCTGCGCGCCCATGTTCTCGAGCTTGTCCTCGAGCTCGACCTCCTTGGCGACGGTGACGCCGTCCTTGGTCGTGCGGGGTGCGCCGAACGACTTCTCGATCACAACGTTGCGGCCTTTGGGGCCGAGCGTGACCTTCACCGCATTGGCGAGGATGTCGACGCCTTTCAGCATTCTGTCGCGGGCATCGGCGGAAAAGCGAACGTCTTTGGCGGCCATGTGGGATTGCTCCTGGTTCGTAAACTCGTGAAATCGTGAGGTGATGAAGTCGGCTGCCCCCGCTCGGCGTTACTTGTCGAGGACACCCATGATGTCGCTCTCCTTCATGATGAGCAGCTCTTGGCCATCGATCTTGACCTCGGTCCCCGACCACTTGCCGAACAGGACCCGATCGCCCTTCTTGATGTCGAGCGCCACGATCTTGCCGGTCTCGTCGCGCGCACCCGGGCCCACTGCGATCACCTCTCCCTGCTGCGGCTTCTCGGCGGCCGTGTCGGGGATGATGATGCCGCCCGAGGTCTTGGTCTCGCTGTCGACGCGCTTGACGACGACGCGGTCGTGGAGGGGTCGAAACTTCATGGGTCAAGCTCTCCGTTGAGGGGTGGGATCGGGCGCGGCCGGCCGGGGAGGAGGTGTCTGGCACTTGGGGTTAGAGAGTGCCAGACACCGTCGCGCATGTATTCGGAGGCCCCGGATTTGTCAAGGCGGCGAGCGCCGCGCTCTCCGTTCGGCCAGGCCGTGGTCCCGAGCGCCTATTACAATTAATAGTAGCACTATCAACAATATTGCAACTAATAGGGGAATGGATTAACTTTGGTCGCTACAGCCTAGATCTCTAAGGTTTGCATGCCAGAGCCCCAGCAATTCCTCCGCAATGTCGAGCTGGGAAAGGCCCCAGAGGATCGTTCGCAGGCGATCCCGGCAAGTCTGGACGAGCGTCTGGACTATCTTGCCGATCTCATTCTCGAGCTCAAAGCCATTGCCGAGACGGCGCAGCTCGACACGCTGGCCGTGATCCTGGCGGCGGCATGGGAGGAGGCGCGCCAGCAGCGCGACGCCGCGCGCAAGCGATAGTCTATGTTTCGAACGGCTCGATGCGCGACACGAGCTGGCTCCCGTGCCGCTCGATGCGACCCGCAAGATCAAGCTCCATGAGAAGAATGCGCACGTCGCGCGCCCCGAGACCGGTCGAGCGGACGATCTCGTCCGCGTCGATCGGATGGGGTCCGAGGGCGGCCAGCACACGCTCGCGCTCCTCGGCCGAGGGCAGCGGCGCGGGCTCGGGCGGCCGCCGGGCCGGCTGCGGGGCCAACGGCTCCGTGAAGCCTCGCTCCTCGAGGCGAGCGATGGGCGCCAGCGCTTCGAGCACGTCCGCGGGGCCGGTTGCCAGCGTGGCGCCGTTCTTCAGCAGCTGATTGGTGCCCTCGGCGCGCGGATCGAGCGGGTGGCCGGGCACGGCAAACACCTCGCGCCCCTGCTCGGCTGCAAACCGCGCCGTGACCAGCGTTCCCGACTTCCTCGCCGCCTCGACGATGAGCACGCCGAGTGCAATGCCCGAGATGAGGCGGTTGCGGCGCGGGAAGTCCTTGGCCCTCGGCTCGAAGCCGGGCGGCTGCTCCGTGACGAGGCAGCCCGTCTCGCCGATCAGCTTCTGGAGCCCGGCATTCTCCGGCGGATAGACGACGTCGGCTCCGCCCGCGAGGACAGCGATCGTGCCGGTGTCGAGGCTTGCCTCGTGCGCGGCCGAAATCGATGCCGCGCGCGAGACCGGAGACGATCGTCAATCCGGCGCGGCCGAGCTCCGCCGCGAACAGGCGTGCGAGCTTGCTGCCCGCCGCCGAGGCCTGCCGCGACCCGACGATCGCGAAGGCGGGGCGTGCCAGGAGCGCGACGTTGCCTTTGACATAGAGAAGCGGCGGGGGCGCGTCGAGATGGGCGAGCGGCTGCGGATATCCGGGCTCGATCGTGAAGAGCGGCTCGGCGCCGACGCGGCGCGCGTGCGCAAGCTCGGCCTCGGCCGACGATTGGCTGCAGAGCTTCGGCGCCCGGCCGCGCCCGCCGCGGCGCGCGAGATCGGGCAGCGCGTCGAGGGCCACGCGCGCACCGCCGAAGTGATTGATCAGCTCGCGAAAGGTGACGGGGCCGACATTCTCCGAGCGGATGAGGCGCAGGCAGGCGATGCGCTCCGCCTCGTCGAGGACCGCGACCGGCAGCGGGGCCGGCGTGAAAGGGGCTTCGTGCGGCTCACGCTTTCGCACCGATCTTGGGCTCCTCGCCCTTCAAGAGACGGCCGATGTTGGCGCGATGCTTCCACAGGAGCAGGAAGGTCAGCACGAAGGCGAGCAGCGCCGCCGGGCGATCGCCAAGCGCAATGATGATGGCAGGCGTCGCGAGGCTCGCGGTCAGCGCGGAAAGCGACGAGTAGCGCGTCGTGATGGCGACCGCCAGCCAGATGAGGCAGAACGCGAGCGCACCGGGCCAGAACACTCCGAGCAGAATGCCGATGTAGGTCGCGACGCCTTTGCCGCCCCGGAAACCGAGCCAGGCCGGATAGAGGTGGCCGAGAAAGGCGCCGAGGCCGGCAAGCAGCGCCGCATCAATGGCGAGCCCCGCGTACGTTCCGCCCACCCAACGGGCGATCAGAACGGCGGCGGTGCCCTTGGCGGCGTCGAGCAGGAGCGTGAGGGCCGCCAATCCCTTGTGCCCGGTGCGCAGCACGTTGGTCGCGCCGATGTTGCCGGAGCCGATCCGCCTCACGTCGCCGAGACCTGCGTAGCGGGTCAGGATATAGCCGAACGGGATCGAGCCGAGCAGATAGCCGAAGGCGGCGAAGCCCGCGTACCACAGCACCCAGTCCCACGTTTCCGGGCGCTCATAGATGACGATGACGTTGGGATCGGTGGCCTGAACGAGGCCGGCGAAGAGCACGTGCGTCATGGACTGCGACCAGTGACGAGCAGATCACGTCCGCTCGACGCCAGCGTACTGGTAGACGGTCTCTCCGGCAACCAGGGTTCTCAACACGCGGCCCTGCATCTTGGCCTCGTCGAAAGGCGTGTTCTTCGAGCGCGAGCGCAGGAGATCCTTGTTGACGACCCAGGGCTCGCCGAGGTCGACGAGGATGATGTCGGCGGGTGCGTCCTTGACGAGACGGCCGGCGGGAAGGCCGAGGAGCTTCGCGGGGTTGATCGTCATCGCCTTGAGGAGAGAGGCGAGCGGCACCTCGCCCGAATGGTGGAGGCGAAGGGCGGCCGGCAGCAGCGTCTCGAGCCCGACTGCGCCGTCGGCCGCCTCGGCGAAGGGGCGGCGCTTCACGTCGGCGTCCTGCGGATCGTGGCTCGAGACGATGACGTCGATCTCGCCCGCGGCGAGCGCCCGCACCATCGCAGCGCGATCCTCCTCGCGCCTGAGCGGCGGGCGCATCTTGAGGAACGTCCGGTACGAGCCGATGTCGATCTCGTTCAAGGTGAGGTGATTGATCGAGACGCCGCAGGTCACGGGGAGTCCCCGCGCCTTGGCAGAGCGCACGACGGCGAGACTGTCCTCGCAGGTGATCGTCGTGGCGTGATAGCGCCCTCCCGTCATCTCGACCAGACGCACGTCGCGCTCGAGGACGATCGTTTCGGCGATGCGCGACACGCCGGGCAGGCCGAGCCGGGTCGCCACCTCGCCCGAGTTCATCGACGCGTTGGCGGAGAGAAACGCGTCCTCGGTATGATGAGCGATGAGCGCGCCGAAGTCCTTGGCGTAGAGCAGCACATTCTTCATGACCCGCGTGTTGGCGACGCTGAACTTGCCGTTCGAGAATGCGATGGCGCCGGCGCGCTGGAGGAGCCCGATCTCCGTCATCTCCTCTCCCTTCAACCCCTTCGTCATCGCGGCCATGGTGTGGATGTTGACGATGGCGTTGTCGCGGGCGCGGCGCTGAATGAAGTCGACGAGGGCCACCTGATCGATCACAGGATTGGTGTCCGGCATGACGATGATGGTGGTGACGCCGCCGGCGGCGGCGGCGTGGCTCGCGGTCTTGAGCGTCTCGCGATGCTCGGCGCCGGGCTCGCCGGTGAAGACCTGGGCATCGATGAGGCCCGGGCAGAGCACATGGCCGCGGCAGTCGACGACCTCGGCATTCTCGGGAGCGTTGCGCCGCAAGTGCGAGCCGAGATCGGCGATCACGCCGCCGCGGACCAGGAGGCCGCCCGGCTCGTCCCGGTTGGACGCCGGGTCAACGAGGCGCGCATTGATGAAAACCGTTGCAGAACCTGTCTTGCGGGCGCTCGCGGATGGGGGAGGGCTCATGGGGCCATGGCTCAACTGTCGGGCAGCTGGCTTGCGAGCGCTTCCAGCACCGCCATGCGCACGGCGACGCCCATCTCGACCTGCTCGCGGATCACGCTGCGCGAATGGTCGGCGATCGTCGACGCGATCTCGACCCCGCGGTTCATCGGCCCCGGATGCATGACGAGCGCGTCGGGCTTGGCTTTGGCGAGCTTCTCGTGGTCGAGGCCGAAGAAATGAAAGTACTCGCGGGTCGAGGGAACGTAGGAACCCTCCATGCGCTCGCGCTGAAGGCGGAGCATCATGACGATGTCGGCGCCCGTAATGCCCTTCCACATGTCGGTGAACACCTCGGCGCCGAGACGCTCGGGCGCGGCAGGAAGCAAGGTCGAGGGCGCGACGATGCGCACGCGGGCGCCGAGCACGTTCAGGACATCGATGTTCGAGCGCGCAACGCGCGAATGCAGGATGTCGCCGCAGATCGCGACGGTGAGGCCCGCGACGCGGCCCTTGGCGCGGCGGATCGTCAAGGCGTCGAGGAGCGCTTGCGTCGGGTGCTGATGAGCGCCATCGCCGGCGTTGATCACCGAGCAATCGACCTTCTGCGAGAGGAGCTCGACCGCGCCCGCCGCATGGTGGCGAACGACGATCATGTCCGGGTGCATGGCGTTGAGCGTGATCGCCGTGTCGATGAGCGTCTCGCCCTTCGTCACCGACGAGGTGGCGACGTTCATGTTGAGCACGTCGGCGCCGAGCCGCTTGGCCGCGATCTCGAAAGAGGCCTGCGTGCGGGTGGAGGCCTCGAAGAACAGGTTGACGAGCGTGCGTCCGCGCAGCACCTCGCGCCGCTTGCGCGCCTGGCGATTAGTCTCGACCGCCTTGTCGGCGAGATCCAGGATGGCATTGACCTCGGCCGCCGTCAGCGCCTCCGTGGAGAGCAGATGGCGGTGCGGGAAGCTGAGCTTCGGCTTCGAGGCGGCGACGGTCATTAAAGGCGTGTCTATAGGGCGAGATGCCGTAGACCGCAAGCTCCAGTGTCGGCCCTCGCGTTTCCGGGCCGAACGGCGCCGTTTACCGTGAACTGCCGAGCGCCGGGGTCGCTTCAGCGCTCGGTGCTGGCCGGACTTATGGTCGCCACGATTCGCGACAGCGACTTGAGGAAGGCTTCGCGCTGCGTAGGCGGGAGCGAGGCGAGTATGCGCTCGTCCGTCGATCGCGCGGCGGGCTCTGCGACCCTAAGCGCTGCCAGCCCCTTCTCCGTGAGGCGTACTGCGTACATGCGCGCGTCGCGGCGCGTGCGGCGGCGCTGTACGAGGCCCTTGGAGATGAGACGGCGGACGATATCCGCCATGGTCGAGCGGTCTATCCCCGTCAGCTCGACAAGCGTCGTTTGACTGGGGTCCTCGCTGCTGGAGATGGCTTTCATCACCGCGAATTGACGCGGCGTGAGATCTGCATCGCCGACATTGACGGCGAACAGCTCGTCGGCGCATTGGCCGGCGCGATGAAGCAGGTGAATTGCGGACGACACGGGATCCTCTTGGGTTTCGAGTTTCATTTTCGGTTACCCTTATCGATCATTTATCGTTCTTATCGATCGGTCATCGCAATGGCATATTTGAATGCAGCAATCGCTGAAGGATTGACCACTCGTCGCAGCGACATGATTTCTTGCGCCGGCGATCGAGGACTCTAAAGCGGGTACATACGATCAGATAACGGCCATAAGCGGCCGATTAGCGCGCTGTTGCAATACTACTATCGTCGAGTTTTGAACGGTGAGCAGCAATCATGCTTTTCAACCGCTGCGTTGCCATTCATTTCGCCATGAGCATAAGGGGCGCTGTTTCGCCACAACCATAATCCGCATTTCCCCCGGCGGGCAGTCCGGTCGCGCTAGGTGAATAGCCAGGACGAGATGCCGGCGCGGCGCGCAAGGTCCGCCATATCCTCGTCCGTGCGCGCGAACGTCGCCGGGCTGGCCACGAGCGGAATCCACGCCGCGCCGCGTTTTCTCGCGCGATAGCCGGCCATGACGCTATCCCAGGTGGCAGCGTGCATCGATTGGGAGGCCGTCTTGATCGCCGGCGGGCGCCTCAGGTTCTTCTGCGAGGAGAGCCACGCATGCGCGGCCTGCCATACATCTGATGCGGCCGGCATGTTGTGTCTCGCCTTGAGCTGGCTGATGGCGAGAACGCCGGGCTCGCGCGGGTGCGGCCCGATCTCGAGCGTCGCAATCCGGGTGCCCCGGCGGCGCACGCCGAAGAGACGGCATTTGTCCCGAATCAGGCGATCCGCGTACTGGTCGGCGCAGTTCATCATGGCGTGCGCTTCGGCAAGGATCTCCGTGTGGTCGAGAAGCGCCACGAACGAGAGCCCCATGGCCTCGCCAGGCTCGAGCCAGGAATCGGCAAGGGCGCCGTCGCGGATCTGGAGCACGAGCCTAAGCCGATTGAACCAGCTCTTGGCCGCGCAAACGGCGGTATCGAGCGCCATCTCGGGGCGCCATGGGGCGACGATCAGCGTCCGCCCGCGGGAGGTCTCCGCGCTCGAGAACCACGCATAGGCGGCAAGGAGGCCGAACACCCGCTCCGGATCGCCCGGCTCGTTGAAGACCGGCTGGGACGCGAGCCACAGGGCGAAGTACTCGTCGCAAGCCCTGGCGGCAAATGTGACCGACTTCAACCAGAACGCGCTCTCGGCAGGCCGGAGGGGCAAGTGATTGACGATGCGGCGGCTGAACATCTCGGACGCCGGCATGGCGCCGAGCGGCCCGGCGAAGGCCTCGGGCGGCAGCCGGCGCAGCCACATCGGCAGCTCGAGCGTCTGCGTCACCTCCTTGAGGGGTGCCCCCTGCTCGACGAGGTCGAGGGCCCGCCGGCGGCGCGTGGCGGGACCGCGCCTGATAGCCATTGCGTAGATGGCTCCCGGGAAGACGGCGGCGAGGTCGGCGGCGCGTGCCGAGGACTGGACGAGCCGTCGGATCGTGCGGCGGCGCGCCGGGTCGAAGCGGCGCACGAGAGCGTCGACATCGGGGCGCGGGGCCGGGGGGTGTTCGGGTGCAGGCGCTGGGCTGGGAAGCGCCGTGGTGTCGGATTTCATCGCCATCGCCAAAGTCTCGGCCTCAAGGCGACGTCGAGGGCGCAGTGTCCTTGAGGTTCTTGTCAGCGAGTGTGGCGGACCAATGCGGCGTGGGTACGACGGGTTTAGGTCCAAGGTTTGAACGGTTCCCGAAGCCTCGGGGCGCCCCTGCTCGCCCTTGCTCTACGAAGCCTTAACCCTGCTCTGCTAGAGCGAGAGAGAGGCCCGCGGGATGGTATCGGTGAGGACCGTGGAAGTTCTATGGAGCGAGCCGCTGGCCAAGGCCTGCGCCGCGCTCGGCGCTTGCCGGCAGAAGCTCCCGAGCCGGGCCGCGGGAGGCCCGCCGGCCGGCCCTCGCGAGGAGCCCCGTATCCGCGCGCTCGACGGCCTGCGCGGGCTCATGACGATCATGGTCGTCGTCTCGCATTTCTTCGCCGAGGTCGCTCACGGGCTCGCCGCGCTGGCGTTCGGCTGGATCGCCGTCACGATGTTCTTCGTTCTCTCCGGCTTCCTCGTCGGCCGGCTGATCCTCGAGAAGCAGGACCGCGCCAATTTCTTCAAGGTCTTCTACATGCGCCGGGTTTGCCGCACGCTGCCCGTCTATTTCTTCTGCGTGACGCTCGTATTCCTCATCATCGCGGCTCTGCCCGGCGTCGCTTGGGTCGACGCCGAGGTGATGTTTCCGCTGTGGTCCTACCTTACGTTCACGCAAAACTTCTTCATGGTCGCGACCGACAGCATCGGGCCGCACTGGCTCGCGCCGACGTGGACGCTCACGGTCGAGGAGCACTTCTACCTGCTCGCGCCCGCTCTGTTCTTCCTGGTCCCGCGCCGCTGGCTGTTCACGGTTCTCGCTTTGTGCGCGTTCCTCGTGATCGTCTTCCGCGCGTTCGTCTTCGAGGCCGGCTTTCTCTCGCCGATGGCCTGCCTCACGCTCCTGCCCGGGGTTGGCTCGGGGCTCCTTTTCGGCCTCATGGCCGGGGTTGCGATCAAGACGGAAGGGATCGCCTGGGAGCGCTTCGATCAGCTCCTGCGCGCAGGGCCGCTTGCGCTCCTCGTGCTCACCGGAGCGCTCAAGATCGTCGACGGCGACCAGGGACAGTCGTTCAACATCCTCTCCGACACGACGGTCTCGGCCGCCTGTGCGCTCTATATTCTCGCCGTCGTACGCGGAGCCCCCGAGGGCAAGCGGCTCGAGAGCCGCGTGCTGTGCTTCTTCGGCAATACGTCCTATAGCGTCTACCTGACCCACCTCGCCGTTCTCGGGCTGATGCACGGGTTGATCCTCGGAGCCAGGCCCGATATCGCGACGGCGAGCCAGATAGCGGTGACGGTCGCGGCGCTGCCGGTGGTCGCGCTCGTGGGATGGGTGTTCACGCGCCTCGTCGAGGAGCCCATCACGCGCTACGGGCGCAGCTTCAAGTGGAGCGCCGAGCGCCGCCGAACCGTGCCGCTGCAGCCTGCGGTCGCCGCGGCGCAGGCCTGATCAAAGCATACGCCTCAGCCTTGCTGTGCGGCGGCGCGCATGCGGTCGAGAGCGCCTTGCAGGATGAGGGTCGCGGCCAGCTTGTCGACGAGCTCGGCGCGTCGCTTGCGGCTCGCGTCGGCCTCGAGAAGCGTCCGTTCGGCCGCCGCCGTCGTGAGCCGCTCGTCCCAGAAAAGGATCGGAAGGGCGGAGAGCGCGTTCAAGTTGCGGGCGAAAGCGCGGGTCGCCTGGGCGCGGGGTCCCTCGCTGCCGTCGAGGTTCGTCGGGTAGCCGAGGACGAGGCCGGCAATCCGGTGCTCGGCCGCGAGATCGAGGAGACGGCGCGCGTCGGCGGCGAATTTCGTGCGCCGGATGGTCTCGAGCGGCGAGGCGATGCTCCGCGTCACGTCGGAGAGGGCGAGCCCGATCGTCTTCGAGCCGAGGTCGATGCCGATGAGCCGGCGGCCGGGAGCAAGCAGGCGCGCAAAGGCCTCGGCGTCGCCGGTCGTGAGACCGCGCTGGCTTTGATCGTCATCGTGTGTCATCGACGCCCGTTAGCGCTTTTGCCGATCCGCTCATAAAGTGCGCGCCACGCACAAACTTTGGCTTCCGGAGCTTCGAGCACCATGAAGATCACTTGGTTCGGACATTCCTGTTTCCGCATCGAGACCGGAAAAAGCGTGCTCCTCATCGACCCGTTTCTCAAGGGAAATCCCACCTTCGAGTCGTGCGGCGTGTCCTGGGAGACCGCGACGGGAGGCGTCACGCACGTGGCTCTCACCCACGGTCACGACGATCATCTGGGCAATGCCGCGGAAATTCTGACCACGCGCGGCGCCACGCTCTTTGCCGTTTTCGAGCTCGCAGAGTACGTCGCCGGCCAGGGCGCCGAGAGCATCGAGTACATGAATACAGGGGGAACGGTAGAGGCTGCCGACTTTGCTCTGACCTTGGTCAATGCCTTCCATTCCTCCTCGTCCGGCGGGCGCTATCTCGGCAATCCGTGCGGCATCGTCATTCGCCCCAAGGACGGCCCCACGCTTTATCATATGGGGGATACCGAGATCTTCGGCGACATGGCGCTCATCAACGAGCTCTACGCGCCCGAGGTCGGCATCGTGCCGATCGGAGACCGGTTCACGATGGGGGCTAGGACGGCGGCCCATGCCTGCCGGAAATTCTTCAAATTCGAGACCGTCTTTCCGTGCCACTACGGCACGTTCCCCGAGCTCGCGCAGACGGCAGACGCCTTCGTCGCGGAGATGGCCGGCGAGACCGTTCTCGTGCCGAAGCCGGGCCAGCAAGTTTCGATCTAGGGGGAACGCCGGGCGGTCGGCAGGAATTGCAATCCGAGGCTGGCAACGGCGCTTCGGCCGCTCCACATCATTTCTCGGCGAGCGCTCGTGTATGCGAGGAAAGGCGCTCAGCAACGGCAGGCAGTGGAGGTTCTTTGGATCAGGTTTCGAGGGACATTGCCGCCGCTCAACCGGCACGCGCCAGGGGCCCGCAAGCGGGGGCAGGCGGTCGCGGCATCCTCGCCGTCTTCACGCTGACGACGTTTCTCTCGGCGCTTCTGCTTTTTTCTGTCCAGCCCCTCTTCGCCAAGATGGTCCTGCCGCTGCTTGGCGGCGCACCGTCGGTATGGGCGGTGGCGCTCCTCTTCTTTCAGGGCGCGCTGCTCGTGGGCTACGGGTACGCTCACCTCCTGATGCGCCACCTCCCCGCCGCGTCGACGGGGCTCGTGCACTTGGGCGTCTGCCTTGCAGCCTTCCTGTTTCTGCCGATCGCGCTGCCTGCGGGCTGGACAGAGCCCCCGCCTGGCGACGCCTACCTCTGGCAACTCGGTCTATTCGCGGTGGCGATCGGCCTTCCCTTCGTGGCCGTCTCGGCCAATGCGCCCCTGGTGCAGGCCTGGTTTGCGCGCGCCGGTCACGGCGCGAGCCACGATCCCTACTTCCTCTACGCGGCCTCGAATCTCGGCAGCCTGCTGGCGCTCCTCTCCTTCCCATTCCTCCTCGAGCCGGTGTTCGGATTGAAGATGCTGAGCACGTTGTGGACGGCGGGCTTCGTCGCGCTCGTTGCCGCGCTCGCGCTTTGCGCCTGGCTCGTGCGCCAAGCCCGCGGCGATGAAGGTGAGCCTGCCGGCGCCGCGGCGCCGGGATACGCCGCGGGCGACCCGAACGCGCCGAGCTGGCGCGAGCGGCTCGAGTGGATCGGCCTTGCGCTGGTGCCGTCGGCTCTTCTCACGGCCTTTACAACTCATATCGCCACCGACGTTGCCTCGGCGCCGCTGATCTGGGTAATGCCGCTCGCGCTCTATCTTCTGTCCTTTGTCGTCGTCTTCCGCGAGCGCGCGCTCGTTCCCCCGCGCCTCCTCCTCATCCTGCAGCTCGCGGCCGTGACCCTTGCGCTGCTCCAGCTCGCCCAGACCCGTCACGAGACCTGGCCACTCACGGCGAGCCTCGGCGTTGCGGCATTCTTCACCTCCGCGCTCGTCGCTCACCGGACGCTCTATGACGCGAGGCCGGCCGTCCCCTATCTCACCGAGTTCTATCTCTACATGTCGCTCGGGGGCGTGCTCGGCGGCCTGTTCGCGGCGCTGATCGCCCCGCACCTCTTCTCGGAGGTGTTCGAATACCCGCTCCTGCTCGCGGCGACGATCGCCTGCCGCCCGGGCGCCCTCAAGCTCGACGTTCGCAACCGAGACGAGATGCTGACGCTCTGGCTGATCCTGGCAGCCGGCGGCCTCGTCCTCTACTGGGTTCCGTGGATCGCCCGCACGCTCGATCTCGGCTTTCACGGCTGGGGCGAGACGCCGGTGATCGTCCTTGCTTTCGCCGCCGCCATGCTTGCGTTCTATAGCTATCCCGTGCGCCAGCTCGCGGTCGCGATGCTGATGTTTCTCGCGGTCGTCCTGCTCCCGTCCGGCGTCCATCGCGGCCAAGCGCAACGCAGCTACTTCGGCGTCCACCGGGTGATCCTGTCGGACGACGGCAAGTTCAACGTCCTCCAGCACGGCACGACGCTGCACGGCGCGCAGCGCATCCGCGACGATCAGGGCCGGCCGATAACCTGGCCCTCGCCTGTAACCTATTACCACCCCCACGGTCCCATGGCGGCGGTCATACGTGCTAAGGGTATGCTGCTCGCGAGAAAGGCGGAGAACGGCCGCTACGGCGTCATCGGGCTCGGCGCCGGGTCGCTCGCCTGCTACTCCGCTTCCGGCGAGACCTGGCGCTTTTTCGAGATCGATCCCGTCGTCGTCGCCATCGCCAAGTCGTCCTATTTCACCTATCTCGCCAATTGCCAGCCCAAGGCCGACATCGTGCTCGGAGATGCGCGCCTCACGCTCGCCAAGGAGAATGACGAAAGCTTCGACCTCCTGATCGTCGATGCCTTCTCCTCCGATGCGGTTCCGATGCATCTCCTGACGAAGGAGGCCCTCGAGCTCTATGCGTCGAAGCTGAAGCCGCAGGGCATCGGCGTCCTTCACATCTCGAACCGCTATCTCGACCTCGAATTGGTGCTCGGCGCGACCTTTCCGGCAACGCGCGGCTTGAAGGCGCTCACCATCGAGGATCAGAGCGGCGATCAAGGCTACGCGATTACCAGTTCGACGGTCGTCGTGTTCGGTAAGGACGATGCGGCTGTCGACATCTTCCGCGCCGCCCCCGGTGCCCGCGACCTGCCCACGACCACCATCGAGCCCTGGACCGACGATGCCTCGGACGTGCTTGCCCCGCTGCTCTCCAAGCTCGCCAAGCGCAGGTGAGGGCGGGCAAGGTTGCGCGCGTCTCGGCGGCCCGCTATGAGAGCGGGCATCCCGGCACAGTGCCGAATTGACGAGACCGACGGTATCTCATGCAGGTCGACCAGGCGACGGTCCGGCGCATCGCGCGCCTTGCCCGCATCAAGATTACGGACGAGGAGGCCAAGGGCCTCGAGAAGGAGCTTTCCGGCATCCTGGCCTGGGTCGAGCAGCTGGGCGAAGTGGATACGGCGGCCGTCGAGCCGATGACGCGCGTCGTCGCCCAGGAGCTCAAGAAGCGCCATGACGACGTCACCGACGGCGACATCGCCGACGACGTCATCAGGAATGCGCCGATGGCGGACGACCATTTCTTCGTAGTGCCGAAGGTCGTGGAGTAGAACACGGGGAGGCGGACTATGTCGAAGATCTTTGCTCTTCTGGGAATCGCACTCATTCTCTCGGGCGCGCTAGTGCTCGGGCTGCCCTACCTCGAGGAAACGCCGTCGGCCTCGCGCTCGCTAGCGCCGGAGTCGGCCGCGTCAAGCCTCATCGTTCGCGCACGAGAGATCGCCGAGATAGTGCAGGCGCCGCTATCGATCTTGTTCGGGCTGATCAGCCTCTATTGGAACCGCAAGAACTACATGAAGCAGCAGAGCGCCGGCGCCACGTCAGCCGGCAAGAGCGCTTGAGCGAGCTGCCGGAGCACCACGGCCGGTCTTTGCGTCGGGCTCGACGCCGGACGGCTCGAGGTCGCGCTGGCGGCAAGGTGACCGAGTTCGCGCGCTGCAAGGCTGAGAAAGGGAAGTGAAAGACGTGACGGACCTGACCCAGCTCACGCTGTCGGAAGCGCGCGACGCCTTGAAGCGCAAGGAGTTCACGGCGGCGGAGCTGACGGAGGCCTTCCTCGGCGCGATCGAGATCGCCAACCCGGCGCTCAATGCCTACGTGCTCCCGACGCCGGAGCATGCGATTGCCGAGGCGCGCGAGAGCGATCGGCGCCTGGCCAAGGGGGAGGCGCGCCCGCTCGAAGGACTGCCCATCGGCAACAAGGACCTCTTCTGCACGCGGGGCGTGCGCACGACCGCGTGCTCGAAGATTCTCGACGACTTCAAGCCGACCTACGAGTTGACGGTCGGCGCCAACCTGTGGAGCGAGGGCGCCGTCATGCTCGGCAAGCTCAACTGCGACGAGTTCGCCATGGGCTCGTCCAACGAGACGAGCGCCTTTGGCCCCGTCGTCAGCCCCTGGCGGCGGCTCGGCAAAGACGGTAAGCCGTCGGCTGACAAGCTCGTGCCGGGGGGCTCGTCCGGCGGCTCCTCGGCGGCCGTCGCCGCGAGTCTCTGCCTCGCCGCGACCGCGACCGACACGGGCGGCTCCATTCGCCAGCCGGCGGCGCTCACGGGCACGGTCGGCATCAAGCCGACCTACGGGCGCTGCTCGCGCTGGGGCATCGTCGCCTTCGCCTCTTCCCTAGATCAGGCGGGGCCGATCGCGAAGACCGTGCGCGACGCGGCCATCATGCTCCGCGCCATGGCGAGCCACGATCCCAAGGACTCAACCTCCGTCGGCGCGCCCGTCCCCGATTACGAGGCGGAGCTCGGCAAAGGAGTGAAAGGTCTCAAGGTCGGCGTGCCGAAGGAGTACCGCGTGGCCGGCATGTCGAAAGAGACCGAGACGCTCTGGCAGAGCGGCATCGACTGGCTCAAGGCCGCCGGCGCGACAATTCACGACATCTCGCTCCCGCACACCAAGTACGCGCTTCCCGCCTACTATATCGTCGCGCCCGCGGAGTGCTCCTCGAACCTCGCGCGCTACGACGGCGTCCGCTACGGCCTGCGCGTGCCGGGCAAGGACCTCATCGACACCTACGAGAATACGCGCGCGGCGGGTTTCGGCCGCGAGGTGCGCCGGCGCATCCTGATCGGCACCTACGTGCTCTCGGCCGGTTACTACGATGCCTACTATTTGAAGGCGCAGAAGGTGCGCACTCTCATCAAGCGCGACTTCGACGAGGCATGGCGCAAGGTCGACGTGGTGCTGACGCCGACGACGCCCTCGCCCGCGTTCGCCTTCGGCGAAAAGTCGGGCGATCCGATCGCCATGTACCTCGAGGACATCTTCACGGTGACGGTCAACATGGCGGGGCTGCCGGGCATGTCGGTGCCGGCGGGTCTTTCGTCGGAAGGCACGCCGCTCGGGCTCCAGCTCATCGGCAAACCGTTCGACGAGGTGACCCTCTTTCGCGCCGGCCAGGCGATCGAGGACGCGGCCGGGCGCTTCACGGTCGCCGAGCGATGGTGGGAGGCGAACGCCTCTCCGGCCAAGGCGAAGCGGGGAGGCAAATGATGGACCCGAAGCGCCCGTGGGAATGCGCGGACATGGGGCAGGTGCGCACCGAGATCGATCGCATCGACGACGCGCTCGTCGATCTCATCGTCGCGCGGTTCGGCTATGTCGAGCGCGCCTGGCAGCTCAAGAAGGCCCCGAGCGACGCCTATGTTCCCTGGCGCATCCAGCAGGTCATCGACCGCGTGAAGGCGCGCGCCGCCGAGCGCGGCCTGCCCCCCGAGATGATCGAGATGGTCGGCGCGCAGTGGCGCAACATGATCGGCTGGTTCGTCCAGTACGAGGAGGAGAAGCTCAGGCGTCAAATCGAGGGCAACGGCGGGGGCGGCTGATGCCTGAGATCACGCCGTTCGATCCCCTGACGCTGGTCCTGATCGCGCTTCTCAATCCCGTGGTGATCGCGGTCGCTGTCCTCATGGGCCGCCGGGCGGATCAGTGGCAGAAGCTCCCCATTGCCGCGTTTGCGGCCTCCGCCGCCGGCATTGCCCTCTATTGGCTCGCCGCCCAGGTCGGGCTTCTTCCCATTCATGCGCTCGGCGGCGAGGCCGGCGTGTTCGCGCTACAATTCCTGTTCGGCCTCGTCTGGGCCGCCGTCGGCTATGCGACGCGGCGCTGATCGCGAGCGGTCCGCCCGCTGATGCGCGAGCCACAATGCCCACCGAGTTGGAGGGCGAGCGCCTACTTGACCAGCGTGACCGGGACCTTTGTCAGATGCACGACCTTGGTCGCGACCGAGCCCATGATGAGATTGGCGATGGCGCTCATGCCCCGGGTTCCCATCACGATGCCGTCGCATCCGAGCGCCTCTGCATGGCTGACGATCTGCTGGGCAGTATCGCCGGTTAGAATCTCGGTGGTGCAAGGAACGTAGGCAGCTTTCGCGATCTTCATGGCGCGAGCCAGGATGCCTTCGCCGTGCCGCTTCTGCATCTCGTCCAGTCGCTCGCGCGACACATAGATCTCGATCTCGCCATAGACGGGCGGCTCGGGAACGACCGTGACGATATGAAGGCTCGAGGCGCCATCCCTGCGGGCAAGCCCGATGGCGTGCTCGAGCGCACGAAGCGAGTAATCCGAGCCGTCGACGGGTACGAGCAGGTTGGGCATGGGTCCAAGGTCGAAGAAACGGGCCGATCGGGGGCACTCAAGCGCGCCCGCCGATCGAAATCAACTCTGGCGTGGCGCGCTCGTGATGAAGAACGAGGCTCGAATGCCCGAGACAATGCTTCAAGAGCGCGACGCTGATCTCAACAGGTGCGGGCCGGATCTCTCGATCCGGCCCGCCTGTTGCTTGCATCAAAACTATCGGGAAGCGCCGGGCGGGCGCGCCGTCAGTGCGTCTTATATTCGGCCTGCCCCTTGGACATGGCGAACTCCTCCTCCGGCGAGAGGATGAGCTTGTGCCGGCCGACGAGAGCGAAGTAGAGAATACCAACCGCGAACCACGCCAGCACCCAGTAGATGCCTTGCTGATAGGCGCTGTCGCCGAGCTGGTAGTAGAGAGTGACGGCGCCGATGACGATGGTCACGATGGCCCCGGGGATACCGACCGGACTGCGGTAGGGGCGCTCGATGTGCGGCATGTTCACCCGCAGGAGAATGAACGAGATCGCCTGCAGAATGTAGGAGCACATGGCGCCGAACACCGCCATGTTGAGCAGCGTCGTGCCGATGTGCGCCTCGCCCACGAACTGATAGACGACGAACATGATGGCGAGCCCGAGCGCCGCGCCGGCAAGCATGGCCACGTAGGGCGTCTTCAGCGTGTGACCGGTGATCGAAAGCGCGGTCGGGAAATATCCGGCACGGCTCAGCGAATACACTTGCCGGCCCATTGCGTAGAGGATCGTGTGGAAGCTCGCGATGAGGCCCGTCAGCGCGATGATGCCGAGCAGGACCACAGCCTCGCTGCCGTAGATGGCCCTGAAGCCGTCGAGTAGGGGCTCGGCGGACGTCCCGAGCTTGTGCGAGCCGACGCCGATCACCGACGGATTGAGCAGCACGATCATGAAGGCAGAGACGATGAGCGTCAGCATGCCGAGGATGATGCCCTTCGGCATGTCACGCTTGGGGTCGACCGACTCTTCGGCCGCGAGCGGAAGCTGCTCGATGGCGAGGAACAGCCAGACCGCGAACGGCAGCGTCTTGAGCACGCCTTCCCAGCCGAACGGGAACCACGGGCCGTTGCCTTCCGGCAGCTCCGAGCCGTCGGGGGCGATATTGAGCGCCCACCGGCTGAAGTCCATGTTCGGGATCGCGCTGAACCAGAAGACGATGAGTATCGCCAGCGACGCCAAAGTGACGATCAGCGTCACCCTGAACGACAGCGCCACTCCGAAGATGTTGAGGAGCAAGAAGACGATGAACGTTCCAATCCACACCAGTGGCGGCCAGATCTGACCCACCCCCGCCGTTTCGAGGATGCCGTTCAAGTACGCGCCGATGAAGAAGCAGATGACGGTCGGCGTAACGACGTACTCGACGTTCTCGCAGAGGCCGGTGATGAACCCGCCCCACGGCCCCATCGACGAACGTGCGAAGGAGTAGGCAGCGCCCGTATGCGGCAGCGCCGGGCTCATCTCGGCAATGCAGTAGACGAGGCCGAGATACATGAGCGCAATGATGGCGCCGGCGACGAGCATGCCGCCCCAGCCACCGGTTGCAAATCCGAAATTCCACCCCGAGAAGTGTCCCGAGATCACCGCGCCGACGCCAAGGGCCCAAAGCGACCAGATGCCCGCGTAGCGCTGCAGGCCGCGCGCCTTGAAATATTCGGCGCCTACCTTCTCGTAACTTACTCCGGACGTGCTTTGCTCTGTCATGACTTCCCTCGCCCCGTTTGCGGATCCGACGCCGCTTCATGAAGATTATGCTACGGCGTGAGTTTGGTCATGTCATTCCTTCGTATTAGCCCTATAAAATTGGTGCTGCATCGCACAAAAGCCCGGCGGGCGGGCTGCGGCACCTTTTTAAGTCTTGGGAAGCGACGGAGAAGTTCTGGCCCCCTCGAGCTGAAAATTGCTCTCGTCCTTGAGTTGCACGCCCGTTAACTTTCGCCGGAAGGCTTCGCGAAGAAGCCAACTTGCCTTGAAAGCGGCCTCCTCCGCGGAGAGGCCGCCGCGCCGGATATTCGAGATGCAATTGCGCTCGCCGTCCTTGCGCCCGACGCGGGGGCCAAAGGTCAGGTAGGCGCCGAGGCTGTCGGGCGAGGAAAGTCCGGGCCGCTCGCCGATGAGCACGAGCACGGCGCGGGCGCCGACGAACTCGCCCGCTTCGTCGCCGAGCGCCACGCGTGCCTGCTTGGCAAGCAGCACCGGGGCAAGGCTCCAGCCGTTCTTCTCGGCAAATGGCAGGAACGCGCCGATCACCGCCGCTGCGTTGGCGGCGACCCCCGTCGACGAGAGACCGTCGCCTACGAGGATGACGAGGTCGAACGACGGGCCCGCGATGGCCGCGAGCTTCTGACGCGCTTCCGCGCTCAAGCGCCGTCCGAGATCGGGCCGTCTCAGGTACGTATCGCGATCGGGCGCCGCGCTCTCTATGCGAAGGGTCTCGAGACCGAGCGCCTTGAGGTCTGCTTCGATTGGCTCCCAGTCGATGGGCGTTATGACGGCATCGCGTGCGCGCGCGTGCGCCATGGAGAATTTCAGGACCTCGCCGATCGGGAGCGCAGAGCCGGCCCGCCCCAGCCCGATGCGGGCGTCGGTGAAGCGCCGTAGCACTTTCCAGGGGCCGTCGGCTGTCATGCTGCGAGCCCCGAGACGTGAGTGAGGAGTGCGTGCGATGGCTTGTCGCCGACGATGTGGCCATGCGCATCGGTGAGGCCCATGCGCTCGAGCCAGGCCTCGAACTCGGGCGCACGCTTGAGGCCCAAGGCCTCGCGCACGTAGAGGGCGTCATGGAACGACGTCGACTGGTAGTTGAGCATGATGTCGTCGGCACCTGGGATGCCCATGACGAACGTCACGCCCGCCGCGCCGAGCAGCATGAGAAGCACGTCCATGTCGTCCTGATCGGCCTCGGCATGGTTCGTGTAGCAGACGTCGCAGCCCATCGGCAGGCCCAACAGCTTGCCGCAGAAGTGATCCTCGAGCCCGGCGCGAATGATCTCCTTGCCGTTGTAGAGATACTCGGGACCGATGAAGCCGACGACAGTGTTGACGAGCAGCGGCTTGAACTCGCGCGCAACCGCGTAGGCGCGCGCTTCCAGCGTCTGCTGGTCGACGCCGTGATGAGCATCTGCCGACAGCGCCGAGCCCTGGCCCGTCTCGAAATACATGACGTTGTCGCCGACCGTCCCGCGCTTGAGCGCAAGGGCTGCCTCGCGTCCCTCCTTGAGGATTGCAAGCGACACGCCGAAGGAGGCGTTGACCGCTTCCGTGCCGCCGACCGACTGGAACACGAGATCGACCGGGGCACCGCGGCGGATCGCCTCGATCGAGGTCGTGACGTGGGTCAGGACGCAGCTCTGCGTCGGGATCTCGAAGCGGCGGATGATCTCGTCCAGCATGTTCAAGAGATCGAGAATGGTCGACACGTTGTCGCTCGCCGGATTGATGCCGATCACCGCGTCTCCGCACCCGAGCATGAGGCCGTCGACGATGGAGGCCGCAATGCCGCGCCGGTCGTCGGTCGGATGATTGGGCTGAAGGCGCACCGACATGCGCCCCTTGAGGCCGATGGTGTCGCGGAACTTCGTGACGACCTTGGCTTTGCGCGCCGCGAGGATCAGGTCCTGGTTGCGCATGATCTTGGAGGTCGCGGCGACCATTTCAGGCGTAAGCCCGGGAGCGATCCCGCTCATGACCTTGGTCGTCGCCGCTTCCGACAAGAGCCAGTCGCGGAACTCGCCGACCGTCATGTGCGAGACGGGGGCGAAGGCTGCCTCGTCGTGGCCGTCGATGATAAGACGGGTCACGTCGTCCGTCTCGTAGGGGACGACGGCCTCGCTCAAGAACGTCTTCAGCGGCACGTCGGCGAGCGCCATCTTGGCCGCCACGTTCTCCTCGGCGCTGTGCGCGGCGACGCCGGCCAGGACGTCGCCCGAGCGCGGCGGCGTCGCCTTGGCCATCAGCTCCTTCAAGTCCTTGAACCGGTACGAAACCTGCTGCCATGCCGCGTGGTACATGGGCGTGCTCCCTGGGCGAATGGACGCGGGCATCATACGCGGAAAATGACGGCGGATTCAAAGGGGCGCGCTTGCGGCTTTGGTCGGAGGGCCGATGCAACGAGAGGCTGCCGGGTGTGCGCCGCCGCGGGCGCGCAGAAATCCCAAGTCATGGCGCGCCGTGGCCAGGCCAGCGGGTGCACCGCTCGCCTAGGAAGGCATGGAAAAGTGTGTAAATGAGGGGGTGATGGCTGAGTCCTATGATGTGATCGTGATCGGCTCGGGGCTTGGCGGGCTGACAGCGGCCGCCCTCTTGTCGCGCGCCGGCCGGAGGACGCTTCTCATCGAGCGCAACCATGGCGTCGGCGGTGCGGCCTCGACCTACAAGGCCGGCGACCTGATCGTCGAGGCCTCGCTTCACGAGACGAGCGACCCGTGCGACCCGATCGATCCCAAGCACCACGTGCTTGCTCGGGCGGGTGTCCTCGACGCGGTGGAGTGGGTCCCGACGGGATCGATCTACGAAGTACGCGGTGGACCGGTCGGGGCTCCGTTTGTCTTGCCCGAGGGCTTTGCCGCCGCGCGCACGGCGATGACGGAGCGCTTTCCCTCCGCCCGCGCCGGTATCGGTGACGTGCTCGGCGAGATCGAGCGCGTCGCGAGAGCATTAGGCACGCTGAGCCGTGGCCGGCAAGCCTTTCGCAAGCCGATCGAGGGGCTCTCGGCGCTCGCCAAGCTGGGGCCCTTGATCAAAGGCTGGCGCCTTTCGTTGACGCAACGACTAGATCGGGGTTTAGGCGACGACGAGGCCGCCAAGTGCGCGCTCGCGGCCAACCTCGCCTACTGGCATGACGATCCCGACAGCTTGTGGTGGGTGTTGTTCGCGGTCGCGCAGGGCGGCTACCTGGCCTCAGGGGGCCGCTACATTCGCGGCGGCTCTCAGCGCCTTTCCAACGCCCTTGCCCGTGCTTTGAAGGCAGCCGGCGGAGAGCTCCTGCTGCGCCGAACGGCCACCGAGATCATTTTCGATGAGGGTGGCCGGCTGTCGGGCGTGGCTCACGAGCGTCGCGAAGGCGGGGAACGCACGGAGGTTCGGGCCCCGGTGATAGTCGGAAACGCAGCCCCTGCCATTCTGGCGGGGATGCTGCCGCACCCTTTCCGCGACCGGTTTTGGGCTCCATTTGCGCCGCGCCGCCTGTCAATCTCGCTGTTCTCGGCGACATTCGGGCTGTCGGTCCGTCCTGCCGAGCTGGGCGTGCGCGCCTATTCGACGTTCTTGCTCCCGCGATGGATGAAAAGGCTCGCCGATTACCGGCTCAGCGGCGATCTCATGGCCGGCCCGCCCGGCGACGACGTACCGATCCTGACTGTCGTCGACTATTCGGCGATCGAAAGCGGCATTGAAGGACCGCCTCACCCTGTCTCCGTCGTGGGAGTCGACAGGGTCGCCAACTGGTCCGGCCTCGAACGCGCGGCCTATGACGACAAGCGCGAGCTTTGGCGCCAAGCCATCGTCCGCGCGATAGACAGGGAATTTCCTGGATTTGCCTCGAGCATCGTGGGCTCGGTGTTCAGCACGGCAAGCACCATGCGGAGCTACCTCAACGCCCCGGAGGGAGCGGTATACGGGTTCGCCCCACGTCCGCCCACAGGCCCGATTTGGAACGGCCCGGAAAGCTCGCCCAAGACACCGATTGGCGGATTGTACCTGGCGTCCTCGTACGCGGGTTCCGGCGGCTTTACGGGTGCAATCTTGGCCGGAAGCAATGCGGCCGATCTCATTCTCGCCGCTACGTGAGCTTTCATGAGCTGGGGCGGGCTTGGCTCGACGCGCTGCTTTGAATTGCCCTGCGCAACCCAAGGGGATCGGCGAGCGCGGGCAGCACGATGTCGTTGACGCCCGTGCCGTGGATCTTGAGCCGTCCGAAGTCGAAAAGCCGGCCGAAGAGACCCTGGCTGAGATTGACTTCTTCGATCGATCTCAATTGCATCTCCGAGGTCGCTCGCCTGAAGAGGCCGCGTTTGTAGATTATCCGCTGGTTGGTGACGCCGATCTCCTCAGTCCAAATCGGAGCCATGACCAAGAGAAAAAGCACGGCCCCGGCAGCGAGGGCTATCCAGCCGAGCCAGCTGTAGCCATTGAGCGCGGCCATGAGCGCAATCAGGGCGAACAGGATTAGCGTTCCCCACCCCGTGGCGTGAAGCACCCAGGGGAAGCTCGCCCGATATTGAACGACCTCGTTCTGTCCGAGGGTTTCGTCGATATAGCCCATGAGTTCTCTCTAGCATGAGCGCTCACGAGAGTCGTCTAAGACATTGAGACGCCTGCTTCGTTCTTAAGAACTCCGCCCCGGCGCGTTCAAGCCGCACTTCTCCATCGGCTGTGCGGTAGTCGACCAGCGATCCTTGGTGACGGTCACGACGTAGCGGCGGCAGTCGTGTGCGGCGCTCTTCACGAACCGCACCTCGAAGAGCGCGTCTTTCGGCTTGCGCCCGCGCGGCCAGACGAGGACGTCGCCGTCGCGTGTCTCGGCCAGGGCAGTTTTGATCGCGACGCCCGCGTTGCGATAGTCGGCGGCCGACATCCGCGTCAGCAACACTCGCGACAGGCCCGGATGCAGGCCAGCGGCCAACGCCCGCATCTGATAAGCGTCCGAGGCATCGACGGTGGGCGGCGGCAAGGGCGCGCTTGGCCCTTCGTCTGAAGCCGTTTCGTCCGCGGCTGTTGCATCCGGCGCCGTCTCGTTCGGTGTCGTCGCAGGCGGAATGTTCGCCGCCGGCGATGGCAGCGGCGTACCGGCCTCGGCGCCTGGAGCCTCGGTGATCTCGCGCGACGCGAGTGGCGCGCGGAGGCGACTCGTCAACAGTCGCTTTATGATTGGCCAGCCCCTGTGCACTCGGCGCCAATAAGGACGAGATGGCCGCGAAGTCGGTTGGCAGCCACTGCTCCCAGATCGCCTTGGTTTCCAGAGCCGCAAAGCCTCCGCTGAACAGTATTACGATTGCGATCGCCGCTGGAAGCATCGTGCTGCCGCGACGCACGCGGGGCGCGCAAATGGGCTCGCCCGCGAAAAACCCTTGCGGTTCGTGATCATCGTAGGATCGAAAATACCAATGGGCGTCGGGGCTGGCGTGTGAATGAGAAGCGCGGGCAGACATGACGATCCTCGACTATCGATGTCGTTTCCCGCTGCTGCATATGCATCAAACGACTCGGGGCAAAATAATGGCGATCGCGCGAGCTGATCAGCCGCGGCTTATAGCGTCGGCAAAGATAAGCCTGAGGCACGGGTCATGTGGCTGTTGCGCGATCTGTAGCAGCGCAAGCCCCGGCGACGCTCCTCAGCGGATCAAAGCGCCAATGCCGCCGCCGAGCGGATCGCGAGGACGACGAAAAGGACGACACCCTTCCTGGATTCCTTGCGCTCGCTCAGTTCAGTAGCTCAGCGAAGCCGCGCCAAGGCCGCGACGTGCGACGCCAAACGTCCGGCTCGCGTCGGTATAGGCTTGCTTCGAGCAGAAACCGCTCGCCCGCGCCACGGCCCCCCGTGCTCTCGATCTTGAGCACCAACCCGGCAGCCGAGATGGGGTCCATCGCGAAAAATGAGAGAAGGCACCATTCGCGTATCACAGGGTCAGTCGCCTCAATCCAGGCAAGGTCTATAGGTTCCGGTTCGTCCATTCCATTGGCCTCCGTTATTCTACGGTGTAGAAATTGGCGGAAGGTTTACAGGGAACAAGGGGTTGAAGCCATCCCCCGAACGGGGGATACCGCAATCTGTTCGACCGACGCAAACGACCTGTTCGAACCAACCGGCATTATTCTCTCTCTCAAAATGAAGCAGTGTCCGCTCGCGTCGCCAGCTCAGTGGGACGCACGAGTGCCGCTATCGCGTGACGGCAGAAGCCAATGAAAGGAAAGTGATCCATGAGGACGAAGTCAGTTGCAGTTGTGTTCTCCCTGTTTGCGCTCGGCATGACCGCCGCTCCGGTGTTTGCCGACGACAATCCGACGGGTCTCCCGGACAACCCGAACACCATTGAGAACGTCATCCCCGGCCCCGAAGCAACGAACCCGACTGATCCTGCGGCCGCGGACAGCGCGGCAGCGCGTGTGCCGACGACCGAGGACGAGGCCGCCCAGCTCAAGGCCAACAAGAAAGAGGCGCACGAGAAGAAAGAGGCGTATGAGGTCGTTCCCGCCCATCAGCCTCCGAAGTAATTCCTACCGAAAGCCGAGACGACGCTCCAACGAGAGGCCACCGGTAATCCGGTGGCCTTTCTTGTTTATCCGGTTGCTACGATCGCGCTGTTAGCCGCAGGTGAACTCGAGGCGTCTGGAGCGGAACAATCGAATAGCGGGACTGCTAACTCAGGTTTCGGTCTCCAGACCTTCGTCCTTTGCAAATTTGGCCCCGCGTCGCAGGAGTGCCCCCAACCGATCGAGATTGATGTAGACGACGGGAGTCGTGAAGAGCGTCAGAATCTGGGAGAGCAACAAGCCGCCGACGATCGTGTAGCCGAGCGGCTGGCGAATTTCCAACCCGGTGCCGGTGCCTAGCATCAGCGGCACAGCGCCGAGCAGCGCAGCCATCGTGGTCATGAGGATCGGCCGGAACCGCAGCACGCAGGCCTGATAGATCGACTCCTCCGGACTCTTTCCTCGTTTTCTCTGCACTTCGAGCGCGAAATCGACCAGCATGATGCCGTTCTTCTTGACGATGCCATCCTCGTCAAGCATCAAGCTCCGAGAGCGCCAACGAGAATGTGAGGAGCGAGACAGGCATCGAGAGGTCCGCAAGCAACTGTGCGGAGCCCGGACGCAGGCGGTAGGTGAAGACGAACTCGCTCGTCGCGTTCTCTTGCGCCCGGCACTGATAGCGGAAGAAATCGAGGCCCCGCGAGACCGACGCGCCGTTGTAGTAGGCGCCGGTCACGAACCGGCCGAGCGGCGCGCGCTGATATGCGTCGCGCAACATGCGCAACATCAGGTGCCAATACACGCCGTTGTCTTCCTGCAGAGACCCGGCATCGACGAAGTAGGTGTTGTCGCCGAACGTTACCCCGCCGAATGCGGAGATCGGCGAACCGTCGACGCGCGCAACTGCGATGAACGCGTTCTCGCGCATGATGGCAGCGCGCACCATGAGTCGCAGGGCACTGCCGGCGGCGGAGAATGGGACCTGCTTGCGCGCATACAACCCCCTGCGGAGGCCTATCAGGTGCGGCGCGTCGCGCAGCATCGCCAGGCCGCGACGCGCATCGATGACGAGGCGCTCGCCGAATTTCTCCGCCTTCTTGGCATTGCGCCGCGCGTTGCTGCTGACGTCGCGCAGATATGCATCCCACGTCGGCCAGCGCGCGAAGTCGACGGCGTACATCGTGATAGATTGTACGTTAGCGACGTTAACGCCATCGATCGAGGCGCAGTCCCCCTCCCGCGCGGGCTCGAGGCTCCAACGGGAGCCATAGTGATAAACCCCCGGCCCCGCCTGCTCGAGCACGGCGGTCATGGCCTCACGCCACAGCGGGCTATGTTCGGGCAACAGCTGTAGTCCGTCGGCGAACACGCGCAACCGCGAGCCAAAGCCGATCGCCGCCTGGCCGATCTGGACGCGCCCGCTGCGCTGTTGCAGCCACAGTCTATAGCGCTTCATGCGATAGAGCAGGTGATGGTCGAACTGCCAACCGCCGACGGCGCGACTGGCTCCGCGAAATGACGCGCCGCAAGCGGCGGCGAAGCTATCCCAGGCGGCAGCTTCGCTGGACTGAGTTCTGCTCGAGCGTTATCCGCGCCCGATCCTCGCGGAGCAGAGCGCCGCGCGGTGCGGAGATCTCAGTGTCAATTGTCATGAGCCAGCGCCCAACCGATCATGCTCGCGGCATTCGTGTCGTGCGGTGTTCGAGTTCTATAAGCAAGTCAATGCAATTACCTTAAGCAAGCCAATGCAAATTACCTTAAATTTTAGGCATTAACGTTAAAGCTTGAAGCAGTTCTTCAGCATTCAGAAGATTGCCAAAGCCAGAGCCAGCGGCACGCCCAACATCCCGGTAGTCAGTACCGAGACGACGTCAACCGAGGTGACCTCCCCCGCCACGTCGTAATCATCACTGGACGGCTATAAAGCGACAGTTGCTAAGTATTTGCAGGCGGGCGCGTCACGATCACCTCGGCGACTGCGTCAACGATCAGCTCAGCGACCGCGTCAAGAAGCACATCAACGGCGGACGATACGAGGTCAATTGTCTCGTTGGTCGCATTGCTTGCGAGGAGGCCTTCCTTCATCGCGTGCGGGCCGCGATGAAGCAGCGTATGAAGGCCCGCGGCATCGGTCTTGATGTTTTGAAGCTGCTCGGAAAGCGCATGTAGGCGCTTGATCATCTGCGCTGGGGTCAATCCGTCGACTGGCTTTAACGAGATGACATTCGTCACGTCTCTCTCCTGTGTAGGGGGTCAACGCGAGAACGCTCAACGCTGTAAGCTCACGGGGCTCGTAACCGCGAGTGCTGCATAACTGCTGGTGAAGACCGGCGAGTTCAGCCCCCTCCGGACAATTCTCTTGCGCGTGGTACGCGCGGCCTCGTGGTCTTCTCGGTTTCGAGGGGGCGCATGGTCGAGAGCAACCTGAGTCTCCAGGTGTTCCCATAGCGCTCTTGCCTTATTCCCCGCTATTCACAGGTCGCCCTTGTGCTGTTCGCAGGCGTACTGATCCGAGTTTGGGCTGCGAGCTTGTCGAGGCCTGCCTCGGCATCGATGACCGGGGCGCTAGAGGTTTCGGACGGCGGCGGCGACCGCGTCGATCTTGCGATCCAAGGATGCGGCGATCGCCGCCAACTCCGGGCGCCCGAGAGTCGCAAGAAAGGAGGACGGCCTGTCGTAGCAGATCACCGCTCCCTCGGAGTCCCCATTGTCGTACAGGGCTACACGGAACGGCACGTAGAAGCTTCCGCGCAGGTCAATGCTTATGATTTGATTGGCGATCACGGGATTGCCCACGAGATAGAGAGAGCACCGCTTTTCGGGACCCGAAAGTGAGGTGACCTTTCCTTGATCGAGGCGCGCGATGATCATCAGACCGTGCGCGCCCCCAATCGCCCCGATCTCGCGTTCGACCTCGCTCCATGCGGCCTTCCGCTCAACGAGACGCTGTGTAACTCTCGGGTCGAGATGGCCGAGCTCACGTTCGAAGGCGCTGACCAAATCGTCGTAGCTCAGTCCTGTGGCGAGGCGCGTGTGTTGGATGGTGTCGCTGCGCTGAATAGCGCCTTCCAGTTTGGTGTCTGTCACGACGGTCCTCTACTCGACATACGTGTCCAAGTTTCACTGAGCCTTGGGAGCATTTTCCAGAGCTGTTGTCTCCGACAGCACGTCTACTTTTCGGCGCTGCGCGCGGCGTCTTGCTCAGCGCTCCGGGCGGCGCGCGCGATCACCGCTGCGACCTCCTTCGGATGAGACTCGTACACGGAGTGGCTCGCGCCCTTGATTTCGATCGTGTGGCTCTTGGCCCGGGCGTAGTACCAGCGCTCGAGATCGGGGTTGATGATCTGGTCGTTCCCAGCGACGATTCCCCAGCTCGGCTTCATCTTCCAGGCGGCTGCAGTCAGCGGCGTGCTGAAGACCGTTGACGCGGCGAGTACCTGAGAGCGCGCCGTAAATTCCGCCCGCTCGCGCGGCAGATCGGGAGCGAAGAGCTTGGGAAAGTCCGCCGGGTTGAGGTAGGTGAGCCCATCCGGCGTTTTCCTGATCGCGCCGTCGGTCTTGGCCAGGATGCTCGGCGTCTTTTGGCCGAGCGCGGCCTCGTCTTCTCCGACATCGGGGGCGTGCGCGGCGACATACACGAGGCCGACTGGCCTGCTCCCCTAAGACGAGCCCAAGTTGAGTGAGCGAATCCGGCTATTTCCACCTCGATAGAGGAGATCAGGGAATGGCACGGAAACGGTACACGACGGAACAGATCATTGGGCTATTGCGTGAGGCAGAGGTCCGCCTCGGCCAGGGTCAGACGATCGGCAGCATTTGCCGAGGGATCGGCATTACGGAGCAGAGCTACTATCGCTGGCGGCGCGAGTACGGCGGCCTCAAGTTCGACCAGGCCAAGCGGCTCAAGGATCTTGAGCGCGAGAACGACCGCCTGAAGAAGGCGGTCTCCGAGCTGACGCTGGACAAACTGATCCTGAAGGAAGCCCTTGAGGGAAAATACTAAGCCCTTCCCGGAAGCGGGCGTGCGTTGATCACGTGCGCTCGCATCTCGCCGTTTCGGAGCGTAGAGCGTGTGCTGTCGTAGGACAGCCGCGTGCGACGCAAAGGCGGCATCTCAAGACGCCTGACGATGAAGCGGTCCTGACGGCGGCCATCGTGCGGCTGGCATCGCGCTATGGCCGCTACGGCTACCGGCGCATCCGCGAGATGCTCGTGGCCGAAGGCTGGCGGGTCAACGTCAAGCGCGTCTATCGCATCTGGCGCCGGGAGGGGCTGAAAGTGCCAAGCAAACAACCAAAACGCGGCCGCCTGTGGCTCAACGACGGATCATGTCTCCGTCTCCGGCCCGCACGTCCAAACCACGTCTGGTCGTATGACTTTGTCCAGGATCGCACGCAAGACGGTCGCGCCTTCCGCATGCTCGTCGTGCTCGACGAGTTCACGCGCCGCTGCCTTGCCATCGTCGTGGCGAGACGGCTCAGGTCCGACGACGTGCTCCAGTGTTTGACCGATCTCTTCGCTACGCATGGCCCGCCCGAGCATCTTCGCTCCGACAACGGCCCCGAGTTTGTGGCGGCCAGCGTTCGTGACTGGCTCGGCAGGGTTAGCGTCAAGACGCTCTATATCGAGCCGGGAAGCCCTTGGGAGAATGGCTACTGCGAGAGCCTCAACTCAAAGCTCCGAGACGAGCTGCTGAACGGGGAGATCTTCACGACGCTGCGGGAAGCTCAGGTCCTGGTTGAGAACTGGCGGCGCCATTACAATGCCCTCCGGCCCCACTCCTCGCTTGGCTATCGACCGCCAGCTCCAGAAGCGATCTTGCCGCCAGCATCCGGTCTGCCCTACGCTCCGCTTCGGCCAGCACAGACGCTGGCTGAGCACGGCCGGATTCTAACTTAGAGACTGGTATCGTTCCGAGGGGCAGGCCATCACCATGAAGGCGACATCGATATTCGCCGCCAGCAGCTGGGGACGACGTTCGCCCGAGGCCTTGCGGACCAATTCGCTGATCCGTGGCAGAACCGCCTCAATTGTAGCCAGGCCATCGCCCCTCACAAAGCGTAACGCCACGAAGTCGCCGACACCTGGGAGATCGGAGCGCTGCACGGCATTATTGCGGATGCGGCCTGTAACCCCCGCCGTCAGCTCAGTTGAATCGGTTGCGACCCGATAATGGCTTCGATGCTCACCGACCACACGACCTGGTAACAGTCCCTCGGCGGCATGGGCTGTGAATTCCTCTTGCCGTCGCTCACTCCAACCCAATGCCTCGAGTGTCATGCTCAGTTTCCTTGAGAGCGTCGCCCTGCTCTTAGCCGGCTGTGAGCCCGTGCACGCGTATGCCCTTGCGATTTCATCCGCAGCTAGAATGAGCCAAGTACAATCACGCTCAGATACCGCTAGCACTCAACCGGCGAGAGTGCTAAGAGATATTGATCCCGGTGAAGGGCCGTTTCTTAACGCCCCGAATTCCGTACATCGCCCCAAAAATCAGAGATTTGAGGATTTCGATGAAATTCCGCCCGTTGCATGACCGCGTCGTCGTCAAGCGGCTTGAAGAAGATGCCAAGTCCGCCGGCGGCATCATCATCCCCGATACCGTCAAGGAAAAACCGATGCGGGGCGAAGTCGTAGCCGTCGGCCCTGGTGCCCGCGACGAGACCGGAAAGATCAATGCCCCGGACGTCAAGGCTGGCGACATCGTGCTGTTCGGCAAGTGGTCCGGTACCGAAGTCAAGATCGACGGCGAGGACCTCTTGATCATCAAGGAAAGCGACATCATGGGCGTGATCGAGGGCCATGCCAAAGTGAAGGCAGCCGCCTAAGTCCCGGAACGCCAATCCCCCAATTTTTTTAGGAGTTGCTCAACATGGCCTCAAAAGACGTCAAATTCGGCCAAGACGCGCGTGAACGGATGTTGCGCGGCGTCGACATCCTCGCCAATGCCGTGAAGGTGACGCTCGGGCCCAAGGGCCGCAATGTCGTTATCGAGAGCTCGTATGGCGCGCCGCGCATCAGCAAGGATGGCGTGACCGTCGCCAAGGAGATCGAGCTCGAGGACAAGTTCGAGAACATGGGCGCGCAGATGCTAAAGGAGGTCGCCTCCAAGACGTCTGAAGTCGCCGGCGACGGCACGACGACCGCAACCGTCCTGGCCCATGCGATCATGAGGGAAGGCGCAAAGTCGGTTGCGGCCGGCGCCAATCCTATGGACCTCAGGCGCGGCATTGACCTAGCGGTTGCAGCCGTGGTGGAAGAGCTGAAGGCGAAGGCAAAGAAGGTCACGTCCAACGACGAGATAGCACAGGTCGGCACCATCTCATCGAATGGCGACGCCGAAATCGGCGCCAAGATCGCCGAGGCGATGAAGAAAGTCGGCAACGAGGGCGTGATCACGGTCGAGGAGAGTAAGAGCCTTGAGACCGAGCTCGACGTAGTCGAGGGCATGCAGTTCGATCGCGGCTATCTCTCGCCGTATTTCATCACTAACGCCGAGAAGATGATGGTCGAGCTTGAGGACCCCTACATCCTGATCCACGAAAAGAAGCTCTCCGGTCTCCAGGCCGTGCTGCCTCTGCTTGAATCCGTCGTGCAGGCCGGCAAGCCCCTCCTCATCATCTCAGAGGACGTCGAAGGCGAGGCGCTTGCCACGCTCGTCGTCAACAAGCTGCGTGGTGGCCTGAAGGTTGCAGCCGTCAAGGCTCCGGGCTTCGGTGACCGCCGCAAGGCTATGCTCGAGGACATCGCCACCGTCACGGGCGGCAGCGTCGTATCCGAGGACCTCGGCATCAAGCTTGAGAACGTCACCCTCGCCATGCTCGGCAAAGCTAAGAAAGTCACGATCGATAAGGACGACACTACGATCGTGGACGGCGCCGGTAAGAAAACCGATATCGAAGCGCGCATCAAGCAGATTAAGGCTCAGATTGAGGAGACGACCTCCGACTACGACAAGGAGAAGCTGCAGGAGCGGCTTGCCAAGCTTGCGGGCGGCGTGGCCGTACTGAGGGTCGGCGGCGCCACCGAGGTCGAGGTCAAGGAGCGCAAGGCCCGCGTCGACGACGCCCTTCACGCGACCCGCGCGGCCGTCGAGGAAGGCATCGTCCCAGGTGGCGGCGTCGCCTTGCTCCGGGCCATCAAGGCGCTCGAGTCCCTGAAGTCCGGAAATGAGGATCAGAAGACCGGTATCGCCATTGTGAGGAAGGCTCTTCAGACGCCTGCCCGCCAGATTTTCACCAACTCCGGTGAGGACGGCTCGGTAATCGTCGGTAAGATCCTCAATAACAACAGCTACAGCTATGGCTACAATGCTCAGTCGCATGCCTACGGCGATCTCATCGCCCAGGGCGTCGTCGACCCGGCCAAGGTTGTGCGCTGCGCGCTGCAGGACGCGGCATCGGTCGCCGGCCTCCTCATTACGACCGAAGCTATGGTCGCCGAGCTGCCGAAGAAGGACTCCAGCCATACTCATCCGCCCATGGGCGGCGGCGGTATGGATTTCTAAGTCCATCTCTCGCGTCGAAAATGGCAAAACCCCGGTTTGCGCCGGGGCCAGCCGTTAAAACCGATGGATGAACCGGTGAGCAACGTCGAAGAAGCGATCCGAGCGGGCCTTTTCCTTTCGCTAGCTGCCGCTGTCACGCTCGTAGATCTTCAAGAGGACGTCCCGCCAATCGTCGCTGGAGACTGTGGAGACGGGAAACTCGCATAAGTTACAGCCTCCCGCTGAGACCATCACTCTGCCATCTCGTTGTACCGCGATGCCAGTCTCTGAGAATAAGCTAACTCGGTTCCGGCCACCGCTGTGCACAATCACAGCGTAAACGCTGTTGCCTAACCCAGCCTGAGGATGGTCCTCATATTTGAATTCATTCGATATCGCTTCGGCTGCATAATCCGCATTGGCCTGCTGGATCGCCTCGTTTAGGCACCGTTTCGCCCGTTCCCATCCGGAGATTTCGTTGGCTATAGAGAGTTCGCTCTCGCGCTCTGCGGCCTGGACCTGTGCTTTACCGAGCGCGGTCGTTTTTTGCTGTTGAATGAGCCTCCGCAGCGGCAAGTCTTCGGTCATCGCTGTCTCCACAATGTCTCGAATCGGCGGACCGCTACGCCCCCCGTCTCGGACGTCTCCGTCTTGCCGTCTTGCGCTCACAAAGCGCGCGCAGACGGGGGACTGCTAGAGGTCACCCGGCCAGGTGGGGGGAGGTCGAGCGGGATCCAACCGATGACCTTGGGCACGCTGGGTACGCAATCTCCCATATCCCAGGGCGGGTTGGTGCTGAGCCGCGTCCGAGGGCCTCGGCTCAATGCCGGCATCCCGGCAGAAGTCATCGTAAGCCCGCTGAACGAGATTCAGCGTTACCTCGTCGTAAACAGTATGCATTTGCGTGAAACGAGCCATGGATAGCTCCTGCCAGTTGATCAAGCGGGAGCAATTCGTGTCGGTTCTCTCTGCCGGCGACGCCTGAGGAGCAGATTGTCGCCGATGTTTGGAGTCTACGCCTATTTAACAGCGCCGTCTCGCGAAGAAACAATCAAGCTATAGCACACGAGTTCGTAGGCAGCTGTCCTCCCTGGTCTCGTCGCCGAGACAGGGAATGTAGGTGAAGTCGATGCACGGCGCGTGGAGTTCTTGTTCCGCTGTTGACCCAACTCGGAGATGCGATTTAGGTTCTGAGTATGTAGCCGTTACAGAGCACTTTGATCTGGGCCTCGGCCTCTTCGCGGGTGACGTACACCTTGCTGCTGAAGACAAAAATCGTTTTATCGACGGGCTTAACCTCGACCACTCTGCACCTATTGTCGACACCGCGCACAACGTAAAAGCTCGCCGCCAAAGCAGGTGTGGCTACCGCCAGCGCAGTGCCAAACGCAACAACGTATCTCAACATTGGTGGGACTCCGCTGTCGGCACAGACTTCGCAGCCAGGCTTTGAACGGCTGTCACGGTGTCGTGCACCAAGCTCTTGCTGTTATTAGCCATCTCGACAATCCCGTCCAAGTAACGCTCGGCCGACTTCTGGTACCAATCGCCATAGACGCGGCCTATGTCCTCCACTGTCTTGCACTCCGCGATCCGTTGTGACAGCTCGAGATTGTCCTTAAGGCACCGGTTCACAAAAGTGGTCCAGTCCCTGTTGAACGCTGCGATGCCCTCATAGAGGCGCCCGTTCATCTCGGTCATCAGCGCGACGGGCGGGATGTTCGTCCCCAAAAGTGCATGGAAGCCAGAGGGTGCCCACAAATTCCTCTGCTTGCCTTGGACGTTGGTGGACTTATTGGTCATGACAACTCCTTGCGGCATGGAAACCACGCCACAGACAAATCAGGCTAAGTGCCGTTCATTTTTTGCTTAACAATTGTGAGATAGGCGCTGTGCGTTTATATTTCAATGCATCTAGAGGGAAATCGTTGAAATAATATTCGGTTTTCAGTCCATTTTTATTTAGTGCATACTTTTGAAGCACGTCAAGCAAAAGAGCTTATACCAAATTTGTGCTCTACTATAAAAAGCATTACAAATGGAATCGCTAGCAATATTGAACATCTACCAGCAACGACTGGCCGCTAGAACTCAATATAGTCTTGACTGAATCAGGAACTGACGTCCACTGCCGCGTCTTTGCGGAGTTCGCGCACCCATCTTGCCGCGCACTGCTCTTCGAGTTCCTTCCTGGAAGCTTCACCGTCCCGGCGCGATACGGGCTAGGCGCGAATCTTGATGATGGCCGAGAACAATCGGCGGTGTGGCACGCGCAGTTCCTCTTCCGCTGATGATGCTGTGGACGGCTCCTCCCAGCGGGCGACGCAAGCGTCTTGGAATCGGTTGCCGATGAGGCGACCATGATCCGGAGGAGCTCATCATGCAGGCAATCACGACGGTCGGCCTCGATATCGCAAAGTCGGTCTTTCAGGTTCGTGGCGTGGGCGCGCACGGCAGTGCCGTCGTCCGTCGACGGCTGAAGCGTCGCTACGTGCTCGCGTTCTTCAGGAAGCTCCCGCCCTGTCTCGTCGGCATCGAGGCGTGCGCCACCTCGCCTCACTGGTCGCGTGTGTTGCAGGCTCTCGGATATACCGTGCTTCTCATCCCTCCGGCCTACGTGAAGCCCATGGCTACAATGCTCAGTCGCATGCCTATGGCGATCTCATCGCCCAGGGCGTCGTCGACCCGGCCAAGGTCGTGCGCTGCGCGCATCGGTCGCCGGCCTCCTCATTAAGACCGAGGCTATGGTCGCCGAGTTGCCGAAGAAGGACTCCAGCCATGCTCCATCCGCCGATGGGCGGCGGCGGCATGGATTTCTAAGTCCATCTCTCGCGTCGAAAATGGAAGGCTATGGCGGACCAAAGATCGGTGCGCCTTGCTGATAGACCAGCGACGCTGGCAGTCATAATCGGTCGTGATCTGGGCTAAGAATTCGCAAGGCTCTCGATCGTTAGCTTCGTCCTTAGAATTTCCGCCTCAATCGCAGGATTGCGTTGCTTAATCTCGAGATGTAGTCGCTCCAACGAGAAGCTCGACACCGACCGTTCTGCGCGATCTCAGCGGCGTTCCTTGTGCTTGTGCAGGAAGCAGGCGATTTGCTGCTTCAGAGCAAGCGACTGGCTCGGCTCGCCCATCGAAACGGCCTCTTCGAAAAGTGCCCGCCGGATTTCAGTGGGTAGGTCGTTCCACTGGGTGATGACGGCTCCACCAAGGCATTGCAGGATACATTCTTCTTCTTGTGTGAGTACTCCAGCCTTATTGCCTCTTTCGTGGGCCTCCGGACCAGGAGCTCCACCCTCGTTATCCCATCGAGCAAGCGCTCGTGCCAGCTGATTGCGTGCGCTGGAATTCTGATTAGGATCTTCGGCGGTCATGGATTTCAATATGGCACGAAGATCAAATCGCCGCCATACGGGCCCGCGGTCGCCTGCGAGTTCGATGGCGGAACCTTATGTCAACTAGGTTTCATCCTACCTTAGTGAGGACCATCATGCCGGAGCGAACGACAAATAGTTCGGTGACCTTTATGCACCCGTTTTCACTCATTGGCCTCGACGGCGTGCAACCGGCAGGGACCTACCTTGTCGAGACAGTCGAAGAGACGCTCGACAACTTATCCTTTGTCGCTTATCGGCGCGTGTCCACTACAATTGTCTTGCCCGCCGTCGGGACCGACACAGGGCAGAGGCAGGTGGTCACGATAGATCCTGACGACCTGAAGGCAGCTCAAGAAAGAGATTTAGAGACACCCTAGCGGTCACGTGAGAACCAGCGGCAGTTGGAACAATAGCATTCCAAGAGCGCAGGGTGAGTTGGTCCGGTTTGAGGATTAGCTTCGCGGTTGCTAGAAGTCATGATAAGGTAGTGCATGCTTAAAGATACATCTCATGCGTTTGATTGGCGAGAATGGTTCGTTCCCCCGGTCGTTATCCCCGTGGTGTTCATTGCGTGGTTCCTGGGCTATGTGATTTATCAAAACTGGTGAGCGGCCGCGGAAAGCATCTTCAGCATATGTTCGCGGATTCGCTTGTCGAGGCAGTCGCCATTCCTTTGGCCTGCCCCTCGGAACGATACCAGTCTCTAAGTTAGAATCCGGCCGTGCTCAGCCAGCGTCTGTGCTGGCCGAAGCGGAGCGTAGGGCAGACCGGATGCTGGCGGCAAGATCGCTTCTGGAGCTGGCGGTCGATAGCCAAGCGAGGAGTGGGGCCGGAGGGCATTGTAATGGCGCCGCCAGTTCTCAACCAGGACCTGAGCTTCCCGCAGCGTCGTGAAGATCTCCCCGTTCAGCAGCTCGTCTCGGAGCTTTGAGTTGAGGCTCTCGCAGTAGCCATTCTCCCAAGGGCTTCCCGGCTCGATATAGAGCGTCTTGACGCTAACCCTGCCGAGCCAGTCACGAACGCTGGCCGCCACAAACTCGGGGCCGTTGTCGGAGCGAAGATGCTCGGGCGGGCCATGCGTAGCGAAGAGATCGGTCAAACACTGGAGCACGTCGTCGGACCTGAGCCGTCTCGCCACGACGATGGCAAGGCAGCGGCGCGTGAACTCGTCGAGCACGACGAGCATGCGGAAGGCGCGACCGTCTTGCGTGCGATCCTGGACAAAGTCATACGACCAGACGTGGTTTGGACGTGCGGGCCGGAGACGGAGACATGATCCGTCGTTGAGCCACAGGCGGCCGCGTTTTGGTTGTTTGCTTGGCACTTTCAGCCCCTCCCGGCGCCAGATGCGATAGACGCGCTTGACGTTGACCCGCCAGCCTTCGGCCACGAGCATCTCGCGGATGCGCCGGTAGCCGTAGCGGCCATAGCGCGATGCCAGCCGCACGATGGCCGCCGTCAGGACCGCTTCATCGTCAGGCGTCTTGAGATGCCGCCTTTGCGTCGCACGCGGCTGTCCTACGACAGCACACGCTCTACGCTCCGAAACGGCGAGATGCGAGCGCACGTGATCAACGCACGCCCGCTTCCGGGAAGGGCTTAGTATTTTCCCTCAAGGGCTTCCTTCAGGATCAGTTTGTCCAGCGTCAGCTCGGAGACCGCCTTCTTCAGGCGGTCGTTCTCGCGCTCAAGATCCTTGAGCCGCTTGGCCTGGTCGAACTTGAGGCCGCCGTACTCGCGCCGCCAGCGATAGTAGCTCTGCTCCGTAATGCCGATCCCTCGGCAAATGCTGCCGATCGTCTGACCCTGGCCGAGGCGGACCTCTGCCTCACGCAATAGCCCAATGATCTGTTCCGTCGTGTACCGTTTCCGTGCCATTCCCTGATCTCCTCTATCGAGGTGGAAATAGCCGGATTCGCTCACTCAACTTGGGCTCGTCTTAGGGGAGCAGGCCAGTATGGTCGGAGAGCCGATAGGTGATGGCCTCGATGACGGCCGGACCGCCGCCGGCCCGCGCCCGCTCCAGAGCCCGCCCGACGACAAAGCGGACGGCGATGACATCGTTGCCGTCGACCTGCTCAGCGGCAATGCCGGCGGCGATCGCCTTTTGCGCCAGCATGGCGGCGGCCGACTGCTTGGCGCGCGGAACTGAAATCGCCCAGCCATTGTTGCTGACGACAAAAACGACGGGGGGCTTCCACACTCCGGCCATGTTGAGCGCTTCGGCCACATCGCCTTTGGATGTTGCGCCGTCGCCGAACATGCACACCGCTGCCCGCTTCTCCCCGCGCAGCCGGAAGGCGAGGGCTGCGCCAACGGCGTGTGGCGCATGCGAGCCCACCGGCACGCACACGGGAAAATCCTGGCGCGGCCCGGCGAAGTCGTTGCCCCGCTCGTCGCCGCCCCAGTAAAGGAACAACTCCTTGAGCGTCACACCGCGCCACAACTGAGCCCCATGCTCGCGAAAACTCGGCACGAGGAGATCGGACGCCTGCATAGCCGCAGCGGCGCCGACCGCAACGGCCTCTTGCCCCAACGACGAGGCATAGGTCCCGAGCCGTTCGGTGCGTTGCAAAGCGATGGCCTTGGCATCGAAAGTGCGGGTGAGGACCATGGCACGGTAAAGGGTGGCAAGCTCTTCGCGCTCGTGCGCGAAGGCCGGCAAGGGCGACACCGCTTCGCCATTGGCGTCGAGAAAGCCGGTAAGGGAAACGGCGAACTGCGCAACGACGGTCATGGAGCCACCCGGGCGGTCGGCGGATACCTTTTGGCAAGTTTGACCGCGGAGCGTTTGCGGCTGTTTGATATTCCGCAATGTGGCTTTTCCGACAATGATTAGCCTAATGGCCACGTAAACTCCGTATGTGCAGATCAGTGGTGGCCGACCGTGCCTTACGCGACGAACGACGCGCTTCCCCTCTCGATGCGGCGGAACTTGCCGGTGCATGCCCAGGACATATTCCGGGCGGCTTTCAATCATGCATTTGCGGCCCACACGGGCGATCCGCGCCAGGAGGAGGCCGCCCATCGCATTGCCTGGGCGGCCGTCAAGCATTCGTACGTCAAGATTGGCGATCGCTGGGTCGAGCGCTGAGGTGCCGCGGCAATCGCGGATCGACAGCCGCGCGCCGCCAATTGGGAGTGCTCGTATTATTACTGGCCCTGCCGCCGCTCCAGCAGCCCGATGGGAGCATTTCCCGCATGGCGCCGACGTCGGCGTGTGCGGCTGGGGAGCGACCCCGGCGGAGGCCTTTGAGCAGGCGGCCCTGGCGTTGACCGGCATTGCGACGGATGCGGAGGTCAAGCCGGAGGTCTCCCTTGAGGTCGAATGCGAGGCGCCCGACAAGGAGCTCCTGCTCGCCGAATGGCTGAACGCGATCATCTACGAGATGGCGATACGCGGCATGCTATTTGGGCGCTTCGCCGTTCGCATCGAAGGGACGCGGCTCAGGGGCCAACTGTGGGGCGAGCCCGTCGACGTTGCACGCCATACGCCGGCCTGCGAGCCCAAGGGCGCGACCTACACGGCCCTGCGCGTGCGCCAGGAGCCGGATGGCACCTGGTCGGCCGCCTGCGTAGTTGACGTGTGAAAGGATGACGCCATGGATCCCGCTCGCTTCACCCAGATGGATCGAACGACGTGGCGCATCGAACCGCATGGGGCGATGCGGGTTCCGGCCATCATCTATGCCGATGAAGATCTCATTCGCGACATCGATGACAAGGTCTACGAGCAAGCGGCCAATGTCGCCACGCTGCCGGGTATCGTGCGCGCCTCCTACGCCATGCCGGATGCCCATTGGGGCTATGGCTTCCCGATCGGGGGCGTCGCCGCCTTCGATCCCGACAAGGGCGGCGTCGTCTCCGCGGGCGGCGTCGGCTTCGACATCTCCTGCGGCGTCCGCACCATGCTTACCGGCCTCACCACCGCCGACATTCTTCGCGTGCAGAAGTCGCTCGCCAACTGGCTCTACCGGCAGATTCCTGCCGGGCTCGGCAGCAAGGGCGCAATCACGCTCGATGCTGTTGGCATGGACGGGATGCTGGCAGGCGGAGCCCGTTGGGCCGTTGATCAGGGCTGGGGCGAGGCGCGCGATCTCGAGCGCATCGAGGAGGGCGGCGAAATGGCCGGGGCGAGGCCCGGCTGGGTCTCGGAACGCGCCAAGGAGCGCCAGCGCCGGGAGATGGGCACGCTCGGTTCCGGCAATCACTATCTCGAGGTGCAGGCCGTCGTCGAAATCTATGACGCTGCCGTCGCGGCGGCGTTCGGCCTCGCGCAAGACGACGTGGTGGTGACCATCCACTGTGGCTCACGCGGACTTGGTCATCAGATCGGCACCGAATTCCTGAAGGAGATGGTCATCACCGCGGCGGAGGCTGGCATCGATCTGCCCGACCGCGAGCTCGCCTGCGCGCCGATCAATTCGGAGGTGGGGCAGCGCTATCTGGGCGCCATGCGCGCGGCCATCAATTGCGCCCTCGCCAACCGCGAAATCCTCGGCCACTACACGCGCCGCGTCTTCCGCCATTTCTTCCCGCAGAACAGTCTGGACCTCCTCTACGACGTCTCGCACAACACGTGCAAAGCCGAGCGCCATGCCGTGGCTGGGCGCCAGCGCGAGCTGTTCGTCCATCGTAAGGGCGCCACGCGCGCCTTCGGCCCAGGCCATCCGAGCCTACCCGACGCGCTGCGCCCCGTGGGGCAGCCCGTCCTCATTGGCGGCAGCATGGGGACGGGCTCGCACATTCTCGTCGGAACCGCGACGAGCGAGGAAAAGGCTTTCTCTTCGGCCTGCCACGGCGCCGGCCGTGCGCTGTCCCGCCACGCCGCCCTGAAGCGCTGGAGCGGGCGCCAAATCGTCGATGACCTTGCAAGCCAGGGCATCATCATCAGGAGCCCGTCGCCGCGGGGAGTCGCCGAGGAGGCTCCGCAGGCCTACAAGGACGTCGGCGCGGTCGTGGCGGCGGCCGAGGAGGCGGGACTTGCGCGCCGCGTTGTCCGTCTGCGCCCGCTGATCTGCATCAAGGGCTGACGGCCGCTGGCGTGTGTCTAGTTGCGCGGGGCCCGCATGCATTGGACGGGCGCAATGCCGATCCAGAACGCCGAAATCGCCGCCATTTTCGATCAGACCGCCGAGCTCCTCGAGATTGAGGGCGGCAATCCGTTTCGCGCCCGCGCGTATCGCCGCGCTGCCCGAACCATCGAGAATCTGCCCCGCAGCGTCGTGAGTTTGCTCGCTGCTGGCGAGGAGCTCTCAGAGCTGTCAACGCCGGAGCGATTTTGCATCAGGAGGCCGGAGTAAAAGCGCATCAGCGGAACGAGCCAGAAGGCCCCCGATATCGGGGGCCTTCTGGCTTTTCGGGCTTCATTCCTGAGGGGCGGCGTCCCGGGGCGGCTCTGGCCGGGCGTAGCGTGACCGGCGTTTGCTGTGTGCGAGCCTGAAGCTGTCGCCGTTCATCTCCAGGATGTGGACGTGGTGGGTCAGCCGGTCGAGCAGCGCACCGGTCAGGCGCTCGGAGCCGAACACGCTCGTCCACTCGTCGAACGGCAGATTGCTGGTGACGATGGTGCTCGCACGCTCGTAGCGCTGGCTGAACACCTCGAACAGCAGCTCGGCCCCAGTCTGCGAGAGAGGCACATAGCCCAGCTCGTCGATGATCAGCAGCTTGTAGGCCGCAAGTTGGCGTTGCAGGCGCAGGAGCCGCTTCTCGTCACGGGCTTCCATGAGCTCGTGCACCAGAGCGGCGGCGGCTGTGAAGCCGACCGACAGCCCCTTCTGGCAGGCGGCAAGGCCGAGCCCGAGCGCGATGTGGCTTTTGCCGGTGCCGGAGTTGCCGAGCGCGATGACGTTCTCGCGCCGCTCGACGTATTCCGAGCGCGCCAGCTCCATCACCAGCGCCTTGTTCAGGGACGGGAGCGCCGTGAAGTCGAAGCTGTCGAGGCTCTTCACGGTCGGGAACCTGGTGCAGTTCTTGTGCAGCGAGTGCTGGACAATACTGAGCGTGTCATTGGATCCTGACTGGCAGGCGCAAATCGTGGCAGGTCAACTGAGAACTGTCGGCGACAGCTCTGGCGCAAGTCACTAGTCTTCGAGAGGTCCGGAGAGGACGGCAATGAGCACACGCACAAGCGAGGAGCGCATTACCTTCAATCAAAGCTTTTTGCTGCCGGGAGTCGACGAAGTGCTGCCGCCGGGAACTTATCTGATTGAAACGGAAGAGGTGCAAATCGAGGCTTTGTCGTTCGTGGCTTATCGGAGAGTTGCCACAACGATCACACTACCGGCCATCGGTACCAACACCGGAAGGAAGCAAGTCATAACAATCGATCCCTTAGATTTGGCGACGGCTCGCGCAAAAGATGCAGGCATCTAGGGCTTGGATCGGGACGCTCGATGTCGAGTTTTCCGGCTGCGTTAGCCCCGCACGATCTGCATCCCGCTTGAAAATCGGCTAGCGGCGTTGGTTGAAGGCTTCGTTGCCCTGGTGCGCCCTCCCGGGTGTCCTTGAAACCATCACGGGTTGCTGTCAGGTCGCGCAGCCTTGAGAGATGGAAATGGTTGGAGAACACTCATGTCCTTGCGACAGCTAGCCAACGTTCATGTCTGCCCTCTGCGGTTGGTTCCTGAGATACTCAAACGCACGGGCGCGCGGCACCTGGTAAGCACCATCGATGCAGACCTCATGCCGATGACACCGGAAGCGATCGCGGTCGACCGTCATCTCAAGCTCGGCATGCATGACATTATTGACCCCAGAGTCGGCCTGGTCTGTCCTGCCGCCGAACATGTAGGCGAGCTTCTCGAGTTCGTGCACAGCTGGGATCGGCGCGCGCCGATGCTGATCCACTGTTATGCTGGGATCAGCCGCTCGACGGCGGCCGCCTTCATTGCGCTCTGCGCCCTCAATCCCGACGCCTCGGAAGATTTGATTGCGAGCCGACTGCGCCACTCCTCCGAGACGGCCAGCCCAAACCGTCTTTTCGTTGCTCTTGCGGACGAGAAGCTCGGGCGTGGCGGCCGCATGATTGCGGCGGTCATCAGAATGGGCCTCGGGACTCTTGCCGAAGAGTGCAGTCCGTTCGGCGTGCCTGCCATCCATGCGACGGGGTCCGAGGTAGCGGTTCGCATATCTAATGCTGCCTGACCTGCATAGTACCCCGTCGAGCGTTTGGTATGTGAGCAAGCGGGAGCAAGTCCCAGTTAGCGCCCCTGCTTGTCGCGAACCCGAGATCCTACCCTGAAATAGATAGACTATTTCGCGCTGCGCATGTCTGCAGCGTGCGCATTCAGATCTCGGGACCTGGTGGTGAAGCCGACATGCAGCGGACATGCTCGGTTCCTCCGTTGCTGACCCTTAACTGTCTTCCGCTCCTTTCGGAAAGACGCGCTTTTTTGGCCCCGTGTAGAGCTGACGCGGACGGCCGATTCGCTGCTCTGGGTCCTCAATCATCTCCTTCCACTGGGCAATCCATCCGACGCTGCGCGCAATCGCGATAATCACCGTGAACGTCGATTCCGGAAAGCCCATCGCGCGCAGCGCTATCCCTGCGTAGAAATCGATATTGGGATACAGCCGTCTCTCAATGAAGTACTGGTCCTGCAGCGCGATTTGCTCCAGCTCGAGGGCGACCCTGAGGAGAGGCTCGTCAGCCTTACCGCATTCGTCCACCACATCACGGCAGATCCTCTGCATAATCTTTGCGCGCGGGTCATAGTTTTTATAGACGCGGTGTCCGAAACCCTGGAGGTGGAAACCGGAGGTTTTGTCCTTTGCTTTCTTGATGTAGGCCGGGATGCGATCAGCTGTGCCGATCTCCTTGAGCATCTTGAAGGCGGCCTCGCTTGCCCCGCCATGGGCGGCACCCCAGAGACATGCGATTCCAGCGGCAATGCAGGCAAAGGGGTTGGCGCCGGAAGAACCGGCGAGGCGCACGGTCGAGGTCGACGCGTTCTGCCCGTGGTCGGCATACAGGATGAAGATGCGATCGAGCGCGCGCGCGACGACGGGCTTGACGATGTAGGGCTCGCAGGGCACGGCGAAGCACATCTGCAGGAAGTTCGACGCGTAGTCGATATCATTGCGCGGACTGATGAATGGCTGCCCAATCGAATACTTGTACGCCATGGCCGCGATGGTCGGCATCTTGGAAATAATGCGATCGCTCGCGATCCGCCGCTGCACCGGATCGTTGATGTTGGTTGAATCGTTATAGAAGGCCGACAAAGCACCGACCACGCCAACCATCACCGCCATGGGTGGGGCGTCCCGCCGGAACCCCGAAAAGAAGCGGATCAACTGCTCATTCACCATCGTGTGGCGTGAGACGATGTGCCGGAACGTCCTGAACTCCTCGTTTGTTGGCAGCTCGCCATAGAGAAGCAGATAGCAGACAGAAAGGAAGTTCGAGTGCTCGGCGAGCTGGTCGATAGGGTAGCCGCGATAGAAGAGCTCGCCGGCCTCGCCGTCGATGTAGGTAATTCGAGAAGCGCAGTTTGCGGTTGAGATAAAGCCGGGGGCATAGGTGAAGCACCCTGTCTCTGTATAAAGCCGACTAATATCGATGACGTCGGGGCCGCACGAGCCGCTGAGGATCGGCAGCTCAATTGTCTTGCCTTCATTGAGCAGCGTCGCAGTTCGTGTTCCGCCGGTCTTTGCGGTAGAGCTGTGAAGAACGTCCATGATCGTCTTCCTCTATGCCTACTCGATGGCACTGTCACAGTAACACACTGGTTTAGTACAGACGGGCCATCTAGCATTCGCTTATGGACAAGCTCTCATAGCGTCCGGCGAGAAGTGCACGCATATAGTCAACGAACGGTTTTTCATCCTGCGGTTCGTGGATCGTGCCGGACCGTAGAGCGAAACCGCGTTTAGCGCCGGCTACGGGCCCGCTGAGCTAGTCGCCGATACGGTTACGCAACTCGATGGTGCGCTCGATGGCCAGCTTCACGATGCAATCGTAGTAAGCGCTCATCCCCACCTGCTTCTCCATATCGCAGTTGAGCCGGTAGAAGGCGTCTTGTGCCCTGGCGAGCTCGGCCCGCCGCTCTGGGACGATGATGCGCAGCGAATCCGCGTACGCAGCCGACACGTCGGCATCTGCCTCTGGACCCGTGTAAGCTGGACCCGTTCTAGACACTCCGAACCCCCATGACGAGGCAACGCGGGCGGTATTTTCTGGTGACCACGGTGACATCTGTCCAAACTTCGCAATACGCGCTTTGACATCAAGCATACACCACCTTCCTCCCTACCGGGCCGCCAGCAAGTTTCATATGACATACGTCAAAAGGTATCGCCTTGCCGGTTGGAATGTCCGAGATGCGCGGAGTTTCCAGAGCGCCTTGCGGCGTGCCGCTATCGCAGACTGAACGCGATGGCGCTCACACCAGTTTCACTCACACCTCCCGAAATCCGGAACGCTTTTCAACAGCTAACCCTCAGCTCAGACTTGTCGGCCGCGAGCTGGACCGGACAGTAAGGGCCGCGAGGGGATATCGCAGCACGTAACAAACTATCAGGTCATGTAGGGAAGGGACGAGGGGGTCTTCAAAACGCTATGTATGGCGGGATCTGACATGTCTCGATCGCTTCTCATTTGCATTGTCGCTGGGTTCATTTGTACCGGCGTCATCGCAGATGGGGCCTTGGCTCAAGCACCGTCTGAACTCGAGGGCGGAGTGGGCAAGCTCAGAGATCTATGGGGCAACAACAAACGGACAACAGACGTCCGAAATGAGATTCGACGCGTAGCGCCGCGTGTGGCTGAGCTCCTGCGTCAGCGGTTGGCCACCGGCGCGACCGAGTGGCCAGATTCTAGTGCCGCTTGGTTATTTCACGAATTCTTCGATGAAGAAAATGATCAAGCAAACACACGGATCTGGCGTGACCTTCTGCTTCTCAAGAGCGCGCAGGAAGGGGGGATCGTGGGCGGCTATGATTCCGTCGCATGGTTCTTCCAGTTGCTAGCGGATGCTCGCTATCGGGCGCCGGATATCTATGAAACGACGCTCGATTTTCTTGATACGACGGGGGCATCGAGCTGCGAGCCGAGCAGAGCACAGTCTGTCTGTGAACTGGAAATAGGTGGTGCCGCCTTACGGGCTGTCGGCGGGGTTCACACGGGCCTGCTGTTGCAGGAAGCAGCGATCGAAAGGCTTAAGCGTAACGAGAATTTTGACAGGGATCATGCTGCGCGCCTGCGCCTAAACGTGGCGATTGGCTGGTGGCAGGACGGTATTGCCGGCCGCGCCGACGAGCATCTATCGCGCCTCACCGAGGAGCTGGCGGCGGGAGAGGCGGCCCTTATCCCCGGTGATAAAGCCGCCTATCACGCCCTCCGCGCGACCATGTGCGAAGCGCGATTGAATTTTGCTTGTGCGGAGATCGAACTCGATGCGGCGGTGGGCGCACTCCGCGAGGCCGAGCCGCAGGGCAATCTGCTCGAGCTGGTGTATCGCGCTGCAGACCTCTTGGAGGGCTTGACGATTCAGTTTGTCGGACGTTTGGACTGTCTTGATTGTCCGCAGAATCTGCTCAAGGGTATCCGCCAGTATGTGTTGCAGGTTCTAGGATCTGATCAGCCGAAATTCCCTTCAAGTACCGGTCTGGCGCTCGCGCTGATGCGCAGTCTTCCGGGTGCGGCGTTTTCGAAAGTCGAACGAGAAAAACTGCTGGTGAATGGTCGCAAGGCCACTCTGAGCGGCTTGACCGATAGCGAAATAGACAAGTGGCAGAATGAGATCCCGCGCGATGAGCGGGGTACGTATTTCTTGTCTCTCATGCAGACTTTGGGCCTCAGCGTGAATCTTGCCGTAGATCCGGACGAGAGCAAGTCGGTTCTGGCAAACTTTCGCGGGTTCATTGAGGCGCCCAACGTCGAGGTCGCAGATCGCTACGTCGAGCAGATGATGAGGGGGCGCGTCGAAGACGCCTACGCCTTCGGTGCAACGCGCGATTTCTTGAGGAAGACCTCAAACGCTGCTTTCTATCTCAAGGCTTTTGGCGCTCAGGCGGCGGAGCACTCCGTACTTCGTTACATGTGGCGCTTCTATCGGGCTAACTTCGTCGACGTGCCAAACCCGATCGACGGCTCGGGTCGCGCGAACCTGGCTACCCTGCTCGCTCCAGCCTTTGCACGGCTTGCCGAGCTAGAGCTGGCGCTCGGGCGCCCGTCGGACGCGCTAAAGTACGTTGCCGCAGCTGATGATGCACTGCGCAACAAGTTTCAGCGTGAATGGCGGCTCGGTGGGGAGCGCACCGTATCGGCGATCCGCGCCCTGCGCCCTGCGGTGCAAAGCGCAGCCGCCACGCTGGTTGACGTTGCCTCCAAGCTCAAGACCTCCGAGGCTAACGAAGCGCGCAACAAGTCGTTCGAGCTGTCGCAAGTCGCCACGCTGAGCGACACCGCAGCGGCGTTGCAGCTTACACTCCGCAACCGGCGTCTCGACGCCTCTGGCTTGCGTAAGCACTACGAGGAACGCGACCGCTTGTTATCGGAGATCGACATCACGGGGGCCGTGGCGGCTGAATATGCCAGCTTCAGTCCCATCGGGGCGCGTCAGCATCGAGTGATACTCGAGCAGCAGCTTGAGAGCGTTCGCGGTGTGATTGCCGGCGATGGTCAGGACTCGAGCGATGACCTTCTCGGCGCGGCGAAATTGGTCCCAGTAAATGAGATTGGGCGTTATCTGGCGGACAGCGAGAAACTTCTCGTCATTCAATCTGGAGACCATGCCAGCCTCGTCTTTCTCGTCGACAGCCGGGGAAGCATCAAGGCCCACCTCAGCAAGCTCGATCGTTCGCAGTTACTTCAAGCCGTCAGCGAGCTGCGAAGGGGGCTGGTTCTCAAAGGAGGTCATGTCCCGCCTTTTCCCGTGGCGCGCGGTCATCAATTTTTTCGCTCGCTCTTCGGTCCGCTCGGAGCCGACATCAGAGATGCGCGCGCGATCGTCTCGATTGTCTCCGGCCCCCTCGAGGCATTGCCACTTTCGGTGCTGCCGACGCAGGACGACAAGGTCGACTTCGTCGATGTGACAACGGCGCGCGCACACGCCATATCATGGCTGGTTCGAACCACCGCCGTTTCAAGAGCCCCAAACATCGTGACGCTGCTTGCGCTCAGAAAGGCCGAGGGCACCGGAAGACAGGTCGCGACCTTCTTGGGTGTGGGCGACCCTGTTCTGGCCCCCACTAAGGTCGCCAATCGTGCGACCCAGTTTTCCGAGATCGTCAAAGCTAAGAGGCTTGTCGATGTTGAGTGGCTGCGCGCGCAGCCATCGCTCCCAGAAACTCGGGACGAGCTTGGGAGGCTGTCGGGAGAATTCGGCGCAAGCAACAGCAAGCTGCTGCTCGGCGAGAGCGCGAGCGAGAAAGTCTTAAAGACGTCGAAACTCGACGAGTTCGATGTGATGGCGTTCGCGACGCATGGCGTTGTCGCAGGTTTCGCATTTGACGACAGCGAGCCCGGCCTCGTTCTGACGCCTCCGCGATTTGCGAGTCAGGACGACGACGGATTTCTGACGATGAGCGAGATCGCTGGGCTCAAGCTTGACGCACAACTAGTAATCTTGTCGGCCTGCGATACCGCGACCTCGGATGGGCGGCCGTTGGCCGATGGCCTTTCCGGGCTTGCGCGAGCCTTCTTCGTCGCAGGAGCGCACAATCTCATCGCGACACATTGGGCTATTCCGTCAAAGCCGGCGGTTGAAATCACGACGCGCGCCGTCAGGGAGCGCAAGACTTTGGGCTCGACGCGATGGTCCGAGGCGCTTCGGCGCGCACAGGTGGCTCTCCTCGACGAGGTGGGGCCAGCGTGGTTCGCGCATCCAGCGAGTTGGGGCGCCTTTCAGGTCATTGGCGCGGACTAGGGTAAATGCAGAGTGATTGAGGCCGCGACTTAATCTCTACGACTCTACGGACGCTTTAACTCTCGATACAATCACATGGGTTGGCGAGCCGGTCGGTCAGGGCCACAAGCAGAGGTCGCGTCAAAGGCTCCTCCCGCGCCCTCACGTGGCCGCTCCTTGACCTTCAGTTGCCATAACCCCAACGTATGAAGCGGATGGATCGATTGATATTCGCAGTAGTTGGATTGGTCGTGCTGGCAGGTCCGGGGCCGGCATCCGCGGGTTTGACAGAGGCGGGGGAGTTGGAACATGCGCGCGCCAACGCGCGTGCCGGCGGTCCTGTAAGCGAGCGCGACGCCGAGTTGCTCGAACGGTACGGTTGCCTTTCCGGGACAAGCAGCCGGTTCTGCCAGTCAGATAGGTAGTAGCCGCGTCCCCGGAAGATGGGGTCGTCGCCAACGTGGGGTTTAGTTGTCCGCTCTTCCCTGTGATTTGTCCGCGATCAATGCGGTGATTGCCTTCTAAGCGGCAAAGTCTCGTCTTCGAGTTTGCACGCAAAGTTGCCACAGGAGGTTCCCCATGATCCGACCAATATCTGCGGCCGGGCTATTTGCTGCAGCGGCGTTCGTCGCTCTTGTAACTTCGGCTCAAGCTGGCCCGGTGAATACGGAGACGCTTCGCACCGGCCTATCCACGACAACCCAACTTGCCCAACTTGAGCCCGTCCGTTGGCGGGGTTGGCGTTATCGTCACTACCGCTACGGCTATTATCGTCCGTACCGGTATTATGGCTACGGCTATTACCGTCCGTACCGGTATTATCGCTACGGCTACCCGCGCTACCGCTATTATCGGTGGTAAGCACACCAATTTGCTGACGTCCGCCAATGCTCCGCCCATTTGCGGCCCGCGCTGGTGCGGCGCTCGTGAGGAGCCGATTAGAAACTGCCGCTCGAGCCGCATGCCTAATCGGAAGATAGGCACGACGGCAATTCCGCTCATGGGGGTGCTGCCGTGGGGGTGGTTTTCGGTATATCAACGCGGGCCGTGGGCGACGGAGGAGACGCCCACTGGCCCGCTTGCGCGACGTGCGGGGAACGCCGCAATGTCAGGAAACCCTGTTCCACGACTTGTGGCCATACCCAGCATCAGCCACGCAGTTGTCCCCGGTATACACAACCGATACCGAAAACAGACCCGGTTACCGGGGCCCGCGCAGCCTTCGTTCCTTTGTTTGATAATCGTTGCGCCCGTTTATGGCTCCAAAGGAGGCATATCATCGAGGTTTTCGTTGCGGCTAGGCCACAACTCGGTGCGGACGCTTCCCCGCTGCGTCAGCTTACCCCTCAACAACGGAAGGAAGTCGTGCTCGATGCTGACTACAGGGTTGGGCCAGGAGCCGACTTGTGTTGCCCAACTGGCCTGCCCCTCGGAACGATACCAGTCTCTAAGTTAGAATCCGGCCGTGCTCAGCCAGCGTCTGTGCTGGCCGAAGCGGAGCGTAGGGCAGACCGGATGCTGGCGGCAAGATCGCTTCTGGAGCTGGCGGTCGATAGCCAAGCGAGGAGTGGGGCCGGAGGGCATTGTAATGGCGCCGCCAGTTCTCAACCAGGACCTGAGCTTCCCGCAGCGTCGTGAAGATCTCCCCGTTCAGCAGCTCGTCTCGGAGCTTTGAGTTGAGGCTCTCGCAGTAGCCATTCTCCCAAGGGCTTCCCGGCTCGATATAGAGCGTCTTGACGCTAACCCTGCCGAGCCAGTCACGAACGCTGGCCGCCACAAACTCGGGGCCGTTGTCGGAGCGAAGATGCTCGGGCGGGCCATGCGTAGCGAAGAGATCGGTCAAACACTGGAGCACGTCGTCGGACCTGAGCCGTCTCGCCACGACGATGGCAAGGCAGCGGCGCGTGAACTCGTCGAGCACGACGAGCATGCGGAAGGCGCGACCGTCTTGCGTGCGATCCTGGACAAAGTCATACGACCAGACGTGGTTTGGACGTGCGGGCCGGAGACGGAGACATGATCCGTCGTTGAGCCACAGGCGGCCGCGTTTTGGTTGTTTGCTTGGCACTTTCAGCCCCTCCCGGCGCCAGATGCGATAGACGCGCTTGACGTTGACCCGCCAGCCTTCGGCCACGAGCATCTCGCGGATGCGCCGGTAGCCGTAGCGGCCATAGCGCGATGCCAGCCGCACGATGGCCGCCGTCAGGACCGCTTCATCGTCAGGCGTCTTGAGATGCCGCCTTTGCGTCGCACGCGGCTGTCCTACGACAGCACACGCTCTACGCTCCGAAACGGCGAGATGCGAGCGCACGTGATCAACGCACGCCCGCTTCCGGGAAGGGCTTAGTATTTTCCCTCAAGGGCTTCCTTCAGGATCAGTTTGTCCAGCGTCAGCTCGGAGACCGCCTTCTTCAGGCGGTCGTTCTCGCGCTCAAGATCCTTGAGCCGCTTGGCCTGGTCGAGCTTGAGGCCGCCGTACTCGCGCCGCCAGCGATAGTAGCTCTGCTCCGTAATGCCGATCCCTCGGCAAATGCTGCCGATCGTCTGACCCTGGCCAAGGCGGACCTCTGCCTCACGCAATAGCCCAATGATCTGTTCCGTCGTGTACCGTTTCCGTGCCATTCCCTGATCTCCTCTATCGAGGTGGAAATAGCCGGATTCGCTCACTCAACTTGGGCTCGTCTTAGGGGAGCAGGCCAAGTGCCCCCGCGCCCTCCGGCGCCTGCTTGTCTCGCTGTCTCATCGTGCTCCCTCCCGGGGCTACGATGAGCCGCACCTCTCTCTTACGCAATCAGCTCAATCTGTCCGGTAGGTGCTGACGGGGGACACTTCAGTTCCTAAGTTGGGTGTGGGTCATGGCTCAGTCTCCGCTTGGAACGACCGCGGCCGCGGTGAGCGCCGCCGGCGCGAATAGCAGAACCGGAAGCCTGAACGAAGCCAGCCCTCCGGCGGCTCTTTCTTATCGGGCGTCGAGAAGGCCCGAGTTGATCAGGCGGCGATGGAAGGAGAGAATCTCCTCGCGCCGCTCGCAGCCATAGTAGCGGCCTTTGCATGAGCCAATGAGCCGCTTGCGCTCGGCATAGGCGTCCGACAGCGGCAGGCCCGCCGCCTCGATGAGGACGCCGCCGAGATAAGGAACGTCGAGCGTCTCGACGGCGGGCAGCGGCGGGGGCTCGTAGTTGAGGCCCTCGACGGCATAGAAGGTAATGAACCCAAGAGAATCGTTGGCAAGCACTACGTCCTCGGCGGCTCGCGCCGCGCCGAAGCCGAGATAGGAGCGCGTCGCGATCGGGTGGTGGTCGCCGTAGCGCATGATCAGGACCCGCTCCCTGGGAAAGCGGCGCTTTAGCTCGGCCCTAAACTCGTCATAGTCCATCTTCGCCATCGACAACCGGCGCAGGTACTCGTGCATCTCGGCGTACGTGCCCGGACCGCCGCCGGGGACGTCGAGCTGCGGCATGTAGGCGTTGAGATAGGGTCCGTGCGTCGCCATGGTGATGATGAAGGTGAAGAGCGGCTTCTCCGAGGTGCGGACGTGCTCCTCCAAGAGGTTGAGCGCGTTTCCATAGTAGAAGCGGTCGCGCTCGTTGCCGGTCTTGGCTCCCTGGGCATGCATGTCGAGGATCTCGGGCATGCCGACGGCGGTATAGAATTTTCCGTTGGAGACGAAGTTCTTGTTGAGGGGATAAAGCACGACGTTGCGGTAGCCGCAGAGGGTGAGGTTCTCGGGCAGCGTGTCGCGCACCTTGCCGGCCATGAGCGATTGCACGAACGAGCGCATGCCGCCGAACGAGTAGGTCGAGACGCCGGCGAGTAGCGAGAACTCGGTGAGCCACGACGCGCCGCCGTAGGTCTCGACCCTGAGTTTGTGGAGCGCGCCGTCGCTCGAGCGGAACAGCGGATCGACGCTTTTGTCATAGGAGACCTGCGGGAAATACTCGGGGGGGACCACCGATTCCTGGTGGATGAGGATGATGTGCGGAGGTTTCACCTGCGTTGTGCAGGAGGCCGGCAGTCGGAACGGCCTCCCCGGCGCCGTGTCGGCCGCTTCGATGAGCTGCCCGCGCCAGAGCGTTTCCACGGTCTCCGCCCACGACGAGTAGAACGACGAGATGACGAGGTCTTCCCAGTAGGGCTGCGTGTGGCGCCGCTCGCCCTTGATGCCGGCGGCAATGGCCGTTGCCGCCGTGAGCAAGGTAACGGCGGCGAGGCCCCAGATGCGGGGCACGCGCGTCGCATCCGCGCGATGGGCGATCACGGCCGCGAGAACAGTCGCCACAATAGCCGCGAGAAACCCGAAGAGAGCAGTGCGATACTCGGTCCAGAGATAGGTGAGCGTCGACCACGATGAGAGATAGAAGAAAATGTCGTAGGCATGGACCACCATGTCCATCGCCTTGTGCTTTGCCACGGCGGTTCGGTCGATGATGGCGATGAGGATGGGGACGAGGACAGCCGCGACGAGGACGCGCCGCGTCGCCAACACGATCGCGGCGGCGATGAGAAACGTTGCGCTCCAGACGAAGAAGAGGTTCGGCGCTCCGCCTTCGTAGCGGTAGAAGTAGGCCCCGACGCCGATCGCCGCAGCGAGAGAAGTGAGGCCCGCTGCACGCCATCCGAGCACATTGGTGCCGCGCCCGCCTGTCCGCTCGCCAACGCCAAGCGGCGCACTCCCGGCGATATCGGACATTGGCCTCGATCCGCTGTCACAATGTCATTTGATTGTCATACAAGACTTGTGCAGCGGAGGGGAACGCTCCCTGGCGACATTATTTATTTGGGCTGTCCCAGCGCCGCGCCAAAATTCCGCCGCGGTGCACGAACTCCGGCTAGACCTGCCCCCTGAAGAGGCGGCAACGCTCACCCTTTTGCATATGACGTGTGGTTCATCCACGCCAACGGGACCCTGGAGCTGGCACTGTCACGTTAATCGGAAATTTGCAGGCCAAATGACCATGTCTGCAACGGCTCACGCTGCGACGGCCGCTTGGCGCCATGTCAGCATAGCCTGAGCGCGAAACACGCGCAGGGTTCGGCGGGAGGTCAGATGGCGTTGGAGGTTGAACACATTGTAGACGGCAGCGTGGATTGAGAGAAAGCGCTGTGCCGACCCGGGTTGAAGCGCTTCATCCGTCGTTCGCGTTGTCGCAATGGCTGATGGGAATTCTCTGCCCGGTTATTCTTCCAGCGACCTGTGTCGTGTCGCCGTGCCATACCAAGTTCGCGCAGCGCAGAGCCGTAGGATCCGAGCTTGTCGGTCACGATGGTGGCTGGAGGGACGCCCTGCTTCTTCAGGAGTTTTCGCATCAGCTTGAGTGCCGCCCTGCGGTCTCGCCGTGGCTGAACCAGGATGTCCAGGACCTCGCCTTCGCTGTCCACAGCACGCCAGACGTACAACTGTCTGCCGTTGATGGAGACAAACACTTCGTCGAGATGCCACCGCACGTCCGGCCGAGGCCGTCCTCTTCGCAGCTTGCGTGCAATGATCGCGCCGAACTTCAAAGCCCAGCGGCGGACCGTCTCGTAGGACACGTCGATACCACGCTCGGCGAGCATATCCTCGACGTCGCGGTAGCTTAGAGCGAAGCGGAAATAGAGCCAGACGGCCTGCTGGATGACGATACTCGGAAAACGGTGGCGACGGTATGAGAGCTTGTCCATAAGCCAATGCTATATGGCCCCTCTGTACCAAGCCAGTGTGTTACTGTGACAGTGCCGTTGCGCGACGAGCAAGTCGTCCTCGACCACGAGGATGCGTCCACCGATCATGGAGGGACGTCCGACTCAGGACCGGCGCTGTCGCCTGTTTCAGGCAGAGGCAAGTGCATGTCGCACATGACGCCCGTTGGCGCAAAGTTCATGTGCGCCTCGCCACCGAGCGAATGCTTCAGTCCGCGCTCGATGAGCACTGTGCCGAAGCCATGGACCGCCGGCGGACTGACTGTCGGGCCTCCGCTCTCCACCCAGTTGAGCTCGAGAACGTGACCGGCGCCGTGGCCCGTGACACGCCAGGTCACGCCGAGCCGGCCCTCTGGAACCTTGAGCGCGCCGTACTTGCGCGCGTTGGTGCCGAGCTCGTGCAGCGCCAGCCCGAGGTGAACTGCCACACGCGGCTGGAGCTGCAGCTGCGGACCCGAGCAGGTGATGCGCTCACCTTGGGCCGCGTCGACAACCAGCTGCTCGCGGACCAACGACTCCAGATCGACACCCCTCCAGCGACTCTGCGTCAGCAAGTTGTGGGCGTGCGATAGGGCCTGCAGCCGCCCGCGGAAGCTGTCGATGAAATGGGCCGGATCGCGCGTCTTCAGCAAGGTCTGCTCGGCCATCGCCTGCACCGTGGCCATCGTGTTCTTGACGCGGTGATTGAGCTCGTCGTTCAGGAGGCGCTGTGTCTCTTCTGCCTGCTTGCGTTCGGTGATGTCATGCACAATCTTTGAAGCGCCGATGACCCGGCCCTGGGCGTCCCTGATGGGCGAGACGGTTAGTGAAATGTCGAACAGGCTCCCATCCTTGCGTTGGCGAACGGTTTCGTAGTTATGCGTACTTTCGCCGCGGCTGATCCGCTCCAGAATGCGCGGTTCCTCGTCCTCGCGATCCGAGGGGATCAGGATCGAAGCCGGCTGGCCCACGGCTTCCTGGGCCGTATAGCCAAAGAGCCGCTGGGCCGCCTGGTTCCAACTGTTGATGATGCCGTCAAGGTCGTTGCCGATGATGGCGTCATCCGACGATTCAACGATCGCGGCGAGGTTGGCCCGCAATTCCTCCGCTCGCTTGCGCTCGGTGATATCGACGAAGGTGATGACGACGCCATCGATTTCGCCCTTGACCGTGCGATAGGGCCGAATGCGCATGACGAAGGCCTGAGCACCGTCCTTGAGCGCGAGATCACGCTCGACGATCGTGCCATTCCGCTGCACCGTATCCACGTCGCCCTGGAGCTCGGTGTACGTCAGCCCGCTGAGGATATCGGTGATAGGGCGGCCGCGGTCGCTGTCGCGCACCGGGAACAGCTGGAGCAGGGTGGGCGTGAAGTACTTGATGCGCAGCTGGCCGTCGAGGAAGACGGTGCCGATCTGCGTGCTATCCAGCAGGTTCTGCATGTCGCTGTTGAGGCGCGTCAGGAGCTCGTTCTTGTTGTTGAGTTCGGTGTTGATCGTCTGCAGCTCCTCGTTGACGGACTGCATCTCCTCCTTCGCGGTCTCGAGCTCCTCGTTCGACGATTGCAGCTCCTCGTTGACGGACTGAAATTCTTCGGTCGTCGACTTCATATCCTCGATCTGCGTCTCGAGATCATCGGTGGCGGCCTCGAGCTGCGCCCGGGTGGCGGCAATCTCGCGTTCCAACAGCTGCACATGGGCATCGCTCTCTGCTGCCGGCGCCTCAGGGGCTCCCCCTGCGGCCAGCGGGGAGGTGTCGCGGAAGGCGACCACGCAACTCCCGCTGGTCTTCCCGTTCTGGCCCGCGACCGGCTCGACGATCAGCGTCAGCGCGCGGGCTTCGCCATCGATGCGCAGCGTCAGGGTCTCATTGATGACCCGCTGTCCGCTGGCGACGGCTTGGTTTACGGCGGCCCTGACGGCGGGCCTCAGCGTTTTGTGCACGAGGCTGAACAGGCTGAGGCTGGCCGCGCCCTTTGAGGGCTCGAGATAGGGGCCGGTCTCGGCGCCGGAGAAGCGGGTCACCTCATGGTTGCGGTCGATGACAAAGTAGGCCGGCGCGTAGTGCTGCATCAGGCGGCTGACGGCTTTGTCGATCCTGTCCTCGGCCGAACGCCGTCTTACGGATGCCGGCGGCGGCTCCAAGGCGGCATGCCCCGTGGGCTGCAGCGCGGGCAGGGTCGCGCCGGCGTCGCGGCGTTGCAGGATGCGGTGCTTCTTGTCGAGGGCGGTAAACAGCCTGGAGTTGCGCGTCACGCTTTCGGACGTGCCGAGGAACAGGGTGCCGCCGGGCAGCAGGGCGTAATGGAAGGTGCGCATCAGCCGGTCCTGCAGCTCCTCCCCGAGGTAGATCAAGACGTTGCGGCAGGAGATCAGATCGAGCTTGGAGAACGGCGGGTCCTTGACCAGGCTGTGGGTGGAGAAGACGCACATGTCGCGGATCTCCGGCACCGGGCAATAGTCGTCGCCATTCCGGGCGAACCAGCGCTCGAAGCGCTCGGGCGACAGGCCCGGGGCGTCCTTACGGTAGCGACCCGTCCGGGCGGTGGCCACGGCGTTGGCGTCGATGTCGGTGCCGAAGATGGTCACCTGCGGGACGCGATCGCGGGCGTGCAGGGCCTCTTTGAACACGATGGCCAGGGAATAGACTTCCTCACCGGTCGAGCAGCCCGGGTCCCACACGCGAATGGGCTCACCCTCATCCTTGGCGGCGAGCAAGGGCAGGATCGCCGTGGCCTTGAGGGCGTCGAAGGCCTCGGGGTCGCGAAAGAACTGGGTGACGCCGATGAGGAGCTCGCGGAACAGCGCCTCGATCTCACCGCGATCGGTCTTGAGCCGCGCGACGTAGTCCGTGGCGCTCTCAATATGCAGCACTTGCATGCGGCGCTGCAGCCGCCGGATCAGGGTCGCGTCCTTGTAGCCGCTGAAGTCGTGCGCGCTTTGGGCGTGCAGGAGCGGACGTGATCTTGGCCAGGTGCTGCTGGAGGTCGCTGCGCTGGCCGTCGCCATCCTTCTTCTCCGCAACCCCGACCAGATGCGTGGCATAGTCGATGAGCTTCCTCGGCATGGCCTCGACCGCCACGACGTGATCGACCAGGCCGGTGGCCGCCGCGCTGCTCGGCATGCCCTGCAAGGCCGTGGCATCGAACTCGGCCTGCGCCAACGTCAGGCCGCCGTGCTCCTTGATGGCGCCGATGCCGATCGTGCCGTCGCTCCCGACACCCGCGAGCACGATGCCGACGGCACGCTCGCCACAGTCCTCGGCCAGCGAGGTGAAGAAGGTATCGATCGGCCGGCGATGCTCGCGCGCCGGCGCCGGGGTGGCGACCTGGAGAACGCCATCCTTGATGGTGAGGGTCGCATCCGGCGGAATGACGAAGACACAATTCTCTTTGACTGCGGCGCCATCCGTAGCCGCGACGACCGGAATGGGGCTCTGCGCCCCGAGCAACTCGACCAGGAGGCTTTTGTGGTGCGGGTCAAGATGCTGCACCAGCACGAATGCCATTCCGGTGTCTGCCGGCGTTTCCGACAAAAAGCCCTTGAAGGCGGCGAGCCCCCCTGCGGAGGCGCCGATGCCGACGACGAGGGCTGGGTGCGTTCCGTCTGACGGGGTCATGACATGTCGTCCTCGATCACCCAACCGCGGGCTTGCCTGAAGTGGCCCCCCAACTGACCAACATGCGCGATCCCCAACTCCTACGCGCTAGCTTGCCGCGCGCCACAACTAGGCCGTGGCCTCCGCGGCCGTTAAACGCCGGTAGATGGTCGTCTCATGCACGCCGAACGTACTCGCCACATGCGGCACCGTCTGGCCCTCCCCGACAAGGCGAAGAGCAAGCGTAACCTGCTCCGGCGTCATCGGCCATGCGTCGCAGCCGCTCTTCACTGTCTCTGAGCGCCTGTGACATCGGCCGACGCGGCGGCCGCAGTTCGAACGCGCTGCGCCTGCTTGAGCCCTGCGCTCTTCAAGTTGAAGGTTCGTCGGGCTCAAGAGCGGCTTCAATGGCGAGTGCGAGCGCTTCGGGGGTGAACGGCTTTTCGATGAAGCCCGAAGGACGGGCCGCTGCTGCGCGTTTGTGGACGACTGAATCGCCGTGAGCGCTGACGAACAGGCTCGGAATGTCGAAGCGTTGTCGAATCTCGACGGCAGCGGCCACACCGTCGCTATCGTTTGCTAGTTGGATGTCCATCAGCACGAGATCGGGCCGCTCCGTCTCGGCAAGCTCGATGGCCGCGTCTGCGGTAGCCGCAGGGCCCACCACCTCATGGCCCAACTTCCGGACCACCCACTCCATGTCGAGAGCGGCCCAAAGCTCGTCGTCAACGATCAGGATCTGATGCGTGGCTTTGGCAGTCGCCACGGCTCGGTTCTCGGGCTGAGCCCTCAAACGGTCCCAGGTGTCGGCCGCCGCGGGCACAGTCGCCGGCATCGTGTCGAAGACGCGTCTCCGGCACGGTGCCGCCTCGCAGATCATTGCAATTCCTGTCATGGCCGGCCTCCATTCGGCACGGTACCAAGGGTTCGACGGGTCCAAGGAGTTCCCCCCAGGCTCACGGCGCCTGAGACGCTGCCGGTGAGCGAGGCAAGTTTGACGAGCCGCTCGGCGCGTGCGCTCCGCTCATGGACTGGAGCGAGGCTGCGCAACGTCTTGAGCAGGCTTCTGCGCGCAATGGTTTCTGCAGGATCGTGACGACCTTGTCAGTCAGTGACGGCAAGACCTCGTAGCCGGTGACGACCACCACCGGGATGCCGCGCTCATTGAGCCTGTCGACCAAGCCATAGGCCATCTCGCCCTGGAGGTTCATGTCCACCACCGCCGCGTCGAACGATCCGAGTTCGCTCAGGCGGGCTGCCTCCGCGACGGTGGAGGCTGGTCCCGCTACAGCCGCTCCCATGGTTTCAAGTATCGACTGCATCCCAAGTCCCACGATCAACGTATCCTCGGCCAGCAGAACGCGCATGCCGTTGATCTCTCCGCGTGCTGCTGGATAACTGCATTCCGAGCCCATAACGGTACTCCCTACCGTTCAGCCCACTGAAACGTGACGCAGCATATTCGCAACAACTTAGTCCTAATTGTGGCCATCATAAAATAAAAATAAATTTTCGTCCCGCTATTAAAGACCGTATTGTGAAAGTATAAGCTCTTTTTTTGAAACAACGGCGTCAATATTGGAGCTTAACATTCATCAGGACTTAGTGATACAAGCAACTGGCAGTGAATATACTATAGAGATGCCGATTAGTTCCTTTTTTACTCTCCCCAAGCTTAGGCTGAGCGCGACGCCATTAGTCAAGCGCCCAACAAAGGACTTTCCGTTCTTGGCCCAATCGCTCCGTTCCGATGCGCGGTACTTTGGGTCCGGAGTCTGGGGTAGAGCTGACGAAGACTGCGGTCCGTTTAGCTGTTGGCGAATGGGCGATTGCTCATCCGCGTTTGGCAGCCCACCGCTGCTAGTTCGCGCCCGTCCACTCTGCTGCTCGCGGCGCTAGCCCCGCACTCAAAAGTAAGCGCCCCGAAGCGGGGGGCATCGAGGCTCACTTCCGCCCTCAACCACCGTGTCGAAGTCGAGGAAGAGATCGCGGCTCGGGTAATAGTCGGTTTTCCCGTTGACGGTCGCGATCATGTAGAGCGTGACAAGATCCACTTTGCCCCTCCTCTACCTCTGTGTGCGGCACGCCTGAAGGCAGCGCGTCAGCGCCACATTGCAGCTCTGCGAGCCTTGCTTCGCACGCCGGCAGGCGTTCTCCTGCGCATAGCATCGTGACGCGCAGTCCCCCGTGATCGCACTCCCGGAAACACCGGCAACGAGCAGCACGGAGAACAGAACTGCGTAAACTGTGCTCATCGGCCCTTTCATCAAGGGCGTGATCCGTACCCACTGGGCTACGCGTCAATGTCTGAACCGCCGATGAATGCCAGGGATCGGCGCACCGCTGCCTATGGTGCTGTGGACTCGCCGAGTTCAAAAGTTCGAAAGAGAGAACCAGACTTTATCACCGCGCGTGCAGCTATGCCCCTCACGAAGCCCTTTGCGCAGCTACTGGCGCACGTTGGCCGACCGCAAGCTCGGCGATGTCGACCTCAACGATGGATGGTTCGTGAGGGCACTGGGAAAGGCGGCCGGTAAAGCCCTTCCCATTGCATGTAGCGCTGACACCTATAGCTGGTCAGAACGGTGCCCTGGGTACTTGTACTTGGCAACGAAGGCTTCGCAGTTGGCAGTTAAGCGAAATTCCCACGGCCCCCCATCGTCGTCAGCTTAGCCCTCGACAGCGGAAGGAACTCACGCTCGGCGCTGGCTACTGGTTAGGGCCAGGAACTGAACTCAACGACACACCGCTTCACGCGAGTGACACCAATAAACGCGTGGCTACTGGCCGCATCAACGCGTCAGCTGACTCTCCGCCAGGCTTGGTTGTTGACCATCGGCATTTCACACGCCTACATACAACCCATCTACCACATACCGGCATGCTCAAGTGCGATGCCGTCCTCATCGCCCTATAGGAGCTCGGTTCAAAAACAGCTCGAGCAGACGCATCCCCTAACAGATTTGTCGCAAATAGTGTTACAAAGAGCAGGGATAAGAGTGCCCGTTGCCAGAGACCAGTCTACGAGGTCTCGCTACGCACAGACATGAAACGACCAAAGATTGAACTAATATTTTTCGATGCCGGTGGCGGCCACCGCACTGCGATGAAGGCGCTCGCCGAAGTTCTTGGCAAGAGCGCACCTCATTGGCTTGTTGAAGCAGTCAATTTACAGCAACTCTTGCTCGCGGTTGACCCTGTCTTTCTCACAACCCGCATAAAATCAGAAAGCGTTTACAACGCAGCCCTGTCGCGCGGTTGGACGAGGTGCTCCCGTCCGTTTTTGCGCGCTATGCAAAAAGCGATCAGTCTGCATGCCCCCATTATGGCGCGGAGATTGGTCAAGCATTGGCGCAGATCCAAGCCAGATATGGTCGTGTCCCTTATTCCAAATTTCAATGCCGTTATGTTTCGGGCGCTGCGAACAATCGATCTTGCGGTGCCATACGTTACAATAATGACGGACCTCGCCGACAGTCCACCCCACTTCTGGCAGGAGGACCAAGATCAATATCTAATTTGTGGCAGCGCTCAATCATGTCTCCAAGCCCAATTGACCGGCTGGTACCGCCCTGAGCAGATACTGAAGACCACCGGGATGATTCTCTCTCCCTCCTTCTACAACCCACCAGGTAGCCCAACGCTAACACGCGCCGGACTCGGACTCGACGCGCAGATGACAACTGCCCTGATTATGTTTGGGGGCAACGGTTCGGCGGCCTCAGCGAACATCCTCGATTGCCTCGAGGCCTCACGCCTACCCATCCAATCGATTGTGCTTTGTGGGCGCAACGAAAAACTGCGTACACGCCTCTCAGCCCACCCGCGGTGCCATGCCGTTGGCTTTACTGATCGCGTCGCTGACTACATGCGCTTGGCTGACGTATTCATTGGCAAGCCCGGCCCTGGCAGCATCAGCGAAGCCCTGCACATGGGACTTCCTGTCATCGTCGAAAACAACGCACGGACGCTTGTGCAAGAGCGATATAACGCCGTTTGGGTCGAGGAGCAGGGAGTGGGTATCGCCCTCACCAGCTTTACGGAGATTGACAAGGCTCTTGCCTATCTACTCAGTGGCCGCACACTTGCTGACTTTCGCGCCCGCGCTACATCGCTGCGAAACACCGCTGTCTTTGAGATCCCTGACATGCTCAAAGTGATTCTCGATGATGCCCGCACGCAATCGTCTAGGTCATCATCGGCCGTTGTCCACTCCCAGCTGGTTTCGTAATGATAGAACCAGTCAGGCGCCTTGGGCGGCCGCCAACGCCAATCGAGGTTCCGCGGTACGAGCGGGCGCAAGCCCCTTACGTGCGGTATCGTCTGCACATTTCCATCCTAATCTGATGCTTTGTAGAGACGTTTTGCGGTCGCGCGACATGACTTCGCAAGAACTCTGCGCTACTTGGAAATATCTCGGCTAATCAGTCTATCCGCCCTTCAGCCAAGTTGATTTTGGTGTTAATGTGCTTCCTGTTCTGAGTTACGAACCGTACTCGAAACAATCAAGGAGCCAGCATGGATCTACAAGAGCAGCGCCTCAATTGCCTACGCATGGCGCACGACCTCGGGGGCAAGCCCGAAGCGATCATCGCGGTGGCAAACGACTTCATGAACTTCGTGCAGACCGGAGCGACGGGAGCTGCCGCGCCCGTCGAAGCCGCGTCGGCCGAGGCACCACACGCCCAACTACCACCCGCCGAGCCTGTGACTGCCGAGGCCGAGCCGGCGCCGTCCGTTGACCCGATCGCGGCGTGTGGCACGGCGCTCGTGATGCCGGAAGGCGGCGATCTTAGCGCCGCAGAGCCGGTTGCGTCCGAGCCGACCGCCCCCGTCGCCGAGGCGGACCCTCAGCCGGAGGAGCCCGCGGCGGCGCCTCTCGAGGCTCAAGCAGAGGCAGCGCCGGAGGGGGACGCCTCGTCCGTCGAAAGCGTGCCTGCCGCGAGCGAGGCCACGGCATCGGCCCCGGCCGATCCGGTTGCCGAGCCTGAGCCCGCAGCCGAGCCTGAGCCGGCGCAAGCCGCAGGCGAGGCACCGGCTGCCCGCGAAGGAGAAACGACGGCGGAGCCAACTCCGGAGCCTGTTGCCGCAACGGACGGCTCCGGCGAAGCGCACGCCACGGTCTAACCGACGCCGGGGGTCGACACTCCGGCCCCCCTCTTTGCACCCGTCCGTCTCGTTGTGTTCGCCATCGATGAGCTGAATGACCGCTTCCATCGATCGTGGTATCGAAATCTCTTGTCTAACCTCTACCAATCAGGCCGGCGACCACTGCCCACAACTGTCGCTCGAGGAGGTCCTCGTAGGAGTTGAATTTCTGCACATAGCGGTTATACGTTGGCCACCGCATCCATTTCGGCTTCGGCGGCAGGTCCCATTCGTCGGGATCGCAGGTCCCGATCAGTCGTGACTTGATTTTCGCCTTCGCGCGATGGGCCCGATCGACGGGGCTTGCAAACTGAGAGGCGTAGGCGACCTGCCTGCGCCACGCTTGTCGGCTGCCGAAGCGCCGCGCGCCCGGTGGGCGCCACAACACCGAGCAGTATCGGTGCGTCTCAGGGCATTTGAAGTACCACTGGCGCCCCCCGAAACGACGAGGTTGGGCGCCGAGGTCGATCCACGTGTAGGTTTCGGTCCATCGAATGCCATTGGGCCCAGACTTTGCTCCGGGCCGGACCAAGCCCTGACGAGCAAGCTTATTGATGTCGAGCTTCAGTCCTTGCGAGGCAGGTGAAGGTCACCGCCGCCTTGCCAGAGCGTGCCGTGCGCGGGGCGGATGAGGCTCGCGATCGAGCCTTGCGCAAGTTCAAGTCGAGGTAAGGCTAGCGTGCCAAAATCGTGCCAGCACTTGCTTCGAGGTCATGACTTGTTCACGACACGAACGCGACCCGTTCCTTCACTTCTGAGGCTTGCTTTTCCCTTTACTTTCGGGGGTTTCATCGCTATTCAGCGCATCCGAAACCACTCTTGACATGGTAGGGGTCAGAGGTTCGATCCCTCTAGTGCCCACCATCCGCGACGCAACTGGTGTGAGACATGAAAGTCAGAAACTCATTGAAGTCGCTGCGCTCGCGCCATCGCGACAACCGCCTCGTCCGCCGCAAGGGGCGCCTTTTCGTCATCAACAAGACGCAGCGCCGCTTCAAGGCCCGCCAGGGCTAAGGTGGAGTGAGGTCCCGGCGGCCGCTTTGACGCATGGCCGGCGAGACCCTATGTTCGCGGCATGATGTCGTTCCATGCGATTGGCTCCGCGCGCGCCGTGCTCTTTGCGGCAGCGCTGGCCTCGGCGGCGCTCGCCGCATCGGCTCAGGCCCAAGCCCCGCCGCCGTCTCCTCCTGCGCCGGGGCCGTCGGCAGAGAAGCAACCGCCGCCCGACGCGCAGGCCGATGCGCCGACCACGCTCGAGCAGCGCGGCGCCCTGCTTGCAACGCTCTACGGACGGCTTGCTGTCGCCCAAAGCGCGGAAGAGGCGGAGCCCGTCACCCAGGCGATCGAGCGGCTCTGGGCCTACTCGGGGAGCCCGACGGCCGA
>CAWIYX010000008.1:70000-277381 GCA_963840415.1 uncultured Alphaproteobacteria bacterium | reverse complement strand
GCGACTGCGCCCGCGAACGCACCGAGCGTGTCGCGGTCGTGCGCGGGAGGCGCCTTCCCGTCCACTCAGCGCGAGGTCTGGGCCAGCACGACGCCAAGCAAGACGACCCCGCCGCCGACGAGTTGCGCGACGGACAACATCTCGTCGAGCCACACCCACGCGACGAACGAGGCGAGCACGACCTCGATCATCGCGACGACCGAGACACGTGTCGCGGGGAGGTGCCTGAGCGCGCCGAGCGAGAGGACGAACGGGAACACGGTCCCGAGCACGATCATCCAGAGGCAGAGCAGCCAGACCGGTGCGCTCGTCGAGTCGAACGTGCCCTGGAGCGACACGCTGTCGCCGAGAGCCGCGAAAGGGAAGCTCCACCAGGGTTGGAGGACCGCCCAGAACAGCGCCGCGACGCCGAGGGAGAGGCACGTGAGCGACGTCGCATCCCGCAGTCCGGTCGCATGCTCGCCGGTCAGAAAGAAGATTGCGAGCGACACCGCGGCGAGGAGCGCCGCCGCGACGCCGACCACGTCCAGCCGCACGTCCTCCCACACCTCTGCGACCAGTGCGAGCCCGACGAGCGCGAGCGCGAGGGCCGCCCACACGCGGCGCCTGACCGCCTCGTGCCATACGAGCCGCGCCCAGAGCGCGACCAGCAGCGGCGCGGTGAACTCGAGGAGGAGGGCGATCCCGATCGGAAGCCGCTCGATCGAGACGAGGTAGAGCCACTGGACGAGCGCGAACCCGACGATCCCGTAGAACACGAGCAGGGCAACCTCGTCTCGCGCGACTCGCAGACGGGCTGGAGCGGTGAGCGCGATGACGCCCGCCAGGCAGAGGAACGCGCCTGTCGCGCGCAGCTCGGTCAGCCTCAGGCTGGTGATCTCCGGCGAGGAGAGGATCACCTTCGAGACGCTGCCGTTGACCGCGAACAGCAGCGCGGCAGCGCTCGCCATCGCGTACCCGACGCGAGGATGCCGCTCCGCGGCTGCCGCCGTGCCGTGGAGTGCGATCTCCGTCACCGCACGAGGCTATCCGGCCGCGACGGCCGGGCTCAGGCCTATCTGATCGATCATCGATCAAACGGACCACGCTGCTGTACGCTCGCGCGGTGCGCGTGGCGCTCTTCGTCACCTGCCTTGTCGACACGCTCCAGCCGGCCGTCGGTCGGGCGACCGTCGCCCTCCTGGAGCGGCTCGGAGTGGACGTCGAGTTCCCCCGCGAGCAAACCTGTTGCGGGCAGCTCCATCTGAACGCAGGCCATGCCGAGGTGGCGTCCGCTCTCGCCGCCAGGTTCGTCGAGACGTTCGCGGGATACGAGGCGGTCGTCTCTCCCTCCGGCTCGTGCGCCGCCCACGTGCGCACGCACGTCGCAGAGCATTCAGCAGATCCCGAGGGCGTCGCGTCGCGCACCTGGGAGCTGTCCCAGTTCGTCTTCGACCGGCTCGGGGTCGTCGACGTCGGCTCGTCGTTCGAAGGCACCCTCACGTACCACCCCACGTGCCACTCGCTCCGCGCGCTCAAGGTCGGAGATCGACCGGAGTCGCTCCTGCGGGCGGTACCCGGAGTGGAGCTCCGCCCGCTTGCCGATGCCACGGAGTGCTGTGGTTTCGGCGGGCTGTTCGCGATTCGCAACTCGGATGTCTCGAGCGCGATGCTCGCCGACAAGCTGGGCCACATCGAGAAGACGGGCGCCGAGGCCGTGTGTGCCTGCGACACATCGTGTCTGCTGCACATCGGCGGCGGCCTCGAGCGCAAGGGCGCACCGATTCGCGCGGTCCACCTCGCGGAGGTCCTCGCGTCGTGAGCGCCCTCGCCGCCCGGAGTACCACACCGCTGCCGTTCGAGCGAGCAGCGCCCGTCGCGCTCCAGGACGAGCGCACACGCGCGAACGTCCTCCGCGCGACGACGACGATCCGGGCGCGGCGCGCTGCTGTCGTCGCCGAGACGCCGGACTGGGCAGAGCTCCGTGCAGCGGGCGCGGCGATCAGGACGCGCTCGCTGCTCCGTCTCGACCGGCTGCTCGTGAGGCTGGAGGAACGAGTCACGGAGGCGGGCGGCGTCGTGCACTGGGCCCGCGACGCCGACGAGGCGAACGGGATAGTCGTCGGGCTCGTGCGCGGGGTCGGGGCGCGCGAGGTGGTGAAGGTCAAGTCGCTGACGACGGACGAGCTCGGCCTGAACGACGCGCTCGTCAGCGCCGGGATCGACCCGATCGAGACCGACCTGGCGGAGCGGATAATCCAGCTCGCCGGGGAGCGTCCTTCGCATCTGCTCGTCCCGTCGCTGCACCGGGGTAGGTCGGAGATCGCAGAGATCCTGCGCAAGGCGCTCGACGAGCCCGACCTCGCCGACGACCCCGACTCGCTGCTCGCCGCCGCCCGGCAGCATCTCCGTGCGGCGTTCCTGCGCGCCGGGGTCGCGATCTCGGGCGCCAACTTCGCCGTCGCCGAGACAGGCACCGTCGCGGTCGTCGAGTCGGAGGGCAACGGCCGGATGTGCACGACGCTGCCCGAGACGCTCGTGACGGTTCTCGGCATCGAGAAGGTCGTCGAGGAATGGCGTGACCTCGGCGTGCTGATGCAGCTCCTGCCGCGCTCGGCGACCGGGGAGCGGATGAACCCGTACACGTCGCTCTGGACGGGCGTGTCGGCCACAGACGGCCCCTCGTCGTTTCACCTCGTGCTGGTCGACGCGGGCCGGACGCGTGCGCTGGCCGATCCGGAGGGCAGGCCGGCGCTTCGCTGCATCCGCTGCTCGGCGTGCGTCAACGTCTGCCCGGTGTATCGCCAGACCGGCGGGCACGCGTACGACACCGTCTACGCAGGGCCGATCGGCGCGATCCTCCAGCCCCAGCTCTCGGGCGAGCACGGCACCGCCGCGTCGCTGCCGTACGCGTCGTCGCTCTGCGGCGCGTGCGCCGACGTCTGCCCCGTCGGGATCGACATCCCGCGGATCCTCGTGCATGAGCGGGCGCAGGTGGTTCGTCGCGCGCGGCCGGGGCTCGAGGGCCGAGCGCTGCGCGCGCTCGGGCGGACGTTCTCCAGTCGAGAACGATACGAGCGGGCCCAACGAGTGGCGCGCTCCCTCCAGCGGCCCGCGCTCTCGGGAGGACGCCTGCGCTGGTTCCCGGGCCCGCTTCGTGGCTGGGGTCGCTCGCGGACGCTCCCGGGTGTGGCTCAGCAGACGTTCCGCGAGTGGTGGGAGGCACGTGAGCGAGGCGCGTGAGGCCGTGCTGGCGCGGATCCGGCAGGCGCTCGCCGACGATGCTCCGCTGCCGGACACGCCGCGAGACTACGTGAAGCGAGGCGCCCGCGCCGCGGACGAGATCGCCACGATGTTCGTCGATCGCGTGATCGAGGCCGGCGGCGTCGTCGTGGAGGCCGCCGACGTTCGGGCGGCGATCGGTGCAGCGCTTTCGGAGCACGACGCGTCACGCGTCGTCGTCGCGCCCGATCTCCCGGCCGGGCTTCGACCTGCGGGCGTGGCGCTCGTCGAGGATCACGGGCTGGCGCCGACCGAGCTCGACACCCTGGACGCCGCGGTGACGACGTGCGCCGTTGCCTGCTCTGACACCGGGACGATCGCGCTCGACGGCGGGCCCGGGCAGGGCCGGCGCGCGATCACCCTCGTCCCCGACCTCCACGTCTGCGTCGTGACACGGGACCAGGTGGTCGAGACGGTGCCGGAGCTCTTCGAGCGCCTCGAGTCGTCCGCGCGCGCCGGACAGCCGCTGGTCCTGATCTCGGGTCCGTCTGCGACCTCCGACATCGGTTTCGAGCGCGTCGAGGGCGTTCACGGCCCACGAACGCTCGTCGTCGTCCTCGCGTCCTGACCGCGGCCGTACACTGTTGTTCCACGGGGTGTAGCTCAGCCTGGTAGAGCGCCCGGTTTGGGGCCGGGAGGTTTCGTCGGTTCGAATCCGACCACCCCGACTCTCGCGCCCGGTGGGTTGAGATGTCCGACCGAAGTCGGACATCACCTTCGCCCCGGTGTCCGACTTCAGTCGGACACCTGCTCTCACGCCTGCGCTGGGGTTACCGTTCCCCGGTGCGGATCCCGGTCGTCGCGCTCATCGCTCTGGTGCTCAGTGCCTTCGCCTCCGGCATGTCGTCGGCCTCGACTGCCCAGGACCGCGGCTCCGTGAGCGTGCTCCCGTCGTCGCTGCGCGAGACGATGACTGGCGTCTCGTGGCGCCCAGGCTGCCCCGTCGGCCTCGACGACCTGCGCCTCGTCCGCGCGCGACACTGGGGCTTCGACGGCCGTAGCCGCACGGGTCGGATCGTCGTCCATCGCGACGTCGCGCGTGACGTGGCCAGCGTCCTGCGGCGCCTCTACGCGGTGCGCTTCCCGATCCGGCGAATGGTTCCCGTCGACGCGTACGGCGCCAGCGACTTCCGGTCGATCGAGGCCGACAACACCTCGGCCTTCAACTGCCGCACCGTCGAGGGGACGTCCCGCTGGTCGGAGCACGCCTACGGTCGGGCGATCGACCTGAATCCGATCGAGAACCCGTACGTCTCCTCCGACGGCACGACCTCGCATCGAGCGAGCCAGCCGTATCTCCGGCGCGCACCGTACCGTCCCGGGATGGCCGTCGACGGCGGCGCCGTCGTACGTGCCTTCGACGCCGTCGGCTGGAGCTGGGGCGGCCGCTGGTCGGAGGTGAAGGACTACCAGCACTTCTCCGCGAGCGGCCGGTGACAGGCCCGCTGCCCGGGGCGGTGGGACGCGACCGCTGGCTGTATGCCCGCCACGGTGGTGCTCTTCGTAGGGTCAGCCGCCCTTCACGCAACCGTCTGCGCTAGTCGTCTCCCAGACGCCTGCGTCACCCGACTGCCGCCACTCCTTCCAGGCCTCGGCGTAGTCGTCTTCGAGTCCAGCGCCTCTCAGAAGCTTTACCGCCTCCTCGAGAACTGCGGACCGCGACCGGTGGCCGTGGGCTCCGGTGTATGCGTCGAGGAACTCGACGTCCTCCGCGGCGAGACTCACACGAACCTTCATATCTCAGTCACCCAGGGTTCTAGCCAAGCGGGCGACCGGGCTCGAACCGGCGACATTAGCTTGGAAGGCTGACGCTCTACCAACTGAGCTACACCCGCATCGGGTCTAGCGTAGCGCCGTGGCCGCGGACACGTGGTCGTGGAGCTGGGAGGCCCTCGTCCCGCTCGGGCTGGCCGTCGGGTACCTCGCCGCGACGCGCGGGCGGGATCGGTGGCGAGCGGCGGCGTTCATGGTCGGCTGTGCGCTGCTCGTCGTCGCGCTCGTCACACCGCTCGACACGCTTGCGCGGGAGTACCTGGTCTGGGCGCACCTGCTCCAGAACGTCGTGCTCGCCGAGTGGGCGCCCCTGCTGCTCGTGCTCGGCGTGCCGCCTGCGCTCGGCGAGCGTCTGTCACGCCCACGGATCGTCCGCTGGCTGACGCACCCGTTCGTCGCGCTGCCGCTGTGGGTCGCCGCGTACGCGCTCTGGCACGTGCCCGCGCTCTACGACGCGGCGCTGCGCCATCCGAGCTCGCTCCTCGCGCTCGAGCACGCCACGTACCTTGTCACAGGCCTCTTCTTCTGGTGGTGTGTCTGGCAGGACGCGCCGCACCGCCTCCCGTCGGCCGCCCGGGCGGCGTATGCCTTCGCTGCGTTCATCCTCTCCGCGCCGCTCGGACTCGTCCTCGCACTGGTTCCCGAGCCGCTCTACGAGTTCTACGCGGGTGCGTCCGAGCGGGTGTGGGGGCTGTCTCGCCTCGAGGACCAGCAGCTCGGCGGGATGACGATGGCGGCCGAGCAGTCCGTCGTGTTCTTCGTCGTCTTCGCATACTGGTTCCTGCGCTTCCTCTCCGAGCAGGAGCAGCTCGACGAAGTAGCGTGAGCCGCGTGACGCCGCGTCGCGATTCGACCGACCACGCTGCCCTTCGTCGGGTCGGCTGACGGTATCGGGCCCGTGACCGACGGACATCCCTACCGGGAGCTCCTCGCTGTTCCTCACGCGAAGGCGCTGATCGGCTGGTCGCTGCTCGCCCGGCTTCCGCTCGGGATGACGCCCTTCGCGCTTCTGCTCCTCGTGCGTGGCGAGGGCGGCGGCTACGGCGCGGCCGGGCTGGTCGTCGCTGTCTACACGATCGCGCTCGGAATCGGCGCTCCCGTACGTGGTCGTCGGGTCGACCGGCTCGGTCCCACCCCGGTCCTCCGCGTCGGCGCAGTGGCCTACGCAGGGCTTCTCGCTGCGGTCGTCGCGCTCGCGCTCGCCGACGCCGCGACGGCCGTTCTCGCGACGACCGCGGCGCTCGCGGGGTTCATCCATCCGCCTATCGGGTCGACCGTGCGGATCGTCTGGCCGCGCATCGCACCCGGGGATCTCCGGTCGACCGCGTACGCGTTCGAGGCGGCGATGCAGGAGGCGTTCTTCGTCGTCGGGCCGTTGCTCGCGGCGGGGCTCGCGGCCGTCGAGCCCGCCCTCGCGGCCGCCGGCGCGGGCCTTGCAAGCCTTCTCGGCACGATGGCGCTGTCACGTCTCCCTCCCGTCCGCGAGATGCCGCCGTCACGCAGCGGAGGCGCGCGGCTTCTCGGAGCGCTCGGCTCGCCTGGTGTGCGCACCGTCGTCCTCTATGCGGCGGTCGTCGGGGTCGCCTTCGGCTCGGTGGAGCTCGCCATGCCGGCGTTCGCGGAACAGGAAGGGTCACGGGAGCTCGGTGGGATCGGCCTCGCGTGCTTTGCCGCGGGCAGCCTGGTCGGCGGCCTCCTCGCCGGGATGCGCCCGCCGCGCGACGAGGTCCGCCGCTTCGTCGGCGGCGCGCTGACCCTTGGCGTGGCGCTGCTTGGGCTCCAGCTCGCGGTCTCGCTGCCGACGCTCTCGGTGCTCGCGTTCGTGGCCGGCCTGCCGATCGCTCCCACCGTGGCGGCGCTCTACTCCTCGATCGACCGCACGGCACGCGCCGGAACCGCGGCGGAGGCGTTTGCGTGGTTCGGCACTGCGATCTCGATCGGGTTCGCGGCGGGCGCCGCAGCGGCGGGCGCTCTCGTCGAGGAGCGAGGCGTGCGTTGGGCGTTCGGCTTCGGGGCGGCAGTCGCGCTCGGCGGCGCGCTCCTCGGCTGGCTGCGCCGCAGCACGCTCCACGTCGAGCGACCATCTACGCTCACGGTGAGCGCCCGTAGCTCAGGGGACAGAGCGGCGGACTTCTAATCCGCGGGTCGGAGGTTCGAATCCTCCCGGGCGCGTTGGTCGTCGGGCTCGTCGGGGCTGGATCCATGGGAAGCGCGCTCGGAGGGCGGCTTCGGGACGGCGGCGCCCGCGTGCTCGTCGCGCTCGACGGCCGCAGTGACCGCACGCGCGGTCTGGCACGCGATGCCGGGCTCGAGGACGTCGGGTCGCTGAACGCCCTGATGGCCGAGGCCTCGGTCGTGCTCTCGGTCGTGCCGCCCGGGTCCGTCGTCGAGGTCGCGGAGACGATCGCCTCGGCGGCAGGCGACGCTCGGCCGCTGGTCGCCGACCTGAACGCGGTTGCACCGGCGACGGTCCGCCGGGTCGCCGACCTGCTCACGGAGCACGGGATCGAGTCCGTCGACGGATCGATCTCCGGCCCACCTCCTACCCGTGCGGGAACGACCCGCATGTACCTCTCGGGACCGCGCGCCGCGGACATCGCATCGCTTCCGGTCGAAGGCGTCGAGCTGATCCTCGTCGGCGAGACGGTCGGCCTGGCCTCGGCCGTGAAGATGTGCACCGCGTCGGTCTACAAGGGCCGCGTGGCACTGCTCGCGCAGGCGCTCCGCACGGCCGCGGCATTCGGCGTCGTCGAGTACGTCCTCGAGGACCTCGCCGGAACCGGTCTTGCCGACAGGGAGCACACCGGCGCGACGCTCGGGAAGGCATCGTCCAAGGCGTGGCGCTACGTCGCCGAGATGGAGGAGATTGCCGCGACGCAGGGCGACGCGGGTCTCACGCCCGAGCTGTTCCGCGCCGTGGCGCGCATCTACGCGGACCTCGCGGAACGAGGGCTGGCCGATGCACCCGAGGACGTCCCGGACGACATCGCCCTCGACGACGTCCTGCGCCTTCTCAGCAGGTCAGGCACCACCCCGGACGACACGGAAGCGCGGTGACGAACTGAGCCGCGTGCCGCATGCCGTCCACGAGCCGCGACCGCAATCCCGATACGGCTATCCTGCGTCTCCCGCGCGGTGGCGGTAGCTCAGCTGGTAGAGCCCCGGGTTGTGGTCCCGGTGGTCGCGGGTTCGAGTCCCGTCCGCCACCTCGTTACCCCGGCCCCGTAGCTCAGTGGATAGAGCGGCAGGCTTCGAACCTGCGCGCGGAGGTTCGACTCCTCCCGGGGCCACTCGGACGCTCGCGCATGCGGAAGCGCGCCGAGCCGACGACCGCGCCGCTCGAGCTTGACCTCGCCAGCTGACCGAGGCGGTCGTCGCGCGGCTGGGTCGCTTTGGAGCGTTTCTGGAGCGGCCAGGCGTACGGTCGCAGGCATGACACCTGCGACGGAGGGAGCATCGCAATGAAGCTGTTCAGACTTGCACTCGCGTGTAGTTCCTTCGCTGCGGCGTTGGCGCTCGCCGCCCCCGCGGCGGCGGGTACGACGGTGCCGTTCCGCGCCATCTTCGTCGAGAGCGGTTGCGGGCCGCTGACGGTCTGCGGAGCCGGGAACGTTGCCGGGCTCGGGCATGTCGACCGGACGGTGCTCGTCATCAACGGATGCGGACCGGGCTGCACGCTGCGGACGATGACGTTCAGGAACGGCAGCACGCTCGTGACGCACGGGACCACCACGGGGGTCGAGTTCCCGGGGAACTCCGCCAACGCCCAGAGCACGGCAAACCCCGTCTGGATCCATGGGGTATGGACGATCGTCGGCGGCACCGGCGACTTCGCCGGCGCGACGGGCAGTGGAACCGGCCGCATCCACGTCGCGGCCGGACACACCACGACCCGCCTTACTGGGACGATCACGCTCCCCTGATACGACGAGCTGGACGACGGGCGCGCCTCGGCGCGCCCGTCGCCCTCGAGGCCATGAGCGAGACACAGCTTCGATCCGCGAGCGGGCTAGTCATTCCCGGCGCCGCGTCGTATCGTGCGCCCGACTTGAAGATTCGCGTCCTCGGGCCCCTCGAAGTCCTGAGCGACGGCGTCGACGTTCGCCTGGGTGGCCCGAAGCAGCGCACGGTGCTCGCGCTGCTGGCGGCGGAGGTGGGGAAGCCGGTCTCGGTCGACGCGCTGATCGACGGCGTCTGGGGCGACGAGCCGACAGCCGGAGCGCGCTCGACGCTGCAGACGTACGTCTCGAACCTCAGGGCCGCGATCGGCGACGTCATCGTCCGCGACGACGGCGGCTACCGGCTCGTAGCCGAGCCGGAGGACGTCGACGCGGTCGAGTTCGAGCGGGCGGTCGAGCGAGGCGGCCGCGCTCGTCGAGAGCGAGCCCCGCCGAGGCCGCGCAACTGCTCGCGCGCGGCGCTCGCGCTCTGGCGCGGCCACCCGTACGCCGACGTGCCCGGCCGTTCGCGCTGGAGCTCGAGGCGCGGCGCCTCGAGGAGCTGCGCCTCCGCGCCGTCGAGACGCGGATCGAGGCGGAGCTCGCGCTCGGGCGCCACGCGCAGCTGATCGCCGAGCTGGAGGTGCTGTGCGAGGAGTTCCCCGTCTACGAGCGCTTCCGCGCGCAGCACATGCTCGCGCTCTACCGCTCGGGCCGGCAGGCGGAAGCGCTCCGTGCGTACCAGAAGACGCGCGCGTACCTGGCCGAGGAGCTCGGCCTCGAGCCCTCGGCGCAGCTGCAGGGCTCGAGCGGAGGATCCTCAACCACGACCCGTCGCTCGTGCTCGAGGCGGAGCCGCAGGTGCAGACGCTCGCCTTCCTGCTCACCGACATCGAGGACTCGACGGTCCTCTGGGAGCTGCACACGGAGGCCATGCGGTCCGCGGTCGCCGAGCACGACCGGATCGTGCTCAGCGCCGCCGAGGCGGCCGGAGGGCGGGTCGTGAAGCGCGTCGGCGACGGCGTCGACCTCGCCTTCGCGGACGTCGGCGCGGCGGTCGCCGCCGCCGAGCGGGATCCAGCGCGAGCTCGCCGCGGCCGACTGGGGCGAGCTGGAGCCGCTGCACGTGCGGATGGCGATCGACGTCGGCGAGGTGGAGGCCCGCGCAGGGGACTACTTCGGGCCGGTGCTCAATCGCGCCGGCCGGATGCTCGCCGCCGCGCACGGCGGGCAGGTGCTGCTCTCGGCGGACGCGCACGCGGCGCTGTCGGCGTCGCGAGGCGGCTGGCAGGCGAAGGCGCTGGGCGAGTTCCGGTTCAAGGGCATCGGCAGCCCGCAACACGTCTTTCAGCTCCTGCTCGACGGGCTTCCCTCCGACTTCCCGCCGCTCCGGATCGACCGCCTGCCGTCCGCCGATCCCGCCCGGCGCGTTCGGCCGCTCGGTGCGAGGCTACGAGCTCCGCGAGCAGGTCGGCAGCGGCGACTTCGGCATCGTCTATCGCGCGTACCAGCCCTCGGTCGGGCGCGAGGTGGCGATCAAGATCGTCCGCCCCGAGCTCGTCAACCAGACCGCCGTTCGTGCGCGGGTTCGAGGCCGAGGCGCAGCTGGTCGCCCAGCTCGAGCATCCGCACCTCGTTCCGCTGTACGACTACTGGCGAGACCCCGAAGGGGCGTACCTCGTGATGCGCTGGCTGCGAGGGGGCTCGCTGCGGCAGGCGCTCGAGCGAGGCCCGTGGAACCTCGAGCCGGCCTCGCACCTGCTGTCGCAGGTGGCGAGCACGCTCGCCTACGCCCACCGGCAGGGCGTCGTCCACCGCGACGTCAAGCCCGCGAACGTCCTGCTCGACGAGGACGGGAACGCCTACCTCTCCGACTTCGGGATCGCCGCCCGCCTGGCCGATTCGGAGAACGCACGGCGCCCGGTCACCTCGTCACCCGCGTACGTCCCGCCAGAGCAGCTGGCAGGTCAGGCGCTCACGGCGCGGTCGGACATCTACGGGCTCGGCTTGCTGACGTTCGAGCTGCTCACCGGTCAGCGGCCGCCGATGGACGGGGCGCTACCGTCGTTGCGCACGATCCGGCCCGAGCTGCCGGCTGCGCTCGACGAGGTCGTCGCCGGCGCAACCGCGTCCGATCCGGACGAGCGCTACGAGTCGGTCGACCGATTTCTCGCCGCGTTCGCCGCTGCGATCGGGGCCCCGGTGGCCGAGACGTACACGCCCGCCGAGAACCCGTACAAGGGCCTGCGGGCGTTCGACGAGACGGACGCCGACGACTTCTACGGACGCGGTGCGCTCGTCGACGAGCTCGTGCGGGCGGTCGGCGACCGACGCCTCGTGGCGGTCGTGGGACCGTCCGGGATCGGCAAGTCGTCCGTCGTCAAGGCCGGGCTCGTCCCGGCGCTCCGCGGCGGCGCGCTGCTCGGGATCGGTGCCCTGGCTCGTCACCGACATGTTCCCGGGCTCGTATCCCTTCGAGGAGCTCGCCGCCGCGCTCCTCCGGGTCGCGGTGGAGCGGCCGGACGACCTCGTCGAGGAGCTCGCGCGGGACGAGCTCGGGATCCGCCGCGTCGTGAAGCAGATCCTCCCGCCCGGAAGCGAGCTGCTGCTCGTCGTCGACCAGTTCGAGGAGCTGTTCACGCTGACGGCCGACGAGGAGACGCGCCGCCGGTTCCTCGCGGGCCTCATCGCGCTCGCCGACGACCCACGCTCGGGTGCGCGCGTTCTCGTCACGCTGCGCGCCGACTTCCTCGACCACCCCCTCCGCTACCCGGAGTTCGGGGAGCTCCTGCGGGCCGGAATGGTCGCGGTCGCCGCGCCCTCCGAGGACGAGCTTGCGGAGGCGATCGAGCGGCCGGCACGACGCATCGGTGTTCGTTTCGAGCCGGGGCTCGTCTCCGAGATCGTCGCCGACGTCCGCGATCAGCCTGGCGCCCTGCCGCTCTTGCAGTACGCGCTGACCGAGCTGTTCGCGGCCCGCACGGGCGACACGCTGACGCTCGAGGGCTACGTCGCGACCGGCGGGGTCGTCGGCGCGCTCGGCCGGCGTGCGGAGGATCTCTACGCGCGTCTTGGTCCGTCGGCCCAGGCGGCATGCCGTCACGTCTTCCTTCGCCTCGTCGGCGTCGACCCCGCCGCCCAGGACACGAGGCGCAGAGTGCGTCGCAGCGAGCTCCGCCAGCTCGAGCTCGAGCCCGGCGCGGTCGAGGAGATCCTTGCGCGCTACGGCGAGCACCGGTTGCTCACCTTCGACCGCGAGCCGCGGACGCGGACGCCGACCGTCGAGGTCGCGCACGAGGCGATCCTGTCTCAGTGGGACCGGCTACGCGGGTGGATCGAGGAGCGCCGCGAGGACCTCCTCCTCCACCGGCGTCTCGTCGAGGCGGTCGGAGAGTGGCACGACGCCGGGCGCGATCCGGAGTACCTGCCGCGCGAGGGCAGGCTCGCCCAGCTCGAAGCCTGGGCGGGAGCGACCGACCTCGCGCTGACCGCCGGCGAGCGCGACTTCCTGGCCGAGGCGCGTGCCGCGGCGAACGCGGCCGCCCGGCGCCGGGCGCGGAGGCGGCGGGCGACGCTGGCAGGGTTCGCGGTGCTCGCGGCCGCGGCCTCGGCGCTCGCAGCGTTCGCGCTCGTCCTCCGAAACGAGGCGCGAGACGATGCACGCCTCGCGACGGCCCGCCAGCTTGCTGCGTCGGCGCAGGCGAACCTCGAGGTCGATCCCGAGCGCAGCATCCTGCTCGCGATCGAAGCCGCCGAGACGACGCGGCGACATGACGGCACCATGCTCACCGAGGCCCAGCAGGCGCTCCACGACGCACTCGCCACCTCGCGCGTGCTGTCGGCCGTACCCGGCGTCGGGCGGAGGACCGGCATCGGACACGTCGCCGCCCTCGCGCCCGACGCGACTCGCTTCGTCGCAGCCGACCTGGAGGGCGGGACGGCGAGCATTCGCGACCTCACAGGCAAGAAGCTCGTCAGGCTCTCCGGACATACAGGAGAGGTCTTCGCGGTCGGGTACGCCCCGGACGGCAGGCTCGTCGCCACCGGAGGCGCCGACGGCACCGCGAGGCTCTGGAATGCCGCCACCGGCGACCTGGTTCACCGCCTTCGTGCGCATCGCGGCGGCGTCTTCGCGACCCGGTTCAGCGCGGACGGCACGCGGCTCGCGACGCTCGGCGCCGATCGTGCGGTGCGTGTCTGGGACGTCCGCACCGGCCGAGAGCTCCAGACGTTCGCCGGTGTCCACGACCGCACCGAAGCGGGCGTCGCCTGGGGCGAGGGGGTCGCGTTCGTCGGACGCGACCGCATCGCGGTCTCGCCGTGGCATGCGGGGCGCCGCTCCCTCGCCCGTCGTGGCGAAGGTGCTCGACATCGCGTCCGGTAAGCAGGTCGCCGTGGTCGCGGATCCGGGCGGTACCGCCCGGGTCGTGGACCTCGACGTCAGCTCCGACGGCACGCTCCTCGTCGCCGGTCAAATGGAAAGCGGCCAGCTCCAGCTGTACGGGTTGCCGTCCGGAAAGCAGCTGGACGTCGTTCACGCCCACGGAGCAGCGGTCCTCGACGTCGAGCTCAGCCGCGACGGGCGGCGCGTCGCCACCGGCGGCGTGGACGGGCTCGCGAAGACCTGGGATGTGACGCGTGGAAAGCTCCGCGAGGGCCTGACGCTCCGCGGCTACACGGAGGCCCGTCGGGAGCGTCTCGTTCGACCGCACGGGCACGCGGCTCGTCACGTGGGGTCAGCCCTCCGGCGAGGCGAGGGTCTGGGACGTCTCGCCGGCCGGCCGCGGCGAAGTCCTCACGCTGCCCGGGCCGCAGACGGACTGGCACGCCGACATCGCGTTCACGCCGGACGGCCGCCGGCTCGTCGCGGGCTCCGGACGCGAGGGGACGGTGCGCGTCTGGAGCACCGACACCGGCGAGCGAGCTCCTCGTCCTCGATCAGCACGCGCGAACGGACGCTCCGGTCCGCGCCGTCATCGGCGTCGACGTCAGCCCGGACGGCTCGCGCATCGCGACTGCCGGCGCCGACGGCAGCGCCCGGATCTTCGACGCCGAGACAGGTCGGCAGCTGGTCGTCATCCGCGGGCGCCACTGCGTTCCCGGTGGCCTCTGCGTCGTCAACCGGGCGGTCTTCAGCCCGGACGGCTCGAGGATCGCAACGACGGGCTGGGATGCCACCGTTCGCATCTTCGACGCGGCCACCGGTCGTCAGCTCCGAGTGCTCCGCGGGCACGCGCCGGGCGGCTTCGGGACGTACCCGGTCGCGTGGAGCCCGGACGGCGCCCGACTCCTCTCGACAGCAGCAGATGGAACGCGCATCTGGGATGCGCGCACCGGTCGCCAGCTGCTCGCGCTGCCGCCCTCCGGAGGCCCCGGTTTCTCGGCCGCCTGGAGCCCCGATGGCCGCGCAGGTGCTCACCGAGTCGGGGATCGGCCCCGTGGTCTGGGACGCGTCGAGCGGCGAGCGGCTGCGCACGCTGGAGACGAGCGCGGCGTCGTCGGACATGGTCTTCAGCCGCGACGGGTCGACGGCTCGCGAACACGACGGTCGACGAGCGGGCCTTCGCCATCCGGATCTGGGACTGGCCCGAGGGCGTCGAGACCCTGAAGCTGCGCGACAGTGGCCTGCGCGTCGCGCTCAGCCCGGACGGCCGGCTCCTCGCCGGGGTGCGCCCGAGACAGCCGGTGCCGTTCGTGCGCGTGTGGGCGCTCGACCCGGAGCTCCTGCTCCGGATCGCGCGCAGCCGCGTCACGCGCTCGCTGACCGACGAGGAGTGCCGGCGCTACCTACAGCGGCCCTGCCCCGAGGGTGGCTAGGCGCCGTCGGAGGGCATCGAGCGCACAGGTAGGGAAACGCCCGATTTACCCCGAGATCTCGTCCGCGGTGGCGACCGGCGGAAAATGTGGCGCCAGCCCATCCCGTACTGTTTGGGCATAGGCGAGAGCATGTCCTTGGGGGAGCGTGTCCAGGAGGGCAACGCTGCGCTCGCCCGCGGGGCATGGGCTGAGGCGCGGGCGATCTTCGAGCGTGAGCTCGAGGCGCGCGAGTCGGTCGACGCGCTGGAGGGCCTCAGCTGGGCCGCCTGGTGGGTCGAGGACGTCCCGACCTGCATCGACGCACGAGAGCGCGCCTTCCGCCTCAGCCACCGTGAGGGAGACATGCGGCGCGCGGCCATGCTCGCGCTCTGGGTTGGCGACGACTACCTGATCCTCCGCGGCGAGCGCGCGATCGCCAACGGTTGGTTCCAACGAGCTGCTCGCATCCTCGAAGGACTCGACGACTGCCCCGAGCATGGCTGGCTCGATGCGTTGCTCGGATACGTGGCCACCATCGACGGAGATACAGCAACGGCGCGAGAGCTCGCGATCCGTGCGCGAGAGCTGGGGCGAAGGCTCGGGGTCGTCTCGCTCGAGATGTTCGCGGTGGGGGTCGAGGGCCTGGCGCTCGTGAACGAAGGTGATGTCGCGGACGGCATGGGCCGTCTAGACGAAGCCACCGCTGCTGCGCTCGCCGGCGAGTTCGAAGAGATCGTTGCGGCTGGCTGGACGTTCTGCTTCTTGCTCAACGCCTGCGAGCGGGTGCGTGACTTCGAGCGGGCCGCGGAGTGGTGCGGCAAGGTCGCGGAGTTCAGCCGGCGGATGCAAACCAACTTCGTGACGCTTGCCTGCCGCGCGCACTACGGTGCCGTGCTTACCTGGCAGGGCCGCTGGCCCGAGGCCGAGAAGTCCCTCATCGAGGCGGAGCGTCTCGCCCTCGAGCGGCCCTCCTGGGGTGGCCTCGCGATCGTGCGGCTCGCCGACCTGCGCCGCCGGCAGGGACGGTTCGCCGAGGCGGAGGAGCTTCTCCAGCGGGCGCCCGGCAACGCGCTCGCACCTGTGGTTATGGCCGAGCTCGCCCTCGACCTGGGCGATCCCTCGATCGCAGTCGACCTGCTCGAGCCCGTCCTTCGGCGTGTCCCGGTGGAGAACAAGACCCTGCGCGCCGCGCCGGTCGAGGTGATGGTGAGGGCGACGGTGGCCAGCGGGGCCGTAGATGCGGCCGCGTCTCACGTCATCGAGCTGCGGTCGATCGCGGATGCCATCGGAACTCGCCCGCTCCGCGCGTCGCTCAGCCTCTCCGAAGGGCTCGTCGCGGCGGCCGCGGGCGATCACGAGGCGGCACGGGCGAGGCTCGAAGACGCCGTCCAGCTCTTCGCCGTGAGCGGCGCATCCTTCGAGCTCGCGCGGGCGCGGCTCGAGCTCACAGGGGTTCTCGCGTCGCTCGGCCGTGGGGACGCGGCCGTACGCGAGGCGCAGCTTGCCCTGATGCGACTCGAGGAGATCGGAGCCGGCGCCGAGGCGGCGCGTGCTCGCGACCTTCTCCGTACGCTCGGCGCCTCACCGAAGCGAAAGGGCGCCGGCCGCCGCGACCAGATCCTCACGCCGCGCGAGGTCGAGATACTGCGCCTCGTCTCGGAGGGGCTCACGGACGGCGGGATCGCAGCCCGGCTCGTGCTCAGCAAGCACACGGTTCACCGACACCTTCAGAACGCCTACGCCAAGCTGGGCTGCTCCTCGCGCGCCGCAGCGGTGACGAAGGCGCACAAGCTGCATCTGCTGTAGCGCCTGAAGCCCCATGGCCTCGACAGGCCATGTGCGCATTTGGCCTTGTCAGGCGAAGGCAGCTGGTCGGCACGCGCCGATACTCGAGCGACGTGAATACCGTCACCGACATCCGGCTCGATCACGCCGCCCTACGCGGGATGGGCGAAACCTTCAAGGGCGAGCTCATCAGCCCCGGCGATCGCACGTACGACGCTCACCGCAGGATCTGGAACGGATCGATCGATCGCTACCCCGCTCTCATCGCGCGCTGCGGCGGGGTTGCGGACGTCAGGGCGGCGGTCGGGTTCGCCCGCGAGACCTCCTTGCCCCTCGCAGTCCGAGGGGGTGGGCACAGCTATCCGGGCCACTCGGTCTGCGACGGCGGGGTCGTGATCGATCTCGGGCCAATGAAAGGGATCCGCGTCGACCCGGTGTCGCGCACCGCGAGAGTCCAGGCAGGCGTGCTCTGGGGAGAGCTCGACCGTGAGACGCAGGCGTTCGGGCTTGCGACGACTGGCGGAATCGTCACTCACACCGGCGTCGCCGGCCTGACGCTCGGCGGTGGAATCGGCTGGCTTCACCGCAAGCTCGGGCTCACGGTAGACCAACTCCTCTCCGCGGATCTCGTCACCGCCGCGGGCGACTTCGTCACGGCCAGTGCAGCAGAGAACCCCGACCTCTTCTGGGGCCTCCGCGGCGGAGGAGGGAACTTCGGCATCGTCACCGAGTTCGAGTTTCGCCTCCATCCCGTCGGGCCCATCGTGCTCGCCGGCCCGATCTACTGGCCGATGGAGGACGCGCCGGCCGTGCTTGCGCTTCTACCGCGAGTGGGTCTCCGAGGCCCCCGACGAGCTGATGACGATGGTGGTCCTGCGAAAGGCGCCCGCCGTGGCCTTCGTCCCACCGGAGCTCCACGGCCGACCGGTGGTCAGCGTCCTTTGCTGTTATGCCGGTCCGCTCGACCACGGCGAGCGGGTCGTGCGGCCACTCAAGACATTCCGATCACCGCTACTCGACCGTTGCCAGCCGAAGCCCTACGTGACGCATCAGGCGACGTTCGACCCTGCGTTCCCGCATGGGTGGTGGTACTACTTCCGCGCCTGCGACGTCGCCGAGTTGAACGACGACATGATCGAGATCGTGGTCGAGCACGGCAGGCGGATCGTCTCTCCGATCACGACTGTCGCGTGGTTCCAGATGGGAGGGGCAGTCGCGCGCGTGGGCGAGTCAGAGACTGCGTTCAACGGCCGCGATGCCGGCTTCACGTTCAACATCAACGGCAACAGCCAGACCGCGGCAGGTTTCGAGGCCGAGCGCGAGTGGGCACGGACGTTCTGGTCCGCGCTCGAGCCCTACCACACGAGCGTGTACGTCAACTTCTTGATGGACGAAGGCCAGGAGCGCATCGGTCAGGCCTACGGCTCGGAGAAGCTCGAGCAGCTCAAGGCGCTCAAGCGGGCCTACGACCCGACGAATCTCTTCAGGCTAAACCAGAACATCCGGTCAGACTGACACGTCGTGTAGTCGGTGCGGCGCGAATCGGCTATGCATGCCTCGCCGCTGCGTACACGTGCAAACCGTGCGATTCGTGCGACGCAGTGCACACCAGCGGTGCTGACCTCGGCGGCGAAAAGATGACGATTTGCAGGGTGCTTGGAGTTCTCCCGGGGCATGCGTCGAACTCGGCGGGCGCATGCGGGAAGGGGAGAGCGGCGGCTTCGATGCGGCAGTCGTGCTGCTCGCCGCCGTCCGATGGCACTCCATGGAATCCGCCTCGTCGGCCCAGCCGTACTGGCCCATTGAGAGCCGAAGCATCAGCCGCAGAGCCGGGGAGGTTCAGACATGCTCACTGCTTCCACACGGCGACGTTCGATTGTCGCCATCGCCGCGCTGACAGTCGTCCTGACGGTCTCGAGCGCGGCATCGGCAGTTCGATCGCTCTTCTTCGAGGAGACGACGTCCGCCTTCTGGGCAGTTCCGCACGAGTGTGCCGACGGGTCGACGGTGGAGGGAACGTTGTTGGTGTCGAGCACCCGCGACTTCGAGTCTCCGGATACCGAGGACCCGGATCCCACTGCCAGGGTGCAGTTCCTCGCCGTGTGCCCGGACGGCACCTCGTTCAGTTGGGGCGCAGGGGCTGTCCCGGCGACGATCACGAGCACCGCGAATCTCAAGAGCGTCACGGCCGCGGGATCCGGAATCGCCCGGGACAACCTCGGCTGCGGCTCACCAGGTGTCCTTCGACGTGGCCTGGACGGGCATCGGTCCGGTGGAGACGACGGTCAACGGGCCAGGAAGCAAGCGACAGGAGCGTGAAGCGACCGCCACCGGGCTGGTGACGTTCGACGGCGAGGTCATCGTCGACGGCGAGGCCGATCACCCGACGCGGCCGGCTCCGTTCATCCGCGTCGACACGGAGAAGTAGCGCCCTACCGACCAAAGCCATGCGCTGACCGTCCAGGCGCGCAAACGCGGGGAGGGGCTGGCGGGGGAACCAGGGGTTCCCCCGCGAGCGGTCTGTCCGGGACCAGGTCCTACGCTCCGGCAATGGCAGTGGGAATCGTCGTGTTCGGGCTCGTGTTCCTGATCGGGCTCGCATTCGGGTCGAGGACCCGCCGGCCGCTTGCGACCGCCTGCGTCGTCGTCGGCGCGTTCTGCGCGCTGCTCGTGCTGCAGGCGAACGATCCGTTCGTCGCGTTCGCGGCGTTCGCGCTCATCGCGCTTGGCGGTCTGGTCATCGACTCGGTGCGCGAGACCGTGGGGCTCCTGCTCGGGCGCTGACGGGACGTGGCCTCCGGCCGCGTCCCCATGCGTTGCGTCGTCCGCGGGACGCGGGCATAGCCCACGTCCCTCTATGCGGGCGAGAGGACTCGAACCTCCAAGGGCCGAAGCCCACCGGGACCTAAACCCGGAGCGTCTGCCAGTTCCGCCACGCCCGCGCGGTTGGAGCGTATCGCCCCGTGGGCCGAGATATATCTCGCCCCTACATCGGTGGGCCGCGACAACGCAACTGCTTGAATTGCCGCATGGCCCAGGTGGAGGAGCTCGGCGGCAACCGCGTCCGCCTCACGGTCGACGTCTCTCCGCACGAGCTCGAGCACGCGGTGGAGCATGCCGCGGACGATCTCGCCGGATCGGTCAAGATCCCCGGGTTCCGCAAGGGCAAGGTGCCGCGCCAGGTACTCCTCGCGAACGTCGGCCGCGATCGGCTGTGGGTCGAGGCCGTCGAGTCGCACATCGGCGGCTGGTTCTGGAACGCTGCGTCGCAGTCGCGGCTACGCCCGGTGGCAACGCCGGAGTACGACTTCGAGCTTCCCGCCAGCGAGGCCGAGCCCTGGACGTTCAGCGCCACGGTCGAGGTGCAGCCAACCCCCGAGATCGTCGACTGGACGACGCTCGAGGTGCCGCGTGCCGAGTCGGAGGTGCCCGAGGAGCTCGTTCAGCAGGAGCTCGACGCGCTCCGCAGCTCGGTCGCCGAGCTCGTGCCCGCCGACGACCGCGAGGCGCGCGAGGGCGACACACTCGTCGTCGATCTCGCGGGCGAGGACGGCGCCGGGCAGTCCGACACCGTCGTCGAGCTCGGCTCGCGCAGCCTCGTCGAGGAGATCGAGCAAGCGCTCGTCGGCGCACGGGTCGGCGACACCAGGAGCGTCCGCTACGAGCTTGCAGAGGGCGCCGAGACCACCGTCTCGGTGACGGTCAAGCACGTCAACGAGAAGGTGCTTCCCGGGGCCGACGACGAGCTCGCGCGCTCGGCCAGCGAGTTCGACACGCTCGAGGAGCTCCGTGCCGACATCGAGGGCCGGATCCGCACGGCCATCGACGAGCAGATCGACTCCGCGTTCAGGGCGGCCGCCGTCGACGAGCTCGTTCGTGCGTCGAACGTGCAGGCGGCCGGACCAGCTCGTCGAGGCTCGGGCCCGCGAGCTCCTGAACGGGTTCGTCCGCTCGCTCGCGAACCGGGGCATCTCGCCCGAGGCGTACTTCCAGGCGACCGGGCAGACACCCGACGTCCTGACGGCGCAGATTCGCGCGGAGGCGGCGCACTCGGTGGCCCGGGAGCTCGCCCTGGAGGCAGTCGCCGAGAAGGCGGGCATCTCGGTCTCGGACGACGAGGTGAAGGGCCTGATCCGCGAGCAGGCCGAAGCCGCAGGCGACGACCCGGAGGCCGTGATCGCCGACGTCTGGGCGCACGGGCACTCCGAGTCGCTGCGAGAAGACCTGCGTCTCAGGGCCGCGCTCGACCGCCTCGCGGCCGACGTGAAGCCGATTGCGCCGGAACAGCACGCCGCGCGCGAGGCGATCTGGACGCCCGACAAGGAGAAGCCGGCCGGCGAGACGAAACTGTGGACCCCTGGCGATCCTGCTTCGCAGGATCGCTAGAAGAACATGCGAGAACGAAAGGACGCGATGGGGACAGCAAGATGCAGCTCTTCTAGTCACTTCCCGACCGAAGGGAGGGAAGTGACATGCCGCTGATCCCGATGGTGATCGAGCAGACGTCCCGCGGCGAGCGGATCGTTCGACATCTACTCCCGTCTGCTCAACGAGCGGATCATCTTCCTCGGGACGCAGGTCGACGACCAGATCGCGAACCTCATCATCGCCCAGCTGCTCCACCTCGAGTCCGAGGATCCGGACAAGGACATCGACCTCTACATCAACTCGCCCGGCGGCCATGTGTACGCAGGCCTGGCGATCTACGACACGATGCAGTTCATCAAGCCCGACGTCCGGACGATCTGCGTCGGGATCGCGATGAGCATGGGGGCCGTCCTCCTCGCGGGCGGCGCCGAAGGGAAGCGGATGGCGCTGCCGAACTCGAAGATCCTGCTCCACCAGGTGTGGGGTGGCTACCAGGGTCAGGCGTCCGACATCGAGATCCACGCCAGGGAGACGATCGCGTTGAAGCGAAAGCTCGAGGAGATCGTCTCGCACCACACGAAACAGGACGAGGAGAAGGTGCGAAAGGACATGGATCGTGACTTCTTCATGACGTCGGAGGAGTCGGTGGAATACGGGATCATCGACCGGGTGATCACGCACCGCTGACGCCGAGACGGCGCGAACCGGGGTAGCCGAACCCGTGAAATCGGAGTAAAAGAGGAGACCAGTGGCCCGAGCGAGCGAGGGAAACGAGCAGCTGCTCTGCAGCTTTTGCGGCAAGAGCCAGCGGCAGGTGAAGAAGCTGATCGCCGGCCCCGGCGTCTACATCTGCGACGAGTGCATCGATCTCTGCAACGAGATCATCGACGAGGAGCTGACGTCTCCCGCCGCGCTCGACCTCGACAACCTCCCGCGCCCGCGCGACATCTACTCGGTCCTGAACGACTACGTCGTCTCCCAGGAGGAGTCGAAGCGCACGCTCGCGGTGGCGGTCTACAACCACTACAAGCGCGTGCGCATGGGGCAGGCCGACGAGGCCGACGTGGAGCTCCAGAAGTCGAACATCCTGCTCCTCGGCCCGACCGGGTGCGGCAAGACCCTTCTCGCGCAGACGCTCGCGCGGATCCTCAACGTCCCGTTCGCGATCGCCGACGCCACGGCGCTCACCGAGGCCGGCTACGTCGGCGAGGACGTCGAGAACATCCTGCTGAAGCTCATCCAGGCCGCCGACTTCGACATCAAGAAGGCGGAGACCGGGATCATCTACATCGACGAGGTCGACAAGATCGCGCGCAAGGCGGACAACCCGTCGATCACGCGCGACGTGTCGGGCGAGGGCGTGCAGCAGGCGCTCCTCAAGATCCTCGAGGGCACGGTCGCGTCGGTGCCGCCCCAGGGCGGGCGCAAGCACCCGCACCAGGAGTTCCTCACGATCGACACGACGAACATCCTGTTCATCTGCGGTGGCGCGTTCGCCGGCCTCGACAAGATCATCGCGCGTCGGATCGGGAAGAACGCCGTCGGCTTCGGCGCCGACGTCCGCTCGAAGCACTCGGCGGAGAGCGCCGAGCTGCTCTCCGACGTGATGCCCGAGGACCTCATGAACTTCGGCCTCATCCCCGAGTTCATCGGCCGGCTGCCCGTCGTCTCGGCGGTGCACCAGCTTCGCCGCGACGACCTCGTTCGGATCCTCACCGAGCCGAAGAACGCCCTCGTCAAGCAGTACCAGCGCTTCTTCGGGTACGACACGATCGAGCTGGTCTTCACCGAGGACGCGCTCTGGGAGATCGCCGACAAGGCGCTCGAGCGCGAGACGGGAGCGCGCGGCCTCCGCTCGATCATCGAGGGCGCGCTGCTCGACGTGATGTTCGAGCTGCCGTCGCGCCGCGACGTCTCCAAGTGCGTGATCACGAAGGAGACGATCGCGAAGGGCCTCAAACCGACGCTCGTCACCCACGGCGTGCCCGACGAGCTCGACGCCGTCGCCGACGGCACCGGCTGAGCCCCGCGGGCGTGGCGGAGACGCGATCGCGCACATATTCCTGGACCGACCCGCACGAGACGCTCGCGGTCGCGGCCGGGCTCCCGGGCCTCGAGATGCTCCGCCGCATGGCCGCGGGGGAGCTGGCGTACCCGCCGATCACCGGGCTGATGGGAATGCGGCTCGCGGAGGTCGACGCCGGGAGAGTCGTGTGGGAGGCGGCGCCGGGCGAGGAGCACTACAACCCGATCGGCACCGTCCACGCGGGCTTCTCGACGACGCTCCTCGACTCGGCGATGGGCACGGCGTTCGTCTCCGTCGCCGAGGCCGGGACGCGGTGGACGACGCTCGAGCTGAAGGCGAACTTCACGCGCGCGATCACGGCCGAGACCGGCGTCGTCCGCTGCATCGGCACGATCGTCAACCGTGGGCGGACGGTCGTCCTCACGGAGGCCCGCCTCGAGGACGGGGCGGAGAAGCTCCTCGCCCACGCGACCAGCACGATCCTGGTGCTCGGGGTGTCGCGCTGACGCGCGCCACCTAGAAGAGCCTTGCCAGGTGGCTCGCGTCAGCGAGACACCCGCTCCTTAGACTTCTCGCCCATGGATCCGCTCTACACGCCCGAGAGCGTTGAACGTCGCTGGCAGGAGACGTGGGAGGCCGAAGGCCATTACGCCGCGGGCGCCGGCGCGCGACGCGACGACACGTTCGTCATCTGCGTCCCGCCGCCCAACGTGACGGGCGAGCTCCACATGGGGCATGCGCTCAACGGCTCGATCCAGGACGTCCTCGTCCGCTGGCACCGGATGCGCGGCTTCGACACGCTTTGGCAGCCGGGCTACGACCATGCGGGCATCTCGACGCAGAACGTCATCGAGAAGCAGCTCGTCGCCGAGGGCACTTCGCGCCAGGAGATCGGGCGCGACGCATTCCTCGAGAAGACGTGGAGCTGGCTCGACGAGACCGGCCGCACGATCATGGGCCAGTATCGCCGTCTCGGCGCGTCGCTCGACTACGCCCGCGAGCGTTTCACGATGGACGACGCGTACGTCGAGGCGGTCATGACGTTCTTCGTCCGTCTCTGGGAGGCGGGTTGGATCTATCGCGCGAACCGCATCGTCAACTGGTGCCCCCACCACCAGACGGCGATCTCGGACCTCGAGGTGGAGCACGTCGAGATGGACGACACGCTCGTGACCGTCCGGTATCCGTTCGTCGACGGCGGGGGTGGGATCGCCGTGGCGACCGTGCGTCCGGCGACGATCCTCGCCGACGTCGCGCTGGCGGTCCACCCCGCCGACGAGCGCTATCGCGACGCGATCGGGCTTGAGGTCGTGGTGCCGGTCGTCGAGCGCCGTGTCCCGGTGATCGCGGACGAACGCGTCGACCCCGAGTTCGGCACGGGGGCGCTCAAGATCACGCCGGGCCACGACCCGACGGACTTCGAGATCGGGCGCGACCACGAGCTCGCGACCCTGACGGTGATCGGGTCGGACGGCCGCATGATCGCCGAGGGATTCGAGGGCATCGATCAGAAGAGCGCCGACGCGCGAGTCGTCGCGTGGCTCGAGGAGCACGGACAGCTCGAGAAGAGCGAGCCGTACCGCCACTCGGTCGGGACCTGCGAGCGTTGCCATTCTCGGATCGAGCCGCTCGTCTCCCCGCAGTGGTGGTGCCGCATGGATGAGCTCGCACGCCCGGCGATCGAGGCGCTGCGCGAGCGCCGGGTTCGCTACCACCCCGAGAGCCAGCACCGCTTCGCCATCGAGTCGCTCGAGCAGGCACCGGACTGGTGTATCTCGCGTCAGCTCTGGTGGGGGCACCAGATCCCGATCTGGACATGTCCTGACGGGCACCGCACCTGCGTTTGGCCGCAGCCGGATGCATGCGCCGAGTGCGACGCGGCCGGGCTCGAGCGCGACCCCGACGTGCTCGACACATGGTTCAGCTCCGCGCTCTGGCCGTTCGCGACGCTCGGCTGGCCCACGGCGACGCCCGAGCTCGCGCGGTACTACCCGGGTGACGTCAACGTCACTGCGCGCGAGATCATCCGCCTCTGGGAGAACCGGATGATCTTCTCCGGCTTGTTCCTCCTGGATGGGATCCCCTTCACGGACGTGATCATCACGTCGACGGTGCTCGCCGCAGACGGGCGGCGGATGTCGAAGAGCCTCGGCACCGGTGTCGACCCGATGGAGCCGATCGAGTCACACGGCGCCGACGCCACGCGCTACGGCCTGCTCAAGATCTCGTCGACCCAGGACGTCCGCTACTCGGTCGGGGCGATCGAGGAGGGGCGAAAGCTCGCGATCAAGCTCTGGAACGTCGCGCGCCTGATCCTCCAGAACACCGAAGGCGTGACGCCCGCTCTCGCGCCGGCCGCGCTCGAGGAGCGCTGGATTCTCGCGCGGATCGACGCGGCCCGGGCGGCCGTCGACGAGGCGTGGTCGCGATTCGACTTCGCCTCCGCGACCAGCGCCCTCTACCACCTGACGTTCGACGACTTCTGTGACTGGTACGCCGAGGCGATCAAGCCGCGCCTCTACGACGGTGACGCCGACGCACGTGCGACGGCCCTCGGGGCGCTCGAGCTTCTTGTCGCTCTCCTGCACCCGCTGATGCCGCACGTGACCGAGGAGATCTGGTCGCACCTGCCGGCACGCGATACGCATCTGATCGCCTCGGCGTGGCCAGAGGCGGACTCAGCCCATGCCGACGCGCTGGGGTCGCTCGACCGCGTGCAGCAGGCCGCCCAGGTGTTCCGGCGGAGTGGGGTACGCGTCGAACTCACGGGCGATGAGGAACAGCGAATCTTCGCGGCCGTCGTCCGGCCAGAGCGGAGGCGGGACGACGGGAACATCGAGGCGGAGCGGGCGCGGCTCCGCAAGGAGATCGCTCGCGCCGAGGGGATGCTCGCGAACGAGCGCTTCGTCGCGAACGCGCCCGCGGACGTCGTCGAGGCGGAGCGCGCGAAGCTCGAGAGGTATCGGAAGGAACTCGCGCTCCTCGAGGCGGGTGCATGACGCGGCCTGCGGCCGCGCCCTGCACCTAGTAGAAGACCATGGGCCACCTCGACTGGCTCGAAGGGCTGTCCCCTTGGCCGACGGAGGGATTCGGCACGGCGCGGATGCTCGCGCTGCTCGCCGAGCTCGGCCAACCGCAGGCCGGCCTTCCGGCGGTGCACGTCGTGGGGACGAACGGCAAGTCGACGACGACACGCATGGTCGAGGAGCTCCTGCGCGCGAACGGCCTCACGACGGGCGCCTACCTCTCCCCGCACGTCCGCTCGTGGGCAGAGCGGATCAGGTTGGGCGGCACCGAGGTCGACCTGGAGGCCGTGCTCGAGGCCGTTCGGCCTGCGGCCGAACGGCTAGATGCAACACAGTTCGAAGTGCTGACGGCCGCCGCGTTCGTCGCCTTCCGCGAGGGAGAGGTAGAGGGGGCAGTCGTTGAAGCCGGCCTCGGGGGCCGTCACGATGCGACCAACGTCCTCGACGCGACGCGCGTCGTCGTCCTCACGAACGTCTCTCTCGAGCACACGGACGTCCTCGGCACGACTCGGGAGGAGATCGCCGCCGAAAAGCTCGCCGTCGTCCGCAGCGGGTGCACGGTCGTCATGGGCGAGCCGGAGTGGGAGGTGGCTGCCCGCAACGCGGGAGCGGGCGAGGTTCTCGTCGAGCCCGGCGGCGCCGAGCGCCTCGCGGCTGCAGCAGCGCGCGCGTTTCTCGGCCGGGACGTCGATCCCCGCGCCGCCGCCGAGGTCACGCTTCCGGGCAGGCTCGAGTGGCGCGGCCGGGAGGTGCGCGACGGCGCTCACAACCCCGGCGGCGTCCGATGGCTCGTGGAGCATCTGCCGCCGGACGACTACACGGTGATGGCGTCGATTCTCGCCGACAAGGATGTCGAAGGCATGCTGGCCGGCCTAGCGGCGCTCGGGCACCGTTTCGTGGCGTGCCGCTCCTCGAGCGCCAGGGCGCTCCCGGCCGACGAGCTCGCCGCGCGGGCGCGACCATGGTTCAGGCACGTGGAGACGCGTGAGAGCCCTCGCGACGCACTCACCCTGGCGCACGCTCTCGGTGAGCCCGTTCTGGTGACGGGCTCGCTGTCGCTCATCGCGGATCTCGAGGGCGAGCGCGATGGCTAGAGCGAGAGAGCGCTTCACCGTGCTCGGCTTCGCGACCTTCGTCCTGCTCGCGATCGTCGGGACCGCATTCGCAGTCGGGTATATCCTCGGCAAGCTTCTCCTCTGACGGAAGCCCAGCCGTGAATCTCCTCGCCGCCGCCGCCGACGACAACCTGTTCGACTCCAACACCTGGGACGTCGCGCGGAACGTCGGCATCTTCCTCGCCGTCGTCTTCTGGCTCGCGACGGTCTACTGGGTCTTCAAGGACGCGCGCCGACGCATCGAGGACCCGTGGCTGATCGGCATGGCGACTCTGCTCGGCGCCGTACCGCCCTTCATCGGCCCCCTCATCTACATGCTCTTCCGCCCGCCCGAGTACCTCGAGGACGTGCGTGAGCGGGAGCTCGAGATCCTCGCGATCGAGGAACGGCTCGCGGAGCACGATCTGCGCTGCCCGGTCTGTCGCGGCGCCGTCGAGCCTTCCTTCCTCGTCTGTCCCGTCTGCACGACCCGGCTCAAGCAATCCTGCGCGGAGTGCGCGGCGCCGCTCGAGCCCATCTGGCAAGTCTGCCCGTATTGCGCCACGCAGGTCCCGCCCGGGGTCGTCACCGGTGAGGACGTGCTCCAACCGCTTCGCCCTCGGCGCTCACGCCGGACCTGACTAGAGTCTCGGCTCGATGGCGATCGAGACGACCCTCGTGCTCGTCAAGCCGGACGGGTTCCGCCGCGGGCTCTGCGGGGAGGTCCTTGCCCGCTTCGAGCGGCGCGGATACGAGCTGCGAGCGGCCCGGCTGCTCCGGGTCCCGAAGACGATGGCCCGTGAGCACTACGCGGAGCACAAGGGAAAGCCGTTCTTCGTCGAGCTCGTCGATTTCATCACGTCCGGCCCCGTGCTTGCCGTCGCCCTGCGCGGCGAGAACGCGATCGCCGGCGTTCGAACGATGATGGGGGCGACGCATCCCGCGGACGCCGACCCAGGCACCATTCGCGGTGATCTGGCAACCGAACTCTCGGAGAACGTCGTCCATGGCTCGGACTCGAAGACAAGCGCGCGCCGCGAGCTCGCCCTCTTCTTCCCCGACGGACTCCTCTAGCGAGCTCGTCCCGGAGAGCGTCGACCTCGTGGCGTTGCGACGCCACCGGGCCGACGTCGAGCGGAACCGCAAGGCGTGGGCCGCGTGGGCGCCCGACTACTTCGAGCCGGGGCTCGACAACTGGTTGGCGGAGGAGCCGGTCTGGGGGATCTGGGGGACGCCCGAGGCGGAGCTCGGCCTGCTCGAGGACGTGGGGGAGGGAACCGACGCGATCGAGCTCGGCTGCGGCACGGCCTACGTCTGCGCGTGGCTTGTGCGTCGTGGCGCCGTCCCCGTCGGGATCGACATCAGCGACGAGCAGCTCGAGAGCGCCCGCCTGCTCCAGAAGCAGTTCCGGGTCGGGTTCCCGCTCGTTCGCGCGAGCGCCGACGAGGTGCCGTTCGACGCCGAGAGCTTCGACTTCGCGATCTCGGAGTATGGCGCCAGCACGTGGGTCGACCCGTACCGCTGGGTTCCCGAGGCGGCGAGGCTGCTGCGTCCCAGCGGTCGTCTCGTCTTCATGGTCAACGGTGCCCTGTTGATGGCGTGCACGCCCGAGGACGGCTCGCAGACGACGACGGCGCTCGAACGCGACTACTTCGGGATGCACCGCTTCGAGTTCCCGGGCGACGAGTCGATCGAGTTCCACCTCTCCCACGGCGACTGGGTCAGGCTGCTCCGCGCGAACAAGCTCGAGCTCGAGGACCTGATCGAGGTGCAGCCCTCAGAAGGAGCAACGACGCGCTACCCGTTCGTCTCCGCGGAGTGGGCCCGTCGCTGGCCGAGCGAGGAGATCTGGATCGCTCGCAAGCGTCAGTGAGTGGCGACGGCACGCCCGACCGCCTCGTTCTCGCCTCGACCTCACCGCAGCGTCGGGCGATCCTCGAGCAGCTCCGCATCCCGTTCGACGTCGTCGCCCCGACGTACGAGGAGCACGATCCGCCGGGGGCGGATCCCGTCGAGCTCGTTCGCGCTCACGCGGTCGGGAAGGCGAGATCCACACATCGCGACGGCGACGCGACTCTGGGCGTGGACACAACGGTGCACGTCGGCCGGAGCGTCTACGGCAAGGCGGAGAGCGCAGCCGAGGCGGCGGCGATGTTGCGCGAGCTCGCCGGGCGGACACACGCCGTGCTGTCCGGCCTCTGCCTGATCACGCCGGACGCAGAGCTCGTCGACCACGCCGAGACGCTCGTCACGTTCCGGTCACTCGACGACGACGCCATCGCCTCCTATGTGGCGAGCGGCGAGTGGGAGGGGCGCGCCGGCGCCTACGCGATCCAGGGGCTTGGCGGCCGTCTTGTCGAGCGGATCGAGGGCGACTACCTCAACGTCGTCGGGCTCCCCGGTGCGCTGCTCGTCCGCACGCTCGAGCGCGAGCTGCCCGTGCTGTTAGAGGCGTAGCGCGCCGGCGCCGAAAAGGCTGCAAATCCCACGCGAGCTACACTCACGCGACCGATGGGCGTCTTCCGATCGATGACCGGCTTCGGCGGCCGCGACATGGCCGTGGACCTCGGCACCGCCAACACGCTCGTCTACGTGCGCGGTCGAGGGATCGTGCTCTCGGAGCCCTCGGTCGTGGCGATCGACCAGCGCACCGGTGACGTCCACGCGGTTGGTGTCGAGGCAAAGCGCATGCTCGGACGCACCCCCGGCTCGATCTCCGCGATCCGCCCGCTGAAGGACGGCGTGATCGCCGACTTCGACGTCACCGAGCAGATGCTGCGCCACTTCATCCAGAAGGTGCACCAGCACCGCTTCGCGCACCCGCGGGTCGTCGTGTGCGTCCCGTCGGGCGTCACAGGCGTCGAGAAGCGCGCCGTCGAGGAGGCCACGCTCTCGGCCGGCGCGCGCCAGGCCTACCTCATCGAGGAGCCGATGGCAGCCGCGATCGGCGCCGGGCTCCCCGTCGCCGAGCCGACCGGCAACATGATCGTCGACATCGGCGGCGGCACGACCGAGGTGGCAGTCATCTCGCTCGGCGGCATCGTCGTCTCGCAGTCGCTACGCGTCGGCGGAGACGAGATGGACGAGGCGATCGTCAACCACATCAAGAAGGAGTACAAGCTCCTCGTCGGCCAGCAGACAGCGGAGGAGATCAAGCTCGAGGTCGGCTCGGCATACCGGATGGCCGAGGAGGTGCAGGCCGAGGTGCGGGGCCGCGACATGCTGACGGGGCTCCCGAAGACCGTGATCATCACCTCGGAGGAGATCAGGCGAGCGCTCGACGAGCCCGTCTCGCAGATCGTCGACGCGATCAAGTCGACTCTCGACAAGACGCCGCCGGAGCTCTCTGCGGACATCATGGACCGCGGCATCGTCCTGGCCGGCGGAGGCGCTCTCCTCCAGGGCCTCGACGAGCGGCTGCGACACGAGACGCAGATGCCCGTCCATCTCGCGGAGAGCCCGCTCACGTGCGTCGCGGTCGGCTCCGGCCGAAGCCTCGAGGAGTTCGAGGCGATCCACCGCTCGAACCGCAGCCGCGCCAGGCGCAACGGCAGCAGGCGCTACAGCTAGGCCTCACTCGCCCTACCGGGCGATTGAGGCTAGGCAGGCTGGCTCGCTTGCACACGCGACGCGTCGCCCTCGTCGAACCATGTGGTCACGGTGACCAGCTCACCTCGCTCAGGCCGCCTGAGGCGGCCTGGGCCGCCGCTACAATCCGCCGGTGCCACGGAACCGCACCGCGCGCGCGGCGGTGCTGGGCGTGACCGTCCGGCGCCCGTCCGCAGGCAAGCCTTCCTCGAGAACCACCGCCGCAACGCGGCGACGGCTCGTCGTCGGCTGCCTCGTGCTGGTCGCGCTCGCGCTCGTGACGTTCTCCTTCCGGGAGGACGACGACGGCCCCGTCTCGAGCGTCCAGTCGGGCGCCGCGTCGGTTCTGTACCCGTTCCAGGTGGCAGCCGACCGTATCGCCGAGCCGTTCCGGGACGCATATGCATGGGTGGACGGCCTGTTCGACGCGCGCTCGGACGCCGAGCGCCTGCGCGACGAGAACGAGCTGCTTCGTCAGCAGGTCGACCAGGGCCTGCTCGCCGCCCGCGAGAACGAACGCCTCCGTGAGCTGCTGGACTTCAGGGACGGCCCGCGCCTCGCAGACGGCTTCCGGGGGCTCGCGGCCGGTGTCATCTCGCGTCCCGCGGCCGTGTACGCCCAGTCGATAGTCGTCGCGGTCGGCCGGAAGGACGGCGTTCGGGTCGACGACGCCGTCGTCACCGCCGACGGGCTCGTCGGGACCGTCAGCAGGGTTAGCTCGCGCACAGCGAGGGTCACCCTCCTCACAGACGACCAGAGCGCGGTCTCGGCGATCGACCTGGCAACCGACGCGTCCGGCATCGTTCGCCCCGGCCACGGGCCACGCGCGCCGCTGCGGCTCGACCGTGTACCGAAGGAGGCCGTCGTCCGCGTCGGCGACACCGTCGTCACGTCCGGCTGGCGCTCCTCGCGGCTCGCGTCGCTCTACCCGAAGGGCATCCGGATCGGCCGCGTGACGAGCGTCGGACGAACCGACACGGACCTGTACACGCAGGTCCAGGTCGAGCCGTTCGCAGATCTCACGGCACTCGAGGCCGTGCTCGTCCTGGTGCCCGTCGAGCGAGGCGCACCATGAGCACCGCTCTACGGGTCGCTCCGCTGGTCTTCGTGGCGGCCGTTCTCCAGGTCGGCGCCTTCTCCGGGGCACGGCTCCTCGGCGCCGAGCCGGACATCCTGCTCGTCGTGATCGTGGTGGTCGCCCTCGTCGCGGGGTCGATCATCGGCGCTGCCGCAGGCTTCGCCGCGGGCGTGCTCGTCGACGTGATGACCCTCGGGGTGCTGGGGACGACATCCATTCTCCTGACGCTGGCCGGCTACTGGGCCGGGCGCTACGGCGAGACGACGGGACGTGGCCGTGCCTACGCGGCGCCCCTCGCCGCGTTCGCGATCTCCGCTGCTGCGGGGATTGGAGGCGTGGCGTTGCAGTTCCTGCTCGGCCAGCAGGTCTCCGCTCGTGAGGCGCTCGTCACGCTCGTTCCCAGCGCGCTCGTGGCCGCGCTCCTCGCCGTGCCGCTGCATCGTCTCTGTCGCGCGCTCCTCCCCGAGCAGCGGTTCGAGCGCGCGCGTCCCGTGGAGTTGATGTGAGCAACCCGCCGTACGGAGAAGCGCGCACTCCGTCCTCGCGCTTCCTGCCGCCCGACCCTGCCGTCGAGGCGCCCTACCGCCTGACCCCCGGGTTGGCCCTGCGCGTCGGCGTCCTCGGCGTCCTCGCGCTCCTGGTCTTCGCCGTCCTCTTCTTCCGACTCTGGTCGCTGCAGGTGCTGTCCGGGGACACGTACCTGGCGGCCGCTCAGGGGAACCAGCTGCGCACGATCCGGATCGAGGCCCCGCGCGGGACGATCCTCGACCGCGACGGGAAGCCGATCGTCGACAACGTCCCCGGAACGGCCGTGAAGCTGTGGGTCGGCGACTTGCCCCGACAGGGTCGCTACGACGTCATCAAGCGACTCGCCTGGGTGCTGAACGTCCGGCCGGCGCGGCTCGCAAAGGAGGTCGACCGGCGGATCGCCGACCCCGTCAATCCGATCACGGTGAAGACGGCGGTAGGCGAGGACCAGGTCGCGTACCTCTACGAGCACCAGGCCGAGTTCCCGGGCGTCCAGATCCAGCAGACGTACCTACGCCACTACCCGCACCAGACCCTCGCCGCCCAGGTGCTCGGCTACGTCGGCGAGGTCTCACAGGCCGATCTCGACCGTCACCCGAAGCTGTACCGCTCGGGCGACAAGGTCGGCCAGGCAGGGGTCGAGGCCAAGCTCGACGAGGCTCTGCGCGGCGAGGCGGGACAGGCGCAGATCCGGGTCGACTCGATGGGGCGGCCGCAAGGCCCGCTCGAGCCGAAGCGCGAGGCCCAGCCGGGGCAGGCGGTCCGCCTCACGATCGACATCGGCCTGCAGCGGGCCGCCGAGCGCGCGCTCCGCTACGGGATCAAGACCGCTCGCGCCAACAAGTCGTGGTACGCGAACGGCGGCGCGCTCGTCGCGCTCGACCCGCAGGACGGTGCGGTGCTCGCCATGGCGTCGACGCCGACCTACAAGCCGTCGGTCTACGTCGGCCGGGTCGACCCGAAGAAGATCCAGCCGCTCGTGAACAACGCCGCTGCGAAGGAGAAGAACTACCCGGGGATCAACCGCGTCACCACCGGCGTCTACCCGCCGGGCTCCACGTGGAAGCCGGTGGTCGCGCTCGCGGCCATGCAGGAGCATCTGCTCGAGCCGTACGGCTCACTGCCGTGCACGCCGTCGGCGACTTACGGCCTCGACGAGCAGGTCTTCGTCAACTGGGACCCCTACGTCAACCACGCGATGTCGCTCTCCGAGGCGCTCGCGCGATCGTGCGACACGTACTTCTACCAGGTGGGATACCGCTTCTACCTCGGCGGGGACAAGGGGCGCACGCGCATGCAGGAGTGGGCCCGGACGTTCGGGTTCGGCGCGCCGGCAGGGATCGACGTCGGCCGCGAGGAGACGGGGCTCGTGCCGACGCCCGCGTGGCGCAAGCAGGCTTTCAAGAGCGACTGGGACAGGGCCTGGAACCCCGGCGACTCGATCCAGCTCGCGATCGGCCAGAAGGACGTCCAGGTCACCCCGCTCCAGATGGCGCGCTTCTACGCGATGATCGCGAACGGCGGGAAGCTCGTGACACCGTACGTCGTGTCGCAGGTGGAGTCCTCGGCGGTCCGCGGCCAGTCGCCCGTTGTCCTGCAGCGCTTCACGCCTGACCCCCCGAAGCCGGTCGGCGTCGACCCCGCGGCGCTCCAGGTGATCCGCGACGGGCTCTACTCGGCCACGCATTCCACCTTCGGCACCTCCTCCGGGGTCTTCTCGAGCTTCCCCATCGCGGTGGCCGGCAAGACGGGCACCGCCGAGAAGGTCGTGCCCATCCCTGGCTACCCACCGGGTCACCTCGAGGACCAGTCGTGGTGGTGCGGCTACGGCCCGGCGCAAACCGAGATCGCGCGCATCGTCGTCTGCTCCGTGATCGAGAACGGCGGCCACGGCTCGACGGCCGCCGCACCGGCGGCCCTCCGGGTCTTCGAGAAGTTCTTCGGCGTCAAGGCCGAGACCCAGACGCTGGTGGAGACGGACTGATGATCGTCGACGCCGGTCGTCAGCGGATCCCGCTTCGCTCGCGCGACGCGGTCGATGTGGCGGCACTCGTTCGCCGTCTCGACCTCGTGCTCCTGCTCGCAGTGGCCACGCTCGTCGGCTACGGGCTCTGGGCAGTCTCGGGCATCACGCGGTTCGACGTCCCGGGTGACTCCGACTACTACGTCGTGCGCCAGGCAATCGCGGTCGCCGTGGGCGGCGTCGGGCTGGTCGTCGCGATCCTGATCCCGCCGTCCGTGTATCGCCGGCACTGGCGCACCGTGTACGGCGGCGCGATCGCGCTGATGGTGTTCGTGTTCGTCTTCGCGGAGGCGATTCGCGGCTCGAAGCGCTGGATCGAGCTCGGGCCGATCCAGTTCCAGCCATCCGAGTTCGGAAAGGGGCTGTTCGTCCTGGCGATCGCGGGGTTCCTCGTCGAGCGACAGCGGCAGGTCGGCCGGCTGCACACCGTCGCCACGGCCATCGGGCTCGCCGTCGTGCCGATGCTGCTCGTCTTCCTGCAGCCCGACCTCGGCACGGCGCTTGTCTACGCCGCGGCTCTATCGGCTGTCCTGTTCCTCGTCGGCGTCCGCTGGATTCACCTCATCCTCCTCGCGGGGGTCGCGGCAACGCTCGTCGCCGGCATCCTCTGGTTTCTGCCCGCGGCGGGGATCGAGGTGCTCAAGCCGTACCAGACCGCCCGTCTCACCGGCTTCACGAACCCCGACTCCGATCCGAGCGGGCTGACGTACAACGTCAACCAGTCGATCACCGCCGTCGGTGCCGGAGGGCTCGAGGGACGGGGCGTCACGGAGGCGAGCCAAACCAGGTTCGACTACCTCCCCGAGCACGCCACCGACTTCGTTTTCGCGTCGTTCGCCGAGCAGCGGGGCTTCTTCGGCGCGGCGATCCTACTGCTGCTCTACCTGCTCGTCGTGTGGCGCGGACTTCGCGTCGTGACCGTGGCCGGAGACCTCTACGGCGCTGTCGTCGCCGGCGGGATCGTGTTCGCCTTCCTCTTCCAGGTGTTCGTCAACGTCGGCATGACGATGGGCATTGCGCCCGTGACGGGAATCCCCCTGCCGTTCGTGACCGTCGGGGGCTCGTCGATGGTCGCGAACCTCGTCGCAATCGGGATCCTCCAGGCGATCCACGCACGCGGTCGCGAGGCCGACGTCCTGCGCCGATGAGCGTCTACGGCATCGGCCCGCGCGACGTGCTCTCCCTGGTGGGTGAGGCGCAGCGCGCCGCCGGTACGCGCCCCCTGCTCGTCTCGGGCGTGCTGGCGGAGCTTCTCGCCCGCGAGCTCGCGACCGGAGGTGACCCGGGTCTCGTCCGTACCACCGGGGACCCGGCTTCGGCGGCGGCCCTCGTCCGCGTCGTTGCGGGCGCGGCCACGCGGGAGGACGAACGCCAGCTGCGGGACGCGAGCCGCGCGCTCGTCCCGCTCGTCGTCGTGCAGACCGGAATCGCCTCGGTACGGCTCCCGTACGTCCTCGCCACCGACGTCGTCGACTGCCCGCCCGGCAGCGGATTTCCGGTCAGCGAGATCGCGGAGGCCCTCGCGCGCGTCCTCGGCCCCGCGGGCCCTGCGCTCGCGGCGGCGCTGCCCGTTCTTCGGGACCCGGTCGAGCGCCGCCGAGCGAGCGATGCAGCTCTGTCTGCAGGCGCGCTCGCCGCGCTCAGCCGCTCGGGCGGGCCGAAGCTTCCCGTGCTCGCGCTGGCGCAGGCGCGGATGCTGACCGACCTATCCGTCGCGGAGGGCACGCCTCGTCCTGGCGACCCTCGCGCCGCCGCCGAGACAGTCGCGCCACAACTCGCTGCTGCGCTCGGCGTTGGCCTTCTGTCACGCGCTCTCATCCGTCGGCTGCCCGTCCGTAACCGCCTGCTCGACGGTGCCGTCGCAGCGGGCGCCACGCTCGCCCTCGCAGCGCTCGCCCGATCTATCGGCTCCGTCCGGTCCGGGTCCTAGGATCGCAGCCGACAACCGTTCTCCGCGATGGAGGTTTCGGCGTGCCGGACACGGAGCTTGCAGAAGAGCTGCTGCAGATCGAGGAGGCGGATGCCTGGTTCGAGTACCTCGAGTCGACCCGTGGACAGAGCGAGGGGCGGTACCAGGAGCTCGAGCCGTGGGCCTGGGCCAGGCTCCGCCAACGCCTGAGGGCAGTACGCGCCCGTCGCGCCCGGCTACGGCCGGCAGCCGCCTGAGATCGAACCGAGGGCTCTCAGGGGCTCACTGATAGCCTTGCGGCAGGCTCATGGCCGCACCATTCGACATCCAACGCTGCGCGTGGCGCTCCGCTCCTGCGGACGTGCGCCCGCGCGCGGTTACACGAGGAGACACGATTCTTGCCCTGGTTCCGGTTTCGACGACGCAAAGACGAACAGCCGCCGGCGGAAGCCGTCACGGCGCTGGAGGACGCGCCGGCGCCCATTGAGGCGCCCGTCCAGGAGATAGACGACGACACGTCCGCGACCGACGGCGAGGCGCCCAAGAGGCGCCGCCGCCGCGGAAGCAGAGGCGGCCGCGGGCGGCGCAAGCCCGGTGCCGCCGTCGCCGACGAGTCGAGCGAGGAGCAGCCGGCCAAGGCTGCTGCGACAGAGACAAAGCCGGCGCCGCCGTCCGAGCGCGCGGCCCGAAAGCGCACCGGCGGACGGGAGCGAGGAGGTGGCAGAGAGCGCCGTCGCCAGGCGCCGCGCCGTGCGCCGCTTCCGCAGGCGAAGCGCGAGCTCCTGATCTCGGTCGACGTCGGCGAGCAGCGGGTCGCGCTGCTCGAGGACGACCGGGTTGCCGAGGTCTACCTCGAACGGCCCGAGCGGCGGTCGATCGCGGGGAACATCTACCTCGGGGTGGTCGACAACGTCCTTCCCGGGATGGAGGCCGCGTTCGTCGAGATCGGCCTCGAGAAGAACGGCTTCCTCTACGTGGACGAGATCGTCGTTCCTGAGCTCGAGGGAAAGCGGCACGGGAAGAAGATCACCGACCTGATCCAGCGCGGCCAGCACCTGCTCGTGCAGGCGGTGAAGGACCCGATGAAGACGAAGGGGGCGCGGCTCACGACCGAGATCTCACTGCCGGGCCGGTTCCTCGTCTTCGTGCCGAACGGCGAAGGGCTGGGTGTTTCTCGTCGCCTCGAGGATGCCGAGCGCCAACGGCTGAAGGACATCCTCAAGGACCTCGTGCCCGCGACGGGCGGGGTCATCGTGCGAACCGCGGCCGAAGGCGCCTCTGCGGAGGACATCGAGCGCGACCTCGTGTTCCTCCAGCGGCTGTGGAAGACGATCGAGGCGCGCGCCAAGTCCGCGACTGCACCGTCCCTCGTCTACCAGGAGGCGGAGCTGCCGCTGCGAATCGTCCGCGACCTGTTCGCAGGCGACTTCGTCGCAGCGCACGTGGACTCGGATCGCACCTTCAGGCGGATCGTGAGCTACCTCAAGAAGACCTCGCCGCACATGGTGGAGCGCGTCCATCGCACGAAGGACAAGGCGCCTCTGTTCGAGCGCTTCGGCGTGGAGAACGAGATCGCCTCGACCCTCGATCGCCGCGTCGACCTGCCCTCAGGCGGGTACCTCATCTTCGACTACGCCGAGGCGTTCACCGTTGTGGACGTCAACACGGGCCGGTTCGTCGGCTCGCGCTCGAAGAGCTCGACGCAGCGGCTCGAGGACACCGCGACGAAGAACAACCTCGAAGCGGTCAAGGAGGTCGTGCGCCAGCTCCGGCTGCGTGACATCGGCGGGATCATCGTCATCGACTTCATCGACATGGCGAACCCGAAGAACCGTCAGGCGGTCGAGGACGCCTTCCGCACCGAGCTCGAGCGCGACCGGACGAAGACCTACGTCGTCGAGATCTCGCCGCTCGGTCTCGTCGAGATGACCCGCCAGAACGTGACGGACGGCCCCCGCGAGATCATGACCCGCCCGTGCCCCACCTGCGAGGGCGATGGGATCGTCGTCTCCGACGCGACGAACGCGCTCCAGATCGAGCGGCGCCTCCGTGCACTCGCGGTTGCGGGCGCGGGGTCGCGCATCCAGGCGTACAAGGTCGCGCTCCATCCCCGCACCCTCGCGCTCGTCGCGGGCTCGGGTGGTGCGCGGCTCGCCGCCCTCGAGGAGTCCACGCGCCGCCGGTTCTACCTCGTCCCGGCCGAAGGCCATGCCCATGCAGACCACTTCGAGGTTGTCGCCGAGGGTCGGCGCGACGACCTGGCGCCGGCGGCGCCGCTCGAGGAAGGGGCCGAGCTGGAGGTCAAGCTCGTCGAGGTCGACCTCTACGACAGTGCCGACGCGGTCGGGAAGGTCGACGGCCTCGACGTGGTCGTGGGCGACGCGGCCAAGCTCGTCGGGAAGAAGCGGAAGATCGTGATCGGGCGGGTGCTCGAAGGCCGGGCCTATGCAACCCTCGTCGAGACGGACGACGGTGCGGCGCCGATCACCTTCGAAAGCGAGGCCGAGAAGCCGACGCGCGCACCTACGCGACGCAAGGCTGCGGATGCGCCAGTCGACGCCGACGCGCCTGCCGACGCAGCGGAGCGCGTCGACGACGAGCCGGAGCTCGAGGCATCGGACGCGGAGTCGGCCGACGACGTGGACGCGGCCGCAGACGTGGACGCCGAAGCCGAAGACGTGGACGCCGAAGCCGTCGGCGTGAACGGCGAGCCGTCGCCCGCACGGAAGCGGACGCGCCGCGGCTCCCGTGGTGGCAAGCGGCGCAAGAAGTCGCCGGCGAGCGCCGCCGCGGCCGGGACGGAGACGGACGAAGCGGACGCGGCCGAAGCCATCGCAGAAGCAGACGCCGAGGCGGTGGCAGGGCCCGAGCCCTCGCCCGAGCCCGAGGTTGTCGTCGCCAAGGCGCCTGCCGCACCGCGCCGACGCCGCGCGCCGAAGATCCATATCCCGGACGACGGTGGCGCGCCGGCGGATGCGCCTGCGGGCGACAGCGTGGCAATTGCCGAGGAAGCGCCCGATGTGGAGCTCGTGGCCGACATCCCCTCCGAGGCCGACGAGCCGTCGGAGGATGGCGCGCCGACGCCGGCACGCAAGCGGACACGGCGTGGCTCCCGCGGAGGTCGGAACCGACGAAAGAAGACGGCGGCAAACGGCGACGGGGCTTCCTCTGAGGCGGCCGAGGGGGCGCAGATTCCGCCGAACACGCTCGCGGCCACGGCGCCGTCCGAGGCGGCCGGAGAGACGGAGGTTCCGCAGGACACGGTCGACGACGTGGCAACGGCGCCTGACGATCGCCTGGCCACGGCGCCCGACGACGTGGGCGCTCGACACCGACGCGAGCGAGCCCGAGCAGGCCGGCGGCTACGTCCCGATGTCCGAGTGGATCGAGGACTTCGACCGCGCGGCCATGAGCCAGCGTCCGGGCCGGTTGGCCGCTCCGATCTTCGCTACAATCCCGCCGCTCGCGGGCACTGCCCGCGTTTTCCTCGTCAGGTGACTCAAGCCATGAGCTACGCGATCATCTCCGTCGGCGGCAAGCAGTACCGCGTCAGCGCGGGCGAGCGCCTGCTCGTCGACCGACTCGCGCTCGAGGACGGCGCGACGTTCACCCCGCCCGTCCTGCTCGCCGGCGGCGACGGCGAGCCGCAGATCGCCCCGTCGGGCGTCGTCGTGACCGCGAAGGTGGTCGCGCAGGCGAAGGGCCCGAAGATCCGCATCGGAAAGTACAAGCAGCGCACCGGCTACAAGCGCCACACGGGCTTCCGCGCGTCGCTCACGCAGATCCAGATCGAGTCGATCGGCGGCGCAGCGAAGGCGAAGCAGCCGAGCGCAGCGACGGACGCTGCCGCAGCCGCGCCGACGACGCCCCGCAGGGTCTGCCGCAGGGCTACGCCGACCTCACCGTCGGTCGAGGTGAAGGAGGCGGCGCCGACGTGGGACGCTGCAGCGCTCGCCGCCGCGCTCGACCACGAGCTGGCGCACGCGCAGCGCAAGGGCGCGATCGCCGCGCTCGAGTCCGCGATCGCGGAGGAGGAGAGCTAGATGGCACACAAGAAGGGGCTCGGCTCCTCGAAGAACGGTCGCGACTCCCAGAGCAAGCGCCTCGGAGTGAAGATCTTCGCCGGCCAGGAGGTCAAGGCCGGGATGATCATCGTCCGCCAGCGCGGGACGCGCTTTCGCCCCGGCCCCGGGGTCGGGATCGGCCGCGACGACACGCTCTTCGCGCTCCGCGAAGGCGTCGTCGACTTCCATCGGAGCGGCGAGCGCCGCTTCGTCGCGGTGAACGCGCCCGCCGAGTCGGCGTAAGCGCCACGTCGCGGGGCCGCTCCGCGCGTAAGGGAGGCGGCTCGCGTGTTCCACGACCGAATACGGATCGTCGTCCGCTCCGGGCGCGGAGGCGACGGAGCACTCGGCTTCCGCCGCGAGAAATACGTCCCGAAGGGGGACCCGATGGCGGTGACGGGGGTCGCGGAGGCGACGTGACGCTCGTCGCCAGCCCGTCGTTGCGCGATCTCGCGTCGCTCCGGGGCAGGGCGGTCTTCGCGGCCGGGCGCGGCGCACACGGGCGGGGAGGGCGCCGTCACGGCGCCGACGGCGAGCCGGTCGAGCTCGCCGTGCCGCTCGGCACGCAGGTGTTCGGCGAGGACGGCGAGCTCGTCGCCGATCTCGCCCGGCCCGACGCACGCGTCGTCGTCGCGCGCGGAGGCGCTGGTGGACGCGGCAACGCGCAGTTCGCGACGCCGACGCGCCAGGCCCCGCGCTTCGCCGAGACGGGCCTCCCTGCGGTGACGCGTACTCTCGAGCTGCGGCTGAAGCTCGTCGCCGACGCCGCCCTCGCGGGCTTGCCCAACGCGGAAGTCCTCCCTTCTGCGGCGTCTCTCGAACGCCACACCGAAGGTGGCGGACTATCCGTTCACGACACTCCAGCCGGTCCTCGGCACCGTCGAAGTCGCCGACGGGTCCCAGCTCACGGTGGCCGACGTTCCGGGGCTGATCGAGGGCGCGAGCCAGGGAGTCGGCCTCGGGCATGCGTTCCTCGCCCACCTGGAGCGAGCCCGGCTGCTCGTGCACGTCATCGACGGCTCGGAGGGCGACGCGGACGAGCGCTTCAGGACAATCGACCGCGAGCTCTCGCTCTACGGGGCCGGTCTCGACGAGCGACCGCAGATCGTGGTGCTCAACAAGTCGGACCTGTCGCCGGAGCCCGCCCCGTTCACCGTCGACGACGAGCGGATCCTCGCTGTCCGGCGCGTGTCCTGTGCGACGGGCGCCGGGATCCCCGAGCTGAAGCAGGCGCTCTTCACGCTGTGCCCGCCGCCTCCCGAGCCAGGTGAGGACGAGGTCGAGCTCCCGGAGTTCCTCGAGTACCGCCCCACGCCCCCGGCGCGACGTGGGTTCCGCATCCTGAGAACCGAGCTCGGGTATCGGGTCGTGGGCGACGTCCCGGAGGGCGAGGAGCTCGAGGAGGCGCTCCGAGGCGCGGGCATACCGCAAGGGCGCTGTCGTCGAGATCGGCGACGAGGAGCTCGAGTGGAGCCGTGAGCGCCCGCGCTGGCGCGCGAGCGCTAGACGTGCTGGGCCCAGCGGGACCCGCGCCACGTGCGGGACGTGGACGCTTCTATGGTGTCAAGGCCAGGGTGGGGATCGATTGAAGCTGGCGGTGGAAGTAGCGGGCGAGCATTCGTTTGACGCAGCGGCGTGCTTCGCGTGGTGTCTTGCCGGAGGCGAGCAGCCTTTGGTGGTAGGCGGCGGTCTCGGGGTGCCAGCGCACGCGGTTCAGCGAGATCACGTGCAGGGCGCGGTTGAGCTGGCGGTCGCCGCCGCGGTTGAGCCGGTGACGCTGTGTCTGTCCGCTGGAGGCCTGGACGGGGCTGGTGCCGGCGAGCGCGGCAAAGGAGGCCTCGCTGGTCATCCGCGTGGGGTCGCCGCTGGAGACGACCAGTTGGGCGGCGCAGACGGGGCCGACGCCGCTCTCGGCGAGCAGCTCGGGAACCAGCCCTTCGACGATCTGCTCGAGCTGCGCGTCGAGCTCCGCAAGCTCGCCGGTGAGCTCGCGCACACGCCGGGTCAGCCGCCGCAACACGTCGCGCATGACCGTGCTCTCGCCCTCGCGGGTACGAAGGCTCGTGAGCGCCTCGGCGAGCCGTTCGCCGGCAAGACCGCGGAAGCGCGCGCGCAGCGCGTCGGGGCCGGTCACGAGCACTGCCTGCAACTGGTTGAGCGCGGCGGTGCGTGCTCGCACCGCGCCGCGCCGCTCAAGGAGCAGCAGACGCAGGTCCTCGCGCACGCCGCCGCCGCGCAGGCGCGGCAAGGCAGTACCGCTCACCAGGCGGGAGGCAGCCAGGGTGGCGTCGATCACGTCGCTCTTGCCGCGCCGGCGCTCCCTCCGACGCGGCCGCTCGCACTCGTACACCTCTGCGCCGGCAGCCACCAGGAAACGCGACAGCCCGGCGCCGTAGCTGCCGGTGCCCTCGATCGCGAACGCGGGCTCGCCGAGCTCCTGCGCCCACCGCCACAGCGCCAGGTACCCGTTCGCGTCGGCGCTGATCGTGATGCTCCCGCCGGCCGCCCCGAGGCGATCGAGCGCCACCGCCACATGCACCTCTGCGTGCGTGTCAATCCCGATTGCCACCGTCCAACCCATCACCTAGCCTCCTTCTCGCACAGCGACAAGGCTGGCCGGGACAGGGCTGTGTCGGGCAAAGGACGCAGGCTTCTATCAGGTCACATGGCCAGCCGACGAAGCGGTGGCGGAAGACAGGTCCAGAGCAAGGCACCACGGGCCAGCTTCAGCGAGGGTCATTCCGCCACCGCCTCGACTCTCAAGCGTCGACCGGACAACAGCCGACCCAACGAAGCTACACAGCCTTCAGCCGCGTCCCGTCGGACGTGGCGGGCCGCTCGGGGCGCGGCCGGAGGCCACGTCCCAGCCTGGAGCTCGCGTGATCGGCGTGTTTGGCGGCGCGTTCGACCCGCCGCACGTCGGGCACGTCGCTCTGGCAGCGGCCGGCATCGAGCACTTCGCGCTCGACCGACTGCTCGTCCGCGTGGTCGAGCAGCCTGGGCACAAGGACGTCGGGACGGCGCCGCAGATCCGGCTGGGGCTCGCGGAGCTCGCATTCGCACCGTTCGAGAGCACCGAGGTCTCGCTCGACCCGTTCGGCCGCACCGTGGACTCGCTCGAGGCGCTCGGACTCGACGACCCCGTCTTCCTCGTCGGGGCGGACGAGCTCGCAGCCTTCCGCGAGTGGAAGGCGCCCGAGCGCGTGCTGGAGCTCGCCCGGCTCGGCGTCGCGAAGCGACCGGGCGTCGACCGAGGGAGGCTCGACGACGTTAGAACAGGAGAAGGAGCGCGAGGCCGACGACGCTCAACAGGACACCCCCAAGAGAAAAAGTAACTCCAAAGACGATGCACACGGCGAGGGGGATCGTCATATTGAGGAGGAACGTGACGGCCAACCGAAACACGACAGCGAAGAGAATCGTCGACGCGCAAATGCGTTGATTGAGGAAATAATGGCTGCTCCCGGGGAGCGCGGTGCAACTATCGTTGAGGATGCCGGCCACGAGCTGCCACGTCATCAGGCTGACGGCGATGAACGGCAGCAAGTCGCCTATGGGCTGCTTCCAGAGAAAGCTCCACACGAGGCCCACGGTCGTGACCGTGACTCCGCTCGAGAGCACAATCCAGAATTGCCCGAGCCGGGAGCGGGCGTAACGCCGGCGCATGTCGGCCGAGCCGATGAGGTACCACAGCCGCCACTGGCGTGCCCCATCGAGGATATCGTGCGCGCCCTCGAGCGCATAGCGGACGAGCATTGGCCACTCTCTCACGGCGCTCACGAATGATGTCATGGCCACCACGCTTAAGCACGTAAAGCACGCCGTTTGCCGCCGATACTTCCACCCCGTGCGCCAGAGCGTTGCGGCGCCCTTTACGGCGGCGCCTGCGTGCGCGTCGGCGCCGCCGTTCAAGATCCTTGACGGGGGCCTGTCCAACGCCGCACAACAGCGCTCCCCTGCCATGCAAATGTGGCCCCCGTCGGTCGCCGGATGCATACCCCATGTTGCTTTCGCGGGTAAAGTCGCAACTCCACCGCCACCTCTGGCAAAGATTGCCGCACCACTGGCGACGCGGGGCGTTGTTTCAAGTGACCGACCTTTGCCGCTCCGCGGCCGACACCCGATGCGCCCGCGGCGCTTCCCCTGATCGTTGTCGGCGCGCTGCGCACGGCCTCCGGGCTCGGCGAGTCGGCGCGCCTCTGCCACGACGCGCTCAAGGCCGCCGGCCTGCCGGTCTACGGCGTCGACCTCACCGCGGCGCTGATGCAGGTGGAGGACGTCGAGCACTTTTCCTTTGCCGATGGACGCGCCCTCACCGGCCCGGGCAGCCTCATCGTCCACGTCAATGCGCCCCTCATGCCCCTGGCCATGGTGCGGCTGGGATCGCGCCTCGTGCGCGACAAGCACATTGTCGGCTATTGGGCTTGGGAGCTGCCGCGCGTCCCGGCCGACTGGCGCTACGGCCTGTCGTTCGTGCACGAGATTTGGGTGCCGAGCGCCTTCACCGCCGACGCCGTGCGCGAGATTGCCGACGAGCGTCCGGTTCATGTCGTTGCGCACCCCGTCGTCGTGACCAGACCGGTGGCGCGCCCGAAGGACTCCGCCACGCGGCCCTTCACCGTCCTCACCATATTCAATTTTGCCTCGAGTTTTGCCCGCAAGAACCCGTGCGCGGCGATCGAAGCCTTTCGCCTGGCCTTCGGCAGCGATCCTGGGTGCCGCCTATGGGTCAAATGCGCCAATGCGATGACGTTCCCGACTGGCACCGCTTTGCTGCAGCAGGCGATTGGCGGCGCCGACAACATCACGCTCCTCGAGCGGACCATGACCCCCAGTGAGCTTGATCGACTTTACGCCGAGGCGGATGTCGTCCTCTCCCTGCATCGCTCCGAGGGCTTTGGCCTCATTATCGCCGAGGCGATGTTGCGGGGCCTGCCGGTGGTCGCCACCAATTGGTCGGGCAATGTCGATTTTCTCAACTCCGAGACGGGCGTGCCGATCGGCTACCGCCTCGTTCCGGCGCGCGATCCCCAAGGCACCTACGATCACCCCGACATGCTGTGGGCGGAGGCCGATATCACGGCGGCCGCGGAGGCGCTCTCGGCCCTGCGGGCCGATCCTCACCTGTGCGCGCGCCTGGGGCAGCAGGCCGCCGCGCGGGCCAAGACCTTGTTCAGTGCGGCCGCCTACGCGAGCCGGATCAAGGAACTTCTCGGTGTCTAATTGGCGCCTTACTCTGCTGGCACGTCTCCCTCCCTGTTGAGACGTTTTGAGCGCCGCGCGTGCCTGGCTTCGCCCGCGCAAAAGCAGCGGTTCGGGGCGGGGTTGGGGTCCAGTGGTCGCTCGGAGGAGGGAGCCGGAGTTTCTGTCTCAAGCTGGGCCCGCCGTTAGCGTTGCTCTTTAACTCCGCTCGCTACCTTCGCGGTGGAGTTGGGGGAGTTGCCTCCGCGAGGATGTGGTTCGAGGTGCAGTGGTATGTTCGACGTTGAGTTTGAGAGCTTTGCCGAGGCCTTCATCGCGGCATTTTGGCTGACGCTCGTTGGCCTCCCCGTGTGGCTGTTAGCGGTGGCCTTTTGATCAACTAAGCAACACCCATCGACGCGGTCTTCGCCCGTATCTTCGGCTGCGCGCGCGAGGCCAACGATCCGTTCCACGCTCCGTCCCACTCGAGGTACGGGACGCCTTTCGCCGCGGTGCGCCCTCTGGTCGTTGAGGTGCCGCCCATCTCGTCGTTGAGGACCACGACCCTTTGAGGCGGCCCTGGGCACTGAGAGGGTTCAAAGGCATCTTTTGGTCTTTGCCCAGACTTTCTCAATTTCCGCCAAGTGTCGCGAGGCGTCGGCCGGCGACAAAAAGTGGGTTTGCCGATCCTCGGCAGGCAAGAGCGGCGACGTTGGTGCGCCTCGCTGCAAAGCTGCCGAACGCCCCCATGACCGTGTTGATCGATGCATGGGCCTTGGTCCCTACGTACACCAAATGCAGGGTATCATTTTCCTGAACAATTGACGGACTGTCCAACTCCTCCGTGTCGTCGCTCCCGAACGATCCGCGGGTGAGGAGCCTGCGCGGCTCGCGGGTCAAAGTCCGCCCGTCGGGCGCGAGGTATAGCTCAATAATCTCGGTGGCTCTCTCCATGGCCCCCCAGGCCAATGTTGAGGCGGTCGCGATGGCAACGTACTCATCGCCGGGAAGGCGGCGAATAGAAGCCAGGGTTGATCGAATGCCAGATGACCAACCAATCGGGGTCCTTCATGGCTCGCCCAGCCCCGGCTGATTGAAACAGCCCAACCTCCTTCCAAGTGATGGCGTCATCCGAGGCCCACAGTGCCGACGCGAAGTAGCTTTTGCGACCGAAATAGAGAGAATACCCGATAAAGGCCTGATCAATCCCAGAAAACGGATTTGGACCCCACTTAAAATATCCGGTATGCGCTCCAGGCGCCTTGGGGCGCAGAATTATGGCGCGATCGTCGTCGAACAGACGTTGAAAATTGACACCGTCCGAGCTCGTTGCAAGTGCCGTGGCTTGGCCCCCCATGACGCAAAAATTGTGGTAGGTCATGAAGGCCTTGCCCTTGACGATGTTGACGTAGGGTGTTTCCGTCTGAGTTCCTTTGACGGTATCGACGTAAATCGGGTTCTTTGTCGGCTTGTTCGCGAGATAGGCAAAATCCCCGTCGCGCACGGCTTGGTCGTACGATTTCCAACCTGCCGCCTGACTGGGGGGACCATTGGTGACGCAGAGCCAGATCCCGCCAGGACCGGTCGTGTGATCCGTCGAAAAATAAAGTGCGTATTTAAAAGGAAAGCCTTTCACCTCAGTCATTTTCACTAGCGACGTAAAGTAGGCGCCTTGCGTTTGATCGCCCCTAATTTCTGCTGGCGGAGCGATCAGCGATCCTGTTTTTTCAAAATTGAACAGGGTGTCGCCGGCTGCTGCGATGTTGGTCGTGGTGACGCAAGAGAGTGCCAGGCCAGCGAGAACCCTCGCCAGCATAAGGCGAGGACCTGTGGATCGTCGGCTCCTGTGCGTCTTTGGAGATGGTTCATCTCGCAAGCCGTCGGAGTTGAAGGGCACATCGCTAGAGGCGTTGCATGGCATCTGAAGTAGACATCGGCCGGGATCAAATTGTCTAGGGCCTCGAGGTCGCGCAGGTGATTGTAGCGAAGCCGGCGACGTTGGAGGTCGCCGGCAGGCTCGAGTCGTAGACGCTTACCAGCCTCATCTTTGCCTTCGGTCCACGTCGTCGAGTACGGTCGAGAGGTCGAGACAGTCCCCAGGTGATGACTGACCTCACCCCTGGGCTTGCAGCATTACTCGTGCTCGAGGCGCGACGTGCCGTGACGGCCGCTAGGATCCAGCGGTGACATGGTCCGAATGGCCGCCTCCGGATGAGCGACATTTTGACGTCGAGGTTAGTACCCCATTGGAACTCCCAAGCAGTCGCAGGGACCCATCCTGCGGGGATCGCCACGACTTTCAACAAGATGATGAGCTCGGCCACGCGCCGAGTGAGCAGTCTCGCTCCCCGAGCTGTCGAGCTGCGGATCTAAAGGATGAAATCGCCCGCCGTCAGCACCTTGAGGCCGGTGAGCTCGATCTGGAAGTCGGCGACGCGGTCGCCGTTGAGGTCGCCCTCGACGATGGTCTTGTCGTTGACGGTACCGGCGGGATTGACCTGCACCCAGCGCAGCTCGGCGCCGGCTCCCGTGAAGGCGGCGCCGTTCGCGGCGAGGAACGTGAAGGCGGCGTCTCCGGCGGCGCCCCCGTTCGCGTCGATGGTCGAGAGGTCGATCTTGTCGACGTCGTGGACGAAGCCCTTGATGATGTCGCGCGTCGCGGCCGTCCGGCCCGTCTCCGCCACCGCGTCGAAGTCGAAGCGGTCGGCGCCCGCCCCGCCCGTCATGGTATCGCGGCCGGTCCCGCCGACGATGAGGTCATTGCCGCTCACCCCGAACAGCGTGTCGTTGCCGGCCAGGCCGAAGATCTGGTCGGCGACGGCGTACTTCCCATAGAGCTTGTCGGCCGCGCCCGTGCCGATGAGCCGCTCGTCGCCGAAGTCGAAGATCTGCGTGGCGAAGGTGACCGTCGATCCGCCGAGGATCTCGCCGATCGCCATCACCTGGCCGTTCGCCATGAGCTCGAGGTCGACGATGTTCGTGAGGCCCGCGCCCGCCCGAATTCCCGATCGGGGTCAGCTCCACCTCGTGGCCGATCTCGGCGCCCTTCATGTCGAACACGCGGGCAAAGACCCTGCCCGGATTGTCCGAAGGATCGAACGTGCGCCAGACGACGGCGTAGCCGCCGTTGGCGAGCTCGACCGGCGAGATCCAGAGGTAGCTCCAGTCTTTCGCCACGCGGTCGATCAGCACCTCGCCGCCGACCTTGCCGCCCGTGGCCGAGAACCGCTGCAGATGGATCTCCTTCGCGGTCGACGCCGTGATCGGGCCGACGTACTCCTCCCACACGAGGGCGAAGCCGCCGTTGCCGAGCCCGACGAGCTCGGTGCGCTGCGGCTCGTAGTTGTGGCCGGCGCCGATCGTGTCGAGGAGGAGCTCGCCGCCTATCGGCGTCCCGTTCGCATTGAGGAAGCGCCCGCGCAGGTCGATCGAATTGACGTCGGTGAAGCCCTCGAGCTCGCCCCGATGCCAGACGACGAGCGTGCGCCCGTCCGGCAGCGCCAGGCTCTGCGTGCCGAGCTGGAAGCCCCCGGTCGTGACGTTGATGCGAAACTCGCCGCCGGCGGGTGCGCCGTTCGCCTTGAAGACGCGCCCCATGATGTCGGCGTCGAGATCGAAGATCGGGCCGCCGCTCGTGTCGGACCAGGCGGTGACGAAGTTGCCGTTGCCGAGCCTCGCGACGGAGGGGATCATCTCCCCGTCGGAGGGCTGGGTCGAAAGATGGAACTTCGCGCCGAGCGCCGAGCCGTTCGCCGAATAGACCCGGCCGGGAGCATCGCTCTTCGTGAGGTCGATGCCGGACGAGGCGTTGGTCCAGGCGACGAAGAAGCTGCCGTTGCCTGCGGCCGCCATGACCGGGTCCTCGAGCACGCGGCCGTTGGGGGTGGCATCGAGCGTGACGACGGGGGAATGGGTGACGCCCGTGCGGATCGAGGGTCGTCAATCGTAGCGTCGACGCGGTGCCCGAGCCCTCGGTCTCGAACGTCGCGGCGAGGCGGCCGTTCTCGAGGCGCAGGAGGGTGAAGGAGTTCGCGCTCGAGACTGATCTGGGAGACGGGATAGACCGCGATCGTCCGCGGACCCGAGACGCGCGTAATGGCCAAATGAGCCTCCTCGCGGTGTTGGCTGGGGCCGCGGCTGGTAACCGCAGTCTTCCGCGTTGGCCTTACGAACGGATGAAGGCGAGAAGACCCGGTTTATGCAATTCGGACAATTTCCAGAGCTCGGTGAGCGCAGCCTTTCCGCAGTTGCTAAAATTTTTCCGATCGCGCGCCCGCTACAAGAGTGTGCCCCTTGCCCGCACCCTGGAATTTGGCCCAAGCGGTTTGGCTGCTTCAGCGCGAACGGGTCCTGCGCGTGATCTTCTCAGCAGCGGGGCAAAGCGACCGCCGGAGTTGAGGGCCAGGGACGGCGGCAAACGTCCCGACCACTCAACCTCCTGACCCAATGGCGCCAGGGGCGTCGATGCTCGTGACGCTGGAGGGCCAATCGGCAGGGAACGTGTATTGCTCTCCGGATAATCAGGGCGCCGGCGGCGTCTCCTAGGGCCAGTCCGTATGGATCAAGCTGGACTGGCCCTGCGGCCTCGCACCCAAGTGCGACGACTCACACGTGCTCGACGTAGCGCTTGAGAGCGCCGATGCGCTCGACGTAGCGCTGGCGCAAGCACCAGAACCCCGCGCCGCACGCATTACGGCTTATGACCCAGCTGCGCTGCGCGGCGCGCAGCTCCTGCGTCTGATCGAAGTAGCGGGCGCGTTCGAGCGCGCGTCGGTACCAGCTGTCCAGTCGTTCATCGAGCGATCCGAGCCAGCGGCTCTGGCAGACGCGCCGCTCGGCGGCGTTGAGATCGTCGAGGTTCATGCAGTCGAAGCTCGCGGCACTGGCGCTCCCGCTGCTCAACGAGAGCGTGGCGGCGGCGGCGATCAGAGCGATGGGAAGTTTCATGGCGCATCTCCGATGAGGTCTCTAGCCGATGCCGAGGAGCCTACGAAGGTGCGCCTGAATTGCCGCTGAAGCGGACGTTCAGCTCGCCGTCAGATTGGCCGGCTGAAGGCGACCGTAGCGAGCCTTAATCGGGGCCGCTTTAGGACTGCACCTAGAGACGCGGGCAGACGTTTTCGTACGGGCTCGAAGCCGAAACGGACCGGCGACCGGCTTTAGGCGGATATCTCCGAAACTAGGAGTTACTCCAAGGAGTTTCAGAAATTCATCTGCACGCTTAGCCGACCAAAGGGAGTCTTGCGTGAGGACCAGTCGATCTGGGACGTGGCGGGCCCGAGCCTTTCGCAGACCGACTTATCGTCGCCCGTCTCGCCTTCTTGCGATTTCAGCCGTAGAAGAAGACGACCACGCCAGCAGCCGTTACGGTCAGACCCATGACAATAATGACCCCGATACGGAGGACCTCGATCATGGCAGCTCCCCGCGAGCTATCTTGAAATGAGGTTGAAAGAGTAGCCGCTCGGATAAGTATCATACCAGCTTGGCCAAGGCCGTGTCGCGGGAGCCACACCCGCACCACGCTCGCCGTTCTCCGAAAACGCTGTTTGGCGTCAGTGGGCCGTTGCCGCGCGAAGCCGTCCGGCCTGCAGCTGTCCGGCACCCTGTGGGGCCGGTGACCGTGCGCCCTCGCTCCACCACTGACGCAAGTGCACGCGCCGCCGCGGCGCCCGCAGCAGGGAGCGGGTCAGATACCACATGCCGGCGAGGTGATCGCCGGCGTAGTGACAGGCCGCGGCACGCTCGATGTCGGCGTAGGCCTTGAGCCGCCGCAGCAGCCCGCGGATGCGCCGGACCGCGGCTCGGCCGCCCCACTTGTCGATCAGGTAGCGGCAGGCCGCGTCAATTTTTGTCGAGGCTTGGGCGGGCGCCGACTTTGACCACGGCGCCGATGATCGGCGCCACCCGCAATTGTCCGCCGACGAGACTGAACCGCAACGCCCAATCGAGATCTTCCAAACGCTTGAGTTCGCAATCGAGCCCGCCAATCCGCTCAAGGGCAACGTCTTTGACACCAGCGCCGTCGAGCCCGGCGAATACCAACAGCCACTGGCGAGGTCGCGCGGATCGTCGGCACCGCGGCGGCAGGCGATCGATGGTCGACGCCGCTCCCGGCGGTCACTTGCCGGAAGCCGGTGCAGTAAAAGGTCATCGGATCTGGATCGCGGGCTTGATCGTCGAGAACGAAGGCGAATCTGGCTCTCGAGCTTCCCGGGCAGCCAGACGTCGTCGGAATCAAGAAAGGCGATCCAATTGCCGCGGGCGGCGGCGATGCCGGAATTGCGTGCGGCGCTGGCGCCTTGATTGACGGGGTGACGGACGATGCGAATGCGATCATCGCCGCTTCAAGGTCGCCTGGAAGGCGAAATGGCTCCGGCGAACCATCGTCAACGACAATGATCTCAATCCATGGCCCTCGTTGGGAGAAGGCGGACCTTACGGCGCGTACCGCGCCGTGTTGCCGCGCGTACACGGGTATGACCACGCTGATACGCAGATCCATGATGCGCTCCCCCGCAGCGTACAAAATTCGCGACGCACCAACACAAACACCTCATTCGACACTCGACTCCTGGCGACACGAGACTCCCACAGCGACACTCGACTGGGCCTCTTGTAAGGTGATTCGCCCCCAGGCCACTCCAAAAAAAGGGCTGCTATTGCAGCACCCTATCCCCGCAATTCACAGGCCGGCGCCATTGCGCTTGGACGCTGCCTTTGCCTTGCCGAAGTCCCGTCGCCTGCTAAGGCGCCCTCACTCAGCAGCGAGAGATGGGGGACGGGTGACTAGCCTTGTCGTCCAGCGTCCTCTGCTTGCTCACTTTTTTATGACGCGGGCCGTCTGATCGGCGCGCGGCTTGACGACGTAGCTGAGAACGCTGTGCGCGCCGGTTTGAAGCTGCAACTCGGCCGACATGCCAGGCTTGGGCTCGTGGGGAGCAAGCGGAGACGACGGCAAGTCCCATAGGCTCCGCACCAGGTCGTAGGGCGACAAGCCCGATTGCGGACAGTCAAACCGGCATGCCAATCATGTCCGTGTGCGAGCTGTGGCCAGACCCCATGTCCTCGCCCTCGAACATGGCATCGACGGAGGCGAAGCGAACCTGATGGAGATTGGTCGCGCCGCCAGTGGACGCGGTGACCCCGACATGGACGTAGCCGGAACCGCCGAAGTACTCCTCATCGAGGTGAGCCGACATCGAACCCTTAAGGTGACCATCGAAGGCATAGCTCAACGTGTGGGTCTCGGCGTCCCAGCTGACCTTAACCGAATGCCACTTGCCGTCCTCAATATTGCCGAGATTAACCGCCGCGGTGAGAGGGCTCTGGGATTTGGACGAATTGGTATCGGCAAAACGCGTATGGTCGCCGGCGATATCCTGGTTGGCGGCGCCGTTATTCCACGTGTCGAACTCGATGGCCAAACCATGCGCAATACCGAACGCGCCGAGACCATCGCCGCCGGTTCCGATCGCACTTTTACCCCGTGCGTCGTTGTGAAGGACGAATGCCAGTCCGTCGCCGCCTGCATCGCGCCCACCCAGAAACACGTCCAAGGTGATGACGAAGTCGTGGCTGAGATCGATGCGATCCTCGGACATAACCGATCCAACTTGGTTTTCTGCATCGGGCGTGAGCGTCATGTCACCCGTCACGCGTTTGAAGGAGGCGTTTCCGTTCAAGTGCAGCACGGGCGCAGCCGTATCGCAGTTGCAGGTGTAGCCATCCTCCATGACGGCATCGACACTGACAACGCGAACCTGCTGCAAGTTGGTCGCGCCGCCCGTCGAGGCGGTAAATCCGAAGTGGGCGAACTGCGACCCGCCGAGATAGGCGTCGGCCAAGTCCTTGGTGAGGGTGGCGATCGTCTTCCCGTCGAACGCGTACGAGAGCTTATGCGTCTCCGCGTCCCACGTCACCTTCACCGAATGCCAGTAGCTATTCTCGATGTTTCCGAGGCTGACGGCCCCGGTGACGAAGCTCTGGGCACGCGGTGCGTCGGTATCGACGAAGCGCGTGTGGTCGGTTGCAATATCGCCCGCCTGCGCCCCGTTGTTCCAAGTGTCGAACTCAATGGCCAGGCCGTTGCGAATGCCATAAGCACCTATACCGTCGCCGGCAGTACCGATAGCCCGCGACCCGACCGGATCGTTATGAAGAACAAAGGCGAGGCCATCACCGCCTTTATCGAATCTTCCCAAAAAGACATCGAACTCGATGGTGAAGTCGTGCGAAACGTCGAGGCGCACGTCCGACATCATGGCGCCAAGCTTGTGTTTCGCATTTTGCGTGAGCGTCGCCACGCCCGTGACGTCGTTGAAGCGCGCCCCGCCGGACAGCGTGACAAAATGGTCCAGATGCGCGACGGAGAATTCCGAATTGCACGGCTCGCCCGAGGGCTCGTGTGCGGGAGCTGGCTCTTCGTAGTGCGCCGTGACCGACGACAGGCGCACCTGCTGCGTATTGGACGAGTTTCCCGTCGCAGCGGTAAACCCAAAGTGCACCAGATGGGAGCCACCGAAGTAGGCGGCCGCAAGATCCTTGGTCAGCGTTCCGGCCAGCTTTCCATCGACGATATAGGTAAGGGTCTTGGCCGCGGCATCCCAAGAGACGGCCACGTTATGCCATTTTCCGTCTTCGAGGTTGCCGAGATCCACCTTCCCCAAAGCGTGACTTTGCTTCACTGCGGCGTCGGTATCGGTGATCGAGCCGAAATCATGCGCGAGGTAGGCGCCGGTCGCCGATTTGTTCCAGGTGTCAAACTCGATGGCAAGGCCGTTGCTGATGCCCGTCGCCCCTTCGATCGCATTGCCGAGACCGATGGCGTCGCCGCCGTTGGGATCATTGTGCAGGACGAAGGCGATGCCCTCAGCACCGGCTTCCTGCGTGCCGAGATTGATCTGAAAGTTGATCGAGAAGTTGTGGTCGAGGCTGATCATCTCGTTCGAGAACAGGCTCCCAATGGCGCCCTTTTCGTTCGGGGTCATCTTGAAGCTATTCCACGCCGCAATGTACTCGGCGCTACCATTCAACGTCAGAAACGCTCCCGCCGCCGAAGAATAAAGCTCACCGCCGGTATCGATGTGGATTGTTGCGGCCATCGACGGCGTGCCCTTGTCATTGACGGCAAAGAGCATCCAGTAGCCGGGGGTCACTATATTGGAATTGTTGGGAAGATCGACATGGAGCATTCCGTCATTGGCGACGGTAAAATTGAGATCGACTTTCCGCGCCTCCATGTTGAAACTATGCGTCACGGCGCCATACTTAATCAGCATCAGCCGCGAGATCGATCCCGGATCGTCAACGGTGATCGTGAAGTCTTGCCGTTGCGCGAGCTCGGTCGGCGCGTCGAGGATCTCGGGCCGCTCCGCGAGGTTTCCATTTGCATCGAACAGATAGGCGGGCTTGTAGATTTCACCATTGAGATTGGTGAGCGGCCCCGGGGCGCCGCCGCCGAGCGAGAGCACGGTGGCATCGGGGAGGAGCAGCGTTGTTGAATGATAGAGACGCGGGATTGCCGCTTCGCTTGCAACCGTCCATTGGCCTGTCTCGGGATGCCAGATCTTGACGACGTTATTGATGCCCCCCAGCGCGCCTTGTGCCGATGTATCCACGGCGCTGCCACCGCTCAACATCACCGACCCATCGGCCAGCAACGTCATGTTGGACCAAAGGCGATTGCCCCCCGCGTCCGCGGTTCGCGTGAACTTCAGGCTGCCGCCGCTGAAATCAGAAATCCAGACCGAGCCATCCTTGGCCAACGAGAGCACCTTGTCCTCGTCGAACATGATCGAGGGGACCGTCTGGTTTTCCGCAAATGGTGTGTTATACGTGCCGAGAATTCGCCCGTCGCCGGACGGGTCCATGATCAATGCCTTTCCGGCCTTACCCTCACTTCCAAGCACAACGATCCGACCGTCGCTGGCGAGCCAGGCCCGCGGATAACTCCAATCCTTGGCGACGAGACCGCTCGCAGCCCCATCCAACGTCTTCCAGCCGACGCCCGGAGTGTAAAGTTCAGGCGTTCCGACGCCGGCGTGGTCGCCGTCGCGGCCGCCGAGCATCAGCGTCTTGCCGTTTGCAAGCGTTACCGCTGTCGGATACCAACGCGCATAGGTCATGTCCCCGGTCGGCGAGGGGGACAAAGTCGTCGTTCGATAGTCGAAAACATTAACATCAGCGACGCCATTGTTGATCGCCGCAAAGGGTCGCGTATCGCCCCCCGCGATTAGGATCTCGCCGGTCTCCGGCACAATCATTGCCGCCGAGCAGAAAATATCCGTGTAAACGGTATGCTGGAGTGTCTCGTGCGTGCTGGTAACCGGATCCCACACATCGAAGATGTGCTGGCCGCCCTGTTGCCCGTTCTGATCCGTTCCAAAGGTGAGCACTCTGCCGTCGGGCATCAGGATGCTATGAACCCCGATAATTGGCCAGCTAAAAACGTCGCTCCAGCTATCTTGCGCCATGGGTTGCTCCCTGACTTACAAATCGACTGACCGCGTGTCCCGTTTCTGAACACGCACGGCGGCCCGAGAGCGACCAGAGCATTTTTCATGCAATTGCCTTGAACGCTCTCGGCAAGGGCCGCAATGCGCTGCCAAGCTTGGGCTCGTGGGGAGCAAGCGGAGACAACGGCAAGTTCGCGAGGCTCACCCGCACCAGATAGGAGGGCGACAAGCCCGATTGCGGACAGTCAAACCGGCATGCCAATCATGTCCGTGTGCGAGCTGTGGCCAGACCCCATGTCCTCGCCCTCGAACATGGCATCGACGGAGGCGAAGCGAACCTGATGGAGATTGGTCGCGCCGCCAGTGGACGCGGTGACCCCGACATGGACGTAGCCGGAACCGCCGAAGTACTCCTCATCGAGGTGAGCCGACATCGAACCCTTAAGGTGACCATCGAAGGCATAGCTCAACGTGTGGGTCTCGGCGTCCCAGCTGACCTTAACCGAATGCCACTTGCCGTCCTCAATATTGCCGAGATTGACCGCCGCGGTGAGAGGGCTCTGGGATTTGGACGAATCGGTATCGGCAAAACGCGTATGGTCGCCGGCGATATCCTGGTTGGCGGCGCCGTTATTCCACGTGTCGAACTCGATGGCCAAACCATGCGCAATACCGAACGCGCCGAGACCATCGCCGCCGGTTCCGATCGCACTTTTACCCCGTGCGTCGTTGTGAAGGACAAATGCCAATCCGTCGCCGCCTGCATCGCGCCCACCCAGAAACACGTCCAAGGTGATGACGAAGTCGTGGCTGAGATCGATGCGATCCTCGGACATGATCGAGCCCACTTGCGACTTTGCATCGGGCGTGAGCGTCATGTCACCCGTCACGCGTTTGAAGGAGGCGTTACCGTTCAAGTGCAGCACGGGCGCAGCCGTATCACAGTTGCAGGTGCCGCCACCCTCCAAGACGGCATCAACTGTGACGACGCGAACCTGCTGCAAGTTGGTCGCGCCGCCCGTCGAGGCGGTAAATCCGAAGTGGGCGAACTGCGACCCGCCGAGATAGGCGTCGGCCAAGTCCTTGGTGAGGGTGGCGATCGTCTGCCCGTCGAACGCATACGAGAGCTTGTGCGTATCCGCGTCCCACGTCACTTTCACTGCATGCCAATAGCTATTCTCGATGTTTCCGAGGCTGACGGCTCCACTGACGAAGCTCTGGGCAAGCGGTGCGTCGGTGTCGACGAAGCGCGTGTGGTCGGTGGCAATATCTTTCGAGTAGGTCCCATTTTTCCAAGTGTCAAACTCAATGGCCAAGCCGTTGCGAATGCCATAAGCGCCTAGACCGTCGCCGGCAGCGCCGATAGCCCGCGACCCGACCGGATCGTTATGAAGAACAAAGGCGAGGCCATCACCGCCTTTATCGAATCTTCCCAAGAAGACATCGAACTCGATGGTGAAGTCGTGCGAAACGTCGAGGCGCACGTCCGACATCATGGCGCCGAGCTTATGTTGCGCATTCTGCGTGAGTGTTGCCACGCCCGTGCTGTCGCTATAGCGCGCCCCGCCGGACAAGGTGACGAAGTCGCTCAGATCTGCGACCGAGAACATTGAGTGGCCATCCTGATGCCCGCCCGGAGACCCTTGTGCGTGGGCTGGCTTCTCGTAGTGCGCGGTGACGGACGACAGGCGCACCTGCTGCGTGTTCGATACAGTTGGGCCCGTCGCCGCGGTGAACCCAAAGTGCACCAGATGTGAGTCGCCAAAATACGCGGCCGCGAGATCCTTGGTCAGGGTTCCGGCCAGCTTTCCGTCGACAATATAGGTCAGGGTCTTGGTCGCAGCGTCCCAAGACACGGCCACGTTATGCCATTTTGCGTCTTCGAGGTTGCCAAGGTCGACCTTCCCGAGGGCGCGACTTTGCTTTGCCGGTGCATCGGTATCGGTGATCGAACCAAAATCATGCGCGAGGTAGGCCCCGGTCGCGGACTTGTTCCAGGTGTCAAACTCGATAGCGAGCCCGTTGCTGATGCCCGTCGCCCCTTCGATCGCATTGCCGAGACCGATGGCGTCGCCGCCGTTGGGATCGTTGTGCAGGACGAAGGCGATGCCTTCCGCACCAGCTTCCTGCGTCCCGAGATTGATCTGAAAATTGATCTGGAAGTCGTGATCGAGGTTGACCATCTCGTTCGAGAAGATGCTACCAAGGGCGCCCTTCGCATCGGGGGTCAGCTTGAAGCTGTTCCACGCCGCGATGTACTCGGCGCTACCATTCAACGTCAAAAACGCTCCCGCCGCCGAAGAATAAAGCTCACCGCCGGTATCGATGTGGATTGTTGCGGCCATCGACGGCGTGCCCTTCTTGTTGACGGCAAAGAGCATCCAGTAGCCGGGGGTCACTATATTGGAATTGTTGGGCAGATCGACATGGAGCGTTCCGTCGTTGGCGACGGTGAAATTAAGGTCGACCTTCCGCGCCTCCATGTTGAAGCTGTGCGTCACGGCGCCATACTTAATCAGCATCAGCCGTGAGATCGAGGCCGGATTGTCGACACTGATTGTGAAGTCATGCCTTTGTTCGAGCTCGGTCGGCGCGTCGAGGATCTGTGGCCGATCGGCAAGGTTTCCGTTGCTATCGAACAGATAGGCGGGCTTATAGATCTCGCCATTGAGATTGGTGAGCGGACCCGGGGCGCCCCCACCAAGGGAAAGCACGGTTGCGTCCGGAAGCAGCAACGTTGTCGAATGATAGAGTTGGGGAACCGCTGCCGAGCTTTCCGTCGTCCATTGGCCTGTTTCCGGATGCCAAATCTTGACGACGTTGTTGACGCCCCTCAGCGCGTATTCTGCGGACGTGTTGACGGCACTGCCGCCGCTCAGCATCACAGAGCCATCCGCCAGCAGTGTCATGTTAGACCAGAGGCGATTGCCGCCCGCGTCGGCTGTTCGCGTGAATTTCAAGCCGCCGCCGCTGAAATCAGAAATCCAAACCGAGCCATCCTTTGCTAATGAGAGTGTCTTGTCCTCGTCGAACATGATCGACGGAACTTGCTCGCTCTCGACAAACGCGGTGTTATACGTGCCGAGAATTCGCCCGTCGCCGGACGGGTCCATGATCAAGGCCTTTCCGGCGTTGCCGTCACTTCCAAGCACAACTATTCGGCCGTCGCTGGCAAGCCACGCCCGTGGATAATTCCAATCCTTGGCGATGAGACCGCTTGCTGCGCCATCCAACGTCTTCCATCCCACGCCCGGCGTGTAGAGTTCGGGCGTTCCAGCGCCTTTTCCGTCGCCGTCGCGTCCGCCGAGCATCAGCGTTTTGCCGTTTGCAAGCGTCACGGCCGTCGGATACCAGCGCGCATATGTCATGTCGCCGGTCGGGGACTCCGACAAGCTCGTGGTGCGGTAATCGAAGACGTTGACGTCTGCAACGCCGTTGTTTTTCTTGGCGAACGGTCGTGTATCTCCACCTGAAATCAGGATCTCGCCGGTCTCCGGCACAATGATCGACGCCGAGCAGAAGAGATCCGTGTGCACAGTGTGTTCAAGAGTTTGGTGGGTCTTCGTGACCGGATCCCACACGTCGAATATGTGCTGGCCGCCCTGTTGTCCGTTCTGGTCCGTACCATAGGTGAGCACTCGACCGTCAGGCGTCAGGATGCTATGGAGGCCCACTATGGGCCAGCTAAAGACGTTGCTCCACTTGTCAGTCGCCATGTCAGATACCTCGTTTCGACGCCCGATTGAATTGACTGTAGGTGTCCCTGCCCTCGACCGTCTCGCCCCGAAGCATGAACAGAGGGCTCGCCAGCATCAGGACATTGATGACAAGGCTGAGGAGCACAGCACTGGTGATGGCCGGCTTGCAGTGTCGCCATGCGTCGCGAACGGCGTCCGACGCCTGGGAGACCGAAAGCGAAGCCGCGCCAAGAGGTAGGGACATAGAGAACAGCCTCCGCATCATGCGCCGGGCAAAGGGTCGGCTCAGCATGCGAAAATGCATGCGCTGTGCCAGTTTACCACTCTGGTTTACCGCGAAGATTTGTGGGGGATATGCCACCGCGCGAATGACGTCGCCCCAAATCGAGACGACCACCTCAGCTCAGGCTCAGGCCCGGGCAGTATCAACGGCGGTGAATGGTTTCGGCCGATGAGGTTCGGCGCAAGGTGCCTACGCCTTAGGCATGATCGTTGGCCGTCATGTCGGTCGACGCATGGTGACCCTGGTTCATGTCGTCGCCCTCGAAGACGGCATCGACGCTCACAAATCGCACCTGGTGCAGGTTGGTCGCGCCACCTGTTGACGCGGTCACCCCGAAATGGACGTAGCTCGAACCGCCGAAGTACTCTTCGTCCAAATGAGCCGACATCGAACCCTTATGGTGGCCATCGAACGCGTAGCTCAACGTGTGGGTCTCGGCGTCCCAGGTGACTTTCACCGCGTGCCACTTGCCGTTCTCGATAATCGCGCCAGTAATCGGGCTTTGTGCTTTAGAAGAGTTGGTATCAGCGAAACAGGTGTGATCACTGGCGATATCCTGATTGGCGGCGCCGTTATTCCAGGTGTCGAGCTCAATGGCCAACCCTTTCTCAATTCCGAACGCGCCGAGACCATCGCCGCCGGTCCCGATATCGGTGGCACCCCGCATATTGTGGAGGACAAACGCAACGCCGTCGCCACCCCCGTCGTGGCCGCCAAGGAACACGTCGAAAGTCATTCAGGTGCAGCGCGGGCGCAGCCGTATCGCAGTTGCAGGTGTAGCCGTCCTCCAATACGCCATCGACACTATTATGTTGGTCCCTGCCGCAGAGAAGCCTCAAAAGCACAATAAAAATCAAGCTTAATCGATGCCACCTTGGGCTAGCAGTGAACCTCACCACAATTCAAGCCGCGACGAAAGGAATCCCGCACACGGCACCGCACAAGGGTGTGGCGATCACCTAGGCAACTTCTGATACAGTTTCCTCGCTCAACAAAGGCGCACGTCGCCAAATCCCCTCTCTCCAAAGACGTGCGCCATAGCGTTCCGCCCTCTCGACAATATCGGCGAGGTCATGCATTCCGCTGCCTCTTAATCGCAGCGTGCGGAGCAAATCTACACTCGCGCCCAACGCCGTTGGTTGCCCGGCTGAGCAGAGCACCACGAGATCCGCACCGGTAAGCTCGAGCGACGCAGTCAAGCCATGGACTGCGATATGGTCGATGGGAACGGTCGATATAACCGCAATTAAGGCGGACGTGTTGTCCAGACATTTATTGATGGCCGATACTTCCGACGCACTCATTACTGTGGGCTCAAGCGATACTGTGGGCTCAAGCGATGCACATGAGATTGGGGTTTCATCCGCAAACGTCTCGCCGCAACCCGTCGCTTGCGGTCCGAGCACTAAAACAGAATACTTGCGAGAAAAAGGGTTCTTAAGAACTATCCGACGAAGGGTCTCCAATTGCGCGACGGACGTGAACTGATCGCGGATAAGCTTGAGCAGGTGCCAGCGAAGGTGCAGATTGTCCTGGTTAACAGTGAGGCATTCACCCAAGGTGCGCTTGAAGGCCTCTGGCAAGGGGATTGCGGACAGCTTGTCTGCGATTGCAAGGTTTTGCGCTGCGATAATTAGTACGATCAACGTGCGCCAAAGGTGGTGGGGATCACCGAAAGTCAACGGATGAAGTCGCACTCTCTCCGCACCTGCGACCATGCATGCAAAGGCGCAGGCCTCTTCTAGTCCTGAATCGAGTGCGGCGGACGACGGAGGCGATATGAATCCCTCATTAGCCCGCCGCATCGCGTGCGACGATCCCACGACGTGGAGTGTGCGGCGGTCGAGGGGGCTAGATTGAGAAACGCGAGTTAACACCCGCGTACTGACCAAGGGCGGGATGCTCGCGGCACTATCATGCGGATCAATGCTTTCCCTGAGGCGCCGGTCCGAGCTGCCCGCCACCAGGGCCGACGCCGCCTCATGCGTCTCCCTGGAAGTCAGGATGCACACAGGAGCCGCCGGCCAGCGCTCGCGAGCAGCCACAAGTTCATCCGCCCCGGCAATTTGCTTGCGAGCGTCTACCAGAATGAGATCAGCCTTTTGCTGGATTAAAAGGTCTGACACCCTTTTGTCAGTGGAAATGCCGAGGGCTGCCGAAGCCAGAGCTGGCTGGCCGCCGATGCTGAATACCCTGAGGTCCCCATGCCTCCTGCCATTATCAACACGCAGCCCCCTTACTTCCGACTGGCATTCAACGCCGCGGTTGGCGCTGCTCCTAATGCGCAGTAGCTTGCTCACGGGGTCAGCGAATTGTCGCACGCGACCAACTGCGATCCCTAACAACGCCCGACCTGGCTGGGGTTGTTCGAGCACATAGAGCAATGATCTTAACTTCGGCGAAGCGTCTGCGGCTCGGCGGACAGCAGCAGGCCATGCGCGCCCGTTCTTTCGCGGGGCCAAGCCGCCTGAAGGGATATTGGACTCTCCCTTAGACAACGACTGCGCCGTACACGAAGGACGCAGAGTTGGCCACAAGAAGTCGTCGTCGAAGCCTATATACTTACCACTTGCCGCATTCTCAAAGTATTCACTACCGATCGTCCAAGTGTGGCCGGCGCCGTGACGATGGTACACGAAGCCAAAACCATGCGTGGAAAACACCGGGATTTGGTCAAGCCGCAATCGCTCGAAGAACGTGCGATCGATGGCGGTGGGCAGCTCCAGAAAACGATAGTCCGCAAGCAGCGAACGGGTACTTAGCATCGTTCCGCCGATAACTGTGTACCTCGGTGTCTCGGTCATTCCGAGGTGGCGGTAAACGGTAATGTTCTGCTCCTGAAAGTAAATTGCCGTTGCCCACTTTCCGACAACCGGTCCGCCGGAAAAGTCATACGCTTGCACCAGATCCGTGAGGTGATTGGGTCCATAGAAGTCATCATCGTCCATCTTTGCGATGAAATAGCCGCTCGCCCGTTGCAACCCCATATTCAGGCATTGTCCGAGATTCCAGTCCTCCGGGCAGGGGACAATCACATGAGAAAAATCACTCTTGCTTAGGCGCTGCCGAAGTGAGTCGATTGCAAAACCTCCTCCGTGTAGGCACAGCACCACCTCGATGGCAGGGTATTGCTGCCGCTCAATCTGCTGAAGAGCGGCATCAAGGAGCTGCGGGCGTCTCGTGCAGAGGAGCACGGAGATTCTTCTCGGCGGCAATATTGCAAAACCTATAGCGCTGAGAACGTCTTCTAACCGCCTGACCACCGTATAGTTCGCATAGACCACGCGCCGTGCCATAACGGTAAAGCGCTCGCGGTACTCAATGTCCTCGAATTCGTGGCAACGTCCGACGATTGCATCGCGGTTATTTGCTGCAGCGATAATCTTGTCCAAGTCAGTGAGGGCGTCGGCGAACTCATCTGTTGCGATGACCGCGCCGCCGGCAGAGGTCGCGGCAAGCACGTAGGACAGGAAAGACCAATTCGAGCCGAACCTCTCGCGGTCAAGAAGGACGGCGACCGTGCTCTTGATTTCCCGCAGCTGAGTGTGCTCCGGCGGGTCAATGGTAACGGCTGGGACCTTTCTTACGCCGCACTGCCCCCCATAAACAGCCGCAAAATCGAGCTTGCCCAAGGGTAGATTCTCGCAAAGAAGTACCATTGGGCGCGACGGCATCCGCGGCCACGGCGAGAGATCTGCGCGCGACGGATCGACACTTGGCGCAAGCGCCAGTACCCCTTCGTGTCGCGCGCCGCTAATGAGCATTTGCAACGCGCCCTCTCCTTCGACGACTAAGAAATCCGCCCAAGGTGGGGGAGCCTCTTGCACGCGATCAGAAAAGCAAACAGCCACGATGGGGCGGCCCGCCGATCTTGCAAGACGGGCCGCTTTTTCGGCCCGCGGGCCCTCGCGCACCATCACGAGATCACAAATTCTCGAGAGTTGGGCAATATTATCAATACGGGCCGCCAAGACAGTCGCTGGGGACAGCCAAGGTGAAGGTGCCCCGAACATAGCGATGCGAATATGACTGTAGCGCCCGATGCGCGGTCGGATCGGCAATGGAGATCTAAACTTATCCATTTCAGCACTTTCCCACTATTGCGCGCAATACTCTCTCTCAGCAAGGAGGCCTTGACGTCCATACGGGAACTACGACTGAGACACGGGGCGGTGCAAGTTCAGCCATAGTCGTCCGATTATATGCTGTCAGGTCGGTTCACTCCTACCGCAACGCAAGCAAGCGATAGTGTCAATGTGGCTCAATTAATTGCCCACAATACGCTTACCTTGACATCGCCGAGGCAGCGCGATTTAAGGCAGGGTCGCTTAGAGATATGTGAGTTCCGGAGCAACTGGTTCTCGTACGCAACACGTCGAACTTTTGCACATATGGAGGCTGTTTGCTGAGCGCGTTCAGTGAGGCAACTCGTTGGAAAATCTTCACGCGCGGCGATAGGGATGGCCCGCGATCAGAGTGACGGCGCGGTAGAGCTGCTCGCCGAGCACGACGCGCGCCAGGCCATGCGGCAGCGTGATCGGCCCCAGCGACAGCACCAGCGCGGCGGCGCTGAGCACCGCCTCCCCGTGGCCGTCCGGCCCCCCGACACCCGCCCCACGTGATTACGTTGGCCCACCTCCGAATTGCCTTGATCCACTTCTTCAGCGCGGCCTGGTCACCACGACGCACTTGTATTGGGACATCTACGGGTTGGCTTGGAGAACCCGGCAGGCCCGACCCTGGACTGAGGTTACGGCGTAGAGAATTCACAGTGAGGCGCCGAAGAGAGGGCGCGCCAGATTGTGGCCGCTTTGACAGTGGATGGGAGTGCGCCGGTCGCGTCAATCGCTATGTGGATTGTGGTATGGGAAGCTCAAAATTGGCGGGCGCAGTTGGTAGGTTGGTGTACTAGGATTCTGCGAACCTGAACGATGACTGGTAGCATCTGAGCTACTTCCGGCACCCTCGTGGGGGCTCCCAGGGGTTGCAGTTGCTATCTAGTCTACTAGGTTTACCAGGTTTCAAATGAACAAATGGACTCTATCGGCGCGGCCGCTCGGTGATACAGAACAGACCGGGACTCGGTCCGTGCCCGTGCGCGTTGCGATTGTTATCGTCGGCATGCATCGCTCCCACACGTCCGCCCTAACGCGGGTCCTGAGCCTGCTGGGAGCCGATCTTCCGCAGGCTCTCATGGGCGCTGGACGTGGCAACAAAACGGGGCACTGGGAGCCTCAGCGATTGGTGAAATACCATGATCACCTGCTCGCCGAGCTCGGTAGCCGCTGGTATGATTGGCGTTCTTTAGATCTCCGGCTCCTGCCACCCGAGAAGCGCGAGGAAATTGAGCACAATATCAGCAATCTAATCATAAAAGAATTTGGGACTTCGCGGCTTTTCCTGCTTAAAGACCCGCGCATATGCCGATTTGTGCCCCTCTATGCCGATGCTTTGAAAAGACAAGCCATCGAGCCGCGCTACGCAATTCCGCTGCGTCACCCAGCAGCAGTAACCGCCTCGCTGGCGCGTCGGAATGGAATGACAGGGCAATTTGCCAGCCTTTTGTGGCTCCGCCACGTGCTTGACGCGGAATCCGCAACACGCGGTCAACCCCGCATCATCTTCAACTCTAAACGCTTACTGTCCGACTGGCGCTCATTGGTGCGTCAAGTTGGAACTGACTTGGCCATTACCTGGCCTACTAAACTCGACGAGGCTGCGGCAGCAATCGAGGGCTTCCTCAACAATGAGTTCGAGGATCAAGTTTTTACGATGAACATGTTCGAACCGGGATCCGACGTCGCTCGCCACGTGGCCGGGACGTATCGCGCTCTTCAACACTTGGCGAGGGATCCCTCGGACGATGCAGCTATGGCCGCTCTTGACCAGACCCGCAGCGAGCTTGACGCTGCCGCACCCTTTGCCGATGCGATGTTTGCGGAGCTCGTGGCACGCGAGGCACAGTTCGCTCAACGCGCCACCACACTCCACCAGCGCAACACGACGTTCATACCCGTTCCTCAGTCCCACCACGCTGGCCCCGAACTCCAAGCCCTCGAGAGCGCTCTTCGTCAAGCACAGAGTTCGATGCAGACCGCCCGGGCCGCACAGAGACGATTGCAGCGCCAAATTATGGTCTACGAAAACTCAGTGTCCTGGCGGATTACACGCCCCCTGCGCGCCTTGAAGCGAGGTCTTCCTAGCCGAGCAGCGGCAAAGGCGTCGTTGCGCTCAGCACGCAGGCATATTGGCTCTCGCTGGAACGAAGTAAGCGGCAGGCTTCGTCGCTTAATTCAGGGTCCGTTCTTTGGCCGCACGACCAGACTTGCGCTTGGCCCATCTCCACACATTTGGTTTGTCCGAGGCGAGATAACCACGCTCGCTGGTGGGACATGTGTTGCCATCATCCTTCACTATGATTCGCTCGAAGATACGCGTCGGTGCGCTTCCTCTATCATGCGACAAGGTGCCGATGTCCGCCTCGCCGTCGTTTCCAATAACGAAAGTCTTGCAGATGCCCGCAAGATTGCAGAGACCTTTCCACAGGCCATTGTTGTTCAGGCCGAAGAAAACCTCGGCTATGCCGCAGGAAATAATATTGGGCTTTGGCTTTGCCAACAGGCGTCCTGCGAATTCTTTTGGCTCCTAAATCCAGACATTGTCGTCCCCGACGGCTATTTTCGGACAATGCTTGAAAAGGTGCACCGTTATCCGCATTACGATTTCTTTGGCTCCGCCATCGTGTTCGGCGATAAACCTAGTGTCGTGGCCTTTGCGGGCGGCTTGGTGGACCTAGACAAGGGCGGAAGATCCATCCATTTGCATCTCGGCCAGGACGTCTCGCATCTTCCCACGGACCCGCTTGAGTGCGATTTTCTCACGGGCGCCAATATTTTTGGCAGGACACGCGCCATAGACCGAGTGGGCTATATACCCGAGGACTATTTTCTCTATTTTGAAGAGACCGATTGGTTTATTAAATCTATTCTCCGCGGCGGGAGCAGGCCTTTAATTTTCCCAGACTTGACGCTCAAACATTGGAAGCGATCAGAGGTCGATGGATTACCCGCGCGACACTATTTGTACTATTATTGCCGTAATGCATTAATATTCGGACAACGTTTTGCGCCGAGGCTTATTGAGGATTGCGAAGTGGGCGTTCGTAAATTTGCAAAGACATGGCTAAATCGGATTGCAAGACAAGCGCCTGAACGCGTTGAGGAGTATCGACTGTTGGTGGAACGCGCGATTGTCGAGGGGAGAGCCGGGAGGGGAGGGCGATCCATTATTTGAGCACCCGGGACAAATGAGATACTCCGGGTCGGTCTTTGGCGGGAGCATATGGCTGGACTGACAAACGGGGGTGACCGTCGCCTTGATCCGTTGCTTTTGGTCGCTGAGGAAAACTGGAAAATGGTAGAAGGATCGGGAGCACGACAACGACGGGGCCTGTTAACTCAGGTCGACCTTATTCGTCAAATGACCCGCCGGCAAATTGTCGGTCGATATCGCGGCTCTCTACTAGGTGTTTTGTGGTCTCTTGTCGTTCCAATTTTTATGCTTAGTGTTTATACGCTGGTGTTCGGCACGGTAATGCGCCCGCGATGGCGTCGCGCGGATGTTCTTTCGACCGACAATTCGATGGGAGAATTTGCTATCTTTCTGTTTGCCGGTCTCATTGTTTTCCAGATTTTTGCTGAGGTCCTAAATAGATCTCCCTCGCTCATTGTTTCTAACCGTAATTTCGTCAAGAAGATTGTGTTCCCACTAGAAATTCTCCCTGTAGTTACAATCGGCGCGGCGCTCTTCCAGGCGTCTGTGAGCTTGATGGTCTTGGTTGGGTTTATAGTCATCGTATTCGGGCATGTGCCTCTAACCGGGTTGCTTCTACCGATTATCTGGGCGCCTTTTCTTCTGCTACTTCTGGGTCTGTCTTGGTTTGTCGCCGCGCTAGGTGTCTATGTTCGCGATATTGCGCACATTATTAGCTCTTTGATTACGGCATTGATGTTTTTATCGCCGATCTTTTTCTCTGCTTCTGCGCTACCAGCGTCCGTTCGACCCTATCTCTTTGTCAACCCGATCACTTTTCCTGTCGAAGAGACCCGCAACGTTTTGCTTTGGGGCCTCTGGCCCAATTGGCTTGGGCTTGCCCTCTACGCGGTTGTCGCAATGGCAATTGCCGCGCTCGGGCGCCTGTGGTTCGAAAAGATGCGCGGAGGGTTTGCCGATGTCCTCTGAGGAAACTGCAATCTGCGTGTCGAATGTCTCAAAGAGGTACCTGCTCTTCGCGAAGCCCGAGGATAGACTGAAGCAGATGGTTGTCCCACGGCTTGAACGCTTGATTGGCCGCGCGCCCCGCCGCTATTACCGCGATTTCGTGGCGCTCAATAATATCACGTTTGAGGTAAGTCGCGGCGAGACGGTCGGCGTTGTTGGACGCAATGGGTCGGGCAAGTCGACACTGCTTCAAGTCATCTGTGGTACGCTGCACCCAACCAATGGATCGATCAAGGTGAACGGGCGCATTGCAGCGCTCTTGGAGCTCGGTGCGGGCTTCAATCCCGAGTTCACCGGACGCGAAAATGTCTACCTCAACGCGGCGATACTCGGGCTCTCGCGGCCAGAAATCGATCGCAGATTTGATGACATCGCGCGCTTCGCCGACATCGGCATGTTCATCGACCAGCGCGTCAAGACCTATTCGTCGGGCATGTATGTGCGACTAGCGTTTGCGACCGCGATCAATGTCGACCCGGACATCCTGATCGTGGACGAGGCCCTCGCTGTCGGCGACGAAGCCTTCCAAAGGAAATGCTTTGGCCGCATCGAGGAGATCAAGGCCAAGGGCGGCACAATTCTGTTTGTGTCACACAGCGCACAAACGATCGTCCAGCTCTGCACGCGCGCACTTCTCATGGACGGTGGAGAGCTCATCCTCGACGGTCAACCGCGGTTCGTCGTGAGTCAGTATCAGCGTCTCGCGAATGCTAGCCCAGCCGCAGCCCAAGAGATACGCACAGCGATCCGTGCCTTGCCCCTATCCTCGCCCGAGCCACCTGCGGAGGGGTCGGTGGAGGAAGCCGCAGTCAACACTCACAGCGGGACCCGGTCAATGCCGCCCGCCGTACTACCTAAGATCAACGCCGCGATTGCCGACTATTACGATCCTAGTCTCAAATCCCAGTCCACCACCTACCTTGAGGAGCGCGGCGCGCGCATCCGGAACGCACGCGTCACCAATCTCCAAGGCGATCATATAAACGTGCTGCAGATGGGTAAAAGGTATCTGTTTGAATATTACGTCGACTTCACCGTCGAGGCAACCAACGTCGGGTTTGGGATGTGGTTACGAACGCAAAAAGGCCTCGATCTTGCGGGAGCGCAAACGATTCAATCCCCCACACACCAAACAAGATTCGTTCCTCGTGGATGTACAGCCCATGTGAAATTCGAGTTCTCGTGCCTTGTTCTTCCGAGCACTTATTTCCTCACTTCCGGAGTGCTGGGAACGGTGTCTGGATCTCGAATACCGCTTCACCGGATCGTCGATGCCATTGCTATTCGAGTCGCGGCAGAGCCAGAAATCATTTCAGTCGGCAATTTCGAAATTGGCGCCGTCCCGAGCATAAGTCTCAATATGTGAACTGCTCCGCTTGAGTCTCGCCTTCAATACGGGGCTGCACTTTAGGGACGTTCATACCCAAGCTGCAGGAAGTCGTCTCGATAGAACTCAATACATTGACTAAGCAGGTCACCGGACAGATACTCCTCCCATCCGCGGTGCCGGGTAAAATGCATGTGCGGAAGCTGCGCATCTAGCCCCACTATGCGGGCAATCTTTCCAAAGTCACTGCTGAAGCATTCATAACGCCCCACGAACTCCGCGCTCTGAAGCAAATTAAACGGATGCGTTTGTTGGATCGTGTGGTGTCGTATTTTTTCCTCAAATGTTGCCCTTCGTTCATCATACACAATCCTATCGTCAAATGCGATTTTGGCAAACTCCGAAATTGATAGCGGTCTAGCATCGTGAGGAAGCCGCCAGGCAGGGTCGCCAACCGCCCCCTGGGTAAACATCATAAATGCCGAAATAAAGCGATCAAGTGGATGTCTAACAAATGCAAACTTGAAGTAATGTTCCCACTCCACCGGAACTCGACAAAATTCCGGCCCCTCGTAACGACCATTCCATGCACCTTTCCTTATTGATGTGCCTCCTGTCTTTGGAATATGGATGAGCACGCAATTTGGATTTTTCAGCAAGAAAATCGACATATTTCACCATGTCGTTTGCGAATCGAGATGGACACGCCGAAACCTGGAAAGCACTGTGTCGTGCTTATTCATCCTTGACACAAGTTCAAGTAAAATACGCGGGGAAACCCCCTCAGAAGGGCAGGCCCGACGAACGCGACATTGCAAATTATACACCATGTCGCCCTTACCGATTACAAACGCACATAATCCATCAAACAACTCTATTCGGCCTGCCTCTTGAGAGTATTCGAGGCGCTGGGATTCAAAAAATGGCTTTAAGGCGCGAATCTCAGTTTCGTAAAGCTTGACCAGATTTGCGATAATAGTCCCAGCGCACGCAAACCCAATTTCTACTTTATCGCTAGAAAAGTCGATGATGGTGTCACAAGCCGACACAAGCCATCTCGTGTCGAGCTTCTCGAGCAAAAAGTCCTTTTCCCTGCTCCACAGCTCAAAGAATCTGCGCGCGTTGTTAGCTTGATCAATACCCCGGCGCAGTAGGACGATGACCGCGGCGTGGTACAGCTCCAACTCTGATTTTCCGGCAAATTCTAGTTTTAACATCTGAAGATGCGCGGATAGATCCGTTTTCCGCCCGAAGGAAGGCGTAGCCGCATCGCCTTCAACTCTGTGTGCTTTCAATTCGGATAGCGTGCCTGTTTCGATCAATTTTTGGAAATAGGTCGTCTGTGTCTCACGCGCACCTCGCATGACCTCGCTCATAAGCGGTGTCCTTTCTAGCTATGGCTCCTAGTGGACCGGCGTACCAACTCGTTTGAGACGAGCCCGCTTTACGTGCGGACAGTTGACCGTCGGCGTGTATGCGAGTGCCGTGTGGACCCGCATACGAGAAAACTGCCTCGGATCCGAGGAAGATAGGGATCCAAAATTTAGCGCCACGCGGATCGCCAAGCCCCCTCCCTCCACACGTGGGCGCCATGGAGCTCCGCCCGAGTAACTACGTCGGCGAGACCCGATGAAGCAGAGCCTCTAAACCTTAGAGTGCGGAATAGATCGACACTGGCGATAGCACTCGTTGGCAGCGCCGGCGCGGACCAGACGCCGACGAGGTCCGCGCCGAAAAGCGGGGGAATGCTTGTCCCGTCACGACCGGACCCTGCGGCCTCAATGAGGATGTAACCGGGCCCGTCCGACAAAAATCCCTTCGCGGCTACTTGGTCTTCTTCAGATGCGAGTATACACACGCTGGCCGTCGGCCAGCGGCTGCGGGCTGCAGAGAGCGCGTTTCCAGTTGCGAGCACGGTGCTGTGTCCCCTCCCGGCATCGACGAGGATAAAGTCGACTTTTTGACAGATCAACAGCTCTGACAAGCACGTTACGCTGGTGATTTCGGGCGGCGGAGGCAAGCGCGGGCCGGCCGTCGATGCAAAATACCTTGAGATCGCCGTGCCTCCGGCCATAGTCGATCCGCAAACCGCGGACTTGCGGTAGACAATCGCTGGTTTGCTCCCACTCTTCTCTGCCGCCGCTGAGTCGCTTTAAATACCGGGTGAGGCGTCTCACCCGATTTAGCCCGATCCTTAGAAGCGCGCGCCCGGGTCGTGGCTCCTCCAGCACGTAGAGTAGGGATCTTACCGTAGCAGAGGCGTTCGCGACACGTCTGATGGCAACACGCCATGGGGGGCGTGCGGCTGGCCAACGAGGTTGTGCGAAACGGACCGGGGCGGCGCCGCCGGGCATGCCGGCAGGAGAGTTGGACCCAAGAAGTGCTCGTCAAACCCTGGGTGCTCGGCATTCGCTCCACTCTGGAAGTAGTCTCGGCTGATCGTCCACGTATGGCCAGCCGAGTGACGATGGTACACGAAGCCAAAGCCGTGCGTAGAAAAGACCGGTGTTCTGTCGATGCGCAATCGCTCGAAAGTTGTGCGATCGATCGCCCTGGGCAGTTCCATGAAGCGATAATCTGTCAACAGTGGGCGTCTGCTTAGCATAGTTCCGCCAATGACCGTATACCTTGGTGTCTCCGTTTGTCCGAGGTGGCGGTAGACGGTGTAATCTTGCTCCTGGAAATAAATTGCTGTCGCCATTTGCCAACAACTGGCGCGCCAGAAAAGTCATGGGCTTGTACAAGACCAGCAAGATGATTGGATCCATAGAAATCGTCATCATCCATCTTCGCTACGAAATAGCCGCTCGCTCTCTTTAGCCCCTCGTTGAGGCACTGTCCGAGATTCCCGACGGCGGGACAGGGGACAATAATGTGAGAGAAAACGCACTTGCCGAGACGCTGACGAATAGCGTCCAATTCAAAGCCGTCCCCGTGTAGGCAGAGTATCAGTTCGAGATCAGAATATTTCTGGCGCTCAAGCTGCTGCAGTGCGGAACTCGAGAAGTTGGGTACGCTTCGTGCAGAGAAGAACCGAGATCCTCCTCGGCGGTAGGATTGCATGTCCGACCGCGCAAAGCACCTCCTCTAGTCGAGCAACGACCGTATGGCTGGTATAGATTGCGCGCCGTGCGGTAACAGTAAAGCGCTCCCGATACTCGATGCCCCTGAAATCGCCACAGCGTCGCATGATCGCGTTCTGGTTCTTTGCTGTCGCGATGATCTCCTCCGCACCGGTGAGGGTTCGATCAAAATCATATGGTGCAATGACCGCGCCACCTGCAGCCGTGACCGCGAGCACGTAAGAAAGGAACGACCAGTTCGAACTGAAGCTCTCCCGAACCAGAAATACCGCGGTAGCGTGCTTGATCCCCTGCAATTGGCCGTAGTCCGGCGCGCCAATGCTAATGGGCGGAATTTTTCTTACCTCGCAAAGCCTTCCTCCGAACTCCGTCAAACCACCCCGCCCCGGGGGCAGAACTTCACAAAGAAGCACTATCGGCTGTGTGGGCACCCGCGGCCACGGCGAGAGATCCGCGCGCGAGGGATCAACGCTCGGTGCAAGCGGCAAGACTTCTCTCTTCTCGCACGCCACTCATGAGCAGCCGTATCGCGCCATCTCCCTCAATGACAAGTAGATCCGCCCACGGCGGAGGCGCGTATTGAACGCAATGGGAATAAGTTACCGCAATGATCGGACATCCTGCCGGTCTTGCACGACGCGCCGCCTCTTCTGCCTGCGGCCCGTCGCGCACGATAACGAGATCGGAAACTCGGGAGAGTGCCGCTATGGTGCCCAAGTTCGCCGCCGACACGGTCGCGGCCGAGAGCCAGGGCGGCGGCGCCCCGAACATAGCGATGCGAAGGTGGCTATACCGGCCCATTCGCGGGCCAAATGGACAAAGGAGATCTGTGGCCAAGCATCTCAGGCATTTCGCACTATAGCCCCTAATACTGCGGCTCGACTGCGTCGCCAATCCAGGGCCTTAGCGGTCGCTAGCGCCGAACGCCCCATTTCGTCTCGCTCTGCTGAAGAAAGAGAGAGAGCCCCACGCAAGGCCAAATAGAGTCCCATTGGGTCTTGGTCGTCGTAAAGAAATCCTTCGCGACGATGCGCGATGAATTCGGGAAGCAAGCCGGCGCCTGGCGCGATAATTGGCGTTGCAAAAGATAGTCCAAGGATGGCCGACCCCGAGGTTAGAATTTTTCGAAACGGCAGAACGAGGAAGTCGCAAGCGCGCATATACGTCTGAACGTCCGCATCATCTATTCGATGGAGGTGGAAGATGGTCCGCAGGGTAGAATCTGCGTTCTGCATCAGATCGGCGTAATCAATAGCGTGCGGCTTTCCAGCGATGATTACCGCGGGCTCCACTCCCACCGGCGCATCTATAACGGATAATTTCGCGAGAAGACGATCGGCACCTTTGTACGGCCGTATCTGGCCAAAAAGAAGAAAAGCGACGACGTGAGACGGTAGTCCAAGTTTGCGACGGGCGTCAGATCGGTTTATTGAGTCGGGGGTAAACGCCAATGTAGTTTCCGTGTTCGGCGATGACGATCTTTGACCCATCAACTGGAAATACCGCCTCCGCTTCGGCAATCGCCGCCTTGCCATGCACATGGAGGACGCTCGCACGCTCTGAGAGTTCCCGGCTGATCTCTGACTCGAGTTTGGCGTGAGGTGTATCGTGCGAGGTGACGTTGTGAATTGTCCAAATGAACTTCCCCCCGCGGCCAGTGAAGTGGGAAAGGCGCCGCAAAAAGTCTGCTGCTTTGGAGGCCGCGGTGCTGCGACTTTCGCTGCTGCTGATGAGCGCGTTCAACCAATGCAAATGAAATACACAAATTTTGCCGCTCGACGTTTCTGAGACTCTCTTCAGCGCCTGATCTATGTCGCCTGGCTCAAATGTGTAATTTGGCCCGTCGCAGCCATACAATAAAGACTGATACGGATTACTGCGATAGTGAGGCCAGAAAATCGCTTTCAGATGTTGTCCCCCCGTCTCCAGATCGACGGGCCGCGAGCTCGGCAGGGCCTTAATCACAATGTCAGAGGTCGACGCAACCCGCCGGATTTGGGTCGGGTTCATTTCGCGTCTCGTTGTAACAAGACCACCGATCAATGCGCGACAGCGCTTCAGGCCCGTAGCAACGCGCTGCATCAGATGCCCTCCTCCAGCAAAACTCCGGCCTCGACGACCTCTCGCCCCTACGGAAATTGACCCGCTGACACAAGTACTGAACGTGGTGCATCGACTACCGCGGAGCCTTCAAGCTTATCTCAACTGGGTCAAGGTGGCGTTTATTAAGCCGGAGCTGCGGAGCACTTAATCTCACGTCGGAAGAGGCTTAGCCAGATAATGCTCATGCGGCGCGCTGGCCAATCGGGCTGCGCCGTTGCCTTGTGTCTCGGTCATCACCCTGTCCCTCGTCCTCCAACCTACGCAGCATCCACCGGCAATAAGCATGCCTTAGAAATCGCCCGTCTCGCCTTTTGCAACAGGCGGCGTGCAGCCGCCCTCCGCAGGCGTTCTCCGCTATTCGGATACTCCCGCAATGCGCGCGCAAAACAGGTCGCGGCGCGAAGATACTGGCGATGATCGAGGTGTTTGCTTGCGAGAAGAATATGAAATTGCGATCGCATTCGACTTCGAACTGATGGGCATACGGCCAAAAGATCAGGTTCGTATTTCTTGCTCAGATAGTCGACTGCAGTATAATAGTGTTTCACGCTTCTACTTATTTTTGGGCCGGCATCAGACGCGGCGCTAAAAATCAAGTTGTGACCGCCGTCGTAAATGACGGGTGCTGACTTCGCCAAACGAACAAATAGATCGTAATCCTGCATAGCGGGTAGCATTGGATCGAAGCCGCCGATGCGATTGAACAGCTGGCGCCGTACCGATAACGCCGAAGTTACACCAACGAAGTTGCGAAATAATATGTCCGGCCAAACCCACCCGCTCTTATGGTCCGACGATTGGTGTAAGAGTCTTCGTTCACCAGATGTTTCGTCATAGGCGAGTAGACCCGTGTACGCCCACCCGATCGCAGGGTCGGTCTCATACTGCTTGAGCTGCGCATCACATTTCGCAGGTGCCCATTCATCGTCGTCATCGAGATACATTAAGATATCGCCACGTGCAGCCAGAGCTCCTACATTGCGTGCCACCTGAACCCCTTTTCGGCTTGACAAACGTATGAGTTGAATCGTGGAATTTGTCGCGCGAAGCGCTTCCAACTGTTCGTGCGGCCACGTATCGGAGCAGTCGTCAACAACGATAAGTTCTGACGGTACCCGAGTTTGTCGTAATACAGAGTTCACGGCTCGCATAACAAGTTTTGGCCTGTTGCAAGAGGTTATCACGGCAGTGCATGTCAGCATCGCAATCTACTCTAAGGGTGGACCTTCTACGGTAAAGGTGTAAAAGGTGTACGGGTCACGCGCGACGCGCTTGACCGCCTATGCTAAGACGCGCCAATTCCCCCAACCCACCGAACCACAACATAAGGCTTACGGCCAGCGCCTGCAGCCTCGTGCTCCACGTGTACTCGCGTCGCTGCACTAAGATGCGAAGTTCGGCGACGAAGGAACGCGTCACATAGAGGACCATTCGTCCCAGCCGTAAGGCATCTCTCGTCTCAACGGTCCACCTGCCACCCACAGTTCGCCGTTTTTTCTTGAGCAAAGCAGCAACCGTTGGACGTGCTGGGTGTCGTACGATCGCCGTTCGCGCATAACGGATTACGTAACCACTCTGGCTGAGGCGCCGGGAGAGACGCATATCGGCGCCCGATTTGAGACCGCTCTCGAACCCGCCGACTTTCACTAGGATGTCTCTGGGACTTATCCAATTCGCTGTTACGCACACACCATTGCGTACATTTTGTTCTTGGTTGAAGGCAAAGATCTGTTCAAACCGGCTCGCCCATGTTGCCCCACCAGGAGGTGGGACGACTTGAACGTGACCCGCAACGACCCCGATTGTGGGTGTGCTTTGCGCTATGCTGATACCTTCAAAAAGCCAGTCGGGTTCTGCCTCACAGTCCGAGTCGATGAAGGCGACATAGTCACCCGTGGCATGGGAAAGGCCGAGATTACGGGCGCTATACGATCCCGGACGCATCTCGCTTAGAACCTTCATTTGCGCAAACGACCTCGCGACCTCTTCGGAACCGTCGGTAGAACCATTATCGACGATAAGAACCTCGAGCCGGTCTGGCGGGTAATTCAGCGCCTGCAGAGAGGTTAGGCACTTGCGAAGTCGTATCGCGTCATTCCATACGGGAACAACGACTGAGACGCGGGGCAGTGCAAGCTCGACCATTGTCGCGTGACTGCTTTTGCTGGATCGTCTTCACAAAGCGCACGGCAACGCAAGCAAGCCTTATTGTCAATGTGGCTCAAGCAATTGCCCACAATTCCCGTGCACTTGACAACGCCTCGAGTATGCGTGGTGGCCCTGGGTCGAAATTTTCTCGCATCGCGTTGCTCTTGCGCAATACGCACGCCCGTTCGTAATCTGAGCTAGCGAGCCAACAGCCGACGCTCGTGCCCGTGAGGATAGCTTCAGCCGCGGTGATAGGGATGGCCCGCGATCAAAGTGACGGCGCGGTAGAGCTGCTCGCCGAGCACGACGCGCGCGAGGCCATGGGGCAGCGTGAGCGAGCCCAGCGACAGCACCAGGGTCGCGGCGCCGAGCGCCGCCTCTCCGTGGCCGTCCGGCCCCCCGACAAGAAGGGCGAGCGTCGAGACGCCGCCGTCGCGGCGGGCGGCGAGCCAGCCGGCAAACGCCTCGCTCGTCATGGACTTGCCGCGGGCGTCGAGCACGAGCATCGCGTCGGCGCCCCTGCGCCGCCTCGAGAAGACGAGCGGCCTCGTCCGCCTGTCGCGCCGCCCCTCGTGCGGCCCGGCTCTCGGCAATCTCGGTGACCTTGAGCGGGCCCACCGCGACGCGCCGGCCGAGCGCATCGAGCCGGCCGCGGTAGAGGTCGAAAAGCTCGCGCTCAGGACCGGCCTTGAGACGCCCCACGGCGACCAGATGAAGCCGCATCAAGCCTCACGGCCCCCGCGCCCGGGCGGGAGTGGACGGCGTCCCCGGCCGAATTCGGCTCAATGGGCGAGCTGCTCGACGGGCCGGTCGGCGGACCACATCTTCTCGAGATTGTAGAAGTCTCGCACCTCGGGCCGGAACACGTGGACGATGATGTCCCCGGTGTCGATCAGGACCCAATCGCACGCCTCGAGGCCCTCGACGCGAACTCTGCCCGCTCCGGCGTCCTTGAGTTTCTTTCTCACCTGATCGGCGATGGCGCCCACGTGGCGGTCCGACCGTCCGCTGGCGATCACCATGAAATCGCCGATGGAGGACTTGCCCTTGAGATCGATGGTGACGATGGCCTCAGCTTTGGCCTCGTCCAGCCAATGGACGATATCGCGGAGCACGGCTTCGGAGCTTTGGCCTTGGGGCAAAAGCTCGGCAGGAGGCGCACCCCTACGGGCGCCCTCGGTGGCGGTTCGCATCTTTGGGTGAATGTCCTTTCCTCATCAAACCCTAATGGGCTAGGCCGTCATCTGGCCCTCACCGGCGGCACGCATGGACGTACGCGAACACCGTACGGTCAAGATAATCCGAGCCGCCCACCTCCTTCAAGCCCCCGCCCGGGACCCCGTGTGAAGCCTAAATGGGCGGGGGGCGCAGCCCTGACACCCTTGCAAATGCGCGTGTCCGAGCGATGACAACGGGGAGAACGCTCGAGCCCGGCTCGAGTTGCCTATCCACGCGTCACGGCGCCTTCCGGCGCCGAATCTCGGTCGAGGAGGCCTCCGACAGGCGCGAATCGAGAAATACCCAGGCCGGCGGGCGGGCCGCCGCCAGGGCGCGCGCGTCGCGATCGAGGAGGCGCCGGCCGGCAAGCGCAAGCGCCGCGGGCGAGGAGAGCGCCTTGAGGCGCCAGCCGGGCCGGTCCACGACCGCGATCGGAACTGCTCGGGCGATAGCCTGCCAATCCTGCCAGCGATGAAAAGTGGCGAGATTGTCGGCGCCCATGACCCACACGAAGTGCGTGCCGGGAAAGCGCCGACGCAGGAAGCCGACCGTCACCGCCGTGTAGGGGCTGCCGAGGGCCGCCTCGAGACCCGTCACCACGATGCGGGGATCGCGGACGAGCCGGCGGCACGCGGCCATGCGCTCGGAGAGCGGCGGCAGGCCCTCGTTCGACTTCAACGGATTGCCCGGGGTCACGACCCACCACAGCCGATCGAGCCGGAGGCGGCGAAGGGCGAGCTGCGAGATTGCGACGTGACCCTCGTGCGGCGGATTGAACGAGCCGCCCATGATGCCGATGCGCTGACCGGGAAGAGCGAGCGGCGTCGGCACCAGGATCGATCCGAGGCGATGGCGATAGTGCGGAAGCGACATCAACGGCTGCCGATGAGCGAGAGCGGGACGGGGCTCCGGGGCTGGCCCAGAGCACGAACGCTCTTGATGGACTGACCGCGCGTGCCCCTGCAAGCGCATTCACGAAGTCTCCTTTCCGTTTGCGGAGCGGCTCGCGAGAGCCTGATCCCATGCCCACGGTTTCGCTTCCCTTGCCGAAGCTCCCGTGGCAAGTGCTGACCCAATGACCCATCCTCAGCCCACGCCTTCCTCCGACATTGCGGGAAGCCTCGTTCTGCTCACGGCGGCGGCGCTTGCGCTCGTCTTCGCCAACACGGCGCTGGCCCCGCTCTACAAGGAGCTTCTCGGCACGACGCTGCGCATCGGCATCGGCGACTACGCGATCGAGGACACGGCGAAGACCTGGATCAAGAACGCGCTGATGTCGGTGTTCTTTCTCTTCGTCGGCCTCGAGATCAAATACGAGTTCATGGAAGGGGCGCTATCGCGCCGCGACCGCGCCATCCTCCCCTTCGCCTGCGCCTTCGGCGGCATGGCCGTGCCGGCCCTCGTCTATTCCGCAGTCGTCGGCGCAGACCCCGCGCTGATGACGGGCTGGGCCATTCCGTCGGCGACCGACATCGCCTTTGCGATCGGCGTCGTCGGCTTCCTGCGCCGGCACGTGTCCGCGCCCTTGAGGGCGTTCCTGCTCGCGGTTGCCGTAATCGACGATCTCGGTGCGATCCTCATCATCGCGCTCTTCTACGCCGAGGGATTGAGCCTGCCCGGGCTCGCGGCGGCAGGCCTCGTCCTCGGCGCGCTCGGCCTTCTCAACGCGCGCGACGAGATGCGGCTCGCTCCCTATCTCGCGCTCGGCGTCCTGTTGTGGATTGCGATCTATCACAGCGGCATCAATCCAACGCTCGCCGGCGTGCTCGTCGCGCTCTTCGTGCCGATCAGGGGCGGCGAGGGCGAGGACCGCCCGCTCCATCGGCTGATGGATCTCCTCAAATCCGCCGTGACGTTCGTCATCATGCCGCTCTTTGCCTTCGCCAACGCGGGCGTTCCCTTGGGCGGCCTCGGGCTCGCGTCGTTCGCGGCCCCCGTCACGCTCGGCGTGGCGCTCGGCCTCTTCGCCGGCAAGCCCCTCGGCATCACGCTCGCGGCCGTCCTCGCGACGAAATCGGGCTATGCGACGCTCCCCCGCGGCGCGACATGGCGCGAGGTCGTCGGCATCGGCGCGCTCGCGGGGCTTGGCTTCACGATGAGCCTCTACATCGGCGTGCTGGCCTTCGGCGACGGCCCCGAGCTCGATCAGGTGAAGGTGGGCGTTCTTGCCGGCTCGCTCGCCGCGGCAGCCCTCGGCATCGTGCTGCTCAGAGCCCGCCCGCCTCCGAGCCAAGCTTAATTCTGCCTCCCCGGATCACGCGTTCTGCCAGAGAACGGCGGCGACCGGGATGGCGAGGAGAACGAGCGCGAGCCCGAGCCGCGGCGCGCGATGGGTCCAGGCGAGAAAGAGCCCGGGCAGCACCAGAGCGACATAGGGCAGCGCCATCAGCATGGTGACGCTCTGGCCGATCGTCGAGCCGAGCGGCTCGGAGGAGGCCGACGGCAGCATGATCGACGCGAAACCGACGAGAGCGAGGGTCTCGACCGCGCCGACCACGAGCGCGAGCGTGCGCAGCGACGAGGGCGGAGGCTCTGGAGCGAGAGCCGGCGGCATGTGTCTCAATCCTTGTCCTTCGCGCGGCGCTACGTCGCCTCGCCCTTGTCGGCCGCGAACTCCGCCTCGAGCTCGGTTTCGAGCCTCTTCAGGTCGTCCGGGACCGGCATGCCGTACGCCTTGAGCTCGTTGAGCTTCTCCATGAGCTGGAGATAAAGCTCGTGGCGGTCCTCGGGCTCGTTCTGCATGCGCGTGAAGAGCAGTCCGATTTCCGCCTTGATCGCCTCGAACGCCATCGTCGTCTCCGTTGGATTGCGCCGGCGACGCTCGCCAGACACTTCTGGTCCTATCATCGATCCCAAGCGATGGGGCCGAAGAGTGCGGAGGCGGGCTCCTCCGTCTGGTCATTGTCGTTGAAGACCGCGACATAGACAAGCGCGGGCGGCGCCGTGCCGAAGGCCCGGCGGTAGTCGGCGGCAAGGTCGCGCCGCTCGCGCTGCCATGTTCCGACCTCGGCGCGTCCGCGCAGCTGGATGTAGCGCAGGCTCTTGTACCGGCGCGACTGGAGCACCTGGCCGTTGCCGATGCGGGTCGCCGTCCACGCATAGGCGAGCGTCGGCACGTCCTTGTTTGCCATGCTCGGCTCGCCGAAGATGAAGAAGATCGTCGCCCCGGCGTCCTCGGTGGCGAGCGAGCGAAGGTCGGCGCTCTTCTGCAGCCTGTCGACGCGCCAGGCCCAGGTGACGGGGCCGAGGGAGGCCGCGGCGACGTCGACGCGCTGGTAGAGGCCCGAGGCGGACCGCTGCGGCGTACTCTTGAGGACCAGGCCTTCCTCGCTGCGCACGGTCACGAACAGGTTCTTGCCGACGAAATCCATGCGCCGCGCGGTCGAGATCATGCGCGCGGGATCGGCGAGGATCTGGCGGGCCGCGCCAAGCACCGGTTCGCCAGGGTTGGAGAGCAGTGCGGCGGCCAGGATCAGGAGCGTGGCGGGGCCTCGACGCATGACAAGGGCACCTCCAGAGGCGGCTCCCAGGATAGCCCGCGGACCCGCAAGGCGCGACGCCTTTCGAGGGCCGGCGGGCGGGGCCGGATCATAGCGAGGGCGTATCGATTTGAGAGCAAGGCGATATTTCAGCTTGGCGGCCCGCTCCGGCATAAACGGCCTCGGAAACGCCGAGCCTGATCGCCCGGCAAGATCCAAGAGAGACCTGAACAGACGCAAACCTGAACCCTGGAGAAAGCCCCATGAAGTCCTTCATCCTCGCCCTGATCGCCGTGTCGGCCCTTGCGACCGGCACCGTTGCTGCCAACGCCGACACGTTCGCGGTCCACGGCTACGTCACCCAGTACGGCCGCTAAGAGCCGATCGTTCGAGAAGCGTGCGGCGACGCGCGCATCTCGAACGGCACAGAGATTGCTAAGTCGAAGTCCTACGCACTTGCCACTTCCCGCTGAGCGCTCCCCTCCCGCTCAGTCCCTGACGGCTGCGGGCTCCCCCCTCCCGCAGCCGATTTTTCTTTGCGGAGCGCGTGCGTGTATGGCCACGCCTACCCGACTGCTACCTGCACTTGGTCCGAAATTTCCTGCCTCCCACCCCGTCGCATTGAAGTTCAAGTGGCCGCGTCCCTTCCCTGCCTCCCACCCAATGATCGTCCGAAGCGCGAAGCGCTTCGCTTGCAAAGCAAGCGGCCGGCTATTGCCGGCCGGACGATCACGGGGTGGGAGGCAGGTGTTGGGACGCCAACTACTCAATAACGTCGATCTTACATCCGTGCCAGAATGCACGCGCGTGGCGCAGCGAGTGTTCTCGTGCCATATCCCAAGAGAAGTCGGAGCCATTTACCGCCAAATTGAACCTATGAAGCACCTCAATCGTTTCATCTTAGTTCTTTCTCCCAGCCATACTTGGGCAGTAGGACCGGCCCTGCTTTCTCACGCCGCGTCACGGTAAGCGAATGCGCAACGTACTTGTCGCGGAAGTTTCGCAAGGCTCTGAACGCATCAGACGCAATTACCTTAGCCATACGTCCACTGGCCTCTTGCAGCCACTTTCTCACCCTAGCGGCCTCCTCGTCGCCTCTTCTGCGGCGATGCATCAAAATCGCAGCCTCAAGAGCATTTCGCTCATCTTCATTGGCAGTTGGAGTGCGTAGAGTTATCGGCTGTTCCGCCCAATAAACTCGAGCTTCTTCCGCCAAAGCATCAACCACGCTCGCGTCCTTCACCAACCAAGCTACAGCGGGAATACTGTCGACCTCGCGTCCATCGTTAGGTCCTTGTGCGACATCCCACACGGAGCAAAGTCTGACTAACTCATGTTCGAAAAGCGCATGCTGAAGCGCATTAAACCCGTGCGCCGCATAACTTTGGCCGACTTGACGGCTCAAGAATGGAGAATAGAGGACAATCTCATTATTTGCGTGCAACTGCAGGAGAATCCGCAGCGAATCAACGAGACGATTCGTCTTCTCCTTTGATAACCGAATACGCTCTTCGACAGATATCTTTGAGCGTTCAACTCTTCTGTGAACGTGTACTCTCACTTCACCCCCCGCCCCAACCGCCACGTCTCCTCCTGGACGCGGATGTCGGCGAGCATGCGGTCGAGGAGCAGGCACGTCCGCCTGAAAAGCTCGCTGCCCCGCCGGTAGTCGGCCGGGGCGAAGAAGTCGACGCGCCCCGCGCGAAACAGCTCCTCGCACTTCCGGCGCGACTTCCCCGGCGGGTGGACCGCGATCGCGTGCCCGCCGTTCTTCCTCATCACCGCCATCGACGGCACGTCGGTGTCGCCGTCGCCGAAGTAGATCATGTTCGCGAACGGGATCGGCCGCGCCGCCTCGTCCATGTGCTCGTTGATGTTCTCGCCCAGGTCCTCGATGCCCTTGTTGATGCGGAACAGATACTGCGTCTTGCCCGTGTCGGTGATGACGCGCTTCGGGTACGGCAGCTCGTAGGGCTCGAACCAGTACTCGGAGGCGAACACGTTGTGAAAGCGCGGGTAGATGCTCGTCCCCTCGATGATCTCGGTGAGCCCCGACGAGACGAGGTAATGGCGGAGCGACACGCCGTGGCTCTCGGCGCGGATCTTCACGTACGCTTCGATTTCGTCGAACCAGCTCTCGACGCCCGCGAACAGCTCGACGTGCGCGCCCTGAGCGACGAGGTCGGCGCGGTCGATGCGCACGTTGGCCGCCTTGGCCTTCTTGTACATGAGGTGCATGTAGGTGATGAGCGCGTCGGCGCGCTCGGCCTTGGCGATGCGCCCGCACTCGGCCCAGAACTCGCGCGGGTCGAGGCCGAGCTTGGGCAGGAAGGCGTACTCCTGCATCGGGCCTGCGGCGAGAGCGTGCCGTCGAAGTCGTAGACGAGCGCGATCGTCTTCTTGTCGTAGTGCGCGCGCGGCTGCTTCGAGGCGCGCTTGCCCTTCGCGGGGCGCCGCTCGTCCGCCTCGTCATCGTTGTCGTGATGCGCCCGCCCCGCTGCACGCTCGGTCATGGCCCGCTCCCTCATGTTGTAGGGGCGACGGTGGCCTGATTCGGGGGGCGGGATGAAGGCCGGCGGTCTCCCTCTCCCCGTCCCAACGGGGAGAGGAATGGGGTGAGGGGCAGCCGCAGGCCGCAGCGCCAGAACCTGCCCCTCACCCTAACCCTCCCCATGCCCGCGCGGCATGGGGAGAGGGAATTGCTAATGCTTGCAGCCGCAGCCGGGGTCGCCGCAGCCTTCTTCCTTGCCGTGTGCGTGCTCATGCGCGTGGTCGTGATCGTGCGCGTGGTCATGATCGTGCGCGTGCGCCCCGCCGCAGCAGCCCTCGCCGTGCGCGTGATCGTGTCGTGATCGTGATCATGGTGGTGCCCGCCGCAGCAGCCGCCCTCGTGATGGTGGTGCTCGTGCGGATCGACAAGCGTCGCGGCAAGCCGGCGCTCGAGAGCGATGGAGGCCTCGCGCGGGGCATCGCGCGCCTCGATCGCGAGCGCCATGATCTCGGCCCCGAGCCTCACGTCGTCGACATGGCCGAGGTAGTGGCGCCGGAGCCGCCCCTGGCGGTCGAACACGAGCACGGTCGGCGTGCCGCGGATCTCGTAGGCCTCCATCGTCTTCGGGATGCCGGCCCCGTTCGGCTTGTCGAGGGCAACGGCGAAGGGCAGCTCGTGCTCGGCGACGAACGCCTCGAGCGCCTCCGCCGTCTGCTTCTCCTGCTCCTCGAACGGCGTATTGAGGCCGATGACGGCCACCTCGTCGTCCGAGAACGAGAGCGCGAGGCGCGCCGCCTGCGGCAGCCCGTGCTTCACCGATCCCGGACAGTGGGTCTGGAAGGCGGCAAGGACGACGACCTTGCCCTTGAGGTCCTTCAGCTTGATGGGGCCGTCGCTATTGAACCAGCGCGCGGTCTCGAGCTCGGGCGGGCTCTCGGGGTCGAACATGGGAACCTCTTTTCGGAACGGGCGCAGGAAAGCGCGATCTTGGGCTGATCATAGCCGAAGTCGGGCGAGCCTCGCAAAGGGCGGCGCTTTTAGACCAATTTCCGACGTTCAGCCTTGACACATCCCTATATCATTGAGTGAGCAAGCTACGCTGACTGCGGTCGCGGTTCAGCGCTCCGGGAGGAAACGCAAATGAAGATGCGACGCTTCGCACTCGGTCTTGGCCTCGCCGCCGCCCTCCTCGCGGGGCGAGCCGCAGCCCAGAACATGCTCGACATGGTCGATCTCACCTCCGACGCCTTCACCAAGGCGGAGATGAGCCGCGCCGACCTCGAAGCCGCCATCGCCAAGCTGCCCCCGGGCGAGAAGCTCGACCTCTTCGGCAAGGCGCTCAACGGGCTCGATCTCTCGAAGATGGACCTGCGCCGCACCAATCTGCAGGCCGCCCGCCTCATGGGCTCGAACCTGTCAGGGGCCAACCTCGAAGGCGTGAACCTCAACTCCGCCTGGTCGCTCAACTCCGACTGGCGCGGAGCCAGTCTCGAAGGGGGCGAGCCTGTTCGGGACGCAGCTCGTCGGCGCCAAGCTCGACGGCGCCGACCTCTCGGGCGCGCGCGTTGCCGGCGACTTCTCGAAAGCGAGCATGACGGGGGCCAAGCTCGACGGCGCCGATCTCTCGGCGGACGAGAAGAACCAGTCCATGGGCCTGATGCGCGGCACCTTCAGGAGCACGAACCTCGAGGGCGCCTCGCTCAAGGGCGCGAACCTGTCGCGGGCCCTCCTCGAGTACGCGTCCTTGAAGGGCGCGAACCTCGAAGGGGCGAACCTCGCCGGCAGCGAGGTCGCCGGCGCCGATTTCACCGGCGCCAACGTTGCCGGCGCCGACTTCGCGGACGCCGACGTGAACTCGGCCAAGATCGGCGCCATGCAGAATGCGGACGCGGCCAAGAACCTCGATCAGGCGAAGAACCTGGACCGGGCCTACCGTTGAGGCCGCGGAAAGGTGAGGTGTACTCGGGGCCACTCCCCTGCTAGAAGCTCGGCGGCCCGACGGCGCGCGGCCTCCGTTTCATGAACGAGAGGTGCCCCTCATGCGACTGCTGCTGCTGCGAGCTTTGCTCGCGCTTTGTCTCTCGGCGCCGGCGACCTTCGCCCAGGACGCGTTTCAGGGATTGGACATGACGTCGGACGCCTTCACCAAGGCCGAGATGACGCGCGCCGACGTGGAAGCTCTGATCGCCGCCGCGGACCCGGCAACCGGCGTCAGCCTCGAGAGCAAGAGCTTGAACGGCCTCGACCTCTCCGGTCTCGACCTTCGCCGCGCCGACTTGTCGAATGCGCGCATCAACAAGACCAATCTCGCCCGCGCCAACCTCGAAGGCGCCAAGGTCGACAAGGCCTGGGGCCTCGAGGCCAACTTCACCGAGGCCAACCTCAAGGGGGCCTCTCTGGCCGGCGCCCAGCTCATCGGCGCCAGGCTCGACGGGGCCGACCTCTCGGGCGCGCACGCGACCGCCAACTTTTCGAGGGCGAGCCTGGTCAAGGCCCGCTTCGACGGCGCCAACCTCTCGCCGGGCCGGAAGAACGCCCGCTCGATGGTGAAGCTCGGCTTCGAAAGCGCGAACCTCGAAGGGGCCTCCTTCAAGGGCGCCAACATGGTGGCCTGCGTCCTCGAGTACGCCTCGCTGCGCGACGCAAGCCTCGTCGGCGCCGTGATGGCCGGGAGCAGCCTCGGCGGCGCCGACCTCTCCAATGCCGACGTGGCAGGCGCCGACTTCATGAGCGCCGACGTCAACTCCGCCCGCATCGGAACGCTCCAGCACCTGGAAGCGGCCAAGAACTTCGATCACGTCGAGAATCTCGATCGCGCATACCGAAACTGATGTCACGGTCGCCACGTACCTCATGAGTGCCGAAGATCTGTCGATTGGAGGAAGTGCATGCGCCTCATGCTCGTTGCCGCCGCTCTCGCTCTCACCGCTCTGCTCGGCGGCCTTGCCGCCGACGCCGCCGAGAACCAGAAATTCGAGCCGGCCGCGTTCGCCGCGGCCCAGAAAGCCGGAAAGTCCATCCTCGTCCACGTCACGGCGCCGTGGTGCCCGACCTGCAAGGCGCAAAAGCCGATCCTCGACGAGCTCACCGGGAAGCCCGAGCTCAAGGACCTCGTCGTCTTCGAGATCGATTTCGACACGGGAGGCGAGGCATTGAAGGCGGTCGGCGCCCGCAGCCAGTCGACGCTCATCGCCTACAAGGGCGAAACGGAGACCGGCCGGTCGGTCGGCGACACCAAGAAGGAATTCGGTGACCGCCCTCGTCATGAGCGCGCTCTGAGGTCACGCAATGGCTTTCGGAACGCTCATGCTCGCGGCCCTCGCGGGCGTTCTCTCGACGCTCTCGCCATGCGTGCTGCCGCTCTTGCCGATCGTGCTCGGCGCGGCGGCGGCGGAAACACGATGGGGCCCGGTCGCGCTCGCGGCGGGCCTCGCCCTATCGTTCACGGCGCTCGGGCTTTTCGTGGCGACGATCGGATTTGCGATCGGGCTCGACGCCCAGTGGTTCCGCAACGTCGCCGCCGTGCTTCTCATCGCGCTTGGCGCGGTGCTCCTCGTGCCCGCGGCCCAGATGCGCCTTGCCGCCGCGGCGGGGCCCGCGAGCAATTGGATCGAGCACAGCTTCGGGCAGTTCTCGACCAAAGGCGCCGGCGGCCAGTTTGCGTTGGGCCTGCTCCTCGGCGCCGTCTGGGCGCCCTGCGTCGGACCGACGCTCGGCGCTGCCTCCGTTCTCGCGGCCCAAGGGAAGAACCTGATGGAGGTGGCGCTGACCATGGCCCTCTTCGGCCTCGGCGCGGCGCTGCCGCTCCTCGTCCTCGGCCTGCTCTCCCGTGAGGCAATGGCCGCCTGGCGCGGACGGCTACTCGGGGCGGGCAGCGGCGGCAAGGCGGCGCTCGGGGCGCTTCTCGTCGCGGCGGGGATTCTGATCCTGACGGGTCTCGACAAAGTCATCGAAGCCAAGCTCGTCGCAGCCTCGCCCGCCTGGCTCACCGAGCTCACGACAAGGTTCTAGCGCGCTGGCGATTTTGTCCGCCTGTTCCCGTTGGCGGACGCCGCGCGAGCGCCGAGATCACGACTTCTCGTATTTATAGTGCGGCAGAGCCGGCTTGGTAGCGCCCGGCTTGACAACATGATGCTGGTGGTGCGCAGAGGCGTGGTGCATCGGCTTCGTGGTGGTGGTAGTGGCCCCACCGTTCTGCTCCTGCCAGAGGTCCCAGTTACCGGGGTCGCCGTTGCCATAGCCGAGATACGTGGCGTTCGCCTGCATGGCGGTGGCACCGCTGAGCGCGAGGATGGCTGCACCGGCAGCGAAAGTGTTTCTCAGGGTTCGGTTCATGTGTCTGCTCCTTTGCATGGTCCCCGACAAGGCGGTCGCACAGAGGACGCGTTTGAGACTGGCCATGTGGACACCTCAACTACTGGATTCCTGATTTTCTGAGATGGCGCGTGCAGTCCCTCTCGCCCGGAGGATTCGCAGGCCAAAGCTGAGATCGCAACGTCACATCACGCTATCACGTGGGGGACGCTCACGCGATTTCAAGAAATGCGGGAGCCGGGCGCCGCTTACTTTTTCTTGAGAATCCTATTGATTGTTGAGCACCTCTAGCGCCCCTGTTTTGGGTGTCCCAAGTCAGGGGCTGGTATTGGCGCTGATCCATGCGGCAAACGCCTGCATGAAAGTCTGCAGAAACTTACGAGTGCCATCATTATTGAGCTTGCCATCCGCATCAAAGAGCTTGTCGGCACCCCCGATATAGGCCTCCGGCTGCTGCATGGCAGGGACGTTGAGAAAGACGAGTGACTGCCGCAAATGATGGTTGGCTCCAAACCCGCCAATCGCGCCTGGGGATGCGCTGACGACGGCACCAGGCTTGCCGTTCCACGCGCTCTGGCCGTATGGCCTTGAGCCCACGTCCAACGCGTTCTTCAGGGGAGCCGGAACCGAGCGGTTATATTCGGGTGTAACAAAGAGAACGGCGTCGGCCGCCTTTACGCGCTCGCGGAAGGCCGTCCATACCGCCGGCGGATTTGCATCGCCATCCTGATTGTACAGCGGTAGGTGACCAATCTCTACGATGTCCAGCTTCAGGGCGGACGGCGCAAGCTCCGCCAGCGCCTTCGCGACCTTGCGATTGATTGAATCCTTCCGAAGGCTGCCGACGATGACGACCACATCGCGTACTGAATCCATATTAAGAGTCTCCTCCAAATTGGTCGGTCAGTTTCGCAGCAATCAATCGCGCACATATATTCCAGGCTTCCGCCGGAGCCGGTCGAGCTTCGGTCGCACCGTACCTGGATCCAGGAGCTGAGTATGCGTATCCACCTCATCGGCAAGCTCACAGTAGCCGCAGTATCATTGGCAATGACCGTCTCCGCTGCGACGCAGTCGAGCCCGCCAGCCGTGACGATGCGATCTGCAATCCAGGACGGCAAGGCGGACGTGAATGGCGTCCTTTACCACTACCTTTTGGCTAGGGGTCGTGGTGAGCCGGTGATCCTGCTGCACGGTTGGGGCTCGACATCGTACATGTGGCGCTACGTGATGCCACGCCTCGTCGAGAGGGGCCACACGGTGCTCGCGCCTGACCTGCGCGGGCTTGGCGACACGGCAAAGCCGGCCTTGGGCTACGACAAGGTCACCGTCGCGAACGACATTCGAGCCTTGGCTGCAAGACTCGATCTAGGGCCGCGCGTTACTGTCATCGGCCACGACATGGGCGGCATGGTCACCTATGCGTATGCCGCCCAGTACCCCAATGAAGTGAGCCGCCTCGCAATCCTCGATGTGCCGCTTCCCGGCATCCCGCCTTGGGACGACATCGTTCGCACCAAACGGACGTGGCATTTCGGCTTCTATGACGTGCGAGATGTGCCCGAGATGTTGATCGCTGGGCGCGAGCGCCAGTTCCTCAGCTGGTTCCACAACAGCGAGGCCGTCAACTCGCGCGCCTTCACCAATGAGGCGGAGGACACCTATGCGCGCGCGTACAGCATGCCTGGCGCGCTCCGCGCAGGGTTCGAGTACTACCGGGCATTTCCGGCCGACGTGATCGCCAACAGAGACTTTGCCAAGAACAAACTGACCATGCCGGTCCTCGGCATCGGCGGCTCCGGCAGCTTCGGACCGATCATTGGCGATCACCTCCGGCACGTCGCAACCGATGTCCGGTCCGTCAACATCGAGAATTCCGGTCATTGGGTCGCGGAGGAGCAGCCAGAGGCTGTAGTCGATGCCCTTCTCGTGTTTCTTCCTCCACCGCCTCCATAAGCGACATGATCGTCCGCTATCAGGGGTAAAGCATCCTTAGAGCGGACTTATCCTGCGGGCCCGCCTTTGACCCGAAGCGGATGTTTTCCATCTTCCGCCGGCGATTGCCGCCAGTTCGTCAAGCCGCCGTCGCCAAGACGGATTGCACGGGCACCAATACCTTGGTCATGTCGAGCCACCGAAATGTGACGCTGGGGCGCAACTTCGCTTCGCCCAAAGCGCCGTCGGCGTAGCCATGCGCCTTGAAGAACGGGACGGAGTTCAGCGTCGCGATGAGGTCGGCTTGCTGGTGACCGTTAGCGACCATGTCGTCCTCGATTGCGGTCAGAAGTTGCCGCCCAAATCCCCGCCTGGTCCATGCTGGATCCATATAGAGGGCCCTTACTTCCGAACGCGGCGGGGGCACGCAAATGTTGGTCTTGGGCTGCTAGCCGTCTCAGACCGCCGGCCGGCACGGGCCTGATCGAGAGTGTGGGCCAGCAGAACGACGAACAATGCCGAGCCTGCAAGTGTGAAGCAGAGCGAGAGGGGCCACAGGACGTGCGCGAAGGTGCTCTGATCCAGACCCTTTACGCGAAAGGGGTCTGCCCCATTCACCTGGTCAGCTCTGATCGCGCTTGCCGCCCTGCTGCCAGACGAGAAAGGTCGCATTCTCGGTCGTGCCCATCGCCTCGACGACGGCCATGTTGTCGAAGCCTTGGAGACGGGCCTGCATCGCCTTCAGGAGCTCGTGCTCGCCGGCTTGCCCCATCTCGACGACGAGGCTGCGGCCCTTCTCGCGCCCCGCCAGCACCCAGAAGAGATCGGGCGCGAGCGGACCGGCGTCGCTGGTGAGGATCGTCACGCTCATGAGATCGGCCCAGGCGAGACTTTCCTCGGTCCCGTCGCGCCGGGGCACGGTGATCGACATGCTGTCAAAGCGCACGCGAGGGCCCGGCGGCACCACGACTGGCGCCTCGGGCGGCTTTGCGTGCCCCGCAAAGCGGTTCCAAAGCCAACTCAGCATTCCCATTTGGTCCATGAGAGTGTGCGCCTCGCGCTGCGAGGGGCGAGCACCTGCTCAGCATACCTGAACGAGGCAGCCGAGGCGACCGGTCGCAACAAAAAAGCCCCGGGAAAACTAGCTCTCCCCGGGGCTGCATCTGTTGAAGGGCGCCGCGGATCAGGCGAGGCGCTGCTCGAGAGCGCTGAGCTCCTCGGCGAGGCCTTTCGGCAGCTTGGCGCCGAAGCTCGCGAAGTGCTCGCGGATCAGCGGCAGCTCGGCCTTCCAGCCTTCCTTGTCGACGGCGGTCAGCTCCTTCATGTCGGCGGGATCGACCTTGACGCCGGAAACGTCGATCGCGCCTTCGGCGGGAAGCTTGCCGATCGGCGTGTCGACGGCCTGAGCCGCGCCGTCGCAGCGCTCGAAGATCCACCTCAGCACGCGGCTGTTCTCCGCGTAGCCCGGCCACATGAACTTGCCGTCCTTGTTCTTGCGGAACCAGTTTACGTAGAAGATCTTCGGCATCTTGGCGCCGCCCTTCTCTCCCATCTTGAGCCAGTGGGCGAAGTAGTCGCCCATGTGGTAGCCGCAAAACGGCAGCATGGCCATCGGGTCGCGCCTCAAGTCGCCGATCTTGCCGGCCGCGGCCGCGGTTTTCTCCGAGGCCATGATGGCGCCGAGGAAGGTGCCGTGCTTCCACGACAGGGCCTCGGTCGCGAGCGGTACGACTGAGGCGCGCCGGCCGCCGAACAGGATGGCGTCGATCGGCACACCCTTCGGGTCCTCCCACTCCTTGGCGATGACGGGGCACTGGCCGGCCGGAGCCGTGAAGCGCGCGTTGGGGTGGGCGGCCGGGCGGCCCGAAGCCGGAGTCCAGGAGCGGCGCATCCAGTCGACGGTGTGCGCCGGCGGGCTCGAGGTCATCTGCTCCCACCAGATGTCGCCGTCGTCGGTGAGCGCCACGTTGGAATAGATGATGTTGGCGCCGAGCGTCTTCATCGCGTTGAGATTGCTCTCGTTCGACGTGCCCGGCGCCACGCCGAAGAAGCCGGTCTCCGGGTTGATGGCGTAGAGCCGCCCGTCCTCGCCGAACTTCATCCAGCAGATGTCGTCGCCGATCGTCTCCGCCTTCCAGCCGGGGATCGTCGGCGTCAGCATGGCGAGGTTGGTCTTGCCGCATGCCGACGGGAAGGCTGCCGCGATGTACTTCACCTTGCCTTCGGGGTTGGTGAGCTTGAGGATCAGCATGTGCTCGGCCATCCAGCCCTCGTCGCGGGCCTTGACGGAGGCGATGCGCAGCGCATGACACTTCTTGCCGAGGAGCGCATTGCCGCCGTAGCCCGAGCCGTACGACCAGATCTCGCGCGTCTCGGGAAAATGGGAGATGTACTTGGTCTTGTTGCACGGCCACGGCACGTCGGCGGTCGAGGGGGTCGACAAGGGATAACCGACCGTGTGCATGCCGCGCACGAAGTCCTCGCTCTGGCCCAGCGCCTCGAGCACCTTGGTGCCGACGCGCGTCATGATGTGCATGTTGGCCACCGCGTAGGCGCTGTCGGTCACCATCACGCCGATGCCGGCGATCGGCGAGCCGATGGGCCCCATGGAGTAGGGCACGACGTACATCGTGCGCCCGGCCATGGCCCCGTCGTAGAGCTTGGTCAGCGTCGCCTTCATCTCGACGGGATCGAACCAGTTGTTGGTCGGCCCTGCGTCGTCCTTCGACCTCGAGCAGATGTAGGTCTGATCCTCGACGCGGGCGACGTCGAGCGGGTCCGAGCGCACGAGGATCGAGTTGGGGCGCTTGGCCGGATTGAGCCACATGGCCGTGCCGCCGTCGACCAGCGCCTGCAGCATCGCCTGATACTCGGCCTTCGACCCGTCGCACCAATAGACCTGCTCGGGCTTGAAGAGCGCTTTTGCCTCCTCGACGAAGGCAAGAACCTTGGGATTGGTGGTCGGCGGGGAAGCGTTAACCGTGGAATACTGGACATTCATTGGGGACGGTTCCTCGAGGGCGAAGCATTGCGAGCTCGTTATTGGGCGGGTGAAGCCTAGCCAAGCTCTAGCATCTAATTTGCAGCCTGTTCAAGGAACTGCGGCCCTTTTGGCCTCCGCGTCAGGGCGGATTGCCGCGTTCGCGAGCGAGCCCGGCGAGGCGGACCAGCTCCTGGCGCGCCTCACCAGGTGACGTCACCCGCACGTCGAAAAGGACGCGGCGCGCATCCTCGCCGCAGACGATGTCGCAGCCCTCGGGATCGATCCCCGTCATGCGCCAGTCCCCACCCGGCGCGCCGAGCAGCTCCGTGGCGTAGGCTTCGAGCGCGCCCGCATGATCCGCGTTCATATGGGCGACGATGTCTGCCTCGGCGGCAAGGAGCGCCTCGGCGCCCGTGAGGTCGGCGAGGAGATCGTGGGCCGCGATATCGACGATGCGGCCGAAGCCGCCGATGTAGTGCGCGCCTTCGGGTCTGAGGGCGTAGAAAGAAAAGTCGGGAAAATCCGCGTAGCCGCGGGCCGCCTCGTGACGGGCGAGAAAGCGGGCCCGCGTCGCCGGCCCCGCGTCCGGCTCGATGCGGCCGATCACGGTCACGCGGCCGCCGGCCAGCGGATCGCCCGCGCCGCCGGTTCCGTCGAAGAGAAGGCTCGCGCGCGGGTCGGCGGCGAGATTTTGGGTGTGGAGAGCGAGCTTGGATATCAACAGAATTGGTGTGCCGTCGGGTTTGGTGGCAATCGTCACGAGGGAGGCGTAAGGATGGCCCGTTTCGCGACCCAAAGTGGCGAGCGCGGCCTTGAGAGCGCGGCGCACGAGGCGAAGCGCCGATTTTGCGGGCGTTTCGGCCGCCTCCATTTCCGCTTGCGATTTCCTGATCTTACCCTCCATTACAACCCTCTTGTCGCCGCTTGCGTCATCGGCTGCCGTCCTCTATTAGCCCGTTCAGACAAGGTTCAGGCTGCGTAGCAATAGTGAGCTTGCCACAATTGATCCACCTTGGGGCCATAAAGCGCGAAGGTCCGGGTTGGGAGCAGGGGGTCATCGCCTCATGAAGGAAAAGAGCACAATCGCGCTGGTCGACGACGAGCGCAACATTCTCACTTCGCTGGGAATGGCACTCGAGGCCGAAGGTTACAAGGTGCGCACCTATAGCGACGGCGCGTCCGCGCTCGAGGCGCTCACCGAGGACCCCGCCGATCTCGGCATCTTCGACATCAAGATGCCGCGCATGGACGGAATGGAGCTTCTGCGCCGCGTGCGCCAGCAGTCCGACATGCCGGTCATCTTCCTCACGTCGAAGGACGAGGAGATCGACGAGCTCTTCGGATTGAAGATGGGGGCCGACGACTACATCGCCAAACCCTTCTCGCAGCGCCTCATCGTCGAGCGCGTCCGCGCGATCCTTCGCCGCTTGCAGCCCAAGGACGGGCAGAGCTCCGAGCCGCTGATCGCCAACATCCTCGAGCGCGGCAAGCTCAAGCTTGATCCCGAGCGCCATACCTGCCATTGGGACAACAGGCCGGTGACGCTGACCGTCACCGAGTTTCTGATCCTCCAGGCGCTCGCGCAGCGGCCCGGTGTCGTGAAGACGCGTGACGCGCTCATGGATGCTGCCTACGATGATCAGGTGTACGTCGACGACCGCACGATCGACAGCCACATCAAGCGGCTGAGAAAGAAGTTCAAGCAGGTCGACGACAACTTTGACGTGATCGAGACCCTGTACGGCGTCGGCTATCGCTTCAAGGAAGACTAGGCGGGACCTGACCTCGTCGGGTCCATCGCGGAGGAGAGATGGCGCTCGAGACGCAGCGAACCCCGGCCCCTTCCGGTCTCTGGGACAGCGTGCGATCGGGTGCCCAGCGCGCGGCAGCGGCCGGCGCCAGTCTAATCCCGCTGGCCCAGGCGTTGAGCGGCTGGGTGGGCTCTCTGCCTCCGGCGCGCTTTATCGCGGCAAGCCTCGTGCGCCGCATTCTCGCGGCCAATCTCATCGGCCTCATCATCATTGTCGGAGGCATCCTCTACCAGAGCCAGTACCACGACTGGCTGATCGAGGCGAAGCGCGACTCGCTGCGCGTCCAAGGCGAGATGATCGCCGCCGCCATCGCGAGCGACGCGCGCATCGAGACGGGACGGCTCATCGTCAATCCCAACAAGCTGCAGGGCGCGGCGGATACTCGCGAGAGGGGGCGTGACGACGCGTTCGCCGCGCTCGAGCTCTCGATCCGCCCGGAGCGCGTCGCGCCGATCCTGCGGCGGCTGTTGCAGCCGGGGACCAAGCGGGCGCGCATCTACAGCCTGGACGGAACGCTCATCCTCGATTCGGCGAAGATGCTCACGCGCGGCCAGCTGTCGCGCCACGATCCCAAGGTCTCAGACGACGCCAAGCCCAGCACGAAGAACTTCTGGACCCGGCTCAAGTCGTGGATGATCGACAAGAAGGTGCCGGTCTACAAGGAGATCGGCAACGCCAACGGCACGGCCTACCCGGAGATCCGCGCGGCGCTCAGGGGCGAGACGACCACCATGCTCCTGCTCAACGAGATCGGCGAGCAGATCGTGTCGGTCGCCGTCCCCATCCGGCGGCCGGCGTCGGTCCAGGGGGCGCTGCTCCTCTCCACGCGCCCGGGCGAGATCGACAAGATCGTGGCCGAGGAGCAGGGCTTCATCTGGACGCTGGCGGCCATCGCCCTTATCGCAACGGTCGTGACCTCGATCCTGCTCGCGCAAACGGTTGCCGGTCCGATCCGGCGCCTTTCTGAAGCCGCCGATCAGGTGAGCCGCAATATGGCGGCGCGCACCGAGCTGCCGGAGTTCGCGGAGCGCACCGACGAGGTTGGCCAGATGGCCGCCGCGTTCAGCTCGATGACGGAGGCGCTCTACCGGCGCATCGAGGCGAGCGAGAGCTTCGCCGCCGACGTCGCCCACGAGCTGAAGAACCCGCTCACCGCGGCGCGCTCGACGGCGGAAGCGCTCGCTTACGCCAAGACGGAGACCCAGCGTGCTGAGCTCGTCCACCAGATCCAGAACGAGCTCAAGCGGCTCAACCGCTTGATCACCGACGTGTCCAATGCCTCGCGCCTCGATGCCGAGCTTGCGCGCCAGCAGATGATGCCGGTCGACGTCACGAGCGTCGTGTCGAGCGTGGCCCATATCTTCCGCGACATCCTGGCCGGCGGCGGCAAGCACGTCGTCACCGTCGTCGAGCCGGCGCCGTTCGAGGGCGCATTCTTCGTCAACGGCGACTCGGGACGCCTTGGGCAGGTGCTCACCAACCTCCTCGACAATGCGCTCTCGTTTTCACCTGCGAACGGCACGGTGACGCTGCGCGTCGGCCACGAGGCGAACACGGTGAGGCTTATCGTCGACGACGAAGGGCCGGGCATTGCCGAGGACCACCTCTCCAACATCTTCGAGCGCTTCTACACGGACCGGCCGCAAACGGAGGCGGCGCACGGAAAGAACTCCGGCCTCGGGCTGTCGATCTCGCGCGAGATCGTGCGCGCGCACGGGGGAGAGATCTGGGCCGAGAACCGTAAGGGGAATGCGTCGGCCGGCGAGGCGAGTCGCCACGGAGCGCGCTTCGTCGTGAAGCTGCCCGCGATCAGCGTCGGCACGCGCGGAGGGATTACGGCCGGCACGCGCGGAGGAACGACGAGTGGACGGCGGATCTGAGCTCGTCCACGCGACCGCAATCGCGGTCGGCGGACGCGCAGCCGTCATTCGTGGTGCGCCGGGCGCGGGCAAATCCGATCTCGCGTTGCGGTGCCTCGCCCTGGCGCCGTCGCCCCTTATCGCGCTCCCGGCCGTGCTCGTGGCGGACGATCAGGTGCGCCTCGAACGCTCCGGCGGCGCGCTCCTGGCGAGAGCCCCGGACTCCATTCGGGGCAAGCTCGAGGTGCGCGGCCTCGGCATCGTCACCGTCCCTTGCACGCCTTCCGCCACCGTCTCCCTCATCGTCGATCTCGCCCGGCCCGAGACCGTCGAGCGCATGCCCGGGCTCGAAATGCGCACTCTGCTGCTCGGCGTCGAGCTCCCCCTCCTGCGTCTTGCACCGTTCGAGCCGTCGGCGCCCGCAAAGCTCCTCGTCGCCCTCGCAACGCTCGCCGGGCAAATTCCGCTCGAGGGGTCGCCCGGCTAGGAAAACCCTTGCGTACGCCGCGAACCCTTGTAAGTCTCCGCCCGCGTCAAGTGGCGGCGGCCGCGTTGCTTATCGAAACGCGCCCGGCAGCCGCCGCGGCCTCGCATAGCTGAGGGGGGCATCCGGGAGGGTCGCGGCAGTGCCGGTCCTTCTGCCTGGGACGGGCGGCGGGGCGGTTCGGAGATGAGCGGGGAGCAGCCTTGCTGTCGAGACCTCGATTGAACAACGGCGCTAATTGATGATCGGACTTGTCATCGTGACGCACGGCGGCTTGGCGATCGAGTTTCGCTCGGCCCTCGAGCACATCGTCGGCCCCCAGCCCAATCTGGAAACGATCTCGATCGGCCCCGACGACGACATGGCCCAGCGCCGCGCCGATATCCTCAATGCCATTCGCCGCACCGACACCGGGCAAGGCGTGATCGTGCTTACCGACATGTTCGGCGGAACGCCTTCAAATCTGGCGATCTCGGTCATGGACGAGGCCAACGTCGACATCATCGCCGGCATCAACCTGCCGATCCTCGTCAAGCTCGCGAGCCTGCGATCTGAGGTCGAGCTCCCCGTGGCGGTGGCGCTCGCGCGCGAGGCCGGCCGCAAGTACATCAAGGTGGCGAGCCAAGAGCTTTCGGGCGAAACCTAGGTTGTCCCATGCCCGAGCTTCAACACAGCAGGCGGCCCGAGGCGGTCGTCACCATCGTTAATCGCAAGGGGCTGCATGCACGCGCGTCGGCGAAATTCGTCAAGGTCGCCGAGTTCCTTCAATGCGAAGATCTCGGTCACGCGCGACGGACAGACGGTCGGCGGCACGTCGATCATGGGCCTCATGATGCTTGCGGCCGGTCCCGGCTCGCAGCTCTTCATCACGGCCGAGGGCCAGGAGGGGCCGGAGGCGCTCGAGGCGCTCGTCACCCTCGTCGAGACCGGGTTCGGCGAGGAGCTAGCCGAGGAGGATTGACGAGGGCGAGCGTGCCGCGAAAAGAAAGGGCGCCGCAATGGGCGCCCTTCGCTTCGCTTCGAGCTCCGCCTCCTATTGCGTGAGGTAGAGCTGGGAGATCTTGAGGGCGATGTCGCGGAACGCCTGCTTCAGCTGCTCGCCATCGTCGGCATTGTAGAACTTCGAGGGATCCGTCGCGCATTGGCTCAACGTGTCGATCGCCGTCTGGTTGCCGCCCAGGTCGAAGCCGACGGTATAGACGGTGATCCCCTTGGCCTTCATGCCCGTGCAGAGAGAGCGCGCCTGGTTGGTCGCCGTGCCGTTGGCCGCCGAGCCGCCGTTGGAGTCGCTCGTGCTGACGCCGTTGGCGTCGTACTGCCTATTGTACTCGCCGTCGGTCATGAGGATGGCGATCTTCTGCAGGTTGGCCGTGCCGTAGGCCGCGGCATGGTTCGACGAGGACGACCAGATCGAGTTCCAGTTCGGCGACAGCGTGTACCAGGCCCACGCCGTTCCAATCTGGCCCGCCGTGCCGCCGGAGGTGGTCAGACCGGCGATCTTGGTCTTGAGCGCCGATTTGTCGCTCGAGAGCGGCACGAGCTGACCGCTCGCACCCAGAGCGCAACTGCCGCTCGAATTGTACTTCGTCATGACATAGTTGTCGGGGCCGGGCGCCGCGTCGGTGTACTTGTTTACCCCTGTCCGCTCGACCACGCAGGCCGTCCTCGAGTACGTGCAGGAACCGCCCCAGCCGCCCCAGCCGCCCCAGCCGCCGTCGTCTCCGTCGCAGACGTCCTTGGTCGACGGCGGCGAGCCGCGCGCTCCGGGGTTGGCCGACGACGGAAGGCGGACTTCCTCCGAGAACGGGATCAAGGCAAGCTTTGCCGAGTATTGCGAGGCGGTATCGGGAATGACGATCTCGACGAGATCGGTCGCCGCGTCCTTCAGGTCTTCGATCTTCTGGCCCGACATCGAGCCCGTCACGTCGGCCATGAGCGCGATCTCGACGCTTCCCTCCGACGAGCCGCCGACCGCGAGGTCGGCCTTCGAGTACTCGGCCCCGCTGGTGGCGAGCAGCGGCAGCTTCGGAATGTTGACGAAGCCGAGGAGCGGTGTCGCGATGTAGCCGTTGCCGGTCGCAGTGAACGCCGTATTGTTATCGGTGGTCTTGAATGCGATGGTGTCGGTCAGGAGCGGCAGCCTGCCCTTGGTGTTCTCGGTGTAGAATTTCTGCGCGGCGGCGATCGCACCCGACGTGTCGTTGGGTTTGAGCTGCAGCGCGCGGCCGCCGGCGAGGACGGCGGCATCCATGGCGGAGATCGTCTGCTGACGTGCGTGCAGCCAGCGCCCGATGTCGACGCCGGCGCCGACGAAGAGGCATAGGCAGACTGCCATCAGCGCGAAGATGATCGCGACGCCGCCGCCCCTGTCATCCGCGAAATGACCAAGACGCGAGCAGCCTCGCACCCGAAAGCCGGACATCGTACGCACTCCCACGAATTCTTCTATTGGCTGGGGAGGCTAGCGAAGCCGGCTTTATGAATTCTAAAAATTTAGTTTTCGGCTTCGGTCACTATTTATTTTCGGTTATCGCGATCCGCGAAATGCAAAATAAATTCGCGACTATCTCTTTACCCCTCGCGCGGCCGGCCCCGCTCACATGGCCTTCTTGATCTTGTCGGCAAGATCGGTCTTCTCCCACGAGAAGCCGCCCTCGGCATCGGGCGGGCGGCCGAAATGGCCGTAGGCCGACGTTCGCGCGTAAATCGGCTTGTTGAGGTCGAGGTGCTGGCGGATTCCGCGCGGCGTCAAATCCATGACCGCTCCGAGCGCCGTCTCGATCTCCGCCTCGGCCGCCTTACCCGTGCCGTGCGTATCGACGTAGATGGAGAGCGGCTTGGCGACGCCGATGGCGTAGGACAACTGAATCGTGCACCGATCGGCAACGCCGGCAGCAACCACGTTCTTGGCGAGGTAGCGGGCGGCATAGGCCGCCGAGCGATCGACCTTGGTCGGGTCCTTGCCTGAGAACGCCCCGCCGCCATGGGGCGCCGCGCCGCCATAGGTGTCGACGATGATCTTGCGCCCGGTGAGCCCGCAATCGCCGTCGGGGCCGCCGATGAAGAACTTGCCCGTCGGATTGATGTGCCAGACCGTATCCTTGGTGATCCAGCCTTCGGGCAGCGCCTTTCTCACGTAGGGCTCGATGATCTCCTTGACCTGGCGGGACGTGAGGTCCTCGATGACATGCTGATGGGAGACGACGATCTGCGTCACTCCCACGGGCTTGCCGTTCTCGTAGCGGACGGTGACCTGGCTCTTCGAATCGGGCCCGAGCTTGGCGGCTTCTCCCGACTTGGCCTTGCGGGCGCGAGCAAGGTCCTCGAGGATTTTGTGACTATAGTAGATCGGCGCCGGCATCAGCTCGGGCGTCTCGCGGCAGGCATAGCCGAACATGATGCCCTGGTCGCCCGCGCCTTCCTCCTGGTTGGTCGGCTGCTTGGCGTCGACTCCTTGGGCGATGTCGGCCGACTGGGGATGGAGGAGGACTTCGATGTCCACCCTCTCCCAGTGGAACCCTTCCTGCTGATAGCCGATGTCGCGGATCGCCATGCGCGCCACGTGCGAGATCCAATCCCTCGTGACGGTCTCCGGTCCGCGCGTCTCTCCGGCGATCACCACCCTGTTGGTCGTGGCCATCGTCTCGCACGCTGCGCGAATGATCCAGGGATCGAGCCCCGCCTTCGGACCTTCGCGGTAAAAGAGATCGACGATCTCGTCGGAAATGCGGTCGCACACCTTGTCGGGATGTCCTTCCGACACGGATTCGCTCGTGAACAGAAACGATTTGCGTGACACCCTGATCCCCTGTTTGGCTCCGCCGCGCGAGGCGTCGGTTTCTTGCAACCTTTGCGTCCCGGGGTCAAGGCCAATGACCCGCGGCGCATGTTCATGGCCTTGCTCTCTCGTGGAGAGTTCGGTTCTGTCCTATCGGATACACCGGCGAAAGGCGCCTCAGCCCTCGTCGCCGGCCAGAGCCCGCACGAGATCGACGATCGACCGGCGCACGCGGGCGTCGGTGACCCGGACAAAGGCCTTGTTGAGCTCGAGCCCCTCTCGCGTCGTGAGAAAGTCGACGACGAAGCTTTCCGGCGGACGGTCGGCAAATCCGGTCGCAGCTGCCGCATGGCCCTCGCCCGAGGGAGCGTCGTCATAAAAGAATTGCACCGGAACTCCCAACACCCTCGCAAGATCGAACAGCCGGCTTGCTCCGATGCGGTTCACGCCTTTTTCGTATTTCTGAACCTGCTGGAAAGTGAGGCCCAGGTGTTCACCGAGCTTTTCCTGACTCATTCCAAGCAGCATGCGCCGAAGCCGGACGCGGCTTCCGACGTGGATGTCCATCGGATTAGGGCGTCGGGAGCTGCGATCCTCCGATTCAGCGTCGTCGAGGGGTTCCTCGTCTTTTTCTTTGGCCATTCTTTTCATTACCACCCGGGGGTCGGAGCCAGAGGTGAGCCATTCCTAGGTGCGCCATGTCGGCGCGTCAACTATTCCGGCAAGTTTGTTTCCTAACCGGAAATGCAATGCACGCTCAGCGTGTAGCTGTGCTGCTGCTCGCGGAGCTCCTACGCAAATAAACGGCAATGAGTGAGAAACAGATCAAAATGGCCGCAAATGGCCAATCGCCGAAGCGCGCATAATATGTTGGCGGCCGAGCGGCCGGCAGAGCCGTATCAATGACGCCCCGCTCGTCGAGCTCCAAGTATTTATAGACCCTGCCATTCCCATCAACAACAGCGGAGATGCCGTTATTTGCGGCACGCACGAGCGGCAGTCCCTCCTCGACGGCGCGCACGCGCGCCTGATGGAAATGCTGGCGCGGGCCGGTCGTATCTCCGAACCAGCCATCGTTCGTAACATTGAGGAGGAATCCCGGCCTCTCGGCTCCCTGCACAGCCGCGCCCGGAAAGATCGCTTCGTAGCATATGAGCCCGCCGGCGGGCGGAAGTCCGGGGACAATGAGATTGCGGCGCGGGTTCGCGCCCTCGGAAAAGCCGCCGCGCATGCGAGCGAGCTGCTCGAAGCCGAAGCTCTCGAGAACCGCCTGCATGGGCAGATACTCGCCGAACGGTACGAGGTGGTTCTTGTCGTAGACGTTGACGAGCGAGCCGCCGGGCCCGAACACCATGAGGCTGTTGAAAGCGCGCGGGCGCGTCTCGCCGGGGGACGCCACCGCTTCGCGCCTCAGCGCCCCCGAAATGAGATAGGTGCCGGGAACAAGAAGCTCGCCGATCGCCGCCAAGGCCTCGGGATGCTCGAGCGGCAGGAACGGCATGGCCGCCTCCGGCCAGACGAGATGCGTGATGCCCTTGAGATCGTCGCGCCGGCCCCTCGCGTCGTGGCGAGAGAGCTCGAGATGATCGCGAAAGATCGGACCTTGATTCTCGGGGCGCCATTTCTCCCGCTGCGGAACGCTCGGCTGCACGATCCTGAGACGCACGGACTCGACGGCGGCGGCGGGACGCTCGGCGAGGCGCAGCGCCCCGTAGACGACGAGAGGTGTGAGAATGAGCAACGAGATCGCGGCACCCAAGACCACGGCGCGCCGGAGCTCGGGGCCGGCCAGGGAGGTCTCCGCAAGCGCGAGAGGGCTCGCGAAGACGGCAACTGCGAGCGGCGTGAGACCGTAGACGCCGACGAGGGCGGCGCCCTGCATCAACACCAGCGGGTAGGTCAGCGCGTAGCCGAGCGCGTTCCACGGGAAGCCGGTCAGGACATGCCCGCGCAGCCACTCCGCAATGCCGAGCGCAACCGCGAGGACGAGTATCCGCGATAGCCCGGGAGACCAGACGGCGCGGGCCGCCGCTGCCGCCGCCGCGTAGAAGAGCGCGAGCCCGGCCGGCATGAGGGTCACGGCGAAGGGAAGCGCCCAGCCGAACTTCTCGCTCTCGACCAGGAACGCTTCGCCGATCCAGAACAGGCCGCCGAGGAAATATCCGAAGCCGAACCACCAGCCGGCGACGGCGGCCCGGGTGATGGGCTCGGTGCGCGACGGCTCTCCGCTTGCGGCGCCGTCGATCAGCCAGACGAGCACGGGGAGCGTCAGAAAGAGAACCGGAGACGCAAAGAAGGGCGCCAGCGCCAGCACCGAGCCGAGTCCCGCGACGAACGCGATCGCAGCGCGCCGCCAGCCGGTTGCCGAGAGGACGGCCGAGCGGACCCGGCGCAAGAGGCTTTCTGGTGCGCCTCCCAGCGCTATTCGGGGGCTCGCACGCACGATCGCTATCCCTGGGCCGCTCTCGCCGCTCGCGGCCGCTCGCCCTCGGCCCGCGGCTTGTGCACCTTGACCTTCTTCACGCGGCGGGGATCGGCGTCGAGAATCTCGAACTCGATGCCGGAGGGATGGCGAACAAGCTCGCCGCGCGCGGGGACCCTGTTCACAAGCGTGAAGATGAGCCCGCCCACCGTCTCGATATCGGCTTCCTCCTCGGGATCGAGGAGGCTCTGACCGAGACGCTGCTCGAGCTCCTTGACCGGGGTGCGGGCCAAGGCGATGAGCCCCTGCTTGGGATCCTCGGTGATGTAGGAGGCCTCGGCCTCGTCGCGCTCGTCCTCGATGTCGCCGACGATCTGCTCGATCAGATTCTCGATCGTGACCAGGCCGTCGGTGCCGCCGTACTCGTCGACGACGAGCGCCATATGAATGCGCGTCGTCTGCATGCGCAGGAGCAGGCTCATCGCCGGCATCGACGGGGGCACGTAGAGGAGCTGGCGGCGAATCTTGACGACGGTGATCGGCCGCGAGAGATCGAGGCGCGAAAGGTCGGGGCGCACGATCTCGTCGGCGCGTTTCGATCTCGATCTGAGCTCGGCCGCCACCTCGGGCGTCGCCGGCCGCACCTCGCCGCGCCGCGGCTCGATCAGCGCCCGGCCCGAGACCTCGGCCGACAGCCAGCGGAAGAGATCCTTGATGTGGATCATGCCGCGCGGGTCGTCGAGCGTGTCGTGGAACACCGGTATTCGTGAGACGCCCGCCTCCTCGAACAGCAGGATGAGCTCGCGCAGCGGCTCGGTCTCCTCGACGGCGATGATGTCGGCGCGCGGCACCATCAGCTGCTCGACGCGGGTGTCGCCGAAATGGAGGAGCCGCAAGAGCATGCGGCGCCCGTCGTCGGTGAAGGAGTCGTCGCCCTTCACCTCCTCCTTCAAGAGCCCTTCCAGGGTATTGCGCAGCGTCGGCGGCCGCACCCAGCCGAGGCGCATGCCCAGACGAGCGAGCCACGATCTCATGCGCGGGGCTCTCCCGTTTGCACCCGCGCTTGCATCGGTCTTCGAATGAGGCTCTTCGCTGTTCATTGCTCTTGTGCGGCGAGCCGAGGCTCGCTCCCGCAATAGGGATCAGGCACGTCGAGGCTTGCCAGAATCTCCACCTCGAGCGCCTCCATGTCGCGCGCCTCCTCCTCGGTCTCATGCTCGAACCCGAGGAGATGAAGGAGCCCGTGAACGACGAGATGCTGGACGTGATGGGCAGGCGCGATGCCGTCGCGGCGCGCCTCGAGGAGAACCGTCTCGCAGGCGAGGATCACGTCGCCGAGGTTGCGCGGGCCCGAATGGGCCGCCGGCGCCGCAGCCGGAAACGAGAGCACGTTCGTCGCCTTGTCCTTGCCGCGATAGCGGGAATTGAGCGCGCGGACGGTCGCGTCGTCGGCAAGCGCAATGCAGGCTTCCGACGGCGGCGCCCCTTTGAAGCGGCGGTGGCGCGCGAGCGCGGCGCCGGCCGCCAGAGCGAGACCCTCGGCGCCGTCGATCCTTGCCCAATCGCCCGCCTCGTCGACGACGTCGAGGTGAAGCCAGCCGTTGCCTGAGCCAGGTTGCGCTGAGCGCCTACTGTCGCTTGGGTCGGGCATCTCAGACCTTGCCTCCCGCGGCACGGTCATAGGCCTCGACGATCTTCGCCACGAGGTCGCGGCGAACAACATCGGCGCTCGTGAAGCGAATGGCCTCGACGCCATCGACGTCGTCGAGGAGGCGCACCGCCTCCTCGAGGCCCGAGGTCATGCCGAACGGCAGATCGACCTGCGACGGGTCGCCGGTCACGGCCATCTTCGAGTTCTCGCCGAGGCGGGTGAGAAACATCTTCATTTGCATCGAGGTCGTATTCTGCGCCTCGTCGAGAATGACGAAGGCGTTGGCGAGCGTCCGCCCGCGCATGAAGGCGAGAGGCGCGATCTCGATCACGCCCTGCTCGAGATCCCGTTCCACCTTTTCCGGCGGCAGCACGTCGTAGAGCGCATCATAGAGCGGACGCAGGTAGGGATCGATCTTTTCGCGCAGATCGCCCGGAAGGAACCCCAGGCGCTCGCCAGCTTCGACCGCCGGCCGCGACAGGATGATGCGCTCGACGAGGCCGCGCTCGAGGCAGTGGGCCGCATAGGCGACGGCAAGATAGGTCTTGCCGGTGCCGGCCGGACCGAGGCCGAATACGAGATCGACCCTTTCGAGGGCACGAATGTAGAGGCTCTGGGCTTGCGTGCGCGCCTTCACCACGCGGCGGCGCGTTGCGATTTGAGCCTGCCCGTCGGAGGGTCCGGTCTCGCGGCGCGCATGGCGGATGAGGCCGTCGAAGTCGCCGGCGCCGATCGCTTCTCCCTTGACCACGCGCCCATAGAGCGTCTCGAGCACCTCGCGCGCGATCTCGCAGGCGCTCGCCGAGCCGGTCAGGATGACCACGTTGCCGTGCGCGTGGGCCTCGATCCCCAGCCGATCCTCGATCAGGGCCAGGTGGGCATCATACTCGCCGAGCAGGCGATTCAGGTGACGATTATCCTCGAAGGGGACGACAACGCGCTTATTCGCCGGCTCCGGCTTCTGCGCGCGACCGGAACCGCCGACCGGCTGGCCTCGAAATCCTGTCAAATCAAGGGCCTCCATTGCCCTGGCACATCGAATTGCCGCCTTGCCGCGATGAGCCTATCATAGGGCGGGCCGGGCGCTCGAATCAAACGGCCCACCCTGCGGGCGCTCCCCGAGGCGTTCTTCCAGTCCCTGGCTCGAGTTCGGAACCGGGGCTCAGCCTCTGGTTAACAGGCGTATCATGGAGTTGAGATGACGCCCGCGAGGCTGTTCAGGCCCGACGCGGCGATTTCCACCGCCACGATGCGCCCCAGCATCTCGTCGCCGGTCTCGGCGTGGACCGCCTGCAGGTAGGGCGAGCGCCCGACGAGCTGGCCCCCGTGGCGCCCTCGCCTCTCGAACAGAACCGGCAGCGTCCGACCGACGCAGGAGGCATTGAATCGCGCCTGCTGGTCCTCGAGAACCTCTTGCAGACGCGCAAGCCGCTCGCCCTTGACGCCGTCCGGCACCTGGTCCGGCATGTTCGCCGCGGGAGTGCCGGGCCGCGGACTGAATTTGAAAGAGAACGCCTGCGCGAAGCCGACCTCGCGCACGAGGGCGAGCGTCGCCTCGAACTCTTCCGCGCTCTCGCCGGGAAACCCGACGATGACATCGGTCGAGAGCGCAATGCCCGGGCGCGACTTGCGGATCCTGTCCACGAGGCTGAGGTAGTCGCCGGCCGTATGCTTGCGGTTCATCGCCGCGAGGATCCGGTCGGACCCTGCCTGGAACGGCAGATGGAGGTGGGGCATGAGCTTGGCCTCCTCCGCGTGAGCGGCAATGAGGTCGTCGTCCATGTCGCGAGGATGGCTCGTCGTGTAGCGGAGCCGCTCGATGCCGTCGATCTCGGCGAGCCGGCGAATGAGCTTGGCGAGCGACCAGGAGCGCCCGTCGGGGCCTTCGCCGTGATAGGCGTTGACGTTCTGGCCGAGAAGCGTGATCTCGCGCACGCCGAAGCCGGCAAGGCGTCGCGCCTCCGCGACGAGCGCGTCGACCGGGCGCGAGAACTCCATGCCGCGCGTATAGGGCACGACGCAGAACGTGCAGAACTTGTCGCAGCCCTCCTGCACGGTGAGAAATGCGGTCGCGGAGCGCGTGGCGCGCCGCGCCGGGAGCTCGGAGAACTTGTCCTCGTCGGGAAAACTCGTGTCGACGATGGAGGCCGGCGCTCCCCTTGCCTCCGCAAGAAGCGCCGGAAGGCGGTGGTAGCTCTGCGGTCCGACGACGAGATCGACCACCGGGGCGCGGCGTGCGATCTCGGCGCCCTCGGCCTGCGCAACGCAGCCGGCGACCGCGACCAGCGTCGTCTTGCCGGCGCGCGCGCGCCTTTCCTTGACCTCGCGCAGGCGGCCGAGGTCGGAGTAGACCTTCTCGGCGGCCTTCTCGCGGATGTGGCAGGTGTTGAGAATGACGAGATCGGCGGCCTCGAGGTCCTGGGTCTCCTCGAAGCCGTCGGCGGCGAGCGCCTCCGTCATGCGCTCGGAATCGTAGACGTTCATCTGGCAGCCGAACGTCTTGACGAAAACCTTGCGCGCGCCCGGGGCAGCTTCGCCTCTGCGCTCTGTTTCGGACTGGGGCTCGAGGGCAACTACCGTGTCCATTCCGCCTCGACGTCTCTGGACGGCCGCTGTTTTGCTGCATTGCAGCATTAGATCCCGCCGTTGTCCAGCCGATTGTGCCGAGGGTGTTGAAACAGCGTTACTTCCACTTGCCGCTCGTCTCTTTCGGCCCCGCCGGCCGGCGGCCGACCTCTTGGGGGACAACGACGGCGAGGGGCGTCCCTTGGGGCTTGGAGCGCAGGATGCGCACGACCCCTTCGCGCACCTGCCTCTCGCTCATGCGCGCAAGCTCCTTGCGATCGGCGAAGCTTTCGAGGGGGACGGGCGCCCCGATGCGGATGCGCACGTCGAGCGGCCCCGCCTTCAAGAGCTGCCAGGCGTGCGACGTCATCTCCATGTCGCCATACCAGCCGACGAGGGGCCGGTCGGCGCGCCCGAGCGGAATCCCGTGGAGCCGCGTGTAGACGATCGACAGCGTCTGCACGACGGCGCCCGGCGCGAGGGCGCCCGCTTTCTCCGACGGCTTGGCGGCGGCGAACAGCGAGGTCAAGAACGGGAGCACGCGATTGCCGTCGCTCGAGGTGCCCTCGGCAAACAGCACGATGGTGTCGCCCGCCTCGAGGCGCGCCGCCATCTCGCTCGTCGTCTCGCCGACCGCGCCGCGGCGCGCGCGATCGACGAACACCGAGCGCTGAAGCCGGGCGAGCGCGGAGACGAACGGCCAGCCCGCGACCTCCTTCTTGGCGACGAACGACACCGGCGCCACCGCCGAAAGCACCGGTATGTCCAGCCATGACGTATGGTTCGACACGAGCAGCACGGGGCGGTCGGGCGCGACCTCACCCTCGATCGAAAGCCTCACCCCGACCAGCCGGCAGACCTGGCGGTGATACCAATGGGGAAAGCGGCGTGCGAGGCGCGGGGACGTGCGCACGAGCACGGCCTGCACCGGCATCAGCGGCACGGTGAGGGCAAAGAACCCGGTCAATATCGCGGTTGCTCTCAGAGTTCCCATGCTCGTGTCCCGATCGGCTCAGGACGACTTCTTCTTGCGGTTGAGGGCGACCCCATAGAGCTCGAGGCGGTGGCCCACTAGCTTGAAGCCGTGATCGCGCGCGATCTGCTCCTGGAGCTTCTCGATGTGCTCGTTGCGGAACTCGATCACGCGCCCCGTGGCGATATCGATCAGATGGTCGTGATGGCCTCGGGCCGTCTCCTCGTAGACCCCGCGGCCGCGGCCGAAATCGTGGCGCTCGAGGATGCCCTTTCGCGCGAAGAGATTGACGGTGCGGTAGACGGTCGAGAGCGAGATGCGCGGATCGACCGCGTGCGCGCGCCGGTAGACCTCCTCGACGTCGGGGTGATCGCGCGCCTCGGAGAGCACGCGAGCGATGACGCGGCGCTGCCCCGTCATGCGCAAGCCGTACTGGGCGCACAGGCGCTCGATGCGCGTATGGCTCTCGTCTCTCGAGCCGGGCATGGCTCAACCGATCTCTAATGGAAGCGTATCTGCCGCCTTATAGGTGAGCCCCGTGCGGCCGTCCACGCGGTTCCTGAGATGGGGGCTGGGCCGCTCAGAGCGCGACGGAAAGATTGATCGCGTCGACCGCCGGAGAGCCCTTGCGCGCGTAGTAGTCCTTGCGCCGGCCGGCCTCCTTGAACCCGAGGCCGCGATAGAGGCCGAGGGCCGCGGAATTGTCGGCGGCAACCTCGAGATGCAGCTTTCGTCCCTCGGAGCGCTTGACGGCGCGCATGAGCCCTTCGACCAGCCTGCGGCCGAGGCCACGGCGCTGATAGGCCTTGGCGACGCCCATCGCGAGGATCTCGGCCTCGTCGGCGGCGATCTGCCCGAGGACGAATCCCACTGCCGTCCGCGGCGAGCCGACGACCGCAACGAAGGCGGTGGAGGCCGGATGATCGAGGAGCCTCGCAACGCTTGCTTCGTCCCAAGGCGGATCGAACAGCTCCTGGTGCAGGCGGGCGATTTCGACGGCACGATCCGGCCCCGCCCACAAGAGGCTCACGTGCTTGGGATCGAACGGCGCCGCGTCCTTCATGTGACCCTCGCGATCGAGAGGCCCTCTTGCGGCTTCGCATCGGGAGGCCGCAAGTAGAGCGGCCGCGGCGCGCCGTCGAGCGGCACAAGCTCGGGAGCGAGCTCGAGAAGCGCCGCCGCATCGGGCTCGAGTGGCGCGCGCCAAACCTCGACCTCCCGGCCGAGGCCCTGCGCCGCGGCGCCGACCGCCTCCGCCCCGGAGCCGGCAATGATAAGAGCGCCCGAGCCCAGTCCCGCTGCCACGTCCACGGCGAGACGCATGGGCGCCGTCTCGGCGTCGAGCGCTCCCGATCCGAAGAGCTGTGCGTAGACCTCGCCGCGGCGTACATCGACCGCGATCAGGACCTGACGACCATCGCGCTCCGCGCCCAGCCGGGAATAGACGTCCGCCGCCATCACCGCGAGAGAGGAAAGCCCCACGAGCTCGGCTCTAGTCGTGAGCTTGAGAGCGCGCGCCGCCGCAACGCCGATCCGCGTTCCGGTAAACGTGCCGGGCCCGAGCGTGAGCGCGATGCGATCGAGCGCGTCGAAGGCGAGCCCCACCTCCGCCATCGTCCGGCTCATGAGCGGCATGAGCGCCTCGGCATGGCCCTTCTGTCTCAGCTCGAAGCCGCGCGCGACCTCGCGCGTGGGCTTCCCCATGTCGCGGCCGACCGCCACCGAGACGGCTCCGAACGTGGCATCGAAGGCCAGGATATTCATGGGGCCCGCCTATACCCGCGCATATCCGCGCTGGCCAGACCTTCCTATACCCAGTCTCGTTTGAATTTCACACGATCTTCGAAGCGCGGGAACGCGGGAAGAGCCCCGAGGGATCTCCATACCGAGTTGCACGGTTTCTCTTGACCTCAGTGCCCGAGAGGAATTCCCGACCTCCTCGCTTGGGCTCGCAAAAAACCCCGCCGGTCGGGCGGGGTTTTCCTAATCGCGTGGGGAAGGCTAGGCGGCCTGCACGGCCTGAACCGCCTCCACCTCCGGACAGAAGTGGCGGAGCAGGTTCTCGATCCCGTGCCTCAAGGTCGCCGTCGAGCTCGGGCAGCCAGAGCAGGCGCCCCGCATATGCAGATAGACGATGCCGTCGCGGAAGCCGGCGAACGTGATGTCGCCGCCGTCCTGGGCCACGGCGGGGCGGACACGGGTCTCGAGCAGCTCCTTGATCGTCGCGACCACGTCCTCGTCCTTGGGATCGTAGGCATCCTCGGCGGCATCGGTGGACTGGCCCCGGTCGACCGCGGCGGCGCCCGACATGTAATGCTCCATGATCGCGCCCAGGATCATCGGCTTCAAATGCGGCCACTCGGGCTGACCCTTGGTGACGGCGATGAAGTCGGAGCCGAGAAACACGCCCGTGACGCCGTCGATCTCGAACAGGCGCCGCGCGAGCGGCGAGGATTGGGCCTCGCTCTTGGCCCGGAAGTCCGCCGTTCCGTCACCGAGCACGGGCTTGCCGGGGATGAACTTGAGCGTCTGCGGGTTGGGCGTCGCTTCGGTCTGAATGAACATGGCGCTGGTCTCCCTGCCCCAAGGTCGCGCTGGGCGTTGCGGCTCTTGTTTAGAACTATTCTAGTAGATAGGCGAGGTTGGGCCGAAAGTCGAGACCCGGAGTCGGGGATGACCGATCACGCCAGTGCGAGGATGTCGTCGAGGGCGAGGTTGCCCGGCACGATCGTGACCGGAATGGGGAAAGAGCCGGCGATCTTGCCCGCGGCCAGCGAGGAGACGAGCGGTCCGGGCCCTTGCGGGTCGGTCGATGCGCCGAGCACCAGGATCGCCACGTCCTCGTCCTCCTCGATCATGGCGAGAATCTCGTCCGCCTTGTTGCCTTCGCGTATCACCTCCTCGCAGGGGATGTTCTCGAAGCCGACCAAATTGAGCTTGCGCCGGAAGAGGCGGAAGAGGGCGCGGGCCTTGTTCGTTTCCTCGTCGAGCTGCACCTGGCGGACGCCCGCCCAGTGCTGGAACTCCTGGGGCTCGATGACATAGAGCATCAGAATGATGCCGGAGGAGCGCGCAACGCGGCTCGCGGCATAATAGAGGGCGCTCTCGACCTCCTGGCTATCGTCGACGACGAGCAGGAACTTGCGCGCGTGTCCCGATTCGAACGAGCGTCTCTTTCTAACGGTCGTCATGGCGTCCGATGCTGCCACGCCAATTGAGGGACGACAACAAGAGCCTCAATCGGCATCTCACGACCTGATGAATCCGACCACGTCCTTCACCTCGTCCATGATCGGCGTCGCGATCGCACGCGCGCGCGCCGTGCCGTCGGCAAGGACGGCATCGATCTCGGCGGGATCGGCGGTCAAGCGGCGGATCTCGCCGCCGATCGGCGTGATGCGGGCGATCAGCGCGTCCGCGAGCGCCTTCTTGAAGGTCGAGAACTGCGATCCACCGACCTCCGACAGCACCTCCGCCTGCGAGCGCCCGGTCACCGCGGCGTAGATGCCGACCAGGTTCTCGGCCTCGGGCCGCCCGGCGAGCCCGGCGGCCTCCGACGGCAGCGCATCGGGATCGGTCTTGGCGCGCTTCACCTTGTTGGCGATCTCGTCGGCGCTGTCGGTCAAGGCGATGCGCGACTGGTCGGACGGGTCGGATTTCGACATCTTCTTCGTGCCGTCGCGGAGGCTCATCACCCGCGTCGCCGGCCCCGTGATCACCGGCTCGGGCTGGGGAAAGAAGAGGCCGTCCGCGTAGCCCGCCGCCTCGATCGAGGTCCTGAAATCGTTGTTGAACTTCTGGGCGATGTCGCGGGCGAGCTCGAGATGCTGCTTCTGGTCCTCGCCGACGGGGACATGCGTCGCCCGGTAGGCGAGGATGTCGGCGGCCATGAGGCACGGATAGGCGTAGAGCCCGACCGAGGCGGCCTCGCGGTCCTTGCCCGCCTTCTCCTTGAACTGCGTCATGCGGTTGAGCCAGCCGAGGCGGGCGACGCAGTTGAACACCCAGGCGAGCTCGGCGTGCTCGGGCACCTGGCTCTGGTTGAAGAGGATGCTCTTCTTGGGATCGAGGCCAGAGGCGATGTAGGCGGCCGTCACCTGGCGGATCGCGTCTCGGAGCTCCTCGGGCTCCTGCCAGACCGTGATCGCATGCATGTCGACGACGCAGTAGATGCACTCGTGGGTCTTCTGCATCTCGATCCACTGGACCATGGCGCCGAGATAATTGCCGAGGTGCAGGCTGCCCGTCGGCTGCATGCCCGAGAACACGCGCTCTTTGAATTTCATCTGACCATTCCTTGGGACCGGCGCGGGTTATGGCGCGGGCGACTTGGCCGCGCAAGACTTAAGGGGCCTGAGGCGGCGTCCCACGCCGCAGCGCGCCGGCGATCTGGCCGAGGCGGGCGGCGCCGGTTGCCTGCGCGATCGCGAAATAGAGGAGGGCGCCGGCTCCGACCAGGACGGCAAGCGCGGAAAAGCGCACCAGGAACCCGCTCGACCCGCCGAGCCACGGCTCCAACAGCTGCGCGAGGGCGACGAGCGCAGCGCCCATGACCAGGCTCGATCCGACGATCCGCGGCAGCGCACGCCTGAGGCGCGCGTCGGCCTCGAAATGGCCGTGGCGCACGAGGCCGTTCCACAGGAGAAGCGCGTTCATCCACCCCCCGAGCGTGGTCGCGACCGCAATGCCGAGATGGGGCATGAGGCCCAACCGGCGGAACAGGAAGAAGAGCGCGATCGAGCCCACCGTGTTCGCGGCGAGGCTCAAGCCCGCGTAGCGCATCGGCGTCTGCGTGTCGCGGCGGGCGAAATAGGCGGGCGAGAACACCTTGATCAGCACGAACGCCGGCAGCCCGAGCGCGAATATGGCGAGCGCGTTGGCCGTGTACGGCGTGTCCGCGGCCGTGAATGCGCCGCGCTCGAAGAGCACGGTCACGATCTGGTGCGGGATCGCGGCGAGCGCCACCGCGGCGGGTATCGTCAGCAGCATCGCGAACTCGAGCGAGCGGTTCTGGCTGTCCATGACGGCGGCATGGTTGCCGGCCCGCAAGTGCCGCGACACGTCCGGCAAAAGCACGACGCCGATGGCGATGCCGACGATCGCGAGCGGCAGCTCGTAGACGCGGTCCGCATAATAGAGGTGCGAGACGGCGCCGTCCTGGAGCGAGGCGATCACCGTGCCGATGGCGATATTGAGCTGCGTGATGCCGCCCGCAATGACGCCCGGAATGCCGAGGGCCACGAGCTCCTTCATCCTCGGGCTCCAGCGCGGGCGCACGAGCTTCAGCCAAAAGTCAGAGTGCCAGACGCCCCACAGCAGGAGCGCGAGCTGGAGCAGCCCCGCGACGAAGACGCCCCACGCCTGCATGATGCCGGCGGCCGGCTCGTTCCTGTAGCCGAGCCAGATCGAGAGCAGCATGGTCGCGGTGAGCACAAGATTGAGGACGATCGAGACGGAGGAGCTTTCGACGAACTTGCCGAAGGTGTTCAATACGCCCGACAGCAGCGCGACGAGCGACATGCAGAGGAGATAGGGAAACGTGATGCGCGTGAGGAGGACGGCGAGATCGAACTTCTCGGGCGTGTCGGCGAAGCCCGGCGCGAGCAGATACATGAGCCACGGCATCGTGATCATGGCGATCGCCGAGAGGAGCACGAGCACGAAGGTGAGCCCCGCCATCGCCTCCTCGGCGAAGCGGCGCGCGGCGTCGGCGCCCTCGCCCTCGAGCTTGCCGGCGAAGAGCGGCACGAACGCCGAGTTGAACGCGCCTTCGCCGAAGAGCCGGCGGAACAGATTGGGAAAGCGGAAGGCGACGTAGAAGGCGTCGGCCACCGGCCCGGTGCCGAGCACGGCGGCGGCTAGGATGTCGCGGAGAAAGCCGAGGACGCGGCTGACGAGCGTCAAGCCGCCGACGGTGGCGAAGGCGCGGTAGAGACTCATGGGGGCGAGGCGTAGACAAGCCCCGCGTCGAGAGCAAGGCCAATCCATGAGATGCCCGCAGCCTCGCCGCCGCGCCTCGCGCCCCTTGTGGACAGGGCGCCATCCTCGGCTAGAGCACGATCGTCTGACATGGAAATCGCTTCCGCGATCCATGGCAGACGTGAATCGTGCTCTACACTTTGAATTTAGATAGCGATTCACGTTCTTGATGGACGCGAAGCGTTTCCATCAAGAACGATCGCGATCTAGAGTGCACCCCAAGGGGACGAAGCGCGGAGAAAGGGCAGGTCCATGTTTCCGATCGGCGACGACAATACGGGCCGCAGACGGCCGCCTATCGTCACCACCGTTCTCATCGCGATCAACGTCCTCGTCTTTCTCGTCGAGCTTAGCGCCGGCGACGCCTTCATCCAGAATTGGGCCTTCATCCCGGCGCGGTTCTCCGCCGAGCCCGGCGCCGACGCCGTGACCCTGCTCACCGCCATGTTCATGCACGGCGGCTGGCTGCACCTCTTGGGCAACATGCTCTACCTGTGGATTTTCGGCGACAACGTCGAGGATCGCCTGGGCCACGTGCCGTTCCTCGCGTTCTATCTCGTATCCGGATTTGCCGCGACCTTCGCCCAGTACGCGGTGAACAGCGGCTCGGCCATTCCGAACGTGGGCGCGTCCGGCGCCATTGCCGGCGTGCTCGGCGCCTACCTCTACATGTTCCCGCAGGCGCGCGTCGATGTGCTGCTCGGCCGCCAGGTGGTCGCCATGCCGGCGTTCATCGTGCTCGGCTTCTGGATCGTGCTGCAGCTCATGAGCGGCGTGGGCTCGATCGCGCCGACCGAGCAGACCGAGGACGTCGGCGGCATCGCCTACATGGCCCACGTCGGCGGCTTCGTCGCGGGATTGGTGCTCGCGGTGCTGTTCGGGCGCCGGCCCGGCCCCACGACCATGACCTAGACTTTCATCTCGTCTTCCGCCGGCGCGGGACGCCACGCTAGTACCTTTTCGAGCCGCTCCTTGATCGTCCTCTGGCGCTGCTCGTTCTCGACCTTCTTGCCGGTGAGGTCGGTCACGTAGAACACGTCGACCGCCTTCTCGCCGAACGTCGTGATGTGGGCCGAGGCGATGTCGAGGGACAGGTCCGAGAGCGTGCTGGTGAGATCGTAGAGAAGGCCGGTGCGATCGCGGCCCGCGACCTCCACCACCGTGAACGCGTCCGAAAGCGCGTTGTTGACGATGACCTCGGGCGTGACGGTGAAGGCTTCGATCCGCGCCGTCACGGGCCGCCGCTTCTCGAGCAGCGACTTGAGCCGCACCTCGCCCTTGAGGATACGCTCGATCGTCTCACCGATGCGGCGCGCGCGCCGGCTCTCGTCGTCGTCCTCGTCGAAGGCGCGCGCAAGCAGGAAGGTGTCGAGGGCAAAGCCGTCGCGCGTCGTGGTGATGTGGGCGCCCGAGATGTTGGCGGCGTTCGCGGCGCAGGCGCCCGCAAACAGCGAGAGAAGGCGGGGGTGGTTGGGGGCGAACACCGTGAGCTCGGTGATGGCGGTGAAGGCGTCGGTCGTGAAGTCGACGGCGAACGTGCGCCCCTCGCGCTCGGCGCGGCGCAGGAGGCGCGCGTGATAGGCCTGCTTCTTGGGCTCGGTGCGGAGCCAGTAGTCGGAGTAGTGGCGGCGGATGAACCGGTCGATGTCGGGCTGCGGCCAATCGGCGAGCTCCGCCCTGAGCGCGCTCTTGGCTTCTCTCACGAGCTGGCTGCGCTCGACCTGGGTGTGGCCGCCGGAGAGCAGCGGCTCGGTCTCGTGGTAGAGGGTGCGTAGAAGCTGGCCCTTCCAGCCGTTCCACACGCCGGGCCCGACGGCGCGAATGTCGGCAACCGTCAAGAGCAGGAGGAGCTTCAGCCGCTCGGGGCTCTGCACGATGTCGGCCAAGTCCCGCACGGTCTTTGGATCGCCGATGTCGCGGCTCTGGGCGATGTTGCTCATGAGCAGGTGGTGCTCGATGAGCCAGGCGACCGTCTCGGTCTCGGCGGCGGTGAGTCCGAGCCGCGGGCCGAGCCCGCGCGCGATCCTCGCCCCGACGATCGAATGATCCTCGGTGCGCCCCTTGCCGATATCGTGCAGGAACGCCGCGACGTAGAGCACGCGCTGGTTCTTGATGGTTCTGATCAGGTTCGTCGACAGCGGCAGCTCGTCGACCGCCCCGCCGCGCTCGATGTCGGTCAGCATGCCGACCGTCCTGATCAGGTGCTCGTCGAGCGTGTAGTGGTGATAGAGGTTGAACTGCATCATCGCGACGACGCGGCCGAAATCGGGAATGAAGCGGCCGAGGACGCCCGCCTCGTTCATGCGCCTCAGCGCCCGCTCGGGGTTCACGCGCCCGGTCAGGAGCTCGAGAAAGATGCGGTTCGCCTCGGGATCCGCCCTCAGCTTGTCGTCGATGAGGCGCAGCGAGCGGCGCAGCTCGCGGATCGCGTCGGGATGAAGAAACGTATCGGTATGCTCGGCCTGGGCGAAGAGGCGGATGAGGTTGACGGGATCGCGCCTGAAGACCTCCGGACTCGAGATGTTCATGCGGCCGTTGTCGATGCGAAAGTCGGTACGCTCGCGCACCTGGCGGCGGATGCGCCAAGTCAGCGGGTTCAAGAGCCGGTTTATTCCGGGCGTGCTCTTCAGCTGCTGCATCTCGAGCGCGGCGCAGAGGATCGCGGTCAGATCGCCCACGTCCTTGGCGATGAGGAAGTAATGCTTCATGAAGCGCTCGACCGCGCGCAGGCCGCCGCGATGGCGGTAGCCGAGCCGCCCGGCGAGAACGGGCTGGAGGTCGAAGGTCAAGCGCTCCTCGGCGCGCCCGGTGATGAAGTGGAGCAGGCAGCGCACCGTCCACAGGAACTCCTCGCAGCGGCGGAAGGTCGCCACCTCCTCTTTCGTGAAGATGCCGGCCGCGAGCGTCTCCTGACCCACCTCGTGGCCGAAGAGGTATTTCGAGAGCCAGTGCAGCGTGTGCAGGTCGCGCAGCCCGCCCTTGCCGTCCTTGATGTTCGGCTCGACCTTGTAGCGGCTCTCGCCGGCGCGCCGGTGGCGCTCGGCGCGCTCGGCCATCTTGGCGTCGACGAAGGCGCGCTCGGTGCCCTTGACGACCTCGGAGCGGAAGCGCTCCTCGAGCTCGGCGTAGAGTTGCGCGTCGCCGTGGATCAGCCACATGTCGAGGAGGGAGGTGCGGATCGTGATGTCGGCCGCGGCGAGCTTGAGACACTGGTCGACGGTGCGGGTCGCGTGCCCGACCTTGAAGCCCAAGTCCCAGAGCACGTAGAGCATGTACTCGGCGACGCTCTCGCCCCAGGGCGTCTGCTTATAGGGAAGCAGGAACAGGAGATCGATGTCCGAGCCCGGCGCCAGCATCTCGCGCCCGTAGCCGCCGGTCGCCACGACCGCCATGCGCTCGGCGTCCGACGGATTGGTGGCGCGGTAGACGTGGGACACCGTGTAGTCGAACAGGAGGCGCACGAGCTCGTCCTGGAAGCGCGCAAGCCCCATCGCGCAGCGCCGCCCGTTGCCGTCGATCTCGAGCTGCGTGCGTGCCGACTCGTGCGCGCTGGCGACAAGTCCCTTGAGCCGCTCGAGGACGGCCGGGCGCGCCTCGACCGCGCTCCCGCCCGCGTTGAAGAGCGCCGTGAGCTCGATCCTGAGCTCGGCGGGCTCGAAGTAGGGCGCAACCGGCAATCTCGACGTGTCCATCAGAGCCCGTCTCAAATCATCGTGCCGGCGACAGTGTTAGCGCGCGGCACGTTTCGTTACGCCTAACACTATGGTTTTTCCACTCTCAGTTGCCTGAGCCGGTAAAGCGCCTCGAGCGCCTCGCGCGGCGTGAGCTGATCCGGGTTCAGGCCGTCGAGCGCCGTCTCGACCGGCGACGGCCCGGCGGATGCTGCACCTGCGGGCGCCGCTCTCGCGGCTGCGAAGAGCGGAAGCTCCTCGAGGCTCGCGCCGCCCGCTCCACGCCGCCCGCCGCCGGTTCGCTCGAGAAGCGAGAGCACCTCGCGCGCGCGCTCGACAACCTCCTTCGGCAGGCCGGCGAGCTTGGCGACCTGGATGCCGTAGGAGCGGTCGGCCGCGCCCGGGCGCACTTTATGTAGGAAGACGATGTCGTCGTGCCATTCCTTGACCTCGATCGTCACGTTGGCGACGCCGTCGAGACGCCCGGCAAGCGCCGTCAGCTCGTGATAGTGCGTCGCAAAAAGAACGCGCGAGCACGAGACCTCGTGCAGGTACTCGAGCGCCGCCCAGGCGATCGACAGGCCGTCGAACGTCGCCGTGCCGCGCCCGATCTCGTCCAGGATGACGAGCGAGCGGGCAGTCGCGGAATTGAGGATGGCCGCCGTCTCGACCATCTCGACCATGAAGGTCGAGCGCCCGCGCGCGAGATCGTCGGAGGCGCCGACGCGGCTGAACAGCCGGTCGACGATGCCGACCACGGCCGACCGCGCCGGCACGTAGGAGCCCATTTGCGCCAGCACGGCGATGAGGGCGTTCTGGCGCAGGAACGTCGATTTGCCCGCCATGTTGGGGCCGGTCACGAGCCAGATTCTCGCGTCCGGCATCTCGTCGAAGCCCGGCGGCAGCTCGGCGCTCGCGCGACCGAGGATGCAGTCGTTGTCGACGAAGGGCTGGCCGTGCGCGCGCCGCAGCGCCTGCTCGACGACCGGGTGGCGCCCGCCCGCGATCTCGAACGTGGGCTCGCTGTCGATCGCCGGGCGGACATAGCCCTCGGTGCGCGCAAGCTCGGCCAGGCCGGCCGTGTGGTCGAGCTCGGCAAGGCCTGCAGCGACGTCGCAGAGCGCCTGCTCCTCGGCGGCCACCGCGGCGGCAAGCTCCTGGAACACCTCCTGCTCGATGGCGGCGGCCCGCTCGGCGGCGGACGCGATCCGCCCCTCGATCTCGGCAAGCTCTCCGGTCGCGAAGCGCACGGCGCTCGCCATCGTCTGGCGGTGGCGGAACGTGTCGGAGAGGGGCGGCGCGAAGAGCGGCTTGGCGTTCCCCTGGCCCACCTCGATGTAGTAGCCGAGGATGTTGTTGTGGCGCACGCGCAGCGACTTGATGCCCGTCTCCTCGACGTAGCGGGCCTCGAGCGCGCCGATGACGCGGCGGCTGTCGTCGCGCAGGCGCAAGGCCTCGTCGAGCTCGGCGCGAAATCCTGACCGCACGAAGCCGCCGTCCCGCTTGAGGAGCGGCGGGTGGTCGACGAGCGCTTTCGCGAGGTGGCGGCCGAGCGCGTCCCCGGCACGGTCGAGGCGCTCGGCCATGCGGCGCACCTCCTCGGGGAGTCCTATCGCGCCGCCCTTTCGCACAACGCGCGCGCTCGCGGCCTTGGCCGCCGCGATCCCGTCGCGGATCGCGCCGAGGTCGCGCGGACCCCCGCGTCCGAACGCGAGGCGCGACACCGCGCGGGCGATGTCGGGGGCGTGGCTGAGAGCGTTCGCGCACGTCCTCGCGCAAGGCATCGTCCTCGACGAAGAGCTGCACGGCGTCGAGGCGCGCCTCGATGGCGTGCCGGTCGGTGAGCGGCGCTGCGAGCCGCGCCGCAAGCTCGCGCGCGCCCGCGCCGGTGACCGTGCGGTCGACAGCGGCGAGCAGGCTTCCCTGCCGCTCGCCCGAGGCCGACCGAGTCAGCTCGAGGCTCGCCCGGCTCGCCGCGTCGATGACGAGGATTGCGCCTGTGCCGGACCGGCGCGGCGGACGCAGCACCGGCAATTTTCCGATCTGCGTCAGATCGACATAGCGGAGGACTGAGCCGATCGCGGCGAGCTCGGCGCGCGTGAAGCTGCCGAAGGCTTGGAGATCGGCGACGCCGAGCCGGCTCTTGAGGTCCGCTCCCCCGCCAGGCTGTCGAAGGAGGCCGCCGGCACGGGCGTCGCCGCAGCCCCGGCGAGCTCGATCCAGCGCTTGAGCTCGGCGTCGGCGAGAAGCCCGTCGGCGACGATCACCTCGCGCGGGGCGAGGCGCACGAGCTCGCCCGCGAGGTCGAGGCCCGACACCTCGCCGACCTCGAGCTCGCCGGTCGAGATGTCGAGGGAGGCGAGTGCAATCGCCCCCGTCGAGCCGATCGTCGCCCCGTCGGCGCCGGGCGCGCGGAAGAGCCCGGTCAGATAGTTGCGGGCGCGCGCGTCGAGGAGGGTGTCCTCGGTCAGCGTTCCCGGCGTGACGAGGCGCACGACGTCGCGGCGCACGACCGCCTTGCTGCCCCGCTTGCGCGCTTCCGCCGGGTCCTCGAGCTGCTCGCACACGGCGACCCGGTAGCCGTGCCGGATCAGGCGCTCGAGGTATTCGTCGGCCCGGTGGACCGGCACCCCGCACATGGGGATGTCCTGGCCCTGATGCTTTCCCCGCTTGGTCAGCACGATGCCGAGCGCGCGGGCGGCAACGACGGCATCCTCGAAGAAGAGCTCGTAGAAGTCGCCCATGCGGTACCAGAGAAGGCTGTCGGGGTTGGCCGCCTTGATCTCGAGGAACTGCGCCATCGACGGCGTCGCTTCGCCGGTCGGGAGCGCCGTGCTCGTGCCAAGGGTCTCGTCGGGCGTGCCCGGCACTGGCGCGACTTCGGCCGAAGCGTCGGCGGGCTCGACCGCCGCCCCGCGCGCACGTCCCCCGTCTCGCCTCTGTGCCGCCATGAGAGCGCCTGGCTCCCTCTCCTCTGCCCCGAGGACGCATACCCCGCCCGGCGCCTCAAGGGAAATGCCGGCGATGCGCCCGACCCTTGCAGTGCACAACGGACGCGGCCATCACGCCACAAAGCGACTCGATCGGGAAAAATGACGCCGAGGTAAAAGGTTAGCGCCGCCGATGGCTGTTGTGAAAAGCCCTCGCCGCCTCTAGTCTCGACCCCTCCCAGTCTTTCCTTGCACTCCCGCTCCCGCGACTGGGTCGGCTGCGGGCTCGCGACCGGACCCTAGGATGGCGACCAAGCAGACACGCACCCGCATTACCGCGGAGGAAGCGCTCCAGTTTCATGCGCGCGGCAAGCCCGGCAAGTTCGAGATCTCGCCGACCAAGCCGCTCGCGACCCAGCGCGACCTGTCGCTCGCCTATTCGCCGGGCGTGGCCGTGCCGGTGCACGCGATCGCCGAGAACCCGGCGCTCGCCTACGACTATACGAACAAGGGCAATATCGTCGCCGTCGTCTCCAACGGCACGGCCATCCTCGGGCTCGGCAATCTCGGCGCGCTGGCCTCGAAGCCGGTGATGGAGGGCAAGGCCGTCCTCTTCAAGCGCTTCGCCGACATCGACTCCATCGACCTCCTCGTCAGCACGGAGGACGTCGACGCCTTCGTCAATTGCGTGCGCTACCTCGGCCCGAGCTTCGGGGGCATCAATCTCGAGGACATCAAGGCGCCCGACTGCTTCATCATCGAGGAGAAGCTCAAGGAGCTGCTCGACATCCCAGTCTTCCACGACGACCAGCACGGCACCGCCATCATCGCCGCCGCCGGGCTCTTGAACGCGCTCGAGCTCACGGGGCGCGAGATCGACGGCTTCAAGCTCGTCGTCAACGGCGCGGGCGCGGCCGGCATCGCCTGCCTCGAGCTCCTCGGCGCCATCGGTCTGCCGAAAAAGAACGTCACCCTGTGCGACACCAAGGGCGTCATCTACCAGGGCCGCAAGGAGGGCATGAACCAGTGGAAGTCGGCCTATGCGTCGAAGACCAAGGCGCGTACGCTGGCCGAGGCGGTGGCCGGCGCCGACGCCTTCTTCGGCCTCTCCGTCAAGGGCGCGATGACCCAGGACATGGTGCGGTCGATGGCGGCGAAGCCGATCATCTTCGCCATGGCGAACCCCGACCCCGAGATCACGCCCGAGGACGTCCACGCCGTGCGCGACGACGCGATCGTCGCCACCGGGCGCTCGGACTACCCGAACCAGGTCAACAACGTGCTCGGGTTCCCGTTCATATTTCGTGGCGCGCTCGACGTCCAGGCCTCGACCATCAACGACACGATGAAGATCGCGGCCGCGCGCGCCATCGCCGAGCTCGCCCGCGCCGAGGTCCCAGACCAGGTGATGGCCGCCTTTCTCGGCCGGCGCCCGACGTTCGGGCCGGACTACATCATTCCGGCTCCCTTCGATCCGCGCCTCATCACCCACGTGCCCCCCGCCGTCGCCAAGGCGGCGATCGATTCGGGCGTCGCCCGCCGGCCGATCATCGACATGGAAGCCTACATCGGCCGCCTCAAGGGGCGCCTCGACCCGGTCGCGGGCTGGCTGCAGTCGACGTTCGAGAAGGTGCGCAGCGAGCCCAAACGCGTCATCTTCGCCGAGGGCGAGGAGCCGGCCGTGATCCGTGCCGCCAACACCTATCACTCCCAGGGCTTCGGCAGCCCGCTGCTCGTCGGCACGGCGGCGACCGTGCGCGAGCGGTTCGGCGAGCTCGGCATTCGCTTGAGGAACGAGTTCGAGATCCTCGATACGCGCAGCTCGCCCTACACCGAGGAGTTCGCCGACTACCTCTATGCGCGGCTCAACCGGCGCGGCTACTTGAGGCGCGACTGTCTGCGTCTCGTCTTGAACGAGCGCAATGTGTTCGCGGCACTGATGGTGGTGCACGGCTATGCCGACGCGATGGTCTCGGGCGTGACGCGCAACTGGACGAGCGTATTCGAGGACGTGCGCCGCGTCGTCGATCCGAGGCCCGGCCGCAGCATCATCGGCGTCAGTCTCGCGCTATGCCGCGGCCGTGCCGTGCTCGTCGCCGACACGAGCGTGCACGACATGCCGACCGCCGACGAGCTCGCCAACATCGCCACCGAAGCCGCGTACGCGGCACGCAAGTTCGGCATCGAGCCGCGCGTCGCCCTCCTCGCCTACTCGACGTTCGGGCAGCCGCGCGGCGAGCGCTCGGACGTGGTGCGACACGCGGTCGAGATCCTCGACGAGCGCGGCGTCGACTTCGAATACGACGGCGACATGGCCGCCGACGTGGCGCTCAACCGCGATCTTGCGCGCCTCTATCCCTTCTGCCGGCTGACCGACACGGCGAACGTGCTCGTCATGCCGGCCTTCCACGCCGCCTCCATCTCGACCAAGCTCTTGCGCGAGCTCGGCGGCGCCATGGTCATGGGGCCGATGCTCGTTGGCCTCGAGCACCCGGTGCAGATCTCGGCGCTCGGCGCCACCGACTCCGATATCGTGAACCTCGCCGTCCTCGCGGCCTACGATCTCGGGCGATGAGCCAAGGCACCAACCATGGCTGACCGCGCACACGAGGACCCGCTTCGCCCGTTCGATGCGCGCATGCTCGACGTCGGGCAAGGCCATTGGCTCTACGTCGAGGAGGTCGGGCACCGCGACGGCATCCCGGCCCTCTTTCTCCACGGCGGGCCCGGCAGCGGCGCCCAGCACCTCCATCGCCGGGTTTTCGACCCGGTCCGGTTCCACGCCATCCTCTTCGATCAGCGCGGCGCCGGTCGGAGCCATCCCTACCTTTCCCTCGCCGCCAATACCACCCAGCACCTCATCGGCGACATCGAGACGATCCGCGAGCATTTCGGCATCGAGAAGTGGCTGCTCGTCGGCGGCTCGTGGGGCTCGACGCTGGCGCTGGCCTACGCCGAGCGCTTCCCTCAAAGGGTAAGCGCCATCGTACTGCGTGCCGTCTTTCTCGGGACGAGACCCGAGACGCACTGGGCGTTCGTCGACGGCCCCAAGCGGTTCCGCCCGGACCTCTTCGCCGACTTTGCCGGCGCCCTTCCCGAGGCCGAGCGGGAGGACCCGCTCGCGGCCTATCTCGCGAGGCTCGCCGATCCCGACCCGTCCGTGCACGGACCCGCCGCGCGGATGTGGCACGCCTACGAGCGCGCGCTGTCCGAGCTCACGCCTGGCGCAACGCGGCTCCCCGACCCTTCCGGGCCGGGGCGAGGACCGCTCCCGCCGACGCCGTTCGTCGAGGCCCACTACATCCGCAACGACTTCTTCCTCGAGCCGGACGAGCTGCTGCGCGGGGCCGGCCGCCTCCGCGGACTGGCGGGCGCCATCATTCAGGGCCGCTACGACCTGCTTTGCCCGCCGGCAAGCGCCTGCGCGCTCGCCGCCGCCTGGCCCGAAGCTCGTCTCACGATGATCGAGAGCGCGGGGCACGCGATGACCGAGCCGGGCGTCTTGGAGGCAATGGCGCGCGCCGTGCGCTCGCTCGTGCCATGACGACAATCTTGTAAGGTTCCCGCCCTCAAATGGTCCGATTGTCGGCGTGCCGTCCTCGCGCCATCCGAGGCGGCAACGAGGGCGCCGGTCTGGTCATGCTCCTCTGGCTCAAGACGACGAACTCCTGGCCGTTTGGGCTGCGTATCGCATTGGCGGCCGCGGCGCTCATCGGGACATACCTGTTCCAGATCCCGCTCGAGACGGTTGCGTCCGGCGAGCCCTTTCTGCCCTTCCTCGTCGTCGTCGTGGCGTGCGCCGTGGCCTTCGGCCGCAGCGTTGCCCTGATCACGCTCGTCGCGAGCGCGCTGCTTTCCACGCACTTCTTCGAGCCCGGCCTTTCGCTGCAGATAAGCCGCGCGGGGGATCTCATAACGGTCGAGCTCTACGCCATCCTGGGCGCGGTGACGGTCATGATGCTCGCAAAGCTCATGGACGCCATTCTCGACAGCTACGAGACCGCACGCGCGCTGGCCGAGGCCGACAGGCACAAGGCGGTCCTGTTGCGCGAGATGGCGCACAGGGTCGCGAACAACTTCGCGAGCGTGGCGACGCTCATCAACCGCAAGGCGGCATCGATCGCAGATCCGGGCGCGAGGTCCGCGCTCGGCGAGGCCTCGAAACAGGTCAACGTGATGGCGCGAATCCACACCTGCCTGATGGCGGACGAGGACGGCCTCTCGATCGAGAGCCGGGATTTCCTGCTCGGGCTCTGCCAGGATTTGCGCCTAGCGCTGCCGTCCCAAGCCATCTCGATCGAATGCAGCGCCGTCAACGCGCAGCTCCCGTTTGCGCAGGCCGTCTCGCTCGGCCTCATCACCAACGAGCTTGTCACCAACGCGGTGAAGCACGCCTTCCCGGAAGGGAGCGAGGGCAAGGTGCGCGTGGCGCTGGAATATCGGGGGGAGAGGCTGTGCCTCTCGGTTGCCGACAACGGTAACGGCCTCGAAGGGCAGATGAAAGGCACCGGGCTCGGGCGTCAGCTCACGGCCGCGCTCGCCGAGCACCTGGGAGGCGAAATCAAGACGCGAACCTCGAAAGAGGGAATGAAAGTCGAGGTTGCCTTCCTGCCCTTGCGGCAATTGGCTCGCGCCGCCCCGCTCGCCCAGCCGCTGTTCCTACATTGAGCCTTCGAACCTGGACCACTCGAAGAAGCGCTCAGGCTTCCATCGCGACCCGGCTCTTGACCTCGTCGGGCGCGCCGAAGTGCTCGAAATAGCGCGGGTCGATCTTTTCGACCGGGAGAATGATCAGCACGTCGGTGGTGCCGAACTGGCGATCGATGACGGCGCCTTCGCCGACGAACGCGCCGAGCCGCAAGTAGCCCTTGATCAGCGGCGGCATGGCCTTGAGCGCCGCTTTCACGTCGACCTTGTCCTTGGGCAGGAAGTCCATGCGCTGATAGAGATGGTCGTGGGCGCGGCAGCGCCATTCGGCCGGCGCCGCGGCATAGTGATGAAGGAAGGAGAGCGCCATGGCGTGGCCGGCAGGATCGCTCCCGGCGAAGCTTGCGCAGCCGAGCATCACGTCGACCTTGTGCTCGCGGATGTAGGTCCAGAGCCCGTGCCAGAGCAGCTCGACCGTGCGTTTGTTACGATAGGGCTTCATGACGCACGAGCGGCCGAGCTCCATGAACCTGTAGCGCGGGGACTTCGCGGCAATGAGCGGCGCGATGTCGTATTCCCCCGCCGTATAGAATCCGAGCCGCTGTGCTGCCTCCTGGCGCAGGACGCGATAGGTGCCGACGACCTTCGGGCCGCGGGACGGCATCCACGCGTCCCCGTCGACGCTCGAGTGATCGACGACGAGCAGGTGATCGCAAAGGCCGTCGTAGGGGTCCTGATCGAGGCGGCGGACGCTGGCGATGACGCCGGGCGTCGCGCTCATCTCCTCGTAGAAGACCTCGTAGCGCAGACGCTGGGCCTTGAGGATGTCCTTGCGCGTGGTGGCGAGCCTCACCTCGAGGTCGCCGATGCGCCCGTAGACCTTCTCCGGGAGCGGCCGCCTGAAGGTCAGCTTGCCGCGCGCTTTCTGATCGAGGGCTTTCAAGGCTAGGAGACCGCGCGGAGCCGACCTCAGCGCGCCGCGTGCCAGCGTGCCGACGATCTTCCGGCTCATTACTTTCATGCTAGTCCCCGTCGCCAGATCTCTCAGGCCGCGATCGAGCGCTTGGCATGTTGACCCTGATTCGACCCGGTCTGAGATAAAACCATGAGTCCGAGACAATTTTGCGACGGCAGGCGGTGCCTCGGCAAGAGCCCATCATGGCTTTGGAGTCCCGATCGTTTCGTCGTCGAGCGGCCGGGCGGCGTCGGCGGTCATGAGCGGGACGCCGTTGCGGATGGGGTAGGCGAGACGGGCCTTGCGGCTAATGAGCTCCTGCCTCTCCGCATCGTAGGCGAGGCGTTCCTTGGTCAGCGGGCAAACCAGGATCTCGAGCAGCTTCGGGTCGGCGCTTGCCTGTGGTCGGTCCGTGGGGTCCATCGCCTATCCATCCAAGCTCATTGCAGCGTCCCCCCGGTGCCGCCGCGCCCGGCAAGCTCCATCTCGGCCAGCGCCACGAGCACGTCGGCCCTCGACTTCAAGTCCGGGGCCTCGAGAAGCGCCTGCTTCTCCTCCGGGCCGTAGGGGCTCATGACCGAGAGCGCGTTGATCAGCGTCTCGCTCGAGGCCCTGCTGATCACGTTCCAGTCGGCCTTGAGACGGTTCTCGTCGAGATAACGCCTGAGAGCATCCATCAGTTTCGCTCGATCGACCTCGTCCGCACCGAGATCCTCCTTGAGATCGGAGGTGAAGCGGTCGTAGCTAACCCCCATGACGCGGTAGGGTTTTGCAATCGGCGCCTCGTCGACGGTGTCGAAGCGGGCGAGGCCCGTGAGCGTGATCATGAGGCGGCCGTCGTTGAGCTCCTGGTAGGTCGTGACGCGGCCGGCGCAGCCCACGCGGCGCAGGTCCACCGCCTTGCCCGCGGGGCTTTCCTCGTCGGCCCCGGACGGCTGGACGATGCCGATGACGCGCCCCCCCGCCATCACGTCGTCGACCATGGCGAGGTAGCGCGGCTCGAAGACGTTGAGGGGCAGCGTGGCGCGCGGCAAGAGAATGGCGCCGCGCAGAGGAAACACCGGGATCCGTGGCGGAAGGTCGCTAGCCCGATGATAGCGCTCAGCCAATGCCACGGAGCTCATCCTTCACGAAAAAAGGAGCGAGGACAGCCGCCGGCGCCCCTCCAAGGTGAGCGCATCCTTGGCGCCCCAGGCGTCGAAGAGCTTGACGAGCTGCTTCCTCGCGGCCTGGTCGTTCCAGTTGCGGTCGCGGCGCACGATCTCGAGCAGGTGGTCGAGGGCATCCTGGTTGCGCCCGCGCGCGGCCGAGGCGACCGCGAGGTCGAAACGGGCCTCGTGATCGGCGGGATTGGCCTGAAGCCGCTTCTCGAGCTCGGCGCGGTTGTCGGTTTTTCCCGCCTGTTTGGCGAGATCGAGCGCCGCTCGCACGCTCAGGACCGAGCTGACGGAGCGCTTGTCCGGCGGCACGAGCGCAATCGTCTGCTCGGCGCGCTCGAGATCGCCGCTCTTCAGATAGCACTTGGCGAGGCCGGCGAGCGCTTGTGGGTTCTGCTGGTCCTCCTGAAGGACGGAAGCGAACGCCTCGGCGGCTCCATGCAGATCGCCCGCCTCGAGCGCCGCCTCCGCCGCCTCGAGAACGCCGGCGATGTCGGAGGCGGTCTCCTCGCCGAGCAGGCGGTCGATGAACGCACGCACCGCACTCTCAGGTTGCGCCCCCATGAACCCGTCGATCGGACGCCCGTCGCGGAACGCGAAGACGGTCGGGAGCGATTGGACGCGAAGCTGGGCGGCAACAGCCGAGTGCTCGTCGGTGTTGACCTTCACGAGGCGGACCTTGCCGCCGTAGCTGCGCACCACCTTCTCCAGGATGGGCGTGAGCTGCTTGCACGGCCCGCACCACGCGGCCCAGAAATCGACGAGCACCAGCGCCTGGCGCGAGGCGTCGAGCACGTCCTTGGCAAATCCCGCCGTCGAGGAGTCTTTGACGACCTCGTTCTTGCCGCCGCCGGGGCCGCCGGGCTTCAAAGCTCCGAAATCCATTCCCTTGCTCCCAAGCTCATGCGGCCCGCGAGGCGCCCGGACTAGAAATGGGGGCTCGTTATCCCCCGCGCCAGTCCGGCGCATCTCTCGGATATGAAGCGCAAAAGAGGGGAGCGCGCAATCGCGGCGGCTCGCGCGGCCGGGGCTCCTCAGCCGAAGGCGCCCCAATGGTGGGAGATGCCGGTGCCGATCTCGCGGACCAGCTCGTAGGCCTTTTCCATGGGCTCGAGGATCTCCGTCTCGATGCGCCCATAGTCGTCGATGCCCTGGGGCAGGTAGGTCGCGGGTTCGTTGAACGCCGCCGCAGTGTTGGCCGCCGCGGGCCGGCGCGGGAAGGCCTGACGCATCACGGCCACCACGTCCGGGATCTCGAGCGCGAGCGCGCGGCCGAAGATGTCGGCGTAGGAGACCTCGTTCGTCGGCGTGAAGCGGGGAAGCTGGGCGGCGAGGATGAAGATGCGCATGATGAGGGCGAGCCGGATCGCCTGCAGGAGATCGAGCTCGAGGCGATGGTCGTCGGGGATCTTGCCGCCTTCGAGCCCGATGTCCTCGAGGATCGAATGCAGCTCGATGGCGTCGAGGCGCAGGTGATGGGCAAGCCCGTTGATGGCGCCGGCCCGCTCGTCCTCGAGCAGATGCGCGGCAAGCGTCTTGAACGCCGCCTCGTGCTGCGGCTCGCGGCCCCACGACGCCCGCAGCGCCCAGAAGCCGGCGTCGAAGGGAATGGCGTTGGCCCCGACGGCATTCAGGCTCGAGAGTTGCTTGGCTCTGGCGATCATCTCGATCAGCGGTCTCAGGCGCGACGAGCCCTTGGCGAGCTCGACGAAGCGCTCGCGCTCCGACCCCACGGCGGCGCCGAGCCCAGCGACAACGTTCGCCACGTAGCCGAACTGCTGCAGAATGGCGTTGTTGGGGATGGCGCGCATGCGGGCGGGGTCGCCGCGATCGGAGGCGTGATCGCCCTGGCGCTTCACCGGGCGCGACCCGGTCTTGAACAGGAGGTTCGCGCCGAAGGCGCCGAGCAGCGCGCGATAGCCCGGGTGCTTGAAGAGGTGCTGCTGGTAGGCCCTGAGGCGAAGCTGGAAGTCGAGCGGCAGATTGACGTCGGTATAGAACGGGTCCTCGCCTTCGCCCGGGTCCTTGCCGCTCATGACGATCGTGGCGAGCGCGCGGGCGGCGAACTCCCGGTTGGCGAAGAAGAGATAGCCGTCGCCGCCCTGGAAGCTCGTCTCGTGCTTGACGGGGATGGCGTGGCGGAAGAAGCGCCAGCGGGCTTCCCCGGAGAAGACGTAGCGCAGGCGCCGGCGGAGCGGGCCGGGGTGGGCGCCGCGGCCCATGCTTTCGCCGTGGGTCGAGAAGATGAGCGTCTCGACGTCCTTGAGGCCGGCCTTGTGGACGACGTCGGCGAGCCCGAAATGCAGGCGCTCGTGGGCGAGGCCGGCGGCGATCTGGCCGATGAAGCGCCCCGCATCCGAGTAGCCGGTCTGCACGCAGAGCCTTCCGCGGCCGCGCACGTAGTCGCGATAGGCCTCCTCGGCGAGCAGGCGGTCGATCAGGCGCGAGCCGGTCTCGAGCGCCGCCGGCGTCTCGAAGAGGGGCGAGATGTCGACGATCTTCTCGACCCCGAACAGCTTGGCGAAGTACACGGCGATGAGGATCGTGGCCGGGCTCTCGCACTCGGCGATGAGGTAGCGGATCGGCGTGTCGCGATCGACGTGCTTCATGATCTGGGCGGCGAGCGCGAATTGGCGGATCGCGGTCGCCGTCTCGAGATCGAGCGTCTCGAAGTTGACGGAGTGGGGCTTGGCGTTGCGGATCATCTCGACGATGCGTGCGAGCGCCTGGCGCTCGGTCAGGTCGCGCGTCCACGGCTCGTGGACAAAGGCGCGGAACGCATTGTTGATCTGCACCGCGTTGACGCGGAGATGAATGTGCGACGTGCCGAGACCTGTCGCCTCGAGGAGGCCGGTCAGCGCGGCGAGTACGCATTTCATGCCGCGGTCGGCCGTGAGCGCGGTCATCTCGCGCAAAAGTGCGGCGATCGGCTCGGCGCTGACCAGGTTGTAGCTGTCCTCGCGCGTGATCGCGTTCGCCGCCTCGGCGAGCGAGAAGCCGCCCTCGCCCATCGCCTCGAGTGCCTTGATTTGCGCGCTCACGGCCGCGATCGCGAGATCGAGCTTGCCGGTGATCTGGCGCGAGAGCCTTTGCGTGTCCGCTCCGTCGCCGAGCGAGGGCTTCAACGCGAGAAACCGGTCGCGGATGTCGTTGAGGGCGGCCTCCTTCTCCTTGAGCCTGATGAGGAACGAGAACGTCCATCGGATGTCGGTGCGCCCGTCGAGGTCGTAGCCGACCCAGGAGGCAAACGTCGCGAGCTTGGGAGAAAGCGTGAAGGCCCGGTCGCCGTAGGCGTGGGCGGCGGTGGCGTAGAACGTGCCGAGCAGATCGGCATAGGCATCGCGCAGGTTGCGGATCGCGCGCCCCGCCGCCCTGTGCTCGTAGTCGAGGGTGAGCGGGGCGTCGGGGCGGTGCGCAATCCCGAGAGGCTCCTTCGCGGGCGCGCCCGCGATCGCGATCGCCGCCATGCGCTCGGAGAGCACCTCGGAGAGCCCGAACGTCGGGTGCGCGGTAAAGACGATGCCGTTGCGCGGCCGGCTCCAGCGCGCCCTGAAGGCCTCGAAGCTCGCGCCGTCCTTCGGCCCGCCAGCGGTGCCGGCGACGAATTTCGCGAACTCCTCGCGCGTCACCTCGTCGTCGATGAAGCCGATCTGCTCCTTGAGCCTAAGCGCGCGATGGACGCAAGCCCGGTCCATGAGGCGGCCGGCCAGCGCCTTCAGGTCGGCGAAGCTGATCGATCCCCCTTCGAGGCGGCGCGAGAGGTCGAACGCGATGTTGACGATCGGGTTGAGGGAGGGCTGGTCGGGGATCAGCGCTCGGAGCGCCTTGAGCTCGTCGCGCAGCTTGAACTCGTCGAGCCCGAACTCGTCGCCGCCGCGAACTGCCGAGAGCGAGCGCTCCACGATACCGTCCTCCATCCTCCCTTGCGTCTCACCTGCAATGGCTAACCGGCAGGCGCGCGCTCCGCCTGCCGGGCTCGGCGTGCGCCCGCACCGCGGGCGACCCCGCTTTAGGCGGCCTTCGATCTTGCCGCGAGCACCTTCTGCACCGTCGAGCCCATCTCCGAGGGCGTCGGCGCCATGACGACGCCGCAGCTCTTCAGAATGTCGACTTTCTCCGCCGCCGACTCGCCGAACGCCGAGACGATGGCGCCGGCGTGACCCATGCGCCGCCCCTTGGGCGCCGAGAGGCCGGCGATATAGGCGACGACCGGCTTATTGAAGTGGTCGCGGATGTATTGGCCCGCTTCCGCCTCCTGCGGTCCGCCGATCTCGCCGATCATCATCACGGCGTCGGTGTCGGGATCGGCCGCGAAGTGCTCGAGCACGTCCTTGAACGAGGAGCCGTTGATCGGGTCGCCGCCGATGCCGACCGAGGTCGAGACGCCGATGCCGAGCGCCTTGAGCTGGGAGGCGGCCTCGTAGCCGAGCGTGCCCGAGCGCCCGACGATGCCGACGCGGCCCTGCATGTAGATGTGGCCCGGCATGATGCCGAGCATGGCCTTGCCGGGGCTGATGGTGCCGGCGCAATTCGGACCCGTCAGGATCATCCGGCTCTCCTTCTTGTAGCGGCGCATGTAGCGCTTGACGCGGATCATGTCCTGGGTCGGGATGCCGTCGGTGATGCAGACGCAGTATCTGATGCCGGCGTCGGCCGCTTCCATGATCGCGTCGCCCGCGAACGGGGGCGGCACGAAGACGATCGAGGCCTCGGCCTTGGTCTCCTCGACCGCGCCCTTCATGGTGTTGAAGACGGGGCGGCCGAGGTGCGTCGTGCCGCCCTTGCCGGGCGTCACGCCGCCGACGACGTTGGTGCCGTAGTCGATCATCTCCTGGGCGTGGAAGGTGCCGATGCGTCCGGTGAAGCCCTGGACCAGGATCGGGGTGTTCTCGTCGATGAAGATTGCCATTTTTGTTTCCTCCTTCAGGCGGCGGCTCTGGACGCCTTCGCGGCGGCGACCGCCTTCTGCGCGCCTTCCGCCAGCGTTTCTGCGCTGATCATGGTGAGGCCGCTCTGGTCGATGATCCTGCGGCCCTCCTCGACGTTGGTTCCGGCGAGCCGCACGACGATCGGGATCTTGATCTCGAGCTCCTTGATCGCGTCGACCACGCCCTTCGCCACCCAGTCGCAGCGGTTGATGCCGGCGAATACGTTGACGAGGATCGCCTTGACGTTCTTGTCGCGGAGCACCGCCTTGAACGACTTCGTCACGCGCTCGGGCGAGGCGCCGCCGCCGATGTCGAGGAAGTTCGCGGGCTCGCCGCCGGCGAGCTTGATCATGTCGAGGGTCGCCATGGCGAGGCCGGCGCCGTTGACGATGCAGCCGATGTCGCCGTCGAGGCCGACATAGGCGAGACCGCGGTCGTTGGCGTAGGTCTCGCGCGGGTCCTCCTGGCTCTTGTCGCGCAATTCCGCGATCTGCGGGCGGCGGAACATCGCGTTGTCGTCGAAGCTCATCTTGGCGTCGAGCGCGACGACGGTCTTCTGCTTGGTGATGACGAGCGGATTGATCTCGAGCATACGCCGCGTCGAGATCGCGGAAGGCCCGGTAGGAGCCGAGGATGACGCGCTCGAGCTTGGCGACGAGATCGGGTTCGACGCCAAGTCCGAACGCCACCTCGCGCGCCTGGAACGCCTGCATGCCGACAGCGGGGTCGACGGCGACCCTGATGATCGTATCGGGCTGCTTGTGCGAGATCTCCTCGATCTCCATGCCGCCGGCAGCCGAGGCAACGACGACGATGCGCTCGGCGGCGCGGTCCATGACGAAGGCGAGGTAGATCTCCTTGTCGATGTCGGTCGCCTCCTCGATGTAGAGGCGCGAGACGAGCTTGCCCGCGGCTCCCGTCTGAATGGTGACGAGCTTCTTGCCGAGGAGACCCTCGGCCGCCTTCTCGATCTCGGTGTCGGTCTTGCAGACCTTGATGCCGCCCGCCTTGCCGCGCGCGCCCGAGTGGATCTGGGCTTTCACCACCCATCTGGAGCCGCCGATCTCGCTCGCGCGATAGACGGCCTGCTCGGGGCTATAGGCGATGCCGCCGCGCGGGACCGGCACGTTGAACTTCGATAGAAGCTCCTTCGCCTGGTACTCGTGAATGTCCATGGGGTTTTCTCCTGAAGATAGCGTTGCTTCTTGTTATCAGCTCGTTATCAGCGCTTTGCCGCCTTGATCGCGTCGGCGACGACGAGAACGTTCCGAGCCATGCGCTCGGACGCCGCGTCGATCATCTTGCCGTCGAGGGAGGCCGCCCCTTTGCCCTGGGCCTCCGCTTCCTTGAGCGCGGCTATGATCCGCTCGGCGCGCTCCACCTCCTTGGGCAGCGGCGAGAATACCTCGTTGGCGAGCTCGATCTGGCTCGGGTGGATGGCCCACTTGCCCTCGATGCCGAGCGCCGCGGCCCGCTTGGCGCCGGCGCGGTAGCCGTCGGGATCGGAGAAGTCGCCGAAGGGGCCGTCGATGGCGCGCAGCCCGTAGGCGCGGCACGCGACCGTCATTCTCGAAAGGGCGAAGTGCCACTGGTCGCCGGGGTAGTCGGGGTTCAAGCCGCCGATGACGACGGTGCGCGCCTTGTTGGAGGCCGAGTAGTCGGCGACGCCGAAGTGGAGCGCCTCGAGCCGGCCGCCGTAGGCGGCGATCGCCTCGACGTTGGCCATGCCGAGCGCCGTTTCGATCAGCGCCTCGAGGCCGATGCGGCTTTTGAGCTTCTTCGCCGTCTCGATCTGGTTGCACATGGCTTCGACCATGTAGAGGTCGGACGGCACGCCGACCTTGGGGACGAGGATGGTGTCGAGCTTCTCGCCCGCCTGCTCCACGATGTCGACGACGTCGCGGTACATGTAATGGGTGTCGAGGCCGTTGATGCGCACAGACACCGTCTTGCCGGAGCTCTTCCAGTCGAGGTCGTTCAACGCCTGGATGATGTTCTTCCTGGCCTGCTCCTTGTCGGGCGGGGCGACCGCGTCCTCGACGTCGAGAAAGACGTAGTCGGCGGCGCTCGCCAGCGCCTTCTCGATCATCGTCGGGTTTGAGCCCGGAACCGCAAGCTCGCTCCTCTGGAGGCGCTGCTTGCGCAAGTGGTACATCGTGTGACTCATGGCGTTGTCGTCCCTAGGTCAGGTGTTGACGTGCATTCTCTCGAGCGGCCGGGCGTTGGCTCGCCCGGGCCGCTGCTCACTGCATCTCTTGCTCTAGGCGCTTCAGGCCGCCTTCGCCTTGGGGGCCTCTGCGCTGGTTGCCGACTTGGTCGCGGTCTTGCTGAAGTATTCGGCGGCAGCGCCGGTGCCGGAGCCGAGCTTGATGTTCACGCCGGTGTCCTTGAGCGCCATCTCGACTGCAAAGAGGACGCCGCCGATCATCACCTCGTCGAGCGCACCCAAGTGGCCGATGCGGAACACCTTGCCCGCGACCTTGTTCAGGCCGACGCCGAGCGACGTGTTGTAGCGGTAGTAGGCGGTCTTTACGACGGCTGCGCTGTCGATGCCCTCGGGCACCAGGATCGCCGACACGGTGTCCGAGTGCCACTTCGGCTCCTTCGCACAGAGCTTGAGGCCCCAGGCGTTGATGGCCGCGCGCACGCCCGACGCCATGCGCGTATGGCGCGCGAACACGTTCTCGAGGCCTTCGGTGAAGATGAGATCGAGGGAGGCGCGCAGCCCCCGGATGAGCTGGGTCGCCGGCGTATAGGGGAAGTACCCCATGTCGTTGGCTTTGATCATATCCTCGAAGGAGAAGTAGCAGCGCTCCATCCTCGAGGACTTGTGGGCGTCGAGCGCCTTGGCGCTCACCGCCAGGATGCCGAGGCCGGTCGGCAGCATGAAGCCCTTCTGCGAGCCCGAGACGCAGCAGTCCACGCCCCACTCGCCCATGCGCAGGTCGATCGAGCCGACGGAGGAGACGCCGTCGACGAAGAGTAGGGCGGGGTGCTTGGCGGCATCGAGCGCCTTCCTGACGCCGGCGATGTCGCTCGTGACGCCGGTCGCCGTCTCGTTGTGGGTCGCGAACACGGCCTTGATCTCGTGCGCCGTATCCTTGGCGAGGATGTCGGCGTATTTCTCGAGCGGCACGCCCGTGCCCCACTCCTCGTCGCACAGCACGACCTTGAGGCCGAGCCGCTCGGCCATGTCGACCCACAGCAGCGAGAACTGTCCGAAGCGGCTCATCAGCACCTTGTCGCCGCGATTGAGCGTGTTCGAGATTGCAGATTCCCACGCACCGGTGCCCGAGGAGGGATAGATGAAGACACGGCCGTCCTTCATCTTGAAGACCTTCTTCAAGTCCTCGAAGACCGGCAGCGTGAACTTGGGAAACTCGGGGCTGCGCATGTCCTCCATGCGAATGTCCATGGCCGAGCGCACGGCTTCGGGGACATTGGTCGGCCCGGGGATGAACAGGTGGGGTAGTATCAGCGCCATTACGTCTCCTCCAGTGCCGGCTTTTTTTGCCAACATTCGCATTTCCCTTCGCCCGTGTCAGCCGCAACGCTCGCTGCAGGCCGTATTATTCCGGGTCGAGCACGCCCCCCGCGGGACGCATCTCCAACTACAACGTGGGCTCGCCCGCGCAACACCCTTTGAGAGGAGCGCGTCGTCGCAGTTGGGTAGGCTCGAGCCTACCCAGCACCGGCGCCGCCGGTTCTTCTCCGATTGCGTATTTGCAAATTGGTTGGCGGCAGGACGCTCAATCGAACCGCGACATGTAGAGGGCGACTGCCATCGCCCGGTTTCTGACGCCGAGCTTATCGTAGAGGTTCTTCAGGTGGTACTTCACCGTATTGCGCGAAATGCCGATGCGCGACGCGATCTGGAGATTGGACCAGCCGTTGGCCAGCGCGCCGAGGAGCTCGCGCTCGCGCACGGTCAGCACCTCGAGCGGGTCGCGGCTCAAGGCGTCGAAGTCGACGTAGGGAAAGCACACGCGCCCGTGCGCGACCGAGGAGATCGTCTCGACGATGACCGCGGGCTCGTCGCTCTTGGAGATGAAGCCCCACGCTCCGCCCTTGATCGTGTTGCGCAAGATCTCGCAGCCCGGCTCCCCGGTGTAAACGATGATCCGCGGCGCCTTGTCGCGTTTCTTCATCTCGCTCAGCACATCGCCTCCCGTCATGTCCGGCAGCGCCCAGCCGATGACGCCGATGTCGATGGGACGCTCCTTGGTCAGCTCGAGGAAGGCGCGACCCGTCGATACCGCGGCCGCGACCTCGAACCGTCCGTCCCGGTTGAGGATGTCGGCGAGGCCGGTGCGGATGACCGGGCTCTTGTCGGCAATCGCAATCTTCTGTCGGTTGGGTATCGCCATGCGACCATGGAGGAAGCGCCCGCCGTCGGTTCGCGGGCCAAGCGCGACAGTCTAGCGCTCCCCGATGGTCGCGGACCAGCACGTGGCGCCCGGCGCTGCACAAAGGCTTAATGCAGGTCGCATCGCGAGATCCGGCGCCCCCGGGGCCCATCAACCATGATCAGGGGCTGAAAGGCCCCACAAAGATCGGGACGCGCCGGGCTCCGCGTAGCGGCGGGTTGCCGCTACCAGCTCGGCGACGATGCCCGGCTCCGTCATCGCGTGGCCGGCGTCGGCGACGATGCGAAGATCGGCCCGGGGCCAGACCTTCTTCAGGTCGATCGCGCTCTTCAAGGGCGTCACCACGTCGTAGCGCCCGTGGACGATCGTCCCCGGCACCGAGGCCAGGTGGTGCGCGTTGGTGAGCAGCTCGCCGTCGTGGGCGAAGAATCCGCCGTTGGTGAAGTAGTGGGATTCGATGCGCGCAAAGGCGAGTGCATAGGAATCGCTGCCGAACCGCTTGACGCGCACGGGGTCGGGCAAGAGCGAGAGCGTCGTGCCCTCCCAGATGCTCCAGGCCTTCGCGGCCGCGAGCTGCACGCGCGGGTCGGGGTGGGTCAGCCTCCTGTGGTAGGCGCCGATCATGTCGCCGCGCTCGGCCTCCGGGATTACGCGCTCGAACGCCTCCCACGCGCAGGGAAACAGCCAGTTGCAGCCCTCCTGATAGAACCACTCGAGCTCGGCCCGCCGCAACAGGAAGACGGCCCGCAGGATGAGAGCGCTGACGCGCTCGGGATAAGTCTCGGCGTAGGCGAGCGACAAGGTCGAGCCCCACGAGCCGCCGAAAAGCTGCCAGCGGTCGATCTCGAGGTGGGTGCGCAGGCGCTCCATGTCGGAGATGAGATGCGCCGTCGTATTCTCTTCGATCGAGGCATTGGGAATGGACCGCCCGCAGCCGCGCTGGTCGAACAGAATGATGCGGTAGAGCTTGGGATCGTGATAGCGGCGCATGGTCGGGTTCGAGCCGCCCCCGGGGCCCCCGTGGACGACGAGCGCCGGCAAGCCGTCGGGATTGCCGCATTCCTCGAAATAGATCTCGTGTCCGCCGCCGACGTGCAATCGGCCGTCGCGATAGGGCTCGATCGGAAGGTACAAGAGTTCAACTCCGGCAGGATGGCGGTCTTCCCTGTACGGGGACCGGTTCTCCGGCGCGTGAGGACGGAGGGACCGGCAGGAAGTCGCCGCAAGGCTTCGTCAATGGCCGATCCCGCCGAGGATCAACCATACCCATTGCGGCGGACTGCGACGATTTGTGGACCGCGCGATGAAGCTCGGCGCTCACAAGTGCTGCCCCCGCGGGCATTCGGGAAGGCCCCCTTCTCAGCCTAATCGCTGAGACGCTTGGTGCGCCGCTCGAGGCGCGTCTCGCGGTCGTAAAGGATCTCCCCACCTGGAACGCGGATGTCGCGGACAAGTTCCAGGACATGACGACTTGGCGCGGGAGTGAGCAGCGTGACCGAGATCGCCGCCGCGAGGGCGGCGGGAAGTCCGAGGGCGGCGGCCAGCATGCTGTCGAGGCCGATCCAGCCCGCCTCGCCCGAGTAGATCGCGAGCACCGCGACGGCAAAGCCGGAAAGGAGACCGGCGATGGCCCCGAAGGCATTGGTGCCCTTCCACCAGATGGACAGGATGAGGATCGGAAACGCGGTCGAGGCCGTGAGCGCCAAGGCCCACATCAGGAGCTTCAACGGGTCCGTCGGCGCGAGGACGGCGATTGCGGCACCCAGGAGGAGGGCGGCGGCAAGACCGATGCGGGCGATGGCGAGACGCACGCCGGCCGCCAGGGCCGCCCACGACAGCCCGGAGATCACGTCCTCTCCGAGCACGTTGCCGAGCGCCACCGCCGAGGCCCCGGCGGCGGCGAGGGCGGCGGCAACGGCTCCGGCGGCCGCGAGATAAAGGACGGAGTTGGGCAACCCCGCAGCGGGAGGAAGCGCGAACAGGACGGCGTCGCGCTTGAAGCTCATGGCACTCAAGGTGAGGCGCTTTGCCTCCGGATCGAAGGCCGCGACGCCCTGCGCCTTCATCGCTTGGAGCCAATCGGGGATGCTGACCTGCCCCTTCGCCATGGCGATGTCGGCCAGGTAGTCGCGCAGGAACACGGCGATCGACGCCATGGTCAGGATGGCGATGCCGAACAGGAGCGTGGCCCAGCCGAGCGACTTCCTTGCTTCATAGACGCCGGGAGTCGCGGCAACGCGCGGCAAGAGCCAGGGCGCGGCGGCGACGCCGGCCATGGTCGAGAGCGTCGCCAGTGGGAAAGCGAGGCTGCCGACGCTGCCGAGCGCGTCCGTGAACCGCTTGGCGATCGGCTCGAGCCCTTCGCCCGGAAAATCGAAGGCGAGCGCGGGCGGAATGATGATGGGAAGCCCCATGGAGGATTCGGCGCGCCCCAGCATCCTGAGGACCGGGCCGTGCGAGAGCTGCGGCAGCGGCAGGTTGGTCACGATGACGGCGACGATCGCAACGGGCACGAGAAGGGCGATGAGGGAGGCGATGCACTCGGCCGCCGTCGACCACGTGAGCGAGCGCATGCCGCCCGCCGAAAGGGTGACCATGAGGACCATGGCCAGAAAGCCGATGAGGATGGGGGGCGCGGCAGGCCCGTAGAGATAGGAGGCGGCGTAGGCGCCCATCCTGAGCTCGGCCGCGAGCACGAGCAGCATCGGCACGGCGAGAAGCGCGGCCGCGAGCACCCTCAGGATGCGGCTCTGAAAGCGGCGCCCGAGGTAGCTCGGAATGGTGAAGGCCCCGAACTTCCTCAGGAACGGGGCGAGCATCACCGCCATGACGACGAAGCCCGCGAGCCCGCCTATGCCGAGGCAGAGTGCGTCGAAGCCGATGAGGAAGAAGGCTCCCGTGAGCGCGACGATGCCCGTCGCGCCCATTGCCGTCTGGGCGAGCACGAGGCCGCTGTAGAACGCAGGAACGCGCCGGCCCGCCGCGAAATAGTCGAGGGGCTCTCGCGTCGCCCCGGCAATGCCGATCGCCGCGTAGAGGGCAACCGGCCCGAGCAGCATGGCCCCGCTCAAGGCGATCGGCGGAGCCTCGAGGCCCTCGAAAATGAGCGACAGAAGCGCGATCGCGACGAACGCGCTCATGAAGATGCCGAAATAGATGCCGAGCCGCGGATTGACGAAGCGCGCGCGGGACGTGAACGGCGTCAAGGGTCAGTCTCCGGAGCTCGCCTCACAGGTCCTCGTGCGCGCCGTGCCAGTGATCGATCGCATCCTGGCGGTTGACGAACGTCGCGACGGTGACGACGGCGATGACGAAGAGGCCGTGGGCGGCGAGGAAATAGCCGAGCGGGAAGCCGAGGAACCGGCTCGAGTTCAGCCGGTCCGCATAGAGCGGCAGGATGATGATCACGGCCAGAAACGGCACGAGGCTCGCAAGCATCTGCCATTTCGTGTGCAGCCAATAGGGCTTCCGCTCCTTGCGCTCGATCATGACCCCCACCTCCCTCGACTTTCCGCGCCGCGCCGCCGCTCACCACTAGAGCCCTGGTTATGGTGGCAGTGAGGCAATGGGAAGAGCCAGCCCCAACGGCATGAAACAGTTACGCGCCGGCGCCGGCAAATTGCCCGATGACGAGCCCCTCGCCCCTCACTTAACATCCCGGCAGCGAGCCAGCAAAGCGAGGGCTATCCATGCAGATTCTAAAGGAATTCCAAGAGTTCGCCATGCGCGGCAACGTCATCGATCTCGCCGTCGGCGTCATCATGGGCGCCGCCTTCGGCCCGATCGTGACCACGCTCGTCGACAACATCGTGATGCCGCCGATCGGACTGCTCCTGGCCGGCATCGACTTCTCGAGCCTCAGGGTCACGCTGGTCGAGAATGCCGATCCGGCGAAGTCGGTCGCGATCCGCTACGGGCTCTTCCTCAATGCGCTGATCAAGTTCGTAATTACGGCGTTCGCGATCTTCCTCCTGGTCAAGACGGTGAACGCCATGAGGAAGCCCGGGCCGGCCGCCGCGCCGGCTCCGACGCCGAGCGAGGTTTATCTCAAGGAGATCCGCGACGCGCTGGTGAAGACATGACGGCAATAGGGCCGGCCCGCTACCCCTCTCAACGTCATCCCGACGCAGGTCGGGATCCAGACAAGCCTCAGGAGAATCCCGGAAAGGTGTCTGGATACCGGCCTTCGCCGGTATGACGGTGGAGGAGCATCATCTCTGTTCGGCGCTCAGGAGCAGCTGCCGCCGCCGAGCACGCAGAACTTGGCGCAGTGAACGTGACAGAGCTTGACGGCGCCCCGATCGAACATGCCGCCGTGGGCGGCGCGCGCCTCTGATAGCGTCGCGCCCATCTCGAAGGCGGGCTCGTAGGCGATGAGCGTGCACGGCAGCACGACGGGGGCCTCCGCGCCCTTGCGCTTCACCACCATGCGCGAGGTGGCGCACATCATCTGGCTCGGGTGCTTGTTCAGGATGCCCCAGCATGCGGTCGTGATCTCGGGCACGTCGGCCGCGGCGTCCATCTCGGGAAAGAGCACGAGCGCGCCTCTGTCGCTCGCGTCGATCGGCCAGCGCCGGCGGGCAAAGAGACCGGCGTAGCCGGCCCGCGCGTCAGCGTCGCTCTCGCCCCAGCAGTTGCGACCGGCGATTGCGAGCCTGAAGCCGCTCTCCGCGAGCCAGTCCGTGCCGGCGAGCGTCCGCTCCCAGCTCCCCTCTCCGCGCTCGGTATCGTGAAGCGCCTGCGTGTAGTGGTCGAGGCTGACGCGAAGCGTGAGCTTCGGACCGAAGTCGCGGAGAAGCGCGAGAAGCCCTGCCTTGATGGCGGGGCGCTGCATGGGAGCCATGGCGTTCGTGAGCACAAGGGCTTCGAAGCCGCGCCCGAGCGCGCCGCCGAGCATGGCGAGAAAATCGGGATTGAGAAACGGCTCGCCGCCCGTGAAGCCGATCTCGCGCGCGCCGAGACTTTGCGCCTCCTCGAGGAAGGGCTCCGTCTCCTCGGCCGTGATGTAGGCGAGCCGGTCGTTCGTCGGGCTGGAGTCGATGTAGCAGTTGCGGCAGGTGATGTTGCAGAGCGTGCCGGTGTTGATCCAGAGCGTCTCGAGGCCTTCGAAAGGCACGATCGCGCGCCGCTCCGACCTCGCCGTCCAGTCCGGGTCCTCGAACTTGCGCCGCTCCCCGTCGATCTGCAGAGCCTCGAGCGCCACGTCGCACTCCTCACCAAGCCGCCAGGGGATTTAGCACATGCTGCAGCGCGAGCCCAACGGGGGGCCGCCCGCTTCACTCTACGGGTGCCCTATGCTAACGGTTTCGAAGCGGCGGGCGTAGTTCAATGGTAGAACGGCAGCTTCCCAAGCTGCATACGAGGGTTCGATTCCCTTCGCCCGCTCCATCGGTTGCTCGATCCCGAAGACCTGCCCTCACCCGTTCACGCTCTCGCCTGGCAATCTCTGACAGTCGCCCGTTTGACCGGGGCCGGCCTCGGAAAAGTTAAGCAAGGGTTAGCGATCGGGTTGCGCTAACGCTTTGTAACCCCATCTGTGTCATCAGGAAGAGCAGAGTAGGAGCTCGATCCCGATGACAACCCCCGACATCGACCCCTTCGCGCTGGCCGTCTGGTTACATGGAGAAGCCCGCACCGCCTACGCGCTCGCAGACGCGGCGGCCGATCCCTATGGCGCTGCCGTAACACGAGAAAGCGCAGCTAAGCTGGAGCTTGCGTCCCAGATCGTCAAAGAGATGGCGGATCTCCAGCGAAAAGAGCGGACTGCCGATAACGATGCGGGCTGGCCGAGACGCGCCTGACCTCGCGCTTGCGGCGCGCCACTCTCAGCCCGCGCTCGCCGGCGCGGGCTTCCCAATAGCCACCGTCTCAGCCACTCCGCCGGCCGCGATTTCACGCGAGCCGGCAGCTCCGTGCTCGGTCTTCTCCCAGAGATAAGGGGCGACCGCGAGTTGCCACAGCGCCCGGTAGGCGGCGAGCGAGATCAAGAGCCAGTAGGCCGGCATCAGGAGCGCGTGGAGAGCGAGCGCGCCCTGGCCGCGCGCCCTCACCGCGACGGCGCCGAGCGCGACGCCCGTCGCGTAGCCCGTGACGAGATTGAAGAGGCCGAGCCACCACAGCGCGCGGCCCGGCCATGCGTCGGGAATGACGGTCAAGTGGCCTTGCGCCGCGTCCAGCGCTGCCAGCAGGTAGAACCAGGGGTGGACGAGGGCAGAGAGCAATAGCCCGCCCATCAGCACCTGAAATCCGAGGAACCGGCGCAGGCCGAGCTCGCGGGCAAGGCGGAAGGGCTCGCGCATGTGCACGAGGTAGGTCTGTATCCAGCCCTTGAGCCAGCGCGTGCGCTGGCCCCGCCATACACGATAGGAGCGCGGCGCCTCCTCCCAGGTCGTCGAGGCGAGCACCTCGACCGAGAGCCCGGCCCGGGCGAGCCGCATGCCGAGGTCGGCATCCTCGGTCACGTTGAAGGGGTCCCACCCGCCGACGGCCTCGAGCACGGCTCGCGGAAAATGGTTCGAGGTGCCCCCGAGCGGGACGGGAAGCCCGAGGCGTTCGAGCGCCGGCAGCAGGCAGTCGAAGAGGGCCGTGTACTCGATCGTGAACTGGCGTGTGAGCCAGCTGTCGGCGGAGTTGTAGATATTGAGCCGCGACTGGACGCAGCCGATCCTCTCGTTCGACCTCAGCACCGCGAGCGCCTTCAGGAGCTGGTCCGGCTCGGGCACGTCCTCGGCGTCGTAGACGGTGACATACTCGCCGGTCGCGAGCTCGAGCGCGTAGTTGAGGGCACGCGGCTTGGTGCGCGGCTCGCCCTCCGGCACGACGACGATGCGCGCACCCTCGGGCAGCGGCTGAGCCGCGAGCGCGCCCCTTGTCTCGGCATCGAAGCTCTCGACGATGAACAGGATCTCGAGCTTGTCGGCGGGATAGTCGATGCGCTTCAGCGCGCCGATGAGGTGCGGCACGACGGCCGCCTCCCGCAGGAGCGGGATCAGCACGCTGTAGCGCGGGAGGATCGCATCTCGTGCAATCTTCAATCCTGCGCTCGGCCGATCGCGAGACGCCTCCCGCCTGTCCGAGCGCGATCGCGCGCAGCACCACGACACAGAAGAACGGCAGCGCCAGGAACGCCATGAGCGCGGCCAGCGTCTCGCGCGGCGCCGTGAGCGCTCCGGCCGCAATCGCGAGGACCGCCCCGGCGAAGGCCGCCTTCTGCCAGGACCAGAGCGCCATCCCGGCCGAGAGCTCGGGGTGCCGCCGCCGCAGCGCGTTGACCGCGCGGTCGAGGCGGAGCGCCGCCTGGCGCAGATCCGCCGCGCCAAGACCGCGCGAGTTCGCGCGATCGCGCTCCCCAACCCTCTGCCTGCGGTTCCCGGACGCCGTCGCGGCGCCGCAACCGGGTGACGCGCCTCTACTCAACACGAAACGGACGAAAAGAAATGCTCCCCACGCGGCGGCGAGCCGCCGCAGGCGATCCTGCCACACGGCTTTTCGGATATACAGAGGGCGGCGGCGAGATTCGCTCGATCGCCTTGGGAGCAGTGCGCTTGGGATACAGTCATTGCAGATGCGCGGGGCTCGCGCTCGCCATGGCGGCGGCGCTCATCGCCAACCTCCCGCTCGCGCTGCCGGCCTGGGCCCAAGCCGCGGCCGCCCCCGCCGCCGAAGAGAGCGCTGAAGAGCCGCGCCGTGTCGTCGTCCGCTTCCTCACCGAAGGCGACTTTCCGCCCTTCAATTACTACGACGACGAGGGCGTGCTGGCTGGCCTCAACGTCGATCTCGCGCGAGCGATCTGCCTCGACCTAGCCGCCGCGTGCGACATCAAGGTGCGGCCCTGGGACGAGCTCTTACTGGCGCTGAAGCGCGGCGAAGCAGACGCCGTGATCGCCGCCCACCAGGTCACCGCCAAGGCGCTGCGCGAGGTCGATTTCACCGACCGCTATTTCTTCACGCCGGGCCGGTTCGCGGGACGCATCAATGGCCCCAAGCTCGAGCCGACGCCCGACGGGCTCGACGGGCGCATGATCGCCGTCGCCAAGGGCACGCCCCACGAAGCGTTCGTGAAATCCTTCTTCCGCGACAGCCGGATCCAGGTGTTCGAGAACCCCGAGCTCGCGCGCGACGCCGTGCAAAGCGGCAAGGTCGACGTGATTTTCGACGACGCGATAAGCCTCGCCTTCTGGCTCAACGGCTCGCTCGCGCGCCAGTGCTGCGAGTTCAAGGGCGGACCCTTCCTCGAGCCGAGGTTCTTCGGCGACGGCATCGCCATCGCCGTGCCGCGCAACGATCCGCAGATCAAGGCGCTGATCAACGGCGCGCTAAAGCGCGTGCGCGAGAGCGGGCGGCTCGATGAGATCGTCCAGCGCTATTTCCCGATCCGCGTCTTCTGACACCGCCGCGCGGATCAACGGATCGTTTGACCTCTTCCTCAACCGTCATCCCGACGAAGGTCGGGATCCAGACAAGATTCAGGCATTTTGACTGAAAAGTGATCTGGATGCCGGCCTCCGCCGGCATGACGTGGAGAAATAGAGCAACGGCTCGAAATCTATTGGCCGGAGGTCGATAGCTCATTCGGAGCGCGCACGGGGAGCATCAGGATCATTCCTGCGATGAGGAACGCGGCGATCGAGGCCATGCCGAGCCGCTGGCTGCCCGTCCACGCCGTGACGCTCGCGACGAGGAACGGCGCGAGGAACGCCGTCACCTTGCCCGAGAAGGCGAAGAGGCCGAAGAACTGCGTCACCTTGCCGGCCGGCGCGAGGCGGGCCAACAGCGCCCGGCTCGCCGCCTGCACCGGGGCCGCAGCGAGGCCGACGAGGGTCGCAAAGCCGAGGAACACCAGCTCTCCGACCGACGAGAACGGCGCCGAGCCCGCGGCCTTGGGCGCGACCTCGAGGCCGTAAAGAATATGGCTCGCGTCGATCGAAAGGAGGCCCAGCGCGCCGATCAAAATGAGGGCGAGGGCGGCGAGGATTACGGTCTTCGATCCGAGCCGGTCGTCGAGCACGCCGCCGACAAGCCCGCCGATGACGCCCGTGACGATGACGATGAGGCCGAAGACCGCGAGGTCGGTCGCCTGCCAGCCGAACACGGCCGCCCCGTAGATGCCGCCGAAGAGAAAGATCGCCGACAGCCCGTCGGCATAGAGCATGCGGGCGACGAGAAAGAACAGGACATCGCGGTGGGAAGGCAGCGTGCGGATCGTCGCCCACAGCTCCGCCAACGGTCCCCGCGTCGAGGCGGGCGCCGCGGGTCCCCGCGAGACGTCCGGCACGAAGAGAAAGAACGGCACCATGAAGAGCGCGTACCACGCCGCCGAGAAGGGTCCCGAAAGGCGGTCCGCCTCGCGCGAGGTCGCATCGAGAGCGAGAACCGGCTCGAGCCCGAAGAGCGTCTTCCCTGTCGCCGGGTTGGCAACGAGCAGCCCCCCGAGAAGGGCGAGGCTCACGAGCCCGCCCGCATAGCCCACGGCCCACCCCGTTCCGGAGAGGCGGCCGAGCTGGTTCGGGGGCACGAGGCTCGGCATCATGGCGTTGGTGAAGACGGTCGCGAACTCGGCGGCGGCCGTCGCGACGACGAAGGCCGCGAGCACGGCGGCGACCACGGGCCCGGGAGCGCCGGGCACCGCCATCCACAGCGCAGCCATGCTCGCGACGAGAACGAGCGAGAAGAGCGCGATCCACGGCTTCCTGCGCCCGCGCCCGTCGGCGAGCGCGCCCAAGAGCGGGCTCCCGATCGCAATGATGACGCCGGCCGCCGCCGCCGCGTAGCCCCACAACGCCTGGCCCTGCGCCGGATCGCCGACGACGACGCTCGCGAAGTAGGGCGCGAACAGGAAGGTGAGGATCAGGGTGTAGAACGGCTGCGCGGCCCAGTCGAACAGCACCCAGGAGACGAGCGCACGCGTCGGCGCCGGCTCGCGCACGATCGCAGCAGTCTCACGCATGTCCTGCACGGATACCTGTCCCCCTGAGAGCCTAGTTCTAGAGCATTTTTCGACCGGCTGAAATCATTCCCCTTCGGTCATTCCGGCCGAAGGAGAGTGTGCTCGAGCGAAAGCAGGAGCCCAGCGTGAAACTGCCGAAGGCACGAAACATCACGTCGCGCGGGAAAGGGCGAACGACGGCAGCGGCAGCACGATCAGGTGATCTGGAAGCTCGTTGGGGTCGGCGCTGCCGGGCGGGAAGTGCGCGGCGAGATGGGTGCCGACCGCCTCGATGGCGGCGACGAACCCGTCCCCCGGCCGGTTTTGTGCGAACGCCGCCGTGAGATCGTCGACGATCGCCTGCCACGTCCCCTTGGGCACCCGCGCATCGATGCCGGTGTCGGCCAGGATCTCGGCATAGCGCTCGGCCATGGAGACGAAGATGAGGACGCCGGTGCGCCCCGCCGTCGTGTGGAGGTTCTGCGCCAGGAACTGCTCGACCGCGCGCCGGTGGGCGTGCGCCCGCTTGACGTAGCCCGGCACCAGCCAGTAGCGCACGGGGCGAGGCAGAAGCGCGGCGAGGAGGACGAGAAACACCGCGAGCTGGATGAAATAGATCATCTGCACGCTCATCCAGGTGAAATAGATGAGCGGCCACGGGACGAAAAGCGCGATCAGGGCCGCCCAGATGACCGGCGCGTAGAGATAGGTGCTGCTCTCGGCCGCGACGACGGCGACGATCTCGCCCGAGGTCTTGCGCTCGGCCGCCTCGATAGCCTTGCCGATGCGATCGCGGTCGGCTTCCGACATGAGGTCCATGGCACCCCTATCTCCCTGATCGAAGCGCTCAACCATTACCAGCTCCCCGATCCGCCGCCGCCGCCGAAATCGCCCCCGCCTCCCGACCAGCCGCCGCCGCCGCCCGACCAGCCGCCGCTGTCCCACGTCCCCGAGTTTCCGCCGGGAATGACGATCGGCCCGCCCCAGTCGGCCCCGCGTCGCCGGCGCCGGCCGACCGACTGCGGCGTCTGCTTGGCGTGGCGCATCTGGGCCCAGATCACGTAGAGGACGATCGCGATCCAGAAGGCGATGAGGAGGAGCGCCACCCAATCGACCTCGAGCTGCTCGGGCGGGCGCTTGGCGCGCTCCTTCACCTCCTCCGCGTCGCCGAGGAGCACGTCCTTGATGTCGCGCACGCCGGCGCGGATGCCGCCCGAGAAGTCGCCGCGGCGGAAGGCCGGCAGGATCGCGTTCTCGATGATGAGCTTGGAGAGGAGGTCGGTCATGGTCGGCTCGAGCCCGCGCCCGACCTCGATCCGGACTTTGCGCTCGTTCGGCGCGACGATGAGAAGGACGCCGTTGTCCTTGCCCTTCTGCCCGATGCCCCATTTGCGGCCGAGCTGGTAGCCGAAGTCCTCGATCTCGTAGCCCTGGAGCGAGGGCAGCGTCACGACGACGACCTGGTCGGTCGATTTCTCCTCGAGCGCCTTGAGCGTGTCATTGATGGCGACGCGGTCCTCGGCGGTAAGGAGGCTCGCGTTGTCGACGATGCGCCCCGTGAGCTCGGGAAACGTCGGCTCGGCCAGCGTCGAAGCCGCGGCAACAACCACGAGGAGCGCTGCGAGAAGCGCCCCGGCCCTCAATTGCGGTGGAGCTACTTTATGCACGAGCCCGCCCCGCAGGACCGTGTGTCACTTGCCGGTGCCGAAATCGACCTTTGGCGTCTTCGTCTCCTCGGCCGGAATGTCGAACGAGGCCATCTCCGTCGCAGACGGGTAGAGGAGCGCCTTCCACCAGCGCCCGGGTATGGTGGTGATCTCGGTGTTGTACTGGCGCACGGACTGGATGTAGTCGCGCCTCGCAATCGAGATGCGGTTCTCGGTGCCTTCGATCTGCTGCTGGAGGGCGAGGAAATTGGCCCCCGACTTGATGTCGGGATAGCGCTCGGCGACGACGAGCAGCTGGCGCAGCGCGCCGCCCAGCGTGTTCTGGGCGTCCTGGAACTGCTTCATCGCCTCGGGGTTGGTCAGGATGTCGGGCGGGATCTGGATGCTCGTCGCCTTCGCCCTCGCCTCGGTGACCTCCGTCAACACCGAGCGCTCCTGGTCGGCAAAGCCCTTCACGCTCTCGACCAGGTTCGGGATGAGATCGGAGCGGCGCTTGTACTGGTTCAGCACTTCCGACCAGGCGGCCTTCGCGGTCTGCTCGTAGGTCGGAATGTTGTTGACGCCGCATCCGCCGGCCGTGAGCGCGACGGCCATGACAGCCCACAAGGCCCAGGGCTTCAGATGTCGGGCAGTCAGAACGCGGGTCATGTTTACCATTCCTATCGGAGCCAATCGGTCGTTGTCATATTGTCTGCCGAACCCCGGTGCAAGACTATCGCCGCGCCCCTGACAACACTTGAGCCCTTAAATGGCCCAATCATGCCGCCGCTCGTGTCCTTGAGGCCCGCCACGCGCGAGCACCTCGGCCTCATTCGAGCCTGGCTCACGAGACCCGACATCGAGGCCTGGTGGGGCCCGGCATCGGCGACCGAGGCCGAGGTCAATATCGCCCTCTCGTCGGGGCACGCGCTGTGCCGCCTCATCGAGGCCGACGGCCGCCCCGTCGGCTATGCCCACGCCGTCGACGCGACCTTCTGGGGTGACGACCTGCCCCAGGACATCGAGGCCGGCACCTGGGACCTCGACCTCTTCATCGCCTCCGAGGAGCACCGCGGCCTAGGTGTCGGCCAGACGGCGCTCGCCCTCCTCAAGGAGGAGGTGTTCGCAACCACGCTCGCGATCGCGGTCTGCGTCTTCCCCTCGATCCGCAACGAGCGGGCCGTGCGCGCCTACGAGAAGGCGGGCTTCCGCTGGAAGAGGATCTGGAACGACCCCCACATGGGGCCGTCGTGGTTCATGGTCGCCGAGCGGAGACCCCGCTGAGCCCTGTCGCGCAACCGTCGCACGGGCGTCATCGAAGCACGACATCCTCACGTGTTCGACCGCCCGTCCCGAGCCACCCTATGGCAACCATCCTCTTTGCGGCGGGAGCAGCCTCGGCCATTCCGCTCCTCGCCCTCCTCCTCGCGACGCTTGGCATCCCGCGCCTGCGGATCTGGCCCACGCCGGGTGCCGGAACTTGGCAAAGCATCGCCTTCTGGAGGCTGTTTCGCGCGCTCAACGTCACGACCCTCGGCCTCGCCATCCCCACCATCCTCGGCATCGCCGCCGTCGCCCGAGAGCCGTGGCTCGGCCTTCCGAGCCCGGTGCGGATCGCGGGCGCCGCCGTGGCCGCCGTGTGCGGATTGCTCTATCTCTGGTCGCTCTACTCGCTCGGGCGCGCCAACACCTATTGTCAGACCGGCGGTCTCGTCACCCACGGCCTCTATCGCTGGACCCGCAATCCCCAGTATGCGACCGTCATTCCGAGCTATGCGGGCCTCGCCATCGCCGCCGATTCCGGGGGCGTCTACGTCCTCTCTGCGGCCCTAATCGCCGTCTACGTGCTGATGGCCCACGCCGAGGAGCCGTGGCTTATGCTCAAATACGGCGACGACTACAGAAGGTACTGTGCCGCCGTTCCCCGCTTCTTCAACGTCCGCCGGGCGCGGGCCTACGGCCACTTTGTCCAGGGCAGACTTCGCGCCGCGCCGCGCTTCGCCCTTGCGGCTTCCCGGCCGCACGCGTTAACGATACGGGGACGACGCACCAAATCCCGCCGTTTGTCACATTCCTGAAACTTGAATCTCCTTTGAAAGGGGGATTAGCACGTGATCCCCGTAGCCGATGCATGTGGGAGGCCCGTCCTCATGGAGACAGGACCGCACTATCGCACGCTGTTCATATCCGACGTTCACCTCGGCACCCGTTCCTGCCAGGCCGAGCTGCTCCTCGATTTTCTCAGAGACCGCGAGGCGGACACGATCTATCTCATCGGCGACATCATCGATTTCTGGCGCATCCGGCGCGGCGCGATCTGGCCGCAGGCGCATAACGACGTGATCCAGAAGCTCCTGCGCAAGGTGCGCAAGGGCACGCGCATCGTCTACATCCCCGGCAACCACGACGAGGGCATGCGCGATTTCTGCGGCATGCACTTCGGCGGCATCGAGATCGAACGCCAGGCGATCCACACCATGGCCGACGGGCGCCGCTTCCTCGTCATGCACGGGGACGAGTACGACGTGGTCGTGCGCTACGCGCGCTGGCTGGCGTTCCTGGGCGATCGCGGCTATGAGCTCGCGCTGTGGGCCAACTGGCCCTTGAACTTCGTGCGCCGACGCCTCGGCCTCGGCTACTGGTCGCTCTCGAGCTATCTCAAGCTCCGCGTCAAGACGGCCGTGAACTTCATCGGCGAGTTCGAGCGCAATCTCGCGGACGAAGCACGCCGCAAGGGTGCCGATGGCGTCGTCTGCGGCCATATCCACCACGCGGCCTCCCGCGACATCGAGGGCATCCACTACGTCAACACCGGCGACTGGGTCGAGAGCTGCACGGCCGTGTGCGAGACGAGAGAGGGCAGGCTCGAGCTCGTGCGCTGGCTCGACGTCGTGCGCGCCGCTCAGGATCCCGCCGTGGCGGCAGGCTCCCTTCGGGCGGCCTGATGAGGATCTTGGTCGCGACCGACGCCTGGAAGCCGCAAGTCAACGGTGTCGTGAGGACCTACGAGCGCCTCGCCGAGGAGGTTAAGAGCTTCTCGGCCAGCCTCTCGTTCCTGACGCCCGCCGATTTCGCGACGGTCCCGTGTCCGACCTATCCCGAGATCCGCCTCGCCCTCCCGAGCTTCGCCCGTGCCGCAAAGCTCATCACGGCGTCCGGCGCCGATGCGATCCACATCGCCACCGAAGGCCCCGTCGGCTGGATGGCGCGATCCTACTGCAGAGGGCGCGCCGTTCCCTTCACGACGAGCTTCCACACGCGCTTCCCCGAGTATCTCTCTTCGCGCTTCGCCATTCCCCAGCGGCTGACCTACGCGCTCCAGCGCCGCTTTCACAATGCAGGCGCGGGGATCATGGTCGCCACTCCGAGCCTCGCCGCCGACCTCGCCAACCGCGGCTTCGAGCGCCTCATGCCGTGGACGCGGGGCGTCGACACGGCGCTCTTCCGGCCGCGTCCCATACGCCGCTTCGGCGCCGGGCCGGTGTTCCTCTACGTCGGGCGCGTGGCGATCGAGAAGAACATCGAGGCATTTCTCGCGCTCGACTTGCCGGGAGCCAAGGTCGTCGTCGGCAGCGGGCCTCAACTCGCGCTTCTGAAGCGCCGCTACCCGGCCGTCACCTTCACAGGCGACAAGTTCGGCGAGGAGCTCGCCGAATGCTATGCCTCCGCCGACGTATTCGTATTCCCGTCCCGCACCGACACGTTCGGCATGGTGCTGCTCGAGGCCATGGCCTCGGGCCTGCCCATTGCCGCCTATCCGGTTACCGGTCCGCTCGACATCGTGCGGCCCGGCATCTCGGGCGTTCTTTCGCCCGACCTCGGCGAAGCGGCCAAGTGCGCCCTCGATCTCGACCGCAACAATGTGCGGGTCCTCGCCCAGCAGTTCAGCTGGGAGCACGCGGCGCGCCTGTTCCTGTCCAACATTGCCCGGGCCGGCCGCAGGTCGCCGGTGGGTGATGTCACCGAGCAGGAGAAGGAAACGGAGCCGGACGCGCTTCAGGGGGACGCGCTCCGCTAAAGCTCCGACTTCGAACCAAATTTCGGACTTCGCTCTCTAAAGCTAGCCAAAGAACGCCTCCAGGCACTTCCCATCTAGCGCCCGTCGAGCAACGCGCTATGCTGGGCAGGGAGCACGAGCACGCCAACCCACATGCCTCTACGTCTCGAACAGGCCGCGATCCTTCTTTTCGGTTTGGGCGCGATCAGCCTCGCGTTCGGCGCCGAGGCGAAGACCTGCCGCATGAAGAGCCCCGAGCTCGCCGTCGCGGGCGTGAAGCTCCTCGATCCGGAAAGCGCGGCTCGCGTCCTCGGCTCCGGGCCCCAGCTCATCGAGGACACCGAGGAGCTCCCCCACGCCCGCTTCGTCACCAAGTCCGGATCGGAGGAGCTCATCCTCTACTCAAACTACGGAGCCGAGGTCGACCAATACTTCGAAGCCGAGGTCCGCAAGGCCGGCAAGGAGGCGATGGTGCTCAATTCTCTCGATGTCGACACATTCGTCACCGGCAACGGCATCGAGCTCGGCATGAGCAGCGCCGAGGTCGTGCGGCGCCTGGGAAAATGCGGGAAGAGCGAGAAGCGGGGATCGGCCGAGCTCCTCACCTACGAGGTTGCCGACACCGAGAAAGACCCCAAACTCAAGGTCTTCGGACTTCCCGCCTACTACGCCGAGTACGAGTTCGAAGGCGGCAAGCTCGTGCGCCTCCGCTTCGGCTTCGAGAGCCCGTGACCGTCGAGGAGCACTAGCGCGGCCGGCGGGCCCCGGCCGAACCGGAAGGCGGGCCGCCCGTGCCGGAACGCGCATCCTTGTGGCGGAAATTGATGCGGCCCTTGGTGAGGTCGTAGGGAGTCATCTCCACGGTGACGCGGTCGCCTGCGAGGATGCGAATGCGGTTCTTCTTCATGCGTCCCGACGTGTAGGCCACCACCTCGTGACCGTTGTCGAGCTTCACACGGCAGCGCGCGTCGGGCAGCACCTCGACGACAACGCCTTCGAACTCGAGCATCTCTTCCTTGGCCATTCAATTCCCTATAGTCGCGCCAGTCGCGCCGCCGCACGGTGAGACGCGCCGCAATGGCGCGCCGACATCCTCAGGTTCCAATTCTGTTGCGCCATCCCCCAATGCCTCATCCCCTGCCGAGGCTTGGCGCGAAACGCGGCCATCCAGATACGCTTTGGGGAGCAGATGCCTCCGCTCCCCGAACCCTGTGGTGGCTCTTGAGCTCGCAGCTCAGAGTGGGCGCAGATTGACTGCGGCAATCTTGCCGTTGCGCCCGCGCTCGGTCTCGTATGCGATCTTCTGGCCCTCGCGCAGCGTCTGCAGACCCGCGCGCTCCACTGCCGAGATGTGGACGAAGACGTCAGCGCCTCCCTCTTCCGGCTGGATGAAACCATAGCCCTTCTGACCGTTGAACCACTTGACAGTGCCGTTCGACATGTTCTCGCTTCTCCAAAGCAATAGTGCCATAGACCCCAAGCTCGAACTCGAGGCCGTCATCAAATCGCGCGATGGAGACGTCCAGTGTCAGCGCAGCGGGCGCCGTCGTAGAGCAAACCAAGGCGTGTTCGACCGGCCCTATATGGACCGACTAACTTGCAAAGGCAAGATGTCGCGGCTTGCGCGGGGATTACGCTCAGAAGAGCACAACATCTTGAACAACAACTGATACAGTCACTTAGCCGCGCGAGAACTTCAAGAACGCTGTGCTAGCCCTTGAAAAAGCGGGTGCTTGCCGTCGACCATGGCGTCTTTTGCCGAGGCATTCATTGTGGATACTAGATATCGCAATTTGGCGTTAGGGTTCCTCGCCGCCGCAATTGCCGTCGTCACCGTTCATCAAGCGCTGCTCCTCGTCTCGAACCTGATCGGGCTTGAAAATAGGCCGCCTTGGGCCACGGACCCGGTGGGGCCGCTCGGCGTGCCCCGCATCGTCAATGCCATGTTCTGGGGCGGCCTCTGGGGCGCGCTCCTGGCCCTCCTCTTCGACCGGCTGCCGGGGGGCGCCGCCTGGCTCAAGGGCCTCGTGTTCGGCTGGGGCGTATTCCTGATCAGCAACTGCCTCCTGCTGCCGCTGATCAAAGGCAATCCTCTCTTCTACGATTTCGATGCGAACAAGCTCATTTCGGTGTTCATGCTGCTGTCCGGCTTCGGGGCGGCAACCGCCGTCATCTACTCCTGGCTGAGGCGCCCTGCGTGACGGCCGCCGGTGGCTTGCAGCCGGACATTGCATTCCCTCGCCCCCTCATATAATCACGGGGGTCTCGAGCCGCCCGGCGGGGCATGCCGTGGCGGCTTTTGATGCTTTGCAGAACATCCTGCGGTACCGGAGCGCGTCCCGCGAGCCGGTAAGCCGCGAACGAGAAAGGACGAGCAAAATGCCCAAGCTGAAGACCAAGAGCGGCGCCAAAAAGCGCTTCAAGATGACTGCCACGGGCAAGGTGAAGGCACTTGCTCAAGGCAAGCGGCACGGCATGATCAAGCGCCACGCGAAGTTCATCCGCCAGGCGCGCGGCACCATGGTGCTCGACGACAGCGACGCCAAGATCGTCAAGAAGTACATGCCCTACAACCGCTGAGCCCGCTGATCAAAAGTCAGCTGCTCTATCCAGAGCCCAGTCCTTTCCACGGAGCAGTCCCATGGCACGCGTCAAGCGCGGCGTCGCCGCCCACGCCAAGCACAAGAAAGTCTTGAAGGCCGCCAAAGGCTATTACGGCCGGCGCAAGAACACGATCCGAGTGGCCAAGCAGGCGGTCGAGAAGGCGCAGCAGTACGCCTACCGCGACCGGAAGCGCAAGAAGCGCACGTTCCGCGCCCTTTGGATCCAGCGTATCAACGCCGCGACGCGCGAGCACGGCCTGACCTACGGTCGATTTATCGACGGCCTCGGCAAGGCGGGAATTGAGATCGACCGCAAGATTCTCGCCGATCTCGCCGTCCGCGACGCCGCCGCCTTCAAGGCGCTCGTCGATCAAGCGGCCGCCGCGGTGAAGAAGGCCGCGGCCTGAGCCGCCTCCAGGCATTCTCTTTGTCATCCTCGGGCTTTTCCCGAGGATCCATGTCCGAGCTTGCGGTGAGATGGATCCTCGGCATAAAGCCGAGGATGACATGTACGAGGTTTCGGGCATGACCTCTGTCACCCAAAGCTCTGATCTCGACCGGCTCGAAAGCGAGCTTCTGGGCGAGATCGGCCGCGCCGGCGATCTTGCGGCGCTCGAGGCCGTGCGCGTGGCTGCCCTCGGCAAGAAGGGGCGCGTCTCCGAGCTCATGGCGCGTCTCGGCACGCTTCCGCCCGAGGAGAGGAAGGCCTACGGCCAGGCCATCAACGCCGTAAAGGAAAAAGTCGGCAGCGCACTCGATGCGCGCAAGGCCTCGCTCGAGGACACCGCGCTCGCCGACAAGCTCGCGCGCGAGACGGCCGACGTCACGCTCCCCGTGCGGCCCGGCCCCGAAGCGCAGGGGCGCATTCATCCCGTCTCGCAGGTGTTCGACGAGTGCGTCGAGATCTTCGCCGACATGGGCTTCGGCGTCGCCGAGGGCCCCGACATCGAGACCGACGAGATGAACTTTGCGAAGCTCAACATTCCCCCCGAGCATCCCGCGCGCCAGGAGCACGACACGTTCTATTTCGCGCCCAAGGCCGACGGCACGCGCCTTCTCCTGCGCACGCACACGAGCCCAGTGCAGATCCGCACCATGCAGACCGTGAAGCCGCCGATCCGCATTATCGCACCGGGGCGCGTCTACCGCTGCGACAGTGACCAGACGCACACGCCCATGTTCCACCAGATCGAGGGCCTCGTCATCGACGAGACGACCCACATGGGGCACCTGAGGTGGGTGCTCGAGGAGTTTTGCAAGGCCTTCTTCGAGGTCGATGAGGTCAAGATGCGCTTCCGCGCCTCGCACTTCCCCTTCACCGAGCCCTCGGCCGAGGTCGACATCGGCGCGGAGGCGATCGGCAAGCCCGGCCAATGGCTCGAGATCCTTGGCTGCGGCATGGTGCACCCGAACGTGCTCAGGAACTGCGGTCTCGATCCCGAGCGCTATCAGGGCTTCGCCTTCGGCATGGGCCTCGACCGTCTCGCCATGCTCAAGTACGGCATCCCAGACCTGCGCGCCTTCTTCGCCGCCGACTTGCGATGGCTGCGCCACTACGGGTTCTCGGTCCTCGACGCGCCGAGCCTTTCGGGAGGCCTGTCGAGCTAGTCGTTCACAAACGCTGGCCGAAGGAGAAAGCTTTGGACAGCACACTAGCAGGCGCTCTGATCGGTGCCTTGGTCTCAATCATATGCGTTGTCGTGGGGTGGTTTTTGGGAATCCGCGAGCACCGTTGGAAGCAGCGCGAAGAGATCACTGCCTTAACGGGCGCCCTGCTGATGGAGAGTCTCGCGGCGGCTTGGCACATTCTCAATGTGCAAGAGGCGCTGACCCGTGCAGTCGAAGAGAACATTGTCCCTTCATTGGCTGGGATAGAGATATATATGCCCTCTCCTTCCCCGATCTATGCCTCGGCGGGTCATGAGATTTCACGGTTGGGTCCGGCGGCAGCTCAATGCCTTGTCGAGTTCCACACGCACTTGGACCGCACAATGGCAAGAACTCGGAGGATATCAGCACTCGATGGCCGTAGGGTGAAGAAGGAACTTCGACTAGCGTCCCTCAAGGAGTGCGTCTCCGACTGGGGTTACGTAGCTTGGTCAGGAAGCGAGTGTATGAAAGCATTGCTGCCACTCACGAGCGGTTCGCTCACGCCTGAACAGCTAGATAGCGTAGCTCATTATTCCGAATACCTTGCAAGAGCGCGGTCTGGTGCAAGATGGTCGCTTCCTGAGGATCCAATCGGTCTGAAACTGGTTTCAGAATTAGATGAAATAGAGCGACAATGAGATTCACGCTGTCCCGGCTCAAGGACCACTTGAAAGCCAAGGCCATATCTCGGAAGCGGCGAGATGATGCGGCAGGCACAAGCTAGTTCCCCTCCCCGTGGCGGGGAGGCGTTAGGTGTGGGGTGAAGGAACTCAACCAATGGCCAATCAAAGGGCACGACAGCTCCCGCAAGCGACCCACCCACCTAAGTTCGGTGCTCGCCAGCGCTCGCCGTGAGTGCCCATGCAGCTCGCCGTGCCCCTTCTCATCATGCTCGCCGTGCTCTTGAGCGCGTGGGGCATGGGCGCGCTCGCCCGCGGACGACCCGACGGCGTGCGCTGGACGCTCGCCGCCCTCGGCATCGTCCTGCTCTTCACGCTGCCGCTCGCCTACGAGGCCTCCCTCTTCGACGGCAACTGCTATGCCGACAACGGCGGCGCCACGCCCTGCACGCTCGGCGAGCGCCTGTGGCGGAGCTTCGGGCGCGGCTTCTCCTTCACCATTCCGCCGGCGATCTTCTGGCTCGCCATGTTCGTCCTCTCCTCGAAGGCGCGCCGCTCGTGAACTCCGCTGCCTACACGCTGTGCTTGCTCGCTTGTCTCGTGCCGGTCTCGAGCTCCGGAGCCGCCGAGGAGGATGCGCGCGCCTCCATTCGTCTCTCGGCTGCCGACGGCGAGCACTTGAGGCGCGGGATGCGCAATTACCTCGAGAGCGTTGAAGGAGTCGTGCAGGCGCTCTCCGCCAACGACATGGCCGGCGTTGCTCTAGCCGCGGGAAGATCCGGCGCAATGCTGATGGCCGGCGCGTCGCTCACCGCCGTCATCGGCCTCCCGCCCCAGTTTGCGCTCATGAGCGCCGCGACTCATCAGAGGTTCGACGATCTTGCCGAGGCTGCGCGCAATGGTGCGTCGAGATCGACCGCGCTCGAGCGTCTCGGCGAGATTCTCGCGAGCTGCACGTCGTGCCATGCCATGTACCGCATTTCGGTGGAATGATCGCGTGCGGGAAATAGGACTGAGATCATGAAATTCACGCTGTCCTGGCTCAAGGACCACTTGAAGACCAAAGCGACCGTCGAGGAGATCGCGACCAAGCTTTCGGCGATCGGGCTCGAGGTCGAGAGCGTCGCGGACCCGGCTGCCAAGCTCGGCGATTTCCTCGTCGCCCGCATCGTCGCCGCCAAGAAGCACCCCAACGCCGACAAGCTGCAGGTCGTCATGGTCGAGACCGCGAAGGGCAAGCCGCCGGTCGAGGTCGTGTGCGGGGCGCCGAACGCGCGCGCCGGCCTCGTCGGCGTGTTCGCGCCCATCGGCACCTATATTCCCGGCTCGAACATCACGCTCGAGAAGCGCCCGGTGCGCGGCGTCGTCTCGAACGGCATGATGTGCTCGGCCGCCGAGCTCGAGCTCTCGGCCGAGAGCGAGGGCATCATCGAGCTCGAGCCGGATCTGGCCGCCCACGTGGGCGAGCGCTACGTCGACGCGGCCGGGCTCGCCGATCCCGTGTTCGAGGTGAAGCTCACGCCGAACCGCCCCGACTGCACGGGCGTGCGCGGCATTGCCCGCGACCTCGCCGCGGCCGGCCTCGGCACCTTGAAGCCCGAGAAGGCGATCTCCGGCGTCGAGGGCGGCTTCCCGTCTCCGATCGAGGTCAAGCTCGAGTTCACGAAGGAGACGCGCGACGCCTGCCCGATCTTCGCCGCCCGCTACATCAAAGGCGTGTCGAACGGTCCGTCGCCGGCGTGGATGCAATCGCGCCTGCGCGCGGTCGGGCTTCGCCCCATCAACGCCTTGGTCGACGTCACGAACTACATCAGCCAGGACCGCGGGCGGCCGCTCCACGTCTACGACGCCGACAAGGTGAAGGGTCCGATCCGTGCCCGTCTCGGCCGCAAGGGCGAGAAATTTCTCGGCCTCGACGGGCGCGAGCACGAGGTCGACGAGACCATGTGCGTCATCGCCGACGAGACGGGGCCGCTCGGCCTCGGCGGCGTCATCGGCGGAGAGGCGTCGGGAAGCACGGAGGCGACGAAGAACGTCCTCATCGAGAGCGCGTGGTTCGATCCCCTCCGCACCGCAGCCACCGGCCGCAAGACCGGGCTCGTTACCGACGCGCGCTACCGCTTCGAGCGCGGGGCCGATCCCGCGTCCGTGCTCCCGGGCCTCGACCTCGCAACGCAGATGATCCTGAAGACCGCCGGCGGCAAGCCGTCGAAGGCCTTCGTCGCGGGCAAGGCGCCGAATCTTTCCCGCGAGATCAGGTTCGAGACGGCGCGCGTCGCCAAGCTCAGCGGCCAGGACCTCGAGGAGAAGGAAATCCGCACGATCCTCGAGGCGCTCGGCTGCGAGATCGAGGGCAAGGGCGGGAAGCTGCGCGTCACGCCGCCGTCGTGGCGGCCGGACCTCCACGGTCCTGCCGACCTCGTCGAGGAGGTCGTGCGCATCGCCGGCATCGATCGCGTGCCGCCGACGCCGCTCCCGCGCACGAGCGGGGTCGCGCGCCCCGTGCTGACCGAGCGCCAGAAGCGCATGCGCCGGGCCCGCCGCGTGCTCGCCGCGCGCGGCCTGCTCGAGGCCGTGACGTGGTCCTTCGTTCCGCGCGGAGAAGCTCAGGCCTTCGGCGGCGGCGCGGAGAGCCTCGAGCTCGCCAATCCGATCTCGACCGAATTGTCGTCGATGCGCCCGGGCCTGATCCCCGGCCTGCTCTCGGCGGCCGAGCGCAACAGCAACCGCGGATTTTCCGACGTGGCGCTGTTCGAGCTCGGGCAGGCCTACCGCGGCGACAGGCCCGAGGATCAATACGTGAGCGTAGCGGGGATCAGGACCGGCACGGCGCGGCTCACAGGCGCCGGGCGCCATTGGGATGGGGCTGCGACCGAAGTCGGCGTCTTCGACGCCAAGGCGGACGCGGTGGCGGTGCTCGGCGCGCTCGGGTTCGACAGTGCGCGCGCGCAGATCACGCGGGATGCGCCGGCCTGGTATCACCCGGGCCGCTCCGGCACGATCCGGCTCGGACCCAAGACCGTGCTCGCCTATTTCGGCGAGGTCCACCCGGCGACGCTCAAGGCCATCGGCGTCGCGGGGCCCGTGGCCGCCTTCGAGGTCTTTATCGATGCGCTCCCGCCCGAGAGACGAAAGAGCCGCGCTAGGCCGGCGCTCGCCGAGTCCTACCTCCTGCCGGTCAAGCGCGATTTCGCCTTCGTCGTCGATGCCGGGGTCGCAGCCGGCGAGGTGATGAAATCCGCCGCCGACGCCGACAAATCGCTGATCGCGGGCGTGTCGGTCTTCGACCTCTTCGAGGGCGGGACCCTCGCCGCGGAAGGCAAGAAGTCGATCGCCATCGAGGTCGTCCTGCAGCCCACCGAGCGCACGCTGACCGACCAGGAGATCGAGGCCGTGTCGCAGAAGATCATCGCCGGCGTGAAGGCGGCAACGGGCGGCGAAATCCGGAGTTGATCTCCCTCTCCCCGCCCTTGCGGGGAGAGGGTTGGGGTGAGGGGCAACCACGAGACGCGGTGCACGAGCCTGCCCCTCACCCTAGCCCTCTCCCCATGCTAGTAGGCATGGGGAGAGGGAATTCCAGAAATCCCGCGGACGACAGACAAGGACTGCACGACATGACCGTTGAAGGGCCTACTCAGTTCGTCGTGCCCAAACCCGACCTGCACCACATCATCATCGTCGGCGGCGGCGCGGGCGGGCTCGAGCTCGCGACCGGCCTCGGCCACAAGCTCGGCAGGCGCAAGAAGGCGGCCATCACGCTCGTCGATCGCGCCCGCACGCATATCTGGAAGCCGCTGCTCCACGAGATCGCCGCCGGCAGCATGGACGTGAGCCGCCACGAGCTTCCCTACCAGGCGCAAGGCCACTGGCACGGCTTCCAGTTCCGCTACGGCGAGATGACCGGCCTCACCCGTGCGGCCAAGCAGATCCATCTCGCCGCCACCTACGACGACGAGGGCCGCGAGATCACGCCCAAGCGCTCCTTCGTCTACGACACGCTCGTCATCGCCATCGGCTCGGTCGGCAACGCCTTCGGCACGCCGGGCGTCAAAGAGCACGCCATCATGCTCGACACGCCGGAGGAGGCCGAGCGCTTCAACCAGCGCCTGATCAATGCCTGCATCCGGGCGCACGCCCAGCAGGAGCCGATCCGCCCCGGCCAGCTTCACGTGACGATCATCGGCGCCGGCGCAACGGGCACCGAGCTTTCCGCCGAGCTGCACGGCACTGCGCGCGGCCTCGTCGCTCTGGGTCTCGACAAGATCGACCCCGACAAGGACATCAAGATCACGCTGATCGAGGCGGCCCCGCGCATCGTCCCGGCGCTGCCCGAACGCATCAGCGAGGCGACGGCCGAGATCCTGCGCGACCTCAAGGTCGACATCCGGACCGGCGCGCGGGTGACGCGCGTGCGCGCCGACGGCGTCGAGCTCGCCGACGGCTCGTTCATCCCCTCCGAGCTCGTCGTGTGGGCGGCAGGCGTCAAAGGTCCGGACGTGCTCGCCCATCTCGACGGGCTCGAGGTGAGCCGCACGAACCAGCTCGTCGTAAAGCCAACGCTCGAGACGACGCGCGATCCCAACATCTTCGCCATGGGCGATTGCGCCTATCTCGTGGAGCCCGGCGCGAAGGAACCGGTGCCGCCGCGCGCCCAGGCCGCCCACCAGGAGGCCTCCCACCTCGTCCGCCAGATGCAGCGGCTCCTCAAGGGCCTGCCGCTCGAGCCCTACCACTACCGCGACTTCGGCTCGCTCATCTCCCTCGGACACTATTCGACGGTCGGCAGCCTCATGGGCTTCATCACGGGCCGCAAGATGCTGATCGAGGGCTTCGTCGCCAAGCTCATGTACCGCTCGCTCTACAAGATGCACGAGTGGGCGCTGCACGGCTTCTGGAAGGTCGCGCTCGACACGTTCTCGCGGATGATCACGCGCCGCACCGAGCCCCACGTCAAGCTGCATTGAGTGAAGCGGCATCGACGCATTTCGAGGCACTTTCCGCCGCGCCTCGGGCACGTGCGTCGAAATGCAGCGGCTCGGGCAATCCGTTCATTTTGAAGAAAATCGACGCGGTTCGCGTCACCTCCCATTTATATCTGTCAGCTTACAGATCATCTCGCCCATATGGCAGGAGGACCGCGCTCGAGGACGGGAGAGCTGATGAAGAGAGCGAAAGACGCTCCGCATTTCTCCCCGGCACATCTCAACCGAAAGTCATTGGAATTGGACCGATCATGCCAAATCAATCGAGCCTGCCTTCGTCTTCTAGAGAGCGCCTTGCCGACGACCTGCCCTCGAATGCCGCGGAAATGCCCTCCGGCCTGCGTCATGCACTTCTGGATCTCAAGGCGGTCTTCGTCGACGTCGGGATAACGACATCGGTGACGAACACGTTGATCGACTCCAACGCACCGATCCCCGCGCCGGGCGCGCTCCTCGAGCACGCGCCCCAGCCCACGCCGGACCTTCTGAAAGCGGTCGAGCAGCAGACGGGGCTGCCCATCCGCTCGGCCGTCAACAGGGAACTTCGCAAGCTCTTTCACAGGCTGCAGGCGGCGAACCAGGCAACCCTCGATGTCGCACCCAAGCCCGTCGGCCGCCTGCGCGTGCCGTCCCAGAGCCTGCTCCAGTTGGTCCAGACCTGGCGCGGGAGCTGCAGCCTCGCGGTCGAGGTCATGGGCGGGCTCGAGCACAATTGCCATCAGGACGACGAGGAGGCGTGGATCTCTCTCGCATGGCCGCAACTGCGCTCCCTACTCGTCGGGGCGTCGGCCGGCGGCTATTCGTGCATTGCCGAGGACGGCTCGATCGCGATGCCGGATTGGACTTGCCGTGCCGCCGCCGAGCGTCCGGCGCCGCGGCGCCTCGCTCTGAGGACGCCTGCCGTCCTCGTGCGAGGCGAGAAGGAGCTGAGCGTCCTCTTGCGCAAGGTCACGGGTCTCGGTCTCACGCTCGAGGGTGTGAGCGGGGCCTATTCCGGCGAGGAGGTCGTCATCAGGCTGGACGGCGGCGAGAGCCTCGCCGGAATGATCAGCTGGTGCAAGGACGGCAAGGCGGGAGTTCGAGCTGGCGAAGCCGCGGCCGTGAGCCGGGACCGGCTCGCCCCGTGTCCCTTCCTCAGCGCTCCTCCTCGATCGCGGTGCAGAGGAAGGTGGCGCTCGACTTGGCATGATCGGAAAGCGTGTCCTCGACGCTCAAGAGCGAGAGCGCGCCGTCGGCGACGATCATGGCGTAGCGGTTCGAGCGCACGCCGAGGCCGAACTCGGAGAGATCCACCGCAAGGCCGGTCTTGATGGCGAACTCGGCGCTGCCGTCGGCGAGCATCCGCACCTTGCCGCGCGCGCCGTGATCCTTGCTCCACCTGTTGAGAACGAACACGTCGTTGACGGAGGTGCATGCGACGAGGTCGATGCCGAGGTCTTTGAGCTTGTCGGAGAGCGAGACGATGCCGGGAAGGTGCTCCTTGTGGCAGACGGGCGTATAGGCGCCGGGAAGGCCGAACAGAGCGACCCGGCGGCCCTCGAAGATCTCGCGCGTCGATTTCACCTCCGGGACCCCGCTCTCCATCACCACGAAAGACGTATCGGGGAGCCGATCGCCCTCCTTAATCATCTCGATATCTCCTGTTGTTCAAAAGCAGGCGTGACCGGTTCTAAACGGCCGGCAGTGGCTGTAAGAGTGTGCGCCGCGACCCTAGGCGAGGAAGCGTGCGAAAGTTTGATGACCGCTATCGCGGCTCGGCCACCGGAGGCCATGCTGCAGTGCATCAGGAGCTATGCAGTCCGGCCCGCGCTGCCTCAATCGTTTCGTGAAATAAATGGGTTGGCGACCCTGCCTCATCTCGCCGCACCGCAATACTCTGCCACACAAACGCCCATGATCACCTGTTCACTATCGAGAAGTTTCCGAGCGTGCGTTGGACTTAGGTCTCTCGCTTTGCGGCGGCTTTCGTGCAGCCGGCAGTCCGCGAGGTGGCGGAGCATTGCCGGAGCCTGTTGTGCGGTCGTCGAGGTTGCGTAGCCGTGTCCCGCGAAGCGGATAACCAGCCCAACATCGAAGAGGTCCTCGCGTCGATCCGGCGAATACTGGCGTCGGACAGCGCCGGCGGAGCGCGTGCCGCCGATGTGCCGCCACCGGCCATTCCCGTCTCGACCGTCCCGGCCATCGATGAGGCGGCCTTCGACCTTCCGGCGATGTTTCGCTCCAACGGCGGCGAGCGAACACTGGCAGGCCTCGGGCCAGCTCGCTCGCATGCGCCTGCGGGCGAGCTTCCGCCAACGGGGCCTGAGCCTCTCGAGATCGCGCCCGCGGCGCTAGCCGACGACGCCAACCTCCCGCGTGCGATGCCTTTCATCAAGGACCGGCTGATTGCGCGCATGGGCCAGGTCGAGCCGGCCCCGAGCGCGGCGCCCGAGCTGGCACGCGCCCCTGAGCGGCCCTTCCAGATGGGCGGGCGGGTTCCCAGGGCCAACATCGGCGCCATCAACTTCCTGCTCGGGGAGGGAGCGGCGCAGTCGAAGGAGGACATGGCCGGAGAGCTAGCCGAGGAGCCGCTCGCGCCTCTGCCCAGCCTTGGTCCCGCCTTCTCGCTTGGCGCCTCCGCCCAAATCGCGCCGGTGCGCATCGACGACGCGATGGCGGGGCTGCTGCGCCCGCTCTTGCGCCAATGGCTCGACGACAACATGAAGCGTGTCGTCGCTCGCGCGCTCCACATGGAGGCCGACGACAAGAAGTAGCCCGTGTTTAGGCCTCGAAACCCGCCGGGCAAAGGCGGCCGCGGGCGGCGCCGGCCGGCTCCAAGTCTTGAAACCGTTACCCGACTGGCCTAATTGGGTTTCACTATCGAGGTTTACCCGGCTCCGGGACAGGCAGGGATGCTCATCAAGGACACGACGGCCGGGTACGGCATCGTCACACGCGTGCTGCACTGGGCGATGGCGGTGGCCATCTTGGGCATGTTCGCGCTCGGGCTATGGATGGTCAACCTCGACTACTACAGCCCCTACTACAATTCCGCCCCCGATCTTCACCGCAGCGTCGGCATCATTCTCCTGATCGCGCTCGTGCTCCGCTTCGTCTGGCGCCTCATGAATCCCAAGCCCGACGACAGCGAGCTGTCGCCCGTCGAGCGCAAGGCTTCCCACGTCGTGCACTGGGGATTCTACCCGCTGCTGCTGGCGCTGATGGTGAGCGGCTACCTGATCTCGACGCCCGACGGCCGGCCGATCGACGTGTTCGGACTGTTCAGCGTGCCCTCCATCGTCCAATCGAAAGGGCTCGAGGACACGGCGGGCCTCGTCCACGAGGTTCTCGCCTACGTCACCGTGGCCGTCGCCCTGCTTCACAGCGCCGGCGCGCTGAAACACCACATCATCGACCGCAGCAACATCCTGACCCGCATGTGGTCGGGACCGCCTTCCGCCTAACCGCTCGTCACAAGGATGAACGACAATGAAGCTTCGTCTCGCAAGTCTCGCGTTCGCCGCCGCCCTCGCGCTCCCCGGTGCGGCCACCGCCGCCGATTACGTGATCGACATGAAGGGCGCCCATGGCTCGATCAACTTCAAGATCAGCCATCTGGGCTTCAGCTTCGTCACCGGCCGTTTCAATAAGTTCACCGGCACGTTCTCTTACGACGAGGCGAAGCCCGAGGCCTCCAAGATCGCCGTCGAGATCGACACGGCGAGCATCGATTCGAACCACGCCGAGCGCGACAAGCACGTGCGCAGCGAGGACTTTCTCGACGTCGCCCAGTTCCCCAAGGCGACTTTCGTCAGCAAGTCGGTGACGCCGGCCGGCGCCGGCAAGGCGACGATCACCGGCGATCTCACGCTGCACGGGGAGACGAAGCCGGTCACCATCGAGGCCGAGTACGTCGGCGGCGGCGATGACCCGTGGGGCGGCCACCGGCAGGGCTTCCGCGGCACCACCACGCTCAAGCTCGACGACTTCGGCATCGATACGACCCACCTCGGCCCGACGGCGGGCACGGTCGAACTCTCGCTCAACGTCGAGGGCGTGCGCAAGTAAGCTGTTTCTCCTCCCCCTCGAGGGGGAGGAAGAGCGCGCCCTTCGTCAGAGCTTCACCATGACGTGGCGCGCCACCGTGTAGTCCTCGAGCGAGTACATCGAGAGGTCCTTGCCGTAGCCCGACGACTTCAAGCCTCCGTGGGGCATCTCGTTGAGGAAGATGAAGTGCGTGTTGACCCACGAGCAGCCGTAGCGCAGCCGCGCCGCGGTCGCCATGCCTCTCGACACGTCCTTGGTCCACACCGACGAGGCGAGGCCGTAGTCGGAATCGTTCGCCCACTCGATGGCCTCCTCGGGATCGTCGAAGCGGGTCACCGACACGACCGGGCCGAACACCTCGCGCTGCACGATCTCGTCGCTCTGAAGCGCGTTGGCGACGACGGTGGGCTGGTAGTAGAAGCCTCCACCCGCCGCCTGCTGCCCGCCGGCCGTAACGGCGACATGCTTCTGCGCGGAGGCGCGATCGACGAAGCCTCTGACGCGCTCGCGCTGTGCGGCCGAGATCAGCGGCCCGATCTCGTTCTCCTCGTCGTTGGGCAGGTTGTACTTGATGCTCTTCACCGCCGCCGACAGGTCGGCGACGAGATTGTCGTAGACCTTCCTGGCGACATACATGCGGCACGCCGCGGTGCAGTCCTGCCCCGAATTGTAGTAGCCGAAGGTCTTGATGCCCTCGACGACGGAGGCGACGTCGGCGTCGTCGAAGACAATCACGGGCGCCTTGCCGCCGAGCTCCAAGTGCGTGCGCCGGACGGTCGGCACCGCGGCCTCGATGACCTTCTGGCCGGTGGCGATGCTGCCCGTCACCGACACCATCGCGACCTTCGGGTGGCTGATGAGGGCTTGCCCGACCGTGGGACCGCGGCCGGCCACGACATTGACCACGCCCTCGGGGAAGATCTCGGCGATCGTCTTGGCGAGCTTCAACGTCGAGAGCGGCGTGATCTCGGACGGCTTGAGCACGATGGTGTTGCCGCCGGCGAGCGCCGGGGCAAGCTTCCAGATCGCCATCATCAAGGGATAGTTCCAGGGCGTGATCGAGCCGATGACCCCGATCGGATCGCGCCGCACCATGGACGTGTAGCCGGCAACGTATTCGCCCGTGGCCAGCGCGGGCATCGTCCGCGCCGCGCCGGCGAAGTAGCGGAAGCAGTCCGAGCCGACCGGCATCTCGTCCTGGAGCATACGAAGGCGCGGCTTGCCGCAATTCAAGGACTCGACGGCGGCAAATCCTTCCGCGTCCTTGTCGATGGCGTCGGCGAGCTTGAGCAGGAGGCCCGCGCGCTCGGCCGGCGTCGTCCGCGACCAGGTGCGGAACGCCTTGTCGGCGGCCGCGACCGCCGCCTCAACCTGCGCGGTGCTCGCCTCGGGGACTTGTGCGATCGTCTCGCCTGTCCTCGCATTCAAGACCGGGTATGGTTCTCCGGCTCCGGCCACGACGCTGGAGCCGATCAGCATGTTGGTATCGAGCACGTCTTATCCTCCACTCTATGCAAAGTCTTCTCCCTATTTCGCCGAGCCGCCCGTGTGCTCGCCTTCGCGTGTCAGATAATAGGCGGCGAGGATCGGCAGCAAGGTAATTGCAATGACGAATACGGCAACGACGTTGGTGACGGGGCGCTGGCGCGGGCGGATCAGCTCGGACAGCATCCAGATCGGCAAGGTCGACTGCTGGCCCGCCGTGAACGTCGTGACGATGACCTCGTCGAACGACAGGGCGAAGGCGAGCATACCGCCCGCCAAGAGCGCCGTCCCGATCTGCGGTATGATGACGTAGCGGAATGTCTGGAAGCCGTCGGCGCCGAGGTCCATGGACGCTTCGACCAAGTTTCCCGGCAGGCGGCGGAAGCGGGCGATGGCGTTGTTGTAGACGACGACGATGCAGAACGTCGCGTGGCCGAGCACGATGGTCCACATCGAGAAGTCGAGCCCCATGATGTCGAAAGCCGAGCGCAGCGAAATGCCGGTGATGATGCCCGGCAACGCGATCGGCAATACGAAGAGCAGCGAGATCGTCTCGCGACCGAAGAATTGCGCGCGCGAGAGCGCCGCGGCCGCGAGCGTTCCGAACACGAGCGCGAGCGCGGTCGCGATCGCCGCGACCTTGAGCGAGAGAACGAGCGGCGGCCAGATGTCGGGGCGGTCGAACCAGGCGACGCCGAACCATTTCGCCGTGTAGCCCGGCGGCGGGAACTGGAAGCTCTTGTCCTCGGTCGTGAAGGCGTAGAGCAGGATGAGCGCGAGGGGCAGGTGCAGGAACAGGAGGCCGGCGACGGCCGAAACTCGCAGGCCGAGCGGTGTGGCGCGGTTCGCCTCAGAGGACATCGAACGCCCCCATGCGTTTTGCCAACCACAGATAGACGGCCATGATCGCCATCGGCACGACGGTGAAGGCGGCGGCGAGCGGGATGTTGCCGGCCGTGCCCTGCAGCGTATAGACCGCCTGGCCGATGAAGAGGCGCGAGTTGCCGACGATCTGCGGGATGATGTAGTCGCCGAGCGTCAGCGAGAAGGTGAAGATCGAGCCGGCGACGATGCCTGGGAGCGCGAGCGGGAAGATCACCGTCCTGAAGGTCTGGCCGGGATCGGCGCCGAGGTCGGCCGCGGCCTCGATGAAGTTCGCCGGCACGCGCTCGAGCGCCGCCTGGATCGGCAGGATCATGTAGGGGATCCAGACGTAGACGAAGACGAGGAACGTGCCGATGTAGCTGAACGACAGCGACGGCCCGCCGACCACGGGCAGCGCCAGGATGCCGTCCAGCAGCCAGGTGAGATGCAGCTTCTCCGCGATCCACGTCACGATGCCTTCCTTGGCGAGGATCAGCTTCCAGGCGTAGACCTTGACGAGATAGCTCGACCACAGCGGCATCATGACCGCGAGGTAGAAGAGCGCCTTGGTCCAGCCCCGCGCGTAGCGCGCGGCGTAATAGGCGATCGGGAAGGCGATGACGGCCGAGGCGAGCGTCACCAGCGCCGCCATCGTCACCGTGCGCCCGATGATCTGGAAGTTTGCCTCGTCGAGGAGCTGTGCGTAGGTCGAGAGCGTGAACTCGTGGACGATGAGGCCGGAGAAATCGTCGAGCGAGTAGAAGCTCTGCAAGAGCAGCGCGAACAGAGACCCCACGTAGACGATGCCGATCCAGAGCAGCGGCGGCAGGAGCAGGAGCAGCGTCAGGACCTTCGGGCGCGCAAAGAAGAAGTCCGAGACGCCCTCGAGCATCCCGGGCCTTGGCTCAGCTGTCGCTATCGCCGTCATGCGTCCTCGCCCATGGTCACCATCGCCGACTTCGGCCAGATGAGGCGCACCCCGTCGCCCTGCTTGACGCGCGAGGCCCCCGCGGGCACCTCCGCGATGATTTGAATGTCCCCCGCGGCGACGCTCACCCGCGTGACCGCGCCCTGATAGCTGATCGCTCTCACCGCGCCGTCCGCGTGCGCGTGGACCGCCGGCACCATCGTGCCCGCGGCGAAGACGCCGATCTTCTCAGGGCGCAGGCTCGTCCACTTGGCGACGCCCCCGTGCGCCGCGGCGAAATCCGGCGAGAGCACGTTGGACGATCCGACGAAATCGGCGACGAAGCGCGAGTTGGGGCGCTCGTAGACGTCGGCGGGCGCTCCGAGCTGGACGATCCTCCCCTCGTTGAAGATCGCGACGCGGTTGGCCATGGAGAGCGCCTCGCCCTGGTCGTGGGTGACGAACACGAAGGTGATGCCGAGGTCCTTCTGCAGGGCTTTCAGCTCCTCCTGCATCTGCTCGCGCAGCTTGAAGTCGAGCGCGCCGAGCGGCTCGTCGAGGAGCAGGACCTTGGGCCCGTTGACGAGGGCGCGGGCGAGCGCGACGCGCTGGCGCTGGCCGCCGGAAAGCTGCGACGTGCGCCGCTCCTCGTAGCCGGCGAGCTTCACCATCGCGAGCGCCTCGCGCGCCTTGGCCTCGCGCTCGGGCCTGCCGATCCCCTTGATCATGAGCCCGTAGGCGACGTTCTCGCCGACCGTCATGTGCGGGAAGAGGGCGTAGTCCTGGAACACCGTGTTGACGTTGCGCTTGTAGGGCGGCACGCCCTCGACCGCCTCGCCGAAGATCTCGATGCGCCCCTCGTCGGGCTGCTCGAAGCCGGCGATGAGCCTCAAGCACGTCGTCTTGCCCGAGCCCGAGGGCCCGAGCATGGCGAAGAACTCGCCGGGCTCGATGTCGAGGCTCACGCCGTCGACGGCGCGTATCGAGCCGAACCGGCGCGAGACGTTCTGGAAACGTACCGAGGGGGACATGGGAACCATCACGAGAGCGGCCCGGCCGCGCGGGCCGGGCCGCTCGGGACTTTGCCTGTCACTTGCCGAGGATGGCGATGTAGTCCTTGGCCCATTGCGAATAGGGCATGCAGGCGCCTTCCTTCTCGCACTTGGCGGTCGGCGTGCGCCAGAACCAGATCTTCTCGAAGTTGTCGAAGCCGTTCGTAGCGCAGCCGGCGTCGGTCAAGAGCTCGTTGCCCTTGCAGGCCGTCGGCACGGCGGGAACCGAGCCGAACCAGGAGGCGAGGTCGCCCTGCAGCTTCGGGTTGATCGAATGCTCGAGCCACTTGTAGGCGCAGTTCGGGTGCTTGGCCTCCGCGTGCATCATCGTGGTGTCGGCCCACCCCGTCGCCCCTTCCTCGGGAACGGTCGAGGCGATCGGCTTCTTGTCGGCCGCGAGAAGGTTGACCTGGAACGGCCACGACGATGGAGGCGACAACGCCCTCGTTCTTGAAATCGTCGACCTGCACCATGGCGTCGTGCCAGTAGCGGCCGATGAGCGCCCGCTGGGCCTGGAGCAGGGCGATGACGGCGGCGTACTGGTCCTTGTTCAGCTCATAAGGGTTCTTGATGCCGAGCTCGGGCTTGGTCTTCATGAGATAGAGCGCAGCGTCGGCGATGTAGATCGGCCCGTCGTAGGCCTGAACGCGGCCCTTGTTGCTCTTGCCGTCGGGCAGGCTCTGCTCCTGGAACACGACCGCCCAGCTCTTCGGCGCTTCCTTGAACACCTCGGTGTTGTAGGCGAGCACGTTCGGGCCCCACTGGAACGGGACGCCGTAGTGGACGCCGTCGACCGTGTGCCACGGCGCGTTCTGCAGCCGCTCGTCCACCGTCTTCCAGCTCGGAACGAGGTCGATGTTGACCGGCTGCACCTTCTTGCCGGCAATGATGCGGAGCGAGGCGTCGCCCGAGGCGGTGACGAGGTCGAAGCCGCCCTGGTTCATGAGGGTGACCATCTCGTCGGAGGTCGCCGCCGTCTTGACGTTCACCTTGCAGCCCGTCTCCTTCTCGAAGCTCGTGACCCAGTCGTAGTTCTTGTCGGTCTCGCCGCGCTCGATGTATCCCGGCCAGGCGACGATATCGACTTGCCCTTCGCCGTCGCCGACCGCCTTGGGCATTTCGGCGCGGCCCGAAAGACTGCTCACTGCGAGCACCGCCGCCGCGACGGCGATGACTTCCCTTGCGGACCTCATTGGATTTTTCCTCCGGTCACGACGCCACTCCGGCGAGCCGGTGAGCGCAGCCGCCGCCCATCGTTCGCCCCCACGCAAGGTGGGACAGACCATCTTAATTGAGCGAGGGCGGGCGCGCCAGAAGCCCGTCATGCCGAAGAAGCTGGCGAATAGTCCAAGAGAGGGTCAGAAGCCGGCGGCGGGCCTTGACGGAAGGCTCGTTAAGGAATATTCGCACTGCCCCTTATGCTCGCGCGCCGAGTTAGCCGGTGCACTCGCCGGCCGTCTCGCGCTTGGCAGAGGCCCCGCAGCGGCGGAACCACCCGTCTCACAAGCTCTTGTTCATGCGGCGGATGCGGTTGGCCAGCACGTACATGACATAGAGCGAGAAGTCGGGCTCGTGGCGAACGAGCTCGAGGAATTTGTCCTTGCCGATGATGGCGAGCTCGGTCGGCTCGGCTGCGATGGCGGCCGCGCTACGCGGCGCGCGGTCGATCAGCGCCATCTCGCCGAAGATCCCGTAGAGACCCACGTTCTCGAGCACGTTGCCGTAGGTGACGATCGTCACTTTTCCTTCCATCACGACGTACATGTGCTCGCCGATATCCTCCTCGAGAAAGATCTTCTCCCCCGCGTCGTAGCGCTTGAGCGGGATCGAGAAGCGCTCGAGGAACGTGAAGTCGAATGGGAGCCGGGTCATGGGTCTGAAATCCTAGCGTTTGCGGACGAACACCGTGCCTACCGAATAGCCTGCGCCGAAGCTGCAGATGAGGCCCGTCGAGCCCGGCGCGAGGTCGCCGCTCGCGGTGTGGAAGGCGATGATCGAGCCCGCCGAGCTCGTATTGGCGAAGGCGTCGAGGATGATGACGTTCTCGCCGGGGGCCGGGTCCCGGCCCAGCACCTTTCGGCCGATCATCTCGTTCATGTTGATATTGGCCTGGTGCAGCCACAGCCGCTTCAAGCCCTTGGGATCGATGCCGAGGTCCTCGGCATGCTCGACGATCATGTCGGCGACCATCGGCACGACCTCCTTGAAGACCTTGCGGCCCTCCTGGACGAAAAGCTTGTCCCGGGCGCCGATGCCCTCCGGGGCCGCGCGGTTCAGGAAGCCGAAATTGTTGCGGATGTTGTTGGAGAAGACCGTCTTGAGCCGCGTGCCGAGGATCTCCCAGCCGCCGGCGGCTGCGTCGGCCCGCTCCACGATCACCGCCGTCGCCACGTCGCCGAAAATGAAATGACTGTCGCGGTCGGTGAAGTTGAGATGGCCCGAGCAGATCTCGGGATTGACCATGAGAACCGCTTCCGTCGAGCCGCCGGCGACGAAGTCGGCCGCCGTCTTGATGCCGAAGGTCGCGGACGAGCAGGCGACATTCATGTCGAAGGCGAAGCCGTCGATGCCGAGCGCGTGCTGCACCTCGATCGCCATGGCCGGATAGGGGCGCTGCATGTTGGAAGCGGCGCAAATCACGGCGCCGATGGCGCTCGCGGGCTTGCCCCAGCTCGCGATGGCGTCCTTTGCCGCCGCGATCGCGATCTCGGCGAGGATCGAGATCTCATCGTTGGAGCGCTCCGGCAGGATGGGCCGCATGACCGAGGGATCGACAATCCCGGTCTTGTCCATCACGTGGCGCGACTTGATCCCGGACGCCTTCTCGATGAACTCGGCGGAGGAGGGGAGCAGCGCCGCGATCTCGCCCGCGGCGATACCCTCGGCGTGCTCGCTATTGAAGCGGGCGACATAGGCGTTGAAGGCCTCGGCCAGCTCGCTGTTGGAAATGCTGTGGGGCGGAATGTAGAGGCCGGTGGCGGCAATGACGGAGCGGTCCAAGGCGGCGGGTCCGTTGGGGGAACAGAGCGACAGAGATTGATAGCACGTCCGGCGGTCGCGCCACCGGCTTCCCTGCGCCCGCGCGACGGCCTCTGATTAACCAGCATAAAAGAAACGGGGTGCTACTATGCCTTTCCGGGTGGACCGCTCTTAATCCTCGGGCGGCCCGGCGCTACTAATCATCAACCGCCGGCGGCAATCTCGCCGCACCTGCGAATTAGAGTAGAGAGGAACGCCATGTCCAGGCTGACAATCGCTTTCGCCGCGGCGGCATTGCTGGCTCTAGGCTCCGCCGCGTGGAAGGCGGATGCCATGACCGCCGGTGGGGCCGCCCACGCTGCCTTCCCGTCCAAGAACGTCACGCTGATCCAGCGGGCGGATTGCCGCAAGCACGGCGGTGCATGCGGCAAGGGACTGCGCCTGATCTGCGGGACCTTTCACTGTCGCTGCGGTCCCTGCTGAGGGAGACCGGCGCACCTCATCGTGCAACCGTCACGGGACAGTGCGCCCGGGAGACGACCTCGCGCGAGACGGAGCCGAGCATGAGACGCGCGGCGCCGCTCTTGCCCGCCGTGCCGACGACAATGTGATCGATCCCGTTGTCCTCGGCGAAGACGACGATCGACCGCGCCACGTCGCGGCTCTTCACGCTCTCCAGCTTCGGGTTCGCAACCCCGGCCTGCTTTGCCGCGGCCGCGGCGCTGTCCAGCACGCCCTTGAGCTGTGCATTGTCCCATAGATAGGCGGTGGCAACCCCGCCCTTGCTGTAGGCGCCCGTCAACTGATTGACGGCCAGCAGCGTGAGCTCCGCGCCCATCGCGGTCGCGAGCTGCGCCGCCAGCGCGACGGCGTCCTTGGAATGCTCGGTGTCGTCCACCGCACAGAGTATCTTTTTCGCCATGACTGCTCCTGGTTGTCTCGCACCTTCGCAACGGCACGCACCGGCGGCTGCACGCCTTTGCCTCGAAGAAAGAGCGCGGGCCGGATTTCTCGCCGAAGGCGCTCGCCCACCGCAGCGTGCTCATGACCGCACGGCGTCGGCCGCGATACCTTGATGCAAATCAACCGGACTCGGAGAAACTTATTCGCCCAATCGAGGCGCCCCCCGCGGACCGAAGGCGGATTACCAAATCAAAGCCGCACGAAGTCTCGAGTCGGCGAGGATCGAGAGCTCGCCGCCGATCGCACGCGAAAAGCCGTCTTATTATTGCCTTGATCCGCTTCGCAGATGAACATTCTTCCGCATTCCTCATTCCTCGTCGTGCGAGAGGACCTCCCTATGGCAAAAATTCCTTTGAAAGTACTGCTCGCGGCTGCACTTGTTCCCGTCGCGCTGACGGGCGCTCAAGATGGCGCCTCGGCAAAGGGCGACAAGACCGGCGCGTTCATCGGAGGCCTCGCCATCGGCGGAATAGTGGGCTCGGCACTCTCGCCGAAAAAGACCGTCGTCGAGAAGGTCTATGTCCCGGGCTACCGGCCGCTTCCGCCCCCCGCCTACGATCAGGCATGGGCCGGGACCTTCTCCCCGGCACCGGGCGTCAGCTGCTATCCCGTGCAGCGCGCCTGCTACCTCGCGGGCGGGGCCTATTCCCCGCAGTGGACATGGAACGTTTATGCGCGCTAGGGGGCGAACATGACCGCACGATCCTGGCTCTTTGGGCTTCTCGCCGCCGCCCTTCTCGTGGCCCCGCTCGCCCTTCTGTCGTCGGCCGGCGCCGCGGAGAACGACGACGATGACCAACTCGACGAGGCGTGGAAGGACGCGCTCGCCGGCACCGAGGGCGTGCTGACCGAGAAGCAGTTCGCGATGCTGAACAATCTCGCCTATCAGTCCGCGGCGACGCGGGTTTGCGACGGGCTCGATCTCAATCCTGAGAAGTTTGCAAAAGAGCTCGACGCGGCAGCGGCGACCGAGGCCGACCTGACTGACGAGGAGAACACGACCCGCCAAGCCGTCATTCTGATCGAGCTCGGGGTTAGGACAGGCCTCTTCCTCGCCGAGGGCAATGCCAACAAGGACGCGTTCTGCAAGAACGCGACCGACCTCAAGGGCAAGGCTGACGTCCCCAACGTCTGGGATTGAGGCGCGGACCTCGCGCACGGCGCGGACACCGCGCCGCCGCCTTGCTCCCTCCCCCTCGTCATGTCGTAGACATGCTTCCGGCATGAGGGGGGAGGGAGCGCGAAAAACTTATCCCCCTCACTTCACGCGCGCCTACACTCGCCCCATCCCGTCCCGCTAGGGGTCGCCTCCGGGGGCGTACCGACAGGCGAGGGACGGAACGAGTTCGAAGGGAAAGTGCCGCACGCTGCAGCCATTCCTTCGCGCGTTTGCCAATCGCCGGTGGCAACACCGGTACCGCGGAGGCTTGCGGCTAAGCGAGGCGCGGGACGTTGGGACGTGCTTCACCCAACGCAAAGCTCGGGTCATGTCGGAGACATGCCTCCGGCATGGGCGGGGCGTCACATCGCCTTGTTTGAAACTACGGAAGACCGTTGCGTTGTCGCGCCCCGCTCCCCTACCCCATCCCCTCGGGCTCATCGCCGCGAGGAAAGGGGCGTTTCCCCCTCTCCCCGTTCTTACGTCCATGCGGAGCATGGCTTCGCCATGACGAGAGGGCTGGGGTGAGGGGCAGAAACTGGCTCCGGCGCAAGCGGCCGCCCCTCACCCCCGGCCTTCGCCGGGGCAGGCTCTAACCCTTTCCCCACGCAAGAGCGTGGGGAGAGGGGATATCCGATACTGGGAGAGCGGACGTCCGACGCCGCTTCAGGACTTGCCGACGAGATAGCCGATGCGCCCATTGGCCGTCTCGCGCAGGCGCTCGAGATGGTCGAGGACGACGCGCGGATGGAGCGGCCGGCCCGTCATGCGGACGTGGTCCTCCTCGAGGGCCTTGAGCGCCGGGACCACGCCCTCGGCCGTCTTGTGCAGCATGGCGATCACGGCGATGCAGCTGCGGCGCATGTTGCGCGGCACCTTGGGCACGACCGAAGCAATGAGGTTCTTGGCACGCTTCGAGAGATAGCTCGAGAGGCGCCCGAACACGGCAACGAGCTTGATGAAGAAATCCTCGCGGAAGCGCCAGCCGAGCTTCTCCATCCACTCGAAGAACTTGGTCATGATCATGTCCTGGCGGCGCAGCGACGCGGTCGCGCGGTAGTCCTGCCACTCGGCGACGAGGTCGAAGGCCGGGTCGATGTCGATATCGCCCGGCGCGAACGTCTCCTTGGCGCGCACGCCGATGGCGTGGAAGAACTCGCGATTGGCGGGAGGAAAACGGGTCTTGAACGACGGAAGGCTCAAGGCACCGCCGCTCGCGTCGAGAAAGGCCTGCTGCACGAGCTTGGCGCAGAAGAGCTTGCGCCGCCCCTTGAGGCGCATCGAGAAGTCGTAGGGGATGTGGCGCGCCTTGCCTTCGACGCTCGCCGCAATGCGCTCATGAACGATCTCGGCGGCGCGGGCGGCGAGCGCCGCGTCCCTGTGGCGATAGACGACGGCTCGTCCGACCCCGTGGTCGAGGAAGTGCTCGAGCGTGTTGATGACGGACCCCTCCTCGATCAGCGCCTCGACGACCCAGGGCTTGCCGTCCTTGTCGACGGAAACGATCGCCACATGGGAGAAGAGGGAATCGACATCGCCGATGCGGGCGATCGCCGCGCTGTTGTGGGCGGCCCCGCGCACGAGCAGCACGTCGCCCGACTGGAAGGCGATGTTGCGGCCGGTGGCGAACCTCGGGTGCACGAAGGTGTTGTGATCGGTGCCGGTGAAGGCGCGCCGCGGGGCCTCTCCCGGCGCGACGCGCTTGTGCCCGATCGCGAGCTCGCCCAGCATGTCGGAGCCATAGCGCGCGATGCGGAACACGTCGCGGAGCGCGCCCTGAACCTCCCGCGTCATGAACCCCTTCGCCTGCCATTCGGCGATACGGTCGCGGAGCGTCATTCGGTAGGCGAAGATCGCGGCCATCAGCTTCGGCGCGACGGCACGGACAGACTCGGCGTCGTAGCGCTCGAGATCGACGTCGAAGACGGCGTGGTAGACCTGGCGCAGGATCGCGGCGAGCTCGTGCGCGTTGTCGACCGGCCGGACGACGAGAGCGCCGACGCGCGCGAGGTCGTTCTCGAGGCTCTGGGTCACGGACAGACCACCGGCGCATCCCCCATCGTGGCGCGTGTCCGGTCCCCCCGGACCCCCGGCGCAGCCCAAGCCAGCGCCGCACGCGTTGTAGAGGCTAGCAAAAGGCCGGGGCCGAGCGCAACGTCAGGCTCCGCCGCGCATGGCGGAAAGCAGCTCCGGCGTCGGATAGGAATCGGCCGGAAAGCCCAGCTTCTTCTGCACGACCTTCACGGCCTGGCGGGTCTTGAGCCCGATCTTGCCGTCGATCTCGCCCACGTCGAAGCCGCGCTTGACGAGGAGCCGCTGGAGCTCCTTCGACTCGTCCGGCGAAAGCACCGGGATGCCGGGACTGCCGCGGCCCATGGCCGGCGCTCCGTCGATGCGGGTCGCGAGATAGGCCGCCGTCGTCGCGTAGTTGAGCGACTGGTTCCACTGCAGATAGACGTCGAAGTTGGGGTAGGCGAGGAACGCCGGGCCATACCGGCCCATCGGCAGAAGGAGGGAGGCAGGGAGCGAGTCGTCGGGCAGCGCGGCCCCGCCGCGCCGCGTCACGCCCCATGCGGCCCACTGCGAGCGCGGATGCTTGATGGTGAGGTCCGCCTCCTCCCAGGCGAGCTTGTCGGGCACCTCGACCTCCTCGATCCACGGCTCGCCGCGCCGCCAGCCGAGGTGGGTCATGTAGTTGGCCGTGGTGCCGATGATGTCCGTCGGATTGGCGAAGAGGTTCGGACGGCCGTCGCCGTCGTAGTCGATCGCATGCTCGAGGTAGCGGGTCGGCAGGAACTGCGTCTGGCCGATCTCGCCCGCCCACGAGCCGATCATAGTCTGGGGCGTCATGTCGCCGCGATCGATGATCTTGAGCGCCGCCTTGAGCTCGTCGCGGAACATCGGCCCGCGCCGGCAATCGTAGGCGAGGGTTGCCAGCGCGCCGAGGATCGGGAACTTGCCCATGCCGGCGCCGAAGTCGCTTTCGAGCGCCCAGAAGCCGGTGATGACCGGGGCCGGGACGCCGAACTCCTTGTCGACCCGGTCGAAGGCGGCCTTGTTCTTGGCGATCTGCGCGCGCCCGCTCTGGACCCGGTTGGCGGTCGCGAGCTTGTCAGAGAAGTCGAGGAAGCTTTTCGAGAAGAAGCCCTGGCGGCGGTCGCGCGAGATGACGCTTTGATCGAGCGCGATGCCGTCGAGCGCCGAGGAGATCGTCCGCTGGCTGATGCCCTCGGCGGCGGCCTCCTTGCGGAAGTCGGCGAGCCAGGCCCCGAAGGAGCCGGTGTTCTGGCAGTTGGCGGGGGCGGGCGGCGGCGGCATGCCGGCCGTGCTCGGACCACCCTGGGTCTTGGCCCCGGGCTGAGGCGCGCTCTCGGCTTGAGCAGGCGGAGCTACGCTATCGGCCCCGGCCGCTGCTGCAGGCTGGGTCTGGGCGGCGGGCGCCGCCGCGGGCGGGGCGGCCGGCTTCGCGGTCTTTTTCGGCTTAGCCGTCGGCTCCTTGGGCGTCAGGTCGAACCCGCCGGCCTCGACGGTCGCAGCCGAGAGAACCCCTATGCATAGCGCCGCCGCGGCCGTGAGACCCTGTCGCGTCAAACCCATCATCTTTCCCTTCTTGGCTGCCCGGCGGCTGCAACTCAGCCCAGCGGTATGGCGGCGTCAAGACTTAAGGGGCGGCCCCGATCCACCCCGCGTTAACAGAGCCCAAGTATGCTGGACGAGAGCAGGCCGTAGGCGGAGAGTTCGGAGAGAAGCAGAATGTGCAAGCTGCTCAAGCAACTCTGGGCCGACGAGGGCGCCGCGACCTCGATCGAATACGGCATGATCGCCCTCATCATGGGGGTCGGCATCGTTGCGACGATTTCCAGCTTTCCGACGCTGCTCAATCAGATCTGGAGCAATGTCGCGAGCTTCATCAACTAGCCGGTCGCCGCCTAATTTTTAGGCCTCGCTTAACGCTGGTCAGCGACACTGAAAGACCCATGAGGCGGGCTCCCGCGAGCCCCCCGGAGAAGAGGTCCGATCCCCGTGCTAGAGCATGCGCTCCTGCTCGTCTTCCCGGCCGCCATGGCCTTCGCCGGGGCCATGGACCTCCTCACCATGACTATCCCGAACCGCGTGTCGCTGGCGCTCGCGGCGGCCTTCCCGGTCGCGGCAGCCTTTGCCGGCCTCCCCCTCGAGCAGGCTCTGCTCCACCTCTCGGCCGGGTTGCTGGTGCTCCTGATCGGCATCCTCTTCTTCTCGCAGGGCTGGCTCGGGGGCGGGGACGCGAAGCTCCTTGCGGCGTCGGCGCTCTGGATCGGGCTCGGCGATCTCGTCACCTATTGCGCGGTGGTGACGATCCTGGGCGGGGCGCTCGCGCTTCTGATCCTCGCCTACCGCCGCCTGCCGATCGCCGCGCTGCCCGGCCCCGGATGGGCGCTGAAGCTCCACCGGGCGGACTCCGGCATACCCTACGGCCTCGCGATCGCGGGCGGTGCGCTTTGGATCTACCCGCAGACCCTCTGGTTTGCCGCCTTCGGCGGCTGATTCGCGCCCCTGTCCGGCCCCGACCTCATCCGCACCGTAGAGCGGGCACTCTGGCCCCTATTGCGACGGTGGTTAACTCCCCGTTGACGAATGTGACGCAAACTCGCGTCAAACCGGTTCGGCACGCCGGAACTCCAGGGACTTGGCGCAATGAAGCGAGCACAGCTCATCGGGATCGCGATCGCCGGTACGGCCGGGCTCCTCGCCTTCATGATGATCCAGAGCGTCATGAACCAGGCGCCCATCGAGAAGACGGTCGAGGTGCACGTCAAGTCGTCGGACGTCCTCGTTGCCAACGCCGATATCGGTCTCGGCCAGGTGGCGAACGAGACGCTCCTGCGCTGGCAGCCGTGGCCCGAGGACACGGCCAACACCGGCTTCGTCACCAAGGCGGCGAACCCCAACGCCATAGCGCAATACACCGGCGCCATCGCCCGCGCGCCGATCCTGGCCGGCGAGCCGATCACCAACCAGAAGCTGGTGAAGCCCGGCCAAGGCGGCATTCTCGCCGCCATCCTTCCTGCCGGCATGCGCGCCGTCGCGACCAAGATCAAGGACGAGACGGCCGTCGCCAAGCTCATCCTCCCCAACGACCGCGTCGACGTGATCCTGATCCGGCGCACGCGCGGCCGCAACGGGGTGGACGAGTATGTGAGCGATACGCTGTTCCGCAACGTTCGCGTCCTCGCCATCGGCCAGCAGATCGACACCAAGGACAGCAAGAAGACTGCCGACGGGAACGCCAACACAGCGACGCTCGAGCTCACCCCGCGTCAGTCCGAGCTGCTCGCGCTCGCCAACTCGATGGGCGAGATCAGCCTGTCGCTGCGTTCGATCTCCGATCTCGAGGCGGACGGCACCGGCCCGATCGCGGGCGACGATCTCGACAAGAACAAGAACGGCAATGCCGTCCGGGTCCTGCGTTACGGTGTCAGCTCGCGTACGTACGGCGTGAACTGAGTGCTCGCTCAACGTGGCTCGTCGGAAGGCTGAAAGACCGATGCGAACTTTCGTGACGAAGCCCTGGTGCAGGGCCGTGCTGGCCCTTGCCGTCTTCGCATCGGCGGCGACTGCGCCCGCTCGTCCCGCGCTCGCGAACGGCGGCACGTTCGACGGCGGCACGTTCGTGGCAACCAATCATCAATCCGTCCTGCGCATCACCGACCAGGAGGCGCTGCCGCAGACGCGGGCAGTTCGGCTCGGGCGCAACAAGGCCATGCTGGTCGAGCTCCCCCGCGAGCTGCGCGACGTCATGGTCTCGGCGCCGGAGATCGTCGACGCCGTCGTCCAGTCGTCGAACCGCGTCCATCTCATCGGCAAGAAGGTCGGCCAATCGAACGCCTTCTTCTTCGATTCCCACGGCGAGCAGATCCTGACCCTCGAGATCGACGTCGAGGCCGACACCGCCGTCCTCGACCAGCTGTTCGTGCGCCTCATCCCCGGCTCCAACATCAAGACCGAGATCCTGAACGACACCGTCATCCTCACGGGAACGGTGAGGAGCCCGATCGACTCGAACCGGGCCTTCGATCTCGCCTCGCGCTTCATCGTGACGCCGCCCGAGAACGACAAGCGCGACAGGCTCAAGGTCATCAACATGCTCTCTGTCGAGGGCGAGGAGCAGGTCATGCTCCGCGTCGTCGTGGCCGAGGTCCAGCGCTCGCTTATGAAGCAATTCGGCATCAACATCGGCGCCGTCATCAACGCCGGCAACTTCTCGACGACGCTCCTGACCGAGAACGCGCTCCCGCTCACGGCGGCCGCGGGCCTCGGCAATCTGCCGCTGCCCGGCATCTCGACCATAGGAAGCCCGACCAATCCGGCGATTGCCTGCCCCGCCGGCACGTTGTGCAACTATCAGCCCAACTCGTCGATTCCCGATGCCTTCACAAACAGCGGCTTCAACGGCGGCTGGGCGTCGGGAGATCAAAGGATCAGCCACGCCATCCGCGCGCTCGAGCGCGACGGGCTCATCCGCACGCTCGCCGAGCCGAACCTCACGGCGGTGTCGGGGGAGGCGGCGAAATTCCTCGCCGGCGGCGAGTTCCCGATCCCCGTCGTCGACAGCCAGGGGCAGACGACCGTGGTCTACAAGGAGTTCGGCGTCGGCGTATCCTTCACGCCGACGGTGCTCTCGGAAGGCCGCATCAGCCTCAAGATCGAGAGCGAGGTGAGCGAGCTCACCGACCTCGGCGCGGTCACGCTGAACTTCATCTCGATCCCGGCCTTGAAGAAGCGCCAGGCGAATTCGACGGTCGAGCTGCCGTCGGGAGGCTCGCTCGCGCTCGCCGGCCTCATCACCGACGGCGTGCGCCAGAACATCGACGGCTTCCCGGGCCTCAAGGACGTGCCTGTCCTCGGCACCCTGTTCAGGAGCCGCGACTTCATCAAGCAGGAGAGCGAGCTCGTCGTCATCGTCACGCCCTACCTCGTGAAGCCGTCAGCCCGCCAGGACCTCGCGCGCCCGCTCGACGGTCTCGGCGACGCCTCCGACATGAAGGGCGACTTCCTCGGCCATATCAACCGGATCTACGGCTCGACCTCGGCGCCTCCACCCGGCGATCTCAAGGGCGACTACGGGTTCATCGTGGAATGACGCGCGTGAGCGGAGAACACCAATGCTGACGAGAGAAAAGTCGCTCCCACTCCTCCGCGTCGCCGAGCGCGGCGGCGCATGATTGCTGCCTCCCTCATCGTGCTTGCCGTCGGCGGCTGCAAGCACGGCGAGGAGGGTGCGCAGGTCGCGGGCTGGGCGCTCGTCGATCCCGCGCAGCGCCATCCGATCCTCGTCTCTCAGCAGCCGCAGACGCTCGAAATCCACGTCGCCAAGAGCTCGCCCGGACTGTCGCCCAAGGCGCGCGCCGACCTTCTCGCCTTCGCCGACCGCGCGCGAGCGAGCGACGCCGGCAACAGCCGGCTCGTCATCTCGGCGCCGAGCGGCGGCCCGAACGAGGTGGCGGCGATGCAGGCGGTCGGCCAGATCCGCCGCGTCTTGAGCGACAACGGCTTCCCCGAATCCTCGATCGCGGTCGAGGCCTATCTCGACGAGTTCGAGCCCGACCCGCCGATCCGCGTCTCCTACCTGCGCTACATCGCCGACGCGCCCGAGTGCGGCGCCTGGCCGACGAACCTCGCGCGCGAGCCCAACAACCTGCCCTACCCCAATCTCGGTTGCGCCAACCAGCGCAACCTCGCCGCCATGGTTGCCAATCCCGCCGATCTCCTGGGTCCGCGCACGGAGAGCGATCGCGCCTCCGAGCGTAGGGACGTGACGTGGGACAAGTACGTGCACGGCGAGTCGACGACGGCCAAGAAGACGGAAGACGAGAAGGTTCAGGTGAAGACGACCAACTGAGGCTTTTGAGATGGCGAAGCCTGTCTTTTCCGCTTCCGAGGCCGACTTCGGCCTCGGCTACGCCGACGCCGCCGACGCCGCCGCGTCGGCGCTCGAGCGCGCGCGGCCGATCCCGCGCATCTCCATTCAGGCATTTTGCGAGGACCCGGCGATCGCGGACATCATCCAGACGGCGGCCGAGGACCGCCGGCTGGCGAAGGTGCACGTCAGCGTGCAAATGGGCGGCGCCGAGGCCGCGGTGGCTCACTATCAGGAGAATCCGACACCCAATCTCATCATCCTCGAATTGGCTCTCTCCCGCGCGGAGCTGCTCTCCGAGCTCGACCAGCTCGCGGAGAGCTGCGACGCGGGAACGAAGGTGCTGATCATCGGCCACGTCAACGACGTCTTGCTCTATCGCGAGCTCCTGAAGCGCGGCGTGTCGGAGTACCTGGTCGCGCCGATCTCGACCGTCGAGCTCATGGAGGCGCTCTCAAGCCTCTACAACAACCCGAGCGCCGACCCGGTCGGCCACGTCTTCGCCTTCGTCGGCGCCAAGGGCGGCGTCGGCTCCTCCACCATCTGCCATAACGTGGCCTGGACGCTGGCCGAGACCTTGAAGGCGAACGCCGTCATCGCCGATCTCGATCTCGCCTTCGGCACGACGGGGCTGGACTTCAATCAGGACCCGGTCCAGGGCATCGCGGATGCGCTGCAGAACCCGGAGCGGCTCGACGAGGTCCTGCTCGACCGCCTGCTCACGAAGTGCTCGGAGCACCTCTCGATCTTCGCCGCCCCGGTCGTGCTCGATCGCGACTACGACATCACGCCGGAGGCTTGCGAGACGGTGATCGACGTCGTGCGCCAGAATGTGCCCTACGTCGCCGTCGACCTGCCCCACACCTGGTCTGCCTGGACCAAGCGCATGCTGATCCAAGCGGACGAGATCGTCATCACCGCGGTCCCCGACCTCGCCAATCTGCGCAACGCGAAGAACATCGTCGATCTCGCCAAGCAGTCGCGCAAGAACGACGCGCTCCCACACCTCGTGCTCAACATGGCGAACATGCCGAAGCGCCCCGAGATCTCGGCCCCGGAGTTCGAGGCCGCGCTCGGCCTCAAGGCGCTTTGCGTCATCGACTTCGACAGCGAGCTGTTCGGGCAGGCGGCCAACAACGGGCAGATGCTCGCGGAGATCAACGCCTCGGCCAAGGCGCCGCAAAGCTTCCGCGACATCGCGATGGCGCTGGCGCACCGCAAGGAGATCAAGCCCGAGAGGAGGTCGCCTCTGGCTCCGCTCCTGGAAAAGCTGAGACTGATCCGGTCCTAGGAGCGCGGCCCCCATGTTCGGCAAGCGATCGAATGATGCCGCGCCCCAGCGCAAGGCACCCCAGCCGCATCCGGCCGGGCTCGCCGCGGCGAGGCCCGTCGAGCCGCCGGCGCCGGTCGTCGCCGCGCCGCCCCCGCGCGTCGAGCCCGTCGAAGTGCAGCGCCGGCACTCGGAGGAGTACTACGACGTCAAGACGACCGTCTTCAACGCGCTCATCGACACGATCGACCTCACCCAGCTCGCCAAGCTCGACTCGGCGGCCGCGCGCGAGGAGATCCGCGACATCGTCTCGGAGATCATCCAGGTCAAGAACGTCGTCATGTCGATTGCCGAGCAGGAGGAGCTGCTCGAGGACATCTGCAACGACGTGCTGGGCTACGGCCCGCTCGAGCCGCTGCTGGCCCGCGACGACATCGCCGACATCATGGTGAACGGCGCGTCCACGACCTTCATCGAGGTCGCCGGCAAGGTGCAGAAGACGACGGTGCGCTTCGCCGACAACCAGCAGCTCATGAACATCTGCCAGCGCATCGTGAGCCAGGTCGGCCGCCGCGTCGACGAGAGCAGCCCGATCTGCGACGCCCGCCTCCCCGACGGCTCGCGCGTCAACGTGATCGCCCCGCCGCTCGCCATCGACGGACCCGCGCTCACGATCCGCAAGTTCAAGAAGGACCGGCTCACGCTCGAGCAGCTCGTCAGATACGGCTCGATCACGCCGCAGGCCAAGACGGTGCTCGAGATCATCGGCCGCGTGCGCTGCAACGTCCTCATCTCCGGCGGCACCGGCTCGGGCAAGACGACGCTGCTCAACTGCCTGACCGGCCCGATCGACATCACCGAGCGCATCATCACCTGCGAGGACTCGGCCGAGCTTCAGCTCCAGCAGCCGCACGTGGTGCGCCTCGAGACGCGCCCGCCCAACCTCGAGGGCGAGGGCGAGGTCACCATGCGCGACCTCGTCAAGAACTGCCTGCGCATGCGCCCCGAGCGCATCATCGTCGGCGAGGTGCGCGGACCGGAGGCCTTCGACCTGCTCCAGGCCATGAACACCGGCCACGACGGCTCCATGGGCACGCTTCACGCCAACTCGCCGCGCGAGGCGCTCAGCCGTCTCGAATCCATGATCATGATGGGCGGCTTCACGCTCCCCGTGCGCACCATCCGCGAGATGATCGTCGGCTCGATCGACATCATCATCCAGGCCTCGCGCCTGCGCGACGGCTCGCGCAAGGTGACCCACGTCACCGAGGTCACCGGCATGGAGGAAGAGACGATCACGCTGCAGAACCTCATTGTCTACGAAATTACCGGCGAGGACGCGCACGGGAGGCTCACCGGCCGGCACCGCTCGACCGGCATCGCGCGTCCGGCCTTTTGGGAGAGGGCCGAGTACTACAAGGAGGAGAGCCGCCTTGCCGCGGCGCTCGCCGCGGCCGAGGTGCTCGATTCGAACGGCAACCCGCTCGGAGAGGCCAATGCTTGATCCGAGCATGATGCCGCTTATTGCGGGCCTCTTGGCCGCCGTGACGCTGTCCTCGATCGTCTACGTGGTCGCGTACCCGTACATCTCCGGCGAGCGCGAGCGCGAAAAGCGCATTGCTACCGTCACCGAAGGCACGGCAAAGAAGGCCGCAACGCGCTCCGCGGCCGAGATCGCGGCAACGCGGAGAAAGCAGGTCGCCGAGACGCTCAAGGACATCGAGAGCCGCAACAAGGCCAAGGAGAAGGTCACGCTTCGCCTCAAGCTGCAGCGTGCCGGCCTCGACGTCGAGCCCAAGGCCTTCTGGATTGCGAGCGCAATCTCCGGGCTTCTCTGCTCGGCCATCGCCTACGTCTCCCTTCCGCAATCGGCGCTGCTGCCGCTCGCGACGATGACGGCGATGTTCATCGGCACGTTCGGCCTCCCCCGCTTCATTCTGTCCAAGATGATCAAGCGGCGGCAGGCGAAGTTCCTGGCCGAGCTCGCCAACGCCATCGACGTGGTCGTGCGCGGCGTGAAGTCCGGCCTTCCTCTCAACGAGTGCTTGCAGGTCATCGCCCGGGAGAGTCCCGAGCCGGTCGCGAGCGAGTTCAAGGACGTGATCGAGCAGCAGCGAGTCGGCGTGCCGCTGTCGGAGGCGCTCGACAGGCTCGTGCTTCGGATGCCAATGCCGGAGGTCAAGTTTCTCACGATCGTGATCGCAATCCAGCAGCAGGCCGGCGGCAACCTCTCGGAGGCACTCGCCAATCTCTCCGGCGTCCTGCGCGACCGCCAGCGCATGTTCATGAAGGTGAAGGCGCTGTCGGCGGAGGCCAAGACGTCGGCGATGGTGCTCGCTTCGCTGCCTCCCGGCGTCATGTTCATGGTCTACAGCACCGCGCCCGAGTACATCATGCCCCTATTCGCGACGCGCACCGGCAACTTCATGATCATGTTCGGCCTGTTCTGGATGGGCTGCGGAGTTCTCGTCATGCGCAAGATGATCAACTTCAAGTTCTGATGCCATGGGCGACTTCATCGACAATCTCCTGAGCCCGCAGTTCATGGCGACGCTGCTCGGCACGATCGCCGTCGTCGCGACCGTGTTCGCGCTCGCCATGCCGCTCCTGAGCCGGGACCGCATGAGCCAGCGCATGCGCGTAATGGCGGTCGAGCGCGACAAGATGCGCTCCCAGCGCCTCGCGGAGATGGCCGCCAAGGAACGCCAGGGTGCCAAGCTCAGGCAATCCTCGAAGGGGTTCATGCAGCAGATCGTCGACAAGCTCGATCTGCGCTCCCAGTTCGACAACGAGGAGATCAGGAACAAGCTCAAGACGGCGGGATTGCGCGGCCAGGCGCCACTCGTCACCTACATGTTCTTCCGCGTCGCGGCCCCGCCGATCGTGTTCTGCGTCGCTCTCTTCTACCTGTTCGTCGTGTCCGACTTCGACTACTCCCCGCACATGAAGGTCGTGATGGCGCTCGGCGCGGGGATCTGCGGCTTCTATCTCCCGAACGTCTTCGTCGAGAACCTGGCGCAGAAGCGCCAGCAGTCGATCAAGCAGGCGTTTCCCGATTCGCTCGACATGCTCCTCATCTGCGTGCAGTCGGGCATGTCGGTCGAGGCCGCGTTCGGCAAGGTGGCGAAGGAGATCATTGTCCAGTCGATCGAGCTCGGCGAGGAGCTCTCGCTCACGACGGCGGAGCTCTCCTATCTCGGCGAGCGCCGCCAGGCGTTCGAGAACCTCGGCAAGCGGACCGGCCTACCGGGCGTCAAGGCGGTGGCAACGGCGCTCATTCAGGCCGAGCGCTACGGCACGCCAGTGGGGACGGCCTTGAGAGTGATGGCGAAAGAGAACCGCGACATCCGCATGTCGGAGGCCGAGAGGAAGGCGGCGGCGCTGCCGCCCAAGCTTACGGTGCCGATGATCTTGTTCTTCCTGCCGGTGCTGTTCGTCGTGATCCTCGGGCCCGCCGCGATCACGTTCTGGAAGTTGCAATAGGTTCGGATTGTCGGGACGACATCCTCGCGAAGGCGCGGATCCGTCCAAGCCTCCTCCCGTCCAAGACTCCAATGGGGGTCAGTTCGTCGAGGGCTTCAAGAAGGCCGGCGGCGCGGCTTCGGCCGGCGGCTCGGCGCTGGCCACGGGCTCAATCGTCGCCTCGTCCGGGCCTGCGTGCTCGGTCTCCGCGAGCGCGGGCTTGATAGCGGGCTCACCGGCCGGAGCCTCGACGACCTCCGTCGGGGAGGTCTCGACCGTCTCCGCGGGCATCGCCTTCGGCTCGGCCTTGACGATCTTGCGGAGAAGATCGGCATTGGCCCTGGCGCTCTCCTGCGCGAGGTCGGTCGACGCCACTTTCGTCGCCTCGTCGTACTTGCCCTGCAGGCCAAGGACAAGCGCGAGGTTCTGGCGCACCTTGGCGTTTGCCCCTTCCGCCGCGGCGGCTGTCCGCAGGAGGCCTTCGGCCCTGGCCGGCTCGCCGCTCATCGTGTAGGCGAGCGCAAGATTGTTGAGGACCGAAGGGTGATCGGGCGCGAGCGCCCGGGCCCGCTCGTAGAATTCGACGGCCTCCTTGTAGCGGCCCTCCTTCGCAAGCACCGTCCCGCGCGCGAGGATGACGCGCCAGTCGGGGGCGACGGGATCGTCGGCCACCGCGAGGAGCTGCTTTGCCAGGCTCACCTGATCGAGATCGAGGGCGAGGCGCCCGTATTCGGAGGCGAGCCGCTTGTCATTCGCATGGTACAGGGAGGCGTTCTGCAGGATGGCGAGGGCCTGCGATTTCTGCCCCATGGCCTTGAGGTTCTTGGCGTAGGAGAGCACGTTGTCGAGGTTGCGCGGGTCCTTGGCGTATTCCTTCGCCCAATAGTCCGTCGCCTTCTCGAGTTCGGTCTGAGGCGGGCGCTGCGCATCGGCGTCGGCAGCAGGAGCCGGCTTGCTCCCTGTCACGAGGGCGGCAGGACTGACGTCGCCCACAAACTGCGAGCAGGCCCCGAGCAGCAGGCTCGCAGCCATCGCCGCGACGATCCCGGCTCTCGGCAGCATGAGAACCGGCTCAGGCGCGGCGCGGGCGGCCATGTCGTGTCTCCGTAGTCACCGAATCAGCGCCGCTCTCTCAGGGCTGAGCATTACTTTCTGGGACACGGGTCAACAAATGCTTAACCGGTTGGGCCTAGCTGGCAGCGTGTAGACACGGGCGGGCGAAGGGAGGGGATCAGGCCGCCTGCTCGAGGCGGGCGGCGTCGGCCCACGCGGCGATCTCGGGCATGGCGAAGATCGTCTCGACGTAGGCTTCGCGCCGTCCCGTCGTCGCCGAAGGGGGCGAGGTCGGGGATGTAGGTCCGGAGCCGCGAGGCGACGGGAGCATACATGGCATCGGCCGCGGAAAAGTCGGAGAAGAGGAACGGCCCCGAGCCGCCGAACCGCTGTCGGCAGTCGCGCCAGAGCGCGACGATGCGGCGGATGTTTGTCTCGGCGGCCTCCGGCAGATCCTTCTTCGGCGCGCGCTTCAGAATGTCCATGGGGCAATGCTCGCGGAGCGCCTGGAAGCCCGCGTGCATCTCGGCCGAGACGGAGCGGGCGACGGCGCGCGCCTCCCTCTCCGCCGGCCAGATCGCGTGCTCCGGGTGGCGGTCGGCCAAAGTCTCGATGATGGCGAGGCTGTCCCAGACGAGGAGGTCGCCGATATAAAGGGCCGGGACCTTGCCTGCGGCCGAGTGGCCCAGAATCTTGTCCTTCGACGAGGGCTCCCGCAGCCGGATGTTGATTTCCTCAAAAGGCAGCCCTAATCGGCGCATCACCAGCCAAGGCCGCATACTCCAGCTCGACCAAGCCTTGTTGCCGATGATCAGCCGGTAGCGCGGCGCCTGCATGCCCCATCTTCTCCATGCGGTTGTGCTCCTGGACCGGGGAGTGATAATGCCGAACCTCGCGCCGCGGTCCAAGCGGTCAATTCTCAGGGGATTTTGACCTTCTCATGAAAGAAAATTCTCTGGCCGGCCGCGCGCTCGTCCCGTCCGACGTGTTCCTCGCCGAAGATTCAACCGAGAGCCCGATCCCCATCTGCCTGGTGTCGGATTCCTTTCCGGTCGCGAGCGCGGGCCTTGGCGAGGCCGAACGGCGCTGGCTCGAGGCGACCGGCTTCACGACGGCGGCCCGCAAGCAGGCGCTGGTGCCCGGCGCCGGGGGAAAGCTCGCGGCTGCGGCCCTCGGGCTCGGCAACGGCGCGTCGGGCGAGCCTTCGGGGCCCTCGGAGCTGCTCGTCGGGCTGCTTGCCTCGAGCCTGCCCGCCGGCGCGTACGCCCTCCCGGACGCCTGCGCGGCGCCCGAGCTCGCAGCGCTCGCCTGGGGCCTCGGCGCCTACCGGTTCCGGCGCTACAAAACGACGGGGGGCAACGACGCGCCGCCCCGTCTCAAGGTGCCCGCCGGTGTCGATAGGCAGGCCCTCCTCGCCACGGTCGAGGCGGTCTGGCTCGGCCGCGACCTGATCAACACTCCGGCCTCCGACCTCGGACCCGACGAGCTCGAGGCGGCGGCCCGCGACCTTGCCGTGCGCTACGGCGCGAAGGTGACGGTCGTCAAAGGCGAGAAGCTTCTCGAGGAGCGGTTTTCGCTCATCCACGCGGTCGGCCGCGGGAGCCCACGCACGCCGCGCCTCATCGACCTCAAGTGGCAGAAGCCGGGCGGATCGGCCAACGCGCCGACTGTTACGCTGGTCGGCAAGGGCATCACCTTCGACACCGGCGGCCTCGACATCAAGCCGGCCTCCGCCATGCTGCTCATGAAGAAGGACATGGGCGGCGCCGCGACCGCCCTGAGCCTCGGCCATATGATCATGGGCCAGGGGCTCGACGTGAAACTCAGGCTCCTGATCGCGGCCGCCGAGAACAGCGTCTCGGGGAGAGCTTCCGGCCCGGCGATGTGGTGACGAGCCGTGCTGGAACTACGGTCGAGATCGGCAACACCGACGCCGAGGGGCGCCTCGTGCTCGCCGATGCGCTCTCGCTCGCCGACGAGGACGCGCCCGAGTGGCTGTTCGTGTTCGCGACGCTCACCGGCGCGGCGCGCGTCGCGCTCGGGCCCGACCTGCCGGGCCTCTTCACGGACGACGACGCTCTCGCGGCCGAGCTCATGCGCACCGGCGCCGCCGTCGGCGATCCCGTCTGGCGGCTGCCGCTGTGGAACGGCTACGAACGCCATCTCGACAGCGACGTCGCCGACATGAACAACGTCTACGATGCGCCGTTCGCGGGCGCCATCACGGCCGCCCTGTTCCTGCGCCGGTTCGTCAAGAAAGCGCGCCGCTTCGCGCACCTCGATCTCTACGCCTGGCGGCCGGCGGCGCGGCCGCTCGGACCCAAGGGCGGCGAGCCGCAAACGGCGCGCGCGGTGTTCGCCGTGCTGTCCAAGGACCACAATGCATGAAGGAACAGCCGACCAAGAAAGCCAAGTCCGCGGCGCCGAAGAGCCAACTCCTCGACCCGCGCCGCCACGCCTATCGCGCGGACCTCGCGGCCTTGAGCCTCTCGGGCGAGGTCGATGCGCCGCGCTATGCACCGGGCGCCGCCTTTCGCCTCGTGCGCTCGGCGGTCCCCTTGCGCCGGCGACCGGACCTCGCCTCCCCGGTCGATACAGAGGTGCTGTTCGGGGAGACCGTCACCGTCTACGACGAGGCCGAGGGCTGGGCCTGGGTCCAGCTCGAGCATGACCGCTACGTCGGCTACCTGCCGGCGGACGTGCTCTCGGCCAAGGGCGCCGAGCCGACGCACCGGGTCAAGGCGCTCGGGACGTTCGTCTACCCCGCCCCCGACATCAAGTCGCCGCCCCTCATGCACCTCGCCCTCAATTCGCTCGTCGCCGCGACCGGCCAGGAGGGCCTCTTCACGGCGCTCGCCGGCGGCGGCTACGTCGTGACTCGGCACGTGGCCGAGAAAGGCCGGTTTGCGCGCGACTTCGCCGAGATTGCCGAGCGCCTCATCGGGACGCCCTATCTCTGGGGCGGACGCACGCGCGTCGGCATCGACTGCTCCGGGCTCGTGCAGACCGCGCTCGAGGCCGCGGGCCTCGCCTGCCCGCGCGACAGCGACATGCAGGAGGCGGAACTGGGGGCGCAGGTCCTCGTGCCCGAGAGCCTCGAGGGCCTCGAGCGCGGCGACCTCGTGTTCTGGAAGGGCCACGTCGGCATCATGGCCGACGGCCTGATGCTGGTCCACGCCAACGCCCATCACATGGCCGTCGTCGTCGAGACGCTGCCGGAGGCTGCCGAGCGCATCGCGCGCCAGGGCTCGAGGATCACGTCGATCAAGCGCCTCCCCGCGCTAGGGGCCGCCGCCAAACCGTGAACGCGATCGCAAAAATTACTTTCTAGCGGCGGTAGGGAAGGAAGTGGCGGTCGCGCCGCTCCGTTGCCTCGCGCGGAACAGCCGAGGCGAAATCCTCGATCGTGCGACCCTCGCGCCAGACCGAACCGTCGGCCATCGTCACGATGGTCTCGACGGCGCGCACCGCGCCCGTGGCCAAGCTCTCCCAATGACGCTGGACGACGTTGCCGGCGGCGATCGCCTCGAGCAGTGGCAGAAAGAGATCGTAGAACGGGACCGCACGGTCCCAGTACGTCTCGACGCCGATCGTAATGTCGAAGCGGCCGTTGGGCCTGAGCGCGAGCTCGACCGGGCAGGCCGCAGGTGTGTTGGGCTCGATGGTGATGACGAAGGTATCGCCCGAGCTGCGCTCGGCAATGTGGGCCACGTCGGCGATGGTCGGCACCCAGTAGCGCAGCGACTCTATGGTGGCCCGAAGCCGTGAGCTAAGAGCTTCGTCGGTGAGCATGCGGGGCCGAACGGTTGGATTGGGGCGTTCGGCTCGGCACGATGAAGCAAACTCGCACCTTTTGGAAGGCCCTCGCCGACGCTCAGCCGATTATGTCGCGAGCGCCGCGCGGTGCGCCACCTTGAGATCGAGCGCGGCGGCGAGGAGCGCCCGGGTGTAGTCGGCCTTCGGCGACATGAACACCTCCTCCGCCGGCCCTTCCTCGACCACCCGGCCGTTCTTCATGACGATCACATAGTTGCAGAGCGCTCGCACGACCTTGAGGTCGTGGCTGATGAAGAGGTAGGCGAGGCCGCGCCGCTTCTGGAGATCGCGCAAGAGATCGACGATCTGCGCCTGCACGCTCATGTCGAGGGCGCTGGTCGGCTCGTCGAGCATGATGAACTTCGGCTCGAGCACCATGGCGCGGGCGATGGCGATGCGTTGGCGCTGGCCGCCGGAGAACTCGTGGGGATAGCGGTCGAGTGAGGAGGGGTCGAGGCCGACCTCCTTGAGCGCCTTCGCCACCTCTTCGCGCCGCTGATCGTAGGTGAGCTGCGGCTTCTGGATGAGAAGCCCCTCCTCGATGATCTCGGCGACCGAGAGCCGGGGCGAGAGCGACCCGTAGGGGTCCTGGAAGACGATCTGCATCTCCTTGCGGAGCGGGCGCATCTGCTTCGACGTGAGGCCGTCGATGCGCCGCCCCACGTAGGCGATGGGGCCGTCCGAGGAGACGAGCCTCAGGATCGCGAGGCCGAGCGTCGTCTTGCCGGACCCCGACTCGCCCACGACGCCGAGCGTCTGCCCGGAGCGGAGCTTGAGCGACAGGCCGTCCACCGCCTTCACGTAGTCGACGGTCTTGCGCAGGAGCCCGCGCTTGATCGGGAACCAGACCTTGAGGTCGTCGGTCTCAAGGACCACGGGGGCCGCGATGTCGTAATGGGGCGGGGCGCCCTTGGGCTCGGCGGCGAGCAGGTGGCGCGTATAGGCGTGCTTCGGCGCCTTGAAGATGTCCTCGGTCGCGCCGTCCTCGACGATCGACCCGCTTTGCATCACGTAGACGCGCTCCGCCATTCTGCGCACGATGCCGAGGTCGTGGGTGATGAGCAGCATCGCCATGTGCATCTCGCGCTGAAGATTGCGCAGAAGCTCGAGGATCTGCGCCTGGATCGTCACGTCGAGCGCCGTCGTCGGCTCGTCGGCGATGAGCAGGTCCGGCTCGTTGGCGAGTGCCATGGCAATCATGACGCGCTGGCGCTGGCCGCCCGAGAGCTGGTGCGGAAAGGCCCCGAGCCGGCGCTCGGGCTCCGCGACGCCCACTTTATTCAAAAGCTCGAGCACGCGTACGCGTGCCGCCGCATCGTCCATGCCCCGGTGCAGCTTGAGTATCTCGCCGACCTGCTTCTCGATCGTGTGCAGGGGATTGAGCGAGGTCATCGGTTCCTGGAAGATGATGGAGATGCGGTCGCCGCGGATCCGCTGCATTTCCGCCTGCGTGACCTTGAGCAGATCCTTGCCCTCGAAATAGATCTGGCCCGAAGGGTGCGACGCCGCCGGGTACGGCAAGAGCCTCATGATCGACAGCGCCGAGACGGTCTTTCCGGACCCGGACTCGCCGACGAGGGCCACCGTCTCGCCGCGCCCGATGCGGAACGAGACGTTCTTCACCGCCGCCATGTCCGCGTCCCCGGAGCGAAACGAAACTGAGAGGTTCTTGACGTTGACGAGGGTTTCCTTGCTCATGGGCGCCCTCACTTGAACGTTTTGCGGGGATCGAGCGCGTCGCGCACCGCCTCGCCGATGAAGATGAGCAGCGAGAGCGTGATGGCGATCGAGAAGAAGCCGGTGATGCCGAGCCAGGGCGCCTCGAGATAGCGCTTGCCCTGCAGGAGAAGCTCGCCGAGCGACGGCGAGCCCGGCGGGAGGCCGAGGCCCAGGAAGTCGAGCGCCGTCAGCGCCGAGATCGAGCCCGAGAGCTGGAAGGGAAGAAACGTCAGCGTCGCCACCATGGCGTTGGGGAGGAGATGCTTCCTCATGATCGTCACATCGGAGAGGCCGAGCGCGCGCGCCGCCGTGATGTACTCGAAGTTGCGCCCGCGCAGGAACTCGGCCCGCACCACGCCGACGAGCGCCGTCCAGTGGAAGAGGAGCAGCACGCCGAGCAGCGTCCAGAAGCCGGGGACCAGCACAGACGAGATGATGAGGAGGACGTAGAGATAGGGGATGGCCGACCAGATCTCGAGGAAGCGCTGGAAGAAGAGGTCGGTGCGGCCGCCGAAGTAGCCCTGGACGGCGCCCGCGGCGACGCCGATGACGGAGGAGGCGAGCGTCAGTATAAGCCCGAACAGGAGCGAGATGCGAAAGCCGTAGATCACGCGCGCCACCACGTCGCGGCCCTGATCGTCGAGGCCGAGCCAATTGGTGTTGCCCCACGCCAGGAATCTCGCCATCTGGTCGGGTGGCGCCTCGCACAGCTTGGCACTCGACGCCCACAGCGGCGGCGCCGGATAACCGAGACAAAGTCCGCCGGGACCCTCTCGGCGCGGGTAGTCCTTGTTGATGGTGTCGTAGGAGAAGCGGATCGGCGGCCAGATCATCCAGCCGTTGGCCTCGATCTCGTCGATGACGACCGGGTCCTTGTAGTCGGTGACGGCGAGGAAGCCGCCGAACCTCGATTCGGGGTAGTCGACCAGCACCGGAAACAGGAACTCGCCCTTGTAGCGCACGAGGATCGGCCGGTCGTTGGCGATGACCTCGGCGAAGAGCGAGGCGACGAACAGCACGAGCAGGATCCAGAAGCTCCAATAGCCGCGCCGGTTCTTCTTGAAGTTCTCCCAGCGCCGCCGGTTGAGCGGCGAGAGCTTGAAGCGGGGTGCGAGACCGGAGAGCCACGCGGAAAACGACCGCGCCCTCCGCGTGATCGTGGGCTCGCGGACCGTCTCGCTCTCGTAGCGCAGGTCCATCGTGCTCACACCTCCCGGCTCTCGAAATCGATCCGGGGATCGACGAGCGTATAGATGAAGTCGGAGATGAGGTTCACGACGAGACCGATGAGCGAGAAGATGTAGAGCGTGGCGAAGACGACCGGGTAGTCGCGCTTGATGACGGATTCGAAGCCGAGCAGCCCCAGGCCGTCGAGCGAGAAGATCGTCTCGATCAGCAGCGAACCGGAGAAAAAGGCCGCGATGAAGGCGCCCGGGAAGCCGGCGATGATGAGCAGCATGGCGTTGCGGAACACGTGATTGTAGAGCACCTCGCGCTCGGAGAGGCCTTTGGCTCTCGCCGTCAGCACATACTGCTTCCTGATCTCGTCCAGGAAGCAGTTCTTGGTCAGAAACGCCATGGTCGTGAACGCCGAGAGCGAGATCGCAATGAGCGGCAGCACCAGGTGCCAGAAGTAGTCGACGACCTTGCCCCAGAGCGAGAGCTGCTCCCAGTTGTCGGAGACGAGCCCGCGCGAGGGGAACCACTGGAAGAACGAGGAGCCGGCGAAGAGGATCAGGAGCAGCACCGCGACGAGAAATCCCGGCACGGCGTAGCCGATGACGAGCACGCTCGACGTCCAGGAATCGAAGGGCTCGCCGTCGTGGACCGCCTTGCGGATGCCGAGCGGGATCGAGACGAGATAGGTCAGAAGTGTCATCCAGATCCCGAGCGAGATCGAGACCGGCAGCTTCTCCTTGATGAGCTCGAGGACGGAGACATCGCGGAAGTAGCTCTTGCCGAAATCGAACGTGAGATAGTTCTTCATCATCAGGAAGAAGCGCTCGTGCGCCGGCTTGTCGAAGCCGAACTGCTTCTCGAGGCTCTTGATGAACTCGGGGTCGAGGCCTTGGGCGCCGCGGTATTTCGAGGTCACGGCGTCGGCGGTGCCCTGGCCGAACTGGGACCCCGGCGCTTGGCCGCGCATGCCGTCGCCCGCGCCGCCGCCGATCTGCTGGCTGATCGAGGTTTCGGTGCCGGTGAGCTTGGCGATGATCTGCTCGACGGGGCCGCCCGGCGCGAACTGCACGATCGTGAAGCTGATCAGCATGATGCCGATCATCGTCGGCACGATGAGGAGTGCGCGCTTGAGGAGATATGTGGACATCGGTCGGTCCCGCTCCCTCAGTTGGTCTTCAGTTTGGCATCCTTTGCCGAGTCGTACCACCAGGTGTCGAGCGCGCCGCGCTCGTACTTGGGCTTCACCTCGGGCCAGCCGAGCTTGTTCCAGAAGGCGAGGTTGTGGGCGCCCTTGTACCACTGCGGCACCCAGTAGTGTCCGGCACGGAGCACTCGGTCGCAGGCGCGCGCGGCGACGGTGAGTTCCTCGCGCGTCTTGGCCGTGATGATGCGGGCGATCAGCGCATCGACCACGGGGTCGGCGATGCCGGCCAGGTTGAAGCTGCCGTTGGTCCTCGCCGCATCCGAGCCCCAGAACGCCTTGAGCTCGACGCCCGGCGTGAGGCGCAGCGCATACCGCTGCGTCGTGAGATCGAAATCGAAGCTTTTCACGCGCTGCTCGTACTGGGAGGGATCGACGCGGCGCATGTTGGCTTTGATTCCGATGGCGCGCAGGTTCTTCACGTAGGGGCCGATGATGCGCTCGAAGCTCTCCTCGAACAGCAGGATCTCGATGTCCAAGGGCTCGCCCTTGGCGTTCCTCAAGCCTTCGGGCGTCTGCGTCCAGCCGGCCTCGGCGAGGAGCTTCGCGGCCTCGCGCAACTGGGCGCGGTTGTTGCCGGAGCCGTCGGTTTTCGGGGGCTCGTAGGGGACCCCAAAAACCTCGGGCGGAAGCTTGTCGCGAAAAGGCTCGAGCAGAGCCAGCTCCTCTTGCGAAGGCGGGCCCGAGGCCTTCATGTCGGAGTTCTCGAAGAAGCTCGCCGTGCGCTTATAAAGCCCGAAGAACAGGTTGCGGTTGCTCCACTCGAAGTCGAAAGCGAGGTCGAGGGCGCGCCGAACCCGGATGTCCCGGAATTTCTCGCGGCGCGTGTTGATGAAGAAGCCCTGGGCGCCGGAGGGACGCTCGTCGGGGAGCGTGAGGAGGACGATGCGGCCTTCCTTGACGGGCGGCTTGTCGTAGCCCGTCGCCCAGTCCTTGGAGGTGAACTCCTCGCGAAAGTCGAAGTTGCCGGCGAGCAGGTTCTCGAGCTCGAGGCCGCGGTCGCGGTAGTAGTCGTAGCGAACCTCGTCGAAATTGTAGAGCCCGCGGCTGACCGGCAGGTCCTTCGCCCAGTAGTCGTCGCGGCGCTTGTAGGAGACGTACGTGCCGGGCTTGAAGTCGCCGATCTTGTATGGGCCGGAGCCGAGCGGCCGCTCGAGCGTCGTCTTGTCGAAGTCGTGCGTCGTGTAATAGGCCTTCGAAAGAATTGGCAGCACCGCGACGGTCATCGGGAGATCGCGCACGAGCTCACCCTTGAAGGTGTAGCGCACGGTAGCCGCGTCGAGCGCCTCCGCCTTCTCGACGTCGCGGAGCGAGATCGAAATGTTCGGGTGGCCCTTCTCTTTGAGGATGTTGAACGAGAAGACGACATCGTCGGCGGTGACGGGAGAGGCGTCGGCGAACTTGGCCTCGGGCCTGAGCTTGAACGTGACGGACATGGCGTCCTCGGCGACATCGGCCGTTTCGGCGACGAGGCCGTAGACAGCGTCCGGCTCGTCGTTGGCGCGCGCCATCAGGCTGTCGAACAGAAGCTCGAGGCCCTGCGCCGCGTCGCCCTTCAAGATATAGTTGTTGAAGCTGTCGAAGGTCGTCCGACCCGCCGAGCCGATCTGCGACACGCGCCCGCCCTTTGGCGCATCGGGGTTGACGTAGTCGAAATGCTTGAAATCCGCCGGATACTTGAGATCGCCGAAAATCGACAGCCCGTGCCGGGGCTCGGCCACCGAAGGCAGGCTCTGCACCGCAATCGCCGTCGCCAAGACTGCAATTCCGCAGGCCGCGCGCGCCAGCGAGCGGTAAGGACTGCGCATCCGCGGACGAGAAGAGACCTGCGACCGCATTCGGCTACTTCCCGCGCGCGGCGGCGAGCGCCTGCTGCCTGGCAGGGTCGAGCCACCAGACCTGGAGGAAACCGGAGGTGAGCTGCGGGAGCGTCGCCGGGCGGCCGAAGATGTCCCAGGTGGCGATCCACTCGGTGGGATTGTGCCACTGCGGCACCAGATACCAGTTCCAGAGCAGCACGCGGTCGAGCGCGCGGGTCGCGGCCACGAGGTCGGCGCGGTCCTTGGAGAAGACGATCTTCTCTATGAGGTGATCGATCGCGGGGTTCTTCATGCCGATGGTGTTGCGGCTGCCGGGCTGGTCGGCGGCGGCGCTGCCCCAGAAGTCGCGCTGCTCGTTGCCGGGCGAGAGCGACTGGGGAAAGCTGTCGACGACGATGTCGAAGTCGAAGTTCGTCTCGCGCTGCTCGTACTGGGCCGGGTCGACGATGCGCATCGTCGCCTTGATGCCGATCTTCTCGAGGTTCGAGATATAGCTCGAGACGTGGCGCTGGAAGCTCTCGGACGGAAGGAGGAATTCAGCCGTCAGCGGCTCGCCGGCCGCGTTGCGCACCACGGTCTGCATCTTCTCTGAGCCGAGCCCGACCATCCGCACCGTCTTGCAGAAGAACCCGCAGTCGGGGTCCTCGACCGTCTCCTGGCGCATCGTCCACCCTGCCTCGGCCAAGAGCTTCATGGCCTCGGAGAGGTTTTTGCGCATGTCGTCGCGGTTGGCGTTGACGGGATTTTTCCACTCGGTCGTGAAGACATCGGGCGGAATGTCCTTCTCGACCTCCTTCAGAATCTCGAGCTCGCGCCCTTCGGGGAGCCCCGTCGCCTTAAGCTCGGAGTTGTCGAAAAAGCTTCCGACGCGGACGTACTGATTGAAGAGAAAGTTCCTGTTCAGATCCTCGAAATTGAAGGCGAGCGCGAAGGCGTGGCGCACGCGCGGATCCTGGAACTGCTTGCGCCGCAGGTTGAAGATGAAGGCCTGCATGCGCGCGACGCCGGCGACGGGTATCGCCTCCTTCTTAACCCACCCCTTCTTGACGGCGTCGAAATCGAACTGGGTGGCCCAGGAGCTTGCCGTATTCTCGCGCCAATAGTCGGCGCGCCCGCTCTTGAACTCCTCGAACGCCGCGACCCGGTCGCGGAAATACTGGAACCTGATCTCGTCGAAGTTCCACTGGCCGCGCGAGACCGGCAGGTCCTTGGCCCAGTAGTCCTTGACGCGCTCGTAGACGATGTTGTTGCTCGTGTCGAACGACTTGATCTTGTAGGCGCCGTTACCGAGCGGAATTTCGAGCGTCGTTTTGGTGAGATCGCGCACCTCGCCGTTGGCGCCCTTGCCCTCCCAATAGTGCTTCGGCAGCACGGTGAGCTGGCCGAGGATATGCGGCAGCTCGCGGTTGCCGCCCTTGTCGAAGGTGAAGGTGACCTCGTGCTCGCCGGTCTTCTCGGCCTTGACGACGTTCTTGTAGTACTTGCCGTAGTGAGGGTGCGCCTTTTTCAGCGCCTCGAGGGAGAAGATCACGTCCTCGGGCGTGATCGGCGTGCCGTCATGGAAGCGCGCCTCGGGCCGGAGCCCGAACGTCGCCGAGGAATAGTCGGGAGGATACGACACCCACTCGGCGATCAGACCGTACTCGGCCAACTCCTCGTCGGGGCTCTGCGCCATGAGCGAATCGTAGAGCATGCCGAGCGCGGAGGCCGGCATGCCCTTGATCGTGAAGGGATTGAGCGAGTCGAACGTGCCCTCGACCGCGAAGCGGACCGTGCCGCCCTTGGGCGCGTCGGGGTTGACCCAGTCGAAATGCTGGAAGTCGGGTCCGTACTTGGGCTCGCCGATGAGCGAGAGCGCATGGTGGCGGGGCTGGCTCTCGGGATCGGAGAGCGCGGCCGATGGGATGAAAAGGAGCGCGCCAAGGGCTGCTACCAATAGGCGGTGCAAGGCAGGAAAAGCGGCCATGGGCGGCGGGTCCTCTGTCGATCCCTCACATCTACACGCAGCAAGCGTCGCGTATACGCAGCAAGCGTCCCGGGGGCTCCGGATTCCCTAACACAGGCGGGCGCGGGGGCGGATTAAACATCGGCAACATGGCCGCCAACCCCGCAAGATCGCTCGCGGAATTGCCAGCCTCTCACAATTGCGCGAGACGGGTTTACTGAGGAAGCGGGGGCGGGCTGTCGGACAGCGTGTGCATATAGGCCAGGAGATCAGCCACATCGCCCGCGTCGGGGACGCCGGGAAAGATCATTTTCGTGCCAGGAAGGAAGGTCTTTGGACTGTGGACAAAGGCAGCGACATCCTCATAGGTCCAATTTCCACCCTTCGCCTTCATCGCGTCGGAGTAGCCGCTGAAGTCCGTCTCTGAGGCCCGCGGGCGACCGATCACGCCCCAGAGGTTGGGACCGGCCTTGCTCTTCGCGCCCTTTTCGGCCGAGTGGCAGGCGAGGCATTTCTTGAAGGTCGCCTGGCCGTTGTCGGGCTTGGCGGTCGCGATCATGGCGACGACCTTTGCCGCGTCAAACGCCGCCGGCGCCGCGGCGGGGGAAGCGCCCTCCGAGCCGGCCGCCGGTGCCCCTTCCTTAGGAGTGGCCAAGGTATAGCCCGGCTCGGCGTCGTGGCCGTGGCCGCCGAAGATCTCGATGGCCGTTCTGGTCCCGAATATGACCAGGAGTGCAGCGAGAACCGCGCCCGCAATCTTGCTCAGCTCGAAGGAATCTATCATCGCTCCACCCTGCCGCCGACCGGAAGCCCCGACTATTTACGGGCTGCTCCGCAAATCTTCGCCGCACTCGTCAAAAGCCGAGCCCTTCTATAGGAGTTCCACCGCGCCTTGCAACCCGGCTAAGGATGAGACAGAGCCTATTCCGGACGCGGAGGGCGCCGGGGTATCATCACAAACAGTCGCATGACGAGCATATGACGAACACATTGATCGTTATTCCGGCGCGCATGAGCGCGACACGGCTGCCGGGCAAGCCCATGCTCGAGCTCGGCGGAGAGCCGATGATCGTCCATGTCTGGCGCCGCGCGCGGGCGGCCGAGATGGGCCGGGTCGTAGTGGCGACCGATACGGAAGCGATCATGGACGCCGTGCGCACGGCGGGCGGGGAAGCGGTCATGACGCGGCCCGACCACGCCTCGGGATCGGACCGCGTGTTCGAGGCGGTCAATCGCGTCGACCCCGACGCCGAGGCCGAGATCGTCGTCAACCTCCAAGGCGACCTGCCGACGCTCGAGCCGCACCTCGTGCGCGCGTGCGTCGCCCCGCTCGCGGCGAAGGGGCCGGACATCGCGACGCTCGCCGCCGAGATCCGCGAGGAGAGCGAACGCACGAGCCCGAGCGTCGTCAAGATCGTCGGCACGCCCCTCCCCGAAGCCAACCGTCTGCGCGCCCTCTACTTCACGCGCGCCACCGCGCCCCACGGCGAAGGGCCGCTTTACCATCACATCGGCATTTATGCTTACCGGCGACCCGCGCTCGAAAGGTTCGTCTCGCTCAAGCCCTCCTACCTCGAGCTGAGAGAGAAGCTCGAGCAGCTCAGGGCGCTCGAAGCCGGCATGAGGATCGACGTCGCCGTCGTTGACACGGTTCCGCTCGGTGTCGATACTCCGGCCGACCTCGAGCGCGCGCGGGCCCTCTTCAAGAAGGCGGCGCGGCGCGCCTGATCCTCCCGCCAGACCTAAACCACAGTCGCCGATGACACCTGCTTCGCGCGCCGAAAAGGGAAGCCGCATCGCCTACCAGGGCGAGCCCGGCGCAAACTCGCATCTCGCGTGCGCGGAGGCGTTTCCCGGCTGCGAGGCTGTCGCCTATCCCACGTTCGAGGATGTATTGGCGGCCGTGAAGTCCGGCCAAGTCGATCTGGCGATGATCCCGATCGAGAACTCGGTCGCGGGCCGTATCGCCGACATCCATCACCTGCTCCCGGAGGCGGGGCTCTACATCGTCGGCGAGCACTTCCTGCGCGTGCGCCACCAGCTCATGGCCAAGAAAGGCGCGAGCCTCGCCACCGTGAAGTCGGTGATGAGCCATACGCAGGCGCTCGGCCAGTGCCGCAACACGCTGCGCAAGCTGGGCTTGAAGCCGGTGCCGGAGGCCGACACGGCGGGCTCCGCACGCATGGTCGCCGAGCAGGACGATCTCACCGTCGCGGCCATCGCCTCGCGGCTCGCCGCCGAGATCTACGGGCTCGAAATCCTGAAGAGCGATGTCGAGGACGAGGCCCACAACACGACGCGCTTTCTCGTGCTCTCGGCCGAGCCCGACGACGCCGAGCCCGGCGAGGGGCCGGTGATCACAACCTTCATATTCCGGGTGCGCAACGTGCCCGCCGCCCTCTACAAGGCGCTCGGCGGCTTTGCCACCAACAGCGTCAACATGACGAAGCTCGAGAGCTACCAGCCCGAGGGCAGCTTCAACGCCACCATGTTCTATGCCGACATCTCCGGCCATCCGGCCGAGCGCCCGGTTCAGCTTGCGCTCGAGGAGCTGTCGTTCTTCTCGACCGAATTGCGCGTGCTCGGCACCTACCGCGCAAGCCCGTTCCGCGCCGAGCAGGAGCGCCTCGCCGCGCCGGCGAACAGCGGTCGCTAGCGATGCGTCTCAAGGATCAAGTCGCGATCGTGACCGGCGGGGCGTCGGGCTTCGGGCGCGCCATCGCCGAGACGTTCGCGGCCGAGGGCGCCAATGTGTTGATCGCCGACCTCAATACCGAGGCCGCGGTTTCTGTCGCGAGCCGCATCGGGGACGCCGCGGCTTCGGTGACGACCGACGTCTCGAGGAAGGCCGACGTCGAGCGCATGGTGGCGGCGGCCATCAAGCAGTTCGGCGGGCTCGACATCCTGGTCAACAACGCAGGCACCACCCACAAGAACCAGTCGCTGATGACGGTGACGGAAGCCGAGTTCGACCGCATCTATGCCGTCAACGTGAAGTCCATATACCTCGCCACCTTGGCGGCGGTGCCGGAGCTCGAGAAGCGCGGCGGCGGCGTCATCATCAACATGGCGTCGACGGCCGGCCTGCGCCCGCGCCCCGGCCTCACCTGGTACAACGGCACGAAAGGCGCCGTGCTGACGCTCACGAAGTCGATGGCGGTTGAGCTCGCGCCGAAGAAGATCCGCGTCAACGCCATCAATCCCGTGATCGGCGAAACGGGAATGATCGAGCAATTCATGGGGCTGCCCGATACGCCCGAGAACCGGGCGAAGTTCATCGCCGGCATTCCGCTCGGCCGCTTCTCGAAGCCGACGGATATCGCCAATGCGGCGCTCTTCCTCGCCGAGCCGGCGAGCGCCTTCATTACCGGCGTCGCCCTCGAGGTCGACGGCGGGCGGAGCATTTAGCGCGCGGTCCAAGTAAAGCCGTTCCCACTCCCCTATAGTCCTCGAGGCGAGCTCAAGGAGGCGAGCTCAAGGGAGGAGTGCCGATGGAGGTCATCGCGTGGCTGTTCGGGGCGATCCTGTCGCTGCTGTCGCTCCTCTGGAGCCTCGTCTGGTTCCTGATCAGCGGCTGGGTCTCGACGCTCGCCCAGATAGCGGTCCTCATCGCGGTCATCTACGTGCTGAAGTACGGCTGGCAGCGCGCCCCGTTCGAGATCTGGAACAGAACCCGGAAATTCGCCCGCTTCTTCTGGAATTGGATCCGCGCGCGCGAGCCGGCGGCCGGCCCGCAGGTCGAGGTGCGCGAGGTCGTGCGCGTGGTACGCGCGAAGGACTTCGGCGACATCAACGTGTCGACGCTCTTGTCGCTGCTCACGATTGCGGGATTGCTGATTGTCGCGCAAACATGATGCCCAAAACGAAAACGCCGCCGGAGCGTGAACTCGCGGCGGCGTTTGAAATCATGCGCAAAGAGGGGATGATCTGATGAATTCTTGAATTCGGCTCACTGCTCGGCAGACCTGGCGACGACCTACTCTCCCACGTCTTAAGACGAAGTACCATCGGCGCTGGGGCGTTTCACGGCCGAGTTCGGAATGGGATCGGGTGCAGCCACCCCGCCATAATCACCAGGTCGGCGGAGAAGTGAGCGAATTCTGGTCTTCCGTTGCTGTTCCTACGCCCATCAAGCGGCGCAATTTCACGCCCGGGCCGAAGGCCCGAACGCGCAAGGCGCGCCGGCGCTTAGCGCCGCCTCGCGGAGGAGCCCGCGCGACATGTCGCGCGGATCAGCTCCGTGAGCGCAATGATGAGCATTGCTAAATGAGAGCGATCGAAGTTCGATCGAGCTATTAGTACCGGTAAGCTACACGCCTATATAGCGCTTCCACACCCGGCCTATCAACGTGGTGGTCTTCCACGGCTCTCAAGGGAGAACTCGTTTTGAGGTGGGTTTCCCGCTTAGATGCCTTCAGCGGTTATCCCGTCCGCACATAGCTACCCTGCTGTGCCGCTGGCGCGACAACAGGTCCACCAGAGGTGCGTCCAACTCGGTCCTCTCGTACTAGAGTTAGATCCTCTCAATTCTCCTACACCTACGGCAGATAGGGACCGAACTGTCTCGCGACGTTCTGAACCCAGCTCACGTACCTCTTTAAATGGCGAACAGCCATACCCTTGGGACCTGCTCCAGCCCCAGGATGAGATGAGCCGACATCGAGGTGCCAAACGATTCCGTCGATATGGACTCTTGGGAATCATCAGCCTGTTATCCCCGGCGTACCTTTTATCCGTTGAGCGATGGCCCTTCCACACAGAACCACCGGATCACTATGGCCGTCTTTCGACTCTGCTCGACTTGTCAGTCTCGCAGTCAGGCGGGCTTATGCCATTGCACTCGACGGTTGATTTCCGACCAACCTGAGCCCACCTTCGCACGCCTCCGTTACCATTTAGGAGGCGACCGCCCCAGTCAAACTGCCTACCATGCAATGTCCCGGGACCGGATGACGGTCCGCGGTTAGACAACCATGTTCATAAGGGTGGTATTTCACATTGCGGCTCCACAAGAGCTGGCGCCCCTGCTTCAAAGCCTACCACCTATCCTACACATGCAAACACGATTGCCAGTGCAAAGCTACAGTAAAGGTGCACGGGGTCTTTCCGTCTAACCGCAGGAACCCCGCATCTTCACGGGGAATTCAATTTCACTGAGTGTGTGCTGGAGACAGTGGGGAAGTCGTTACGCCATTCGTGCAGGTCGGAACTTACCCGACAAGGAATTTCGCTACCTTAGGACCGTTATAGTTACGGCCGCCGTTTACCGGGGCTTCGATTCAAGGCTTGCACCTCTCCTCTTAACCTTCCGGCACCGGGCAGGCGTCAGGCCATATACGTCGTCGTTGGACTTAGCATAGCCCTGTGTTTTTGCTAAACAGTCGCCACCCCCTGGTCTGTGCCCCGCCACTCTGGTTGCCCAAAATGACGGCCTGCTTATCCCGAAGTTACGCAGGTAATTTGCCGAGTTCCTTCAGCACACTTCGCTCAAGCGCCTTGGTATTCTCTACCAGTCCACCTGTGTCGGTTTCGGGTACGGTCTATGTGGGGGTTATTTCCTGGGACACCTTCGCTGCCCGGGCAATCCGATAAGCCCAAACAACTTGCGGCGTCCGTCACTCACCCACTGGCCCACGAATATTAACGTGGTTCCCATCGACTACGGCTTTCGCCCTCGCCTTAGGGGCCGGCTAACCCTGCGCAGATTAGCTTTACGCAGGAACCCTTGGACTTTCGGCGGGAGTGTT
>CAWIYX010000008.1:0-65000 GCA_963840415.1 uncultured Alphaproteobacteria bacterium | reverse complement strand
GGCGCCCCCGAGGCAGCGGTCGGCGAGGCGGCGCCGAACACGACCGTGCTCGCCAAGTCGACGGCGGAAGCCGACGATGCCGGGAGCGACCTCGAGGAGGGATTGAAGCGGGTCGTCAAGGCCGTCGGCGAGAGAGACAAGCTAGCGAAGATCCTGACCGACGCCGGCGCCGACACCTGGCAGGTCCGCGAGATCCTCGAGGCCATGAAGCAGGTCTTCCCGCAGTCCTCGCTCACGCCCGGCCACGAGGTCCATCTTGTGCTCGCCCCCTCCCTCACCAAGCAGAATCGCATGGAACCCGTGAGGTTCTCCATCTACGACGACGGGCATGCGCACAAGGTGACGGTCACTCGCAACAATGCCGGCGAGTTCATTGCCAGCGCGACGCCCATCGACGAGGAGGCGATCGCGCGCCTGGCGATGACCGACGGCGACCAGCCGCAGACCTCGAGCCTCTATGCGAGCCTTTTTCACGCGAGCCTCTTGCAGAGCGTCCCCCCCGAAACCATCCTGCAGGTCCTGCGCGTTCACGCCTACGGCACCGACTTCCGCAGGCGGCTCAGGGCCGGCGACTCCTGCGAGCTCTTCTTCGATCTCAAGGACGAGAGCGGTACCGAGGGACCGCCGGGCGAGCTTCTCTACACGTCGATCACCGCGGGCGGCGAGACGACGCGCTACTATCGCTTCCGCACGCCCGAGGGCGCGGTCGATTTCTACGATGCCGACGGGAGCAACTCGAAGAAGTTCCTCATGCGCCGGCCGGTGAGAGGCGAGGACGTGCGCCTCACGTCCGGCTACGGCATGCGCTTCCACCCGCTTCTCAACGAGAAGCGCATGCACACCGGTGTCGACTGGGCGACGGCGCCGGGGACACCCGTTCTTGCCGCCGGCAACGGCACGATCGAGGAGATCGGCCGCAAGGGCCAGTACGGCAATTATGTCCGCATCCGCCATGCCAACGGCTATCAGACGGCCTATGGGCATCTCTCGCGCTTCGCCGAAGGAGCGGCCGAGGGCGTGAAGGTCCGCCAGGGGCAGATCGTCGCCTTCGTCGGCTCGACGGGACTGTCGTCCGGCCCCCACGTCCACTTCGAGGTGCTGGTCAACAACCAGTTCGTCGATCCGCTGTCGATCCAGGTACCGAACGAGCGTCAGCTCGCGGGCCGCGATCTCGCCGAGTTCCAGAAGGAGCGCGCGCGCATCGACGATCTCATGCGCCGGGCCCCCGTCATGACGGCGAGCAAATAGAGAAACGGCCCCGCCATCGCGGGGCCGTCACAATCTCGGGACGTCGGCGCCGAGCTCAGGCCGCCTCAGCCTCCACCGTCGTGCCGTTGAGCGTGAGGCGCCCGTCGCGGACGGAGATCTTGACCTTGTCGCCGTCCTTGATGCGCCCCTCGAGTATCAGCTCGGCGAGCGGGTCCTGCACTTGCTTCTGGATCACGCGCTTCAAGGGCCGCGCGCCGTAGATCGGATCGTAGCCCTTGTTGGCGAGCCACGTCCTCGCCTTATCGTCGAGCTCGAGCGTGATCTTGCGGTCGTCGAGCAGCTTCTGCAGGCGTTTCATCTGAATGTCGACGATCGACGCCATGTCCTCGCGCCGCAAACGGTGGAAGACGATGATCTCGTCGATGCGGTTCAGGAACTCCGGGCGGAAATGGCGGCGCACGACCTCCATGACCAGGCGATACGCCTCCTCCTCGGACAGCACCTTGTCATTTTCTCCCGGCGCGCCGAAGCCCATGGGCTGGCGCGGGTCGGCGAGGAACTCGGCGCCGAGGTTCGAGGTCATGACGATGAGCGTGTTCTTGAAGTCGACCGTGCGGCCCTGACCGTCGGTCAAGCGCCCGTCGTCGAGCACCTGGAGCAGCACGTTGAACACATCGGGATGCGCCTTCTCGATCTCGTCGAACAGCACGACCTGATAGGGCCGGCGCCGGACCGCCTCGGTGAGCGAGCCGCCCTCCTCGTAGCCGACGTAGCCCGGCGGCGCGCCGATGAGGCGTGCGACCGAGTGCTTCTCCATGTACTCGCTCATGTCGATGCGCAGCAGCGCATGGTCGTCGTCGAACAGAAAAGCGGCGAGCGCCTTCGTCAGCTCCGTTTTGCCGACGCCCGTCGGGCCCAGAAACATGAACGAGCCCATCGGCCGGTTCGGGTCCTGCAGGCCGGCGCGCGCGCGGCGCACCGCGGTCGAGACGGCCTTCACCGCCTCGCGCTGGCCGACGACGCGCTTCACGAGTTCCTCCTCCATGTGGAGGAGCTTTTCGCGCTCGCCCTCGAGCATCTTGTCGACGGGAATGCCGGTCCACCGCGAGACGACGGCCGCCACCTGATCGGGCGTTACCGCCTCCTCGACCATGGCGCCTTTGCCTTCCGTGCTTTCGATCTCCCTGAGCTTCTTCTCGAGTTCGGGAATGATGCCATAGGCAAGCTCGCCCGCGCGCGCGAGATCGCCCTTGCGCTGCGCCTGCTCGAGCTCGGTGCGCTTGCGGTCGAGCTCTTCCTTGATCTTCTGTGCCGAGCCGAGCTTCTGCTTCTCCGCCTGCCAGCGCTGCGTGAGGACGCGCGAGCGCTCCTCGAGTTCCGAGATCGACTTTTCGAGCCGCTGAAGGCGCTCTTTCGACGCCGCGTCGGTCTCCTTCCTCAAGGCCTCGCGCTCGATCTTCATCTGCATGAGGTCGCGGTCGATCGCGTCGAGCTCCTCGGGCTTCGAATCGACCTGCATCCTCAAGCGCGACGCCGCCTCGTCGATGAGGTCGATCGCCTTGTCTGGAAGGAAGCGGTCGGAGATGTAGCGGTGCGACAATGTCGCCGCCGCCACGAGCGCGCTATCCGTGATGCGCACGCCGTGGTGCAGCTCGTACTTCTCCTTCAAGCCGCGCAGGATCGAGATCGTGTCCTCGACCGAAGGCTCGTTGACGAAGATCGGCTGGAAGCGCCGCGCGAGCGCCGCATCCTTCTCGATATGCTTCCTGTACTCGTCGAGCGTGGTGGCGCCGACGCAGTGCAACTCTCCGCGCGCGAGCGCGGGCTTCAAAAGATTGCCCGCATCCATGGCGCCCTCGGCCTTGCCCGCGCCGACGATCGTGTGCAGCTCGTCGATGAACAGGATGATGCGGCCTTCCTCGGCCTGGACCTCGTTGAGCACGCTCTTCAAGCGCTCCTCGAACTCGCCGCGGAATTTGGCGCCCGCGATCAGCGCGCCCATGTCGAGCGCGAGCAGCTTCTTGTCCTTCAAGCTCTCCGGCACGTCGCCCTTGATGATGCGCAGCGCGAGGCCCTCGGCGATCGCCGTCTTGCCGACGCCGGGCTCGCCGATCAGCACGGGATTGTTCTTGGTGCGCCGGGAGAGCACCTGGATGGTGCGGCGGATCTCCTCGTCGCGGCCGATCACGGGATCGAGCTTGCCCTGCGCCGCGGCTTCCGTCAGGTCGCGCGCGTATCTCTTCAACGCGTCGTAGGCCTGCTCGGCGGAAGCGCTGTCGGCGGTACGGCCCTTCCTGATCTCGTTGATGGCGGCGTTGAGCGTTTCGGGCGTGACCCCCGCCTCCGCGAGAATGCGCGAGGCCTCCGACTTCTCGACAGCGAGCGCGAGCAGGAGCCGCTCGACGGTGACGAACTTGTCGCCGGCCTTCTCGGCCATCTTCTGCGCCGCATCGAAGACCCGGGCGAGCTCGGGCGTGAGGTAGAGCTGGCCGGCCCCTCCCCCTGAAACCTTGGGCCGCTTGGCGAGCGCGCGCTCGACGGCCGCCAACGCCTCGCGCGAGCGCCCGTCGGCGCGGTCGATCAGTCCGGCGGAGAGACCCTCCGGGTCGTCGAGCAGAACCTTCAAGAGATGCTCGGGCGTGAATTGCTGATGCCCGTCGCGCAGCGCCAGGCTCTGCGCCGACTGGACGAAGCCCTTGGCCCGGTCGGTGAAGCGTTCGAAGTCCATGTCGTCTCTCCTCGGCGTGCTTCCCCGCCCATTGGCGCGAGGCAAGCACCGTCACGTCAGGATTGTTGTATCGCCATTGCCGGGCCTGATGGCACCCGAGCTAGTAGCCGCCCCAGATAAAGGGCGCCCGAGATATAAGATTGCGGGACGGCGGCAAAAGAGGCAAGTAGCGCGCCGCTGCCCGAAAAATGCCGAGAGGTCCAAATCGGATGCGAGGCGAGATCGCCGCCATCTATCGCTATCCCGTCAAAGGTCTCTCGGCCGACCCCCTGAGCACGGTTAACCTCGCGGCCGGCGAGATGATTGCCTACGACCGCGCATGGGCGATCGAGAACGGTCCCGGCCGCTTCGACCCCGAGGCTCCGAGACACCTGCCCAAGATCCACTTCCTCATGCTGATGCGCGACGAGAGGCTCGCCTCGCTCGAGACGCGGTTCGACGAAGAAACAGAGACGCTGACGATCCTCAGGGCCGGCAAGCCGGTCGTCAGAGGTTGCCTCGCGTCGCGCTCCGGCCGCGCGCTGATCGAGCAGTTTATCGCCGCCTACATGGCCGAGAGCCTGCGCGGGGCTCCCCGCATCGTGTCGTCGCCCGGCCACCACTTCTCGGACGTTCGGGAGAAGTGCCTGCACCTTATCAGCCTCGCGTCCGTGCGCGAGATCGAGCGCGGCGTCGGGCGTCCCCTAAGCCCGTTGCGCTTTCGCCCGAACCTGGTGATCGACGGTCTCGACCCCTGGGTCGAAGCGAGCTGGGTCGGAAAGAGTTTTCGAGCCGGCGAGGCAAGCCTTGCAGTGCTGGAGCGCACCGAGCGCTGCGCCGCGACCAACGTCGACCCGGCGACGGGGGCGCGCGACATGGACATCCCGGCCGTTCTCGCGCGCAAATGGGGCCATTGCGACTTCGGCGTCTATGCCAAGGTCGTCCAGGGCGGCAAGGTTGCGGTCGGGGACGGCATCGAGCTCTGAGCCGAGTTCGGGCATGGCTGCGGCATTGAAGGTCGCCGGAAACTTGCTTACGCTCCCGTTAGGATAGCGGACGATATGAGCCAAGACACTGAAACGGTCCTCGAGCGTCGCCGGCTGCGCCGCAAGCTCGGCCTATGGCGCGCGACCGCCATCGCCGGCCTTGCCCTCTTGATCGGCTCCCTCGCGTTCGGCAGCGAGCGGTTCTCGGACCTCGTCGCACCCCATCAGATCGCCCGCGTCACCGTCGAAGGGACGATCATGGACGACCGCGACCAGCTCGTGCTCCTGAAGAAGCTCAAGGACTTGAGCCACGTCGAGGCCGTGCTCGTGTTCGTCAACAGCCCCGGAGGCACGACGGCGGGGGGCGAGGCGCTATTCTCTGCGCTCCGTGACGTCGCGACCACGAAGCCCGTCGTCGCCCAGTTCGGGACCGTTGCCGCCTCGGCGGGCTATATCGTCGGCCTCGGCACCGACCATATCGTGGCGCGCGGCAACACGATTACCGGCTCGATCGGCGTCATCGCCCAATGGCCCGAGCTGGTTCAGCTCCTGGACAAGCTCGGAATCAAGGTAAACGAGGTGAAGAGCGGCGAGCTCAAGGCCTCGCCCTCGCCGTTTACGCCGCTCGACGAAGGCGGTCGAAAGGTCATGGAGGACACGATCGCCGATGGCTTCCGCTGGTTCGTCTCCCTTGTCGAGCAGCGGCGCGGGATCGCGGCTCGGAACGTGCCCGGCCTCCTCGAGGGGCGCATTTTTTCCGGCCGCGAAGCGCTCGAGCGCAAGCTCGTCGACGAGATCGGCGGAGAGGCCGAGGCGGTGCGCTGGCTCGAGGACAAGCGCGGTGTCACCAAGGACCTGAAAGTCGTCGACTGGCAGCCGACGCGGGCCGGCAGCTGGGGCCTGTCGAGCGCTATTTCAGCCCTTCTGGTCGGGCTCATCGGGAATACCGGGGCCGCACTCGAAGCCCTCGTTAGCCGTGACGCGACGATAGGGGCGCTTGGGCTTGACGGCCTCCTCTCCGTTTGGCAACCTTCGGAAAATTGAGGAAATACAGTTGCTTTGTGAGGGCGCCGTGATCAAGTCCGAGCTCATTCAGAAAATTGCCGGGTCCAACCCGCACCTTTACCACCGCGACGTCGAGCGTATTGTCAACGTCGTCTTCGACGAGATCGTCGATGCCCTTGCGCGCGGCGACAGGGTGGAGCTCAGGGGCTTCGGCGCCTTCACGGTGAAGCATCGCGCCGCGCGCCAGGGGCGCAATCCCCGCACCGGGTCGCCGGTGGCTGTCGCCGAGAAGTTCGTTCCCTTCTTCAAGACCGGCAAGGAGCTGCGTGACCGGCTGAATTCCAGCGCACCCTAATCTTTAGGCCGCGACGACCCTTTAAGGAGAACCCAGGCGTGCTCAAGCGCATCCTCTCGCTGCTCATCGCATTCCCCGCCGCGGTCCTTCTCGTGACGCTCGCGGTCGCGAACCGCCACACCGTCCGCCTGGTCCTCGACCCATTCCGGCCCGATGAACCTGTCGTCTCGGTCGTGCTTCCGTTCTACGCCTATCTTATCGGCGCGCTGATCCTCGGCGTTATTCTGGGCGGGTTGGTCTCGTGGCTCTCACAGGGCCGCTGGCGGCGCGCGGCCCGCCACCGTCAGTCGGAGGCTCGCCGCTGGCAGGCCGAGGCCGAGCGGCTTACGCGCGAGCGCGACGCCGGAGTGGCGGGGCGCTCCAAGCAGCTTGCGGCGCCCCAACGGCGGGAAGCGGCCTGATTTGCAGGACTACGCCGCTCCCGGCGTTCCCAACACCATATATTCAATTCTGCGATCGGTCGCGGCGCGCGCTAGTTTGGCGCGCGAGAGTGAGAGTGAGATCGGGCGCGCTCTGGGAAATCGAAACGCCGGCCGATGACAACAAAGGTTAAAATCTGCGGCATCAAGACGGAGGCGGCGCTCGACGCGGCGCTCGAGGCCGGTGCCGACTACGTCGGGCTCGTGCACTTCCCCAAGAGCCCCCGCCACGTCGACATGGCAACCGCCCGCGCGCTATCTCGCCGCGCCCATGAGAGAAGCCCTGCCAAAGTGGTCGCCCTCCTCGTCGATCCCGACGACGCGCTGATCGACCAGATCGTCGCGCAGGTCCAGCCCGACATGATCCAGCTTCACGGGAAGGAGACCCCCGCGCGCGTCGGCGAGGTAAGGCGGCGTGCGCGCCTTCCGGTCATGAAGGCGATCGCCGTTTCAACGCCCGAGGACGTGGCGAGCGCCGCTACCTACCGCGGTCCGGACGCGGGAGCCGACATCATCCTGTTCGATGCGAAGCCGCTCGCCGGGGATGCGCTGCCGGGCGGGAATGCGCGCGCCTTCGACTGGAGCCTCCTCGACGCGGCGAGCGGCCGTTTACCATTCGCTCTGGCCGGCGGCCTGACTCCCGAGACGGTGGCCGACGCAATCCGGCAGACGGAGGCCGAGATCGTCGACGTCTCCTCGGGTGTCGAGAGCGCCCCCGGCGAGAAGGATCCCGAGCTGATCCGCCGCTTCCTTCGCGCGGCAAAGGCGGCTAATCAAAAGGCGTAAATCGAGGACGGCCGAATGGCGACCAAGCAGCGTCTGGCAAAGGAACCAAAGCTCAATACCTACCGCGGCGGGCCGGACGAGCGCGGGCACTTCGGCATGTTCGGCGGCCGTTTCGTCGCCGAGACGCTGATGCCTCTGATCCTCGATCTCGAGGAGGCCTATACCGCAGCCAAGGCCGATCCCGCGTTCCAGGCCGAGCTCACCGACCTTCTCATCCACTACGGCGGCCGCCCGAGCCCGCTCTATTTCGCTGAGCGGCTCACCACGCACCTCGGCGGCGCCAAGATCTACTTCAAGCGCGACGAGCTCAATCACACCGGCTCGCACAAGATCAACAACTGCCTCGGGCAAATCCAGCTTGCGCGGCGCATGGGGAAAACGCGCATCATTGCCGAGACGGGCGCAGGCCAGCACGGCGTCGCGGTCGCGACCGTGTGCGCGCGCTTCGGGCTGCCGTGCGAGATCTACATGGGCAAGACCGACGTCGAGCGCCAGAAGCCCAACGTCGTGCGCATGCAAATGCTCAACGCCAAGGTCAATCCCGTCACGTCCGGCGCCATGACGCTCAAGGACGCCATGAACGAGGCGCTGCGCGACTGGGTCACAAACGTCCACGACACCTACTACCTCATCGGCACGGCGGCAGGTCCCCACCCCTATCCCGCCATGGTCCGCGACTTCCAGTCGATTATCGGCGACGAGACGCGAGCACAGATGATGGAACGAGAGGGGCGCCTCCCCGATACGCTCGTCGCCTGCATCGGCGGCGGCTCGAACGCCATTGGGCTCTTCCATCCCTTCCTCGACGATAAGGGCGTGAAGATCTACGGCGTCGAAGCGGGCGGCCACGGCCTCGACGTGCCGAACGGCCACGCGGCATCCATGAACGGCGGCCGGCCCGGCGTGCTCCACGGCAACCGCACGTATCTGCTCCAGGACGACGACGGGCAGATTCTCGAGGGCCACTCGATCTCGGCCGGGCTCGACTATCCCGGCGTCGGCCCCGAGCACTCCTGGCTCCGCGATACGGGCCGCGTCGAGTACGTGTCGATCACCGACAAGGAGGCGCTCGAGGCCTTCCAGCTCTGCGCCCGGCTCGAGGAAATCATTCCGGCACTCGAGCCCGCCCACGCGCTTGGCTGGGTGATCAAGCTCGCCCCGAAGCTCGCGAAGGACAACCTCTTGGTCATGAACATGTGCGGGCGCGGCGACAAGGACGTGTTCGCCGTCGCCGGCTACCTCGGAATGAAGATTTGAAGGGAGGAACCGGGCAATAGGCAGTAGGCAGTAGGCAGTAGGGAGCGCTGTCATCAAGCCCCACTGCCTACTGCCTACTGCCCACTGCCTCTAATGGATGACAAAGAAATCCCGCATCGACCGGCGCTTCGCCGAGCTCAAGAAGGAAGGACGCGCCGCGCTCGTCACCTTCATCACCGCCGGCGACCCCGACCTCAAGACATCCAAGGAGATACTGGCCGGCCTGCCCAAGGCGGGCGCCGATGTGATCGAGCTCGGCATGCCGTTCTCGGACCCGATGGCCGACGGCCCGGCGATCCAGGCCTCCTCGCTGCGCGCCTTGAAGGCCGGTCACAAGATGAAGAAGACGCTCGCCATGGTCGCCGACTTCCGCAAGAGGGACGACGAAACCCCGATTGTGCTCATGGGCTACTACAATCCCATCTACGTCTATCCGTCGGAGAAATTCCTCGACGATGCGGCGGCCGCCGGCGTCGACGGCCTGATCGTCGTCGACGTCCCGCCCGAGGCCGACGACGAGCTCTGCCTCCCTGCCATCGCGCGCGGGCTCAATTTCATCCGCCTGGCGACGCCTACGACCGACGCCAAGAGGCTTCCCTCCGTTCTCAAAAATACTTCGGGATTTCTCTATTATGTGTCGATTACCGGCATCACAGGGGCCGCGGCGCCTCAGGTGAACAGCGTTTACTCCCACGTCACGCGGATAAAAAAGTCGACCACGCTTCCCGTTGCCGTGGGTTTTGGAGTAAAAACCCCCGCTCAAGCCAGCGCCCTCGCGAAAGGGGCAGACGGCGTGGTCGTCGGCTCTGCACTGGTAAACCAGATCGAACAAAACCTGGGACCCGGTGGACGCGCGACTAGCAAGACGGTTGCCGCCGTCCTAGATTTGGTGAATGCGCTCAAGGCGGCCTTGCGGTCGCTTGCCGCGGGCAAGGCCGCTCGCCAATAATGAATTCGCGCTGCGAGCTTAAGACACCGGGGCGGCAACCGGAGACGCAGCGTAGGTGGATGCCCCCGGTCGGCCTCGCCAGCGGGGATTGAGGAGCTTTCGAGTCGTGAACTGGATCAACAACGTTGTCCGGCCGAAGATCCGCAGCTTCCTGACGACGAAGCGCGAGGTTCCCGAGAACCTCTGGATCAAATGCCCCGAGACCGGACAGATGGTCTTCTACAAGGACCTCGAGGCCAACCTGTTCGTGGTCCCGGGCTCGAACTATCACATGAAGATGAGCGCGAAAGCGCGCCTTCAGAACCTCTTCGACGCCGGCGAATACGAGAAGGTCCCGGTGCCGGCCGTGGTGCAGGACCCGCTGCGATTTCGCGACGGACGGCGCTACACCGACCGGCTCAAGGATGCCAAGGCCAAGACCGGCCTCGACGATGCGATCCTGATCGGCGAAGGTCTGCTCGACGGACAGCTCGTCGTCGCGGCGGGGCAGGACTTCGAGTTCATGGCCGGCTCGCTCGGCATGGCGGCCGGCGAAGCCGTCGTCGCCGGGATGCTCCGTGCCGTCGAGCACAGGGCCCCGTTCATCCTCTTTGCCGCCTCCGGCGGCGCCAGGATGCAGGAAGGCATCCTCTCCCTGATGCAGATGCCGCGCACGACCATTGCCGTGCAGCGCATGCGGGAGGCGAAGCTTCCCTACATCGTCGTCCTCACCGATCCGACCACGGGCGGCGTCACGGCCTCCTACGCCATGCTGGGCGACATCCACATCGCCGAGCCCGGCGCTCTCATCTGCTTTGCGGGCCCACGCGTCATCCAGCAGACGATCCGCGAGCAGCTCCCGGACGGCTTCCAGCGCTCGGAATACCTTCTTGCGCACGGCATGATCGACATGGTCGTCCACCGCCACAAATTGCGCGAAACGCTTTCCCGCATCTGCCGCGTGCTCGCCGAAGGCAAGAGCATGGCCAAGGGGCGGCGCGGCAACGGCAGGACCTACGTCAACGGCAGCCCCGTGGACGGACGGCTGATCGAGACGGCCGCGCCCGACCGCGGCGCGGTCGTGGTAGAGCCGGAGCCGGTCGAAGACTCCGAGCGGTTCGGCGCGCAGCGCGATCAGCGCGACAAGACGAAACGCGACGGCGATGCGGCGGTGCCCCGTACCGGTCCGAAGGATCCGCCGCGCGCCTGAGCCTCCGACGATACCCCTCAAAATTGACCCTCGGCGCTGTTGACGGCGAGGCCTGTTTCACGGCTTTGTCGCGGGAGCGAACGTTTACGCGAAGAAAGTCTGCTCCATGCCAACGAGCGACCAACTCCTCGCCGATCTCAAGCTTCTGCACCCGAAGCTCATCGACCTTTCTCTGGGTCGAATTCGAGCGCCTGCTTGCGAAGCTCGACAATCCGCACGAGCGGCTCCCGCCCGTCGTCCATATCGCCGGGACGAACGGCAAGGGATCGGTTACCGCCTATCTCAAGGCCATGAGCGAGGCCGCGGGGTTGAAGGTTCACGTCTACACCTCCCCGCATCTCGTGCGCTTTCACGAGCGCATCGTGCTCGCGCGCGCCTCCGGCGCGGCGCGGCCGATCGAGGAGGCCGATCTCGTCGACGTGCTCGCACGCACGCAGGCCGTCAACAGCGGCGACGACATCACCCAGTTCGAGATCACGACCGCAGCCGCGTTCCTCGCCTTCGCCGAGCATGGAGCCGACCTCCTCCTCCTCGAGGTCGGCCTCGGCGGCCGGCTCGACGCGACGAACGTGGTCCGCCAGCCAGCGCTCACCGTCATCACGCCGGTCTCCGTCGATCACACCGACAAGCTAGGCAATACGCTTCCCCGCATCGCGGCCGAGAAGGCCGGCATCTTGAAGACCGCAGTCACTTGCGTCGTCTCCCAGCAGGAGGACGACGCGCTCGAGGTCATCAGGCGCGAAGCGGCCCGCGTGCGCGCGCCTCTCGTCGCGTGGGGCTCCGACTTCGACGCCTATGAGCAACGCGGACGGCTCGTCGTGCAGAAGGAGGACCACCTCCTCGATCTGCCGCTCCCGACCCTCATCGGCCGCCACCAAATCGTCAATGCCGGCACGGCCGTGGCTGCCGCCCTCGAGCTGCGCCCGTTCGCGATCGGCGAGCAGTCGATCGAGCGCGGCCTCATCGCCGCCACGTGGCCCGCGCGCATGCAGCGGCTCGACGGCGGCCCGCTGGCGTCGCTCCTGAGGCCCGCTTCCGAGCTTTGGCTCGACGGGGGCCACAACCCGGCCGCCGGCCGCTCGCTCGCTCAGACCCTCGCAGACCTCGAGGAGCGGGCGCCGAAACCCCTGTATCTCATCGCCGGCATGATGGGCCTCAAGGATGCGGAAGGCTTTCTCGCCCCGTTCCGCGGCCTCGCCCGCCATGTCGTGACCGTGCCTATCCCGGGAGCGCACGAGGCGCCCTATCCGCCGGATGCATTGGCAGAGGCGGCGCGGCGCGTCTCGCTCAGCGCGGAGGAGGCCGAGAGCGTCGAAGCCGCGCTCAAGCGCATCGAGGCTCTCGAGCCGGGCGCGAAGCGCATTCTGATCGCCGGCTCGCTTTATCTTGCCGGCCACGTGTTGGCGCTGCAGGACGGCGTCCTTCCGCAAGCCAATTGACGCGAAGAGCTTCAAGCTCGCGATCGGCGCTCGTGCAATTCGGCCACAGAGCCCCGCGGGCGACGTTCAGCGCCTCGCCATCGCCACGACTGTCGGCTAGCGTTCGGCACTCGAGGGAGAATCGAATGATTCGCGCGCGGATACTGGCGGTCGGCGTTGTGTCGGTCGTCCTCCACGGCGCCACAGCAGTGGCGCAGCACCCCACGCCGAAGCAGCCGCCGACCGCACAAAGCGCGCCGCAAGCCGCTCCCGAATCGCCGTTTGCGGCTGCATTGCGCAAGGTGCTCGCCTCTCCCTCCGAGGATGGCTCGGACGAGGAGCGCAACGAGCACACGGCCCTCGCAAGCTTCTACGAGACGCGCGGCTTCGCGCCTCTCTGGATCGAGAACGGCGCTCTGACTTCGAAGGCAGCAGCCGTCGCCGCCGAGATCAAGGAGGCAGGCGCGTGGGGGCTAAACTCCGCCGACTTCCCGCTGCCCGAGATCAAGGCGCAAGACGCCGACAGCGCTGCGGCCGCGGAATCGGCGTTCGCCAAAGCGGTGCTGAAATATGCGCGCTTTGCTCGCGGCGGGCGCATCATCGCGCCGTCGGAGCTTCTCAACACGAACCTCGACCGCCGCCCGCAGCTCGTGCCGCCTAAGGACGTGCTCGACGGCATCGCGTCGGCCGGCGAAGCGGGGGCCTATCTCAGAGGCCTCAATCCCCAGCATCCCCAGTTCGAGCGGCTGCGCGAGAAGTACGTCGCCGCCGTCGCGGGCCGCAAGGGAGAGGCCAAGCGCCTCCTCGCCAACATGGAGATGTGGCGCTGGATGTCCACCGATATGGGCGAGCTTCACGTGCTCGCCAACGTGCCCGAATTCATGCTTCGCCTCGTCAAGAATGGCACGGTGATCCATACCGAGCGCATCGTCGTCGGCGAGATCGGCAAGCAGACGTCGATCTTCTCGCGGCCCTTGAAGCATATCGTCTTCCGGCCGATGTGGCGCGTGCCTGAGAGCATCAAGGTGCGCGAGCTGTGGCCGAGCCTCCAGCGTGGCGGCGGCCTCATGCGCCAATACGGCCTCGAGCTCGAGACCAAGGACGGCCGGCCGCTCGACTGGCGCACCATGGACTGGAGCAAGGAGGACATCCGCGAGTACGAGGTGGTCCAGCCCCCGGGGCGCAAGAGCGTGCTCGGCGTCGTCAAGTACTCGTTCCCGAGCCAGCACACGATCTACATGCACGACACGCCCGACAGGTGGATGTTCAATGCCGCCCAGCGCACCCTGAGCCACGGGTGCCTGCGCGTCCGAAATCCCGTGCGCCTCGCCGAGCTGATCCTCGCCGAGGACAAGGGTTGGGACGCCGCCAAGATCGCCAACCTCATCAAGAACGGGCCGCTCAACAACGAGGTGGCGATCGACAAGAAGATCCGCATTCACATCACCTACTTCACGGCATGGGTCGATGACGCCGGCAAGCTCAGCCTATGGAAGGACATCTACGGCCACGAGAAGCGCATAAGCCTGGCGCTCGAGGGCAAGTGGAGCGAGATCGACAAGGGCAAGGACCACCTGGCGCCGCCTGAGCCGATTCCTGCGTCCGCCGCGCGCGTGGCCGAGACCAAGCCTCGAGACGAGGGCTCCGTCGGCGACGCCCTCGCCGATGCCATCGGCGGCCGGTTCTGAGCGCAGCCTCTTCGGGCGCTAATAGCGCAGGGTGACGACGAGATCGGTGCCGATGTCGCTCGTCTCGCCGCTCAAGGGCCGGTCCGAGATGATGAGCGAGGCGCCCGTCCATAGGAGCTCTGCGATGGTCTCGCTCACGCCCTTCGGGATCTCGATGCGCTCGAGCGCTTCCGCCGCATTAGATGCCTTGCGCTGAACCGGCTCGGGGTCCTTGACGGGCTCCTCCCCGCGCGCGGCCTTGCGCTTCTCTCGGTCGGAGGTCTTGTCGCGATTTTCCGTTGGCACCGGCATCGAGATGACGGACCACTTGAGAGACGCGCCGTCGGACTGCTCGGCAGAGGCAATATAGAGGTGCGTGCCGAGCGGCACGTCCGGATCGCGCACGGTGGCCGGCGCTTCGAGCAATGGCGCGAGACCCTGGCGAATGTAGACCTTCTGATCCTTCTTGCTGACCAGCACGGAAACCGGAGACACGCGCCGCTTGGCCTCTCGGGCGGCTGCCTCCGCGGCAGCGACGGCGGCCTTCGCCTGCTTCCAAACTTGCACGGCCTCGAACGATGCAGGCGTCGCGACGGCCTCGAAGGCGCGCGCCGCCTCGAGCTTGCTCGCTGCCGAGGAGAGCTCGGCGTCGGCGTTTACCTTCGCCACCTCGGCCGCCGCTTGAGCGTCCGCTTGAGCGCCTTCGAGAGCCCTGCCGGCCTCGGCGGCCTTCGCCTCGGCGGCGGCCTTGGCCGCTTGCGCCGCCTTCACATCGGCGACGGCGCGGCGCGCCTCCGCCGTCTTGGCGCTCGCCGCCTCGAGCGTCCGCTTCACGGTCTTTGCCGCCGCCTTCGCGTCGGCATCGGCTTTGGCCTTCAGCAGCTTGGCGTAGGCGATCGGGTTGACGAGCTTGGTCTCGGGCCCGTCGGGCTCCGGCGCGCCGATCATTTCCGATCCAGGCTCGGCGGTGGCAACTTGCGTAAGGCGCTCTGCCGGAGCAACTCCGCCCGTTTCGATGGCCGTCTCCGGCGCAGGTTGCATCTTCGGCACCGGCAGCAGCGCGTGAGCGAATTCCTGCGGGACGACATCGCGCGGGGAGACGACGACGCGCTCGCCAATCGACGTCGTGCCCCAAAGCTGGGAGGCGAATTGTCCGGGGAGCCGGATACAGCCATGCGACGCCGGGTAGCCGGGAACGACGCCCTGATGCATGGCGACGCCGGACCACGTCAGGCGCTGCATGTAGGGCATCGGCGCGCCGCTATAGATGTTCGAGCGGTGGTAGCGATTGCGGCCGATGATGGTGAAGACGCCCTTCGGCGTGGGGTGGCTGGCGGTACCGGTGGAAATGACCGATCGCGCGACGAGTCCTTCGCTGTTGTAGATGGAAATGCGCTGGTCCTTGAGCGAGACGACGCCGAAGAATGGGCCTTTGGCGCCCTTGGTTCCGGCCGGCTTGGCGGCGGCGCTCTTTTCGCCCGTGCGGGACGCGGCGTCGGACTTCGCCTCGCTCCGTTCGGCCCGCACGGCGGGAGCGCGCTTAGCCGTGGTGCGCTTTTTTGGTTTCGCCTTTTCGTAGCTGAAGAAACCGCCGAAATCCTGCGCCTGAGCCGCTCCTCCTGCCGCGATCATCATGGCGGCGGCTGCGAGGGCGGCCAGCAGACCACAGGGGCCAAAGCGGTAGCGCGGACGGGCGAGCGCGAAAGTTTCTGTTCGCACGATATTGCTCCGAGCGGGTCTTATCGTCCGCCCTGTTGATAACCCGATCCGCGCGATCCCAATGTAACAGTTCTGCACCGGGACGCACTCAAAAGACTGGCTCGGACGGATTTGAGCCAAGGCTCGGTTATGCCCAAGAGCGAGATTGCTGATCGCAGCCGCTACACCGCCTCCGTAAACAACGTGAATCTCACTCTCCGCATTTGATTTGGGCCAGGACTCACATTCGAGATGGATCGCGCTTGCGATTTGATCTCAACGATCCTGCTCTGGAGGGGCCGCCAATGAAATATCTGATGCTCGTCGCGTCGATTGCGATCGCGGCCGCCGGCGGGTGCGCCGAATTTCCCGGCACGCAGAGCTCGATCGACACCGCCGCCTTGACCAGCCCCGATATCATTCCCGGGTTGCCCAAGGGCTACGAATGCCCGCTCATCCCGAACGGCCTCGATCCGGCAGGGTCCATCTACCGGCTCGACAAGAACGGCGCCTACTACCGCGTCAAGGACTTCAGCGAGGACCCGGAAATCGCGGCGAAGGGGAATTTCAAGAAGATCGTGCCGATTTCGAACTACAGGCTCTCCGACCAGCAGATGTCGAGCGCCGGTCTCTCGTTCAACCTCTTGAAGGCCGCGCTCCCCGGATTGTCGGCGAGCGCGTCGGGCGACATGAGGAAAGAGATCGCCGTCGATGTTACGGTCCAGGAGCTCGAGGGCGAGATCATCGACGACACCGTCGCCGACCGCATCGTCGACAGGTTCAAGACCACGATCCAGCCCAAAGCTGGGAGCCGCTATTTCCTCGTGCGCGAGAGCGTCAAGGCCGGATCGGTGAGCTATCGGCTCCGCCAGGCCGATCTCGCCAAGCTCGGCGGCAAGGGGCAGGTGGAGAAGCTCGCCGAGGGCAGCGCCAACGTGACATTGCACGACAACGACGGGACGGTCGAGGTCAAGCAGTCGTTTGCTCCGGCCAAGATGCCGATCTGCGTCAAGTCGGCAGAGATCGTGATCGACAAGAAAGGGCCGGCGCTCGACGCGCCGATTGCCGTATCGCTCAAGACGCCCGAGGAGACCTCGGTGCCGCCGATCAAGCGTGTCGGCGACAACTGACGGACCCCCGGCCTCACGGATAGAGCTTCGCCTTGGTCCACGGCTCGCTCGGAGACGCGCGCCGGAACACGAGCCGGTCGTGGAGGCGGAACGGGCGGCTCGCCCAGAACTCGATCTCGAGCGGCACCACGCGGTAGCCGGACCAGTAGGGAGGGCGCGGAATGTTGCCGATCGCGAACTTCGCCGCGAGCCCCGCAACCTTGCGCTCGAGCGCAAACCGGCTCTCGAGGGGCCGCGACTGGTCCGACGCCCAGGCGCCGATGCGCGACATGCGAGGGCGCGAGGCGAAGTAGGCGTCGGCCTCGGCCGCGCTCACCGCGGAGAGAGGGCCGCGCACGCGCACCTGGCGCCTCAGGCTCTTCCAGTGAAAGAGAAGTGCCGCGCGCGGATTGGCGGCAAGCTCGTGGCCCTTGGCGCTCTCGGTGTTGGTGTAGAAGACGAACCCGCGCATGGGAGCGTTGCTGCCGTCGACTCCCTTGAGCAGCACCATGCGCACGTTCGGCAGGCCGGACGCGTCCACCGTCGCGAGCGCCATGGCATTGGGATCGTTGCGCTCGTGTGCGGTCGCCTCTGCGAGCCACTGCTCGAAGAGCTGGAACGGCTCGCCGGCGCCGCTGAAGTCTCCCGTCGGCGCGGCGACGTCCTCTTCTGGGGCCGCGCCCTGGTCATGGTCGTCGCTCACCTGGCTTTCGAGGCTCCTCGTCCGTAGCTCGGGGTGCAATAGGATGGCACGCACGTTCAGCTCCTTTTAACCCTGACCCGGCACAATCAAAACCGTTGATCCCGCCGTTGCGGATCGTTTGCGTTCCTCATTCAAGCGAGTGAAGCGTCAATGCGTCCGAGCGTGCTCCCGAAGCCCGTCGCGGCAAGCCTCGCGGCGGCCGCTTTCATAATCATCGCGGCGTTGGTACTCGCCTCAGGCTCGCCGCGCGCCGGCGAGGCCCCGCCAGTCGGTCCGCCGTGCTCCTGCCCCGATGCCCACGGCAAAGCCGGGCGGCCGAAATATGCCGACCTTGGCATAAGGCTCGACGAGAGCGACGAGATCGCAGCGCTCGCGAGCGTCCACCTTGCGCTGACCCGGGTAGAGGACGGCAAAGCCTTCGTCTGGCAACGCAGCAACGGTCGCCTCTCCGGCCTCGTAAACCCCACGTCCTCGTTCCGCAAGGCCGACGGCGCCCTCTGCCGCCACATCGTCGTCCTGCTGACGACGGGCTACGTCTCGCGCAAGACCGAAGGCGTCGCCTGCCGCCTCGCAAACGGCCGCTGGCGGCTCGACGGCTGAACCCCCTCGAGGACAGGCAAAACGGCGGCCAGTTGTCATCGGCCAGCCGTTGCGCTTTGATAGCCTCTAGCTGAGTGACCCGGTGGGGAGGCGCAAGACAATGGACCGTCGCGAGTTCTTGATTACGACGGGCGCGGCGGCTGCCGCAACCGCCTCGGCGACGCCCGCCGCTGCCGAGAGGCCTCCCGAGACCGCACCTGCGGCACCCGCCGTCCGTTCCGGCGCGAGGATGCTGCGGCTCGCCATGCCTTGGCCCGACAACGGCCGCGGCTTCGGCGACAGCGCGCGCCGCCTCCTCCGGCGCATCGAGACGGCGAGCGGCGGACGCTATGGCTTCTCGGTCGTCGAAGCCGCGCGGAGCGGGCGCGAGGCCGTCGGCTCCGGCGAGGCGGACCTCCATCACGGCATCGAGCCCGATCACGCGGACGCCCATCGGGCGTTTGCCTACTTCGGCGGTCTCCCGGGCCACCTCGGGATGGAGCCGCACGACTTCGCGGCCTGGATCGAGGTCGGCGGCGGCCAGGCGCTGTGGGACGATCTCGCAGCGGCGCTCGGCTACAAGCCTCTGCTCGCCGGACACACCGGCCATATGCACGGTCTCTGGTCGCTGCGGCCCATCACGTCGCTGGCCGACATCGCGGGCCAGAGGCTCCACGTCCGCGGCCTTTCGCGCGACGTCGTCCGCGCTCTAGGAGCGGAGCCGGCCACGCTCCCGGTCCGCGACATCCCCGAAGCACTCGGATCCGGCGCCGTTTTCGCTGCCGAATGGGGCGGCCTCATCGCGAGCTCCGCGGCCGGCATCGCCGGTGTCGCCAAACATCATACGGCAGCCGGCATCACCCAGCACGGCGGCGCGATTGCTCTCGGCATCTCCAAGGCCCTGTGGGACGGCTTGTCTGCCGCCGATCAGACCCTCTTCACTGCCTGCGCGGCAGAGGAGCACCGGACCAGCCTCGCCGAGGCGCGGGGCCACGAAATGATCATGCGCAGCGCCCTGCGCACGAACGGACTGAGCTTCTCGAGCCGGCCCTCCGACGTGGCGGACGCAATAGAGCGCGTATCCGACGCCGTCGTTGCGCACGTCGCCGGCACGGACGCCCGCGCGGCGCGCATCAATGCCAGCTACATGGCCTTCAGGGCTGCGATCGGCGCCGGGACGGAGAAAGTCGTCGATCGTCAGGTGGTCTGAAGCCGCGCCTTTCGCACATGGACGCTCCCCAAGGCATCCCCAACGCCGAGGAAACGGGCCTTCCCGAACTCGGTACCGTTCTGGGTCGCAAAGCCGCTCGAGGCCATGTCGCCGTCCGAGTGGGAGCAGCTCTGCGACGGCTGCGGCCAGTGCTGTCTGCTCAAGGTCGAGGACGAGGACACGGGCGACGTGTTCCTCACGCGCCTCGCCTGCCAGCTTCTCGACGTCGGTTCCTGCCGCTGCCGCGACTATGCCAACCGCCACGCGAGCGTCCCCGACTGCGTCGTGATCAGGCCCGACAACGTGCTCGAGCTCTCCTGGATGCCGTCGAGCTGCGCCTACCGGCGGCTTGCCGAGGGGCGCGGGCTCGCCTGGTGGCATCCCCTGGTCTCGGGCGATCCCGACACCGTGCATCAGGCCGGCGTTTCGGTGCGGGGATTTGCCCGCAGCGAGAAGGGCGTGCGCCCGAGCGCAATGGCGCGCTTCATTATCGGCGAGGTCGGATGAGAGGGAACCTGCGGCTTCCTTGCAGACTAGTAGACCCAGCGCCTATGTAATCGCTGACCCGGGCAGGGTGACATGACGATCAGCGTTCAGAGATTTCCGACGACTGCGGACCTTCTCGCCGACGAGCATGTGCTGCCTCACCTCGAGCGCTGGCAGGCCGAGGGGCAGCGGACCGCCCTCGTCACCTTGGTCGGAGTCGATGGCGGTGCCCCGCGCCAGCCCGGCGCCCAGATGGCGGTCGCCGAGGACGGCAGGTCGGTGGGATACCTTTCGGGCGGGTGCCTCGAAGCGGCCGTGGTGCTCGAGGGTCAGGACTCCATCAAGACCGGACGCAATCGCCTGGTGCGCTACGGCAAGGGCTCACCCTACTTCGACGTCCGGCTCCCTTGCGGCAGCGGGCTCGATCTCTACATCGACCAGTCGCTCGACCCCGGGCTGCTCGCGGCGGCCGGCGCGCATCGCGCCGAACGGCGACCTTTCGTTCTGAAGACTGATCTTTCCTCTGGCGCGAGCACCGTCGAAGCAACCCCGGCGTGGGCACCTGCCGCCGTCAGCCGACGCAGCGGCGACATCTTCGAGCGCGCCTACGTCCCGAGCCTGCGCATGCTCTTGCTCGGAGACGGGCCGGCGCTCGCGGGCATCGCGGCGCTAGCCTCGACACTCGGCATCGAGACGCAAGTCTGCTCGTCGGACGGCGCAGCGCGCGCGGCGCTGGCGCAATTTGGGTTTGGCGCCGTCTCGGACCAGGCCCATGCGCGAGCCCTCATCCAATGCATCGACTTCGCTACTGCGGCCGTCCTCGTCTTCCATGAGCATGACAAGGAACTCGACATCCTCGCCGACATTCTCGACACCGACTGTTTCTACATCGGGGTGCTCGGCAACCACGCCGTCCACCGCGAGCGGCGCACGGCGCTGGCGCGCCGCGGCGTCGCCGAGGAGGACTTGGCGCGCATCCGGGCACCGGTCGGCACCATTCCCGGCGCCAAGAGCAAGGCGACGCTTTCGGCCGGCGTGCTCGCCGAGATGCTGTCGGAGGCCAAGGCCCTCAATCTCGTGGCGTGAACACCGCTCACACAGTTCCTAGGGCCGCATCGGCGGACGAAAGCGCCGTTGGATCAATAGGAAGACCCGGGCGATACCGGACTGACCGCAAACTGGTCCAGTTTCTCAAAGGTCCGAGTGTCAACCCCTTCCACTTGAGGGTTCGCACGAAAATTAATGATGACACGACAGAACCCGGGCAGGATTAGAAGAATTACATCTAGTGATCGTTGGCTAAACCTGTAGTCTGCAAACGCCATGTCGATACTAGGTGCTATCGGGAAGGTAACCATCCTTCCCATCCATCGGTCGAGATTAGCGGCTTTCATGCACTCGCTCGACAATGCGCGCGACGCGCAGCGAGAGACGATGCTGAGCCGAATCCACCGCTCGGCCGAAACGCAATTCGGCCGCGACCATGATTTTGTGGCGATCCGCGACCTCGAGGACTTTCGTCGCGCGGTTCCGATTTCGTCCTACGAGAGCTTTGCGCCGTACATCGACAAGGAAATACGCGGCGAAACGAACGCACTACTGCCCAGATCCGAAAGGATTTTGGCGCTGGCCTGCACGACGGGATCAGCCGGCACGCCAAAGGTCCTTCCCATAACCCGCACGTGGTTGCGGGAATACCGAAAGGCTTGGGAGCTATGGGGCGTCAAGGCCGTAATGGATCATATGAAGATCGTAACAACGCGGTGGCTCCAATTGTCTGGCCCCGCGCACGTGTCATGGGCCGAGAACGGAATGCCGGTTGGCATGGTGAGCGCTGTGACCGTTCGTCTTCAGAATCCCATGCTGAAGCTCTTTAGAGCCTTCTATGTAACACCCTTCGACACAGGGGATATCGCCAACTCGATCGATCGAAATTACACAGTTCTGCGTCTCTCGATCGGAACCAATGTCGGCTTCATTTTAACGATCACGCCGGCCAATCTCCTAGGCCTGGCAGAGGTCAGCAACGAGCGACGCCAGGATCTGATCAGGGATCTGCACGACGGGACGCTAAACCGCGACGTCGTACTCGACCCGGCGTTTCGAGCGCGGATCGACCGCCGAATTCGCGTACGCCAACCTGAGCGCGCCCGCGAGCTCGAGAAGATCATCGAGCGTACCGGAACGCTCTATCCCAAGGACTACTGGCCCCTCGAAGTCATCGGCTGCTGGATTGGCGGCACTGTCGGGTATCAGTCGTCGCGCCTCGCGGAATACTATGGCACCGTACCGCCCAGAGACCTCGGCTACATCTCCACCGAGGGCCGGCACACCATTCCCCTCGGCGATCGATCAGTCGACGGCGTCTTGTATCCTTACGGAGCCTATTATGAGTTCGCCGCCGCAGGCGACGGCAGCGGTCCGTATCGGCGCACTCTCGAGGCACACCAGCTGGACGTCGGCTGCGACTATTCGCCGATCATCTCGACCTCCAACGGGCTTTACCGCTACGACCTCGGCGACGTGGTCCGTTGCAAAGGGTTTATCGGCCAGTCTCCCATTCTCGAGTTCCTGCACAAGACCGCACAGTACTCGGACATGGAGGGCGAGAAAATCAGCGGTCACCAGATCGCGCTCGCGGTCGAGAGCGCATTCCGCCAACTCGAATTGGCGCCGGAGCTGGTCAGCGCGCTGCCGACGCGAGGCGATCGCGAGCCCTCCTATTACGCCATCCTCACCGACTCTGATGCGCTCCGCGACGACTCCATGGCCCGGCAGTTTCTTGCCGCGCTCGACCAATCGCTCGCGACGATGAATGTCATGTACCGCGGGAAGCGTGCCGACGCCTCGATCGGCGCACCACGGCTCTTGCGGCTGGCGCGCGGATCGTGGTCCAGACATATTGAAACAGCCGGTCGGCAGCGGGGTACCGGCGACACCCAGCACAAGCATCCGGTACTTCTCCCTCAGGGAACCTGGCCCGAGGGAATTATTCTGGTAGATGCCTTAGCTATAGACTCGGATATTCCGTCGCGCCCCCACGACATGGCCGGCGTGCGAACACGTGCCACATCGCCCCCTCGTCAGCACCCGGTCTAATTTCAGCACGCTGGCGCCGGCTCAACAAAAAGTAAGATTCTTGAACGATAAAAAACCTTGAAGGCTCAGGGCGTAAAGCTATAACGCAGAGGGAATTGTTCCTTACGGGAACGAGTCCGGGGACGAAGCCGTTAAAGCCGCATCAGGGGAGGCGCAGGGCTCGGTCGGCGCAGAGCAGCATGTGACCCACAGTATACGAGTGTAAGTCATGATTGGGCTGCAGATCTTGACCCGCTACGCGTACGTGCCGTTCATGCTGCTGGGCTTGAACGGAGCAGCCTATTACGTCGTCGCCAACGGCCACTCCTATGCCTGGCTGGTGCCGCTCCTGGCCGCTGCCTTCGCAACCTCGCACATCGCCGAGCGCATCTCTCCCTGCTACGAGGAATGGAACCAATCGCACGGCGATGTCGGAACCAATGCCTGGCACCTCGTCGTCTACGAGGGGAGCAACATCGTCGGCGTACTGCTCATTCCGCTCATAACCTGGCTGTTTCACCTGAAGCCCGGCGGCTTGATGCACGTCTGGCCGCGCGAATGGCCCATCCTCGCGCAGTTCGTGCTGGCCATCGTGCTCGCGGACATGCTCTTTACGCTCATCCACTATTTCAGCCATCGCTGGCCGCTGCTGTGGCGCCTCCATGCGGTTCATCACGGCGTACCGAGGCTCTACGGGTTCAACGGGATCGTGCGCCACCCGCTGCACCAGATGATGGACATCTCGCTCGGCACGGCTCCGCTCGTCGTTCTCGGCATGCCGGTGCCGGTTGCCGTGCTCTTGGGCTTCGCCGTATCGGTCCAGCTGATCGTCCAGCACTCGAATATCGATTATGCCTTAGGGCCCTTCCGCAAGCAGCTCGCCATCGGGCGCATCCATCATCTCCACCATGTCAACTGGGGCAAGGAAGGCGACTGCAACTTCGGGCTGTTCTTCAACTGGTGGGACATGCTGCTCGGCACGTTCCATCCCGAGCCTCCGCGGCCGATCAGGGCGCACGACTTGGGCATCGACGACGTGCCGGACTTCCCGAAGTCGTACCAGGAGCACCTCGCATTCCCGTTCCGCTACAAGCCCGGCGAGGGCTTGATGGACGCGCCTGGGCAGTCGCTGCACCCGCCGCCACAACCCGCCGAATAAGGCATAGGCCGTGCGCTTCGGGCGCAGGAGCTTCTCGAAGCCTCGGCTGGAGACGCGAGGACCCTCAGTTCTCGCGGCGTGAGGGCCCCGTTCGCCATCACAAGATGAAATCGCCGCCGACGAGCAGCTTGTGACCAGTGAGCTCGATCTGGAAGTCGGCCTTCTTGTCACCGTTGATGTCGCCCTCGATAATCGTCCTCGCCGGGCCCTCGAACTTGTAGTGGAGCTGCCCCTTGACGCCGGTGAAGGCGCCCTGGCCGATGAAGGCGAACTTCTGATTGCCGGGACCGGTCATGGCGTCGATGGTCGAGAGGTCGATGTCGTCACCCTGGACGTGACTGAAGTCCCGGATCACGTCGCGCGTGAGGAAGGTCTTGCCCGTATCGGCGACGGCATTGAAGTCGAAGACGTCGCGCTGCCCCCCGCCCGTCATTACGTCGCGGCCGAAGCCGCCGATGAGCTTGTCGAAGCCCGCCCCGCCGAGCAGCGTGTCCTTGCCCGCCCCGCCGGTCAGCGTATCGGCGCCGCCCTGCCCCTTGAGCGTGTCGTTGCCGCCGAGGCCGCTGAACCTGTCGTTGCCGATGCCTCCCACGAAAGCGTTGGGGGCCGCGTTGCCGGTGATCACCTCGGGGTTAACATTGGCGACGGTGATCGTGAAGGTCTCGTCGACGAACTTGCCGTCCTGATCGGTCGATCGCACCGTGATCTGATGCGAGGCCGCCTGCTCGAAATCGAGCTTGAAGCGATCGGCGACGCGGAGCTCGTTGCCGACGATCGCGAAGCGTCCCCCGGCGCTGTTGAGAAGCGCGTAGGTGTGCGCGTCACCCGCGTCGTAGTCCGTGGTCGAGAGCGAGGCGACGACTGTGCCGCTGGCGCGGAACTCCTGGATGGACGCCGACGACAGCGCGATGTCGACCGGCGCGTCGTTCAACGGAGCATCCGCCAGCGTCAATCCGGACAGCTGAATGCCGCCGGTCCCGATGTTCCCGAGGTTGGTGGCGGCGCCCGTCGTGAGGTCGATGCGATAGAGGCCGACAGCCCCGCCCACGGTGAGGGCCGCATAGCCGTAGCCGGCGGCCTGAGCATTCGGAGCCGTTACACTCACCTTGGCCGGAATGTCGAAGCCGGCAACACCGACGAAGTCGAGCGGCGCGCCGCCGAGCGTGACTTGCACCCGTGTCGTTTGCGTGCCGATTATTTGGATGAAGAGCGAATTGCTGTCGGCATCGAGGGTGTACTGCGTGCTGATGGTTGCACCTGCGAAGCTGTTCGTGAAGGCGGTGGCCGTGATGCCGGTCGAGCCCAGCGGCAGGCCGGTAATCGGCAAGTCGGTGTTGATGCCGGACGTGATGGCGTCGCCGTCGGTCGGCAAACCAGTGTTCGGATTGACGCGGAAGTTGAGACCAAGGTCGTTGGTGACGCGAACCCGATCGCTAGTGGGTTGGAAGTCCATGCCCCAGCCGCTTGCGGAGAAATCCACCGGGTTGCCGCCCGCATCGACGAAGGCGATTGCGCCTTGCGGTCCCACGGCCGTCAGTGTGCCGCTTGGGCTGAGAAGATAAAGCGTACCCGTGTTGTCGGCCGCATCGATTGCAAGAGCATAGAGCTGCCCGGTCGTCGGCCGGAAATCGATACCAACGAGCTTCTCGCCGGGCGCCAATGCACCGATGCCGATGGCCACCGATGTAGTGGTGGTCGGTGTCGCGGTATTGAACCGGAGGAGCGTGGTGCCGTCCTCGCTCAGCGCAATGGCCGGCGCGCCGCCGGTATCGGTCTGCATGGCAAAGCCGTTGACCGGGGAGCCGCCCGTGAGAATGTTGCCGACCTTGGTGGCGACGCCGGTGACAAGATCGATGCTGTAGAGCCCCGTGACGCCGCCGACGGTGAGCGCTGCAAGACCGGAGCCTGCGGCGACTGGCTGGCTGCCGGTGGTCGTGTTCACCCCGGTCGGGATGTCGAAGCCGTTCGCAGCACTAAAATCGAGCGTGCTGCCGTTGAGTGTGACGGTGGCAACAGTGGTCTGCGTACCGTTGTTGGGCGATGACCCCAGACCCTGGATAAGGAGGCTGTTGGTCACAGAATCGAGCGTGTACAGCGTGGTGACGGTGCTGTCCGGCTGATTGTTGGTGTAGGCGTTGGCCCCTATCGAGGTCGTGGCGCCGTTAATATCGGAGTCTACTCCCGCCAAAGTGCCATTATCCGGATTGATGCGGAAATTCTCGCCCGTATCGGTCGTGACGCGGATGCGATCGACGACGGGGTTGAAGTCGAAGCCGTAGCCGCCGGCAGGCAGACCGGGGACCATGAACCCCGTTCCCACCGCTGTCGCCACGCCGGTTCGCGTCGAGATCGCATAGAGCGTGGCGGTATCGGTAGCGTCGTTTACGCCCAGGCCGTAGAGCATTCCGTTGATGGGGCGGAAATCTATGCCGACGAGGGTTTGGCCGAACACCAGCCCGGTGATGGCAATTGTCGTCCCGACGGTGGGGTTGGCAGGATCGAACTGGATAAGATTAGATCCCGACAGAGCAAACGCTTTGCTGGCCATCGCACTCTCCTGTCACGCACTCAAGCAATTGCTTTGCAAACCCTAGCTGGCGTTCGCAAACGTCGGGTGACAGTTCGTCAGCCGACCGACAATCACCTATACCAGCGACGGGAACTCGCGGGAAGCAACCCTGACCCAATTCTGGTGCATTTTATTCGGCTAGTTGCCTTTGGATATCGGCAAGCTGCCGGATTGCAAAACGTCACGGGATCGCACTCCCATGTGGAGCGGGTGGGTCGGCGTGGCCGAGGCCCATCAGGATGGGATCGTCGTCGCGCAGCCCAGTGCGCAGGGTCTCCGTCATCAGATACGAGCAGGCGAACGAGACCATGGCCAGGGCGATCATGAGCGCCGCGACCGAGTAAACGCTTCCCGTCACGGCGACGAGCGCCGTGCAGATCAGCGGCGCCATGCCGCCCAGGATCGCAGCGAATTGGAAGGCCAGCGTGCTGCCGCTGTAGCGCATTCTGGTGGAGAACTGCTCGGCGAAATAGGCCGACTGCGGTCCGTACACCGCGCAGCAACAGGCCTGGACGACGAGGCTGCCGATGAGGAACAGCCAGATGTTGGAGGTCGACACCAGCATGACGTAGGGGACCGCGAAGAGGGCGAGTACGGCCATGCCGGAAAGGAACATCTTGCGGCGACCGATGTAGTCCGAGAGCAGGCCGAAGCCCAGCAACATCGGGACGTCGGACAGGCGCAGAGCCGCGTTGGCGATGAGAATGGTGGTGCGGTCGTAGCCGAGCTTGGTTGTCGCGTAGGAGATCAACCAGACCGATCCGACGTAGAACGTGGCGTGCGTGGCCAGGAACGACCCGGCGGCGAGAGCAATCTCCTTCGGATAGGTCTTGAGGGCGTCGAGCACGGGCATCTTCGCCGCCTGCTTAGCTTCGAGCGTCTTCTGAAAGATCGGACTCTCGGCCACGGTGAGCCGGATCCACATGCCGACGGCGATAAGCAGCGCGCTGGCGAGAAACGGGACGCGCCATCCCCACGCGAGAAACTGCTCGTCGGTGAGCGTTGCCGACAGGAGCGCAAAGGCACCCGTTCCGAGGATGAGGCCGGTCGGCGCGCCAACCTGGGGCCAAGCTCCGTAGAAGCCGCGTAGGTGTTCGGGAGCGTGCTCGACGGCCATCAGCGCCGCACCACCCCATTCGCCGCCGATGCCGAACCCTTGAGCGAGGCGCAGCAAGACCAGCAGAACCGGTGCCCAGATGCCGATCGACGTGTAGCCGGGCAGCAGGCCCATGAGCACCGTCGCCGTGCCCATGAGCAACAGCGAGTAGACCAGCATCGGCTTGCGGCCGATCTTGTCGCCGTAGTGGGCGAAGACGGCGCCGCCGAAGGGCCTCGCGATGAAGCCTACCGAGAACGAAGCGAAAGCGGCCAGCGTCCCGGTCACCGGATCATAGGACGGGAAGAATACCTCGTTGAAGATCAGGGCCGCGGCAGTGCCGAAGATGAAGAAGTCGTACCACTCGATCGTCGTTCCGATGAGGCTCGCGAAGGCCACTTTGCGCGCCGACCGCAGGGATGGCTCGCCGCCGGCATGGTGCGCGGTGTCGAAGCGGGTCGCAGGTTCTCCGGCAGCTGACATGCGAACAGACCTCAAGCCAGGCAATTCGGTCGCGGCTCGAGCGTAACGGTCCGTGGCGATGATCGTAGTATGTTACGGTAGCTAAGTGCGATCCGATACCGCCCGAGTGGTCCGGAGATTATCGTGACCCGGTCTGTTTGCGCCGTCATGTTCTGGTGCCTGGCTAATCTTGCACAGGCGCAGACACTGCCCCTTCCGGAAAGCCTAATCGACCTGCGCTCGGAGCAAGGCGAGCAACTCCTGAGAGATAGCGATGCGCTCGAAAGTTTCGTGCCACTCAGCGTCAACTTCGTTACTCAAAAGAACCAAGCTTTCTGCGGCGTAGCCAGCATCGTCATGGTGCTCAACGCACTACAGCTCCGAGCACCCGCCGCTCCAGAATACGGTCCCCATCACATTTTCACTCAAGATAACTTTCTCAACGGGACGACCGAGGCGGTTTTGCCCCTTTCCGTCCTCATGGAGAAGGGCATGACACTCGATCAGATTGGTGCTCTTCTCGCGTCACAGCCAGTCGACGTGGAGGTCCATCATGCCGCCAACTCTACAGTCGATCTCTTCCGCACCACTGTACGGACCTATCTCGGCAACGAAGGCCATTACGTCATTGCTAATTATCTCCGCAAGGCTCTCGGTCAGGAGGGAGGGGGGCATATTTCACCCTTGGCTGCCTACGACGCGGAGACGGATCGGTTCCTTATTCTCGATGTATCGCGTTACAAGTACCCGCCAGTTTGGATTGCGGCGTCCGATCTTTTTAGCGCAATGAACACGGTCGATGCCGACAATGAGAACCGCACTCGGGGCTTCGTGCTGATCAAAGGAGCCGGCGATGCCTCTGTTGCTCCAGCTAACTAACTGCGCGTCAGCGAGATCTGTGAAAGGTGTCTTATGACGATGAGGCCCGATCCGACATTCTACGCCTCCCCGAAGCTCGCGATGGAGGCTCCGCCCGAGAACTTCGCCTATACCTTGCTGCTCTCGCCCGACTTCTCGAAGCCCGACGCGCTCGCCGTGATCGACGTGAAGCCCGGCTCGCCGACGTTCAGCGAGGTCGTCCACACGGTGACGATGCCCTACAAGGGCGACGAGTTTCACCATTTCGGCTGGAACGCCTGCTCGTCGGCTTTGTCGCCGCTTGCCGGCCACGCATTTCTCGAGCGGCGCTACCTGATCATCCCAGGCCTTCGCTCCTCGCGCCTCTATGTGGTGGATACGAAGCCTCATCCGACCGAGGCCAAGATCCACAAGATCATCGAGCCCGAGGAGATCATGAAGAAAACGGGCTACTCGCGGCTTCACACGGTCCACTGCGGGCCGGAGGGTATCTACGTCAGCTCGCTCGGCGGCGGCGGCAAGGACGGCACCGAAGGACCGCCCGGCGTCTTCATCATCGATTGCGAGACGTTCGAAGTTCTCGGCCGCTGGGAGATCGATCGCGGCCCGCAAAAGCTGCACTATGACTTCTGGTGGAACCTGCCGCGCGACTACATGGTGACGAGCGAGTGGGGGCTGCCGCCGCAGTTCGAGGGCGGGCTCGTGCCCGAGGATCTCCTTTCGAACAAGTACGGCCATCGCCTCCACTTCTGGGACTTGAGGGCACGGCGCAACGTGCAGACAATCGATCTCGGCGCCAACCACCAGATGGCGCTCGAGGTGCGCCCCGCACATGACCCCGTCCGCGAACACGGCTTCCTCGGCGTCGTCGTCGACACCACGAACCTCGAAGGGTCGATCTGGACCTGGTGGCGCGAGGGCGGCAAGTTCCACATCGAGAAGACGGCGACGATCCCGCCCGAGCCGGCCGAGAAGGACCTGTTGCCGCCGCTGCTCCAGGGATTTGGCGCGGTGCCCCCGCTCGTGACCGACATCGACCTGTCTATGGATGATCGCTTTCTCTACGTGTCCTGTTGGGGGACCGGGGAGCTGCGCCAATACGACGTCTCCGAGCCTAGGAAGCCCAGGCTCTCGGGCTCCGTTCACATCGGCGGCATCGCGCGCCGCACCGCGCACCCAAACGGCAAGACCTTTCAAGGCGGACCACAGATGGTGGAGATCAGCCGCGACGGCAAGCGCGTCTACCTGACGAACTCGCTCTACTCGAGGTGGGACGATCAATTCTATCCCGGCGGCATAGCGGGGACGCAAGTCATGGCCAAGGCCGGCCCTGATGGCGGGCTCGAGCTGGCAAACGACTTCTGGGTGACGTTCCCGGACGGCTACCGCGCACACCAGACGCGGCTCGAGGGCGGCGATTGCTCGACGGACTCGTTCTGCTACCCCTCGGCCTGAAGTGGGCAGCGTGGATTGGACGCTTGCCGGGCTTTGGCTTTCCGTCGTCGCAAGCGGCGTCTATCACGGCGTGAACCCGGCCATGGGATGGCCGCTCGCCGTGTCGGCCGGGCTCATGGAGCGGGGCCCGCGCGGCCTCGTCGCGGCCCTTGTGCCGCTTGCCCTCGGCCATCTCTTGGCGATGCTTGCGGTCATGCTCCCCTTTGCGCTGCTGATGACCCTCGTCGAGTGGCAGCGGCAAATCCAGGTCGCCGCTGCTCTCCTCGTCATCGCCTTCGGCATCTACCGCCTCGTCGACCGTCGCCACCCGCGCGCGCTTTCCCGGATTCCGCCGACGCAGCTCGGACTCTGGTCGTTCGCCGTGGCGATAGCGCACGGCGCGGGGCTGATGCTCGTTCCGATCTATCTAGGTCTCTGTATGGCAGACATAGTCCACACGGCGGCGCGCACCCTCATCAGCGCCAATGTCGACATGCTGTTGCTGGTCGCGTTTGTCCATACCGCGGCGATGATCGCGGCCGGCGAACTCATGGCTTGGCTGACCTACCGCTATCTCGGCCTCAAATTCCTATCGCGGAGCTGGTTCAATCTCGAGACGATATGGGCCGCGAGCCTCATTCTGGTCGGGGCCCTGGCGCTCGCCTTCACCATTGCGAGCGCGCACTGAGCCGCCAGGGGTCAATCCTCGAGCATGGTGAAGGCGGCCCGACGATCTCCCGGCTTTAGTCTGAGAAAGAGGGCGCGGGCGTGCTTGATGTCGCGCTCGGCGCCGGTTTCCGCTGCCGTCTTGAGCGCAACCGTCGTCGGGTGGTCGGCGCCGCAGATGAAGACGAGCGCCTTCGCGAGCCGCCCCATCGCCGCGCGGTCGATTGTCATCTCGTCCATTCGATGCCCTCAAGGCGCAGTCGGACGCGCCGCCTATGCTAGGCTCTCATTATGGCACGTCCGCGGACACCGCTCCTCACCGTCGACTGCATCGTGCTCGACGCCAAGGGCCGCGTGCTCCTGATCCGCCGCGCCAATCCGCCGTTCAAGGGCTGCCATGCGCTGCCTGGCGGGTTCGTGAAGGAAGGCGAGACGGTCGAGGATGCCTGCCGGCGCGAGCTCCTCGAGGAGACGGGCGTCGCGGCGCATCGGCTAAGCCTCGTCGGCGTCTACTCCGATCCCGAACGCGACCCGCGCGGGCACACCGTCTCGGCGGCGTTTCTGGCCCGCGTCAAGAGCGCCCGGCCGGCAGCCGGCACCGACGCGGCCCTGGCCGAGTGGGTCGCGCACCCCACAGAGGTGGCGCTGGCCTTCGACCACTCCCGCATCCTGGCCGACGCCCTGCGGCTAGCCCGCAAGCGCCGCAAGCCCTCATAAATAGCTGTAACATAACCATAATTTATGGGAGCGAGCGTTCGCGACCTTCCCCATATACGGGAAGTTGCGGCTAACGGGAGCCACACGCGTTAGCCAATAGCGACGAATTTCCCCAGCGAATTGCCGCATTGCACAATTCTTGCCTTCTTTTCGCTCGCCCGACGTGCTGGAAGGCCAACCGGGTCAGTCAAAAAGACGGGGAAATCATGAAGCTGCGTGGCGTTGTTGTTGGACTCGCGCTCGCCGTGAACTCGGTCGCCGTTGCGGAGGATCTGAAGCTTCCGCCGGAGGTGACCCCACAGCTCAGGGCCGCCTGCGAGACGGATGTGCGCCGGCTCTGCGTCGGGGCGAACCCGACCGTCGCCAAGGTCAAGCGCTGCGTCGCCGTGAAGTTCCTGCAGCTCGGCCGCAAGTGCCAGGTGGAGCTTGCGTCGGCCGGGTTCCGCTGAGATCAACGACCGAGATTCAGAAAAAAGCCGCCAGCCTCACCGGCCGGCGGCTTTTTCCATTACGGGGTTCGGGCGAGCCGCCCTTACGCCGCTTTGGCAGCGGCGGGCACGGCCGTCTCCGCGAAATAGGCCATGGCAGCGGCAACCCCGCCCTTCTGGTGCGGCACGCCGGCAATCCCGAGCCCCATCTCGACCCCGGCGAGCGCTCCCATAATGGTGAGCTCGTTGGTGTCGCCCAGGTGCCCGATGCGGAACGCCTTGCCGGCGAGCTTGTTGAGCCCGGTGCCGAGCGACATGTTGAACGCCTCGAGCACGACCTTGCGGAACGCGTCCGCGTTGTGCCCGTCGGGCATCGCCACGGCAGTGACGGCCGGCGAATAGTACTTGGCGTCGCGGCACCAGAGCTCGAGACCCCAGCCGTGGACCGCGCGCCGCGTCGCTTCCGCCAGGCGCTCATGGCGTGCGAAGACGTTGTCGAGCCCCTCCTCGTTCAGCATGTCGACCGCCTCGGCGAGGCCATAGAGCAGGCCGGTCGCGGGCGTATAGGGGAAGAAGCCGTTGGCGTTGTTGGCCAGCATATCGTCCCAGGCGAAATAGGACCTGGGCAGCGTCGCGGTCTTCGCGGCGGCGAGCGCCTTCTGGCTCACCGCGTTGAAGGAGAGGGCAGGCGGCAGCATCAGCCCCTTTTGCGAGCCGGCGATGGTGACGTCGATACCCCACTCGTCGTGGCGCAGGTCCATGACGCCGAGCGAGGAGATCGTGTCGACCATGAAGAGGGCGGGATGCTTGGTCGCATCGAGGGCGCGGCGGATCTCGTCGAGCCACGAGCGGCAGCCCGTCGAGGTCTCGTTGTGGACGACGCAGACGGCCTTGATCTCGTGGGCCTTGTCCTTCTTGAGGCGCGCCTCGATCAGGTTGGCGTCGGCCCCGATGCGCCAGTCGGTCGGCAGGAATTCCGGCACGAGCCCGAGCTTCTCCGCCATCACCTTCCAGAGGAGGGCGAACTGGCCGGTCTCGACCATGAGCACGCGGTCGCCGGGGGAGAGCGTGTTGACGAGGGCCGCTTCCCAGGCCCCGGTCCCCGAGGAGGGAAAGATGATGACCGGCCCGGTCGTCTTGAAAATCGTCTTGATGCTCGAGAGCACGCGCTTCGAGAGCTCCTGGAACTCCGGGCCGCGGTGATCCAGGATCTGCTGGCTCATCGCGTTCAAGATGCGCTCAGGAAGGGGCGTCGGCCCCGGAATCTGCAGAAAATGGCGGCCTGGGCGGCGCGGCGCATTCGACATCGGTCTTCCCCTATTCTCTTTCGCGCCCGCCAGGCGCCTCCCCAGGGGCGACACCCGGAGATGGAGAAGCCTGCTTTCTTTGTGTTCAGCACGCGCGAGAAGTGGGCACCTAATAGGAGTGAAGGGGGAAATGCGTCAAGGCCGTCGCGCGCCTTCGGCATGACCGCAAAGTTAACGGGAGCACGGCACCCGGCATGCTAGTCCGTAAACCTTGAAGCTTGCGTGATCAGGGCGGCAGATGGACGCGACGAAACTCACGGCGAGTGAAGCCGCAGACCTGATCCGGTGCGGCGAGATTACGTCGGAGGCCTTGGTCGGCGCTTGCCTCGCCCGCATCGAGGCGCGCGAGGCGACGGTTCGTGCGTGGGCGCACCTCGACCGCGACTATGCGCTGGCCCAGGCTAGAGCGGCCGACGAAGCGCTCCGCGAAGGGAAGCCCACAGGCCCGCTCCACGGCGTCCCCGTCGGCATCAAGGACGTGATCGACACCGCCGACCTTCCGACCGAGAACGGCACGCCGATCTTCAAGGGCCGCCGGCCCACGGCTGACGCGTCCGTCGTTACACAGCTGAAGGCGGCCGGCGCCGTCATCCTCGGCAAGACGGTGACGACGGAGCTCGCCTTCTTCGGCCCCGGCAAGACCCGCAACCCCGCCGACCCCGAGCGCACGCCGGGCGGCTCGTCGTCGGGATCGGCCGCCGCGGTGGCCGACTTCCATGTGCCGCTCGCGCTCGGTACCCAGACGGCGGGCTCGGTTCTGCGGCCGGCGTCCTACTGCGGATGCATCGGCTGGAAGCCGACGTTCGGGGAGATCTCGCGCTCGGGCGTCCTCCCCCAGTCGCCGCCGCTCGACACCATCGGCGGCTTTGCCCGCTCGATCGACGACATCGCGCTTCTGACCGATTGCCTGACGCAGCTCGACTCGCGCGACCCGGACATGGTCGCCGCGCCGGCGCCGTCGCTCGTCGAGGCGTTGCGCGAGGACAGGAGCCGGTTGCTGCGCCTCGCGTTCGTGACCTCGCCGGCCTGGCCGCAGGGGGAGACGGCGATGCAGGAGGCGTTTTTGAGCCTCGTCGCCGACCTCGGGCCAACGGTGATTGCCGAGGTCGAGCTGCCGCGAAGCTTCGCCGACGGCGTCGACGCCCAGCGCGCCATACAGTTCCACGACATCGCCGAGAACTACGGGCCGCTCGCCGACGCGCATCCCGACGTCGTGAGTGCCAAGCTGGCCGAGGTCATCGGCCTGGGCCGCAAGGTGTCGACGCTGCAATATGCCGACGCGCTTGCCTTACGCGAGCCGCTTCATGAGGAGCTGCTTCCGATCCTCGAGGCGTTCGACGCAATCCTGACGCCGGCCGCCCCCGGACCCGCCCCGCGCGGCCTCGAGCAGACGGGCTCGCCCGCGTTCAATGGCCTCTGGACCTATCTCCGCGTCCCCGCCTTGAGCCTGCCGCTGCTCACGGTGAACGGCCTGCCCCTCGGCGTTCAGCTCGTCGGTCGGCGCGGGGAGGATGGGCGGCTCTTGCGGACGGCGCAGAAACTGATGGCGAAGACCCACGCGTAACCGCGCCGTTTTCGAGCGCCTACAAGCACATGGCACCCTTGAATTCCGCGAATTGTCTCTTCGCTCGGGAAATGGCATTACGCAAATTCCGGGATTTACCGAAGTGACTTCCGAGACACAAGTCGTTGTTTCTCATTTGCCGGTCTTTCACTTTTAGATGACATTTTGATGACAATATGACTAACCTTTCGAAAACGTGCATCTGGCTGGTACGCTATGCAATATTGCAGATTCAGGGAGCAGGATCGGGAGGAACTCGATCTTTTGGGCCCGCCCCATCCCGGCGAAATTCTCCGGGAGGACGTGTTGCCGCGTCTCGGGATTTCTCAAAGATCGCTGGCTTTGCAATTGAAAATTTCTCGCTCGACCGTCTCCAGGATTTTGAACGAGCGCCGCAGGATTACCGGCGATTTGGCAGCGAAACTGGCCCGAATATCGGGGACAAGCGCCCTCTACTGGCTTGTCGTCCAGGCCCATCACGATGCCTGGCGGCTCGAGCGCGCACTCGTCGCTCCCGTCTACTGGCAGGTCGGCTCCGCCAGTCAGCCACCCAAAGGCCGCCGCCCCTCGCGCCCAGCCATGCCACGTCTGTCACAGCCGTTCAAACCGCTCTTGCTCGACGCCTTTTCTGTGGATAAATAGCTAGCTCTGTCACTGAACTGTCACGAATGAGCCCATGACCGCCGCTTACAGAGAACTGGAGCTGAGGCTCGAACTCACGGGCGATGAGTTGGACCGCGTTCAGGCGCGCCCAGCCTACCGTGAGCTTGCGATCGGCGAGCCGGCGACGGATCTGCTGCGCTCGCTCTATTTCGACACCCTCGATCGCAGGCTTCACGGCAAGGGGTTCTCCTTGCAGCTACGCCGGGTCGGCGACAGCTGGCTGCAGACCGTCAAGTGCGCAAGAGAGGCGCGCAACGGCGTCTCCCACCCCGGCGCGCTCGAAGCCTCCATCGACGGTCCCAATCCAAAAGTGTCGGCCATTCCCGACAAGGCCCTTCGCAGGAAGGTCAAGAAGGCGGTCGGCAAGGCGCCGCTGGTGCCCCTGTTCGAGACCGTGGTGCAGCGCACCGAGCAGCGCCTCAAGGCCCCGGAGGGGGTTGAGATCGCCATCGCCTTCGACAAAGGGGTAATACGTGGCGCGGAGGGCGCCAAGGACCTGTGCGAAGCCGAGCTCGAGCTCAAATCCGGGACCCCCGATGCCCTGGTCGACGCCGCGAACATTCTGTTCGCCGACGAGCCGATCCGTCTCAGCAGCGAGGCGAGCGCGACGGATTGGCGCTCCCGCCTCAACGGCAAGGACGAGACGGGAAAACTCGAGCCGCTCAAGGCTTCGCCACCGGACCTCGATCCCGCCCAAACCTGCGCCGAAGCCTTCGGCGGGATTTGCCGGGCCGCTGCCGACCAGATCCTCCACAACTGGAGCGTGGTCCTCAATTCGGACGATCCGGAAGGGACGCATCAGATGCGGATCGGGCTGCGTCGACTGCGCAGCGCATTGAAGATCTTTCGGCCCGTTCTCGACAACGGCGCCCTGCGCGAGGTGAACGAAAAGGCGCGCGATCTGGCGCGGCTGCTGGGCGAGCTCAGGGATGCCGACGTGCTCGCGTCCGACATCGTCGGCCAGGCCGCCGCCAATCACGACGAGGACGCCGGCTTGAGGGCGTTGAACGCGGCTCTCGCCCAAATGCGCTCCAACCTTCGCGCAAAGGTACGAACCGAGCTCATGGGCCGGCAATGGTCGTGCTTCAAGCTCAAGCTCGCCATGCTGCCCGAAACCATCGAGCAACTCGCCGGCAGTTCGGAAGGCAAAATGCTCAGCAAGCCGGTCAGGCCGGTGGCCGGCAAGGCGTTGAAAAAGTGGTGGCGCAAGGTCCTCAAGACAGGGCGGCGCCTCGACAAGCTTAGCGCCGCCGAGCGCCACGAGATGCGCAAAGAGGTTAAGACGTTGCGTTATGCAATCGACCTCCTGGCCCCCCTCTATCGGGCCAAGGACGTTGAGCGGTTCGCAAAGCGGCTCCGGGAGCTGCAAGACGTGTTCGGCTATGTCAACGATGTCGCGGTGGCCGAGAACCTGAGGCTCGTCCGCCCGGAGGCCATGGCGGGCGACTTGGATCTGCAGCGGGCCGTCGGATATGTGATCGGCTGGCACACGGCGCGCGCCGAGCCGGCCTGGAAGAACGCCCGCTCGGTTTGGAAGCGGTCGGCAAAGTCGAGCCCGTGCTGGGCGTGACGGCCCGCTGCGACTGTTGGCGCTCTCATTGACACCCTGCCCCTGCCCCACCTCACTGACAGTCGAGATGTCGGGATTTGCTCGCCGTGAGCACCGACAGCAGCGGCCCGCCTTTCGGTGAATATCGTGATGCTCAGAACATTTGAACGTTAATCAAAATTGAGGAAGCGACGTTCGAAAAGAGTTTCACGAATTTTTAGAAATAAGGTCGTTTCGATTCCTTCGCCTCGTTGCCCACCGGCAACGTGATGCATTTGCGAGTCTGATAGATTGCCGCTCTCTCGTCGTCATCTGTCGAGATACTCGGGGAAACTTTTCATGGGTTCGAATTCAAAGCCCATTCTGGGGCTGCTGCTCGGAGCCGCGGCGCTGCTTGCATCGGTATGGCCGGCGGCGAGCGCCGATTTTGGGTCTCAGCCCTCACCTGTTGCGCCGGCCAGCCAATGGCAGTTTAACTTCACGCCCTACGGGTGGGTGACTTGGCTGCAGGGCGACCAGACCGTGAGAGGCCGCACCGTCGAGGTCGACGTCGATCCCATCGAGCTCATCGAGCACTTGGAGAGCGTTCCTTTCATGGGCTACGCCGAGGCGCGCAAGGGGCCGCTCGGCTTCTACGGCGACATCGTCTACGCGAACCTCGGTCTCGATGCGGACGGTGTAAGGTCCCGTAGCCAACATCCGCTCATCAACGGCACGATCAGCGCTTCGCTGGGCTTGGACATCGAGATGACAATCCTTGAAGCCGGCGGCGCCTATGAAATCGCCAAATGGCCTTCGGGCGGCGGGAGCAATACGGCGATAGACCTTTACGCGGGCGCCCGCTATTGGCATCAGGAAGCGGACATCAAGCTGGCGGTCGAGGCCAATTTGGACATTCGCGATCTCGTTGTATCGAGAGGGATCGCGATCGCGCGCAGCGGCAGTGTCGACTGGGTCGACCCGCTCGTCGGCGCGATGATCCGCCATCAGCTTGCGCCCGGCAAGGAGCTATTCTTTCGCGGTGATATCGGCGGCTTCGGCGCGGGGCAGCGAATTCTCCTGGAATGTGGTCGCCGCCTACAGCTTCGAAGTCTGCGCGCAAGACGGCGTAACCTATTTGGGCGTCGTAGGATACCGTCTGTTGGACGTCGATTACGAGCAGGGCTCGGGTCGCACCAAGTATGAATACGACGTTCTCCAGCACGGCCCGCTGGCGGGACTGACCATCAAATTCTAAAGTCTTTCCGACTTGGATTGATCCAGGCGATCAGTTCGATTTGCGCCGTCACTCACGGACAGTCGAACTTGTCGGGCGCGACCTCGACGCAACGACCGCCCTTGAAGTCGTCGAGGATCGACCCCGCCGCCTTTTCGACCTCGTCCTTCGCAATCGTCATCAGGTCGAGGATGAACTCATGGCTGGCGTCGAGCGGGCAGCTCTCCCACGGCCGGCTGCCGGGCGGGCCGGCTAACGCATCGAGGTGGCGCTCTAGGCAGGCGTCGTACTCGGCGCGGAACCTCTCGTTGTCGCGGCGGACTTGCTCGAGGTTCGCCTGGCGCGCCTGCTCGTAGGCCGCGAGGTCGACGGACTTCCACTGCGGGCCGAAGTTGCGCACGGCCCAGTACATGTATTTCGCGCGGTCGGGCTCGGTCCCTGACGCGAGGAGGGCGTGAAAGAAGAGCCGGTGGACGCTTTCGGGATCGTTGGTCCAGCGGCGGATGTAGAAGTCGTGGAGGACGGCGGCGCGCACGTACTGCTCGGTCCAGCTTCCGCCGATCAAGGGCTTGAAAGCGGCGGGAATGGAGGCTCCGTCTGTCTCGAACGCGGCCGGCACGTCCCAGTGGACGTTGAACTGGTCGATGTAGCCGAACGGCTCGGCCGTGACGCGCATCTCGGGCTCGCCCGGGCGCTGAATCACGGTCTCCTCAAAGACGAGCGGCCGCTTGAAGCAGCCGAAGGTTTCCCCCGGCTGACAGGTGCGCTCGAGATCGACGCAGCGCATGTGCGGCTCGGCGCCGAGCCACTGGCCGAGATCGACATAGGCGCAGCGCGGGTCGAGGGGCGGCGCTTGGGCACCGGCGGGCGAGGCAAGCGCCAGAGCCCCGGCGAATAGGATGACGACGCCCAGCCAACGCTCCTGCAACGGCGTCGCCGAAGGCGCTTTCAGACTTGGCATGGCGGCCCCCCAATTGAAACAGTACGTGTCCGCCATTATGGCAGGCTTCATACGCCCCCGCTGCCGGCCGTTGTGCGGCTCAACGGAAAAGTTTCGTGAGCAGGACCCAGCTCTGCCCGTCGTTGACCCAGTCGTCCTTGACCATCGGCCGGCTCGCCGCCTCGCGGTACCCGCGCCGCTCGTAGAGCCGGCGCGCACCGCGATTGTCGTCGGAGACGATGACGCTCATACCGCGCTTGCCGAGCCGGCGGCCGGTCTCGTCCGCGAGGCCCAGGAGCGCGGTCCCGAGGCCCTTGCTCCGGAAGGCCGGCCGCACGGCGAGCACATTCACGTACCAGGTTCCCGGCGCCAGGTTCTCGAGCTCCTGCAGCGGGCGAAACATCGCCGGCATGTCGGGGGCGATCGGCTCCGGCGCGTCCGGTATCTCGTAGCCGATCAGGCATCCCGCGGCCTCGCCTTGAAGCTCGATCATCGTCGCGTTGCGGTAGGAGAAGCTTCCTTCCTCGCGCGCCGCACGCTTGTGGCCGACCTCCCAGGCCGTCTCGCCCGGCCCGGCGAGCTTTCCCCAGAGATAGAGCGGCAGGCCCTCCCCAGCGTAGTTGACGAGCTCGGCCAGGATCGCCGCATCGGCCGGCACGCCGGGGCGGAACTTGGGCCCATGCTCCGTCACAGTCTCCACCATTGCGAGGCTCCGCGCGACGTTCAGACTACATCATCGGTTTCCCTGCCGATGCGAGGTAGTTCACGTCCGTGTCGTCGGAGAGGCTCCAGGCATCGCGCAGCGGATCGTAGACGAGGCCCTTGAAGCGCGGCGCGGAGAGGCCCGCGGCCCCGACGAAGCCCGCGAGCTCGGCGGGCGTGACGAAGCGGTCCCATTGGTGGGTGCCGCGCGGCAGCCAGCCGAGCAGGTACTCGGCGGCGACGATGGCGAGCGCGTAGGATTTGAGCGTGCGGTTGATGGTCGAGAGGACGAGCATGCCCCCGGGCCGGACGAGGCTCGCGCAGGTCTTGAGGAAGCCTCCCACGTCCGGCACGTGCTCCACCACCTCGAGGCAGATGACCGCGTCGTAGATCGCACCTTCCGCCTGGAGTTCCTCGACGGTCGCGACCCTATAGTCGATGGCGAGGCCCTGGGACTCGGCGTGACCGCGGGCCACGGCGATATTCTCCGCCGCCGGATCGAGCCCCGCGACGCGGGCGCCGAGCCGGGCGAGCGGCTCCGAGATGAGCCCGCCGCCACAGCCGACGTCGAGGATCGTGAGACCGTCGAGCACGCGCAGACCGCCGGCCTTCGCCCCGAAGTGGGCCCGGAGCTCGTCGCGGATGAAGGCGAGCCTCGCGGGTCCGAGCTGATGCAGGGGCCGGAACTTCCCCTTGGGGTCCCACCACTCGGCCGCCATGCGCCGGAAGCGGTCGACCTCGGCCGCGTCAAGGCTCGGTTTGGGCGCGGCCGGCTCGCCGCTGGCAGTTGGAGAGATCATGGCGCAAAGGTGGCCCGCCGGAAGCCGTTGTCAATGTCATACCCTGTTGCGGCGGGAAGTGCCCCCCGTTATGAGAACGCGGTCAATGACCGCTCCGAACCCGCATGAGCCGCGGGCGGGGCGGTCGACGCGCCGGGGGCATGCTGGCCTCTTCAATCGCAAAGTTTGTTCCTCGCAGTGGAGCGCCGATGGCTGTCGTCGTGATGAAGTTCGGCGGAACGTCCGTCGCCAACGTGGAGCGCATCCGTAACGTCGCGCGCCACGTGAAGCGCGAGGTCGACGGCGGCAACCAGGTCGCCGTCGTCGTCTCCGCCATGGCGGGCGCGACCAACCAGCTCGTCGCCTGGGTCAACGAGGCGGCCTCTCTCCACGACAAGCGCGAGTACGACGCGGTGGTGGCCAGCGGCGAGCAGGTCACGGCCGGACTGCTCGCCATCGTCCTCCAGTCGATGGGCATCAAGGCGCGCTCCTGGTCGGGCTGGCAAATTCCGGTGGAGACCACCGACGCGCACGGGGCCGCCCGCATCGCCAAAATTCCGGGCGAGAAGCTCAAGGCCTCGCTCGAATCCGGCGAGGTGGCCGTCATCACGGGATTTCAGGGCCTCGAGCCCAAGGAGGGCCGCGTCTCGACGCTGGGGCGGGGCGGCTCGGACACGAGCGCGGTGGCGATTGCGGTCGCGCTTGGCGCGGACGTCTGCGACATCTATACCGACGTCGACGGCGTCTACACGACCGACCCCCGCATCGTCGCCAAGGCCCACCGCCTGCCCAAGGTCTCCTACGAGGAGATGCTCGAGATGGCGTCATCGGGCTCTAAAGTGCTCCAGACGCGCTCGGTCGAGCTCGCCATGGTGCAACGCGTGCGGACTCGCGTCTTGTCGAGCTTCGTCGCTCCGGAGGCCATGGCTCCGGCGCGTCTCGAGAACCTGGACCAATTCGGCACCACAATTTGCGATGAGGACGACATCGTGGAACAGCAGGTCGTGAGCGGCATTGCCTACGCCAAGGACGAGGCGAAGGTCACCATCCGCAGGGTCGAGGACAAGCCCGGCATCGCGGCGCGCATCTTCGGGCCGCTGGCGGAGGCGTCCATCAACGTCGACATGATCGTCCAGAACGTGTCGGCGGACGGCAAGTACGCCAACATGACGTTTACCGTTCAGGCCTCCGAGCTGCCGCGCGCGCTCGACGTGCTTAACAATGCGAAGAAGGACATTGGCTTCTTCGATCTGACGAGCTCGGCCGACGTAGCGAAGATTTCGATCATCGGCATCGGCATGAGAAGCCACGCGGGTGTTGCAGCAAAGATGTTCAAGGCGCTCGCCGACAAGGGAATAAATATCCTTGCGATTACGACGTCGGAGATCAAGATCAGTGTTCTCATCGACGCTGCCTACGCCGAGCTCGCGGTCCGCACTCTCCACACCCTTTTCGACCTCGATGCGGACTAGACGCTCACGTTGGCCGCAAACGATGTGAGTTTGGGCGCTTAGAGGCCCTAAATCCGCTCGCGTGGCAGGGTTCTCGTGTACCCTCACGGTTGCCGAGCGGGCCCAACGAATGGCTGTGGAGCATGCCGAGACGCGGCGAAGAGCCCCGTGTGATGCCCTCCGAGCCGGCGCTGCGCATCATCATGCGGCGCCTGCGCGACATCATGGGCGAGACGGACGACGGGCAATCGCGCCTCGACAAGATCGTGCGCCAGATCGCCGGCGTCATGGTGACCGACGTCTGCTCGATCTATTTGAAGCGCCAGGACGGCTCGCTCGAGCTGTTCGCGACCGAAGGCCTCAATCCGGCCGCCGTCCACAACACGCGTCTCAAGCGCGGCGAGGGCCTCGTCGGCCGCTGCGCCGAGCTCAACATCCCGATCAACGAGCCCGACGCCCCGAAGCACCCCGCCTTCTCGTTCAGGCCTGAGACTAGCGAAGAGGTCTACCACTCGCTGCTCGCCGTCCCGATGCAGCGAAGCGGCCAGGTGCTCGGCGTCCTCGTCGTGCAGAACCGGACGACCAAGGAGTACTCCGACGAGGACGTCGAGGTGCTGCAGGCGACCGCCATGATCGTCGCCGAGAGCCTGGTCTCCGGCGCGGTCGCAGGCGCGGGACCCGCGCTCGAGTTCTCGCGCGTGCTCGCGGCCGTCGTCAAAGGCGAGCCGATATCGGAGGGCATTGCCCTCGGCCACGTCGCGCTGCACGAGCCGCGCATCGTCGTCGAGAAGCTCATGTCCGACGATCCGGCGCACGAGATGGTGCGGCTCGAGAAGGCCATCGCCGAGCTCAGGGCCTCGCTCGACGAGATGCTGGAGCACGAGCACCTTTCCGCCGCCGGCGAGCACCGCGATGTCCTCGAGGCCTACAGGATGTTCGCACACGATCGCGGCTGGGAGCGCCGCCTCCTCGAAGCGGTGCAGAGCGGCCTTACGGCGGACGCCGCCGTCGAGCGGGTGCAGAACAGCATACGCGCGCGTATGCTGCGCCAAGGCGACCCCTATTGGCTCGAGCGCCAGCGCGACCTCGACGATCTCTCGGACCGGCTGATGCGCATTCTCGCCGGGCGGCGGACCGGCGTGCTCTCGCCGGCGGACATGCCGCCCGACACGATCCTCGTCGCGCGCACCATGGGGCCGGCCGAGCTCATCGACTATGACCGGACGAAGCTGCGCGGCCTCGTCATCGAGGACGGCACGGGTCAGAGCCACGTCGCGATCGTCGCCAAGGCGCTCGGCATCGCCGCCGTCGGCCAGGCCGAGGGCATCGTCGAGCGCGTTTCGGCGGGCGACGCCATCATTGTCGATGCGTATCTCGGGAGAGGTACATGTTCGCCCCCCGCCTGAGGTCGTCGGCGCCTATACCGACAAGGTCCGGTTTCGCGCCAAGCGCCAGAAGCAGTACGAGGCGCTGCGCGACGTTCCGGCGGTCACGCGCGACGGCGTGCGCATTGCGCTGCACATGAATGCCGGGCTCCTCGCCGACATGCCCCACCTCGAGGAATCGGGCGCCGACGGCATCGGCCTGTTCCGCACCGAGCTCATGTTCATGCTCTCCCATACGCTGCCCCGGCTCGAGAGGCAGATCCAGAGCTACGCTGCGGTGATCGGCGGAGGCACGCGGCAAGCCCGTCGTGTTCCGGGCCCTCGACATCGGGGGCGACAAGGTGCTGCCCTACCTCAAGCCGACGTCCGAAGAGAATCCGGCGATCGGCTGGCGTGCCGTACGCATGTCGCTCGACCGGCCGGCCCTGCTCCGCATGCAAGCGCGCGCGCTCCTCATGGCGGCTGCGGGGGAGGAGCTCAGGATCATGCTGCCGATGATATCGGTGGCGAGCGAGATGGAACAATCGCGCGCACTCATCAAGCGCGAGATCGCGCTACTGCGCCAGAAGGGCATTCCGGCTCCCAAGAAGCTGCATATCGGGGCCATGGTCGAGGTGCCGAGCGTGCTCTTCGACGCCGACGCGCTCATCGCCAGGTCGGATTTCCTCTCGGTCGGGAGCAACGATCTCCTGCAGTTTCTCTTTGCCGCCGATCGGTCCAATCAGCGCGTGGCCAGCCGTTTCGACTGCCTGTCGCCCGCGCCCCTCAGGGCGCTCAAGGGCCTGGTCAAGGCGGCCAAGAAGCACAAGATTCCGCTCACGCTCTGCGGGGAGATGGCGGGCCGGCCGGTCGAGGCCATGGCGCTGATCGGCCTTGGCCTCAAGTCGCTGTCCATGGCGCCGGCGTCGATCGGGCCGGTCAAGACCATGATCCTGTCGCTCGATGCACGGCGCGTGGCGGCGATCGTCGACGATTTCCTGAAATCGGGCTCGGGTAGTCTTCGCCCCGAGCTCGAGCGCTTCGCCAGGACCAAGGGCATCGAGATCTAGCGGCGCATGGCTTTGACAACGGCGCCGTTTTCCCCAACGATGGGGTGCGGTCTCGGCATCTCGAGCCGGGTGGGGGTGGGAGTGATGCGTTCCGCCGCAGGACCGATCGTCGGGCGCGCGCCTCGGCGCGAGGGCGCCATTGCGCCGTCGCCTCCGCGCGCCGCGCCGGCCGCGCTGGCGGAGGTCGGCGCTCTCTTTCGCGACCTGAGGCGAGCGCTCCGCTTGCCTTTGCCCGAGCTCGCCCGCCGGCTGGCGACCCGGCTGGAGGTGCTCCAGGCGCTCGAGACCGGCGAGGCGCATCGGCTCCCGCCCTGGCCCGAGACGGTACGCGTCGTCAAAGCCTTCACCGCCCTTGGCCGCATCGATCCGACGCTCGTGCTCACCGTGCTCCGCCAGGCCATCGAAGCGCCGCCTCCGCGGGCTTTGCCGGCGCCGCCCTCCGGCCGAGCCCCGTGGAGCCGGCTCGCCCCTGTCGCAGTGGCGGCGCGCTCGGCCGCTGCCTATATGCGCACCACGGCGTCACATGCGGCGCTCTCGGCCACGCGCGCGCCGTGGACGGGCTGGCTTTCCCTCCGGGGCAGACGGGGATTTCTAGCCCTCGGGGTCTTGTCACTGGGTCTCATCGCCTATATTGCCCAGGCAGCACCGCTAGGCACGATCATGTCCTCTTCCTCGTCGCTGAGCCGGCTCTCGCGCGCCATAGAGGACCGCATTCTGTGGCTCAGGGCGCCGGTGCGCGACGGCCACAGATGGATTGTGGTCGACGATCCTCGCTCGCGCAGGACCGACAAGCTCGATAGCCGGCATCGCTAGAGCTGGACCGCTCGCCCTTTCGACGCCACCTAAGGCGCGGAATACCCGCATACATACACATAAGAGACCCCTCTATCCGTGAGTGCCATCCCGAAAGAAAAGCTCAGCCGCCTCGTCGCCCGCTGGGAGCAGATCCAGGGCGAGCTCGCCCAGGGCAGCGTCAATCAAGCGACCTACGCCAAGCTCAGCAAAGAGTTCGCCGACCTGTCGCCGGTCGTCAACGCCATCCGCGCGCTCGAGGCCGCCGAGAAGGAGGCCGCCGATCTCGAGGCCCTTGCCGACGATCCCGCGGCGGACAGGGAGATGGCGGCGCTCGCCCGCTCCGAGCTCGAAACGATCGCCCCCAAGATCGCCCTTTGCGATGAGCGCTTGAAGGTCCTGCTGCTACCCAAGGATGCCGCCGACGAGCGGAGCGCGATCCTCGAGGTGCGCGCCGGCACGGGCGGCGACGAGGCGGCGCTGTTTGCGGCCGACCTCTTCCGCATGTACGAGCGCTATGCCGCGCTCAGGGGCTGGAAGACGGAGATCATCGACGTCTCAGAAAACGATCTCGGCGGCTACAAGGAGATCATCGCCTCGATCACCGGCAAGGGCGTCTTTGCCCGCCTCAAGTTCGAGAGCGGCGCACACCGCGTGCAGCGCATCCCGGCGACGGAGGCGGGCGGGCGCATTCACACCTCCGCCGCGACCGTCGCCGTGCTCCCCGAGGCCGAGGAGATCGACGTCGACATCAAGCCGGAGGACATCCGCATCGATACCATGCGCGCCGGCGGCGCCGGCGGCCAGCATGTCAACAAGACCGACAGCGCGGTCCGCATCACCCATTTCCCGACCGGCATCGTGGTGGTGTCGGCCGAGAAATCGCAGCATCAGAACCGGCGCCTCGCCATGCAGGTGCTGCGCTCCCGGCTCTATGAGCACCAGCGCGAGAAGGCGGCGAGCGAGCGTAGCCAGGCGCGCAAGATCCAGGTCGGCTCCGGCGACCGCTCGCAGCGGATCAGGACCTACAATTTCCCGCAAGGGCGCGTCACCGACCACCGCATCAATCTCACGCTGCACAAGATCGACCTCGTCATGCAGGGGGTCGCGCTCGACGAAATCATCGATCAGCTGATCACCGAGCATCAGGCGGGCGAGCTCGCCGCCATGGAGCGCCATGAGAGTGCAAACTGATCTGGAGCTCGGTCAGAGAGCCGAAAGTGCCGGCGCCTTGAGGCGCAGCGTCGCCGCCCTACTGCGCAGCGCGCGCTTCGAGGCCCCGGAGCGCGAGGCGCGCCGCGTCCTCGAGACGGCGCTCGGCGCCGCGGGAGCCGGCAGCCTCATCGCGGAGGAACGCCGCCTCGAGGAGAGCGAGATCGAAAGCGTCCGGCGCGTCCTCGCCCGCCGTCTCGCGCACGAGCCGCTGTCGCGCATCGCGGGGGCTCGCGAGTTCTACGGGCGAGCCTTCAAGATCACGCCGGCGACCCTCGACCCGAGACCCGAGAGCGAGACCCTGATCGATGCCGCGAAGGAAATTGCCGCTCTCGAGGGCTGGCAAGAGAAGCCCATCACCATCATCGATATCGGCACCGGCTCCGGCTGCCTACTGCTCACTTTGCTCGCCGAGTTTCCCGAGGCGCGCGGTCTCGGCACCGACATCAGCGCGGAGGCCCTCGCGGTTGCCGCGGAGAATGCGCGTCGGCTCGCCCTCGACGACCGGGCGCGCTTCGAAGTGCGCCGCTCGCTCGCCGGGCTCGAGGGCTCGTTCGACATTGCCGTCTCGAACCCGCCCTATGTTCCGACAGGCGACATCGCCGGGCTGGCGCCGGAGGTCCGCAACTTCGATCCATGGTTAGCGCTCGACGGCGGCGAGGACGGGCTCGACGCCTATCGCGAGATCGTCCCCGAGCTTCCCCGGTGCGCTCCAAGCGGCTGGTCGATTCTCGAGGTCGGGGCCGGGCAGGCGGCGGCCGTGTGCAAAATGCTTGGACACCCTGGCGTCGGCGCGGATGATCGCTATATTAAGACGTGGCGGGACCTGGGCGGCCATGTGCGGTGTGTTGCCGCGAGGCCACAGTCCTGAGCGTGCAACGAAATTCGCTTGGATTCTGTCGGGTTCAGGACTAGTCTTCGGCAAGCGGATATTTCTTAACGTGCGCCGGTAGCCTTTGGCCCCAAATCTGGGGGCCATCATTGAGCGCATGTTTGGGATTGCGAGACAGGCGGACGAGAGCCAGCAATGCGTGCTCTCCCGCTGGCGCTGAATGGCTGCACAAAGCGCCGATCGCGTAACGCTCCTCCAGACCGGATTTGCGATAGCCGATAGGGCGACGAGGAAAGACGGGTCAAGGTTCCGGGCGCTTGAGCGCTAAGGGACGGCTTGCTGTACACCGGCAAGCCGCCGGCAGCGCTTGGGCTAAGGCAAGTGCGGGGCAGTATCCCCCAAGAAAAGCAAAGGCCGGTCCGTCTGGTCAGACGCGAAACGTCCACAGCATCTTATCAACGATTGAGAATGGAGCCCATGAGGCAGGGACAGCAGAACCGCAGAGGACGCGGCCGTAACAACAACCAGGGTCGCAAGGGACAGAACCCGCTGACGCGAACTTTCGAAAGCGCAGGTCCTGACGTGAAAATACGCGGCACGCCCGCGCATATAGCCGAGAAATACATGGCGCTTGCCCGCGACGCCCAATCGAGCGGCGATCCGGTGCTTGCCGAGAACTATCTCCAACATGCCGAGCACTACAACCGCATCATCATGGCCTTCCGCGAGCAGGTCGGCCAGGGCGGCGAGATGCAGAACGGCGGCATGATGCGTCACCGCCCCGGCGGCTATTCGGATCCGTCGATGAGCGAGGACTTCGGCGAGGACGACGGCGAGGAGATCGGCGGCGAGATGGCGGGCCAGCAACCCGTCGTGCGCGGCCAGGAGCCGCAGCCGAGGTCGTTCGAAGGTCAGACGCGTTTCGATGATCGCGGTCAGCGCCCACCCTACGAAGGCTCGCGCCAGCCACATCATCATCGCGACCGCCATCAAGGCGAGGGGCGCAGCTTCCAGGACCGCCATGATCGTCAGGACCATCGCAACGAGCGGTTCTCGCGGCCCGATCGCTTCGAGCGCCCGGCTCCCGCCTCTGCCCAGAGCGAGGCCCCGGCCGAAGGTGCACAGCCCGTGCGGCGCGGCGCAGGCGAGCAGCGCTCGCTTTCCCATCACGAGCAGCCCGAGTTCTTGCGCCGCCCCGTCCGGCGCCCGCGCCGGGAGGGGAACGGAGCGCCCGCGGAGGAGCAGGAGGCGGTCGCAACGCCCACAGCCGACGAGCCGGGCCACGACTAAAGTCATCTTCTGGATAGACGGCGCGCGAGGGACGGCGGCGATGAGATTATCGTTGCCGACTGTCCCAATCCGGAGCACTGGACGGCGCGCTCGAAATGAAGCGGAGAGAGCTTGCTGAAATGGTCCGCGGCGGTGCGCGGCTCTCGGCCGCAATCGCACCGCCGCGAATGATGCGCCCGGCTACGCGGGACAAGAAACCACGGCGCTCAAGCCCGATCTAACAGCCAAAATGTTTCAACAGTGCAAACGCTGCTGCGACTTTCTTGGGCGTCTCACGGCGGGCGTCTCGGGAACGGTTTCTTAAGTGCGCCCAATGGCCTATGCGGCCTTCCGAGGGTTCGTGAACAGCAGTGTTCCGACGACGGGAACGACGATTGCGTGCGGCAGGAAACGCAAGGCCAGCGAGCCGAGCGCCGGCAAGAGCCCGGGCACGATGACGCGGCGCCCCAGCATGAAGCCGCGATAGGCAGAGCGCGCGACGGCCGCGGGAGTCTGTGCCGGAAGGAGGCTGCGGTAGAGCGAGGATTCGGCCCCCATCCCGGCGTGAAAACTTGTCTCGACCGGACCCGGCGCCACGACGGCAACGCGCACGCCCTCGCCGCGCACCTCGTAGGCGACGGCCTCCGTCAACGAGATGACGAATGCCTTGCTCGCGTAGTAGGCCGACTGATAGGGCCCGGGCGCGAGCCCACCGAGAGAGCTCACGTTCAAGATCCCGCCCCGGCCGCGCGCCCGCATCGGCGCGATGGCGTGACGCATCAAGCGCGTAAGGGCGGCGACGTTGAGCGCAATGAGCCGGTCGATGTCCTCGGCACTCATCGCGTGAAAGGGTCCGGCGAGGCCGGCACCCGCATTGTTCACGAGCCGATCGAGATAGAGGCCATTCTCGGCCAGGCAGCGATCGATTGCAGCCGGTGCGCCGAGCGTCGTCACGTCGAGCACGAGCGGCACGGCCTTGACCTTGCACTCGCGGCCGATCGCGTCCGCGGCTGCCTCGAGCGGGACTGCGGTGCGCGCGACGAGCACGAGCGTGTCGCCGGCCTCAGCGAAGCGGCGCGCGAGCGCCAAGCCGATTCCGCGCGATCCGCCGGTCACGACGGTCGCGGGCGTGAGTCCCGCGACGGCGGCAAGCGCCGCCGGGTCGGGCCGCGCGCTGCGCCTCAGCCAGGGCTCGACGAGAATTCGCAACCCGTCAGCCATGCCACCCCTCTTCCTCTGCGCGACAACGCCCGAAGCGGGACTGTGCTGCACCGACGCTGGCTTTTTCCGGATTGAGTGGTGCCGCAAGCAGGACTCGAACCTGCGACCCCGTCATTACGAATGACGTGCTCTACCAGCTGAGCTATTGCGGCAAGCGGTAGTGAATCGAGCCGTGGAGATACCCCTTGCGCCCCGCGAACGCAAGCCGCCGGGGGCGCTGCCGGCCTTACGTGGCGCGGGACGGACGCAGAGGCGCTAGACCGTCCTCGGTGTCGGCCAGTTCCGTGCCCGGGTCGTCGGGGGCATGAGGGGGCACGAAGATGCGCGCTTCCCCCGCCCGCTGCTCGGACTTGTGCTTCTTCGATCCCTCGCCCGCCTTAGATCCCTCGCCCGCCCCGGGCCGGCGCGAAGACTCGTCGGCGCCCTTCGGCTCAGCGCGGCGCGAGTGCTCCGCGCCCGGCTCGGCCGCCTTGCGCGGCGCATGGGAAGACGTGGTCCGGGTCGCGGGAGCGGCAGGCGGCGGCTTCGGCGCGCCGGCCTTTGCAGCAGCGCCTGCAGCCGGCACCGCGTCGGCATCGCCGGATTTGCGGCCCTGCTCCACGGTCTCGGCCTCGATGACCTCGGTTGTTTCAGGCGCACGCTCGGATGCGGCAGCCGTCGACGGGCGCTCGAGTGCGACGAGGCTCTCGAGTCCGGCATCGAGCGCCTGGCGCTCGCCGCTGTCGATCTCCTCGAACGGCACGCGCCACTGGTAGGCATCGAGCGCACCCGTCACGGGAGAGATCGGCGCCCAGCGCTCGGAGACGGTGCCGTCGGCCGTCCAGGCCGGATCGCGGCCGGCGTTCGCGGCGCGCGCCAGCCATTCGCGCGCTCGGCCCTTGTCGCCGTTCTCCTCGGCCTCGACGCGCGCCATGAGCGTCGCCATGCGCCGCGTGAGCCCGTTCTCGACGTAGGGCGCTAACGTCCGGCGCGCCTCCTCGTACTCGCGCGCCTCGATGGCTGCTATCGCGACCGCGATCGGGCTTTCGACCGAGTAGGGATTGAGGGCCGCGAGCTGCTTCACGCGATCGAGCCGGTCGCGCGGGCTGTCGCCGATGCGCGCGTAGGCGTAGGCCTGCGCGAGCTCGGGATGGGGGGCCTTGGACCACGTCTTCTGCAGCACCTTGGCGGCGCGCGGCGTATTGCCCCGCGCGGCGAGCAGGCGTCCGGCGATGGCGCCGGCCGGAATGAGGTCGGGTGCGAGGCCATGGGCCTCGAGCGAGAGGGTCAGCGCCTTCTCGGGATCGGTCTCCTCGAGGGCTTGCGCTTGAGCGGTGAGGAGCACGGCGCGGCGCCGGTCGGCCACCACGCGCTCGACGTGGCCGTTGCGGCGCGCAGAGGCGAGCGTCGTGAGCGCCGCCGCCCAATCGCCCGCCTTGCACTCGAGATTGAACAACGCCTCGACCGGCCAGGCGAGCTTGGGATTGAGCTTCAGCGCCCGCTCGGCGAACTGGCGCTGCGCCTCGAACTCGCCTTCGCGCCCTGCCTCGAGAAATAGGCCCCGAAGCCCGAGCTGCTCGGTGTCCGGCGAGCCGAGCATGGCCTCGAATATGCGCCGCGCGGTCGCCTTGTCGCCGGAGAGCTGGGCGGCTTGCGCGCGCAGGAGGTGCGTCAAGGGCTCGTTGGGGAGCGACTTTCGCGCCTGCATCGCATAGCGCGTCGCCATCGCCCGGTCGCCCGCGCCAACCGCGATCATGCCGCTCGACAGCGCGTCGAGGCCGCGCCGCTTGCGCCGCCGGGTGAGGAAGTTGCTGACGGCGGCCGGGCTCGACCAAACCTGGCGCGCGATCGACCAGGCGAGAACGGCGAGGCCGACGAGTAGAGTGAAAATGACCGCGGCGCGGAACACGCTCGTCTCGAGCACATAGTCCTGCCATGTGACGACGAGGCTGCCCGGACGATCGGCGAGCCAGGCGAGCCCGGCCGCCACGGCGAGCACGGCGAGGAGAAATAGGAGAAGGCGTACCATCCGCGCGAGACCCCTCTCTGCTCTAATTGGCCGCCGGCGCCGTCGCGCCCCCGAGAGACGCCTTGAGCTCGTCGTTGATCGTGGCAATCGCCCGATTGACGGCATAGCGCGCCTCGACCTTCGCGAGCCAGTCCTGAAGGGGCGCACTGGCGCGTTGCGGTACGGTGCGGGCGAGCTCGATCACGCCGCCGAGCTGCCCTTCCTTGAGCGCCGCGTCCATGCGCGCAACGACGGCTTCGGCGCTCTTGTCGTCCGGCTCGTGACTGACCCTGCGCACGCGAACCACGGACTTCGCTCCGGCGATCAAGCGATCGACCACCGAGCCGTCGACGGGCTCCGAGTCGGCATCGATGACGGCATTCATCACCGGCCTGAACTCGCGAGAAAGATCGGCTTCGGTGGGGACGCCCTCCTCCTTGAAGCGCTCGAGCACGCCAAGATCCACGCGCCCGCCGGCGACTTTGCGCACGGCGTCGAGCTCGCTCGCATAGCTCTGGCCGCTCTCGATGACGCGCTTCAGGTTGGCGAGCTCGAGGGAGAGCACGATGCGCTCGGCATTGACGCGCCGGTCCTCATCGTTCTTGACGACGCCCGCAAGGCTCTGCTCGAGGGCTGCAAGGCGGCTCGAAACCGGCGACACTGCAGACTGAATGTCGGACGGCCGGGCGACTCCCTTGAACTGGGCATCGAGCGCCGTCTTGAGCTGGCCGAGCGAGCTCGACAGCATTCCGCTCTCCTGCTGAAGCACTTTCGATGTGGCTGCGAGGCGATCGGTGTCGGCCTTGAGCGCCTCAAGGCGCTGGCTAAGCCGCGCGGCGTCCTCTCTCACGCCGGCGAGACCATGGTCGGCGGCTTCTGCGGTGCTTTTCGCCGCTTCGCTCGCCTCGGCGACGGGCGCGAGACGCTGTGCCACATCGTCGCTGACGCTCGCGCGCAGCCCCTTAAGCTCCGTCGCCAGCGACGTCTCGAGTTCGGCGATCTTCCCCGTGATGGCGGCGAGCTGCGGGACGCGCCCGCCGTCGGGCTCGGTCTCGGCCGCCGCCGCGAGCATCTGCAGGCGCTCCTCGAGCTTGCCGATGCGCTCGCGATCGTCCGCCGTGGCTCCCTCGCTCGCGATCTTGTCGGACAGCGCCTTGGTATCGGCCGCGAGCTTGGTCTGGGCCTCGTTCAAAGCGCCGATCTGGCGGCTTTCCTCCTCGAGCTTGGCGAGCCGGCCCTCGGCGTCGCTGAATTTCTGCTGCAGCTCCTCGGCGAGCGGCTCGCGGACGACGGGCTCTGCGCCCCCCGCCTTCTCGAGGGCACCGAGGCGCTCCTCGAGCGCCGCAGTCTTTTGGGTGAACTCGGTCGTGTCCATTGTCGGTTTCTGAGCGAAGAGGGCCATCCCAGCCACGGCGAGGCCGCCGCCGGCAAGACCCGCGAGCAAATGGCTAAGAACTCCGCCGGGCCCCGCGCCCCGCGGCGGCGCTTTCGGTGCCGTTCCGGTCGCGGGCCTGGGCGCCGCCTTGACGTCGGGGCCTGCGGGTGCGGCACCTGGCTTTCCAGCGGGCGCGCTAGCCGTCCTCGCGGCGTCCTGCTCAGCGGATGACTTCGCCTGCCCTTCCTTGACCTCGGTCGCCTTGAGGTCGAGCGTCGCGTGCGGCCGCTTCACGCCCTGGCTTTCGAGAGGACGACCAGCGTCCTTCGCCGGACCTTCCTTCTTGTCGGTCATGCGTCGGAAATCTCCAGAAAAGGGGCCCGCCGGCCAAACGAGATGGCTTCTTAAGGATTCTTCGCTGCCGTGCGGAGAAGTACGATGCGCCACAGTTAAGAAGCGCGTAGAGGGAACTCTTTAGCGGAATTCTGGCGCCAAGCGGGCGATAAGTGCAAGCATTTCCTCCAAGTTCGGCTGGCCCGCGACATTGACGTGGGCCGGTCCGAGCGGGTCCAGAGCCTCGGCTACCGCTCGAGACATGCAAATGTATGCGAGCCGTCGCGCCGGCTCGGCAAGGCCGGCCTCCGCGACCAGACGGGCGAATGTTGCCGCCGTTCGCGGCGACATGAGCAGCACCCCGTCCAACGCTCCCGCGCGAATTGCGTTGGCGACCTCGGTCGGGAGCGCGCTCGCCGGGCGCATGCGATAAAGGATCGCCCGGCGTAGCTCGAAACCCCGGACCGCGAGCGCGCTTTCCAAGTCGAAGGCGAGCGTGTCGCCGGATACATGGAGGAGCGGACCGTCGCTCGGATCCGCGTTCGCGGCAATGACGGCCACGAGATCCGCCGCGGCGGCCGGTCCCTCGACGACGTTCGCAAAGCCGGCCTGGCGCGCCGCCTCTCCCGTCGCCGGGCCCACGGCGAAAAGGGGAAGGCGCAGCGCAGCTTCGAGAGCCGGGCTCTGCGCCAGCGCGCGCAACGCATTGCGGCTCGTTGCGACGAGCGCCTGCACGCCGTCGAGGCGGATCGGCTCAGGGTCATCGAACTCGGCAGCGAGAAGCGGCGCGAGGCTCACCCGATAGCCCATGGCCTCGAGACGGCTGCTGACCTCCCGCGCATCCCCCTCGGGTCTCGTGACGAGAAGATGCATCATGCGCGCCGGGAGAGGATCGTTCCCGCCCCGCGCGCGAGCAGATCGTCGGCGGCGGCCGTGCCGATGGATCGCGATTGGCTCGCCGCACCGCTTTGCGAGGCCTCGAAGCAAACGCTGCCGTCGGGAGACAGCGTCATGCCGCGAAACGAAAGGGTGCCCGCCTCAAGGTCGGCATGGCCCGCGATCGGCGTGCGGCACGAGCCTTCGAGGCGCGCGAGGAAGGCACGCTCGGCATCGACGCAGAGCGCCGTGTGCTCGTCGTTGAGTCGTGCGACGAGGGCGGCCGTCGAACTCGTCGTCCGATCGTATCTCGACGGCGATGGCGCCCTGGGCGACCGCCGGCAACATGCGCTCGAGAGGCATCGCCTCGGTAATGCGGTCGGCAAGCCCGAGCCTGTTCAAGCCCGCGCAGGCGAGAAAGGTCGCCCCGGCGACACCCTCTCCGAGCTTGCGCAGCCGCGTCTCGACGTTGCCGCGAAATCCCACGACGTCGAGATCGGGCCTCAAGCGTTTGACCTGTGCCGCGCGGCGGAGCGACGACGTGCCGACGCTTGCACCTTCCGGCATGTCGTCGAGCGATTTGTAGGCGAGGCTGATGAAGGCGTCGCGCGGGTCCTCGCGCGGCAGGACGGCGCCGATCGCGAGCCCTTGCGGCAATATCGTCTGCATGTCCTTCATCGAATGAACGGCGAGATCGACGGCGCGTTCCAACAGGGCCTCCTCGATCTCCTTCGTAAAGAGCCCCTTCCCGCCGACATCGGCGAGCGGCCGGTCGAGCACGACGTCGCCCGTCGTCTTGATGACGACAATCTCGAAGGCCGTCTCGGAAACGCCGAGGGCTGCAACGAGGCGCGCACGTACCTCGTGCGTCTGGGCGAGCGCCAGCGCCGAGCCTCGGGTGCCGATACGGATGGTGCGAGCTTGCACGCGCCGCTCTCCGGGTGGTACGGCCGACATGCGGCGAGGCTCGCCGCACCGGCGGCGCCATTAAGGCCCATGCCGCCGACCAACGCAAACGCCAGCTAAGAGCAGCATCAATGGGCGCCGGCGCGCCAGGGGAGACGGCAAAGAGCCCAAGCACGCTCGTGCTCGGCATCGAGACGAGCTGCGACGAGACCGCGGCTGCGGTCGTCGAGCGGCTGGGGCCCGGGCAGGGCCGTTTGCTCGCCAACATCGTGCGTTCGCAGTGGGACGAGCATCGCGCCTTCGGCGGCATCGTGCCGGAGATTGCCGCGCGCGCCCATGTGGAGTGTCTCGATACGATTATCGCCGCGGCCATGGCCGAGGCGGGCGTCGGCTTCAGCTGCCTTTCGGCCGTGGCGGCGACGGCCGGCCCGGGCCTCAACGGCGGCCTCGTCACGGGCCTCGTCACGGGGAAAGCGATCGCGCTCGCGGGCTCGCTCCCGTTTCTCGCCGTCAATCATCTCGAGGCCCATGCGCTCACCGTCGGTCTGACCGAGGGACTGCTCCCGCCCTATCTCCTCCTCCTCGTCTCGGGCGGGCACACGCAGCTCCTGCTCGTCCGCGGCGTCGGGCGCTACGAGCGCCTCGGCACGACGATCGACGACGCCATCGGAGAAGCCTTCGACAAGACGGCGAAGCTCTTGGGGCTTGGCTTTCCCGGCGGCCCGGCCGTCGAGCGCGCCGCGGAAGGGGGCGACGCGCGGCGCATCGATCTGCCGCGACCCATGCTCGGGCGCACGGAAGCACATTTCTCGTTCGCCGGTCTCAAGACGGCGCTGCGCCACCGCGCCGAGGAGCTCGCTCCACTCGACGAGCGCACGGTTGCCGATCTCTGCGCGGCCTTCGAGGCTGCCGTCACCGACGTGGTCGTCGACCGCGTGAGCCGGGCGATCGAGATCGCGGCGGCCCGGCTCCCGCCCGCAGCGCCGCGCTGCCTCGTCGTCGCCGGGGGAGTGGCGGCCAACCGGCGCCTCAGGTCGGCGCTGGAGGAGCTCGCAGCGGTCGAGGGCTATCGGCTTTCCGTGCCGCCACCCGAGCTTTGCACCGACAATGGCGCGATGGTCGCCTGGGCCGGGGCGGAGCGTCTAGCACTCGGACTTGTCGACGGCCTCGACTTCCCCGCGAAGCCCCGGTGGCCTCTGGACGCGGCGGCTCCCGCCGCGATCGGTGCCGGCGTCAAGGCGTAGCCGCCTGCATTACGCGTCTCGCACGGCCATGCTAAAGGTCCAGGACCAACGGCGAGGACGGGCATGCGGATAGAGAGCGTCGGCGTCATCGGCGGGGGCGCCTGGGGCACGGCACTCGCGCAAACCCTTCGCCTCGCCGGCCGCGACGTGCTCCTCTGGGCGCACGAGCCGGAGACGGTCGAGGACATCAACCTCCGCCACGTCAACCGCACCTTCCTGCCCGGCATCTCGCTCGATCCGGCGTTGAGGGCAACCTCCGACCTTGCCCGAGTTGGCGCCGCGGATGCCGTGCTCATGGTCGCCCCGGCCCAGCACGTGCGCGCGATTGCGCGCGCGGTTGCTCCCAGCCTGCGCGAGGGCCAGCCGCTCGTGCTCTGCGCCAAAGGCATCGAGCAGGCGACGGGGAAGCTCATGGGCGAGGTCGCGGCCGAGGCCGTGCCGAACGCTACGCTCGCGGTGCTCTCGGGCCCGAGCTTCGCCGCCGACGTGGCGCGCGGCCTGCCCGCCGCGCTCACCATCGCCTGCCGCGACGAGAGCCTTGGCCGGACCCTCGCCGAGCGCCTCGGCTACCGCCATTTCCGGCTCTACTGGTCGAGCGACATCGTCGGCGCCGAGCTCGGCGGCGCGGTGAAGAACGTGCTCGCCATCGCGGCCGGGGTCGTCGACGGCAAGGGGCTCGGCGCGAGCGCACACGCCGGCCTTGTCACGCGCGGCTTCGCCGAGATGCGCCGCCTCGGGGAAGCGCTCGGCGCGCGCCCCGAGACGCTGCTTGGGCTCTCCGGGCTCGGCGATCTCATCCTGACTTGCGGCAGCCCGCAATCGCGCAACATGAGTCTCGGCCGCGCCCTCGGCCTCGGCCAGTCGCTCGCCGACGTGCTGGCTCAGCGCGTCTCGGTGACCGAGGGCGTCACCACGGCGGCCGCCGTCGTCAAGCTGGCACGCGCCACCGGCATCGAGATGCCGATCTCGGAAGCCGTCCACGCCATTCTCGATGGCAAGGTCACCGTCGACGACGCCATTGCCGCGCTCATGAGCCGCCCCTTCAAGGCCGAGGATTGAAGCGGGCGGGCCGATGCCGGCTTGAGGACGTCTGCTTTCCGCGCTAGAGCGGAGACCGAGCGGCCGGAGAAGAATGCGCATGGCCTACTGGCTGATGAAGTCCGAGCCGGAGACGTTCTCGTGGGACGATCTCAAGGCGCGCGGCGCCAAGGGCGAGGCTTGGGACGGCGTGCGCAACTTCCAGGCGCGCAACAACATGCGCGCCATGGCCGTCGGCGAGCAGGGCTTCTTCTATCACTCGGGCGCGAGCAAGGAGGTGGTCGGCATCCTCGAGGTGATCGCCCCTGTTCACCCCGATCCCAAGGACGACACCGGCACGTGGGAGTGCGTCGACGTGAAGGCGGTGGCGCCGCTGCCGCGGCCCGTGACCCTCGAGGAAATCAAGGCCAATCCCAAGCTCAAGAAGATGGTGCTCGTGAACAACTCGCGGCTCTCCGTGCAACCGGTGGCGCCCGACGAGTGGGCCGAGGTGTGCCGCATGGCCGGCTTTGCCGCCGGCAAAAAGGGCGGAGGCGCCGCCAAGAAAAGCCGGCGTTGAGCCGGCCCATGACAGGGCCCGATGCCGAGGCCTTCATTCTTGCCAACACCAAGCTGCTCGCGCCGCCGCTGGTGCCGGAGATCACGCTCTACCTCGCTGAAGAATTGGTGCCCCTCTGGGAAAAGACCGAGAAGGAGCTCGGCGAGATGAATGTGCCGCCGCCCTATTGGGCCTTCGCCTGGGCCGGCGGCCAGGCGCTCGCGCGCTTCCTCCTCGACGTGCCCGGCCGCATCCGCGGAAAGCCGGTGCTCGATCTCGGGGCCGGCTCGGGTCTCTGCGCCATCGCCGCGCGGATGGCGGGCGCCTCCTCCGTGCTAGCAACGGACGTCGACGCGCTGGCGCTTGCCGCCATTCGCCTCAACGCCGCGGCCAACGGGCAAAGGGTCGAGACGACCGGCGACGACCTGCTCGACGGCGCTCCCGGTCGCTTTGGCGTCGTCCTCGTCGGCGATCTCTTCTACGAGCGGGCGCTCGCCGAGCGCGTGTCGGCCTTCATCGAGAAGGCGGCCGCCGGCGGCGCGCTCGTCCTGATCGGTGACCCCAAGCGCAGCTATTTTCCGCAAGGCCGCTTCACGCTCGAAGCGGAGTACCGCGTGCCCGTGACCCGCGACCTCGAGGACGCCGAGATCAAGCGGGCTGCCGTCTGGCGGCTCTGATGGTCCAGCGAAAGAATTGACCGCTTGATCCATCCTAAACCGTCACCCCGACGCAGGTCGGGGTCCAGTCAGGCGGCGAGATTTCTGAGAGGAGTTCTGGATACCGGCCTCCGCCGGTATGACGTTGAAAATGAACGGCGGGTCGAACTCTCTCGACGGTTAAGCCACCCACAATCGAGAGCCTTCAAAGCGAGTTGACGAAGGCGAGGAGGGCCTCGCGCTCCTCCTTCGAAAGCGCCGCGTAGGCGTCGCGCGCCGCTTGCGCCTCGCCCCCGTGCCAGAGGATCGCCTCCTCGACATTGCGCGCGCGCCCGTCGTGCAGAAAGAACGTATGCCCGCTCACAGTCTGAGTGAGGCCGATGCCCCACAGCGGCGCTGTGCGCCACTCGCGCCCATCTGCCACGCCCTCGGGGCGATTGTCGGCGAGCCCTTCGCCCATGTCGTGCAGAAGCAGGTCCGTATAGGGCCAGATGCTCTGGTTGCTGAGCTGCGGCTGGCCCTCGACGACGCCGGTCGTGTGCGAGGGCGTGTGGCAGCCCGCGCAGCCGATCGATTGGAACAAACCTTTGCCCGCGAGCACCTCGGGCTTGTCGGCCCCGCGCCGCGCCGGCACGGCGAGGTTCTGCGAATAGAACACGACCAGGTCCATGAGATCGTCGCCGAGCTCCAAGCCCCCGCTCCGCTCCGAATTGCCATCGCGCGCGCCGAGGCAGGCCGTCTGAGTCGCCGTGCAGTCGCCCGCGGGCCGCGGCGCGAGCGAATTGGAAAGGCCGATGTCGCCCGCTGCCGCGTCCGCGCTCTGCTGGCGGATCGTGGGATTGCCCGCCTTCCATCCGAAGCGGCCGAGCATCACGCGATCGTCCCTAAGCGACCACACCTCGTTGGGGCGCCCCGAGATGCCGTCCTTGTCGGCGTCGTCGGGATCGGCGCCGGCGCGGATCGCCGCCTCCGGGATCGCCTCGATGAGCCCCAGCCCGATCATCGGCGGGGCGACGCGGGGCGACATCATGACCTTGGGATGAAGCGGCCCGAAGCCGAGCTCGGTGATCGAGTAGGAGGGCTTTCTCAGAGTGACGGTGTCGCCGCCGGCGAGCGTGACCGGCACATCGGTATAGCCGATGTGCATGTGGCCTTCGGCCGTCTGGCCCTGGATGGCGATATTCTGCAGCTGCCCTCCGTACACCGGCTCGCCGATGACGTTGGCGCGGTGCTCGGCAATCAGCCGGCGCTGCTCCTCGGTCTCGGGCGGAATCGACAGGCGCAGGAACATCGAAACGGCCGTGTCGTCGGGCCAGTTGGCGGCGGGGGGACGTCCGCGCCCGTCCTTCAGATGGCAGTTCTGGCAGCCGCGCGCATTGTAGAGCGGGCCCAGGCCGTCGGCGGACTCGGTCGAAGCCGGCGCCGACACCCAGAGCCGGCGGAAGATCGCGTTGCCGATCTTGAACCTGGCCTCGCCCTCGAGCCCGATGCCATGGGAGAAGTGCGAAAATGCGTCGCGGTTGTCGACGCTTTCCCTCGACGTTGCCGAGCCGCCCGGCAGCTCCTCGCCGGGCTCCACGGCCGTCGCGGCGGCGGGATCGCCGGCTTCGGTGACGACGGCGCCGGCGGCGAGCGGGATCAACCCCGCCAAGAGGACCACGGCGGCGAGATTCCGGTGCGAACGGAGTCTGGTCGACCCGTCGGACACGAGTACTTCCGATAGAAACTCCATTTGCCGGTCCCGGTCTCATAGTTGCGGCGTGTCCCGGGCCGCATGCTAGCCGAGTGTCGCGGGTCCTGTGCCCGCGGCCCATGATCACAAGCGTGAGCCGCCGGGACCGGCCCGGCGGCTTAGGCTGTGCGCATAACCGGCTCTTCGGCGTCAGAAACTGATCTTGGAGCCGGCAATGATCGTGTCGAAGGCTTCGATCGAGGCGGCAGGAACGGCATTTCCCGCCGAATCGACGACATCGAAGTCGACCGTATGGTGCCGATAGCCGAGGTAAATCTCCATCGCCGCCGCCTCGATGTGCTGGCTGACTCCGATACCCCAGACCTCCGCCGTGTTGCCGGTCACGAGGCACGCATCGCCGGCTCCGGCGCACACGTTGGCGACGGACGTGAACGACAGCGAGGCGATGCCGTCGGCATCGACTCCGGCCGAGACGTAGTCATTGAACCAGCCGTACTCGGCGTAGAACGCCGTCGGCCCAAGGCCGGTGAGTTTCGCGAGCCAGCCCAGCTTCGTATAAATGTACTGGGTATCGGCCGGCGTGCGGGCGATGCCGTCTGCATCCTCGAGCGTGCCGTCCCAATAGCGCTGGCCGCCCGCAAGAGTGAAGTTGAGGCCGCTCGGCTCGTGCAACACCGAGAAGGAGCCGACGAGCGTCGACGAATTCGGATCGGTGCCGACCACGCTCGCCGTATCTCTGACGTCGGTGTAGGCGATCACGCCCTCGAACTGGATGCCGTGGCCCTCGTAGACATAGCGCACACCAACGTCCCAGATGTCGTCCTCGCCCCAGTCCGCAGAGAAGATGAAGCCCATGAGCTCCGGGCTGTCGTAGCGGACGATATTCGCCGTATCGCCGTTGAAGTGGTTGTAGACGTCTCCCCACACGAACCCGGTGAAGTCACTGTCCGAGCGGCGCAAGATGAATGCGCCGCCGATATCCTGCACGCCGGCATAGCCGGGAGAAATAGCTTCGGAGAAGTCGGCTTCCGGGGCCGTGTCCGTGACCCGCGAGGCGAGGCCCACCGAGACCTTGCCGTGCTTCTCGCTCTCGACAAACCAATGGGCCTGCCAGAGGAAGAAACCGTCGCCGGCATTGGGCGTATTCTGATCGACGGCGTCCGAGAGATTGTCCAGAAACCGGATCAGGATGTCATAACCCGCTTTCCAACCGGGTGAGATTGAGCCTCGCCAACAAACTCGAGGTTTGTCTGATCGTTCTTGTTGCCGACGACGTAGGCGTTGTCCTCGAAGCCGTCGTCCCAGCCGAGGACCGCCTTGTTGACGTACCCGGTAACCGCGAGCGACACCTTGCGGTTGCCCTTGCGCGCCGTTGTCGCTTCGAGCTCGGCAATTCGCTCCTCGAGATCGGCGCAGCAATCCCCGCCGAGATCGGCGGCGCGCGCCGAGGCCATGGCCATCAGTGTAATGAGCGAGGCCGCAAGCAGCGCCCACGCATGTCGAAAGCCAGTCATGACATCCCCCAAAGAAAATCCCCGTGTGGCATCGCGCGTCTCTTCGGCCGCCCCTATTTTTTCTGCTCAGCTTCGACCTTGCTCGGATCGTCTAGGCTGTCCGAGCCCTCGAACTTGACTGCCTTGAGCTCGACCGCTGCGATCGCCCGCTCGAGCTCCTTGGCCTGGGCAACGAGCGCGTCGATCGCCGCCTGTACGACAGCGTTCCCCTCGTCGTTCCCCTGTCCGATCATCTGATCGTAGGCTTCGACCTTCTTCCCGCGCTCGACGAGCGCCGTCATGCGCTCCATGGTCTTGTCGAGAGCGGCGCGCACATTCGCGTCCGTCTCCGCCGACTTCGCCTTGACGAGATCTGAGACGCTCGGGCCCAGACCACCGATCCATCGGGGCGCTTGTAGCTGCCGAGATAGACGTTTCGGATGCCCAAGGCGTCGTAGTAGTGCGAGTTGTAGGTGTTGTCGGAGAAGCAATCGTGCTCCTCCTCGGGATCGTGGATCATGAGACCGAGCTTCATGCGCTCGCCCGCGAGCTCGCCGTACGAAAGGCTGCCGAGACCGGTGAAGATCGCCGTGAGCCCGTCCCGCTCGTCCTTCTGACTGCGGCGCGCGCCTCGCCCTTGTCGCCCCACTGCTCGACCATCCAGGCGAGGTCGTCGACGAGGAGATCGGTTGCGGCGCGGAGATAAGCGACGCGCCGGTCGCAATTGCCGCCGGTGCAGGCCTTGACGTCGAAGTCCGTGGCCGGACGGTTTCCGGCGCCCGGCCCCGTGCCGTTGAGATCCTGGCCCCACAACAGAAACTCGACCGCGTGATAGCCGGTCGCAACATTCGCCTCGACGCCGCCGGCCTCCTGCAGCTGCTCCGAGTCAACGCCGGCGTGATCTTCGACGTATCGACGTCCTTGCCGGAAATCTTGACCGCCACATTGGCGATGACGTTGGCCGCGTAGAGCTCGTTCTCAGGGTTGTCGCCGCCATAGGCCTCGCCGACATAGTCGATCAGGCCCTCGTCGAGCGGCCACGCGTTGACCTTGCCTTCCCAGTCGTCGACGATCTCGTTCCCGAAGCGGAACGCCTCCGTCTGCATGTAGGGAACGCGGGCATCGATCCACGCTTGGCGTGCCGCCTTGAGATTCTCGTCAGTCGGCTTGGCGACGAAGGCGTCGACCGCCGATTTGAAGCTTTTTCGCCGCCGCGAGCGAGTCGGAATAGCCGGCTTCCGCGATGTCCGCGTACGTCTTGAGGACGTCCTTGACCGCGGGCGCCGCCGCATGCGCCGGCGCCGCGAGCGGGCACAGCGCGATGGCCAAGGCGGCAAGGGATATCCAGCTCGATATTGGGCGGATGCTCACGAATGCGTTCTCCTCAAGACAGGGTTCAAGGCCCTGAAAAAGGCGATGGGGCCTGGTCTCCGTACTGCGGAGAGGGCCAGTCTGATCTCTAGTTTAATTTGACAGCGAGAGTCAAGAATGCTTCTGGTTGCGGGCCGACGGCGTGCGACTTTGGCCGAAGCAGCGCGTCCGTCCGGCAACGGACGACGGCGGCAAATCCCGTGGTTTGGACGGTCCCGCCCAATAGTTTGTGCAAACTGAGGGCTTTTCGCTAGAATTTGAGGTAAATGATGCATTGAGCTGCTCCTCGGCGAGAAGCGATGCTCACGATTGGACCCCTGATGCGCCTGAGCAAGACTACCAACTACGCCATTCGAATTCTGGTCGACTGTGCCCGGGCGGACACTCGTCTCGTCAAGGTCGCCGATATCGCCGAACGTCAGGACATCACCCCGCAGAACACCTTCAAAATCGTGCATCTCTTGTCGCGGGCCGGGTTTATCCGCGCCGTGCGCGGCCGTCACGGCGGCGTGCAGCTTGCGCGCCCGCCGGAGAAGATCCGGATAGGCGACGTGGTGCGCGCCATGGAGGCGATGCGGGTCGACGGCGAGAGCGAGGATTCGCCTGCCAAGGGGCGACGGCCGCTTCGGTCGCTTTGAGGAGCAGACCGGCAATGAAGTCGAGCTTGACCGCGAGCCGGGTACAGCCATGGACCACGAACCGGGGCAAAAAGCCGGTGCGCGGGAAGAAGTTGTTGGCCTTCTCGACGTCCGCGAAGACGAAGACATTCTCCCACGGGACCAGGACCTGATCCATGATGAAGACGGCATCGTTTTCATCGAGGCGCGAGGACAGCGGCTGGTCGAACGGGCTCGCCATGACGGCCGAGGTCAGCTCGTACGAGGTCCGGCAGATGAGCTTCGCCCCCGCAGCGTTGGTGGGGAGCATGAAGACCAGGGCGAAATTCTTGTCCTGGAGCGGGATCAGGCCGTGATGCGCAACGAAGGTGTAGTTGGTGAGGGCGGAGCCGGTCGCGACCACCTTGGCGCCCGAGACGATCAGGCCGGCATCGGTCTCTCGCTCCACGTGACAGCAGACGTCGGCGACCTCGTTCGGTGGCCGATCGCGATCGATCGGCGGGTGGATGATGGCGTGGTTGACGAAGGGCACGCGCTCCTGCGCGAAGCGATACCAGCGTCGGGCGTTGTCCTGGTAGGGAGCGTAAAACTCGGCGTTGGCGCCGAGGGTCGCGAGGAACGCGGCCTTGTAGTCGGGTGCGCGGCCCATCCAGCCGTAGGTGATCCGCGCCCAAGCGGCGATCGCGTTGCGGCCCGCGATGAATTCGTCGAGGTTCGTCGGTGCCTTGAAAAAGGCGTGTGTC
>CAWIYX010000007.1:0-314889 GCA_963840415.1 uncultured Alphaproteobacteria bacterium | reverse complement strand
ATACGGCAGGCAGATCGCTACTGTCCAACCGCAGCCTGACCATTCTGTCGGATTGATTGGTATGAAGCTCAGACAAGACCGCTCTAACTTCAGCTGGGTGCTTAAATCCATCATTAAAAGAGTACAGAACTTTCCTCCCCGGGGGGAATTGAGAAATCCGTTCGGGCAAAATAGCGATCTCAATTTCAACTCTACTCAAGTCGAGTAACTTTATTAAATCAGGATTTGTTTGCGTGACAGCCGCCCCAACATTAGTTAGAACATCAATTACAATTCCGTCATAAGGCGCTAAAATATCCGCAAGACGAATCTCCAATTGAATGCGCTCCACCTCTGCTTTACGGACGTTAGCGATCCTTTCGGCACGCCTCAGTTCGCTTTCTGCAGTTTGAAGTTACACCTGGGCGTCTTCGTAAGTGGCACGGCGAAACGAAGCAGAGTTTTGTAGTCCAGCCTGCCTATCATATCGGATCTTGGCTCCCGCCAATCTTGACTTGGCAACGCCCACCAATGCCTCAGCCGCTTCAAAAGAGTTCATGGCAACTGAACGATCTGCTATCAGTTGTTCGGTGCTGAGCTGAGCAAGCAATTCCCCCTTCTTTACTCTATCTCCCTCGCGGACTAGTAGTTTTTGTATCCTTATGGTCCGTTCTCCGGTAATCTCGCTCGAAACATTACCAATGTGATTGGCTACGAGTTTTCCTTTTATCAGTTCATCCGCGAGAGATACGTGCGCAAAAAAAGTCAAAGCGCCTATCAAGGTCAGCGCCTTTACTATATCTGTATGATTTGAGGGCATGGAAATGGCCTTTCCGGCGGAGGCACGCGCTTAAAGTCAATCTGCGTTACAATTTAATCGAACTTAGCGACTTCTGCAACTTGACTTTACCCCGCCCGGGGAAAAGGGGTCACGAGCAGGACCATTCTTCCAGAACTTCGAACACGACGGTGGTGGAGCACGGCCGAGAAGGAAGCCATTGTGGCCGAGGCAGCGGCGCCCTCTTAGAACGTGTCGGCGGCCGCCCGCGGCCACAGGGGAAGCCCGAACCTCCTGCTTCAGTTGGATCAAGGTGCACGGATCAGATCATGGCCAGAACGTGCCCCCGGGCCAAGCTGAGCGCGTAGCGAGCCGTTGTGACGCCCCTCCCACCCAGTGATTTTCCTTATACTTAGGAACAAAGATCTGAGAGGGCAGAATACGACTAATTAGGTAATTCCGTTCCACCAATTCGCGGGATTAATCATCGCCCGACGAGAAATAATGCCAGCAGTGGGCAGAGATGCCTTTTGGCATGAGTCTTGTCCCGGTTCTGGACTCCCGGTTCTGCCTAAAGAATGACGACAGACCTAGGATCTGGTAGCGGAATGCAGCGGTATATCTTGGGCTGCGGTTTGTTGGTTGCCGCTCTCATCACACTTAGCCTTGGCGACCAGAGCGGTCTAACCAGGACGGCGGTCGGCGAACTCTGGGGAACAAAGCATCCGGCAACTCAAGTTATTCGCGAGGTCGTTGAGACGCACCTGTCTCCGCTGGCTTGGGACGCGGATGCCGGCATGGCTTGTCTTGCTTGTATTCGGGCTCTTGAGTGGCGGCCTCTACCTTTTCGGAACGCGGCGCCACACTCTCGTCGTTTCAGCCGAAGTGAGCCCGCGATCTGCGGTGATGATGGCACTGCGGGGGCTCGCGGGTATATTTCTAATCGGCGCCGTCGCCGCGCTCGCTCTCGACGTGACGCAAACTTTCAAGACACCGGGCGCGCTTGGTCGTCACCACACTAGGTGACCTCTGGGCAAGAACACATCCGGCAATGCCCGAGGCTAGTCACGAAGCGGTTGCGACGAACCTGTCTCCGCGGCTTTGGGACCCGGCGGTTGTAGGGCTCCTCCGGACGCCACTATCTCTTACGTTGGCGCTGACGGGATTGTTGATCTACTGGGCCAGTTCAAGGCGCTGGCACAGCAAGTTGTCCATGCAGACAAATTCCGGTGCACCGACGTCGACGCTGCAGCTTAAATCATCGCTCCCGGGAGCCTCGTCGCGTTCGGAACTCAAAGCGGCACTCACATCATGCCGAGGTGCGTTCATCGGCGTCGGCCTCTTCAGTGGCCTAAGCAACGTCCTTATGCTGACTGGCTCGTTCTTCATGCTGGAGATCTATGACCGCGTGCTGCCGAGCCACAGCGTGCCAACCCTCGTTGGTCTGGCTCTCTTGGCAGGCGGACTGTTTGCAGCGCAAGGCGTTCTTGACCTAATCCGAGGGCGTCTTCAAGTTCGTATCGGCGCGTCACTCGACGAGGCCCTGAGCGCGAGGGTATACAACGCGATTGTCCGCCTGCCGCTCAAGACGGGCAATCGCAGCGACGGCAACCAGCCGCTTCGCGACCTGGACGCGATCCGGTCATTCCTTTCGGGACTGGGTCCGACCGCCCTCTTTGATATGCCCTGGATGGCGCTCTACGTCGGCATCATTTTCGTCTTCCATCCTATACTCGGGTTCACCGCTCTGGGTGGGGCCGTCATCCTGGTCATTCTGACAATTCTGACCGAGGTGTTCATCCGCGAGCCTACAAAGGCGGCAACCGGGGCGGCGATCACTCGCAATGGTCTCGCGGAGTCCAGCCGGCGCAATGCCGAGGTGCTGATGGCCATGGGCATGGCCGGCCGGATGGAGAACCGGTGGAGCGAGGCCAATCGGAGTTGCACGGCCAGCCAGCAGCGCGTGAGCGATGTAGCGGGTGGCCTCGGGTCGCTCTCCAAGGTCCTGCGCATGGTGCTGCAATCGGCCATGCTCGGGATCGGCGCCTATTTGGTGATACATCAAGAAGCGACGGCGGGCATCATCATTGCCGCCTCCATCCTGAGCGCCAGGGCGCTCGCTCCGGTCGACCTTGCCATTGCAAACTGGAGAGGATTTGTCGCTGCACGCCAGGGATGGCAGAGGCTCAACAAGCTGCTGGAGCTGCTGCCGGTGCAACCTGTGCCCATGCAGTTGCCGGCGCCCAAGAACAAGTTGTCGGTCGAAGGTGCGAGCGTTGTCCCACCGGGCGACACGAGGGTCGTCGTGCAGGACGTCAGCCTTGACCTGCGGAGCGGCCAGGGGGTCGGCGTTCTTGGGCCGAGTGCATCGGGCAAATCATCTCTGGCGCGCATGCTGGTTGGCGCGTGGCAACCCGTGCGCGGGAAAATCCGCCTTGATGGCGCATCCCTCGACCAGTGGTCGTCCGAAGCGCTCGGCCGTCATGTTGGCTACCTGCCCCAGGACGTCGAGCTGTTTGCGGGCACGGTCGCTCAGAACATTGCCCGGTTCGACCCTGACGCAGACCCAATAGCCATTTTTACGGCCGCTCAAGCTGCCGGCGTGCATGACCTCATTGTCAATTTGCGTGACGGCTACGAGACGCAGATTGGAGAGCAGGGATCGGCCCTCTCGGCGGGACAGCAACAGCGCATTGCGCTAGCGCGAGCATTGTATGGGGATCCGTTCCTGGTGGTCTTGGATGAGCCGAACTCGAACCTCGACGCGGAGGGTGAGGCGGCGCTGACCAACGCCATTCTCGGTGTCCGGGCCCGAGGCGGTATCGTCGTTGTCATTGCGCACCGGCCAAGCGCCATCGCCGGCGTCGACCAGCTCTTGGTCCTGGCCCAGGGGCGTGCGCAGGCGTTCGGACCCAAAGACGAGGTGCTGTCCAAGCTCGTCCGGCCTGCTCCTCCGGTTCCGCCGCTCAAAGCTGTTCCTGATGGCGTAGGAGCCTCATCGTGACGGCTCAGCAGAGTACACGAACACGCCAGTCGATCCGCGGCCACCTGCGAGCGGGCAGCGCCCTTTTTGTGCTCCTCGCCGGAGGTGTGGGGGGCTGGGCGGCGACAACGGAGATTTCGGGGGCGGTCATCGCGCCCGGCGCGCTGGTCGTCGACTCGAATGTGAAGAAGGTGCAGCACCCGACCGGCGGAATTGTCGGTGAGCTGCGGGTGCGCGATGGCGACCGGGTCAAGGCGGGCGACATCCTCGTGCGCCTCGACGACACCGTCACATCGGCCAACCTGGCGATCGTGACGAAGGGGCTCGATGAACTGACGGCGCGGAAGGCGCGCTTGGAGGCCGAGCGCGATGGACAGGAGAGCCTGACCTTTCCGGACGAACTTCTCAAGCGTGCAAGTGATCCCCTAGTGGCTCATGTCATCGAGGGCGAGCGCAAGCTTTTCGAGCTTCGCCGCTCAGCGCGGATGGGGCAGAAGGCCCAGCTTCGCCAACGCATAGAGCAGCTCGGCGAACAGACGAATGGCCTGACCCTGCAGGAGCGCGCCAAGGCTCAAGAGATCGTCTTGATCCAGCGCGAGCTGCAGGGCGCGCGCGACCTGTGGAAGAAGAACCTCATGCCGATCACCAAACTGACCTCGCTTGAACGCGAGGCGACGCGGGTCGAAGGCGAGCGCGGCCAGCTGGTCGCTTCCGTTGCGCAGTCGAGGGACAAAATTTCGGAGACGGAGCTGCAGATCATCCAGATTGACAGAGACCTCGCCAGTGAGGTCGGCACGGACCTGCGTGAGAGTGATGCAAAGATCGGCGAACTCGTCGAGCGCAAGGTCGCTGCTGAGGACCAGCTGAAGCGCCTTGACATCCGCGCTCCGCAGGATGGAACAGTGCATCAGTTGACGGTCCATACCGTGGGCGGTGTGATTGCCGCTGGCGGCGAGGCCATCATGCTCATCGTCCCGGATGGCGATAGCCTCGCAGTTGAAGCGAAGGTCGCGCCCCAGGACATCGACCAGCTGCGGCTCGGTCAAGTGGCCAGGTTGCGCTTCTCAGCCTTCAGCCAAAGGACCACACCTGAAATCGATGGTACAGTCAGTAGGGTCTCTGCCGATGTTACGACCGATCAGCGCACGGGGCAGAGCTATTACACTGTCAAGATTGCCCTGGCGGCTGAGGAGATTGCCCGGCTCGGTGAAGTCAAGCTCGTGCCCGGCATGCCGGTGGAGGCCTTCATCCAAACCGGCGAGCGCAATGTGCTGTCCTATCTCGTTAAGCCCCTTAGCGATCAGATAGCGCGGGCCTTCCGCGAGAAGTGAGACCGGTCTCGCCACCGGTGTGGTAGCCGCGCAGACATGGACCGCAGCATTTGGGTGGCGCCCGCGGTGAGATCGCCTATCCCAAAATCCGGGCGCGGCGCAGGTGTGGTGCGAGCTCAATTCTGCCCGTGCCCGCACCTGCTGTAGCAGCGGCTCAAGGCGAGGGGGATCAGGACCTACTAACTCTGGCGTTGACAATAACGCAGGGTTGTTCTCGTCTTCAATTCATTCGCGATGTATTCAATTCATTCGCGTTGTAAGGAGCGGCCATATGCATGATGAAATCTACGCCGATGGTGTCGGCGAGATTACCGTCACCGGGAATATCGTTCGCATCGATCTGGTCAGCCTGTCTCCGACTCAGCGCGACGCCAATAATAATCCGAAAGCGGTTTTCCGGCAGCGCCTAATTATGCCGGTCGACGGTTTCGCTAATACGGCCGAGCTGATGAAGAAGGTGCTCGGCGGGCTCGTTGAGTCCGGCGTAGTGAAGATGCAGCCTGCGCCGCAACCGACTACTGCGGCGGCATTGCCCGGCGGGCCTAAATCCCATTAACTTCGACGGCAATCCAGCTGGTGGGCAGGATCTGCTCGCGTCAAGCTGCCGCTCCTAGGCCAGATCGAAGCCATTCGTCAGGGCCGTCGCGTTAGCGGCAAAAGTGCCGATCAGCGTCAACTCCTCGGTCTGGATCTCGACGACGCCGCCGGCTTCGATGTACTGCCATGCGGAGAAGCTGCTGGCATTAGTATCATTGATCACCAGAAGGGCGTCTCCAGCGCCCGAGATGACGAACTCGGCATTGAAGGCGTCCGCGACTGCAGCAGCGTTTCCGAGGTTCGCGTTCGTGACACCCTCGGCTCCAGTGCCTCCTAGGTATAGAGCTTCGGCCGTGGTGTCGATGTTGGCCGCGACACCGATGCTTGAGTTGCCATTGCCTGAAACGAACGTGAAGTTATCGTCATCTGTGATGTCATCGAAGGCCGTATTCAACGCACCGGAGAACAGTACCTTGTCGATCTGCGCAATGGTGCCGGTTGCATCGAAGTTGCTGACCGTGTCGCCGTAGTCAGCGGTAGCTGCGAACACGATGCTGTCGACCACATTGTCATTCGCTGCCCCGGTATTGATCGTGTCAGCTCCATCGCCACCGGTGAGGGTGTCACCGCCGGCGCCGCCGTTCAGCGTGTCGTCGCCAGTTCCGCCGATCAGCGTGTCGGCACCACTGCCGCCATTCAGCGTGTCGGCACCACTGCCGCCGTTCAGCGTGTCGGCACCACTGCCGCCGTTCAGCGTGTTGGCGCCAGAGTTACCCGTGATGGTATTGTTCAGCGTGTTGCCGGTGCCGTTGATGGCTGCTGATCCGGTCAGCACCAGGTTCTCGACGTTCCCACTCAGCGTGTAGGTGACAGAGCTGTTGACGGTGTCGGTGCCCTCACCCGCCAGCTCGGTGACGACATCGCTTGCGTTGTCGACGATGTAGCTGTCGTTGCCGGTTCCGCCGATCAGCGTGTCGGCACCACTGCCGCCGTTCAGCGTGTTGCGCCGCCGCAGCGTGTTACGCCGGTCCCGTGATGGTATTGTTCAGCGTGTTGCCGGTGCCGTTGATGGCTGCTGAGCCGGTCAGCACCAGGTTCTCGACGTTCGCGCTCAGCGTGTAGGTGACAGAGCTGTTGACGGTATCGGTGCCCTCATCCGCCAGCTTCGGTGACGGCGTCGCCTGCGTTGTCGACGGTGTAGATGTCGTTGCCGGTTCCGCCGATCAGCGTGTCGGCACCACTGCCGCCGTTCAGCATGTCGTCGCCGCCTCCGCCGATCAGCGTGTTAGCGCCAGAGTTACCCGTGATGGTATTGTCCAGCGTGTTGCCGGTGCCGTTGATGGCTGCTGAGCCGGTCAGCACCAAATTCTCGATCTCTTCACTCAGCGTGTAGGTGACAGAGCTGTTGACGGTATCGGTGCCCTCATCCGCCAGTTCGGTGATGGCATCGCTTGCGTTGTCGACGGTGTAGATGTCGTTACCGCTTCCGCCTCTCAGCGTGTCGGCACCACTGCCGCCATCCAGCGTGTTGGCGAGCGTGTCTCCAGTGATCACGTCGTTACCGTTGCCGCCAGTCACGTTCTCGATGTTGGCGATCGAAGTAAAGCCTGAAGCGGTTCCAGTGGCGAGGTTGACGACAACGTTGCTTGCGGTGTTGCCGTAGCTCAGAACATCGGTGCCGGCCCCGAGATCCGCGTTGACGCTCTCGATGTTGCTCAACGCCACTGCCGCACCCAGGTCAACGCTCGTGAGCCTCACGCCGTCGAACGCGACCGTCAGAGTTTCATTACCCGCGGCGAAATTAATGTTGAGCGTATCGCTCTCCCCTCCGCCGTCGAAAGTGCCGGCGGCGGCCGCCACGTAATTGAAGGTGTCCGTCTCAGCCGTGCCAACAAGGTTGCCTACAGCGTTATCGAACGTCGTACCGGCAACATCGGTGACTGTAATGGTCACGTTCTGGGTCGTTGTGGTAATGCCGTCGCTAACCCGCACATCGAAGGCATAGGTATTGTCGTGGTCGCCATCGAGCGGGATCTCGAAATCGGGTGGCGTGATGAACGTCAGCGTGACGCTGCCCGGGCCAGTGCTGGTCATGGTGAACAAGGCGGCGTCGGCGCCCGCCAGCGAGAACGTCAGCGGATCGCCGTTGTCATCGGTGGCCGTCACCGCCAGAGCGGTAACGACGGCATTTTCGGCGAAGTCGGCGGTTGCAATGGACGAGAAGACTGGAGCAACGTTTGACCCGAGCGGCGGGTCCAAAAGGACATCCACCCAATAGTTCGCAGTCGACGCGCTGGTCGGGAACAGGTTGCCCGGCCCGTACGTGTAGACGCTGGCCCCGGGTCCTGGCGTGCTCAAAATGCCATTCGTGAATGTCGTCGTGAAATAGTTTCCAGTCGAGGCATAATGGCCATTGCTGCTGTAGCTCGCCACATAGGTCGTGCCGGCGGTGATTGCGACCGGATTGGCGAAGGTCACGTACTGCCAGCCGCTGGCTGTCTCATTCGTGAAAGCTGCGCTGGCGAGCAACGTCCCGTCGCTGGTCCACAACGATCCGACGTGGGTCCCGGTATCGCCGGTTCCCTTGTAGTACTTGAGACCGGTAATCAAGCCCGACTGCGACGACTCAAACTTCACGCCGAGGTTCACGCTGCTTGTGTCTGGGTCGGAGAGGTTCGCCGGCGTGTCCGTGTATGCAAAGAGTTGCGCGGTGGTCGGCGGCGGCAGGACGGTGAGTTCGACCGTGGCAGGCGCTGAAGCGTGGGAGCCGTCCGTGCTTTGATAGGTGAAGCTCGCAGCACCAATATAGCCAGGTGTCGGCGTGAAAGTGACAGCATTCGAGGCAAGGCTGACCGTCCCGCCAAGCTGAGAGCTGACCGCAACCACCGAAAGCGGATCACCGTTCGGATCCGTGTCGTTTGCGAGAAGCGTCGCACGTTGGGATCGAGAGCGCGGCGCCCTGCGAGGTCGTGAAACCACTGTCGTTGACCGCGATCGGAGCGCCGGACGGCAGCGAATAGGACGTCGACCCAGTAGTTCGCGTTTGATGTACTGGTTGGGAAAAGGTTGCCGGCGCCGTAGGTGTAGACGCCTGCCGATGGACCGGGTGTCGCCAACGCTCCATTCGTGTATGCCGAGGTGAAGTAATTGCCGGTCGCGGTGTAGTGCCCGTTGCTGTGGTAGCTTGCCACATACGTCGTAGCAGCAGAGATGGAGACCGGGCTGTCGAAGGTCACGTACTGCCAGCCGCTGGCGGACTCGTTTGTGAAGGTTGCGCTGGCGAGCAGGGTTCCGGTGCTGGTCCACAACGACCCGACGTGAGTGCCGATGTCGCCAGCCCCCTTGTAGTACTTGAGACCGGTGATTGCGCCGGCCTCGGTGGCGAGGAACTTCACGCCGAGGTTGACGCCGCTCGTGTCTGGGTCGGAAAGAATCGCCGGCGTGTCCGAGTAGGCGAACAACTGCCCGATCGTGGCCGGCGGCAGGACGGTGAGGTTGACGGAGGCCGATACCGGATCGTTAGTTCCATCCGTGATTAGATAGTTGAACGTCGCTGCGCCAATGAAGCCGTTATTCGGTGTGAACGTCACCGTACCGGTCGCAGAATTATAGCTGGGGGAGCCACCTACACCAGGCACGACGTTTAAGAACGAGATGGGATCCCCGGTCGGATCCGTGTCGTTTGCGAGGAGCGTCGCACTTGGGATCTCCAGCGCGGCACCCTGCGAGGTCGTGAAACCACTGTCGTTGACCGCGACCGGAGCGCCGGACGACACGAATAACACATCGACCCAGTAGTTCGCGTTCGATGTGCTGGTCGGGAACAGGTTGCCGAAGCCGTAGGTGTAGACGCCTGCCGCCGGCCCCGGCGTTGTTAGCGAGCCATTCGTGTAGGTGGCGCCGAAGAAGTTGCTCGTCGCAGCATAGTGTCCGTTGCTGTGGTAGCTCGCGACATAGGTAGTGTCGGCGGTAATCTTCACCGGGCTGCTGAAGTTGACCGACTGCCATCCACTTGCGGTCTCGGCGGCGAACGTGGCTGTCGCCAGCAGCTGCCCTGTGCTGGACCAGAGCGAGCCGCTGTGAGTGCCCGTATCGCCCGTGCCCCGGTAGTACTTGAGGCCGGCAATCGATCCTGACTTCCGAGGCGACGAATTTCACGCCGAGATTGACCTGGGCGGGATCGGGGTCCGACAGAACGGCAGGCGTCTGCGAGGAGGTGAATAGGCCTTCGGCTGTGAAGGGTGCCACGACCGCCACATTCACCGTTGCTGTCGTGGTTTCTTGGCCGTCGTAGGCAAAATAGTTGAAGCTCGCCGGGCCTTGGAAACCCGGGGTGGGAATGAACGTGACGGTATTATTCTGGTAGCTGACGCTCCCGCCGACCGCCCCGCCTACTCCCGAGATTGAAAGAACATCGCCGTCGGCGTCGCTGTCATTCGCGAGGAGTTGAGAGCCTGCGATATTGAGGGTCGTATCCTGCTGGGTGAACGCCGCATCGTTCGTTGCTGATGGTGCGTGGTTTACGCCGCCGCCGGCCGGGACGTACAGCACGTCGACCCAATAGTTCGTACCCCCCGCAGAGACGGTTGGAAAGGCGCTCGCGTTGCCATACGCGAAGTAGCTGTTCCCGGTGCCACTGGCATTTCCCGCCACGCTGAGCGGGCCATTGCCATATGGATCGGCAAAGAAGCCCGTGGTGTTCGCGTAGTGTCCGTTGCTGTGATAGCTGGCTACGTATGCGGTGCCGGCGGTGACAGACACGGGATTGGAGAAGATGACTGTCTGCCAGCCGCTGAGCGACTCGTTCGTGAAAATTGCCGAGGCGAGCAGCGTACCGGTGCTGCTCCACAGCGAGCCGACATGGTCGCCGCCGAAGTTGACATCGAGAATCCCCTTATAATACTTCATCCCGACGATCGTGCCCGCCTGGGTCGCGACGAACTTTACGCCCAGGTTGACGTCGTCGGGGTCGGCGTCGGATTGCACTATCCGGGACTTCATTGCCCGTGAATAGCGTCCGCGTCAGGGGCTGATCGACCGTGACGGCGACGCCTGAACTGACTGTCTCGATATTGACGCTGTCGTCAACGGCGCGCGATTTTATCGTGTAGGTCCCCCCGGCGCTCGGCGTCCAGGAATAGGTCCAGGTCTCGAACCCATTGGCGCGGTGCCAAGTCAGGCCATTGTCAGTCGAGACTTCGACCACTGCGACTATTCCGCCACCCGTGTCGGTAGCCGTACCACTGATCGTGATCGGGCTATAGGCGGGAAGCGTGGTGGATGTGCCTGGCGTGGTGATCGTCGAGGTGGGAGCCGTATGGTCCGTCGATTGCGACGCCAGCACCAAGCTCGCCATCAGCGTATCCGGTTGAACACCCATGTCGGCGAGGAGATTGACCATCGCCTGCTGGACGTTGGGATCGACCGGTGTCTGCTCGAGATCGTGATTGTCGTCGAGCCCCCAGGCCCAATAGACCGTGCCGGCGCCGAACACGAGCGCTCCGCTCTCCGCGCGGTAGAGAGTCAGTGCGTGTGTTGACGTTCCATTGCCGACCTTGGTGCCGTAGTCGAGCAGCTTCTGCTCGACTTGGAGGGTCGTAGAGGACAGATTGATCAAGCCCGCCGGCCGGAATCCATTATCGACATCGGAATCCCACTCGTATCCGAGTAGGTTCGGTGTGAGCGAGTACACTTGTCCAGGCTGGAGATTTGCAACCTCTGTGTTGGTCCAGAACCGGAAGTTAGACAGCGCGTATGGGACCGTCATCGTGTCCAGTCGATAAGAATCGACAGTGAACATTGTGCCGGTCAGCGAGTTCTCCGGCAGGCCGGGGCCGAAGACCGGATCGCGCCATGTCGAGGTTGTGTCATTGGGGTCGATGTTCGCACCCGACCTGATCTCCTTGTAAGTGACAAGCGTGCGATAAGGCGTGCCAGAGCCGTCGATGCTCGTTTCCCAGCGCGTCTTCCAGTAGACCTCGTTACCGCTCCAGAATGCCAGGTTCACACCGGCATCCCGTGCCGCCACCACGTTGGCGTACTGGTCGCCAGACCAGTACTCGTCGTGACCGACCGACAGGAAAACCTCACTGTTGAGTAGCTGCGCGCCGTCGCGTGCCGTGTCGACGCCGGAGATGTAGTTGACGCTGTATCCGTTCTGCTCCAGCCAGCGGATAGCTGGGTACTCGACGCCGAAGATGAAATCCTGCGGACCTGACTGCGAGGCCGCCGTCACGCGAAGTTATCGGACGATTGTAGCTGACAGCAAAAGCGCGACTGCGCCCAAGCCGCCATCGATGCTGCCATAGAGATTGTACCCGCCCCACGGATTGTAGGCCTGCCACGTCGTGTCGGAGGTCTGGAATGTGATGTCGCTGGGGTTCTCGTCGTCACGGACGATGAAGGGAATGATGTTCTCGCCTTCGAACCCCGTCCAGCCGCGTCAGCTTGGCAAAGTAAACGCCTGACACCGCATCGGCCGGAACATCCCAGGTCGCCGAGACGCTCCAGTTGCCGGCATCCACTAGCTTGAGTGTCGGATCGAATAGCGGGACGGGTTGAACTTGAGGTGTAGGTAGCGTCTTATCGAAGCTGGCGACCTTGCGCGCGCCATCGCCGTCATAATAACCCAGTCGATAAATGTCGATCCGGTAGTGTGTCGAATCCGTGTTGATCTTGAAGCTGACCGTATTGCCGTTGTCGACGCTGATGTCTGTCGCGAAACCCTCAATGTTCTCGCTGCCGGCGCCGTCGATTCCCCATTCGCTCTCCGGGCTGCCGGGGAGCAGGTTCTCGAGAACGATAGGGTTTGTCGAGGCGGTCGCGGAAAGAGCAATGGGTCGGACGAGCCTGAATCTGACAGAAGCCCAAGGTTCACAGTGTTGTTAGAGCAATCGGCTGCTCGTCCAACGCTCCGACGGAATTCTGCTCCACGATCGCTCCCCGCACGGCCGAGCGCCAGTATGCAGACCAGGCATCTATCTCGGATCGGGGATTCTCCGCGACTGCCTGACTGCCAGCGCTCGAGCTCGAAACAGAAGCGGTCGAGGCGCCAATCACTTCATCGCCGACCAGTTCCGTGGCCGCCACCACTGTCGTGGTTTCGGTCTCATTCCACGCAGACGTCGGATGCTCTGTCGATGGCGATGCAGAATCGGCCTCATTCGTGGCAACCTGATCGTGCTTCTGCGGTGCCGTCGTCCATTTGGTGGTGGGTTCATTTCCACAGTCGATTGTCGCAGCCGAGCGCCAGGACGCAGACCCGGCATCTACCTCGGATCGCGCATGCTGACCGCCAGCGCTCGAGCCGGAAGTAGAAGCAGTCGAGGCGCCATTCAAATCATCGCCGACCAGTTTCATGGCTGCCACCGCCGCCTTAGTGTTGGTCGCATGCCAGGCAGACGTCGGATGCTCTGTCGATGGCGATGTAAGATCGGCCTGCCTCGTGGCGACCTCATCATGTTTCAGTGTTGTCGTCGTCGATTTGGTGGCGCGCTCATTTCCACAGTCGATTGTCTTGTCGACGTTGTCGCCACTATGTACGGGATGTTGCGCGGCCACGTACTTCGTCGATACTGTTTCCAGTAGAGCTGAAGAAAAGGATGACCCGGGAAAAGCGGTGCCCGCCATGGGCACAAGCGTGCTGATCGAGTTAGTTTCGGAATCGTTGGTGCCTGGATATCCAAGCACCCAGAAAAGTGAGGGGAGCAATCCTTTGGACCCTGCTACTTGCTGGTCCTTATGGATCTCAGGAAGCCGCTCCCCGGTGACGCGATCAGTAAAAGAGACGCGACCCGGAAGAGAGGTCTCGTCACGAACTCTGAACCCTCTCAAGTACTTCATCACGGCACCCTGCACGATCGAATCCGAAAACTAATGAGAACATCGCGTGCGGAAAGCGTGACTTTGCCGTTACCACACTCGCGAAAGGCTGCCATTACAACTCTGATCATAGTCAAAGCCAACGTGAGCCGAGGTACCTAATTAGGCGTACTGACGCGCCTCGACGGAGGGTCGAAAGTGGGGGGAGCTGGTGAGGCTTTCGACGGAGAAAGACGCCGAGCGGTCCCATCGGCTATGCGCGGCTTGGGCCGAGCGGCCGTGCGGGATTGCCGGCAACTGTCGTATTGGCTGCAACGTCGCGCACTACCACGGCACCTAGCCCTACCAATGCGCCAGCGCCGACCACGATGTTCTGCTTCACGCACGCTCCGGCGCCGACATAGGAGTCGCTGCCGATCTTTGCGAAGCCGCTGATGACGGCGCCCGGCCCGACGAGCGCATAGTCCGCTACCTCGCTGTCGTGGCCGAGGATCGCGCCGACGCCGAGGTGCACGTGCCGGCCTACACGGACGCCGTGTCCGGCGGAGACGCCGAAGCAGGCATAGGAGCCGACACCAAGCTCGGCACCGCGCGAGATGGCGGCGCCGGGATGGACAAGCGTCGCGAAGCGGTTGTTGGGCACGCCGCTCGCGCCGATGATGCGCCCGCGCGCGCGAAAGCTATGCTCGCTGCCGATCGCGTTGATGAACCATGTATCTTTGAGAAAGCGCGCCACATCGACCACCTTGCCGATGATGGGCCGCCCGTGCTTGACCGTGCCGGCCTGGGCCGCGTCATCGAGGAGGCCGACGACGTCCCACGTGGCGCGCAACGAGTTGAGCGCGTCGACGATGTCCAGGATGTCCGCGGCATTGCCGCTGGCGCCGAGGATGATCAGGCGTTTTGACATGGCCGCCGACCACCGTTCTTGGTCATGACCAGAGTCAACAGGCGAGAGCTTGCGCGGTCGGAATGGCAGACGCGTGCAATGCGCCTTTCAGCGCGTCGACAACCTCTGCTACCTGAGCCTCGGTCATTTGCGGAAACATCGGCAGGATGATACAGCGGTCTTGGGCCTCTTCCGAGTGCCGTAACGACGCCGCGGTGGCGCATCCGGCGTAGGGCGCCTCGCGGTGAATGCACATGACGCCGCGCCGGGTGGCGACGCCCTTGTCCAGCATGTGCTGCATCACGCGGCGCTGCTCGACGTCGTCGGGCAGGCGCACGCAGTAACTCTGCCAGTTGGTGCGCGCCCACAACGGCTCCTGCGGCGGCGTCACGCTTGCGACCTCAAGGGATAGCAGGCGGCGATACGTCTCACCGAGGGCCCTGCGGCGGGTCAGGATGTGCGGTAGCCGCTTCAACTGCTCGAGGCCGATCGCGGCCTGCACGTCCGTCAGGCGGTAGTTGAAACCGCGAACGAGATAGGCCTCGAAGATGACCTGATTGCTTTTATGCCGCACGGTATCGGGCACGCTCATGCCGTGTTGGCGCAGCAGGCGGAACTGCTGATCCCATGCAGCGTTGTTGGTCGTCAGGACGCCACCCTCGCCAACCGTTATCACCTTGCGCGGGTGCAGCGAGAAGCAGGCGATGTCGCCATGCGGGCGACCGATCGGCTGCCAGGAGCCGTCGGATAGTATCTCAGAGCCGAGTGCGCAGGCCGCGTCCTCGATAACAGGGATGTCGTGCGCGCGCGTAATCGGCAGGATCCGGGCGAGATCGCACGGCATGCCCATCTGATGCACGACCAAGATGGCCTTGGTGCGCCGCGTGATCGCGCGCGCGATCGCGTCCGGGTCCATCGTGAAGGTGGCAGGGTCGATATCGACGAACACCGGCCTGGCGCCGCATTGCAGAATGGCATTGGCGCAGGCGATGAATGTGTGACTGGCGGTGATAACCTCGTCGCCTGGACCGACGCCCGCCACGAGCAGCGCGATATGTAAGGCCGTCGTGCAGTTGGAGACCGCGCAAGCGTTCCGCGCGCCCGTCAGGCGGGCGAACTCGGCCTCGAAGGTCGCGACCATGGAGCCTTGTGACAGCCAGCCGGAGAGCACAACAGCGGCGGCTGCGTCGGCTTCCTCGCGACCGATCAAGGGTTGCGCGATGGGGATCACTCAGGCCACCCTTGATTCCTGCAGCGTCGAGCGCTCGGCCCGCCACCAGTCGACGAGCTCGGCAAGCCCATCCTGAAGCGGAACCGTGGTCTCGAAGCCAATGGCGCGCCGCGCGAGGTTGGTATCGGCAAGACGGCGCGGCACCGGGTTTACGGCGCGCTCCTCCCAGTGGATAGGTTCGATGTCCGGCCGGCCCATGATGTGCGAGAGGTGGCGGGCGATGTCGAGAAGCGACGTCTCGGTGCCACTGCCGACATTGAGCGCGATATCGGAGACGGGCGACATGGCCGCCAGAATGTTGGCGCGCGCCACGTCGCGTACGTGCAGCATATCCATCGTCTGCTTGCCGTCGCCGAAAATAGCGGGCGGCTCACCGGCTTCAAGACGCTCCATCCAGCGCACAAGAACTTCCGTGTAGCGGCCGTGGATATCCATGCGCGGCCCGTAGACGTTGAAGTAGCGCAGGCAGACGTAGTTGGTTCCGTACATGTCGTTGAAGGAACGCAGCAGGCCTTCGCCGAATGCCTTGGCTGCGCCATAGAGCGTACGGTTGTTGTAGGGGTGGTGCAGCTCGGTGGTCGGGAATGTCTCAGCCATGCCGTAGACCGACGCTGAGGATGCCATGATGATTTTGCGCACGCCTGCCTTCTGGCACTGCTCGACCAGATCAAACGTCGCCTTAATCATTACCTCAATCGCGGCGCGCGGCTCGGCTGCGCATTGCGTGATGCGCAGTGCCGCTTGATGGAACACGGTGTCGGCGCCGTCGATGAGATCGGCCATCAGCTGCGTGTTGCGGATGTCGCCGACTACGACTTTGATCTTGCCCGGTTTCGACATCGCATTGGCGAGGTTCTCGGGCCGTCCGCGCGCCATATTGTCGATGACGATGATCTCGCCGCATCCCGCATCGACGAGTAGATCGACGACGTGAGACCCGACAAAGCCAGCGCCACCCGTGACCAGCACGCGTTTGCCTTTCAGCGGGCTGGCCGCTCCCTCGGGTATGGTGCGCAGCACGTCTTTTTGATTCTGCGGTTTGGGCTGTGATGGCACTTAAAACTCCCAAGGTCCCGGATGTCTCGAGTTCTTTGACTGTAGCGTCGGCTTCAGGCAGCTGCCTCGACTTTTTGGTGCCCAACTGCGCCGCAGACGCGTTTGACTGCTTCTGCGACCGCGTTGATCTGCTCCCGCGTCAGCTCAGGGAACATCGGCAGCGATAACGTCTCGGCCCCGAAGGCCTCCGAGACGGGGAAGTCCCCGGCGCGATATCCCAGATCCGCATAAGCCTTCTGTAGATGCACGGGGCGTGGGTAGTGAATGTTTGTCATGACGCCGGCGGCTTTTAGCTCCGCCTGCACACGGTCGCGGTTCGAGGTGCGGATGGCATAGACGTGATAGACATGCTCGCGCCCTGTCGGGCGCTTAGGGGTGATGAGCCCGGTGTCGGCCAACAACTCATCGTAGAGCGCAGCCGCGGCCCTGCGCCTTTCAGTCCACTCAGGTAGATAGCGTAGCTTGACGTCGAGTACGGCGCCTTGAATCCCGTCCATGCGGTAATTGAAGCCGGGAAGATCGTGCTGGTACTTCGATGTCTGGCCCCAATCGCGGAGCTGGCGCGCAAGGTCGGCGTAACCGTCGTCGTTGGTGACAATAGCGCCGCCTTCGCCGCAGGCGCCGAGATTCTTGCCCGGATAGAAGCTGAAGCAGCCGATGGCGCCAATCGTGCCGGCCCGCTTGGCCGATGCCTCGGCGCCGTGTGCCTGGGCGCTATCCTCAATCACCGGAATGCCGTAACGCCGGGCGATGGCCTGAATGGCCGACATGTTCGCCAGCCGGCCGTGCAGATGGACCGGTATGATCGCCTTCGTGCGCGGCGTGATCGCGGCTTCGAGCTGGCGCACGTCCATCGTCCACGTATCGGGATCGATATCGACCATGACCGGTGTGGCGTTGGCGTAGCGTATCGGCCGCGACGGTGGCGACGAAGGTCATGGGTACCGTGATAACCTCGTCGCCCTGGCCAATGCCCAGCGCGAGCATCGCCAGGTGAAGCGCAGACGTGCCAGTGTTGAGCGCGACGCAGTGCTTGGCCCCGCAATAAGCCGCGAAGTTCTTCTCGAAGGCGGTCACACTACTGCCGAGCACAAACTCGCCGCGCCTCATCACCGCAATAGCAGCAGCCTCGAGCTCGGCCCCGATCGACTTGTACTGCGCCTGCAGGTCGAGAAACGGAATCATGAAGCCTTGCGCATCGGTGTGAGATCAATCGGCGTGCCGCGCTGGCGCATCGAGCGCATGGCACCCTCGAGTATCGTGACGACGCCGAGTCCGCTGGCGCCCGGCGTTATCGGCTTGGCGCCGTTTTCGATGCAGTCGATGAAGTGCTCGATTTCGGTGAGCAGGGCTTCCTTGACCGACAGCTGCGGCGCCCACATATCGCCGAGGCGGTAGGAGACGCGTAGGTTATGAACCTCATCGGGATTTTCCGTAACGCTCACGCCGCGATCGTAGACCTTGACTTTTTCGCTTGGCTCCAGATCGTCGTAGACGATCATTTTTTGGCTTCCGCCAATCAGCGTTTGGCGCACCTTTACCGGCGCCAGCCAATTGACATTGAGATTGGCCACCGCGCCGCTTGGGTAAAACAGCGTGATGCGCGCGATATTTTCAGGGCTACCTTCGATGTGCCCCGCGCCGCTTGCCGTGACGGCCACGGGCTTCTCGTCCATGAGATAATTGAGAATAGATAGATCATGCACCGCCAGATCCCAGATGACGTTCACGTCGCGCTGGAACAGCCCGAGGTTCACGCGCGTCGAGTCGTAGTAGTAGAGCTTGCCGAGCAACCCGTCTGCGATTAGCTCACGAATCTTGCGCACAGCCGGCGTGTAGACGAACGTGTGATCGACCATCAGCACGAGATTGCGCCTCGCTGCCTCCTGAATCAGGGTCTCGGCCTCGGCCGATGTCTGCGTTATTGGCTTTTCGATCAGGACGTGCTTGCCGGTCTTCAGCGCGGCGAGCGCAGATCTCGAAATGGCTCGCGACAGGCGTGGCAATGAGAACGGCATCGATCGCCGGATCGGCGATCAACGTACGCCAGTGCCTGTGCAGATGCACGCCAGGATGGCGTTTCTTGGCGCGTGCGAGCGCTGCCTCCGAGAAATCGGCAACGGCCACTAGGTCGCCGCCGGTCGCCTCCGCAGCGTTGCGCGCGAGATTGGGTCCCCAGTACCCGTAGCCGACTATACCAAGTCTGATCATGTCAGGCTCCATTCCAACTCGGCCTGCGGATCACTGCCGCTGGCGCTTGCGCGCGTGCCGATTGGCGGCGTTCATGCTCCCGTACGTCGCCGGCGATACGCGCCGGAACGCCGATGACGAGCGCGTGGTCGGGCACCTCGCGTGTCACGACCGCGCCAGCCGCGACAAGTGCTCCCTCGCCGATGACGATGCCGGCCACGATCGTGGCGTTCGAGCCTATGGACGCACCACGCTTGACAAGCGTCGGGACCAGTTCCCAGTCTCCAGCTCCCTGCAGGCTGCCACCGGCAGCCGTGGCGCGCGGGTAAAGGTCGTTGGTAAACATCACGCCATGGCCTACAAAGACCTCATCCTCGATCGTCACGCCTTCGCAGATGAAGGTGTGCGAGGAGACCTTGCAGTTGCGGCCGATGAAGCTGCCCTTCTGAATCTCGACGAAGGGACCGATGCGGCTGCCGCTGCCGATCGAGCACCCATAGAGGTTGACAAGATCAGGATGCGCGATGACCACGTCGTCACCACGCTCGACATCTACAATCGGCATTCAAGAAAGCTCCCGCTCCGAGTGCTTGGTTCTTGATTGAACCTAGTGGCGGAGCGCACTCGCTGGGCTTGGCAAAACGGTACGGCAGGGACCACAAATAGGCGCTGGCACCCTGTGCAAACGGACGTGCAGGGCTAGCTTTTCGGATAAACCTTCTCAGAAAGTTGTAGTGACGGGCACTGGTCCCTGTCGACATCAGTACCGCGGCGAAATCATCAGTATTGCGGCAAGAAACAGCGTTCAAAATGCTGGCCAGATATGCCCAGGGCAGTTCCATCAGGCCGGATCGAGCCAAGAGAGGGCACTCCGCTGCGGTCGTTAATCTATCATTATCAGTACGCTTTTTTTATCACGCGGCGCCGTGTATCAGTCTGGAAACCTGGTGGTGGGCGGGAAGCCATGTTGCGGAATATTTTAAAAAGGGCATTGGGACCGAGGTTGGCAAATGCGAGAGCCATTCTGGGCTCACCCCTAGCCTATACTCCAGGGCACTTCTACTCGCCCATATGCAATCCGGCGGAGATTGAACCGCTGTTTGGCAATCCACGCCCCCTTGAGGTCGATGTCAAATTCCCTGGCATAGATCTTAGGCTGATAGCTCAGCGCGAGTTATGGCAAGGTTGGGCAGACTACCTGCGCCAATCATCCTTTTTGACGGATGAGCGCGATCGAATCCGCTACCGAGCGCCTAACCCTCACTTCGGCGTGGGAGAGGCCGTTATTTACTCATGTTTCCTGCGCCAGCTTCGACCTCGCCGAGTGATCGAAATTGGTTCGGGTTATTCGTCGGCTGTCGCTCTTGACACCATCGATATGTGGCTCGACGGAGAGGTAGCCTGCACTTTCATTGAACCGCATCCTGCTCTGCTGCAATCTCTGTTGAAGAGCCGTGACGCGGAAAAAATTCAGATCGTCCCTTGTAAAGTCCAAGAGGTTGATCCGAAGCTGTTCGAGAGCCTGGAACGCAACGACATTCTCTTTATCGACTCCACGCATATGCTGAAGACTTGTTCCGACGTTGTGCACGAGCTTTTTCAGATCTTGCCACGCCTGAAGCCTGGCGTCCTCGTTCATTTTCACGACGTCCACTATCCATTCGAATATCCGAAGGAGTGGGTTATAGAACGGAACTACTCATGGAATGAAGTCTATGCGCTGCGAGCCTTCCTGATGTACAATTTGGCGTTTGAAGTCAGCGGCAGTCGCACGAGGATCAGCTTGCGATCATGGCCACGCGCGACGCCTGCACATCATTGCCGGCTTTGATCTCGCCCTCGAGGTACTGGCAGCGGCCGTGCGCCGTGATCACGTCGAATTCAGACACGTCCGATCCGGAGCGCCTTCACTAATGACGCCCGCGCGCGGCGCCGCCGAGGGCCGGACACCGTGACGGCCGCCCAGGTATGGCGGAAGGCGCAGCTCATCGTGTCCTTGACCGGCTTCATCGGATACTTGAAGAACGTACGCTGCCCGGTCTGACGTAGACCGCCGCTGGTATTCCCGACGTCGCAGGAAATCCGGCGCCTGGTTTTGCCCGGGTCGATCCTCGCGATGTAGATGTTATTGTACGTCGGATTATTCACATTGGGCATGGCGTCAGCTGAGACATAGACCATTTTGCCCAACACTATCGGCGTCACAGTAAGCGGTAAGCGTCCTGTCGGGTTTTGACGGTGTCGATGTTGCGGGCGTATGTCGACCTCGGACGAGCTCGTCCCCCGGCCGGAAAAGGCTCGACAAGAGACCTTGCGCAGAACAGGTCGTCGTGGTCCTCGGGCGGCAGGAACAAATGCACAGCTGACGACCGAGCCCACTCAGTTCCCACCAATTTATCCTCAGCAATGAGGCGCACTGTTGGTATCGATAAGCGCCGACCCGCCCAATACTTCATCTTTAGGGGGCGCTTCTTGTGAGATCGGTTCATTTGATTGCGGGCGCTGACGCGACGCCGCCCACAGCCTCGCAGCATACTTGAGCGGCTCGATGATGCCGTGCCTGCGCCCACCACGCGCGCTCATCGCCTGTTCTATGCAACTCATCATGATGGCCATTGCACAGCGGTACGGTGAACTCGTCCGACACCTTAAGACCCATGGCGCGCGGCTGCGCAAAGCGCAGATGGTGGGCATGCGAAGGCCGGCGCCCACAAACGAGACACGGCTGGCTGGCGACGAAAGCCAGGTGTGCCTTATCGCGCAGCCGCTGGTCCTTCGGATAGGCGAGCGCTGACCGCTCTTGCGTCGCCTTGGTGTCCGGGACCTCTGTCGCTTTGTCGTTCTGGTTGATTTCGGCTGGCGGCCAGCCCAAGGCGCGGGCCTTGCCCTTGAGCGTGGCAATGATCGTCGCCACCGGATCCGGGTCGCGTCCGCCTGTCATCCGGCGCAGGACCCGGAACGCGGCGAGGTTCTGCTCCCAGAAGGCGTAGACGGCGTCGATCGTGCGCAGTCGCGCGATGGCCTTGAGCGCTGCCGCCACAAAGGCGTCCGGATTATCGAAGTGCTGGTCGCCGCTGGCCTCGGTTCTGAGCTCGAGCCCCGCTGGCTCTGCCTCGCCTGGTGAGACGGCGGTCAACGCCTGCTTGGCGCGCCGCGTCACGTGGCTCAAGTCCTTGTCGTAGAGTGCCAGCCCGAACGGATTGCCGAACGTGGCCAGCGCCCGCTTGGTGGCGTCGGTCTCGGCCGCCTTGAGGCCCATCTCATGCGCGAGCTTCGGGCGAGGACGAGCGGCCGATGCCGGTGCCGATGCCCTCGCGCACCGTGACCGTGTCGCCGGCGCGGACGGTGATGCGCACCTTGGTCGAGTAGCAGCACAGCAACTGGCCACGCTGCCTCTCGCTCCAGAGACAGCGGGGCGACAAGGTGGTGCGGTCCCAGGCGTCATAGCCAAAGATGCGGTTGGCTTCGGCAATGACATGCCAGCCTTCGACGTAGGCGATGGTCGCCCCGTTGCTGGCTCTGGTCTTCACATGCCGGTATCTGAGCTTGGCCTTCAAGGCCTGACACTGCTTGTTCGGTGAACGCCATTTCACTTGGTCCTCACGCTGAGTTGCAGGGTTGGCGCGGCCAAGGCCACGCCGTCGATGTCGACGCCGTTCTTGAGGGCCGCGAGCAAGCCTTGTCGGTCGAGCTTCGCTGGCTGCGGCTTCCAGTAGGCGACGGGGATCTTGTCCTCGGCCACGACCTCGAGCGCGGGCGCGCCCTGGCGCAGGGAGGCCGTGAAGTCGGCCTCCTCGAGCCGCTTCAACTCGGCTTGCGTCATCGCCTCGAGCACGAGCTGGCGCTTGCGCTTGGCGCGCGTTTCCAGCCGCTCGAGACGCACTTTCATGTCGGAAAGACGTGTGGAGAGGCCCGCGGCGAGGGCTTCATCGTCTAGTGCCGAGCGGACGAGCTCGGCTAGCATCTCGCGGAGATCGGTGATTCCCTCGAGCGTGTCGGCGAGGGTGTCCTCGTCGAGGTCGGGGATCTCAGCGAGGAGGCGATCGCGCAACGCCAAATGGTCTGGCCGCCTCTCGACGGATAATCTCCCGCCCACAAAAGGCACTACGCATGACTGCTTCTCATGGCATCCATAATGATGCCAATAGCATCATAAAGAAGGCCAAGATTGTCAACAGGCCAGTGGCAGAGGGCCATGGGTGATGCTCATCCCTCCCAAATCCGAGCAGCACGGGCGCTTCTGACATTAGCCAATCGACTTTGGCAAAGGTCACGGGTGTCGGGTTGGCCACCATAAAGAGATTGGAAATCGCGCCAGATGGATTTCGCGGCAATGTGAGGACCTTTCACCGAATTCAGAGCGCACTGGAGGAAATGGGGATCATCTTCATCGATCAGGACGAGAAGCACGGCCCCGGCGTGCGATTGAAGAAGCGCTCCCCGTGATTGGCCGTTAGGACACCGGCAACGTGCCTGGGCGCGTTTGGAGCCCCGGTTACGCATCGGGGCTCCAGCATCGGAAGTGTGCCTGGAATGATGGGCGGCACCGCATAGTGCAATTCTGGGTTATGCACAATTGGACGTCAACCGATGAATTGGGACGGTCTGCTCCAACTGGACGGTACCCACATCGTCTTTGCGCGAGACCTGCCAATCAAATCGCGACAGCGCCGAGATGCTATGCGACTCGAGGCGTCGCGCGCTCAACGGCTCCGCAGCTGCAACCTAGCCCCCACATAAGCCCACGCTTACGCTTGGGCAGACCGTTGTGTCGCGCCCACCGGCGCGACGTAGGCGTCGAAGCAGGATTGCGAACTCGCGTCGTGACAACGCGCTTTCGGGACTCGATGCGGACCCTCGCGATGTACGATGTTGTCCTGCGTCTGCCCCCTCGAGCCGCTTCAGGATGCCGCGCGCCGCGGTGGTGCGCTCGCGGGTGTCCTCGAGATCGGCCCCGACCGTTTGCTGCTCTTCGGCCGCGAGCTGCACGGCCGCATCCTTGGCGCGGAGGATTTGCTCGCTCTGCGGCCGCGATCTGCTGCCTGCTGTCGCCAATGTCAGATCTCGAGGCACCTGATACTAGGTCTAAAATCTGTACACAGAGCAATTGCGTTTTGGCGAAACGAAGCCAAATGCGCCTTTTACCGGCAACCTCGTCGCCACGAGGCCCGCCCTCAAAGGATTTTGGCAGAACGAAGCCAATATGGCCGGCCGCGCTCGCCAAGTCGGATTGGTGCGCAGAGACCGGGCTGCAGTCGGATTGGCGCGCAGAGACCGGGCTGCTCTCAACCTCTGGCAGGTTTGGCAAAACGAAGCCATTTTGACAGAGCGGTCGAGCACGCGAGGTTTGGCAGAACGAAGCCAAGAGCGTGAGCGGCGGTAGTGGCGAGCACTCTCCGGACTAGTGCGAAGAGATTTGGCTGCTCTCGACCTGCACCTTGACCTTCCGGCTCAAGAGGTCGAGCAGGACGACGAGCCGGTCCTTCTCGTCCATGTCGATGATGGTCGCGACGAGGCCGTCGAAGGCGCCGCCCGCCATGCGCACGGGCTGGCCGATCTTGTAGTCAGTGGCGGGGCGCACGATGGCGCCGTCGACCTCGCGCATCCGCAGGCCGTGGACGAAATCGTCGGGGAGCAGCGCGGGCTCGTCGCCGAAGATGACGAGCCTGCGCACGCCGACCGTCGACGCAATCCTGCGCCAGCGCGTCGCCTCGGGATCGATGGCCACGAAGAGATAGCCGGGAAACAGCGGACGCAGCACGTCGCGCGTGCGCCGGGCGTGGCGGACCCGCCGGCGCAACATCGGGCAATAGGTCTCGAACTCCTGCCGCGCGAGATTGGCGATGGCCGTTCCCTCTTTGCGGGCATGGGTATTGACGGCGACCCATTCGCGCGATCGCGACATTTCGCAATTCTCCACCGAGCTACCCCGCGAAACATTGAAACAAACCGGGCAATGGATAGGCGGCTGCGTCCCCGGCGGTCGCCGAGACCCCCTTAGCGCGAATGCGTCTCGAAGGCCAGCCGGGGAGCGCCTTCCGATCGGCGGCGGACTTGGGAATTCGCCGTTCACCCTCGACGACAGGGATTGTTTGCGGCGACGGCGTCATTATGGCAACCTCGGACGATCAAGCGGGCACTCCGGCGGCACGATCGGGGGCCCGACAAGTGAGTACTGGGAGGAGAACGTGGGACGGGCTTCGGCGTCCGTCAGTTCGTGCGGCATCCGCGCCGCTTCGAGCGCATCGAGCAGCGTGAAAACGGCTATTGACGAGCTCAAGTTCGGTCTCGGCGGCGACGAGTTTCAATACATCATCGTGTTCTTCGCGATCGAGTTCGATGCGGGCGAGCTCGCCGAAGGGCTCGCCAAGGCTTTTCCGGGCGTCACGATCAGCGGCTGCTCGACGGCGGGCGAGATCGGCCCTGCCGGAATGACGGAAGGCCAGCTGCTCGCAATCGCGTTTCCCCGCGAGGGCTTTCGCGTCCACGCCGGCCTCATCGAGGACGTGGCCGCGTTCGGCATCGAGCGCGCGAACGCGATCGTGCGTGGGCTCAAGGGCCGGATCGCCGCCGACGAGTTGCGCCGGCTCGGCGAGCGCGTATTCGGGGTCATGCTCGTCGACGGGCTGTCGGGCGCCGAGGAGACGCTCGTCGCCGCCGTCCACTGGGCCTTTGACGACATGCAGCTCATCGGCGGCTCGTCGGGCGACGGGCTCAAATTCCGCCGCACCGCCCTCATCCACGACGGCGTCGTGCACGAGCGCGCCGCGATCCTCATCATGATCGAGAGCGACTATCCGTTTCGGATCTTCAAGACGCAGAACTTCGAGCCCACCCAGATCAAGCTCGTGGTGACGGCGGCCGACACCACCAACCGCATCGTCCATGAGCTCAACGCGGAGCCCGCCGCGCGCGAATATGCCTCGGCGATCGGCCTCCTGCCGGACGATCTCGGACCCTTCAGCTTCGCGTCGTATCCCCTCGTCGTCAAAGTCGGAGGCGACTACTACTGCCGTTCGATCCGCAACATGAATGCGGACGGCTCGCTCTCCTTCTTCTGTGCCATCGACGAGGGGCTCGTGTTCACGGTCGCGAGGCCCCAGGACATGCTGAGCTCGACTGCGAGCCTGTTCGGCGAGCTCGACCGCTCCCTCGGCGGCGTCGACCTCGTGCTCGGCTTCGACTGCATCCTGCGCCGGCTCGACGCCGAGACGCGCCAGATCCGCCGGCAAATGGACGAGCTCTACCGCAAATACAAGGTCGTCGGTTTCCAGACCTACGGCGAGCAGCTCAACGCCATGCACCTCAATCAAACGCTGACCGGCGTGGCATTCGGTCCGCGGGGAGGGGCGCGGTGAGCGTGTCGAGAACGCCCGAGGAGGACCCTGCGGCGAGAGCGCTCGCCGATCTCGAGCGGCGCATCGAGAAGCTGACGAAGATCAACGCCGCCCTCATGCAGCGTGTCGAGCGCTCCATGGACCACCAGGCGAACGCCTTCTCGATGTTCCAGACGGCGATCGGACTCGAGGCGCAGGTCCGCATGCGCACCGAGGAGCTCAAGAACGCGCTCAACCGTCTCGAGCGCGCCAACGACGAGCTGACGGCGGCGCGCGACGCCGCCGAGCGGGCCAACCGCTTCAAGACCAGCTTCTTCACCGCGGTCGGCCATGATCTGCTGCAGCCGCTCCATGCGGCGCGGCTCTCGCTTTCGGCGATGAGCCTCTCCGAGCGCGACGTTCACCACCAGCAGCTGACCAGCCAGATCGACCACGCGCTGTCGAGCATCGAGGAGCTCCTGCGCACGATTCTCGATCTCTCCAAGCTGGAATTTGGGGTGGTGAAGCCCGCAGTCGAGACCTTCGAGCTCGACAGGCTCTTTCGCTCGCTCGCCGTCGATCTCGAGCCGATCGCAAGCAACAAGTCGCTCGTGCTCACGGTTCGGCCCACCGAGGCTTGCGTCGCGTCCGACCCGCTCATGCTGCGCCGGATCCTGCAAAACCTCCTGGTCAATGCGCTGGGCTATACGGAGCGCGGCCGCGTGCTTCTCGCGGCGCGCCGGCGCGGCGAGCTCACGCGCATCGAGGTGTGGGACACGGGGCCCGGCATCGCGCTCGCGGAGAGGGAGCGCATCTTCGAGGAATTCCAGCGCGGCTCGGCGTCGGAGCGCAGGCAATTCGGCGGCTTTGGCGTCGGCCTATCCGTCACGCGTCGCATGGCCGATGCGCTGGGCCACAGAGTTGAGCTGTGCTCGCGCGATGGCAAAGGGACGAGGTTCTCGGTGCTCGTTCCCTACGCGGGCGAGGCCTCGCGGTTACGCCCGCCATCCGGCACGAGCCAGACCGCCAGCCAGTCGTATGGGCTTGCCGGGGCGAGAGCGATCGTGATCGATAACGACGCGACGATCATCGACGCCATGAGGACGCTGCTCCACGGCTGGGGATGCGAGACGCGGATCGCGCGCGATCTCACCGGAGTGGAATCCATCATGGCGTACGATCCTTCCTTCCGCCCGGACATCATTCTCGCCGACTTCCATCTCGATCGCGGCGAGTTGGGGCTCGCGGCCGTGGCGCGACTGCGCGAGCGCTGGGAATCGGAAATCGCCGCGATCGTCATCACGGCCGATCATTCGGCCGAGACCAGCGATCGCGTCGCGAGCGCCAGCTGCGAGCTCCTCCGCAAGCCCGTGAAGCCGGCCGAGCTCAGGGCGCTCATGACGCATCTGCTGGGCTGAGGGGCGGACGTGAGCTGCAGGCCGGCCGAGATTTGCCCGCTCCGAGACTTTAGTGGTGGCTCGCGTCGGTTCGCTGGCGCAAGATCGAGTCGAAGTCGAGCCGCGCGACCTCGATGACGGCCTGCGTGCGCGACACGACGTTGAGCTTGCGCAAGATCTCCGAGACGTGGGCCTTGACCGTCGTCTCCCCCACGCCGAGCTCGTAGGCGATCTGCTTATTCAGCATGCCTTGGCGCACCATCTGCAGGACCTTGAGCTGCTGGGCGGTGAGCGAGGCCACGCGCTGCGCAAGGTCTCCCTCGCGCGCGCTGGGGTCGGTGCGCGGCGGCTCGTATCCGGCGGGCAGGATGACGATGCCGGCCATCGCGTCTTGGATCGCCTTCGCCAGCTCAGGCTTCCTCACCGACTTCGAGATGTAGCCGGCCGCGCCGCAGGTCATCGCCTCGTGAACGATGCGCGGGTCGTCGAGGGCCGAGACGATGACGATCGGCTGCCTGGGACTGATGGTGCGAAGCTCGAGCAGCCCGTCGAAGCCGCGCGTGCCCGGCATTGCGAGGTCGAGGAGGACGAGGTCGAAGGGGTGGCCCTCGGACAGCACCTGGGCTGCCGCGGCAACCGAGGAGGCTTCGATGACCTCGGCGCTCGGATAGGACGACGCGATCGCAAGTCGGAGCGCCTCTCGAAAGAGAGGATGGTCGTCGATGACCAGGAATCTGACCGACATGAGTGAGATTTATAGAAGAAGACTTCGACCCGTCCAGCACAAGCCGCACCCGCGACGGCGCCAGGCGGCCGAACCTGTGAACGGCATGTTTTTTCATCATAATACTGAAGCAAAATCAATACTATATAACTAATTTCTACGATTCCAGATGACCTTGGAATGGCTGGAGCTCCCGTCTATACTCGCTCGGAGAACTGGCTTGGCGTCGGGGGCGGACACGGCGAAGGGCGAGGCGGCCATGACGGGATGGCCCCTTCGGGCGGCACGTTGAGGGTGGCCCCCGGCGAGCGGGGCCGACCGCTATCGGGAGCACGGGTCGCGATGAGATGCAATCCCGCGCGCTGGCTCTGGGGTCTCATCCCCATCGCAATGCTGAGCTGGATCACCTACCAATGGGAGCGCGCCGCCATCGAGACCGATCTCGCGCGCCGCGCCGCACAGGGGCTCGAAGAGGCCGGCGAGGGTTGGGCCGAGGCGGGCTTCGACGGGCGCGATGCGGTCATCTCGGGCAAGGCGCCCAAGGACGGCGCCGCCAAGAAGGCGCTCGACGCCGTGCGCTCGGTCTGGGGCGTGCGCGTTACGTCGCTGCGGACCGACATGGCGGGCGACGCCGCTCCCTATGCGTGGTCGGCAGCCCATGGGCCCGGTGCGCTCAAGCTCGGCGGGTTTGCTCCCGACAAGGAGACGAGGCGAGCGATTCTCGCCCTTGCGCGGGGGGCTTTTCCCAAGGCGTCGATCGAAAACGAGGTCAAGATCGCGGCCGGTGGTCCCGGCAAGGACCTCTGGCTCGAGGAGATCGGCTTTGCCCTCACACAGCTCGCGGGCCTGAAGCGCGGCGCGGTCGAGATACGCGGGACGACGCTGAGGATTGAAGGAGAGGCCGCGGGCATTCCGGCCTTCAAGGCGCTGGGGCGGGCGCTCGCCGGCGAGCTTCCCAAGGGCCTCAAGATCGCGCGATCGAGTGTGAGCCCGCCGATCGCCGATCCCTTCCACTGGTCGGCGCGTCTCGCCGAGGGCCAGCTGGTCCTGTCGGGCTATGTCCCGAGCGAGCAGATCCGCAGCGCGCTGTTCTCGAGCGCCAAACGCGGCTTTCCGCGGTTCGTGATCGTCGATCATACGGAGCTGGCGGCAGGGGCGCCGCAAGGCTTCATGGGGGCGGCGGAGGCGGAGCTTCTCTTGCTTCGCCGGCTGCGCGAGGGCGAGGCCGTGGTGCGCGGCAGCGAGCTGAGCCTCACGGGCACTGCCGAAAGCGAGGCGGCAGCGCGTTCCGTGCGCGAGGCGATTGCCGCCGACAACCGGTTTCGGGGCGCGGCGCCCGGCGACATCAAGGTGGCCGCGGCCGGGGCCGCGCCGGCCGAGCCGCAGCAAGGGAGCGACGCTCTCAGAACTATCGTCGATGCCGTCGGCGGGACCGCCGGCTTCACTGGATTGCTACCGGGCGAAGCCGCCCGGCGGGCGGCCTTCGAGGCCGACTTGCGCGAGCGCATGGCAGCCTACTCGGCATCGCGGCGCGAGGCTGAATTGAGAGGCGAGCCGTCGTCCTACGACGAGGCGCGGGCCAACGCGGAAGACGCGCGCAAGTCGGCCGCCGAGCTCGAGATGAGGACGCGGATGGAGGCCTACGCGGACGCGCGCCGCGCGGCCGAGCTCAAGACGAGCAAGGTCGAGACTGCCACCGTGGCCCGCTCCGAGACCACGGCCGCCGTGCGCCGTGCCGAGGCGGAGAATTGCCAGAAGCGCCTCACCGAGGTTGCGGAGCAGGAGGTCATCCTGTTCGCCCGCGCGAGCGCGGACATCGATCCGAAAAGCTCATCGACCCTCGACAAGCTCGCCGCGATCGCCAAGAGTTGCCCGGGAGCACGCATCGACATCGAGGGCCACACCGACGGAGAAGGGGAGCCCGAGCGCAATAAGAGCCTGTCCGAGCGGCGCGCCGGGGCCGTGCTCGCCTATCTGTCGAAAGCGGGAATTAGCTCGGCGCGCCTGCGCGCAATCGGCTACGGTGCGGCGCGGCCGAGATCGCCGAACGACACCGCCGAGAACCGGGCCAGGAACCGGCGTATCGAGTTCACGGTCGTAGCCGAGTAGGATGTTTGGGGAGAAGAACGCGATGGACTATCTGCTCGTCAAGCTGATCTGGTACGTGCTGGCCGCCTTTGCGATCGGCTTTACGGTCGGCTGGATCTCCTGCGGTCCGGTCGAGGACTGATCCCGAGCGAGGGGGCGCACCTGGCCGGCGGGGCCATCGGAGGACGAGAGGCGAATGACAATTTTGCTGGTGCAGATCTTTCTCTTGCTGCTGTCGGCGTTTCTCGTCGGCGCTGTGACTGCTTGCCTTCTTCGCCGCGGCGTCTTGGGGAAGGAGGCCGCTCCACCCGGTTTGCCGACCGTACCGCCGGGCGGGGGGCTCTCGCCGAGGGCCGGCAGCGAGACTGCCGCGCGCTTCGAGCGCGCTCTGACGGGCGGGATGGGATCGACTGCTCCGCCACGCCCGATCGCGCCCGGCTCGCCGATGATCGAGGTCCAGCCCGTGGCGGCTGCGACCCCGAAGCCTGCGCCGCCGCCGCTGGCCGCGCCACCACCCGCCGCCCCGGTGCCTACGCCGGCGCCGGCGGCCGCTCCCGCCGTTGCCCCGCCTCCTGCCGCCGTGGCGCCGCCACAACTTGCGCAAGCTCCGGCTGCACCTGCACCTGCACCTGCACGTGGCGCCGGCGACGGTCGAGCCTTCCGCTCAGCCGGCCACGTCTCCCACGCTCAGCTACGCCGCGATCGCGGCGGCGCACGCTGCGGCAGCGGCTGCGCAGCCGCGGCAAGTTTCCGAACTGGCTGCCGACTCCAACAACCTGATGCGCATCCGCGCCATCGACGCCGAGACCGCACGCCGTCTTGCCGGACTCGGCGTCCGCCGCTTCGCCGACATCGCGAGATGGGGCCCCGATGACGTCGCCCGGATCAGTCAAGCGCTCGGGATTGCCGCCGCACGCATCGAGCAGGAGAACTGGGTCGGGCAGGCGGAGGTGCTCGCGAGGCGAGGCGAGGGCTTGGGCCAGCGTACGGATAGCAACGCGGGCGCCAGGCCGCCGCCGCCACTTCCCGCCGCGCCGCCCGGCCCCGACCGGCTGACCCGCATCATCGGTCTCGATGCCGAAACGGAGCGGGCCCTCATCGCCAACGGCGTGACGCGCTTTTCCGAGATCGCCGGCTGGAGCCAGGCCGAAGTGGAATGGGCCGAGCAGGGCCTCGGAGCGCCGGGGCGGATTGCGCGGGAGCGGTGGATAGAGCAGGCGCGCGTACTGGCGCGAGGCCCCAACGGCACGACGGCTGCGGCTGCTCCTCCAGCGGCTTCCGCTGCGGCGGACACCCAGTCTGTGGCCGCGGCGGAGCAGCCGTCATCGCCCCTGCGCGCCGATGCCCCTGTCCTGCGGTCCGTGCGCTCGGAAGCGCTGAGGCGCGGCGACGATGACCTGCCGAATTTCGCTACCATCGACGATCTCAAGCGGATTCGCGGCATCGGCATCCTGATCGAGAAGAAGCTCAACTCGCTCGGGATCGTGACGTACGAGCAGGTCGCCAACTGGACCGGCGCGGATATCGCCCGCGTGAGCCAGCTCCTCGACTTCAGGGGCCGCATCGAGCGCGAGAACTGGGTTGAGCAGGCGCGCATCCTGGCCTCCGGAGGCCAGACGGATTTCTCGCGCCGCGCCGATCGCGGCGAGGCCGGCCTCTATCGCGACGAGAGAAGCTGACGCAAGCTTTCTCAGGCGAAGACGACGCGCGCGGGCTGGTGCATGGCATCCACGGCAGCGAGAAACCGGCGGATCGCCTCGATCGTCGGGGCGTCCCTCAGAAGCGGCGCGTGCCCCTGACCCTTGACGGTGATGGCCGTGAGCTGGGGATGGCGCCGTCCCATCTCCTCGACGGTCTCCTTCGACAGAATGTCGGAGTGCTCGCCCCGGAGCACCATGACCGGCACCCGCTTCAGCCCCTCGAACTGCGGCCAGAGCGCCGACATCGGACCGTCGAGAACGGAGAGGGCGTTGGCGAGCTTGGGATCGTAGCCGGGCGCGGGCTTGCCCTTGCGCTCGTTGAAGAATTGGCGTGCGATCTCCTCCCAGTCCGTGTCGGGGACGGCGGGAAACGCGCGGTGGTTCATGTCGCGCACGAGCTTTGCCGCCTCGGTCCAGCTCGCAGGGAGCGGCACGCGCCCGACGTAGGCGACAATGCGACCGAGCCCGGCCGGATCGATGACCGGGCCGATGTCGTTGAGCACGACGGCGCCCATGACGGTGGGTTGCGCTGCCGCCATGATCATGGCGATGATGCCGCCGCGCGAGGTGCCGATGACGGTGGCTCCGTGCAGGCCTGTGAGCGTCGCGAAATCGAGCACGTCGAGCATTTCGATCGGCACCGCATAGTTGCGCCAGTCGGGATCGGACTGCGAAAGCCCGCGGCCGCGAAAGTCGAGCGTGTAGACGTCGCGAGAGTCCTGCGGGTGCCCGGCGAGCTTCAACGCAAGCTCGTGGAAGTCGCGGCCGTTGCGCGTGAGCCCGGCAAGGCAAAGAACAGGGCGCCGGGCCGCGCTTTCTGACACGGCCGGATAGAGCCGCGCGTGCAGCCGCAACCCGTCGCGGGCGGTGAAATAGATATCCTCGAACTGCTGCTCAGCCGTCATGGAAGCCCCGCGTTCCGGCGCTGATCGATGGAGGGATGTTAAGGCGCAGCCGCCGGCGCGCAAAGTCGCTCAGCCATCCGAGTTGGCCTCGATTGCCGGCCGCGTGGCCTCGGGCAGCGCCTGCCGTGCTCCGGGGCGCGCCCTGTTCAAATCCTCCTCGAGCCTCAGCGCGGCCTGCGTGTCGCCGAGGCGCGCCCTGTAGACCTGCACGTTGGAGAGCACCTTGCCGACATACTCGCGCGTCTCCTGGATCGGGATGCGCTCGATCCAGTCGATGGGATCGACCTTGGGATCGCGCGGGTCGCCGAACTCGCGGATCCATTGGCGCGCGCGCCCCGGTCCCGCGTTATAGCCGGCAATCGTCAGCACATAGGAGCCCGAGAACTCCTCCATGCGGTCGCCGACGTAGGCGGAGGCGAGCATGGCGTTGTAAGCGGGGTCGGTGAGAAGCCTGCCGATATCGCACTTGATCTTGTAGTCGCGGCAGACGTGCTTGGCGGTCACCGTCATCACCTGGAGCAGCCCTTTTGCCCCGGCCCCGGACACCGTCAGCGTATTGAATTCGGTCTCCTGGCGGGCAATGCCGAGGAGCATCGCCGCCTCGGGGGGACTGCGCAGCGGCGTGTAGGCCGGGAACGTGTGGACGGGGTAGGCGTAGTAGATGAGGTTGTGGCCGCGCGCGATGGCCGACTTTCCCGTGCGTACGGCCGACTGCGTGTCGCCCATCGCCTCGGCGAGCTGGGCGAGCATCGCCGCCTCCGCCTCGGTCTTGAGATACGACCTCAGCTGCACGACGAGCGTGCGCATGATCCAGGGGTCGAGGTCGGCGCGCTTCGCCACGACGACGGCCTTGGCCGCGTCGAGGGACGTGAAGCGGGCGATCTCGTCGGCGCTCGGCTCGGCGGGGGCCGCGACGACGATCGGCCGGCGCCCCGGCTCGAGCTTCTGGCGGGCAAGGAAGCCGTGAAACGTGTCGGGATCGGCGAGCGCGGCTCTAAAGTGCTCGGCCGCGGCCGCCTGATCCTTGCGGGCTTCCGCCGTCCGCCCCAGCCAGTAGTTGGCCTTGGCGCGGCTCAAGGGTCCGTCGGCCGCCTTGCTCATGGCGACGAAGTGCGGCTCGGCGAGCGTGGGGTCCTTGAGGTAGCGCAGCGCCAGCCACCCCGCCATGAAGGTCTGCTCCTTGACGGGGTTCTCGCTCAAGGGGCCGGCCTCGCGAACGAGCTCGTAGGCGAGCTTGGCCTTGCCGAGCTTCAAGGCGTCATAGGCGAGCGCGCGCCGCTCGACCCACCATTCGTCGGGGCTGACGATCTTGGCCTCCTCGAGCGGAGCGCCGAGCATGAGCTTCGAGGCCTCGTCGAATTTGCCGGCGCGCCGTAGCGCCTGGATGCGATGGTAGACGAGGCCCCAGTCCGGATCGCGCTCGGCGGGTAGCGCATCGAGCTGCTTCTTGGCGCCCTTGGCGCCGAGGAAGACGGCGAGGCGCGCTTCCGCCTTCTTGCGCTCGGCGGCTGACAGAAGCGGCAGCATGCGGCGCACCTTGTCGGCGCGGGACTTCTTCTCGCCTTCCCACCTGAGCGTGTCGATCAACAGGCGGTCGAGGCGCCATTTGTGGTCGGCGGCCGTGAGCGAGGAGCCGAAGCGCGCGAGAAACCCCGCCTCGAGCGACGCGGGGATGGTGAGCGAGCGCCAAGCCTTCGTCGCGAGCTTCTTCGCCTCGGCCTCGTTGCCCTCGGCCAGATAGGCCGAGGCGAGCGCCGCGAGCCCCGCCCCGGTGTCGGGGCCTCCCTTCGCGAACTGCGCCTTGATGGCGGCCGCGGTGCCACCATGGGTAAAGAGGGCCTCCTCGAGGCGCTCGGCGAGGCGGCTCCGTTCGGGCCAGGCCGGATTGGCCTCGAGGAAGGCGCGGTATTCGGCGGGCTCGCCACCACCGGCGCGCAGGCGGTACCAGTCGATTAGCTTGGCCCCGACGGGATCCTTCACCTGCCCGGCAATCTCCCGGCCCTTCTCGAAATCATCGGCGTCGATGGCCTTCAAGGCCTCCTTGATTCGTCCTGCGTCCTCGGCCGAGGGAGAATAGCCGGTGAGCGGCGCGACGGCCTTGGTCATACGATCCAAGGTCTCCTGCTCGAGCTTCGAGGGAGCCGCGGGCTTGTGGACCGTGGATTTCGTCTCCGCGCCCTCCACCCGCGCCTGCCGCTGCTCGGCGCCGGCGTGATTCGCGGCTGCGAGGAGGGCGGCAAGCGCCGCCGCCCGGAGCGCGCCCGCGACGAGCGCCGACTGGCCGGCCGGACCCATTGGTCCGCCGGGCGGTGCCGAATTCCCTATCTTGGCCATAGCCCTACCTGTAAATGTCCCCGCCTGGGGTCGTCCCGCCTGCCGAGGTCGATTGCTTGCGGGCCGTCGTCCGACCGCCTAGACTTCACTTGATTGGGCTTGCTCAGCGGCGCCGTAGCCGAACCGCTTTCGCTACGCTCGTGAGGGTAACAAATTCCCGCTGCCCGCTACAAGACGGCGCAGAAGAATCGAGTTGGCCTCATCAACGCGGCAAAAACATGAATGTGACGCGCCGGAAGGCTGGCTCCGGCCGCGCGAGACAAGGGGTAAAGACGGATGTTCAAGGGCTCCTTCACGGCGCTGATCACGCCCTTCAAAGGCGGGGAGATCGACGAGGAGGCGTTTCGCCGCCTCGTTGAATGGCAGATCGGCGAGGGGACGCATGGGCTCGTTCCTGTGGGGACGACGGGGGAGAGCCCGACGCTCACCCATGACGAGCACAAGCGAGTCGTCGAGCTCACCATCGAGGTCGCGCGCGGGCGCGTGCCCGTGATCGCCGGCGCGGGCTCCAATTCGACGGCGGAAGCAATCGACCTCGCGCGCCATGCCGAGAAGGCCAAGGCGAGTGCCGCTCTCATCGTCACGCCCTATTACAACAAGCCGACGCAGGAAGGGCTTTATCAGCATTTCAGGGCGATCAACGACGCCGTCGAGATCCCGATTATCATCTACAACATTCCGGGCCGGTCGGTGGTCGACATGTCGGTCGCTACCATGGCGCGCTGCGCCGAGCTCAAGAACGTGGTCGGCGTCAAGGACGCGACCGCCAATCTCGCGCGCTGCTCCCAGCAGCGGCTCGCCATCGGCCGCGACTTCTGCCAGCTCTCGGGCGAGGACGCGACCGCCCTCGGCTTCATGGCCCATGGCGGGCAGGGGTGTATCTCGGTCGCGTCCAACGTCGCGCCGCGCCTGTGCGCCGACTTCCAGAACGCCTGCCTCAAGGGCGACTTCAAGACGGCGCTCGCGCTGCAGGACCGGCTGATGCCGCTGCATGACGCCTTGTTCGTCGAGACCAGTCCGGGCCCCGTCAAGTACGCCGCCGCGCGTCTCGGGCTCTGCTCGATGGAGACGCGCATGCCGCTCGTGCCGGTCGCCGAGGCGACGCGCAAGGCGGTCGATGCCGCGCTCGCCAAGGTCGGCCTCGTTCAGGCCCGCGCCGCCGAATAGTCTCACTACGAGCCGAGGATAGGGCCAATGTCGGCCACGAAGGATGACGGCCGCAAGGTCGTCGCCGAAAATCGCAAAGCGCGCCACGAGTACTTTCTCACCGACACCTACGAGGCCGGCCTCGTGCTCACCGGCACCGAGGTGAAGTCGCTGCGCAAGGGTCAGGCCAACATCGCCGAGAGCTACGCCTCCGCCGAGGACGGCGGCCTCTGGCTCATCAACGCGCACATCCCGGAGTACCAGGGTGCCGGGCGCTTCTTTCAGCACGAGCCGAGACGCAAGCGCCGGCTGCTCATGCACAAGCGAGAAATGGCGAAGCTCGCCAACGCGGTCGAGCGCAAGGGCATGACCGTCGTCCCGCTCGAGCTCTACTTCAATGCCCGCGGCATCGCCAAGCTCAAGCTCGCCCTCGCCGAGGGCAAGAAGCTCCACGACAAGCGCGAGGATGCGGCCAAGCGCGACTGGAACCGGCAGAAGGCGCGGCTTATGCGGGAGAAGGGCTAGCCGAACGATGTCACAGCAGCCAAACCCTATGGCAGTCGATTGGGCCAAGCTTCCCGTTCCGGAGGATGACGGCGCCGCGGACCACCTCATGGGACTAAGCGTTCCCGATGTAGCGCTGCCGTCGACCGGCGGGTCGAATGTCTCACTCTCTCGCTTGGACGGAACCGTTGTGGTGTTTGCCTATCCGCGCATGGGTCGACCAGGCGAGCCATTGCCCGAGGGCTGGGAGCTGATCCCGGGTGCGCGCGGCTGCACGCCGCAAGCCTGCGCGTTTCGCGATCTCTATTCCGAGCTGCAGGCTTCCGGCGCCCGTTACGTCTTCGGTCTGTCGACGCAGAGCGCATCAGACCAGCTCGAAGCGGCAGCGCGCCTGCACCTTCCGTTCCCGCTGTTGTCGGATTCCGACCTGGAGCTCGCCGGGGCCTTGCGCCTGCCGACAATGGACGTTGATGGCGAAACTCTACTCAAGCGGCTTACGCTGATTATCAATGGCGGTCTCGTCTGGAAGGTCTTCTATCCAGTGTTTCCGCCGGATCGCAACGCCGGGGATGTCCGTGCTTGGCTGCGGGCGACAGTCTCGTGATGGGCTGGCCCTATCCGGCACCCGAGGACGACGGGGGAGCGGCCCATCTCGTGCCGGGCCTCGCGATGCCCGGCGTCGCGCTCGCCGCGACGGGCGGGGGAGCGATCGACCTCTCGCGCGTCCAAGGTCTTTCGATCATCCTCATCTACCCGTGGACGGGGCGGCCCGGCGTCGCCAACCCGCCGGGCTGGGACCGAATCGCGGGCGCGCACGGGTCGACGCCCGAGCTCGAGAGCGCGCGCGACCTCCATCCGAAGTTTCGGGCCGCCGGCGCCATCGTCTTCGGCTTGAGCGGGCAGCCGAGCGGGGAGCAGCGCGAGTTTGCAAGCCGCGTCGCGATCCCGTTCGCGATCCTGAGCGACGAGAGCTTCGCCTTCGCACATGCCCTCTCGCTGCCGACATTCACGGCCGGCTCCGCGACCTATCTCAAGCGCCTGACGCTTGTCGTGCGCGGCGGCCGGCTCGTGCACGCCTTCTACCCCGTGCACCCGCCCGACCTCCACCCGGCACTTGTTCTCGCCTGGCTGCGCGAAGAAGAGCGCTAGAGCACGTCGCTCTCGATGTCCTCGACGGAATAGCCCATCTTCTCGAGCCCCTCCTCGAGGAAATCGGCGAGTAGGGGAATCCCGAGCAGATAGCGGGCGGCCGAATTGGTCTTCTCGGTGCGCGCCGTTTCGACCGCCTCGTCGAACTCCTCGGGCTCGAAGGTGCCGCGCCCGACCCAGGCGAGCGCGACGAGGTGGGCCTGCTCGTCGTCGTTCAATGCCTCGATGAAGCCGGCGAGCTCGGCGCGCGTCGGGTCGCTCGTGAAATCCTCGAGTATGGCCTGGGGATCCTCATCCGCATCGCCCTCCTCCGTGGTCGAATTCCATGCGCCCACCTTCACGTCGTATTCGCGCGCCTTGATGATGACGTGGGCGACCTTCTCGGGGGCGATCTCGAGTGCCATAAAGGGATCCTCGTGCGGCATTGGGAGGCGCGGCGGCAATAAGGAGCATGATAGGCCGAGTTGGCGCTCGGGTGAAGCCATAGGAGGATGGCCCTACCGCCCGACGACGCTCCCTCCCGAGCGCCGGAGCTCGATGGGGCTTACCCGCCATCGCGTAGTCGAGCCTTGACCCATCGCAAGTCCAAAGCGTGCTGCTCATGGATATTTCCGGCCCATGACGGGCCGATCGCCGCGCATCTCTGTGAGAGGACAATGAAAGCCTTCAAGGACCTGACCGAGCGCGAGGTGCGGCCGTGGCCATCGCGACGCTGATCGTCTTCGCCGAGCTCTGGATCATCGCCTGGGTCAGGGCCCACTACATGGACACGCCGTTCCTGCGCGCCGCCTTCCAGGTGGTCATCGGCGGCGTGCTCGTGTTCCTGACCGGCGTCGCTATCGGCAGCGCGTGAAACAACAATGAGCGAGGCGGACGAGGTCGCGGCATTCCTGTCCAAGCCGGGCGCCTATCCGGGGGCCCCGAGCGAGGTCGGCGTCATCGAGACCCACGCGGCCCGCGTCTTTCTCGCCGGCGGCAAGGCCTTCAAGATCAAGAAACCCGTCAAGCTGCCGTTCCTCGATTTCTCGACCCTCGAGCGCCGCCGGGGAGCGCTCGCACGCGAGCTCGAGATCAACCGTCCGCACGCCCCCGAGATCTACCTGCGCCTGGTCCCGATCACGCGGGACGCCGGCGGCAGGCTCGGCCTCGAGGGGAAAGGTCCCGTCGTCGAGTGGGCGCTCGAGATGCGCCAATTTGAGCAGTCGAGCCTCCTCTCCGAGGTTGCGAGCGAGCGCGCGCTCGAGCCCGAGCTTTGCAAGGCGCTGGCGAGCATGGTTGCCGCGTATCATCGGGAGAACCCGGTCGCGTCGGCGGCCGACGGGTATGCGAAAGCGGAACGCATCGTCCGCCAGCTCGAGGGCGCTCTCGCCGAGGCGGACGCGATAGTGGAACGCGACCTGGCGCGCGAGGTGGGCGAAGGCGTGCGAGCCGCCCTCGCGCGCTCGGCGCCTCTCCTTGCCGAGCGCGGGCGCCAAGGCGCCATCCGCCGCTGCCACGGCGATCTCCATCTCGGCAACATCGTGCTGCTCGAAGGCCGGCCGGTGCCCTTCGATGCGCTCGAGTTCGACGAGGACTTGGCCACCATCGACGTGCTCTACGACCTCGCGTTTCTTCTCATGGATCTCGAGGTGCGCGGCGACCGGCCGGCAGCGAACCTCGTGCTCGGAAGCTATGCGGCGATCGAGCCGGTCGGCCATGAGATCGAGGGGCTTGCCGCGCTGCCCTTGTTCCTCGCCTTGAGGGCCGGCGTGCGTGCCATCGTCAGCCTCGAGCGCGCGCGCCAGGACCACGGCGCGGCGCGCGAGCACGACGCCGAGAGCGCACGGCACTACATCGCTGCGGCCAGCAGGTTCCTGCGCCCCGCCGCGCCGGTCCTCGTCGCCGTCGGCGGCCTGTCGGGCACCGGGAAATCGACGCTCGCGGCTCGCCTCGCGCCGCGGTTCGGCGCCTCGCCCGGCGCGCTGCATATCCGAAGCGATGTCGAGCGCAAGCGCCTTTTCGGCGTCGCGGAGACGGAGAAGCTGCCCGCCGAGCACTACACGCCGGCCGCATCCCTCAGCGTCTACGCGCGACTGTTCGAAAAGGCGGAACGAGCGCTCGGCGCCGAGCGCACGGTCGTCGTCGATGCCGTGTTCGCAAAGCCCGAGGAGCGCGATACGATTGCGCGCATCGCCGAGCGGGCCGGCTGCCGCTTCGTCGGCCTGTGGCTCGAGGCGCCGGCGGACGTCCTATTAGCGCGCGTGGGTGCGCGTCGCGGCGACGCCTCCGACGCCGACGCCCGCGTCGTCGAGGCGCAGCTTGCCTACGATCTCGGCGAGATCGCCTGGAGCCGCGTCGCCGCCACGGAGGGCGTGGACGAGACTTTGGCGCGCGCACTAGCCGCGCTCGAGGCGGCCGGCATCATGGAATGAGAACCGCGGCGCCCGTGAGCTTGCCGGAGCGCAGTCTGTCGAGCGCCGCATTTGCCTCGCCGAGCGGAAATGTCGTCACGTGCGTCTTGAGCGGGATGCGCGGGGCCAGCTCCATGAGCTCGGTGCCGTCGCGGCGCGTCAGATTGGCGATCGAGCGCACAACCCGCTCCCCCCAGAGGATCTCGTAGGGCATGGCCGGGATCTCGCTCATGTGGATGCCGCCGAGCACGACCGTCCCGCCCTTGCGCACGGCCCTGAGGGCCTCGGGGACGAGCGCGCCAACCGGGGCAAAGATGATCGCCGCGTCGAGCGGTTTTGGCGGATCGGAGCCGGACGACCCGGCCCATGCAGCGCCGAGCGATCGCGCGAGCTCCTGCGCGCCGCGGTCGCCCTTCCTCGTAAAGGCATAGACCTCCTGGCCGGCATGGCGCGCCATTTGGGCGACGAGATGGGCTGCCGCCCCGAAGCCGTAGAGGCCGAGCCGGTGCGCCGCTCCGGCGTGCTTCCAGGCCCGGTAGCCGATAAGGCCGGCGCAGAGGAGCGGCGCGGCCTCGGCGTCCGCGTAGCGGCTCGGGATCGGAAAGCAGTAGGCCGGGTCCGCCATCGCGTATTCGGCATAGCCTCCGTCGGCGGTGTAGCCGGTGAAGGTTGGCCGGTCGCACAAGTTCTCGCGCCCCTCGCGGCAGTAGGGGCAGCGCCCGCACGTCGCGCCGAGCCAGGGGATGCCGACCCGGTCGCCGATCGCGAAGCCGCGCACGTCCGAGCCCATCGCGACGACGCGGCCGACGATCTCATGGCCAGGAATGACGCCGCGCTTGGGGCGCTTGAGGTCGCCGTCGACCACATGCAGGTCGGTGCGGCAGACGCCGCAGGCGAGGACGTGGACGACGATGTCGCGCGGGCCGGGCTCGGGGAGCCGGCGCACGGCCTCGACGAGATGGCCGCCGCCTGGCGCCAGCGCCATGGCCGTCATGCGCCTGGGGAGCGATGGCTTGTCGTGACCTGCCGCTGGGCGCCGTCTTTGGGACATCGGACGCATTCCGAAACGAGCGATTGAATGTCCAGGGCTCCATGCCCTCGGCACGACAGCGTACCACGCCGGCATGCGCCATGCGCGGCTACCTCGCCCCTCGCCGACGACGACGAAATCCCCGCCGTCTCCGAAGCACCCCTCGGTTCCGGGCAACGGACGCTGCCGCACGTCGAGCGCCGACGAGGTTTCCGAACAACTTTTCTGTTTGCTCTCCGGCTCGTCGGTAGCAGAGAGCTTCCCGCGCCGGGGGATCGGAGTTAGCCTAGCGGAGTGATCGCGAGCGAGGGGAGGCGCCTTATGAGCTGGCTTGCACGACACGCCAACGCGGGCCTCGCGCTTCTGGCGCTCGCATCCTCCGCCCATGCGCAATTTCGACCGGTCGAGCCGGTGCGGCCGGTGACACCGATGCCTCTGCCGAGCCCCATGCCGCTTCCTACTCCAATGCCGGATTTGGGGAAGACGACGCTGCCGGCGCCCGTTCCGGCACCTTTGCCAACTCCGAGCGCGCCTGCCCCCGTCATTGCCGCACCCTCCGCGGGCGGCTGCCCTGGCGGGCCCGATTGCCCTCCGGAGCCGGACGCTTTGAGCGAGGCCGCCGAGGAAATTCTTCAAGAATTGGCCCAGTGCGCAGCCCAGGGCGAGGACGTCGAAGAGTGCCTGCTCGACGATCCGGCTCCGCCCCGGCTGAGCCAGCTCCCGGGCGAGGATCTCATGCGCCTCACCGGGTGCCTGGGATCGAGCCATCTCAACGAGACGAAGGACCGGTGGCAAGGTTGCGTGCGCCAAATGGGGCCGTAACTACGCTCCGGGCCGGTAGGGTTACTCGCTCCCTTGGGTGTATCGAGAAGCTTCCCATCACTAGGCTGCGTGGCGACGGCCCCGGCCATTGGAGGCAAACCCATGCTCTGGAGAGCGCCGCTTTTTCTAGTGCTTTTTCTGGCATTCGCTTCGCCATGCCTCGCTCAGAGCGAGACAGGAGGCGCAACGCCCGAAGCATCTGCCGGCGATGCCGACGCGACGGCGCCGCTCAAACGCATGCACGCATACTTAACGAGCACGCCCGAGATCGAGTTCGAGACTTCCTTCAGCTCGACGAGCGATCTGCCCGGGATGAACAAGCGCGGCACGGCGCACTTCCTCATACGCCAGCCCAACCAGTTCCGCGTGGAGTTCGTCCTCGAACAGTGGCACCTACTTATTCATTTCCGATGGGACCACCTTTACGCTCTATAGCCCGGCGAAGGGGAAATTCGCTCAAACGCGGGCGCGCCGTTCGATCATCGGCACGATGTACCTGGCGGTCGGACTCCTGAACCTTCATGCAAGGTTCATCGATTTTCTCTGGACCCTGGATTACGGCGAGAACGTCAAAGTCACAGCGGGCGGCGCCGAAACCATAGGAAATAGACAATGCAACCGTTTCAGCGTCGACCGCTTCGAGAATGACTGGGAGGTGTGGCTCGAGCAGACGGGGATACCGCTCCCATGCAAGCTTGTGAGCCGGACAATGGACGGCGGCACGGTTCAAACCAATGAGTTCGTATGGAAGGCGAACCCAGACTTTTCGCCCGACGCCTTTGCTTTCTCCCCTCCAAAGGGGAGCCGCGAGGTCGACGTGTCGGACTTTGAGTGACCCCGGCGGGGGGTGAGGCTTGGCCCGGAGATCGTTAACCGTAGGGAAAGCGCTTCGCACGAACAACCTAGCGACCTATGCTCTCTTTGCCGAGGGCCGTGCAGCCAGCGGACGGGTAGAGCGATATGGACGCGTCGTCGACGAGTGCAGCCGTGCCGACGAACCCGCCAAAGAGCGGGCCTGGCGAGGCGCTTCCGGACAAGGCCGCAGTGGCGGCGATCTCGACGCAATACGCGGCGCTCGATGCCTCGCGAAGCGGCCTCACCTCGAGCGAGGCCGCCCGGCGTCTCGGCACTTATGGCCCCAATGCGCTCGAGGAGAAGAAGAAGAGCCAGCTCGAGGTCCTCCTCGGCTTCTTCTGGGGGCCGATCCCCTGGATGATCGAGGCGGCGGCCTTGATGGCGCTGCTCGTGGGAGATTACGGCGACTTCGCCATCATCTCCTCGCTGCTTCTCTTCAATGCGGCGCTTGGATTCTGGGAGGAGCACCAGGCCACGAGCGCTCTCTCGGCCCTGAAGAGCGCCTTGGCACGCAAGGCCCGCGCGCTGCGCGACGGGCAATGGAGCGAGGTCGACGCGTCCGACCTCGTGCCGGGCGACATCGTGCGCATCCGGCTCGGCGACGTGGTGCCCACCGACTGCGTCCTCGTCGAGGGCAAATACCTTAGTGTCGACCAGTCCGCGCTCACCGGCGAATCTCTTCCCGTAGCCAAGACGGTCGGGGAGACCGCCTACTCGGGCTCCATCGCCAAGCAAGGCGAGATGGTCGCGCTCGTGACCGCGACCGGGGCCAAGACCTTCTTCGGCCGCACCGCAAAGCTCGTCGCGACCGCGGGCGCCGCCTCGCATTTCCAGACTGCGGTCATGAGGGTCGGCGACTTTCTGATCGTGCTCGCCGCCATTCTCGCCATCGTCCTCGTCGCGGTCGAGCTCTCGCGCGAGGAGAACCTGCTCAGGGTCGCCGCGTTCGTCCTCATTCTCCTCGTCGCGTCCGTGCCGGTCGCCATGCCGGCCGTGCTGTCGATGACTATGGCGCTCGGCGCGCAGATGCTGGCGAAGAAGAAGGTGATCGTCTCCCGCCTCGAGGCCATCGAGGAGATGGCCGGCATGACCATTCTCTGCTCCGACAAGACCGGGACGCTGACCGAGAACAAGCTCAAGCTCGGCGAGGTGAAGGTCTGGGGACAAGGGGACCCTCAGCACGTGCTGCTCGCTGCTTCTCTCGCGTCGAAAGCGGAGGACCAGGACCCGATCGATCTCGCGACGATCGCGGGGCTCAAGGACCCAAAGAGCCTCGGCCAATACCGGACGCTCTCTTTCGTGCCGTTCGACCCGATCTCGAAGCGCACCGAGGCCAAGGTCAAAGGCCCCGACGACAGTGTCTTCTCCGTATCGAAAGGGGCGCCACAGGTGATCTTCGACCTGGCCGGGCTCTCCTCCTCCCAGCGGCAGGAGGCGGAGGCGATCGTCGCCGCGTTTGCCGCGAAGGGTTTCAGGACGCTCGGCGTCGCTGAAACCGACAGCAAGGGGGCGTGGACGCTTCTCGGCATTCTTTCGCTCTCCGATCCGCCGCGGCCCGACTCCAAGTCGACGATCGCGATGGCGGAGAAGCTCGGCATTGCCGTCAAGATGGTGACGGGCGACAACGCCGCGATCGCGTCCGAGATCGCCGGCGAGCTCGGCCTCGGCACCCACATCGAGCCCGCGAGCGCGCTCTTCACGGGCGACGCGGCGAAGAAAGAGCTTCCGGACGACATCGCGCAGAAGGTCGAGGCCGCCGACGGCTTCGCCGAGGTCTTCCCCGAGCACAAGTACGCCATCGTCAAGGCGCTTCAGTCGCGCGGGCACATCGTCGGCATGACTGGCGACGGGGTCAACGACGCGCCGGCCTTGAAACAGGCCGACGTGGGGATCGCCGTCTCAGGCGCAACCGACGCGGCGCGCGCCGCTGCCGCGCTCATCCTCACCTCGCCCGGACTCTCGGTCATCATCGACGGCATCGAGGAAGCGCGCCGCATCTTCCAGCGCATGATGGGCTACACGCTCTACCGCATCGCCATGACCATCTGCATCATGGCGTTCATCGTGCTGGCGACCATCGGCTATGGGTTCTTTCCGCTGACGCCGGTCATGATCATCGCGCTCGCTCTCCTCGACGACGTCCCGATCATGACGATTGCCTTCGACAACGCGGCGGTGCCGGCAAAGCCCGTCCGCTGGGAGATGAAGCGCATCCTCGCGGTGGCGAGCGTGCTCGGCGCGCTCGCCGTCGTCGAGAGCTTCGGCCTCATGTACCTCGCAAAGACCGTGCTCAAGGTCGATCACCCTGAGCTGCAGACGATGATGTTCCTCCAGCTCGTCGCCGGCGGGCACCTGATGCTGTTCGTGATGCGCTCCGAGCACGCGTTCTGGCGGCCGCCCCATCCGGCTCCGCTGCTTTTCTGGGCGATCGTGGGCACGCAGGTACTCGCGACGCTCGCGTGCGCGTTCGGATGGCTCGTGCCGGCCTTGTCGTGGCGGCACATCGCGATCGTGTGGGGCTACAACCTCATTTGGATGCTGCTCCTCGACGCGGCGAAGCTAGCCGTTTACCGCGAGCTCGATCGCCGCAATGCGGGGCAAACTCCGTTTCTCATGCGGCTCAAGGGGTCCCTGCAACCGGACATGCCAGCCCCGCTCTGACTCAATCCACACACCCTCGAAGCCGTCGGGAGGACGTCGTGAGCTATGCCAAGAAATTCCGGGTCGAGCCGGACAGCAAGGTCGACCTCGACAAGATCGACCCGGGTCATACCGGGAAATACTCGAGCGCCGAGGAAGCCGCCAACGATACTGCGGCGCACGTGAGCGCTCTCGCCGAGCTCCAGGCGCTGCTCTATGCGGAGGGCAAGTCCTCGCTCCTGATCGTTCTGCAGGGGCTCGACGCAGCGGGCAAGGACGGCACGATCCGCCATGTGTTCATGGGAGTGAACCCGCAGGGAACGAAGGTGCAGGGCTTCAAGGTCCCCACCCCCGAGGAGGCGGCCCACGACTTCCTTTGGCGCGTGCACAAGGCGACGCCCGGCCGCGGCGAGATCGCGATCTTAAACCGCTCGCATTACGAGGACGTGCTCGTCGTGCGCGTGCACGATCTCGTCCCGGAAAAGGTCTGGTCGAAGCGCTACAAGGATATCAGGGCGTTCGAGCGCAACCTTGTCCAAGCCGGGACCGTTATCCTCAAGTTCTTCCTGCACATCAGCTTCGAGGAGCAGTTGAAGCGCTTCGGCGTCCGGCTCGACGACCCGACCCATCAGTGGAAGATCAGCGAGTCCGACTACTCCGAGCGCGAGCTCTGGCCGGCCTACCAGCAGGCCTATGAGGAGGCGCTTTCAAAGACCAGCACCGACCACGCACCGTGGTTCGTCATCCCCTCCAATCACAAGTGGTTTCGCAACCTCGCGATCTCTGAGATCATCGTCGACAGCCTGCGTGCGCTCGACATGAAGCGGCCCGCCCCGCGCGTCGATCTCGCCGACATCCGCCGCAAGTATCACGCCGCCGAGGAAGAGGAGGAGAGGGACAAGGGCGCCAAGGGTGTCAAGCATGGCCGGCGGTAGTTCGGCGCCGGGAAGCCTTTCTCGGCCGGCAGACCTTCCCGCTGATGCGCCCGCCCATCTTCACGTGCACAGGCGCGGGGACGAGATGCCGTTCGGCTGGCGCCACCTTAAGGTGTGGGCCATTTCGGCCGCCGGTCTCATGATGGGCGGCTACTCGTTCTTCATGGTCGGGATCGTCCTGCCGTTGATGCAGAAGGATCCGAGCTTCCCGGTCACGACGTTCGAGACGGGGGCGATCGCCGCCGCTGGCGTGCTCGGAACGTTGATCGGCGCCGTAGTCTTCGGCTCGCTCGTCGACCGCTATGGACGCAAGACCTTCTATCGCCTCGATCCGGCAATACTCACCGTATTCGGCCTCGCCTCCGCCTTGGCGCCGAGCGCTGAATGGCTGATCCTCTTCCAGCTCTTGTTCGGTCTCGGCCTCGGCGGCGACTATCCGATCGCGGAGGCCTACGTCTCCGAGACCATGCCGAGGCGCGTTCGCAGCCGCATGGTCGCGGGCGTGATCGCGAGCCAGGCCGTCGGAGGCATCCTGGCGGCCGTCGTCGGGTTCGTCGCGCTGCGCCACGACCCTCAGGTCCTCGAGTGGCGCTGGATCCTCGCGTCGGTCGTTCCGATTGCGGCCGTCGTCTTCTTGCTGCGCCTCGGCATTCCGGAGAGCCCGAAGTGGCTCGCCGAGCAGGGGCGCATCGAGGAGGCGCGGTCGGCGCTCGAGGAGCTGCTCGGCCCCGAGGCTCGCCTGGCAATCCCTGCCTCCGCTCCCATCCGGAAGGCCGCTCCCGTGTCGTGGTCCGAGCTCTTCGCTCCGGACATGCGGCGGCGCACGGCGCTCATCTGCTTGCCTTGGCCTTGCATGGACACCGCCGTCTACGGCATCGGCATCTTCACGCCGCTCATTCTGCTTCACATGCACTTCAGCGGGGGCGCAGGCGCCGTCGCACACTCGTTCATTGCCGAGAGGCTCGCCGCGATCGAGGGCTCGGCGTTCATGGACATCTTCCTTGTCGTCGGCTTCGCGCTCGGCATCGCGCTGATGTCGCGCACGACCCGGGTCGGCATGCAGATCTTCGGCTTCCTCTCCATGTTCGTGGGGCTCGTCCTGATGATGCTCGGCGCCGCTCGCGGCGACGACGCCTTCTACATTTTTTCCGGCTTCATACTCTTCAATACGATGATGAATGCCGGGCCGAACCTCACGACCTATACGATGCCGACCGAAGTGATCCCGATCAGATTGCGCGCGTCAGCCGCGGGACTCGGCGCGGCGTGCGGAAAGGCAGGAGCGACGATCGGCACCCTGCTCTTTCCTCTCGTCCTCAATGAGTTCGGGCTTGTCGCGACACTGGCGCTCGTCGCGACACTTGCGCTCGTCGGCGCGGCGACCACCTGGCTCCTCCGCGTGCCGCCGTGCGTCGACGATGCTGGCGCGTAGCGGCGCACGGTGGCCCGATACTAGGATCTTGTGTGCATGAGCTCCGCTGTGAGCGCGCCGAGCGTTTGCACGGCGTCGTCGATCTGCTTGGACCAGGGATGCCCGAAATTCACACGAATGAAGTTCGTGTAGCGCCGTTGCGCGGAGAATATGGGGCCGGGCGCAATACTGATGCTTTGATCGAGCGCCAACTGGTGGAGGCGGAGCGCATCGACCGTCGCCGGGAGCTCGATCCACAACATGTATCCGCCTTCGGGGCGTGTCAGCCGACAGCCTTCGGGAAGGCTTCTTTCCAGCGCCTGCCTCATCTGCTGCAACTGCACCGAGAGGCGCTGCCGAAGACCGCGCAAATGGCGCTCGCATCCACCATGCTTCAGATAACCGATGATCGCGGCCTGCGGCAGCGACGCCGTCGTCAGTGTCGTCATGAACTTCAGCCTCTCGACGGCACTCTTGAAGCGGCCGGGGGCAGCCCAGCCAATGCGGTAGCCGGGAGCAAGGCATTTGGCAAACGAGCCGCAATGCAGGACGAGGCCCTTCGTGTCGAAGGCCTTTGCCGGTCGCGGACGAGTATCCCCAAAATAGAGCTCGGCGTAGACATCGTCCTCGATCAGCGGGACGCCGCGCTCGCGCTTCCTCTCGTCGGGCATGCAGCTGCCGAGCGGGTTCTGAAAGGTCGGAATGAAGATGCAAGCCTTGATATCATGCCGGTCCAATGCGGCTCGAAGCGCACCGATATCAACGCCGTCTCTCGGATGGGTGGCGATTTCCACCGCCTTGAGCCGCATGCGCTCAATCGCCATCAGCGTCGAGTAGAACGTCGGAGACTCAATGGCGATCGTATCGCCGGGCTGAGTCGCAGCTTGGAGGCAAAGATTGATGGCCTCCATGGCGCCCGAGGTAATGACGATGTCGTCTGCCGAGATTGCCAAGCCGGCCTCCAGGTAGCGGCGGCCGATGAGCCTGCGCAGCTCGGCGTTTCCCGGAGTGAGATCGCTGATGCTGCTCCAGGTCGGCAAGTTGCGCGCCGCCGCCGCCGCTATCTTGTTCAACTTCTCGAGCGGAAACAGCTCGGGGCTCGGAAACGGCGACCCTAGCGGTACGATCTCGCGGTCCTTGATCGACGCCAGCACCTCGAAGACGAGGCTTGCGACATCGACGCGCGTGCTGCCGCGCCGCGGCGAGGAGATGGCGGGCTCGGGTGCTCTCCCGGTCTCCTGTGCACGAACGTAGTAGCCCGACTGCGGACGAGCGAAGATAAGGCCGCGAGTCTCGAGCTGTCCGTAGGCTTGCAGTATGGTGCCGGCGTTGACCCGATACTGCTGGCATGCCTTTCGCACTGACGGAATGCGGTCGCCGGGGCGCAAAACTCCCCGAGAAATCAGCGTACTGATCTCGATGGCGACCTGCTCGTACCGTGTGACCATGGTCCCATCCTCGCGGCGAGCTGCGCGGCATTTGGGCACAGCTGTTATAGTCGAAAATGGAGCGAACTGAACCTTTCCCGATCGGTTGATCCACATTATCGACGCACCGCTTGCCGGTGCTGCTGGGCCTTTCGCCAATTTCCAACAATAACTCAGCAGGAACTTGCGGTTGTGAGCGGCTCGTTGCGCAAACTTTTAGGCGTCTAACGAGAGTATCGATGCAAACAAAGGAAAGATCATGTTGAGATTCACCAATCCTTTAAACTCGGACAACTCATCGGCCGAATTCAATGGAGGCACCGACAGCGGTCGCGCGGGACGCGCGGACGCTCTCTCGGCCGCCAGGGCCAAATTTGGCAGGCTTCTCATGGCGATCGGCGAGCGGCGCCGCATCCGGCGCGACATCAATGCGCTCTACAGCCTGGACGATCGCGTGCTCGCCGACCTCGGTCTGACGCGAGCCGGCATAGAGCGGGCGGTCCTCTACGGTCGCGAGTTCCCGCCACTCGCGTTGTAGCGCAGGCGCTTCCGCGGGCAGGAAATCAAGTGAAATGTTTGCGCACGGGCAAAAAGAAAATGTCCGCTTAGGATCGATATTCAGGTCCCTGGCCCTGATGGCTTTCGCTGCCTTTTTGGGTCCCGCAATAGGCATAGGCGTCTTTGTGGTTCTGAGCACCCAGTGATCCGGGTCAAGGGAAACTCGATGAGGCAAAAGGGCACGGGTGCATGACCGTGCTGCTGTTCCCAACGGAACACGTGGCTAGCGCAAAGACCCTGTAAGAGGCCGTCTCGACCCCGTTCCTTCGGTCGCGGGACAGTTCGCCGTCCAGAACAATCAAACCGAGGCTTGAGCAGCATGAAATTCTACACTCCCACGCACGCGACAGTCGAAGTCCTCCGCACGCTCGCGCCGGAGCAGCGACAGGCTGTCCTTCGGAAAATCCTCGCCGGAGCGTCCGAGGCTGAGAAGGATCCGCACATTGCTCGCATCTTGGCGAGGTTCGAGGATCAATAACCTTCGTCGTGGGCGGAGTCCTCTGCCTGCGCACAGTCGAAGAGGAGATTGAGGCATGAGCAAAATGCAATTCAGCTCTGTGATCGGTAGCCTGACCGTTGAAGCCTTCATCGCCAGGGGCGATCTAACGAGCGCGCGCGAACGACTCAGAGATATCGAGAGGCGTAGCGGCCGCGGCTCCGCCGATTATTCGGAGCTTGCCCAGGCGATCGTCGCAGCCGCGACGCGCGCGACCGGCAGCTGACTGAGTGTTGAGAGGAATGTCATGAAAGTCGGATATCTCGGCGCGTTCGTCTCGCTGCCGGCCGTGGGGCGCGAGCTTCTAGGGTCGTGGCCGACTATGGGCGATGCAACTCGGGGAAGACATCTCAGCGCCGTAAACGAGCCCGAACCAGAAACGCAGGACGTCGCTCCCGAGGCGGGCGGCCGCTAAGCACAAGCAAGAAAGGTCCAATCATGAGCAACAATCGCAAGGCCCTCGCGTCGAGGGCGACAGGCACTTTGTCTGCAGAGAAAACAGAGATGACCCACGGCATCAGCATCGTGCGCCGGTTGTGGAACGACCTTCGGCGTTATCAGGCCCGTCGCGAGACGGCATCGATGCTGCATTCGCTCGATGATCGCGTCCTCGCAGACATCGGGCTCAATCGCCGCCAGATCGATTCGGCCATTTTCGCCAGGGCCCGGTCGTAACACCATGAGCAAGCCGATTACCCTACGCCGTGCCGCGCCGGCCGACCACGATCGACTGCTGGCGCTCCAGAGCGCCTCGCTACGTGCGCTGGGCTCGGCCCATTACAGCTCCGCGGCGATCGAGGCGCACATCGAGGAGGCGAGCCCGTTGCTTGGCGAGCTCATCTCCCGGAACCGTTGCTTCGTCGCCGAATGCGGCGGCGTCCCCGTTGCGTGCGGAGGTTGGTCGGCGCGCGCGTCGGCACGCGCCTTCCTCGTATCGAATGGACGGTGCCCGCCGCCTCACGCCACAGTGAAAGCCGTCTACGTGGATCCCGCGTGGAGCCAGCGTGGATTTGGCCGGCGAGTTCTGGCCGAAATCGAGACGGACATGGTTGCGGAAGGGCACCGGCATGCCGACTTGACGGCAACGCTCAATTCAGAGGCGTTTTACAGGCGTCTCGGATACGTCGGCGGCGCCCCCCGCGTTCTGAGACTAGGTCGCGATGTCGCCTTTGGCTGCGTGGACATGAGCAAAGCTTTGGTACCGTCGCAGCCGTCCCTGCCCAAGGCGGCATAGCGAAGGCAAGTCTAAACTCAACGTGTAGGGGACGATTCACGTCTGACATGGATCGCAGAAGCTATCCATGTCGGACGGTCGTGCTCTAGGCGTGCTTGCGGCCGCCGGCATCGCGGAACCAGCTGTCGGGGTAGGGGTACCACCAGCCCTGGATCGTGGGCTTGTGGTCTATGATCACCATCTTCGTGCGGCGGAAAGCGTCGAGGCCGAGCCGCGAGAGCTCGCGGCCGAGGCCGGAGGCCTTCCAGCCACCGAACGGCAGGGCATCGTTGTCGATCAGCGGGTTGTTGACCCAGACCATGCCGGCTTCGAGGCGCTCGGCGGCTTCCATCGCCTCCTCGAGGCTCGTTGTGAAGACCGAGGCGCCGAGCCCGAACGAGCTGTCGTTGGCGAGCCGGATTGCCTCGTCGAAGTCCTTCACGCGGCAGATCGGAGCGACGGGGCCAAAGCATTCCTCGCGCAGGATCGCCATCTCGTGCGAGCAGCCAGTCAGGATGGTCGGCTCGTAGAACCAGCCCTTGTTGAACTGCGGCGGTGCCTTCCCGCCGGTAACGACGTTTGCGCCCTTCGCCACCGCTTCGTCGACGAGGCGCATGACCTTCGCGCGGGCCGCCTCGCTGACGAGCGGGCCGATCTCCGACCGGTCGAGCCCATGTCCGATGCGCAGCGGCTTCGTCCTCGCCGCGAAGGCCTCGACGAAAGCGTCATGCACGCTGTCGACGACGTAGAAGCGTTCGGCCGAGGTGCAGACCTGGCCGGAGAGGTGAAAGGCCGCCGTCACCGCGCCCGCGGCCGCCACGTCGATCGGCGCATGGGCGGTGACGATCATCGGATCGGAGCCGCCGGCCTCGATCACCGCCGGCTTCATGCGCGAGGCGGCGGCCATCGCGACGGCGCGCGCCGCGGACACGGAGCCCGTGAACGCGACGGCGTGCGTTTGGTCGGAAGCAATGAGCGCCTCCGCGACCGCGGCGCCGCCCGGCAGGCAGGCGACGAGATCTTCGGGCAACTCGCGGAAGACCTTCATGAACTCGAGCGTCGAGAGCGTCGTCGCCGGCGCCGGCTTCACCACGCAGCCGTTTCCCGCCGCGAGCGAGGCTGCGACCGTCCAGCACATGAGCAGGATCGGGAAGTTGAAGGGCATGATGTGGACCGAGACGCCGAGCGGCTCGTAGCGGGCAAACTGGAAGGACCCCGCCTGAGTGGAGCCCGCGACCTTGCCGGCCTCGTCGCGCGCCATCTCGGCGTAGTAGCGGAAGATCGGCGCGCAGTTGGCGAGCTCGCCGATCAACTCGGGATAAGGCTTGCCCATCTCCCGCGTCATGAGCTCGGCGCAGAAGCGTAGGTCCGCCGCTTCGATGGCATTCGCCAAATTATGTAGCGCCTTGGCGCGCGACTTGGCATCGACCGCCTTCCAGAGCGCCTGGGCCGCATTCACGCGGGCCAGGGTCGCGGCGATCTCCGCGGTCGTCGCTTCAGCATACCGTCCAACGGCTTCGAAATTGGCCGGGTCGCTCACGGCAACGACGTTGCCCCCCGCCGGCACGTAGCTCGGATTGAGGAAGAGGACCGGGCTCTCCGGACTGAACGTCATCGGCGCACCGTCGGCTCTCAGTTTCAGCGATTGCGTCACCGGATCATGTAAACCTTCTTTACCGTCTGATGGACCGTGCAGACACCCTTCCAGTCCTGCGGGAAGAAGGCCGCCGTGTCCGGCTCGATCTCGATGACCTCGCCGCTCTCGTGCACGTAGGTGCAGCGTCCTTCGAGGAAGTGGCAGAACTCGTCGCGGGTGACGTGGCATTCCCACTTGCCCGGGGTGCAGACCCAGATGCCGCACTCGGATTGACCGTTCGGGCCCTTGTGCAGGAGCTTGCCGGTGGTTCGGGAGCTTCCCTCGATCATGGTCGGGATCACCCCCCAGTCGGCGAGGTCGGTGACGGCGAGCGGTTTGCGGAGGACGGGGGTCGCCATTTTGGGTGCTCCTTGGTTCGCTCGCCGGTCAGGCGAGCATATAGACGTTTCGCATGGTCTCGTGGACGGTGCACTCGCCCGTCCAACCGGCGGGGAAGAGCACGACCGTGCCGGACTCGATATCGATCACCTCGCCGTCATTGGCTCGGTAGGTAGCCCGGCCGGCGACGAAATGGCAGAGCTCGTCACGGGGGATCGAAAGCCGCCACCGGCCGGGCGTGCAAACCCAGATGCCGCATTCGGGCTGGTTGTTCGGCCCCTTGTGGACGAGCCGGCCACTCGAATGGGACGTGCCTTCGAGCGCATCGGGCTGGATACCCCAGTCGACGAGATCGTTGCGCGTCGAAGCCTGGTAGAGGTGGGGCGCCGACTGCGGCTTCGGATCAGGCATCGTAGCGGCCCTTTTTCAGCAGCGCATCCAGGATGGCGGCGGCCTTGGCAGGGCCGCTGCGGGCCTGCATGTGCGCGCTCGTGGTGGCGAGCTTCGCTTTGAGCGCCGGGTCATGGATGCACGCAGCAAGCTTTTCCGCGAGATCCGCGTCGGCCCAGTCGTAGCGCGGCATCTTGAATCCGTGGCCGGTCTCCTGGACGCGCGTCGCGTTGTCGTGGCCGTCCCAGACGTAGGGCATGATGATCGCCGGCTTGCCGAAGTAGAGGCATTCCGTGAACGAGTTGTTACCGCCGTGGTGGATGACGGCATCGACCAGCGGGATGACGGACGGCTGCGGAAACCACTTGTCGATGATGACGTTCGGCGGCACGTCGGAATATTGGTCCATGTAGCCGCCGACGTTGACCAGCGCGCGGTAGGGGAGCTTGCCGATCGTTGCGATGATGCGCTTCAAGAGCTCGGTATCGCCGCATCCGAGGCTGCCGAACGAGACGTAGATCAGCGGCTTGTCGTTGTTCGCCGCAAAAGTCGGCACCTCGTAGGGCTTCTCCTTTCTCACGCAGCCTTCGAGATACTGGAACTGGTTGGGGTGCAACGCGTGCTCCCGCTTGAACTTCGCCGGCTCGGGATAGAGGAGGAGGTTCATGAAGGGTGACGCCTCGAAGAACTGGCCGATGGGGTACGGCGCCTCCCCGCAACTTGTGAGGAAGGCGTTGAAGTCGTCGTGGATCGGTTTGATCACCTCGTTGAAGCGGTCGCGGTACCTCTTGTGGCATTCGAGATCGCTCTCGGCGCAGCCTGAAAGATGCGGTGGGATGGCCGGATCCTCGATCTCGTTCTCCGAGCAGGAGATGATGCGCACCCACGGCTTGCCGAACTGCTTGATGGCAGGGAATAGGATCACGTTGTCGACGCAAATGAGATCCGGCTTCACTTTCGCCAGCACGCCCGGCAGATCCTTCTGCGCCCACTTCGCGCTGTCGACGATCGCGGTCCAGCAGTCCTTCACGTAATTGTCGATCTGGTCGTAGGGCGACTTGCGGAAATTCGGGATGTGCCCGTTGATGAAGTCCTCCCAGAACTTCGCCATCTGCTCAGGCGGCATCGGCTCAGAGAGGTTCACCGGATGGGCCTCGAAGCCGTAGTCCCGGTAGACGTCGACGAAGCCGGGGTCGGACAGGAAGACGGCCTTGTGGCCCATGGCTTCGACGGCCTGCGCAATGCCGACGGAATTGAGCGCCGGGCCGTAGGCGGCCTCGGGGAAGAAGGCGATGGTCTTCTGCTCGCTCATCTGGCGTTTCCCTTTCTCGCTGTGGGCGGTGGCTGTGGTGGCGGTTTCGACCTTCTGGACATGCTCCCGGAGTGCCGTGCACCTCAGCCGGTCGCCGGCGGCGGGACGCACGCGGTCGGCATCGGCGGCACTGAGGCGGGCGATCAGCCGCAGCCGGCTTCCCGCGGCCTCGAGAATGGCCTTGAGATCGGAGCCATGGAAGACGGTTTCGATCACGCGCACCTCGAAGGCGGCCAAGGCCGTATCGGCAACCGGCTCGCGATCGAGCTTGAGGCGCTCGGGCCGGATCTGAAGGTAGTAGGCTGCATCGTCTGTGGACTCGGCCATCGCGCCCGCGTTGCGCAGAAGAACGCCGACGTTCGTCCGGGCGATCTCGAAGCTCACGCCTCTTGCGACCGGAATGAGATTGTTCTCGCCGACGAAGCGCGCGACGAAGGTGTTCGCCGGGCGATCATAGATGTCGCGGGGGCTGCCGATCTGCTGGACACGGCCGTGATCGAGCACGGCGACGCGGTCGGCGAGCCCGAGCGCCTCCTCCTGGTCGTGCGTCACGACGACGAAGGCTATCCCAAAGTCCTTCTGGGCACGCTTGAGCTCCACCTGCATCTGCTCGCGCAGGCCCCGGTCGAGCGCGGAAAGGGGCTCGTCGAGAAGCAGCACCTTGGGTTTCTTGACGAGCGCGCGGGCGAGCGCCACGCGCTGGCGCTGGCCGCCGGAAAGCTCGTGCGGCTTGCGGCTCCTGAGCGCGGCCAATCCGGTGATCTCGAGGATCTCGGCGACACGCCGGTCGATATCGGGGGCCGCTAAGCGCTCCATCTCGAGACCGTAGGCGACGTTGCCGCCGACGCTCAAGTGCGGAAAGAGCGCGTAGGACTGAAACATCATGCAGAGCGGACGCCGGTTCGGCCGGACACCGGTGATGTCCTCGCCGTCGAGAAGAATACGGCCTTCGTCCGGGTGCTCGAAGCCTGCGAAGCAGCGCAGCAGCGTCGTCTTCCCGCATCCTGACGGGCCGAGCAGGGCATAGAACTCGCCCCCCTCGGTCGAGACGTCGATGTTGTCGAGGGCGGTCAGCGCGCCAAAACGCTTGGTGAGCCCCTTGGCTTCGAGGATCGGCCGCAAGGTCATGACGGCCGCCCCTGCTCGAGCCTTCGAGAGGCGAGCACGATGACGAAGCTCGTGACCATGAGAATAGTCGCCAGCGCATTGATGTCGGGTGTGACCCCGAAGCGGACCATCGAGTAGATCCTCATGGGCAGCGTCGTCGAGGAGGCGCCCGCGCCCGCCGTGAAGTAGGCGATGATGAACTCGTCGATCGACAGCGTGAACGCGAGGAGCGCCGCCGCGAGCACGCCTGGGAAGATCACGGGGAACATCACCCGCCAGAAGGTCGTCCAGTAGCTCGCTCCGAGATCGATCGAGGCCTCGATGATCGAGGGGTCGAAGCCAGCGAGCCGCGTCCGCACGACCGCCGTCACGAAGGCGATGTCGAAGACGACATGCGACATGATGATCGAATGCAGGCCGAGCGACATCCCGACAAGGTAGTAGAAGGACGCGAGCGCGATCGCGAGCACGATGTCGGGAATGATCATGGGCGCGAACATGAGCGCGTCGAGCCACGCCGGCGCGCGAACGCCCATCAAGGCGAGGCCGATACCAACGCCGATTGCCGTCGAAATGAGCGTCGTCGCGACCCCTACGATCAAGGTATTGGCGAGGGCATGGCCGATGTCGGCATTGGTGAAGAGCTTATAGTACCAGTCGGTCGTGGCGCCGGTCCAAGCGGTCGGCAGGCCCGATTTGTTGAAGGAGAGCGCGATCAGAACGAGCACGGGAATATAAAGGAAGGCGAAGAATGCCCACACGTGGAGCTGCAACAGAGAGCGGGGATGAGGGAGCCTATCCATGGCCGGGCACCAAAGCGCGGGCTTCCTCCCGCGTGCCGCCCGTCTCGACGCGGCGGGAGACGAGCGCTTGCAGGAACAGAAGGACCATCATGATGGCGATTAGAAAGGTTGCCAGCACCGAGCCGAACGGCCAGTCGCGCGCCGAGAGGAACTGGTCGTAGATCAGCGTGCCGATGGTCTGGACCCGCTTGCCGCCGAGGAGCGCCGGGCTGACGAAGTTGCCGATCGACAGCACGAACACGAAGACGAAGCCGGTGGCGATCCCGGGGATGGTCAGCGGCAGGAGCACGCGGCGGAAGGTGTCGAGCGTAGAGGCTCCGAGATCCTCAGAGGCTTCCAGCACCTCGCGGTTCACCCGGCCGAGCGAGGCGAAGATCGTCATCACGACGAAGGGCGAATAATTGTAGACGAGGCCGACGACCACAGCGAACTCGTTGTAGAGAAGGGGCAATGTGGGCAGCCCGAGACTGGCGATGGCGTTGTTGATGATGCCGCTCGGGTTCAGCATCACCATCCAGGCGTAGGTCCGGATCAGGTAGTTCGACCAGAACGGCAGCATCACGAGAAAGAGAAGGCGCGCCTGCGCGGCGGGGGCGGCGAGGTGGATCGCATAGGCGACGGGATAGGCGATGACGACCGCGATGGCGGCGGCCGTCGCCGCAATGCGCACCGACGTCAGGAAGACGTCGAGATACAGCGGATCGAGCGCGCGAGCGTAGTTCTCCGTCGTCAAGACGTATTCGATGCCGCCGTAGACGCCGCGCTCGAAGAAAGAGTTGACGAGCAGCAGCGCGCACGGCACGACCATCAGCCCGACGAGCCAGAGGACGGCGGGTGCGGCGAGCAGAATGCGGGCAAGGCGGTCGGTCATGAGAGTTGAATGCGCTGCTCGCTTCGCGCCCGATGCGCATCCGCGCCGCGGCCGCCACGTCTCTTAGGCGGGAAGAGGAGCTTCCGGTCCCCGCCTCCCGCCACAGGGATAGCGAACTCCGATCGCGCGCCTCAAGCCTCACTTCGCCGCAAGGATCTCGGCGACGATCTTGGCGTAGGCCTTCTGCGTCTCGCCGACGTCGAGGAGCTGCTCGTACTTCACGAGATCGGCTGGCGTGATCGCGAGGTTCGGATAGGTCTCCTTGAGCTTCGGATCGATTGCCTCCATCGCGGCCTTGTTCGGCACCTTGTAGAGGATGTTCTCGACCACCCACTTGCCGTTATTGGCATCGAGAATGAAATTGATGAAGGCGTGGGCCGCGTCCTTGTTCTTGGAGGAGGCGACGACGACCATGGTGTCGACCCAGAGGTCGGAGCCCTCCTTCGGGATCACGTACTTGATGTCCTTGTTCTCGGTGATGCCGTAGTTGCACCAGCCGTCCCAGGCCTGCACGAGAAGCGCCTCCTTCGACACGAGCTTCGAGTAGAAGGTGGTGTCGTCATAGGCAAGGAGACCGCCCTTCGCCTTGATCAGGAGGTCCTTCACCTCCTCGAGCTTTTTCGGATCCGTCTCGTTGACCGAGTGGCCCTGCGCGAGCATGGCGGCCGCAAGCAGCCAGCGATCCGTGGACAGCATCGTCAATTTGCCGCGCAGGTCGTCCTTCGGCTGCAGAAGGTCGTTCCAGCTCGCGGGCGCATCCTTGACCAGGTCGGAGCGGTAGCAGAGGCCCGTCGTGCCCCAGGCATAGGGAACCGAGAAGGTGTTGCCGGGATCGTGCTTGAGCGACCCGCCTTCGGGGTAGAGGTTGGCGAGGTTCGGGAGCTTCGCGTGATCGAGCTTGTCGGCGATGCCGAGCGCGTTCAGAGCCTGGGCGAACTGGCCCGAGACGAAGAGCACGTCGTAGCCCTCGCCCTTGTTGGCCGTGACCTTGCCCATGATCTCCTCGTTGGTGGCGTGGACCGTCACCTCGAGGTCGTGGCCGGTCGCCTTCTTGAACTGCTCGGCCATGTCCTTGGGCATGTAGCCGTCCCAGTTGGAGACGACGATCTTGGCGCCAATGGCCGGCGCAGCGGCCGTCATTGCAATGGACGCGAAAACGCCAACGGCCATCGCCGCGCGAGTTGCGAGCTCACGCCAATCGGATGCGGTCATCACGGCAAAGAACCTCCCTGTTCGAGTTCGCGCTTCGAAAAACCTCCCTGCTCGAAACCGCGCTCCCCTGCGGCGGTGCGTCCGTGTGGGTCCCGGCGCTCTCCAGCCGGGAACAAGGTACTCTTGCAACAAAAAAAACGTCAACTAAAAAGCTATCGAGAGGGTTTGCTCGCCCTTCGCTGCCGACTGGGCGAAACTCGGGCATAGCGCGCCTAAAAAAGGGGCCAGTGATGAAAGCATCTCCGGTACATCTGAAGCAGCGCCACGTCGAACTCATCCAGCGCATTCTCGAGGTCATCCGCGAGGACCGGCTTCATGTCGGAGACCGGCTTCCGGAGCAGGTCCTGGCGGAGCGCTGCAACGTTTCCCGAACTCCGGTACGAAAAGCTCTAAATGTACTAGCCGAGCAGAATATTGCTGAGCGCGACACAGATGGCGGCTTCCGCCTGCGGCTCGACCAGAGCGCTGCGATCGGAACCGAGCATGGGCTTCCCTCGAGCGCGGAGGAGGGCCTCTACAATTCCATCCTGCGCGATCTCGCCGCGCGGCGGATCGATACGTCGCAGACGATCGCGTCGCTGCAGCGGCGCTACGGGGCTCCTCGCGCCGTGGTGCTGAGCACATTGCAGCGCATGAGCGCCGACCAGCTCGTCGAGCGCGCCGCCGGACAGCTGTGGCTGTTCAGTCCCGCCTCGACCAGCGCCGAGAGCATCGGGTGGAGCTACGAGTACCGCATCATCCTCGAGCCCGCCGCGCTCCTCAGCAAGAGCTTCGCGATCGACGAGTCCCACCTGGCGGCGCTCCGGCGCTCGCTCGCGGCTCTTCTCGCGCTCGGCGAGCAACATATCGATTTCGCCGAATTCGAGCCCGTCGATTTCGAGTTCCACGCGATGATCGCGCGCGGCTGCGCCAACCCCTACATCGGCAGCGCACTGGTCGGCCATCACCGAAAGCGCCGCGCGGCGATGAAGCAGGCTGCCTTGAGCTCCTTCCGCCTGATCCAGTCGACGCGCGAGCACCTGGCGATTCTCGCCTCCATCGAGCAGGGGCAGCTCGATACCGCGGCCGACTTGATGCGCGCGCATTTGCGCATGTCACAGGCTCAGCGGCCGGTGCTATTCGGGCGTGGCGTTCCCTCGGAGATGCGTGCCTTCCCGCGGTGAGGCCCAAACGAAACCAACATGCCCAGCCGCAACAAGACCATCGCATTCTTTCCCGAGGCCAGCTACGGCGCCGCCTTGAACTGCGTCGGGATCGCCCAGGAGCTGCGCCGCCTCGGCGCCGAGCCGGTCTTCATTTGCCACTCCGGCTTCCGCGGCGTCTTTGCGCCGTACGGCTTTCCAGAGTACGCAATCGCGTCGGCCAACGACGAGGCGGCCCAGGCGCCCGCCGATTGGAATTCCTTCATTCAGCGCCATAGAGACGCGTTCCGGCTGCCGCCGCTTGCGCAGATTGACGCCTATGTCGCACCGACCTGGAATGCCATCGTCGACACGGCCATACGCGCCGAGGGAGCCTTGCAGGCGCTGATCGCCCGGCTCAAGCCGGCGGTGATCGTCCTCGACAACGTGGTCATGTTTCCCGCGATCCTGAAGTCGGGCGTACCCTGGGTGCGGGTCGTCTCCTGCGCCGAGACCGAGGTCCCCGATCCCGATGTGCCGCCGCACCTTTCCGGCTGCTCGAGCATCGACCGTTCGGGATGGGACGAGTTCAACAAGGTCTACGCGAAAGGCGTGGCTCCCGCCCATGACCGCTTCAACAAGCTCCTCTCCGGCTCGGGATTGGCGCCTTATCCGCCGGGCCAGTTCCTCGAGTCCTCGCCCTACCTCAATCTGCTGCTTTCGCCCGAGATCGTCCGCTACAAGAGGCGCAATCGCCTCGATCCCGCGACGTTCGTATTTCTCGAAGGCTGCGTGCGCACGGAAGGCCCCTACGAGCCGCCGCAGTTCGCCGCCCGCGAGGGCGCTCCGCTGGTCTACACGAGCTTCGGGAGCCTCGGCGCGATCGACACCGATATGATCGGCGACCTGATAGCCGCTTTCGGCAAGTTGCCCTACCGCTTCCTGGTGAACGTGGGCGCGTGGCGAGACGCCTACCGGCTCGTCCCCGACAACGTCTACTTGAGCGACTGGTACCCGCAGCCGTCGATCGTGCGCAAATGCGATCTTTTCATCCATCACGGCGGCAACAACAGCTTCTGCGAGGCTCTCGTCTTCGGCGTGCCGTCGCTGATCATGCCCTATTGCTGGGACGGGCACGACAATGCGACCCGCTGCCAGGAGGTCGGCGTGGGGCGCCGCCTCCACCGTTACGCTTGGACGGAGGGGGAGCTGGGCGACGCGATCGGCTCGCTTCTTGCGGACAAGGCGATGAAGACGCGCCTTCGCGAGTGCTCCCAAGCGATCGCATCGCGGCCCGGCAGCCGGCTCGCCGCGGCGGCTATCATGAAGCTGGTCTGACGACGCGAGCCGGCGGGACCGATTGACTTCGACCGGCGACGATCTACGGTTCGCCGGCGGCCTGCGGCTCCGCACGGCCATCACCTCTCCCGCCGATAGCCATGGTCCCAGGCTCCTCGCGACCCTCGTCCGACGCTCAATCCGGCTCCGGCCAGATCGGCATGCTGGCTGCCGTGTCGATCGGCATCGGCGGCATGGTCGGCGCCGGCATCTTCTCGATCCTCGGCGTGGTCGCTGAAGCGGCCGGCAACGCCATGTGGCTCGCCTTCGCGATCGGCGGCGTGGTGGCGCTCCTCTCCACCTATTCCTATGCGAGGCTCGGGGCGACCTTTCCCTCCGCGGGCGGCGCCGTGCACTTCCTCGTCAAGAGCTTCGGCGACGGCGTGCTCGCGGGCGGCCTCAACCTCTTCATGTGGATCGGCTACATCATCTCGCTCGCCCTCTATGCGACGGCCTTCGGCAGCTACGCCGCGACCTTCATCACCGCCACGCCCTCGACGCTGCTGCTCAAGTCGCTGGCGGTAAGCTCAGTCCTGCTGCTCGCCGTGGTGAACGCGTTCGGCGCCAAGGTCATGGGGCGGGGAGAGACGGTGATCGTCGCCGTGAAATTGGCGATCCTCGTGCTGTTTGCGGCCACGGGGCTGTGGTTCATCAAGCCGGAGAACCTCTCGCCCGCGCTGTGGCCGGGGGCGCAATCGATCCTGTTCGGAGCGGGCGTGCTGTTCATCGGCTACGAGGGCTTCGGGCTCGTCACCAACGCGGCCGGCGACATGCGCGATCCCCGCAAGATGCTGCCGCGCGCGCTCTATTGGGCCGTGATCCTCGTCATCGTGCTCTATCTCGCCGTGTCGATCACCGTGTCGGGCAACCTCACGAATGCCGAGATCGAGCGCGCCAGGGACTACGCGCTGGCGGAAGCCGCGAAGCCCTTCCTGGGCGAGGCGGGCTTCCGGCTGATCGCGATTGCGGCGCTGTTCTCGACGGCGTCGGCGATCAATGCCACGCTCTTCGGCTCGGCCAACGTCTGCTACATGATCGCCCGCGACGGCGAGCTGCCGGCCGGCCTGTCGCGCACCGAATGGAGGGACGCGACCGGCGGGCTACTCCTCACCACGGCGCTCGTCGTGCTGGTGATGCTGTGCTTCGACCTCTCGGGCATCGCCATGATGGGAAGCGCCGCCTTCCTCCTCATCTATGCCGCTGTGAACGCGGGCCATCTCCTGGTTCTGCGAGAGACCGGCGCGAACGCCACGATCGTGTGGCTCTCGCTCATCACCTGCCTCGCCATGTTCGCCATTCTCTGCGTCTACACCCTCGAGCAGCAGCCTCTCGCCATCGCCGCGCTCGTTCTCATCGCGGCCGCCTCGTTCGGGATCGAATGGGCCTACCGGCGCTGGACCGGACGCACGATCAAGAGCGCGCCCTGATCGTACCCTCACGCCCTACGTTGCATCCGCGATACAGCCACAAGAAAAACACGCTCCTCGTCTCTGGTATTTACACAACCATTAGCGAAGAGGCTCTAAGGTCCGTCGTGAGCCGAGAGCTGAGCCTTTGGTCAGACGATCCGCTCATTCGTTCGTAGTGCGTAGACCAACATGAAGACTTCTCATTCTTGTCGCCTTCTTCGCCAACGGCTACCCCATCCAGCTTGCGGAAATGCGCGCCCTCGATTGCGCGAGGGCCGTTACGCAGGTTCGTCTGGGCAAGGAGGTAAGACTAACCGGCCTCGGCAACGTCAAGTCGCCCCCGATCTTCCACGCGATGTGCGTTGAAACTTCGACCCAATCCCAGTTGCAAACGGCCGAGCTGACCGCCCTCATCTATTGATTGGACCACGTCCGGTGGAGCACCGGAGCCAGAGTCACTTGGTAGGCTCGTGGTCGGCCGTTTGCGCGGCATCGAACCGCTCTTGGCGGCCGTCCGGGCGGGTGATCGTCAGCCCGAACCACTTGCGCCGGACCTCGTCGTAGTGCGCTTCGGGATCGTAGACCGTCGACGTCACGTCGACGTTCAGCACGTCGAGCCTGCCGACCGCCGCAAGCAGCGTATAACTCTCCACGACGACATCGCGCCGCGAGACTGCGAGCTGCACCTGCGAGTTCACGAGCTCCCGCTCGGCGTCGAGCACGTCGAGTACGGTGCGCTGACCGACCCGCTCCTCTTCGCGGACGCCGGTGAGGGCCGTCTGGTTCGCCTCCACCTGTACCTTATCGGATTGGACGCGGGCGCGGGCGCCGAGCAGCTGCGACCAAGCCTGTACGATACTTCTTTCGGTCTCGCTGCGAAACTGCTCGATCTCCTGCAGGCGCTGGACATGGGTCTGCTTGGCCTGACGCACTTGCGCATAGATCGCGCCGCCCTCGTAGATCGGCACCCTCAAGCGACCCTGCACTCTGCCGACTTCGGATTCATCGACAAAGGTCGACGTGTCGAAGCGGTTTTCATAGTTCGCCTCGAGCTCTACCGTGGGTAGGAGCTGACCGCGAACTTGATCGACCGCAAAGCGCGCGCTCTGCTCGCTGTAGAGAGCGGCCACGACGGCAGGGTTCTCCTTAGTCCCGATGGCGATGGCCTCCTCGAGTGTTCTCGGCAAGAGCCTCTCGTAGCCGCTTGGCTCGATGAGATCGGAGGGTGGATGGCCGACGACCTGCTCAAAGTTGCCGCGGAACGTCTTCAAGTCCGCGCGGGCGCGGTCAAGATCCGAGACAGCTGACGCCCGGCGCGCCTGAGACTGGGCGACGTCGGTGCGTGTCACCTCGCCGACGGCGAAGCGGTCCTCGGTCGCCTTGAGCTCGCGGGAGAGCACGTTGAGGTTGGTCTCGCGCTCCCTCACGACCGCCTGGTCCTGCACGACGTCCATGTATGCGGTTACGGCTTGGAGGAGCACCTCCTGCTCGACGCCGCGCAGCGTCTCTCGCCCGGCGCGCACGTTGGCCTCGGCCTACATTGACAGCGTTAAAGACCTGAAATCCGCGGAAGACGTTCTGCGTGAGGTCGACGGAGTATCCTTTCGGATAAACCGTCCCCTGGCTCTGACCTGGACTATCGGGGCGGATTTTCGTGTTCTGCCAGTTGACGTCCGCGTTGGCGGTGATCTGCGGCAGGTAGCCGGATCTCTCGATCGGCACATTCTCGTCGATCGCACGCAGACGCGCGCGCTCGGCGTCGAGCTGCGGATTGTATTGATAGGCTGCGGCGAGCGCTTCGTTCAGGGTCTCGGCCAGCGACGGCGCCGGACACGCCCCCGCCGTCAGCGCGAACGCCGCCGCGGCGAGACAAGCCAACTGGATGTTGCGTCTGAAATCGGCCAACGTCAGTTCCCAGCCACGCGATCCCCGCACCTCAGTTCGCAGTCGAGGCAACGTGCGAACAGCGTCGGGGCGCAGCCGCCGAATGATCAGGGGCTGCACGGAGGTCTGGTCGCCCACGGTTTTGCCGTATCACCGACGCTGGGCACTCGCGCTACCGGTACAAGTTGCAGTAGTTGTATGTCGAGCCGGCAATCGCTTCAGGAATCAAGCTCTTCGCACTTGCCGCAATTTTGCAACACCCGCAGGCAGTGGCTAATCGCCTGACACAAAGCTTTGCAGCATTGCAAGAGGGGCGTCCAAACGCCAATGGGGCCGCCGGCGCGGAGGCGAAACGCCGCGCGGTCAGGCCGCCACGGGCGACATTCGTACGTCGCCGGATCGACGTGCCGCCGCCGCATTGAGATTTGCCCGTATGGCGATGGCGACATGGATCGCGAGCGCGATCCCGAACCCGACGGCGTGCTCGAGCGGCGTCGCCGGCACCAGCAGGATCGAGGCCAGCCCGAAGGGCACGAAAACAAGCGCGCCGGTCACGAGGCCGGGATTGTAGCCGCGAAAGCGCGCCGCCATGGCGATGTGCGCGATGCCGTTGATGAGGATGAGATAGCCCGCGACCACGCCCCAACCCACGTCGATGAAATGCGCCGCATAGAGCGCTGCGAGGTTGAGCCCCCAGACGCCGGGCAGGTTGATCCAGAGCACGTCGCTCACGCTCAGCGCTTCCACGCCGCCGAAGACGGTGCCGTTGATGTAAGTGCGGAAGCGGTCGCCGGCATGCTCTTCCACCTGGTGCAGCATGTAGACGGGAGAAGCGAGAAAGATCAGCAGAAGGGCGAGGCCCTCGCCGGCGAAACCAACAGGCGCCAGCAACAGGAAGGCGAGGCTCATGAACACCGCGCCCGCGACCCAATGGGCCTCAAGCCAGGATTTGATCATCGTCGACCCCGTGTGCTGGAAGAACAGGCATCCGATCTCGCTTCGGCGTCGCGCAAGATCGCACGGAGTTCCTAAACTTAGGATAAACCGGTCACGGCAGTCATCGGTGGCGCTACCACTCCTTCGCGCGCTTGAACGTAATGAGGATATACCCGGACCCGCTTTTTGCCTCGAACGCGGCGGGCCGGCCCTTCTCCAGGTCTGGGGCGTTGTCGCAGATTGTCAACGTGTCGCCGTCGAGGGCATAGATGCCCTTCCACGCCTTCCCGTCTAGGACCCCTTCCCTATGCTCGAAGTCAATGGCCGCCGGTTTCGCGCTCGGGTCCACTCGGACGGTTCCCGCGTAGAGGGGCTTGCCGTCCTTCGACTGAATCCGGAAGTCGTTGCCCGAGACGGAGAGCCGATGTCCGATCACGTCATCGGCTGCTTTGCCTTCGCTTTCCGCCTTTGTCGCTGTCCAGGTCCCTTGCAGCTCCGTCTCGGCTGCCTCGGCCGGCTGCCCGCAGGCGAGACCAAGCCCGATCCCGAGTATCAGCCAGCGCATTGCCGATGTCAGTCGTGGCATGACACTTCTCCTGCAATGGTGCATCGCTCAGTTCCGACCATATTCGCCTAGTTACGCGTGCTAGGCGCTGAACGACAAGGGCGTCGACCCATGAAAGACCTGAGCATTCGGACGATGCGGCCGGACGAGATCGCCATCGCCGTCGACTGGGCGGCGGCCGAAGGCTGGAACCCGGGCCTCGCCGACGCCGCCTGCTTCGCCACCGTAGATCCGGACGGCTTCCTCATCGGCGAGCTCGACGGCGCTCCCGCCGCGACCGTCTCCTGCGTCAACTACGGCGCGCGCTTTGCCTTCCTCGGTTTCTACATCGTACGGGAAGATTTGCGCGGCCGCGGCTTTGGACTGCGCATATGGAAGGCGGCCATCGCGCACGCAGGCCTTCGCGTGATCGGGCTCGACGGCGTGGTGGCGCAGCAGCAGCGCTATAAGAAGTCGGGCTTCGCGCTCGCCTATGCCAATGTCCGCTACGGCGGCGCCGCCGCTCCGCCCGATGTGCCGCCGGCCGGTGTCGTCCCGCTATCCGAAGTCCCATTGGCGACCGTGGAGGCCGACGACGCGACGGTGTTCCCGGCCCCGCGCGCCGCGTTCCTCAGCGCTTGGATCGGCTCGCCCGGACATATCGGTCGCGCGCTCGTGCGCGACGGTCGGCTTGCCGCCTGGGGCGTGATCCGTCCGTGCCGGAAGGGCTCGAGGATCGGGCCGCTCATCGCCGACGACCGCGCCGGCGCCGAAGCGGTGCTGGCAGCTCTGCTGGCGGGGGCGGGCGGCGGCGAGATCTTCCTCGACGTTCCGAGTGTCAACCGCGACGCGGTCGCCTTGGCGCAAGACTTAGGGCTCGCGCCGGTCTTCGAGACTGCGCGCATGTATACCGGCGCGATCCCGCCGTTGCGCCTGGAGCGGGTGTTCGGCGTCACCACCTTCGAGCTGGGGTAGGGGCTCGCGCGAGCGACATCGCGCCGCCTTCGGCGTCAGCGCGGATTTCCGCGTGAAGAAGCTCTCGCCCATTGCGGACAGCCGTCGAACATATCGACCGGCTTCGGATAGAGCGTCTGCGTGGCGCGGCAATAGCCCATGACGCCGTTGGGCGTCAGGTAGAAGTGCTTGCAGGTCGCGCAGCAAGGGTCGAGGCTGGTCAGAGCCTCCGCCATGATTTTTTCGACGACCTCGCTCATGCGGTCATGAGTTCGACAAGCCCGGTCTCGCGATCCAGGAACTTGGTCTCGATCTTGACCGGCTTAAAGCAGTCCAGGCGCTCGAGCACGGTTTCGACGTCGAGCGCCCCGCAGGTATAGACGTCGAGCTGCATCAGCGCCGGGCTTTGCTCGTCCCAGACGTGGAGCGCGATGTGGCTCGTCTCGATGATGGCCACCGCCGTGATGCCGCGGTTGCCCGGCTTGTCGACGTAGGCGATGTGCGGCCCCGACAGAAGCTTCATGTCGAGCGCGGCGATGAGCTGGCGGAACCACTGGGCGAGCCAATCGCGCTCGCTCTCCGCCGGGGCCGCCGCGACCTCGGCCCTCACGATCAGGTGCTTGTGCTGGATCATCCGGTCAACTCCGCCGTCGGGTTGCCCATGCGCCTTCTCCTCGGCCGGGAGCTGCTCCCCCTGATCGGGACCGACATCGGCCTAGAGGAAATTGCGCCGATCTCGTCCAGAACGTGCGCCGCTTCAGCTCGCCGGCGATATGGGGCGCAGTTCAGCGCGTCCTTCTCGCGGCTGTCAGCAAGCAGAGGGCAGAGTCGCGGCCGACGGCAACCGCGATGCTCGGGTTTTGCACACCCGTCCAAGCGAGCGTGGGCACTGTCGCTTCGCGTCTGCGACGGCCAAGTCAGCACCGGAGGAACCCGGCGTAGTATTTTCAGAAATACTGGCAGTGGTCGGCATTCATGGCCTTTTCTGTCAGGAACCATCCGGGATCGACGATTCCATGCGCCTCGGCGATAAGGTCTGCCGCGTCGACCTCGAACGTCTGCGCCGCAAAGCGGCAGCCGTAGAGGCTCACATTACCGGTGCCAACGAGAAGCTTCAGAAACTCCTCGATCTCTATCGGCTCGCCGTCCGCCGCCATGCGAGCACGCAGCCACTCGGCGTCATCGCTGTGCCGGCCTTCAATAGTCAGCGAAGCTGCGCCTTCGCGGGTCAAGGCCCTTACCGCCCAGAGAAGGAAGAGCATGTCGACCTTCACGCCATTTCGAGCCTGCGTATAGGCGAACGTCAAGGGCGTGAGGATCTTGTCGTAGGCATCGTCGCGCACGACGATTGCAAGATGATTCATGATGATTTCTCTCGTTTAGAGGGATTGAGACTCTCTATGTCCGATTTTTCGCGCCGGTGCGCGGTTGTCCGGCGGGTGAACGAAACTATTGGGACATCACCTCCCCGGATCCACCCACCTCGCTTGGAAAGTCCCTCAACTTGGGAAGCCCATCCTTCATCGGCAGAACGGCTTCGGCATAGTTCAGGTGAACGACGGGCTTGAAGGCTATGTCGGGGAGCACGCCGGCGTAGACATCAATGAAACCGAGGGACGGGTGGTCGCTCATGACGTGGCCGCCGCACTTCGTGCAAAACTTCCGGTCGCTCATTCCGGTCTTGTTGAATCCCCCGAGCAGGTCCGCTCCGTTGATCACCCTTACATTCGCCGCCTTCCACAATATGAAGGTGCTGACCGGCGCTCCCGAATAGGATCGGCAGGAGCTGCAGTGGCAGTAGCCCATCTCTTCAGGCTCGCCTCTAACCTCGATCTCCACGGCACCGCAGAAACATGTCCCTTTACGCGTGTCGGCCATATCGAATCTCCCGGCGCTGCATGACGACGAAGACGATGCCGATTGCGCGCCGAAATCTCCAGTCGACTGGTGGTGCGCTTCCCGGCGATTCTTTCGGCCCTGTGATGTCAATGAGTTGGGGGGTTTTGACGCCGCAAAGTGGGAAATGTGGGTCCCTGGACATGCCTCTGCTGCACCTGAGGTACAGCAGCGTGCGTCGTCCCTAGGCCGCGCATATGCCTCGACGTCCGAAAGCGCGTCCGAATTCGAGCAGGCCCGGGAGCTAGAGAATGTCGGCTTCGGGATTGCGGGCCCGCACCGCCAGAATGAGCAGGAATACTGCGGCAAATCCGATTGCGACCGCCATGAGGCCGTGCGGGTCCCAGGCTTGCATCGCGGCACCGGTCACGGGGGGGCCGACGATGTTCGAGATCGTGTAGACGACGACCAAGGCGCCGCTCGCCGACGCGAGCGTCGTGCCGCGGCAACGGTGGCCGATGTCGATCATCGCCAATGTGTAGAGCGCCCAGATCGCGCCGCCCCAAACGAACAGAATGGCAGAGAGCAGGACGGGAATGCCTGCCGAGTAGACGGCCCCGATGGGGCCGAGCATGCAGGTGATGCCGCAGAGCGCCATCACGGGACGAGTGCCTATCCGGTCCGCGAGCCAGCCGACCGGAAGCTGGAGCGCAATGTTGCCCGCAACGAACACGCTGAGTAGTGCGAGCGCAAAGGCCGAGTCGAGGTTCATACGCAACCCCCAAATCGGGAGAAACGTGAAGAACGCGGTGTCGACCATGCCGGCCAGAAAGGCTGCCGCGTATACGGCCGGCATTGCCGCGATGATTTTCGTCGCCGCAAGGCGCTCCTCGGTTTCGAGGTGAGGCGAAAGGCGGCGAATGGCGACGACCGGAGCGAGCGCGACAGCGCACAGGACGCCGAAGACAATAGCCGGCGCCCATCCCTCGACGCCGACGACGGAGAGGACCAGCGGCCCGACCGCAAAACCTGCCGAGAGAAGTGCGCCGTAAAGTCCCACCACACGCCCGCGCGATTGCTGGCCGGCGACGACGTTGATCCATGTCTCGGTTGCAACCCAGGGAACGGCCCCTCCTAGGCCGCTGATGAAACGAAGCACGATCCATCCCGCAATGCTGTCGAAGAGAGGCATCAGGAAGAGGGTCAGTGCGCTGACGAGCGTGCCGAGGATGATGGCATTCGCGGCGCCCAAGCGCTGCATGATCCGCCCGACGAACGGGGCCATCGCCATCACGCCGACCGGGCTCGTCGCCGATACGATGCCAATCACCGTCGGGTCGGTGCCGCGCGCCTCGAGGACCAGCGCAATCCATGGGATGACGGCGGCAAAGGAGATGCCGAAAATGAAGACGCCGGCGAACAGGGCGGCCAAGACCAGCCAGCGGTCACGTGCCGATGGGGCCGCTTGCTCATCGCTTTCTCCTTTCATTGCAAACCTCGACGCCTACCGCCGTTGCCTCCGCCTTACAGATCGTCGGGCTTGAGACCCGTCCGTTTGGCGATGCGGCCCAGCATCACGAGCCGGACTGCCTCTTCACGCTCCAACCGATGCGCGACAGGGCAGCCAACACCCCACACGCCTTTGCGGCCGGGAAGCGGCTCATTCGGCTGCGACAGATATGGAAAGGTCGGTCGGGCGCGCTTCGCCGTTCTCGAGCTGCTCGGCGAGCACGCGCAGGGCCAGAACCTCCGCCTTCGCCATTGCCTCCTCGCGCGTTGCGCCGTACGCGAGCACGCCAGGCAGTTGCGGCACTTCCGCAATCCAGCGCCCGTCGAGCTCCTGCTCGGTTTCAATGGTGAGGTTCATGGCCGACGTCTAGCAGGATGCGCGGGGTATGGAAACCTATTACCACGATCCTTCGCGCCGCCAGCAGCTCGCGCAGATGCTACCCCCGTGGGGCCCTTTGCCTGCCGCGTGAATTCGGTTAACCGCGCGGCGGGCGCCGCCGCTCGCTGAACCAGGCGCGGTAGTCCGCCATCTTCTCGCGCTGCGTTCCCGGCGCGCGCCGCTTGCACGTCGACGCCTCGTCGCTCGCGTCCGGCGCGCCCCATCTGAGCTCGACGCAGTCGTTGAGGTTATAGGCCATCTCGAGCGCGCCCATGCGGTCGATCACGTCCTTGAGCGCGAGCGTCCAGGGCGAGCCGTCGCTGCGCGTATAGGAGAACTTGCGAGCCGTGAGCTCGGACGCGAGCGTGCTCTCCAATTCTCCCTTGACCTCCGCGACGCTCTTCTCCTTCGGCATCGCGTACCGGTCGGGGCGGCGCGCGACGCGATCGGGAAACCCGCGCACCACGTCGATCGCGATCAGGAGACGCAGATCGCGCGACGGCGTCGCGAAGTCCTCCCACGCTCCCGTCGTCTCGAAGATCGACGCGCCGTCCGGCATGGCCACCTCGCCGCCGCCGCCGACATGGTACTTGCGCCCGTTCTCGACCGACGTCACGCGGGCGTTCACCTGCTCCTCGAGCGCCGTGATCGCTTCCGTCATCGCGCGCATGGGATCGAGCGGTGCCGGGCTCATGACGTCGTCCATGCGATCGTAGAAGTCTTCCACCGCGAGCTGCGACTGGTCGAGCGAATAGTCGGCGTACTCCGGATTTTTCGCGATCGCGTCGTTGGTGAGCCGCAAGAGGGCGCCCTTCTCGCGCACGAGCGGCCGGAAGCGCTTGAAACCGGGGCTTCCGAGCGCGGGGTCCTGGGCGAACAGGAAATTGCCGCGCCAGAAGCGCTTGCGCGCGATCGTTCCGTCGGGCTGCCCGTCGACGGCGAGGAGGACGCCCGCGGCGTCGGCCGTCTGGGGCAAGCGCTTGGCGATCACCAGGATGTGCCCGTAGGGATCCGCGTACACGGTCCCGGGGCGCAGCGTCTCCGACTTGAGCGGAACGGGATAATAATCGGTGTTGTCGTCGCCGGCCGCCGTTCGCCCGTTGCCGGAATGGACGCCGTTGGCAACGGTTGTACCCATATAGAATGCAAACCCCGGCACGAGCCCTTGCGGCCTCTGGGGAAGCCTCATCGCTGGAGGCGGCGCGATCGGCTCGCCGAACAGGCCGAACAGGCCGCCGGACGCGGCTTTTTGCTCGGGCGGAACCGGGGGAGGCTCCTCCTTCTGAATGTTCCACCACTGCGGACACTTCGGAGGCTGGCCGCCGCCGCCGCGCGTGCACTTCGTATAGCCGAACGGCAGCCCCATCTTGAATGCGAAGTAGGCGCGCAGGAAATAAGGAAGGTCGGCGCAGTCGGGGCGAATGATGATGCCCTTCTCGTCCTCGCGCAGACCCAAATGGTTGAAGAGGACATTGCGCGACTTGTCGCGCAGCACTTCATGGAGAGCCGGCCACGACGGCGCTTCCTCGAGCGGCGCCTCGAAGAGCTTCTCGATCCATGCCGAGTACAGGTTTTCCGTCGCGCGATTCCACGTATCGCGCACGGGCCAGACGCTTTTTGCCGTCGCGCCCGGCCGCGCCGGCTCCTTGCGCTGCACGGCGATGTCGCGGACGAGAGTGCTGCACTCCCCCGTCGCGCCCTCGCGTGCGAGCTTGGCCTGCCACGTCCCGGCGGCCGGCGCGGCGACCTCGGCGAACCAGAAATAGGGCGGTCCGCCGTGCCGGTCGCGCGATTTGGCCGCGACGGATCCATCGGGACCGACCAGCGAAAGCTCGCCCTCGAGCGGCTCCTCCGTGGCGAAGACGACGCGCAAGGGCGCGCCCTTCCACGGCGTGACCGGGGAGGCGAGGACGGCGAGCTTGGCCGCCTCCTCGCAGGGGGCAGGATCTTTGGGCTCGGAGCGCACATCCGAGGCGACAAATAAGTCCGCGATCAGCAAAAATGCTGTCGCAGCAGCAGCAAACTGGCGTGCAGTAGACAATCGAGCTCCCCGGGGTCTCTCTCGACCGCAATTACAACAATATTGCGATAGCTTTGGCTGAAACATGGCAGAATTTGCCGCCGGGAAAACTCTAGCGGGAACAAGGAGGTCCCTATTGCGTTACACCGGCGCCCGACGAAGAGGCTCGGCGGGCACCAAGGATTCTCGAAAACGATGGATCTCACACTTGAAGAGATTGGCCTTCGTCTCGGCGTCGCGGCGCTCGCCGGAGCGCTCGTCGGCCTAAATCGCGACATCGCGCAGAAGCCGATCGGCCTTCGTACTCTGGCGCTGGTGGCGCTTGGAGCGGCGGCCGTCACCGTGGCGACGATCCAGGTTTCCGGCATGGCAGAGAATGCCGATGCCATGAGCCGCGTCGTCCAGGGCATCATACAGGGAATTATGGGTGGCATAAGCTTCATCGGCGCGGGCGTGATCCTCAGGGATGTCAAGTCGCGCAGCGTCGAGGGGCTGACGACGGCGGCGACCGTCTGGGTCACCGCGGCGCTCGGCATCGCATGCGGCCTCGGAGCGTGGACGACAGTTGCAGTGGCGGGGGCGATGGCCCTCGTTCTGCTGGCGTCGGCAGGACTGCTGGAGACGCTCTATTCCCTGTTGTTCCAGGCCGGGAACGGCCGGCGGGACGGCGCCAAATGAATGCGCGAAGCGGGCGTCGGCAGCGTCCCGCGTGCGTGGTTCTCAGACATTTCACCCTTCACAGAAGTGTAGTCCGCGGGCGCTAGTCTCAAACGCAGGGTTGCGCGGAGGGCATCAGCAACCATGCAAGACAGCGCTGCGCCCCCTGCAGTCGGTCTCGCGCTCGGAGACGCGACAGATACCGCGCCGGTCGGCGGCGCGAAGCCTGCGAGCTTAGCACCTGCCGGCGCTTCCTCCGCTGCAGAGGACCGGGTCGCGAGCACCGATCTCGACCGCATTCTGCGCGCCGCGACCGGCCATCTGACGCAGGGCATCTCGCCGCACGCCATGACTTCAGCGTGGTTCGACTGGGCGTCGCATTTCGCCCGTTCTCCGCAGCGTCAAATCGAGCTTACCGAGCTCTCCGTCAAGGACGCGTTGCGGCTCGCGAGCTTCGCAGCGCGCATCGCTCCCGGCCAAGTCCCCGAGCCGCCGTTTGCGCCCCAGGGTGGCGATCGGCGCTTCGCCGAGGCCGCCTGGTCTCTCCCTCCTTTCGTGCTCTGGCAGCAAGCCTTTCTCGCGGCGGAGGCCTGGTGGGACGCGGCCGTCCGCGAAATCCGCGGCATGTCACACAAGGACGCGCTGCGTGTCGCGTTCATGACGCGTCAGCTTATGGATTTTTGGTCGCCGTCGAACTACCCGCTGTTGAACCCGGTCATTCTTCAGCGCACCCAGCAGGAGGGCGGCCTCAATCTGGCGCGCGGCCTTGCGCATCTTGTCGACGACGGTTGGCGACTCGCAGCCGGTCTCCTCCCAAATGGGCATGATCGCTACAAGGTCGGCCAGGATATCGCCGTCACGCCAGGGCAGATCGTCTTCCGCAACGACCTCATGGAGCTCATTCAGTACGTGCCGGCGACACAGCGCGTCGTGCGCGAGCCGGTCGTCATCGTGCCGGCCTGGATCATGAAGTACTACGTGCTCGATCTCAGGCCCGAGAACTCGCTCGTGCGCTACCTCGTCGAGCGCGGGCACACCGTATTCATGATCTCGTGGCGCAATCCGACGGAAGAGCAGCGGGACGTGGGCTTCGACGCCTACCGCACGCGCGGCATACTGGCTGCGCTCAATGCCGTGGCAAAGATAGTGCCCGATGTCCGGCAGCATCTGGTGGGATACTGCCTGGGCGGGACTATGGCCGCAATCGCCGCCGCTACGATGAGCCGCGACGGCAACGACCGGCTCCAATCGCTCACCCTGCTTGCCGGACAGACCGACTTCAGCGAGGCCGGCGAGCTCATGCTGTTCGTCGACGAGAGCCAGGTCGCGTTCATCGAGGACCTCATGTGGGACCAGGGCGTGCTCGACGCGCACCAAATGGCCGGCGCGTTCAAGCTCCTGCGCACCAATGACCTCGTCTGGTCCAAGGCCGTTCGCGAATACGTGCTCGGCGACCGCGACGGCGTCAACGATCTTGGCGCGTGGAACTCGGACCCGACGCGGATGCCTTACCGCATGCACTCGGAGTATTTGAGGGGCCTCTTCCTCGAGAACCGGCTCACCGCGGGCAGGTATGCCGTAGAAGGGCGCGTGATCGCGCTCAAGGACCTGCGCATTCCGATGTTCATCGTCGGCACCGAAACGGACCACATCGCGCCGTGGCGTTCCGTCTACAAGACGAGCCTTTTTACCGATAACGAGCTGACGTTTGTCCTGACAAATGGCGGTCACAATGCGGGCATTGTGTCGGAGCCGGGTCATGCGGGACGCCACTATAGGATCGCGACCCGAAACCCTGGCGACCGCTATGTCGATCCCGACACGTGGGCTCTTCGGGCCGAGCGCCAACAAGGTTCGTGGTGGCCCGAATGGGTCCGTTGGCTCGCGGCGAAGAGCTCTCGAGACCAAGTCCGACCCCCGGCAATGGGCGCGCCAAAGGGCGGGCTGCCGCCTCTCGAGCCCGCTCCCGGTACCTATGTCCTCGAACGGTAGTCGCAGAGGCAACTTCGATCAGCCCCTATTGCGCCGCGTCAATGCCCGTCACGATGCACAGTCTAGAGAGGGAGCGAAAGCGGAACGGCAGAGGACCAGGCGGCATGTTGGATACGAATACGGCGACAGTCGTCGACTTCAATGTCCACCTCGGCTCCCGCCCGAAGCACGATGGGCGCAATGGCGCGAAGGTGGCGATTGAGAACGTCAATTTCTGGTACGGCGCGATGCAGGCGCTTCGCGACATCAATCTCAAAATCTACGAGCATGAGGTCACGGCCTTCATCGGCCCGTCGGGCTGCGGAAAGACGACGCTCTTGAGGTGTCTCAATCGCAGCAACGATGTCATCCCCGGCGCACGCCTCGAAGGGCGCATTCTGCTCGATGGGCACGACATTCACGATCCCGATATCGATCCTCCGCTGCTTCGGCGGCGCTTCGGATGGGTTGCGCAAAAGCCCAACCCGTTTCCCTGGTCGATCTATTCCAACGTCGCCTATGGCCCGAAGATCCATGGCCTCGTCGGCACGCGAGCCGAGCGGGACGAGTGCGTGGAACGGAACCTGCGCCGCGTCGGCCTTTGGGACGAGGTCAAGGACCGATTGGACGAATCGGGCACCGATCTCTCGGGCGGGCAGCAGCAGCGGCTTTGCGTGGCGCGGGCGATCGCAACGGACCCCGAGGTCATCCTGATGGACGAGCCGGCCTCCGCGCTCGATCCTACGGCGACGGCCAAGCTCGAGGATCTGATCGACGAGCTACGCAACGAGTTCACCGTCGTCATCATCACCCACAACATGCAGCAGGCGGCCCGCGTCTCACAGCGCGTTGCCTACTTCCATCTGGGCCGGCTGGTGGAGCAGGGCGATACCGAGAAGATCTTCATCGCTCCGAGCGATCCTCTCACGCAACGCTATATCACCGGCCGCTTCGGCTGAAGGGCACATCCAAGGGTGAAGGAAGGCCGGCGGCGGTGAAGGAGGACACGATGCTGATGACACGCATCCTTTACGCGAGCTTTCTGCTGTTTCTGTTCGTCTTGAACGGATCGGCCCTCTGGTGGCTTGCTAGCACTCCGCAGCCGGTGGCAGGCATCGTCCCGGCGGCGCTCATCGTTAATGTCGTGGCCTGGCCGCTCGCACTCGTGATCGCCTACAGGACCGGGCAGTTCACGAATGAGGAGCATCGCCGCAGAATGCGTGCGAAGATGGGGGCCGGCCGGGTCTTGCCGGCCGACCACTAGAATAGGGCTGATCGCAGGAGACCGGATCATGCTTGGCTACCTCAAGTCATTTCTCAAGGATCTTTGGAGCGGGCAAGACGACGCGCGCCGTCATGAAACCGGCGTGGAGGACAAGGCACGCATGCTCGAGATGGACGAGCCGATGGCCGGCGCCGGCGCCCAGCTGTCGGGCGAGCACGAGAAGAGCGAGACTGAGGAAGCGCTCGAGCGCGCCGCGCGCAACGACCCCTGAGGCTGCTGCGCCGGCGTAAAGCGTCGGGCTGGGCTCGCCGTCCAGAGAGTGAAGCTCACCGAGGTTAGTCGAAGACGTCGGGCGCCAGCGGAAAGTCCCTCGCGGCGCTGACGAAGCGGGCAGCGGCTAGGCAGCCGCCGCATAGTAGTTCTTGAGCCCGCTCATCACCCTTTGCTTGTCGAACTCGGCGCCCATGTCGAGCATGGCGTCGGCGAAGCGGCTGGCGATCTCCGTGATCTGCTCTGTCGAGAGCTGGTTCAGGATGCCGATCCTGACCTGCACCGGCTCCGAGAGCGTCGGCCAGATGCCGAAGCCCTGCGCCCGGCTCTTGGCGACGAGCTCCTTCTCCTTGCCCGCGAGCTTGCCCGGCAGATTGAGCACCACGAGGCTCGTCATGTTCGAGGTGACGTCGCAGCCCATCGACTGCACCGCCTGCCGCAAGGCCTTCTCGTGGTAGGCGTAGTCGGCCGCCTTGCGGGCCCGTCCATAGGTCAGGAGGATGCGCAGCGCCTCGTGGAATGCCGCCACCGCGTAGCACGAGTGCGTGCGGTGGTAGGCGGGCGTCTCGACGTCCTTGCCGTCGATGATCCCCCAGTGGCGCCCCTCGAGGATCGGGTGGTGCACGTAGGTATAGCAGCCGCGCTTTTTGACGACGTCGATCGCCGCGTCTGTGAAGCTAACCGGCGCGTAGGTGAGGGGCAGGCTCAGCACGCCCTTCTGCGGGCAGGACGCCCAGGCGACGACGCCGCGGTAGTCGTCGATGTCGTAGTCGGCGACGCCGAGGCTCGACACCACGTCGACGATCCCCATCGCCCCGTGCTTCAGGCAGGCATCGCTGAAGCCCTTAAGATCGTTGATGCGCCCGCTGCCGGTCTCCCAATGGGCCATGAAGGCCCACATCGGCTTGTGCTCGGAGAGCGTCTTGTCGATGATGTCCCCGCTGACCGACTGGCCGTGCGGCACCTCGATTATGACGACGTTTTTCGGCTTCGGGTTGAGCGGATTGGCGGCGAGCTCCTCGCGCGTCGAGGCCTTCATGCGGATGGTGAGACCGTCGATGCCGCTGAACGTTCCATTGGTGAAGGCCACGACCGTATCGCCGGGGAGAATCATGCTCAGCACGCAATCGAGGCCGCTGAAGCCCGTGCCGGCGACGCCGTAGGTGTAGGTGCTCTTGGTGCCGAACGCCGCGCGCAGCATCTCCTTGGCCTCGATCATGCCGCGCAGCACGTCCTTTTGCATGTGGTCGGCCACGCCGGTCTTGGCGAAGCGCTCGAGCACGCGCGGGTCCGTGTTCCCGGGACCGGGGCCGGCGGCAAGGGTTTGGGGAATTTCCAGGCTCGGATAGACTTTCATTTTACCTCTCCGAAATTTTGCTTGGCCTGAGAGGGCGGACGCGGCCGTTGGATGGGGCGTGGTCTCGACCGGCTTGGCCGACGGGAGCCCAAAGTAGGGCAGACCCGCTGCCGTCGGCAAGAAATCTTCGCTCAAACATGGCCGTTCGTTGCGCGGCGCCGCGAACGTCCCGGCGCGCCGCGCGCTTTCAATTGCACTGCACAAATTCTAGAATGGCGCCGGTCCCGACACCTTCGTGCGCGGCCCGGACGCGAAAGCCCTGGCGCCAGGTCGAGCCGTCCCTGTCGCCGAGACTGAGCGGGGAAGCTGATGACGGTCGAAGCCAGCTCGATCTCAGTTGGCCGGTGCTATGTGACGTGGAAGAGAGAGGTGCGCAAAGTCCTGGAGATCGAAGGGGGGAGAGTGACCTACGTAACTCGGGGGAAGCTGGCTTTTCCGGTTTGGGACCGGGAGATGTGGCGGGTTACCACGACGGACACCTTTGCCAGAGACGTCGAGCGTGAAGTCCCTTGCGACAGTCTTATCCCGTAGAACGATAGCCGATCGCGGGGCCGCCTTCGAACGACGGCCCCGCATCGGGATCTCACGTCCTAAAGAATGAAGTCCCACTTCTGCAGCGCCAATGTTCCGGCTCCGGTCAACTCGAGCTGGAAGTCGGACGTCTTGTCGCCGTTCACGTCGCCCTGCACGATCACATTTGCGCCGACGACGACGTAGTTCAGTTCACCGGCCCGACCTGAGAATCCACTGTCGCCAATGAACTTGAAGTCCTGATCGCCCCTGCGGAGAGTGTTGGCATCGATGCAGGAGAGGTCGATGACATCACCCTTCGCGAAGTCGGTGCTGACGTCGTTCGCTCCGAGCTTGCTTATGTCGAAGATGCTCGAGAACTCGAAGCGGTCGCGGCCCTCTCCGCCCGTCAGCGTATCGCGGCCGAGGCCGCCGGTGATCTTCCTCGGCGACGTCGTCCATGGCCCCAAGTGCCGCATGATCACCTGCCTCGACACGGAGGGCAATTCGCTCATCCTCCATCAGCTCGGCGGCACGGCCGCTCTCGACTCGGCAGCGGGCGCCGGGTGTGTCGCGACTAACGGGTGAGTTCAATCTCCGCGCCGAGCGCGAAGCAGTTGTCATTATCAACGGCTATAAATGCTAAAGAAGCTATACGACGGTATGGATTGCAGCGACGAGTTGACGTGTTTCAACCCTCGACCAGGCGTCTCTTGCTAGGAGAGATCTCAGATTGCGAACGCCTCTTACGAGATGGATGCATCTGCGTGCCGCGGTTCCGCCTCTTAGTCGACGGACGCGAATGCATTGTGCACATGCCAAGGGCGCAGCATCCGGCGGAGAACGCCCGGAGACTGGACCTCTTGCTGCGATATATGCAGCTAAAGGCAACGCCGTGGTTCATAGTCTCCGGTGAATTTTCGCATCCTAGCGCAATCTTCTCCTGTTACGTGAGCCGGCATGCCTGCGAGGGCGTGCTGCGACCGTTCACCAGAGAGCCGCTCGGATTTGGCGCGCGCCAATGGTTCAACATAGATGACGTCGGCGACGACGTGTTGACGTTACTGTCGAATGGCCGCAAACCGATCTCAGGCGACCTTCTACACGAGCTCGAGCACTCATTCGGCGCTGGGGGTGAGTTTGAAGCCAAGCGGCTTCTTGCCTGTGAACGGCGTGATTAGGCGCCGACAAGCCGCCGCTAGGCTGCTCTAGACCTTGCGTACCTCGCCCGGCCTGAGATCGAGCTCGGCAAGGTCGCGTTTCGATAGAGCATGGCGAGCGCGCAGAAGAGCGCTAGACCTCAAGCGGCAAGATGCCTTGACAGCTGACATCGCGACCGACATGTCCGAGATTGCGGCATAGTAGCGCTTGCTCAGGCGCGCGCGACGCTTGCGATCGTCGACTACCTCGATCACCCAGCCATGTGTTCCGCCTGCGGGCGCCAAAACGTGCTCTTCCATTCGGCAACGGTGTCATGATTCCGAGCGGCGTTAAAACAAGCGCGGAGCTTCGCGGAACGCGGGGGAGAATATCCTACGATTGCTCCATGGCTTCTCAACAACTTGCCCAGGATTTGAGAATAGCCGCCATGCTGGAGGCCCAATTCTGTTTTTACTCTGACTAAATGGTGTTCACTTTGGCCGGCGAAGGTGCAAGCGCTAGGAAACAAGAACGCTGGAAATTGGAGGAACAGGAGGCCACGCAATGCAGATCGAAGAAACGAAGGGTAAGTTCGGCTTTCATCTCGCGGGCGGCAAGGACGACCCTCAAGGAAAATACGCGAACGTGCAGATCTATGTGAGATCCAGCGCCCTCAGCCGGTCGGCCGATCTTGCCATTTCTGCGCATCTGACGAGCGAGATGGAGATCGATCGCTTCGTTGACGATGCCATTGCCTCGCTTCAGGCGATCCGCATCGATGCGAAAAAGGCGCTCGCCGCAGCGAACCTAAGCTAAGCATTCCCCTTCACTGGGGCTGGATCTCCCACCTGTCGTCCGCTTTCGCAGATCGCGAGACGCTGGGCAGCGCGAAGGTCATTAATGGCTAGATCGAGCAACTCCGTCTCCCGTTGCGATTGCTCACGCCAGTGTTGGAGTTCCTCAATCCACTCTCTAACGAGTGCCGGGTTGGTTCCCACGACGGCGCATTGTTCTGATGAGCCCTTGGCCAGCAGATTGGCTGCAAACATCAGCGTGTGAGCTCTGTCCAACGCTTCGTTCTTCAACTTCCGTGTCTTTGTCGTCATCTCCTGTCGCTCCGCTGAAGGATGCCGAGATTAAGTGGGGTGCGCGCTGGGGGGTGGTGATGGGACCGCATTCGAGTTATCGCGTTGTCGCGGCCTCGCCGTTGGCTGCCCTCGTCAGCCACAAAAAAAGAGCCCCGAAGCGTCGGGGGGGAGCCGCTTCGGGGCTCGTCCACAATTTCGGCAGTACGCTGCCAAGACGTGGAACGGTCCGCACTTGTGGAGGGAAACACAAAGCGAACCAGCTCATAAAGTCACAGGCACTATGACACTGTAACGAAAATAAACACCAATTCCCAATATTGGTTAATAGTGAATATCGTTTTATTCTCGTGAGCAAATCCCTGTCGCATCGCTCAGAATTACGTGCGTTCACTTATCTTTATCCTGGGGAAATACTACGGGTAGGGCTCGGGCCTAAAGCCGGAACGCCTGTGAGCTTGTTTTCTTGCGCGGCTAACCGCAGTGGCTCTGGGGGCCGAGCAGACGATCGGCCCATGACTTGGCGCCATCCTCGCGCCCGGGGACGCGATGGCCGCCGCCCTCGATGCGAAGAAGCGCGACGGGAGCGCCCGAACGGCAATCCTTGTAGAGCGTGACATCGGTGCGCCGGAAATCGTCGTTATGCCTGTTGCTAGGTCGAGCCGTCTTCCGGTTGACCAGCATCGAGACCGCTGTCCTATCTCCAAAGCGCTTGAATGAACGGAGGCGTATCGTTGACCGAGGCCTGGGAAGGCATTGCGTCATTCGTGAAGGCCCATGAATCGTACGCGCTGCCGATTGCATTCGTGATCTGCATGGCCGAATCCCTCATAGGGATCTCATTGCTGGTCCCCAGCACGGCAATTCTTCTCGCGACATCGACAGTTCTGGGAGCGAGCGGGGTCGATATGCTTGCGCTCTGGCTTGCTGCTGCGTCGGGCGCCTCGGTTGGCGACTGGATCTCGTACGGGCTCGGCTATTTTTTCGAGCATGAGCTAAAGGACCGCTGGCCGCTCAGAAACAACAAGGAGCTGCTCGACAGTGGCCACAGGTTCTTCGAGCGCTGGGGTTGGGTCAGTCTGTTCGTCTCCCGCTTCATGGGACCGCTGCGCTCGCTCACGCCGTTGGTGGCCGGGATCTGCGAGATGCCGCTCCTGCAATTTGGCATCGCGAGCCTGGTCTCGGCGATGGTGTGGGCCGGCGTTGTGCTGGCGCCGGGAGGATTTGGCGCCGGCTGGCTCTCGGGTGCTTTCCGACCTCAGTAGAGTCGCCATCGATGACGTGAAGGGTGTCGGCCCGCGTCGGTATGCGAAGGACTACGGCGCCAGGGCGCGGTGACGTAGGCGCCGATGCCGCGCGGGCCGCTATCGCGGAATAGAATTGTCAGGCCACTCGGGCAGCGCCCGCAGCCGTCGATCCAGGGACGCACCTCTAGGATTGACCGGTTTCGCACCGAGCTGGCGCCCCGTAGGGGGTTGCGGAAAGCTGGCAATTTCAATGGGTTAGAAAAAAGTGAGACACAAAATCATTTCCATAGCTTCCCAAGGCTTTCCGCAGAGAAGTGTCCCACCGCTTCCGGTGCGCACGCTCTTGATGACGAAGTGGACTCGCCGGGTAGTATTCGCTCACTGCTGCTGATGACCCATTCCGGCAGTCCGCGTCGAGCCCAGGATCCGTCCGCTATTGAGGGCTAAGGGGTCGACGAGCGGACATCGCAGTGAAGCGGACGTCAGAGGTCGACGCAATCGAGGTTACCTTTCTAACTTCGATAGTCTTACATCACTAGTCGCGTTGTTTACCCGACAAAAGCCGGCGTGTAACGTCTGTCGGCAAAGAGTTTATCAGTGCAAAATTTCGTTGAGGTCGAAGGGACGCGGAGCGGGTACCAGTAATAGACGCGGCAGGCTGTCCACCCCGACCCCAAAGCGACTTTGGAATGACACCAACAGGTTAGGCATGGCTTGGGAGACCGGGACATGGGTTTGACACGCCGCCATGTGCTGAGAGGCGGCTATGCGGGGATCGCTCTTGCGAGCGGGTCGTTTGTCTGGCCGCGGAGGGCGCGCGCGGACGACGAAATAAGGGAGCTGGTCAGGCGGTACTTTGGGCGGACGGCCGTAGAATCAAATCGACTTCGCCTCGTGATGCCAGCGGACTTCCCGACGGGCTCCAATGTACCCATGAGCCTCGACGTCGACTGCCCCATGACGGAATCCGACCATGTGAGGCAAGTCCGCGTCTTCGCACCACAGAACCCGCTCATCGAAGTCGCCGGTTTTCATTTCTTCCCACAACGCAGCGCCGCCCGCGTCTCGACGCGCATTCGCCTCGCCAAGCCGCAACATGTGGTGGCAGTGGCCGAGATGAGTGACGGGACGTTGCTGATGGCAAAGACCTGGGTCAGCGTCGCTACCAACGGCTGTGAGTGATCGGCAGGAGGCGGAGAGTGAACACCCCGACACCACGCGTGGTCGTGCCGAGCGCTGCAGCGAAGGGCGAGGACTTCCCGATCAAGACCCTGATCAAGCATCAGATGGAGACGGGACTGCGCCGTGACGATCAAGGCAGCGTGATACCGCGCAAGATCATCAACAAGTTTGTCTGCCGTTACAATGATGTCGTGGTCTTCAGTGCCGATCTCCATGAGGCGGTTTCGGCCAATCCGTTCCTCGAATTCACTTTGCGCGCGACGGAAAGCGGCCGGCTCGACTTCACGTGGGAAGAGGATGGCGGTGGCGTGTATTCACTGTCGCACCAGCTTACGGTCGCATGAAGCATCTCGGCTAAGGCGAGCTCAACCCCGCCCGAGTGCCGCGCTGTCCATCAATGTAACGTCGATACCAAGACGGGCGTCCTCCGCGACGGTGCCCGGCGCTTGCCCCTTGGTCAGCGGAACAGCATCCGGCAGCCGTTCCAGCCGCAGCGAATTCATCACGACAAGGATGCTCGAGCCGGCCATGACAGCGGCGGCAAGGATCGGCTGAAGAAGTCCGAGCGCGGCGAAAGTCAGCGCGACAACATTGTAGCCAAACGCCCACATGAGGTTGGTGAGGATGGTCATGCGCACCGCGCGAGCCACGTCGACGACCCAGGGCAACATCCACAACCCGTCCTGAGGCAGCACGAGGGACGCAGTTTCGCGCGCAAGATCGGTACCGGAGCCGACGGCGATGCCAATATCCGCCGCGGCCAACACCGGACCGTCATTGAGACCGTCGCCGATCATTGCCACCACGCCGTAATCCTGCCGGAACCGATTGAGAGCAGCCCGTTTGGCTTCCGGTGAAAGACCTGCGTGCACATCAGCAATTCCGACAATGGCTGCGATCCGCTCAGCGGCTTTTGCCAGGTCGCCGGTCAGCAAAGCGACGTTGAGCCCCCGCGCGCGCAGCGCAGCAATGGTCGCCCGCGCTTCGGGCAGCGGCGAATCGTCGAGCGACAAGACGGCATGAACTTGCTCGCCCCAGCCGACATAGACCACGGAGCGGGCGGCGGCTTCCTGCGAACGCGCGTATTCGGCCAGCGCCGGCGGAACCGGCCAACAAAGATTGCCCATCAATGTGCTGTTTCCGGCCGCCCCGGGCTCGCCATTGATGCTGCCGCGGACCCCTCGACCGGGGATGGTCCGAACGTCACGCGCTGCGACCGGCGTGACGCCGCGCGCTTCGGCCGCTGCCACGATAGCCCGCGCCAAGCTATGCTCGGAATGGCGCGCGAGACCGGCAGCTCGTGTCAGCACCTCGTCGATCTCAACACCCTCGCGGTCGATGCCGACGACACGCGCTCTGCCGGACGTCAACGTGCCGGTCTTGTCGAAGGCGAGCAACCGTACGCGGGCGAGGGCCTCAAGCACGCCGGGCTCGCGGACAAGGCAGCCGTGCCGGGCCAGGCGCCCGATGCCAAGCGAGGTCGCCATCGGAGCGGCTAGACCGACGGCGCACGGACAGGCAACGACAAGCACTGAGAGGCCGATCAGCATGGCCCGATCGAAGGGTAATGTTTGCGCCCAGTAAGCGACTGTCAGCGCGCCGAGCGCCAAAACAATCGGCACCGATAGGCCGACGACGCTGTCGGCAATGCGCTGGATCGGACTGCAACTGATCAAGGCCTCGCGAACCGAGCGGCAGATCTGCGCCCAGCGCGTTGCGGTTCCGGCGCCGCTGCTCCGGATCAGAAGCGACCCGTCGAGATTAATGCTGCCGGCAATCACCGCGGATCCGGCTATCTTTGCGACTTGTCGGCTTTCGCCGGTGATCAAGGCTTCGTCGGTATTCGATTCCCCCTCGACAATCACGCCGTCAACCGGAATGCGCTCGCCCGGCCGGACCCGCACCAGCGTGCCGGCACTGACCTCACGTACGGGACGTGGGATCTCCACCCCGTCATCGACAACCGTTGCGGTTTCGCGTTCGGCAGCCAAGAGAGGTTCGAGATCGCGCGCCGCCCTGGCGCGACCGACGGCCTCGAGATAGCGGCCAACGGTGAACAGCATCAGGACCATCGAGGCGGTGTCGAAATAGACATGCATGCTGCCCTCGATCACGGCAGCCGCCGAATAGAGATAGGCGGCGCCGACGCCAAGCACGATAAGTGTCGACGAGGTCACGCGCCCCTTAACGCCATTGAGCCACATCTCGCGCACATATGGGCCGCCGAGAATCACGACCGCCGGTGTCGCGAAGATCCACAGCAGAAAGTGTATCCACGGCAGCACGCTCGCGTCGACACCGGTGAAGGCGTCCGAATACAGAAGGAGGCTGAACATCATGATGTTCATGGAGAGAAAGGCGCCCACACCAAGCTGGATCAGAAGCCAAGCGGCCTCCCACTCTTCGCTCTTGCCGCTCTTCACTTGAAAGGCGATGCAACAGCCGTAACAGCAAAACGCACGGGCCTCGCCGTTCACCGCGCGCTCCATTGCGCGCCGGCCGACAGGCAGCGAGCAATGGGAGCACAGAACATGGCCGTCGTGTGCGGTCATGCTGGAGGTCCTGCCATCCAAGCGTGGCCGATATGGGCGCCCGAGGGGAGGAGACCACGGCCGAGCGTGATGAGACCGAGCAAAAGGATGCAACAGCCAGCGAGCCAGACACCACGTTGCCGCCAGGCAGGCGCGACAACTCTGCCAATCCCGCCCATCATCAACATCGCTGGAAAGGTGCCCAGTCCGAACGCGGCCATGACCAAGAAGCCGGGAAACGCTCCAGCGGTGCTCGCGGCCTGGGCAATGAAGGCATAGACGAGCGGACAGGGCAGGAAGCCGTTGAACACCCCGAAGGCGAGTGGCGCAGCGTGACCATCTGCCGAAAGCAGGCTCCGCAGGGACATCGCAAACGTGTTGGTTCCGAACCCCACCGAAAGGCGATGGAACGCCTGTAGGCCAAAGAACTGCAACGCCATGGCGATCATGAGCAGTCCGGCAACAATCGCGAGAATTCTCTGGGCGACGTCGAGGGAGCCGTTGAAGAGCGGTGCCGCCGCCGCTCCCTGTGCCGTGCAGATAACTTGACCGAGCGCGCCCGCGAGCCCGCCGAGGAAGCAGTAGGTTGTCAGCCGGCCCGTGTTGTAGAGCAGGTGGCGCAGGACCGTTGCGCCTCCTCCTCGCGCGTCGCGGCCCAGCGCACAGGCAAAACCGCCGCACATGCCGATGCAGTGAAAGCTGCCTGCAAAGCCTGCGGCGAAGATCACCAGATAATAGGTCATCGGCAGATCGTCCTGCCTGATCGCCGCCCCTTCGCGAGGCGGACCACATCGGGCGCCGCTATTGTCGTATGAGGTATACGACCCAGACGAAGAAGGCGATGTTGGCTATGCCAAAGCCGAAGAACGCCAGGATTTGAAGTGTGCTCGCATCAGCGAGCGAGAAGACCGTGTTTTCCAGCATGGTTTGCCTCGTTCATCCGAGAAAAACTCGAAGGACGTTCATGGAGAGCTCGGAAAACAGGAAGAGCAAATTCAAGGCCGCGACGGTCAAAAGGATCCTAGCTGCGATCATTTCCTGCTCCCTTGATTGAAGCGATCATCCAAAGCCCGTGTGCCGGGCTACGGTCTCCCGCTAGAGTCGTCCCGGTCCCAGCCCGCCCCAATAGACGACCATGTAATACAGTGACCACAGGAAGAGGACCGCATAAACGACTAGCAGCCAGATCGGAAGATAGCCGTGCCGTGATTGGATGGTGCCTCCGCCGTACTCCTCTAACTCTTGGTGCGGGTCGTCACTTTTCGGATTGCTTGGCTTTGTCATTTTCCACTTCCCTTTGGTAATACCCGATCGCGGCGTCATCGGCGCCGCGGAAGGCACCCGCGAACACGCCCCAGATGAAGAGGCAGAGCGCACCGAGGCTCATCAGCGTGGCGCCTGCGTAGGGTCCGGTGACCTCGAAGCCGAGCATGGCTCATTCTCCTTGAGCGGTACGTTGTTTGTCGGCCGCCGACCCGCTCTCGCCTTTGCCGAGTTGTGAAGTTTTCTCTGCCGAGCCGGCACCCGATACATAGGCCTCAGCCGGGGAACCCGCCTTCCGAGCCAGATCATTAAGCGCAGCGCGATCCGCCTCGTCGATCGTGAGCGGTTGCAAGGTGAGCGGGTCCTTGTAGGCGGAAAGCGCGAGGACGTAATAGGAAAGTGCCCAACGGTCCTCCTCGGATAGTGAGTCGCGATAGGAGGGCATGGGCGTGCCGGAGAGCCCCGTTGTCATGGTTCTAAAGATATCTTCAACGGCCGGGCCCGACTTGAACTGACCGCTGGTGAGGTCTGCCGGCACGATGGCGAAACCGAGATCATCCTTGAGGCCAGGGGCCTTCTCGCCATCGCCTTTTCCGGTTTTGCCGTGGCACTCCCAGCATTTGGCATTTTCCCAAACATCCTTGGCCCTATCGAGCATGGCCTGAGTAGGAGCCGGTGGTTTGCCGATGTACAGCGGAGGCCCAGGCGGCTCCTCGACGAAGAATGCATAAGGCTTGGCTGGATCGGAGCGGTCCACCGCTAGTTCGTATTTGATGTACTGGATGACCGCGAGCCGATCGTTGAGCGGGAGTTCGTACCAGGCGGGCATGGCCGTACCACGAACCCCGCGCGTGATGGTGCGCAAGAGGTCACCGTCGGTCGGCACGGGCTCCTTCGTAAGCCGGAACTTGAATACTGCGGCTGTAAAATCTCGCGGACGCTGATTGGTCATGAAGGTCGCCGCCGGCCCATTGCCATCGCCGTTGACGCCGTGACAGCCGAGGCACCGCCGTTCATAGACCTCCTTGCCGTGAGCGATCCACTCGGTCGAGCGCGGCAGCGTCGCATCCGTGACTTCGAGCTGCTGCGGCTCGAACAGATCGCGCCACTTGCCGCGGTTCATGCCAAGCTTCTGGAGATAGGCGATGAGAGCTTCGAGGGCTTCTGTCTCGGCCGCGATCTCGACTGTCTCGCCCTTAAATTCCTCTTTTGGGATCACAATGAGCGGCGCCTTGCCCTTTGCGCGCCGCGGCACGAAGAGCAGACCGTCGGCATTCGGCGTGAGCTGGATCCGCTCCTTACTCGCGAAGTCGAACAGTGCTTCGGTCACTGGCGTTTTCTCGAGGCTCTTATTCCCGTCCGCGTCGTCGATGATCTTGACCGGCTGAGCGGGAGTGTCGAAGAGGCCGCGATAGGGTGCCATGACGGAATCGGGCGAGAGCTGGCGCGGATTCCAGAAATGAGCGAGATGCCACTCGTCGCTGTACTTGAGCCCGACCCGCATCAAGTCCGGTCCGATGCGCCGCGTGCCGAACAGATGCGGCACGTCATAGGCGAATTCACCCGACTCGGTGACCGGGCCCCAGCGCCGTGTCTCGCCGGTCACCGGACGCACGAATTGGGAATGGCAGTACCAGCAGCCCTCGCGCAGATATATCTGGCGGCCAAGTTTCTGCTGCGGCGTATAGTCGGTAGCCTCCGTGACCATCCACTTGAGCTGGCCGAGATCGGTGCGCACCACTGCGGTCACTGTGTTGACCCGCGCCGAAGGCTCGAAAAACGGCAGCACGCCCTGGGTGACGAGAGCGAGAAAGAAACAGAAGACGCCGGCCACCAGGGCGACAAATCGCGCGCTCATTGGGCCGGCCCTCCGGCAGGAAGCGGGCCAATGCCGCGTTCTGGAACGGCAACCGTTCCCTCGGCCGGCCGCGTGAGCGCGGTCATCATCAGATTAATGACGAGGAGCGACATCCCGATGTCCATACTGATGCCTGACAGGGTACGCACCAGCCAGTAGGGCCTCATAGCGAGCACCGTATCGAGCCACTCGGTGCCGGCCATCCATTGGAAGCCTTGCTGGAGTCCGCCAGCGGTCAGCACGAGGCCCATGGTGGAGATACCGACAGTGATCAGCCAGAATGACCAGTTGCCCATCCTGAACGACCAAAGCTCGCTGCGGCCCCACACGCGCGGCCACAAGTAGACGAGGCCGCCGATCGCCCAGACCACGAAGGTTCCGAACACCGTAAGATGCGAATGCGAAATGACGAAGTCCGTGAAATGGGTCGGCTGCTGGATCGAGCGCAGGGCCTCGGTCGATCCCTGGAAGCACCCGATCAGATACATGATCGCGCCCATGATCAGGAACTTCGCCGGGAGGTTCTTACCAAATCCGTCCCAGCGGCCCATCACGGTGCCGAAGAAGTTGATCAGCACCGTCCACACCGGAATGATCAGCAGCATGGAGGTGATGATCGCGAGCGTCTCGGCCCAGTCGGCGATCGGGCTATAGAGATAGTGATGGATGCCGACAAAGGGGTAGAACAGGGCAAGCGACCAGAACCCGACAAGCGAAAGCTTGTGGGCGTAGAGCGGATTGCGCACGCTGAGCGGCAGGAAGTAGTAGATGAGCACATAACCCGCGGGCGTCAGCCACAGGCCGACGATGTAGTGGATGTAGAGACCGTGGAAGGCGGCGCTGTTGATGCCGGAGATCGTGTAGGGAAGAATGAAACTGCCGAGGACGAGATTCATGACCGTCCAAATGTAGGCGCCGATCAGATACCAGAGCGCGACATAGAGCGGCGCCTCGAGACGCCGCCCGATGGCGGTAAGGAATTGGGCGGTTACTAGCGACAGTACGATGAAGATCGGGATCTCGGCGAAGAGCGGGAGCTCGCCAGCTTCGAGCCCGTGATTTTCGCCCATGACCAACGAAATGAGGGCAGCTGCGAGCATGATGTTCCATGCCCAAGCCATTGGGACGGACAATTGCTGCCACGGCACTCTGACGCCGCAAAGGCGCGGCACCAGATAGTAGCACTCACCGATGAAAAGGGCCGAGAAGGCGCCGAAAATGACGCCGTTGACGTGAACCGGCCGCAACCGGCCGAAGGTCGTCTCGAGATTGGTGCCGAGATAGTCGGGATAGTTGAAGAGGCCCGAGATCGCCACCCCAACGGAGGGCGTGACCATCAGCCAGAACATGCCCCAGTAGAGCCAAATCCGCACGGCCGGCCAATCGACCAGCTCGTCGAGGTCGATACCAGCGAATTTGCCACGTAGCGCCTCGGCCATAGCTCATCCCCTCTCCCCACGATGCGATCGTGGTCAGATTGACCGAAGTCCATTCATCTTCCTCTCCCGCCGTCGGACATCACGCCGGCGGCGGGTCGGATGGCCGCGGCAGAACTAGTACTTGCCCGGGACCAGCACCGAACCGGTATTCGACCAGTAGATGTAGGCTTCCAGCGCCTTCATCGCCTCCGAATCGGTTTCGATCTTCTCGCCCTGATTGGGCTTCTCGATGCACCAGTTGATCATGTCACGCAGGGTCGCGAATTTGCCGATCTGCGCCTGGAACTTCGGAAACGAATGCGGGTGAGTATCGGAGGCCATGGGGTGACACATTGCGCAAGCCCATCCGGTGGTGGAAAGCTTGACGCCCATCGCATCGGCGGTCGCCCCATCTCCATGGAAGAGCAGGTCTCCCTTCTTGACCTCCTCCATGAACGCCTCTTGATAGCTCTTCAGCTGCTGGGGCGTTACCGGATCCTTGTGCGCGCCGGCCGGCCCGGCCAAGGTGGGCACGGCCACGACGACGCCCGCCATGAAGAAACGCCGCACGACGCTGAGGAATGTCGATCTGGTTGTCATAGCCATCCCTCCTATGGGTTCGCCCATGGATACATGTTGTCGACGATGCGCGGCCTGATGACCTCGTCGATGCTCTTGGCGTAGTCCTCCGGCGATTGGATGAAGACTTCCTTGCGGCCCCACATGACGTATTCGGTGTCGACCTGGTCATTGGCAACGCTCAACTTGCCCCAGCCCACACCATCGAAGTGATCGCCGGGGTCGACGCGGATCATCGGCGTGGTGAGCTTGGGCACACCCTCGGGCGCATAGGGCCAAGGCCAGCTTGTCGCCAGCATGCCGATCGAGCGCATGGTGCCGATCTCGTTGTAGAGCACCTGATGCACGTGTCCGTGGATGTTGGTGACCTTGGTGTAGGGCTTCAGAACGTCATGCACCTCGCGCCAATCCCGAACCCAGAAATTCCAGGGGGGATAGTATTCGTAGAGCGGATTGTGGCTGAAGATGATCACCGGCTTGGCTTTGTCCCAGTCAGCGAGGGTCTTCTCCATCCAGTCGAGCTGCTCGCGGCCAACGCCGGCCCAGGGCCCGGCAACGGTGCCGTCGAGCGCCGACATGTGCCCCATGCGCTCCTCGGGCGTCATGTTCTTAGCGGTCCAGTAGTCAGGTCCGTGACTGACGGTATCGAGCCCGATGAAGCGCACGCCCTTGTGGTCGAAAGTCCAATGAGGCTGGCCGAATAGCTCGCCCCATTTCTTGCCCATGTCGAGATACCAATCGTGCTCTCCGGGAATGAAGACCTTTTTGATCTTCACTTCCTTGAGAAGGTCGACACCAAGCTCGAGCTCCTCGATCTTTCCGAGCTGGGCCAGGTCCCCGCCGAAGATCAGGAAATCGGCTGGCGGGCTCATCGCCTGGACGTCTTTCGCCGCGCGCACGGTCTTATCGACGAAACGCGTGTTCAATGATTTCGGGTAGAGATGTGTGTCCGAGATCCAAGCAAACTTGAACGGTGCCTCAGCGGCGTGGGCGACGTCGATGGTGTTGATCAGCGGCCACCAAGAGAAAGTCTCGGCGACCGTCGCGGCACCGACAAGAAGCGACCTGTGAACAAAGGTTCGACGCGTGATCTCGAGCGTGTCGTCGGGGCGCACCCCAGGTTGGTGCAGGACAGCATGCACTTCCCGCCGAAGGCGGTCGAGCTCGTCAGACATGGGCTTCCTCCTAGCGTCGGACCGTTTTTTAAGGCGTCGGTCCTCTTGAAGGAACTTGGCCCGCCAATTCGGCCGGCGGCCCCTCTTTTCTTATTTCTTTTTCAGTTCAATGGTCACGCTGGTGGGCGTTTTCTCCGAAACTGTTACGGGCACCTCGACTGGGCCGGTGAAGGGTTGGACCGCCACAAGCTTGTAGGTTCCGGGTGGGACGTCGGTGATGGCGAATTTGCCGTCGGCGCCGGTGATCGCGTAGTAGGGATTGTCGACGACGTAGATCCAGCCCTCCATCCAGCCATGCGCGTCGCAGTCGACGCGAACTGTGCCGGGCCGCTTCAATTCAACCGGGATTCGCTGATCCTTGTTTGGCAATGCCAAATTGAAGGTCGTGCGTTTATCGTAGTAGCCGTGGGTGTTGTGCAGCACCGCGTCTGTGTTGACGACCTCGAGTTGGCCGGCGGGGATGACCTGAACCTCGGGCTCAAAGCGGCACTTGACGTTGTCGAGTTCGGGCGGCTTGGCAGCTGTCGGCCACGCTTTCCCCTTGGCCACTTCCGCTAGGTAGACTACCGCGCTCTCTACGACCTGATCGCCTCCAACACGGATAACAGGCTCCTCGCGTGGAGCGCCGCACACCTCTACGTCCTTGGTGGGGATGATCTTTTTCATCGGCACGGCGCCGCGATAGAAGACCGTGCCCTCGATGCTTCCGCCTCCGGCGACCGCCCCAGCCTCGTAGGCGTGCGCGGGCGAGCCACAGAGCGCCAACATCGCAACGATCGCAACAAGTTCAGAGTGAAAGACGAGAACTTTGTTCATGGCACTCCCCCTCCGTTGCCTTAGGGAACGCGGCCATGTGATTACAATTAGTCCACCTCTAAATGGAGTCAAATCAGGGATGCTTATCATCGCCTACAAGAGAAATGATCACCCAGTCCTTACAAAAAGAGTAAGATTAAATTGGCCCTGAGGAGTCAAAAAACGGCTTTCTTAGGAAGCCGGAGGTGTGGGATGTGTTTTCTGCACGCACCCCAGCGTCGGATCTTTGTTGGTTTGCCGACCCTCTCCGGTATTGCCCTCGCCACGTCGCCGAATATCGACGAACCGCGTGCGCGCGCCGATCTGACGCTCGCGAGCGCTGGTGGTGCGTTCGCGCTCAGAGCAATAATCGGTTTCCAAGTGCGATTGTGCTTTCGACCATCTCGCAGTCGTATTGCGTAAATTCGTGGGATAGTCCTGCAAATGAGAAAAACCATGGACAAAGCGTTAGATGGGTCAATTATTGAGGTCCTGCGAAGGCTATCGCAAAGGTAATTTGTGTCTCCGGAGGTTGGAAAGGGGGGAATATGAGCGAGCCTCGGAGACGTTCCCTAAAAGCTGGGGTTACGAAGTATGACGGTTTCTTCGCCGATGCAATCGCGCGCCTCCAAACCGAGCGCCGCTACCGGGTCTTCGCTGACCTTGAGCGGATCGCCGGCCGTTTTCCCCATGCTGTGTGGCATTCGGCTCGAGGAACGAAGGAAGTGGTGATCTGGTGCTCCAACGACTACCTCGGGATGGGACAGCATCCGAGGGTCCTCGGAGCCATGATCGAAACGGCAATGCGATCGGGGACCGGGGCGGGAGGAACACGCAACATTGCCGGCACCAATCATCCGCTGATCGAGCTCGAATGTGAGATCGCAGATCTTCACGGCAAGGAGGCAGCGCTGGTCTTCACGTCTGGCTACGTCTCGAACCAGACCGGCATCTCGACCATTGCGAAACTGATCCCCGATTGTCTGATCCTGTCCGATGCCCTCAATCACAACTCGATGATCGAGGGCATCCGCCAGTCGGGGACGGAGAAGCGGATCTTCCGCCACAACGACGTCGATCATCTCGAGGCGTTGCTGAATGGGGCTGGCCCGCATCGGCCGAAGCTCATCGTCTTCGAAAGTCTGTATTCAATGGGCGGCGACGTCGCGCCAATCCATCGTATCTGCGATCTTGCCGATCGATACGGTGCCATGACCTATCTCGACGAAGTGCATGCGGTGGGGATGTACGGTCCTCGGGGCGGCGGCATCGCGGAGCGCGATGGCGCGATGTATCGGATCGATGTGATCGAAGGTACGCTCGCCAAGGCCTTCGGATGCCTCGGCGGCTATATCGCGGGAAGCGGCACGTTGATCGACGCAGTGCGGTCCTATGCTCCAGGTTTCATTTTCACCACCGCATTGCCGCCAGCGATTTGCGCCGCGGCCACGGCTGCGATCCGGCATCTCAAAGTCTCACAATTGGAACGCGAGCGACACAAGGACCGTGTCCATCGGGTAAAGTCCGCGCTGGTCGCGGCCGGACTGCCGGTCATGCTGAGCGACACCCACATCGTACCTTTGGCGGTCGGCGACCCGGCGAATTGCAAGGCGGCGAGCGACCTGCTGTTGGGCGAGCACGGCATCTATATCCAGCCGATCAATTATCCGACGGTCGCGAGGGGAAGTGAGCGGCTGCGCATCACGCCGACACCTTGCCATGAAGACACGATGATCGACCAACTCGCTGAGGCACTGTCGGAGGTTTGGAATCGGCTCGACCTGCCAAGGGAGTTGCGCTTGTGCGCGGCCGAGTGAAGCCCTTTTTGGCACCAATGGGCGCATTGCCGCCCACGCCTTCGGGAGGAACGTCGTGACAGCCAAGGAAATCAAATTCTCTTTCGATGCTCGCGACAGAATGCTGCGCGGCATTGACACGCTTGCAAGTGCGGTGGGCGTCACGCTTGGGCCCAAGGGACGCAATGTTGCCATCGATCGGTCGTTCGGCCCAAAGGTGACCAAGGATGGCGTCTCGGTCGCCAGGGAAATCGAGTGCGAAGACAAGTTCGAGAATATGGGCGTCCAGATGGTTCGCGAGGTCGCCTCCAAAGCCTCCTATCAGGCTGGCGATGGCACCACCACGGCGGTCGTCCTCGCTCGTGCAATCGTCAGGAGCGGCATCAAGGCGGTGGCCGCTGGCATGAATCCAATGGACTTGAAGCGCGGCATCGATCGAGCGGTTCAAGCCATAGTGGCAGAGCTGAGGAAGAACGCCAGGCAAGTCACCTCGAATGTCGAGATCGCGCAGATAGGCGCCATCTCTGCCAACGGCGATACGGAGATTGGCCGCTACATCGCTGACGCCATGGGGAAGGTCGGCAATACTGGCGTGATCATGATAGAGGCGGGGACATCGATAGAGACCGAGCTCGAGGTCGTCGTGGGGATCCAGTTCGACCGCAGTTACATCTCTCCCCATTTCGTCACTAACAGAAGCAAGCTGCTGGTGGAGATGGAGGATGCCTATATCCTCATTAGCGAAAAGAGGCTGTCCAGCCTCAACGAATTGTTGCCGCTGCTGGAGAAAGTCGTCCAGGCCGGCAAGCCCTTGCTCATCATCGCAGACGATGTCGCGGGAGAGGTGATGGCGGCGCTCGTTGTCAACAAGCTCAGGGGCAGTCTGAAGGTTGCCGCCGTGAAGGCGCCCGCCTATGGAGATCTGCGAAAGTCGATACTGCAGGACATCGCGCTCATGACGGGCGGAACGGTGATCTCGGACGATCTCGGCCTGAAGGTCGATAATTTGTCCCTTGATAATCTCGGCCGCACCAAGAAGGTGACGATTGACAAAGAGAACACGACCATCATCGGGGGCGCCGCCAACAGGGTCGACATTGAGGCGCGCATTTCCGAAATCAGGGCGCAACTCGAAGCAGATACCTCCGACTATGATCGTGAAAAGCTGCGAGAACGCTTGGCCAGACTGACCGGCGGCGTTGCTGTAATCCGAGTTGGCGGTGCCACCGAAGTCGAGGTCATGGAGAAGAAGGATCGCATCCGAAACGCGATGCATGCGACGCAAGCCGCCGTCGAGGAGGGCATTCTGCCGGGCGGCGGCGTCGCCCTGTTGCGGGCAAGCAGGGTGGTCCGGAACCTCAAAACCGACAACGATGATCAGAATGCCGGCATCAAGATCGTCAGGGACGCGATCACCTGGCCCACGCGGCAGATCGCCATCAACGCTGGAGCGGACGGTTCTGTCGTTGTGGCTAAGATCCTCGAGAGGAATGACGACGTCTATGGCTATGATGCTCAGTCGGGCGAGTACGGGGATATGTTGTCGTGGGGCATCATCGACCCCGTCAAGGTCGTGCGTTCTGCCCTGCAAGGCGCGGCTTCGGTTGCGAGTTTCCTCATCACGACCGAAGCTATGGTGGCGGAACTGCCAGGACCACCGCCGCCCGAACTTCCCGGTCACCACGATCACGAGGATCATCTCGACATGGAGTTCTGAGAGTACTGGGCGCGCAGCGCGAGACTATGTCCCATGACGCCAAACAGTCGCGAGTTTGCCGAAAAGCTGCGCCGGTTAGGGGTTAGGCTTACACAACAACGTGCTGCGCTTGCCGGTTTGTTGTTCGGTCGCGGCAACCGTCATGTCTCGGCCGAGGAGCTTTATTCCGAAGCCAAAGACGCACACATTCGAGTTTCCCTCGCTACCGTGTACAACACGCTCAATCTGTTCACCACGGCCGGGCTCCTGCGTGAGGTGGCGATCGAGGGCGCAAAAGCCTATTTCGACACCAACACCTCCAATCATTGTCACTACTATTTTCAGGAAGAGGCTCGGCTTATGGATATCGAGTCCTCCGAACTCAAGGTCGAATGCTTGCCGCCCCTTCCCGAGGGTCTACGCATCGGTCGTATTGACATAATCGTAAGGCTCTGCCGCTCCGGGCGCTAACGCGAGACCGGGAACTGGAATTAGCACCGTGAACGATAAATTCTAACTCAGGTATCATTCTCGGGCTCGGCCGCTGGCGCCCCGTAGGGAGATCGCGTGAGTCAATGACATCAAGGGCTTAGTGAAAAGTGGGAAAGAAAATCTTTCCATAGCGTTCCAGGGCATTTGCTCGCGGTCTTTCCCACCGTGGCTGGGGTCCGCTAGCCTTCCATCACCACGTGCGCAAGAATCCCAAGTGCAGATATTTGCTTGTCGGTCGCTAGTGTCCGAGTTGGGCCAGATGCAGTCATGCGGTCGACATCGCGAGCCCTCCGGACCGCGCACAAGCAACCGTCTTTGCAAACGAGTGTCGATGGCCGCTTCTGGACCCATCGCAACCTTCAACACACGGATTGACGCATATCCGGCAGGGCAACCATGATCGCGCCAGAAGCCGGCCTGTTGTCGGTCACGGAGTTGATGAGACTTCAACTACGGCATAAGGGCTCGGCAAAGCCGACAATCTGCAGAGGGACGCTGGCATGTGGATGGTGACAGGCGCGACTGGTTACGTTGGTGGCGCGGCACTACGGCTTCTTGCTGCGCGCAACGCGTCGAAACAGCTTGTTGGACTCGTGCGCGATTCCGCGCGAGCAGAAGCGTCGCTGCTGCCAGGCGTCGCGTGGCGCGTCGCGAGCTACCATGACCGCCCCGCATTGACGAACGCGTTCAAGGGGATCGAGCGACTCCTGTTCGTCGCAAGCGACGGTTTTGCCCGCGACGCGCTGCAGCACCACACCAACGTCATCGAAGCGGCTGCAGCCACGAGTGTGAAGCATGTCGTGTTTCTAAGCATTGTCGATGTCGCGCCAGATTTGCCGTTTTACTACGCACCGGTTTACCGTGATGCCGAACGACGACTATTTGAGAGCGGTGTCGAATGGACACTGCTCCGCTGCGGCCTATACACCGATTTCATTTTCTCGCACTGGCTCCAGCCAGGGCTTGCGGCCGGTATGATAGAAATGCCAGTGAGAAAAGGTCGTATGGCTCTTGTTACGCGGCATAATGTGGCGGCAGCTGCCGCCAGTGCATTGGCTTCCGATGCATACTATCGGCAGACGTTTGAGATTACAGGGCCGCAAGCGCTGGATGGCCTTGAGATTGCCGCCGCGCTCAGCAGAGCGTTTGGCGCACGGATCTCGTATCGGACCAGCGATCCTACCGAGTACCTGCTGCAGGCCTGGGCCACGCTCGAAGATCCATGGCCGCACGCCTTCTCAACGATGTTTGTGTCGATCGAACAGGGACGCTATGCGGGGATCGGCTCGGGCATGCAAGACCTGACGGGGCACGAGCCGGATAGCCTGGAGTTGTTTCTCATGACGGCGAGCCATCGTGCACTGTCAAACGTGAAATGCTCGTGAATTCGCCTCGCGTTGCGATCCGCAAAGAGCGATTGCGAAATGTCGCTCCTTACCCGAAGCAGCCGTTTTCGCACGACGTCAATGATGTTCGCGTCTACTCACTTCGACTGAAACTATCGAGTTGTGGAAGTTTGCTCCGGGTCAAAAGCAGGCTTCAACGCACTGCGCTCCGCGTCAGCCGAGGACTCGATACCGGAACTGGATGGTAGTTGCCGGCCGCGTGCAATTGTCCACAGAATGGCCGGCTGTCGATCTTGAGAGGACAAGCAGACGAGCAATGAGATATCCGCGAAAAACCCTAAGGGGGTGCGATTTAGGGTACTTCCCACTTCTCTTAAGGTATTGAAATAATTGAAATAAATACGGTTTTTGGCGCCCCGTAGGGGACTCGAACCCCTGTTACCAACGTGAGAGGCTGGTGTCCTAGGCCACTAGACGAACGGGGCAGGCGCGAGGCCAGCTATAGGAGAGGCGGCCGACCCGATCAAGCGCCTTGTTGAAAGCTAGCCGGACTTGGGGACGATCCGCGTCCAGTGCCCCATCTTCCGGCCGGGCCTCGCCTCGGGCTTGCCGTAGAGATGGAGCGAGAGGCCGGGATCGGCTGCAAGACTTGCCCACGCTTCGACGTCGGCGCCGATGAGGTTTTCCATCACTGCGTCCGAATGGCGCTCAGTCGAGCCAAGCGGCCAGCCGGCCACGGCCCTTATGTGGTTCTCGAATTGACTGACGGCGCAGGCCTCGATCGTCCAGTGGCCGCTGTTGTGGACGCGCGGGGCCAGCTCGTTGACGACGAGGGGAGCCGCCTCGGCGCCCGTGTAGAACATCTCGACGGCGAGCACGCCGACGTAGTCGAGAGCGACCGCAATGCGCTCGGCAATCGCGCGCGCATGCTCGGCGTGCGCGGGCGGGAGAGGCGAGGGCACGACGGAGGTCGCGAGGATGCCGCCCCGGTGCGTGTTGAGGGGGCTGTCGTAGAAGCGGATCTCGCCCGAAAGCCCGCGCACGGCAAGCACCGAGACCTCGTAGGCGAAGGGCACGAACCCCTCGAGGATCGCCGGCGCCCGGCCGATCTCGCCGAAGGCGCGAGGAAGCTCCGCGGCGGAGAAGATGCGCACCTGGCCCTTGCCGTCGTAGCCGAGACGGCGCGTTTTCAGGATCGCCTCGCTGCCGACCGCCTCCGCCGCCGGTGCGAGGCCGCTCTCGGCATCGACGGCGGCGAAGGGCGCAACCGGAATGCCGAGGGCGGCCACGAACTGCTTCTCCTCGAGCCGGTCCTGGGCGACGGCCAGCGCCTTGGGTCCGGGGCGCACGGGGGCGTGCACTTGCGCCACCCGCGCGGTGGCGAGCGGCACGTTCTCGAACTCGTAGGTCACGACGTCGACGGTCGCGGCAAAGCGCGCGACCGCGCCCTCGTCCTCGAACGCGCCGACGGTCGATCGCGCCGCCACGTCGAAGGCGGGACCGGCGACGTCAGAGTAGACGTGGCAGCGCAGCCCCAGCCGCGCCGCCGCCATGGCCAGCATGCGGCCGAGCTGTCCGCCGCCGAGAATGCCGATGGTCGATCCGGGGGGAAGGGGCTTGGTCACGGGGGGCGTTACTCGTCGGGCATTTCGACGACGCTCGCCGTCTGCCCGCGGCGATAGTTCACGAGCCGGCCTGCCAGCTCCGGATCGGCGAGGGCAAGGATCTGCGCGGCGAGCAGACCGGCATTCATCGCCCCCGCCTCGCCGATGGCAAGCGTGCCGACCGGAATGCCGGCCGGCATTTGCACGATGGAAAAAAGGCTGTCCTCGCCGCCGAGCGCTTTCGTGGTGATCGGCACGCCAAGCACCGGCAGGATCGTGAGCGAGGCCGTCATGCCGGGGAGGTGGGCGGCGCCGCCCGCGCCGGCGATGATCACCTTGAGCCCGCGCTCGGCGGCCGACTTCGCATAGGCGTAGAGACGGTCGGGCGTGCGATGGGCGGAGACGATCCTCGTCTCGTAGGCGACGCCGAGCTCGGCGAGCACGTCGGCGGCAGCCTTCATCGTCGACCAGTCGGACTGGCTTCCCATAATGATCCCGACGAGGGGGCCGCTCGTGGCCACGTCCAGAGGCTCCGCGAAGAAAGCGCGGGATGTAGAGGAGTGCGGGGCCCTTTACAAGGGGCGCGGAAAGATTGTTCGCCATCTTTGTTTACGGCCCTCAGCCCCGCTCAAGCGAATCGCCTAGGCTGGGGCGGCCTGGCGTTTCCCAAGGCTCTCGAGGGTGCTTGCGTCCGCTCCGGGTGATCACCATGACCTCTTGGACCGCCGGCTATGTCGCCGAGATCGACTACACGCACGGCTACTACCGGGAAATGTCGCCGGCCTTTCTCGATCTTGCACTTCTGAGCAAGCTGCAGGCGAACCGCATCGCCCGCCCGCCCCGCTATCTCGAGCTCGGCTTCGGCCAGGGCCTCTCGCTCAACATCCACGCCGCGGCCAGCGGCGGCGAGTTCTGGGGCACCGACTTCAACCCGAGCCAGGCCGGCAATGCCCGCGAGCTCGCCGCCGCCTCGGGCGCCAATCTCAAGATCTTCGACAGCTCCTTCGCCGAGCTCGCGGCCCGCGACGACCTGCCGGAGTTCGACGTCATCGCGCTGCACGGCATCTGGAGCTGGATCTCGGACGAGAACCGGCGCGTCATCGTCGACATCGCCCGCAAGCACCTCTCGGTCGGCGGCGTGCTCTACGTGAGCTACAACACGACGCCGGGCTGGAGCGCGGCGATCCCCCTTCGCCATCTCCTGATGCTGCATGTCGACCTCGCCTCCGGCGAGGCGCAAGGGCTCGTGCCGCGCATCGACGCGGCGATCAATTTCGCGCAGAGCGTCGTCGATTCGAACGCGCTCTATTTTCGCGCCAACCCGGTCGTGGCCGAGCGCCTCAAGGCGCTCAAGACCCAGAACCGGCATTACCTCGCCCACGAGTTCTTCAACTCCGACTGGCACCCGATGCCGTTCTCGAGCATTGCCGCCTATCTCGACGGGGCCAAGCTGTCGTTTGCGGCCTCCTCCAATCTCATCTCGCATATCGACGCCTTGAGCCTCACCCAGCCTCAGCAGCAGCTCCTGGCGTCGATCGCCCATCCGGTGCTGCGCGAGTTGGTGCGCGACTATTGCGAGAACCAGCAATTCCGGCGCGACATCTTCATCAAGGGAGCGCGCGCTCTCTCGGCCGCGCGCCAGGCGGAGCTCTTCCGGGACAAGCGCTTCATCCTGATGACGCCTCCCGCCGATGTTCCCCTTAAGCTCAACGGCGCGACCGGGGAGGCCAATCTCCAGGCCGACGTCTACAGGCCCTTGCTGGCGGCGCTCGCCGAAGGCGCCCATGACCCGAAGTCGGTCGGCGAGCTCGAGGCGCACGGTGGCCTCAAAGGGGTCTCGATTGCGCAGATCATCCAGGCCCTCGTCGTGCTGACCGGTCTCTCTCACGTCCATCCCGTCCAGGAGGAGGCGGTGGTCCGGGACGCGAAGCCGCAGACGGACGCTCTCAACGCGCACATCGTGGAAAGGGCCGTCTACTCGACGGACGTGAGCTATCTCGCCAGTCCGGTGATCGGCGGCGGCGTTGCCGTGGGGCGTCTGCAGCAATTGTTCCTGAGGGCGCTCTCGCGCGGCAAGCAGGCGCCCCAGGAGTGGGCGCTCGACGTCTGGCAGATCTTCGAGCCGCAGGGCCAGCGGCTGGTCAAGGACGGAAAGGCGCTCGCGACGGCGGTCGAGAACATCTCCGAGCTGACCGCGGCGGCGCAGGAGTTCGCGGCCAGTCGCCTTCCCATCCTGCGGACGCTGCTCGTCGCTCCGCAATCCGGCGCGGGCCTCGCGCGAGCCCAGCCGAGCCGTGGCTGGCAGGCGGCCTAGCAGTGAGGGGCCGCCGCCCGAGAGGACGGCGGCACACGCCTTTGACTAGCCTTCGCGACTACTGAGCCTTGCAGGGCGTGGCAATGGCGATGCACTGAAAGCCGCTGCCGACCTTGCGGCAATCGTTGTCGGTATCGTCGGCCTTGCTCCAGTGCGCCCACTCGGCGCCGTACTTGTTGCCCGTGTCGATGCGCCAGCCCGATTTAGACTCTTCGATCGCCGCCTCCTCGGTGCTCTTCTTGCTGCCGTAGGAGCTCAACGCCTCGGACTTGCAGTCCTTGGCTTTCAGCTGCTCCTTGGCCTCGCCGACGACCGTGCTCAGCGTGTCCTGGCAGGGCTTCGCCGTGCGTACGCACTTCCAGCCCTTCTTGTCGCCGGAGGTGATCTCTTGGCAGTCGACCTTGGCCTCCTGCGCATAGCGCCAGGAATTCCATTCGCCTCCGAATTTCTCCTTCACCGCCTTGCGCCATGCAAAGAGCGAGTTCGGATAGGCGCCGAGATCTCTCAAGGTCGCAACGTCGCCTTCCGCCGTCACCGTCTCGGATTTGCATTCACGGGCCGAAGCGGCCCCCGTCAAAATTGAGCAAGCACCGGCCACAGCGCACGCCAAAGCAATCAATCGATTGATCTGCATCCCTCGGTCTCCCTTCTCCACTACTCGAAGGCCGTCCTTATATCAGATCGTCTCGCGACGCCTCAATGGACGGACACGACAGCCATTTTCCCGTTCCATCTCAAGACGCTGGCTCGGGAGTGGCCATGAGCCGCCTGACCGAATCGAGCGTATCGGCTTCCGCCGCCGGCTTGTCCCAGCGGATGCGATGGATGCGAGGAAATCGCATGGCGACGCCGGATTTGTGGCGGCTCGACGGGAACACGGCGTCGAACGCGACCTCGAGAACGAGCAAGGGCTCGACCGAGCGGACGGGGCCGAACTGCTCGACCGTGTGCTCGCGCACGAAGCGGTCGAGACGGGTGAGCTCCTCGTCGGTGAAGCCGGAATAGGCTTTTCCGACCGGCACCAGCTCGGGGGGCGCGCCGTCCACACCCTCGCGCCAGACGCCGAAGGTGTAGTCCGAGTAGTAGGAGGAGCGCTTCCCCGACCCGCGCTGGGCGTACATCAGCACGCAGTCGAGGCTGAGCGCGGCGCGCTTCCACTTGTACCAGTGCCCGCGCGGACGGCCCGCGAGATAGGGGCTCGACTTGCGCTTCAGCATGAGCCCTTCGATGCCCGATCGGCGCGCGCCGGCCCAATGGGCGTTGAGCGCGGCGAAGTCCCGGAAGGGGACGAGCTCGCTCACGTCGGAGCGCGGGGCGCCTTTTCTCGCGTGCCAGGCCTCGAGCCTCGTGCGCCGCTCCGAGAAGCCAAGCGCGCGCAGGTCCTCGTCTCCTTCGAAGAGAATGTCGTAGAGACGCACGTGGGCGGGGTAGTCTCTCAGCATCCACGGCGTCACGGTCCTGCGGTTGAGCCGCTGCTGCAGGTCGTTGAAGGTCGCGACCGTACCCGCGCGGACGACGAGCAGCTCCCCGTCGAGGACCGCCTCCGCAGTTCCGAACGCCTCGACGATCTCGGGAAATGCGCCGGAGATGTCGTCGCCAGCGCGCGAGTACAGGCGCGCCTCTCGCGCTCCCGCCGAGATCTGCACGCGGATGCCGTCCCACTTCCATTCTGCGGCGAAGTCGACAGGCGACATGCCCGGCCAATCGGCGTCCTCGATCGCGTGCGCGAGCATGAGAGGGCGGAACAGGGGCCTTCCCTTTGCGTCGGGCGCCGGTCCCCGCCCGTCGAGCCAACGGAAGAGGTCGAGGTAGGGCGGCGCGAGCCCGTGCCAGACCTCCTCGATCTCGGCCGCATCGCGGCCCGCCATCTGCGCGAGCGCCGTCTTGGCGAGCCGCGCCGAGACGCCGACGCGGGGTGCGCCACCCAGGAGCTTGAGGAACGCCCAGCGGCCGCGCACGTCGAGGCGGTCGAGGGCGAGCCCTATCGTGCGCGCGAGCCCCGCAGGAGGGGCTGCCCTCACCTCCGCCACGATCCGGTCGAGCGCCGGCGGGGGCTCGCGATCTGGCTCGTCCGGCCACATGAGCGCGACCGTCTCGGCGGTATCCCCCACGTAGTCGCGCGACAGCGCATAGAGCACGGGATCGATCCTCCCCTCCAAGAGCTCGCCGAGCGCCCGCCTGAGCGGCAGTCTGGCGAACAGCCCGTCGGTCAGGGCGGCAAGCGCCCAGCCGCGGTCGGGGTCGGGCGCCGAGCGAAAATACTCGACGAGCAGGAGCAGCTTTCCGTTGCGCGAAGGTGTCGTCGAGAGGCTGTCGAGTAGAATGGAGAAGCGCTGCACCTTCTCACTCCGCCTCGTCCTCGAAGCCGACGAGGGCAAGCGCCCGCGCCTTGAGCCCCCTGCGGCCGAGCTCGTAGACGAGAGCGTCGTCGCGTCCGTGCGTCACCCACACCTCGCCTGCGCCCGTCTCGGAGATGGTCGCGATGAGCTCCGGCCAGTCGGCATGATCGGAGATGACGAGCGGCAGCTCGACGCCGCGCTGGCGCACGCGGCCCTTGACGCGCATCCACCCGGACGCGAACGCCGTCACCGGGTCGGCGAAGCGGCGCGACCAGCGGTCGGCAAGCGCCGACGGCGGGCAGAGCACGAGCGTGCCCGAGAGCGCGCCGCGCTTGGCGTCTCCCGCCAGCCTGACATCGCCGAGGTCGATCCCGAGCCTCTGATAGAGCTCGGTCAGGCCGACGAGCGCGCCATGCAGGTAGATCGGCCCGTCGAACCCGGCGAGGCGCGCGAGCTTGATCAGCCTCTGGCACTTGCCGAGGCTGTAGACGCCGACGAGGTGCGTGCGCTCGGGCTGGCGGCGGAGCGAGTCGAGAAGCCTCGCCACCTCCTTCTCCGCCGGCTCGTGCCGGAATACCGGCAGCGCAAAGGTCGCTTCGGTGATGAAGACGTCGCAGGAGACGAGCTCGAAAGGCGCACAGGTCGGATCGGGGCTGCGCTTATAGTCGCCCGAGACGACGGCGCGCCGGCCCCCATGCTCGAGCACGACCTGGGCCGAGCCGAGAATATGCCCCGCCGGCACGAGCCGGACCGTGACGTCGCCGACTTCGCGCGCGGCCTCGCCGTTCCAAGGCTCGAATGCGCCGGCGCTCCCGGGACCGTAGCGCACCTTCATGATCTCGATGGTCTCGGGCGTGGCGAGGACCGCGCCGTGCCCGGCGCGTGCGTGGTCGCCGTGGCCGTGGGTGATGACGGCGCGGTCGACGGGGCGCGTCGGGTCGATGAAGAAGCGGCCCGGCTCGCAATAGAGGCCGCGCTCGGTCGGATAGAGCCATCGTTCGACGGCAGTAGAGTGGGTAGCCATGAGCCGTAAATTGGGGTCGGCGGCTCCGCGCGCCAACTCTCGGCGCAGCTCCTTCAGGCGATGATATCGGGCAGAAGCTGGTCCTCGATCGACGTGATCTGGTCCTTGAGCGTGAGCTTCCTCTTCTTCAGCCGACGAATCAGAAGCTGATCGGCCACGCCGCTCGCCTCGAGTGCGACGATCTCCTGGTCAAGCTCGCGATGCTCGGCTCTAAGCTTCACGAGTTGCTCGCGAAGCTCCCGGTCATTCTGCCGCTGCATGTGGTCTGCTCGCTCACTCCCGCCGCTCCGGGGGCGATACGCAAACTCCAAGTCTCATTCAATGCAAGACTATTCACCTTTTAGTCCCGCCGCGCAAGCAATGCAACAAGCGCCCTTTGCGGGAAATACCAGCATAAACAGTGGGTTCGGATGAATGACTGGCGCATTTCGGGGCACGAGCTGGGGCGGCTAACCGGTTGTTGAGGATGGCGCTCCGGGTATTGGACAAGCCGTGACATTTCTGTCACGATGGCCCCCTTCTTCAACTCTGGCAAGGAGGTCAGGATGGCGCTTTCGGCACATCTCCAAGAACTCTCAGAGAAGCACCGGCAGCTTGAACGCCGGATCGAGGAGGAGATTGCAAGACCAGGGTCTGATGACCTTGAGATCCGCCGAATGAAGCAGGAAAAGCTGAAGTTGAAAGACGAGATCGTGCGGCTCGAGGCCCAAACGCGGCACTGAGCCCACGGGGCCCGTCGGCCCTCCGACGGGCCAACATGGATTGATTGGCTCCGAAGTCGGCATCGCCGGCTTACAGGGGTCATTTTTATTTTTGATCGGGCGCGCGATACGAACCTTGGTGCATTGCGGCCGCCCCCTTTATGCCTCCTTCGCCATCTCGCGCAGCCTGAACTTCTGGATCTTGCCGGTCGAGGTCTTCGGGATCTCGGTGAACACGACGTGGCGCGGCGCCTTGTAGCGGGCGAGCCGCTCGCGGCACCACAGGATGATCTCGTCGGACGTCGCCGAGGCCCCGGTCTTGAGCTCGACGAAGGCGCATGGCGTCTCGCCCCACTTCTCGTCGGGCTTGGCGACCACCGCGCAATGGGCGACTGCCGGGTGCTTGTAGATCACGTCCTCGACCTCGATCGAGGAGATGTTCTCTCCGCCCGAGATGATGACGTCCTTCGAGCGGTCCTTGAGCTGGATGTAGCCGTCGGGGTGAAGCACGCCGAGATCGCCCGAATGGAACCAGCCGCCGCGGAACGCCTCCTCCGTCGCAGCCTGATTCTTGAGGTAGCCTTTCATGACGATATTGCCGCGGAACATCACTTCGCCCAGCGTCTCGCCGTCGGCGGGGACCTCGGTCATGGTGAGCGGGTCCATGACGGTCAGGCCTTCGAGGGCCGTATAGCGCACGCCCTGGCGGATGCGTTTCTCGGCGCGCAGCTCGGGCGCGAGCCTGTCCCACTCGGAATGCCATTCGTTGATGACGGCGGGGCCATAGGTTTCGGTCAGCCCGTAAAGGTGGGTGAGATCGAATCCCGCCTCGACCATGGCGTTGACGACCGACTGGGGCGGCGGTGCCGCCGCATGGTTGAAGGCGACGCGGTGTGTGATGGGCCGCCGCTCCTCGGGCTTGGCGTTCAAGAGCGTCGACATCACGATGGGCGCGCCGGAGAGATGCGTCACCTTGTGGTCGGCGATGGCGTCGTACATAGCCTTGGCACGCACCCAGCGAAGGCAGACGTGCGTGCCCGCGACGGTGGAGAGCGACCAGGGGAAGCACCAGCCGTTGCAGTGGAACATGGGCAGCGTCCACAGATAGACGGGGTGGGCGCCCATGCCGGTCGCCACCGTGTTCGCGTAGCACATGAGGGCGGCGCCTCGGTGGTGGTAGACCACGCCCTTGGGATTGCCCGTCGTGCCCGACGTGTAGTTGAGGCTGATCGCCTCCCACTCGTCCTCGGGCATCCGCCAGGCGAAGTCCGGATCGCCGGATGCGATCAGGTCCTCGTAGCCGAGCTCCGACAGCGGCTCCCCGCGCTGGGGGAATTCCAGGTCGTCGGCGTCGACGATGAGCGGCCTCACCCTTGCGAGGGCGAGCGCCTGCTTGGTGACGTCGGAGAACTCGCGGTCGACGATCAGGACCTTCGTTCCGGCGTGGTCGATCTGGAAGGCGATGATCGCCGCGTCGAGGCGGGTGTTGAGAGAATGGAGCACCGCCCCGGACATGGGCACGCCGTAGTGGGCCTCGAGCATGGGCGGGCTGTTGGGCAGCATGACCGAAACCGTATCGCCCGGCCCGATGCCGTAGCCGGTAAGGGCGCCGGCAAGGCTGCGGCAGCGGGCGTAGAGGGCGGCGTAGGAGAGCTTGATCCCGCCGTGAATGACCGCCGTGTGCCTTGGGTAGACGGCGGCCGCTCGCTCGAGCAGCGTCAACGGCGTCAGGGGCTGAAAGTTCGCCGTGCACTTGTCGAGGTCTTGGTCAAAGGCATTTCGTGACATTGTTCGGCCGTAGCATTCCAGGGGCAGTCTCGCCCGTCCGACGCTAGCGAAGGCGCCCGCCCGCGGCAACGGGCAACGTCTGCGGGGACCACTGTTTATGGGGGCTCGGAGCCGCTTTTGAGATTTTGCGACCCCATGTAAACTGACCCCGTTCGAGTCTTTGAGAGGCGATTCGATCGGGAGAATTCCATGACCGATGCCAAGCTCGAGACCATGGCGCTTTGGATCTTGCTGATGCTGCTTCTGATGGTGCCGTGGGCGCTCGAGTGAGCGGGTGACTGAACGCTCGCTAGGCGAGCGTGGGCGGACCAGGCGGCCCCGGCCAACGGGGACCTTCCCCGGGGGCCGCTGCAACCATTGCGCGCCCTGAGGCCTCGCATTTGCAGCCAATCGCGGTCAATTCGACGCATGGACCCGAATCGGGGTTTCCGAGGCATTCGGGCTTGAAGCTTGGCGCCGTCTCGGGCAGGAACGGAAAGCTGGCGAATTATCAAGGGGCGCACATGGATCGGACGCCGACCAAGCAGCTGCTGCATCTCGTTTTTGGCGGCGAGCTGGTCTCGCTCGATTCGGTCGAGTTTCGCGATCTGAAAGCCTTGGACATCGTGGGCATTTACCCCAATTATGCCGAGGCTCATCGGGCTTGGAAGGCAGCGGCTCAGCGCACAGTGGACAATGCGATGATGAGATATTTCATCGTCCACATGCACAGGCTTCTCGATCCGGATCCGAGCCACGCCGCGCCGGCGGGCCGGTAGGCGCCAGGGGAAGGTCGCTGCAGGGGGGGGCGATCCAGTTCGGCCAGCCGAGCTGTCAGCAACCGCGCAGGGCGCTCGAACTCAAGCAGCCTCCAAAGGAAGCTCGTGCAGGAGGAACGCAGACACAGTCGCGAGGCGCCGGGGGCGATTGGCGGTGCTCCTGCGGAGAGCCCGCGCCTGGCCTGGGCCCTAAGGACACGCGAACGTCTGTCTCGGTTTCTCGGCGAGGCGCTTTGGCCGCGCTGGCGTGAGCTTGTGGCGGCGCTCCTTTTGAAGGCGAGCACCCTTCGAGCAGCGCTCGTGCCGAAGAAACCGGGGCGCGGTCACCTGCGGCCGGGGGGGAATGACGGCGCGTCTGCGGGGAGTCCGCGTCTCGCCTGGACCGCACGGACGCGCGGACTTCTGTCGCGGTTCCTCGCCGACTGGCTTTGGCCGCGCTGGCGCGAGCTTCTCGTTGCGCTCCTCTTGACGGCTGCGCTCGCGGCGGCGACCGGCGCCTATCCGATGGTGATCAAGCTCTCGTTCGACACGCTGATGCAGGGCGACGTCTCGTGGCTGCCCTATGTGCTGGCGGCAATCCTCGGCATCACGGCGGCGCGCAGCATCTTTCTCTATTTCCAGACGGTGGCGACGCAGCGGATCGTGCTGCGCATGACGGCGGACATGCAGGCCGTCGCCTTCCGCCACTTGGTCGAGTCGGACTACGCGAGGCTCACGCGCGATACGCCGGGCCGCCTCATGTCGAAGCTCACGAACGACATCGGCTTCATCCAGCAGGCGGTGCTCGCCTCCTTGAACACCGTCATCCGCGACGCGCTCTCGGTCATCGCCCTCATCGGCTCGATGTTCTATCTCGATTGGGTGCTCTCGCTCATGGTGCTCGGCGTCTACCCCTTTGCGGCAGCGCCCATCCTGGCGATTGCCCGGCGAATCCGCCACACCTCCTCGCGCACGCAGCGCGAGCTCGGCGGCATGACGTCGCTTCTGACCGAGCACCTCGGAGGCGCCCGCCTGATCAAGACGTTCCGGCTCGAGGACTATGCCTCGAACCGTGTCAGCAAGAGCTTCGAGGAGGTGTTCCGGCTGCGCCTCAAGGTCGTCTCCAGCAAGGCGCGCCTCGAGTCGATCCTGGAGGCGCTGGGCGGGGCGGCGGTCGCCGGCGTGATCTGGGTCGCCTACTGGCGCATCGCGGCGGGCATCTCGACGGTCGGCGACTTCATGGGGCTCACGACTGCGCTCCTCATGGCGGCGCAGCCGCTGCGCGCCGTCGGCAGCCTGACCGCGCGCGTCCAGGAAGGGCTCGCCGCGGTCGAGAGCCTCTACGGCATTCTCGACGAGAAGCCCAAGATCAAGGATCGGCCGGGCGCGCTCCCTCTCGCCGTCGGCTCGGGGACGGTGCGCTTCGAGTCCGTCGGCTACGTCTACGAGGAGAACAAGGGCGTTCCCTCGGTCAGAGACTTCTCCCTCGAGGTCCCCGGCGGCAAGACGGTGGCCCTCGTCGGGCGGTCGGGCGCCGGCAAGTCGACGGTGATCAATCTCGTGCCGCGCCTTTTCGACGTGACCGAGGGGCGGATTACGATCGACGGCCAGGACATCCGCGACGTCACCCTCGCGTCGCTCCGCGGCGCCATCGCCATCGTCAGCCAGGACGTGACGCTGTTCGACGATACGATCCGCGCCAATATCGCACTCGGCCGGCTCGGCGCGTCCGATCGGGACATCGTCGCCGCCGCCGAGGCCGCGGCCGCCCATGAGTTCATTCTCGAGCAGCCGTACGGCTACGACACGGTGATCGGCGACAGGGGCTTGCGTCTCTCCGGCGGGCAGCGGCAACGCCTGGCGCTCGCGCGCGCCATCCTCAAGGACGCGCCCATCCTTCTCCTCGACGAGGCGACGAGCGCGCTCGACACCCATTCGGAGCGCCTCGTGCAGGAGGCGCTCGCGAGGTTCACGAGGAACCGGACGACGCTCGTCATCGCCCATCGCCTGTCGACGGTTCAGACCGCCGACGTCATCTGCGTGATGGAGGGCGGCACCATCGCCGAGACCGGCACCCACGCCGAGCTCTACGCGCGCGGCGGGGCCTACGCCAGGCTCGTGCGCTCCCAGCTTCTGGCCGGGGGCCCGGAAGAAGACGAGCCTCGGCGCGAGCCGCGCGCCCGCTCCGGCGCTACTCCCGCCTGAGCACGGTGTTGACGATCCTGTTGGCCCAGCCCTTGGCCAGGAACGAGCGCTTGAGCTCGTCGGCATCGTAGACGGTTTCGATCCACTCGTAGAGCGGCATGGGTTGCTCGGCGGTATCGGCGAGATAGCGCTCGAAGAAGTAGTCGAGGATTCCCGTGTCGGCCTGGCGGAAGTGGCCGTAGGCGAGCGAGAGCTGGCCCTTGGCCTGGGCTATCGGGACGCCGTGCTTCAAGTAGAGGTAGAGCGCGCTCATGAGGCCGACGCGGTCGGCCCCCGACTTGCAGTGCATCAGGATCGGGTACTCGACGCGCTCGAAGAGCTCGCGCGCGGCCATGAGCTCGGCGCGGGAGGGAGCAGCGCGCGAGCGCACGCGAAAGTCTACGAGGGTGAGACCGGCGCGCGCGCAGGCCTCCTTCTCGAGCGCATACGTCGCCGTGTCGAGGGCCCCGCGCAAGTTGATGATCGTGCGCACGCCCTTGCCCGCAATGGCGCGGATGTGGTGCGGCAGCGGCTGGGCCGCCCGCCAGGCCGCCGGCGACAGCCGGTGGCGATTGGGGAACAGGAGTCTCACCACCAGGTGGTCGAGCAGCAGCATGTCGAGATAGCGTGCCGCGGGCGCGAGACGGTCGCGAATCGCTTGCGGCGTGACGGCGAGGACCGCGTCGCGTCCGGCCCCCAATGCGCCCCTCAACGCGCGCTTTGCCCGTTTGCTCGTCCGCGCCATGGCTATCGTTCCGATCGCGAAGCTCGTCGCCCCTCGCGGCGACCATTGAACGAGCTTCGCGATGGAAAGGAAACTGGCAAGCTCATGATTCTAGTGTGATTCAGATTGAGAGCTTCAGCGGGCGGCAGCTCGTGGGCGACAGCGGAACTTGCCGATCATCACACCAAGCCTCCGCTTGCGAACCGGCAGAGCGTTCTCTTCGCCGACCGCCGCGGAGTGTTTGCTTTCGCTAGATATTCGCTATAGGAAGCAGCTGCAAGGGAGTTCAGGGAAGGGCCGAGCGCTCCGCCCGGACCGCGCGCTGTCGCAGGAAAAACTCAAGCCCGTCGTCGCGCCGCCAGCGGATCGGTGTCACACTGGCAACTCATAGATTTCTGGTGTCGCGTTCCCTCCGAAGCTGGCAAGCGATCTCGTCGCACGGGGATGCGCGAACTTCGGATACGGGACACTTGTGAGAAACCCGCAGTCGAACAAGCCCGTTCAGGGCGAGGCACGCCGCTCTATGGCAATTTCGCCAAGTTACAAGTCGAGGCTGATGAGGCTCGTGGGGCGCTCGATCGCGGGCTACATGCGCTTCGTCTATCGTACGTCGCGGGTCATTATCGAGCCCGCCGACGCCGAAACGCGCATCTACGCGACGCACCCCTTCATCCTGTCAATGTGGCACGGCCAGTTTCTCATGATGCCGCTCCTGCACACGGGGCGTGCGCGCGTCGCCGCGATCGTCGCGCGCCACGGCGACGCCGTCGCGCTCGACGAGATCCTGACGCGATTCAACATATCGCTCGTGCACGGCTCGGGGGCCGGCGCGCGGCAGAAGGATCGCGGCGGCGTCTATGCGCTGAGGACCGCGACCAAGATCCTGAAGGATGGGGCGACATTCTCGATGACTGCCGACGTGCCGGGCGGACAAGCCCGCCGCGCGGGTCCAGGCATCGTCACGCTCGCGCGCTTCTCCGAGCGCCCCATCATGCCGTTCGCGGTCGCCTCGTCGCGCTTCATCGCGCTGAAGACCTGGAGCCGCATGACGATCAACCTGCCGTTCTCGAAGCTCGCTTACGTCATCGGCGAGCCCATTTGGGTCCCCCCCGATGCCGATGCGGCAACGCTCGAGCGCTACCGGCTCGAGGTCGAGGCGGCGCTCAATGCCGTCACGCGCCGCGCCTACGAGCTCGCCGGCGGCAACCTCGCGCGCGCGACGCCGCCCGGCGCCGCGAGCCCCGGCGATGCGCCGCCGCCGATTGGTTTGCGCCTCAAGGCCTACCGCGCGGCGACGAGCCTTCTGAAGCCCCTGGCATCCCCTCTGCTCAAGTTGCGCGAAGGGCAGGGCAAGGAGGACCCGCACCGCAAGGGGGAGCGCTTCGGCAAGACAACCGCGCCGCGTCCCGCGGGCCCGCTCGTCTGGGTGCACGCGGCGAGCGTCGGAGAGACGAACGCCGTGCTGCCCTTGATCGAACGGCTCGGGAAGGAACGCCCCGACCTCGGGTTCGTGCTGACGACCGGCACGGTCACGTCTGCGGCCCTTGCCGGGCGCCGTCTCGGCCCCAAGGCCGTCCATCAATACGTTCCCCTGGACGTCGCGGACTTTGCGGGGAGGTTTCTCGACCATTGGCGACCCGACCTCGCGGTGTTCACCGAGTCCGAGATTTGGCCGAACCTCATTTTAGAGACGGCCAGGCGGCGCATTCCCCTCGCCCTCGTCAATGCACGCATGTCGGGCCGCAGCGTTCGCAATTGGAAGCGCAGCGGGGATCTCGCGCGTCAGCTCTTCTCGCGCTTCGATCTCGTCCTGGCGCAGAACGAGCGCCTCGCGCTGAGCTTTACCGGGCTCGGCGTTCGCAAGTCGATTGCCGCCGGCAATCTCAAGATCGATGCTCCGCCTCCGCCCGTCGATATGGTCGAGTTCGATCGGCTGCGGGCCGAGCTCGCAGGCCGGCCGGTGATGGTCGCGGCGAGCACGCACGAAGGCGAGGAGGAGATCGTCGCCGTGGCTCACCGCCGGCTCGCGCGCGACATTCCCGGGATCTGCACCATCATCGCGCCGCGCCATCCCGAGCGCGGGACCGGGATTGCCGAGATGGTCAAGGGACACGGCTTTTCGGTCGCGCAGCGCTCCGCCGGCGAGCTGCCGGGCCCCCGCACCGACATCTACATCGCCGACACCATCGGCGAGCTCGGCACGCTCTATGCACTGACGCCGGTCGCTTTCATCGGCGGATCGCTCGTCGAGCACGGCGGGCAGAATCCGATCGAGGCCATCGGCCACGGCGCCGCAGTCCTGACCGGTCCGCACCGGCGCAACTTCCGCGATGCCTATCGCGCGCTCATCCGCCATGGCGGGGCGAAGGAGGTCAAGACGGCTGACGAGCTCGCGGAGGCGGCCAAGGTCCTCATCTCGAACGAGGCCGAGCTCGCGCGGATGCGCACCGGCGCGGCCACCGCGCTGCAATCGCTGTCGGGGGCGCTCGAGCGGACAGCCGTCTCTCTCTTGTCACTTTTGCCTCCGAGCGAGGGCGTCAGGCGTGCCTCTTGACGAGCCCGCCTGGTGGTACGGTTCGGGCGCGCGTGACGGCTTTGCCGCCCGGGCCCTCGCGCCGCTCGGCCACGCCTACGGCTGGATCGCGGAGACCCGCTTCAAGCGCCGCGAGCCCTACCGCGCCCAGTGTCCGGTGATCTGCATCGGCAACTTTACGGCCGGCGGGACGGGTAAGACACCGCTTGCGCTGCTCGTCGCCGAGCGCCTTCAGGCGATGGGCCTCGCCCCTGTCTGTCTCACCCGCGGCTACGGCGGATGCAAGCCGGGCCCCGCCTGGGTCGCGCCGCGGCTCGACACGGCGCACGACGTCGGCGACGAGCCCTTGCTCCTCGCCGCCGCCGCGCCGACCATGATCGCCCGCGACCGCCAGGCCGGGGCGCGCCTGATCGAGACGGAGGCGAAGGCCGGCACCGTGATCGTCATGGACGACGGACTGCAGAACCCCTCGCTCGCCAAGGACCTTTCCATTGCCGTGGTCGACGGCGCGCGCGGGCTCGGCAATGGGCGTGTCATTCCGGCCGGGCCGTTGCGCGGCCCCCTCGATTTCCAGCTCGGGCTCGTCGATTGCATCGTCGTCAATGCGCCGGGGGAGGGCACGATCCTCGACGATTTGAAGCGGGGATTCCCGGGCCCCGTTCTCGCCGCAGAGACGCGCCCGGCAGACGAAGTGTCATGGCTCGCGGACGCCCCCGTGGTCGCCTACGCCGGCATCGGCCATCCCGAGCGGTTCTTTCGCCTGCTCGAGCGGCTCGGAGCGCGGGTCGAGGCGAGACACGCCTTCCCCGATCATCACGCATTCACGGACGCCGATGCGGAACGACTGCTCGACGACGCGAACGAGAAGGGGGCGATGCTCGTCACGACCGAAAAGGATTTCGCGCGGCTTGCCGGCTGCGGCGGGGACTGCGGCCGGCTCAAGGCGCGCTCGCGGGCGCTTCCGATCCGTCTCGCGTTCGACGAGCGCGATCTCGTCCGGCTCGAGTCGCTGATCGAGGCGGCGGTGGGACGCGGCGAGCCGCGCAAGGCTCAGACCTGACGCAGCCGGCCCCTCGTTTCGAGATAGCGCCTTAGCGAGATTTCCGCCGACGCGTAGGCTTCCTGCAGCTCGACGCTCCAATAGCGCAGGTCGGGGAGCTCGATCGGGTCGCCGGTCACCGCGCAGCGCACGAAGTCACCCGGCGAGATCACCTGGAACTCGCCGTCGAGATAGCGCACCTGGGCCTCGCCCCGCACTCCGAACAGCTTGTCGAACCGGTTCATGAAGGTGTCCCGTCTAGGGGCCGCGGTGGCACAACCCGCGTACCGTGCATGAGATCGCCAATCGGGATCGCGGCGTCAAGGCTTCGCGTGCAAATTTCGCTTGTTGCGGGGCATTCGCATGGAGAATTGGTTTCTCGGAGCATCAATCGGCGCGGGATCAAAAGAGCGAGCCCTGTCCGGATTTTCCTGGCGACTTTGCAGGAGCGGACGTCGCAGGTGCCGCTTTCTGCGGTTTCGGTCCCGATGCTACGCCACCACGGGCCTCGGCGTCGACGCGCCCGTCGGCAAACTCGATCTCGAGACGGTCGCCCGGAGCCACAGCCGCGGCCGAGCGGACCATGGTGCCCGCCGCATCGCGCACGAGCGCATAGCCGCGCGAAAGCACGGCCTGGTAGCTGAGCGAGCCGAGAAGCTGTGCCTGGCTGTCGAGGGCGCGCCGGCGATGGCGGATCACGTTGCGGTAAGCCTGCACGGCGCGGGCGTCGAGGACGCCGAGCCGCTCGCGGCACCGCTCGAGGCGGCCGGCCAGGCTCGACGGCCGCAGGCGGCCGGAAATCCGCTCTAGCCGCGTGCGCCGGCCGGCCGCCGTGCGCGCCAGCGCCTCTATCGCGCGCCGGCCCATGCCGTCGAGACGGTCGCGATGGCGCGCGAGCCGCGCCTCGAGCAGGCGCGGGTGCAGACGGCTCGCGACGCGCACTTCGCGCGTGTGATGCGCGCGCGTATTGGCAAGGAGCGCGCGTCCGAGCCGGCTGCTTACGGCGTCGAAGCGCTGGCGGGGCGCCGCGACAAGATCGTCGGCGCGCGGGAGCCCGCGTGCGGCCGCCCTGAGCTCGCGACGGGCCGCCTCGAGCACGCGGCGCAAGGCGACGGCGATGCGCAGTGCGAGCTTGCCCGCCTCCTCGACAAGGTCCGCGTGCTTCGGCACCGCCCACTCGGCGGCTTTCGTCGGCGTCGGGGCGCGCGCATCCGCGACGAGGTCGATCAGCGTCCAGTCCGTCTCGTGGCCGACCGCGGAGATGACCGGGATCTCGCTCGCGGCCACGGCGCGCACGACGGCCTCGTCGTTGAAGCCCCACAGGTCCTCGAGGCTGCCGCCGCCGCGGGCGACGATCAGCACGTCCGGGCGCGGTGCGGGCCCGCCTGGGAGAAGCGCATTGAAGCCGCGGATCGCGGCTGCGACCTCGGCGGCGCTGCCCTCGCCCTGCACGCGCACCGGCCAGACGACGACGCGGGTCGGGAACCGCTCGGCAAATCCGTGCAGCATGTCGCGGATGACGGCCCCGGTCGGGCTCGTCACGATGCCGACAATGCCCGGCAGGAAGGGCAGCTTCCTCTTCCTCGTCTCGTCGAACAGCCCTTCGGCGGCGAGTTTGCGCTTGCGCTCCTCGAATTGGACCATGAGCGCGCCGAGGCCGGCGGGCTCGAGCGCCTCGATGACGATCTGGTACTTGGAGGAGCCGGGGAAGGAGGAGATCTTGCCGGTGGCGATGACCTCGATCCCTTCCTCGGGATGGAACTTGAGGCGGCTCCACGCGCTGCGCCAGACGACGGCCTCGATCCTCGCCTTTTCGTCTTTCAAGGCGAAGTAGCAGTGCCCCGAGGCGTGCGGGCCGCGGTAGCCCGAGACCTCCCCGCGCAGGCGCACGTAGCCGAAGCCCTCCTCGAGGGCGCGCCGGATGGCGCTCGAGAGCTCGGAGACCGTGAACTCGGCGACGTTGGGGCGCTGGGTATCGGCGGGTGAAGTCTCGACCAAGGTCCACTGTCCCGTTCTTGACTGATTGAGCTGGTTTATGCCCGAATTCTCCAGAGTTTGCCACGATTGGCGCCGCCTAAACCACAGCGACGTCGGCGGACAGACAGACGAAATGGATCATGTTAGAAGGCAACAGTGTCGCTAGAGAGAGCGTCGCAAATGGGCGTGCACTTCGATACACTTGAGTTCGTCAAGACGCTGACCGCTTCCGGCGTTTCCCAGCCGCACGCGGAAGCGATCGCCCGCGCGCACGCCAAGTCCATGGGCGATCTCGTCGATCACGACCTGGCGACGAAATCCGATCTCAAGGTGCTGAGGGCGGAGATCAAGGCTGATATGGACGGATTGCGCTCGGACCTCAGGTCGGAATTTCAAACAGAGCTCAGGAGCCTGAAATACGCCGCCTCGATCGCCATGGCCTTCCTGAGCCTGGTTGTGATTCTCACTCGGGTCATTCCTTAGTCCGAAGCTCGTCATGAACGTTCTCCTCATCGGCGCTGGCGGGCGCGAGCACGCGATCGGCTGGGCGCTGCGCAAGAGCCCGCTGCTGACAAGGCTCTACTGCGCGCCGGGGAACGCCGGCATTGCCGAGGTGGCGGAGTGCGTCAAGCTCGATGCCGCCGATAATGCGGCCATTATCGGGTTCTGCCGAGACGCGGGGATAGATTTCGTCGTCATCGGTCCCGAGGCGCCGCTCGTGGCGGGGCTCGGCGACGCGCTCGCGGGCGCCGGGATCAAGCATTTCGGACCGTCGAAGGAGGCGGCGCGCCTCGAAGGCTCGAAGGGATTCACAAAGGACCTCTGCCGGGAGTTCGGCATTCCGACCGGCGCCTACGGGCGCTTTGCGGACGCGGCCTCTGCCAAGGCTTATCTCAAGGGGCATCGGCTCCCAGTCGTCGTGAAAGCGGACGGGCTTGCGGCCGGTAAGGGCGTCGTCATCGCCGAAACGCTGGCCGAGGCCGAGGCCGCGATCGACGCCTGCTTTGCCGGCGCGTTCGGTGCGGCGGGTGCCGAGGTCGTCGTCGAGGAGTTTCTCGAAGGTGAGGAGGCGAGCTTCTTCGCTCTCGTCGATGGCCATAATGCGTTGCCTCTTTCGACGGCCCAAGACCACAAGCGCGCCGGCGACGGCGACACCGGTCCCAACACCGGCGGCATGGGCGCCTACTCGCCCGCGACCGTCATGAGCCCCGAGATGGTACGGCGCACGATGGAAGAGATCATCCGGCCCACGGTCGCCGCGATGGCGAAGCGCGGGACGCCGTTCCGGGGCGTCCTCTTTGCCGGGCTCATGATCACCACCGACGGCCCCAAGCTCATCGAGTACAACGTGCGCTTCGGCGACCCCGAGACGCAGGTGCTCGTGATGCGCCTCGAATCGGACCTTCTTGCCGCACTGCTCGCCACCGCCGACGGCACGCTCGACAGGCTCGATCTCCGCTGGCGCGACGAAGCAGCTCTCACCGTCGTCATGGCGGCCGACGGCTATCCCGGCACGCCCAGGAAGGGGACGGAGATCCGCGGCCTCGACGCGGCGCGGAAGGTGCCGGGCGTCGAGATCTTCCACGCCGGGACCCGCCGCGACGGCGACCGCCTCCTCGCCGACGGCGGGCGCGTCCTCAACGTCACGGCGCGTGGGGCTACCGTCGCCGAGGCCCAGGGGCGCGCCTACGCGGCGATAGCCAGGATCGACTGGCCCGGTGGCTTCTACCGCCGCGACATCGGCTGGCGCGCGGTGGCCCGTGAAACAGCCGGCCCCATCTCAGGCTGAGGCCCACAAAAAGATCGCCGTTGCCGTTAAGCCGAGAGCCGTGCGCACGGCATGAAGCGCCCCACGTCTCGATCAGAGCGCGGCATTCGGGGCCCGCAGTCTCGGGTGTCATTGCCATCAGCCTGTTGTTGGTGGGCATGATGACGAAGAGCGTAAAGGGCCAGTTGGCGACGAGAACGAGCGCGCCGAGAAGCCAGCGCCAGTCGCCGGAGGCGTACCAGGCGCCGGCGCCCAGAAGAAAGCCGATGACGGCGAGGGTCGCCTGCATGGCGAAGCCGCGCTTGTAGGCGGGCTGCCATTGTTTCAACAGCGCGGCGTCGTCGAGCCGAAGGCGCGCCGGCTGCTCGGCGACATTGATGTAGAGGGCGGCGCCTGCAAAAGCGGCGGCGGTGACCAGTGCCAGTTGACCCAGGATCATCGGTCGAGCTCCGTCGGATTTGGATTTTGTCCCTTTCTCCGGCCTTGTGCCCACTCGAGCCAGAGGCGCACGCGTGCTTCAGGATGCGGCGCGCTCATGAAATCCGTGATGACGGCGACGCTGTCGGCCCCGGCCGCGAGCACGGCGCCGGCGCGCTCGGGCGTGATGCCGCCGATGGCGACGAGCGGCAGCGTGCCGATGCGGGCTCTCCACTCGCCGATGCGCTCGAGACCCTGGGGCGGCCACTTCATCGCCTTGAGCTTGGTCTCGTAGATGGGCCCGAGCGCGACGTAGGCGGGGCCTGCACCGAGCGCCGTCTCGAGCTCGTCCTCGCTATGCGTCGAGAGGCCGAGCTTGATCCCGGCCGCCTTGAGAGCGGCAACGTCCGCGCCAGCCAAATCCTCATGTCCGAGATGGACGAAGTCGGCGCCGAGGTCGATCGCGGCCTGCCAATAATCGTTGACGATCAGCTGGCAGCCGGCCTCGCGCGCGAGGGGGAGCGCCCGGGCAATCTGGTCGCGGATTTCGCCCTCCGGTGCGTTCTTGATGCGCAATTGCACGGTGCGGATGCCGAGCGGGAGAAATCGTTCGAGCCAGCGCACGTCGGGCACGATCGGATAGAAGACGTCAGGCTGCCTCGTGGCACGCTCCGTCATTTTCCTCTTGCAAGATCGAAGAAGGGCGTGCCGGCGACCGGGGTCGAGGGCTGGGCCATGTCGCGCGGCTCGAGGAGGCCAGCCTCGTAGGCCCTGCGCCCCGCGTCGACCGCATCGGCGAATGCCGACGCCATGGCGACGGGATCGCCGGCCTTGGCGACCGCCGTATTGAGGAGGACCGCGTCGTAGCCCATCTCCATCGCCGCCGCGGCATGCGATGGCGCGCCGAGCCCGGCATCGATGACGAGCGGCACACCGGGGAAGTAGGCGCGCATGGACCTTAGCCCGTAAGGATTGGCGAGGCCGCGCGCCGTGCCGATCGGCGCGCCCCACGGCATCAGCACCTGGCAGCCGGCCGCGAGCAGGCGCTCGCCCGCGCCGAGGTCCTCGGTCGTGTAGGGCAGCACTTTGAAGCCGTCGCGGTTGAGCGCGCCCGCCGCCTCGACGAGCCCGAACAGGTCCGGCTGCAGCGTGTCGTCGTTGGCGATGACCTCGAGCTTGATCCAGTCGGTGCCGAGAAGCTCGCGCGCCATGTGCGCGGTGGTGATCGCCTCCTTCGCGGTCCGGCACCCTGCCGTGTTGGGGAGCACGCGCACGCCGTCGATGGCGCGGATGAGATCGAGGAAGCGCTCGCCGGTGCGCCCGCGCGCCTGCTCGCGCCTGAGCGACACGGTGACGACACCGGCACGCGCGGCGCGGATCGCGTCCGCCATGATCTGGGGCGAGGGATAGAGCGCGGTTCCGAGCATAAGCCGCGAGGCAAGCCTCTCCCCGTAGAGGGTGAGCGCGCCGGCCTCGGGCTTGCTTCCGGTGAGGTAGGGTTCGCGAGCGTTCATGGCACCTATATAGCAAGGGCGAGGGTCCGATGACACCGGCGCAAGGCCCGGCCGCAACGGAAACGCCAGTGCCCGGCCGTTGAAGCGCGCGACGAGAGAGAAAAGGCTCCAATGCTCGAAAAACCGACACGCCGCCAGGCGCTGGGCTCGCTCGTATTGGGGGCCGGCGGAAGCCCGCTTTTGCCGGCGCTCGTGCGCGCGGAGACGGCGACGCCGGCCGCAAAGGACTTGCCCCAGGGCGTCTGCGTGCTGACGCCGCAAGCCGTCGAGGGACCCTACTATTTCGACCCGAGCCTCGTGCGCGCCGACATCACCGAGGGTCGCCCCGGCGCGGCGATGAAGCTCACCTTGAAGATCGTCGAGATGGGTTCGTGCCGGCCCATTGCCAACGTCCGGGTCGACGTCTGGCATGCCGACGCGGGCGGCGTCTACTCGGGCTACGCGCGCCAGGGCGACAATCGCGACATCTCGACCAAGGGCCAGACCTATTTGCGCGGGACGCAGATCACCGATGGCGGCGGGCTCGCGACATTCGACACCATCTATCCGGGCTGGTATCCGGGGCGCACGCCGCACATCCACGTCAAGGCGTTCCTCGATCGGACGACGCTCATCACCGGCCAAATCTATTTCCCCGACGATTTGACCGCCCGCCTCTATCGGGATCGTGACCCCTACGCGCTGCGCCCCAATCCCGATACGACCAACGCGACCGACGGCATCTTCCGCCAGGGGCAAGAGGAAGGCGGCGGCATCGTGCTCGCGATGGGCGAGGAGGGCCGCGTGCTCCTCGCCTCGCTCGCGATCGGCGTCGATCCCTCAGGCGCGGCGGCCAAGGGCAAGGGCGGCTTCGAGCTGCTGCGCGGACTTTTCGGCGAGTAGATTAGTCAGACGGGGAAGGTTCCGGATAGCCTCGCTCCGCTTGGCTTCCGGGAGGGGCGAGAGGAGGGGTGGGGAACTTACCGCTCAAGCTCACTTAACGCTGAGAAGGCCTACTGCGACGCCCTCGCCCGTTTGCAGGCGGGTCTCGGAATCGGGCTTCCCGCAGGAGAAATCGTCGTCGAGCTCGGCGGGATGGAGCGTGAGCTCTTTCCTCTCCCATTGACCGAAGGATTTGCGCAGGACGACCCACGACCCCTCGCCGCCCGCGGCCATCTCGAGCAGGTCCTCGTAGGCGTCCTGGGTAAGGCCGTTGACGGCGACGCCGTTGATCGAGACGACCACGTCATCGCGTTTGACGCCGGCAACATCCGCTGGGCTGTTACAGGCCACTCCAACGATCCTCACCACGCCAATGGTAAGGCTGTCGTGGTCGGGGCGTTTTCGGCAAGCTCCCTCGGCCGTGACCATGTCCGCGTCGGCGCATCGAAACAGATTGGTGACGCTGAGCAGAAGGCCCAAGCCTTTGTCGCCGGCCTCTGCAGGGGTCAAGGAGACGAGGAAAGCGAGGATCGCCGATATCGGAAGCGGGCTTTTGACGAGGCTTCGATGATTGGGCATTTGGCAATAGCCCGACATGCTGCTTGGCAAACGCCGCGGGGGCGCCTGATCAGGGATTTCGAATACGCCGCACAAAATGGCGCTTATGCAACCAAGTGCTGCGAAGATGGTAATCAATCGGCGTTAAGCAACTTGCGTCGGCTCGAGCAGGAGCCGGAAGGGGACCATCGACGAGCGCCTGAAGCCGAAGCCCTCGTAGAGGGCGTGCGCTCTGGCGTTGCCGGGGTCGGTGAGGAGCGTGATCCGCAGGCACCCGTCGGCGCGCGCCGTCTCGATGGCAGCTGCAAGGAGCTTCTTGCCGATGCCGCTCCCCCTTGTGTCCTTGCCCACCACCATGTCCTCGAGGAGGGCGACGCGGCCGCCGAGCGCGGTCGAGACCGTGTAAAGGAAGTTGACCATGCCGGCGGCGCGTCCGTCCTCTTCGGCGACCAGGATCTTGCCGACGCGCTCGTCCGCGATAATGGCGGCAAGGCCGCGGGCGTGGCGCTCGGGGGCCGGCGCGAACTCGGCTTCCTGGGCGAAAAGCTCGACGAGGAGGCGCACGAGCTCGGGTATGTCGCTTGGCGCCGCGCGGCGGATCGTGAGTGCGGGCATGTCGGTCCTGCTCAGTGGGGTCCCTTGCTCCTCGTGGCGAGCTCGGCGTTGCCCCGTTTTGTCGCGCGCCTTCGAAGGCGGAGCCTTGGCGTCTTCCCGCGCAGCTATGCAGCTCCGAACAACTTGACGGCGACTCGGCTTTGTTCGAGAGTGACCCTAAACCGCAATCGGTGAGGACATTGTGAACTCCGGACCAGATTGCCTTTCTCATTTGAGAACCGTGGCCCTGCGATCGGATCGGAGCTAGACACATGGCTCAAGAGTGCTAGCCCAGCCGGAGAGCTTGCCGATGACCGAACGGATCGAGGAAGGCTTTATGGCGTTCCTCTCAGACGGCAGCGAAGGCATCGGCGCCATCCGAGAGGTAACCAGTACGGCTCTTGTCATTTACGTCGAGAATGCCGGCGAATTCGTCGTACCCTTATCGGCGGTCACCGATGTCCATTCGCAGAAGGTCATTTTGAACTCACAGCTTCTGGATAAAGCGATGTTGGCAGCGATAGGTCATGCTCATGACCGGGAGGATCCAAGTGTCGCTGGCTAGCGAATTTCGCCTCAACCGCCCTGGCGCACGGATACCACCTCGATGTGGTCTCCGGCCTCGAGACGCGTACCGCCGCGCGCGCGCTCCGGGACGAAGTCGCCGTTGACGGCGGTCGCAATCCTCAGGTCCCCATAGCCGGCCTCGGCGATGAGGCCAGCGAGCGTCGCCGCCCGCGCCGCGAAAGGCGCGCCGTTGAGAACGACGTCGAGGGTCTGGGTGTCTCTAGTGGCGGGCATTAGGCTCATTGATGAACTATACCATTCTCTCCACGGGCCTTGAAATGAACCTTATTCAATATCATATTAGAAATAGTGAACAGTGTTCATAAATTTGGAAAGTCCAAGTGATGCAATGGCTTACCAAGCTCGTCTTGGGGCAAGTCGGCCGCGCCGTGACCAAGCCGGCTCCGGCAGAGACCGGGCACATCGCCCTGCCGACCGGCCCCGGCGACGGCGCAGAGGACGCCAAAGCTGAGCAAAAAGCTAGAAAAGCCTTTGCCGAGAAGGCCGTTCTTTAACCACGGTGACGCATCACTTCTACATTTGACGCGCGCCTCTGCCCTATCCCAAGACGCCCTCCAAGGTGGCCCTATGTTCACCTCGCTCATGACCTCTCGCCGCTTCGCGCCGCTGTTCTGGTGCCAATTCCTGTCGGCGCTCAATGACAACTTCGTCAAGAACGCGCTCGTCATCCTGATCCTATTCAAGATCGGCGCCGAGACGAGCGGGGCATTGATCGCGCTCGCGGGCGCCGTGCTCGTCGCGCCGTTCTTCATCCTCTCGGGCATCGGCGGCGAGCTTGCCGACCGCTACGACAAGGGAGAGCTCGCGGAGAAATTGAAGCGCGCCGAGATCCCGGTTGCTCTCATCGCGGCGACGGGTTTCGTTGCGCACTCGATTGGGCTCCTGTTCCTGGCGCTCGCGCTCTACGGCGTGATCGCGGCGCTCTTCGGCCCCATCAAGTACGGCGCACTGCCGTCGCTGCTGAAGCCCACCGAGATACCGGCCGGCAACGCGCTGATCGAAAGCGCGACCTTCGCCGCGATCCTCATCGGCACGATCGCGGGCGGCATCGCCGCGTCGGAGAACGGCACGTCGTGGTTGATTGCGGGCTCCGTGGTCGCCCTAGCGACGCTCTGCTGGTTCACCTCCTCGCTCATCCCGAGGCTCGGCGCGGCGGCGCCCGACCTCGTCATCGACATCAACCCGTGGACGTCGACCGTCGGGCTCGTGAGGGAGATCCGCGCCGACCGCAAGCTCTGGGTCGGCGGGCTCATCACGTCGTGGTTCTGGCTCGTGGGAACGGTGGCGCTCGCGCTCCTTCCGGTGCTGATCAAGGACCGCATCGGCGGCGGCGAGAGCATCATCATCCTCGCCCTCGTCGTCTTCACGATCGGCATCGCGGTCGGCTCGATGCTCGCCGCGCGCGCGAGCAAGACGCGCCCGAACCTGGCGCTGGTTCCGGTCGGCGCACTTCTGATGGGGCTCTTCTCGCTCGATCTCGCCTGGGGCGTGTCGTCGATCGAAAAGAGCGCCACGCCGCTCGCGATCTCCGAGTATCTCGCCACCGTGTTCGGCTGGCGCGTGCTCGTCGATCTCGCGGGCCTCGCCGTCGCCGGCGGCCTTTTCATCGTGCCGGCGTTCGCCGCCGTGCAGCTGTGGGCGCCCGAGGCCGAGCGCGCGCGCATCGTCGCCGCCTGCAACGTGCTCTCGGCGGCCTTCATGACGGCGGCGAGCCTCGCAATCGCCGCGCTGCAATGGGCAGGCGCCGGCCTCGGCGCGCTGTTCCTCATCCTCGGCCTCGCCAATCTTCTCGCCATGGCCCTCATCATGGCGGCGTGGGGCAAGCAAGGCATCCAGGACGTCGGCGTGTTCCTGTTCAAGACGTTCCTCGGCCTCGAGGTGAAGGGCTACGAGAACCTGCCCAAGCCCGGCACGCGGGCCATCATCGCCCCCAATCACGTGAGCCTCATCGATGCGGCGATGATGCACTCGATCCTGCCCTCGCACGCCGCGTTTGCCATCGATACGGGGATGGCCAACACCTGGTGGGTGAAGCCGTTCCTGCGCGTCGTCAACGCGCACGCCATCGATCCGACAAAGCCGATGGGGACGCGCCACCTCATTCAAGAGGTGAAGAACGGCGAGACGCTCGTGATCTTCCCCGAAGGACGGCTCACGGTGACGGGCGGGCTCATGAAGGTCTACGACGGGACGGCGATGATCGCCGATCGCGCCGATGCGGTGATCGTGCCGGTGCGCATCGACGGCCCCGAGCGCTCGCATTTCGGCTACCTCAACCGCTACCAGGCGCGGAAGGCGTGGTTTCCAAAGACGACCGTCACCATCCTGCCACCCGAGAAGCTCTCCGTGCCGGCGACCCTCAAGGGCAAGGCGCGCCGCCAGGCGGCCGGCGCCGCGCTGCAGGACATCATGGTGGGCTCGGCCGTGCGCACGGCCAACATCGACCAGACGCTGTTCTCGGCCCTCGTCGAGGCGAAGGCGACGCGCGACACCGGCAAGCCCGCCATCGAGGACGCTCTCGGAACCAAGCTCACCTACGGCAAGCTGATCACGAGCGCGCAGGTGCTGGGCTTGAAGCTCAAGCCGCTGGCGCCGGTGGGCGCGAGCGTCGGCGTGATGCTGCCGAACTCGGCCGCCGTCGCGGTCACGTTCTTTGCGCTGCAGACGATCGGCCGCGTGCCGGCGATGATCAACTTCTCGGCGGGCGCGCAAAGCATCCTCGCGGCCGTGAAGGCGGCCAAGGTCGAGACCGTGCTCACCTCGCGCGCGTTCGTCGAGAAAGCGCATCTCGAGGCCATCGTCGACGAGCTCGAGCAGCATGCCCGCGTCGTCTATCTCGAGGACGTGAAGGCGACCATCACGTTCGCCGATAGGCTGCGCGGCCTGTGGATGGGAGAGAAGCCGCAGGTGGCGCGCGCCGCCGACGATCCGGCGGCCATCCTCTTCACGTCGGGCTCGGAAGGGCTGCCCAAGGGCGTCGTCCTCTCGCACCGGAACATGCTCGCCAACGCGATGCAGAGCCTGACGCGCGTCGCCGTCAACGGCCAGGACAAGGTGTTCAACGTGCTGCCCGTGTTCCACTCGTTCGGGCTCACCGCGGGCCTCGTGATGCCGCTCGTCGGCGGCGTTCCCGTCTATCTCTATCCGACGCCGCTCCACTACCGCATTGTGCCGGAGCTGGTCTACCAATCCAACGCGACCATTCTCTTCGGCACCGACACGTTCCTGAACGGCTACGCGCGGACCGCGCACCCCTACGACTTCGCGCGCCTGCGCCTCATCCTCTCCGGCGCCGAGGCGGTGAAGGAGCGCACGCGCCAGATCTACATGGAGAAGTTCGGCGTGCGCATTCTCGAAGGCTACGGCGTCACCGAGACCGCGCCCGTGCTCGCGATCAATACGCCCCTTGCCAACAAGGCGGGGACGGTCGGGCGCCTCTCGCCGCTCATGGAAGCCCGCCTCGAGCCGGTGCCCGGCATTGCCGACGGCGGACGCCTCTACGTGCGCGGCCCCAACGTCATGCTCGGCTACCTGAAGGCCGACAACCCAGGCGTGCTCGTGCCCCCCGAGGGCGGTTGGCACGACACGGGCGACATCGTCTCGATCGACGCGCAGGGCTTCATCACGATCAAGGGGCGCGCCAAGCGCTTCGCCAAGGTCGCGGGCGAGATGGTATCGCTTTCGGCGGTCGAGGCGCTCAGCTCGGAGCTGTGGCCGAGCGTTCTCACGATCGTTGTCGCGCTGCCCGACGCGCGCAAGGGCGAGCGTCTCGTTCTGATGACGACGGATCCCGCGTGCACGCGCGAGGCATTTCTGCGCCACGCGCGGGCGAAGGGGGCGAGCGAGCTGATGGTGCCGTCCGACTTCCTCGTCGTGGCGAGCATACCGCTGCTCGGCAGCGGCAAACCGGACTACGTCGCCGCCCTCGCGCTCGCCAAGGAGCGGGCCGCCACCGCTTCGCGCAAGCCCGAAGCCCTCGTCGCCGAGCCCACGGCTGCGACGGTCTGAAGAGTGTGAAGGCGAGTGGGGCGAGGCGTCAGTGGCGCTCGCGGTCGCGCTGCCAGTAGACGAAATAGACCGTGACGAGCGCGGTCAGCACGATCGTGCCGATGATGTCGGCACGGTTGATGAAGGCGAGCCAGATGTCGATGCCCTTCAAGCCCCCGCGCGCGACGAGAAGCGAGTTGCTCATGACGATGAGCAGCGCCGCTGCCGCCGTGAGCGCCGTTGCGATCGCGACCTGAAGCGTGCGCTTCACATAGCGCGGCATCGAAAGTTTGCGTTGGCCGAGTGCGAATTGGGTCCGGTCAGACATCCCGCTCTCCCGCGTACGAGTTTCGCGAATCATAGCAGATTCGCGCGCGATGCGCCTCTGGGCGTGATGCGTGCGTCTCTCAGCGGCGGAATCGAACCCCGAAGCGCACGTCGTCGACGTCGTAGTCGCCGCCCGGCGCATCGGAGCGCCAGGCCGCGTGCTCGTAGCGTCCGAACAGGGTGATCTCGCGATTGACGTAGTACTCGGCGGTGAGCTTCGGGCTCCATTCGTGCTCGACGATCGCGACGTTGTCGTAATCGTTCTTCGAGTAGGTCAATCCGGCGGTGACGACGAAGTAGCGCCGGAAGGCATGGCGGGCCTCGAGGCTGATCAAGCGCGCAACGACGCCCGCCGAGCCCGCCGTGTTCGTGTCGTAGAGGTCGGTCCTCGCGATGAGAAAAAACGAGGTGAGCTCGCTCGCCCGCCACGCCAGGTTCGAATCGAACAGAAATCCGTCGACATCGCTGAGCCGGTCGTCGTTCGGCGTCTGCCGCCCGAAGCCGATGCTCGCTTCCCCGCGCAGCGTCTGCCCCGACGAGCCGAAGTCGACGCCGAGACGATAACGCTCGCCGAAGGAGTCGCGGCCGATGCCGTCCGAGGCCGCGAACGTCTCGTAGGCGCGCTGGTTGATGCCCGCTTCGGTGAAGAGCGCGAACTGCGGCTTGAACTCCCAGCCCGCGCGCGCCGTCTCCTCGACCGTCGTCGAGTTGCGGTCTTCGCCAAGGTCCGCCGCCGTCTTCGAGTACTCGACGTCGGTGAGCGACCCGCGCAACTGAAGCGAAAGGCGGTTGAAGCGATGGTTGATCGACATCGCCGCCTCGTTCGTCGTCACGTCGGGACGCGGCCCCACGCCGCTGGCGTCGATGGCGGTGCGGCTCTCCTGGTGCAGGTCGTGCAGGAGGAGTGCTTGGACGTTCGTGCGCCGTGTCATGTCGACGCGTCCGCGGCCCTCGATGCTCCACGCCCGGTCGTCCTCCGACGTGAACTCGTCGTAGAAGGAGAGCAGGTTCGTCGCCCGCAGCTCGAGGGCATGCACCGACCAGTCCGAGACGAGCCGCGTCTTGGAGCGCTCTTCCGCGGCGACGTCGGACTGCGCCTTGGGCGAATCGAGAACATTGCTCGTCCATAGTCCGTTTATCTCGGTCTCGGGAAACAGCACGAAGCTGCCGATGGCGATGCCGACCGGGTCGTAGGGCTCGAGACGGAAGAGGCGCGCGGGCCGACGATCCGTCACCAGAGGGTCGATGTCCTCGATCTGGAACAGCAAGGGATCATGGCCGGCGGGCGGGTTCTCGAAGAGCGCGATCTCCTCCTGGGTGCGCGTGTCCCACTCGGACGGGTCGCTGTCGTCGACGATGTCCTGCGTCTCGGACGGCTCGAGGACGCCGTCGGCGGGCGTCTGCGGCTCGATGGGCTCGGAGACGTCGCCGTCGGTCACGATGCGGCGTCGGCCGGGGAGCGTACGCAGAAATTCCGCTTCCTGCGGATCGGCGGCCGCAGCACTCGCGTCCGGCTGCGTCTCCCCGGAAACCGCCGCGTCGCCGGTCCCGCCGTCCTCGATCTCGGCGTCGGGCGGGATCGTGCGGAAAGGGCGGGTGGCCGTCTCCGGTTGCGTCAGCCCCTCGGGCGGGCGTGTCTCGCGATCCCGGGCCGTCTCCTGAGCAACGGAGGGGCGCGCCTCGAGGACGGCCGCAACGGCGGTCGCCGCCAGAAAGCCGGCAATAAGCCAGCCGAGCCTGGCTCCGGGCGATAGGCTTGTCGAAGGCGTTCTCATGAGGACTTCCCGCACGCGAACGCTCAAGACATGCTCTTGCCGAGACTATGGGGGGGCGGTTAACGTCCGTTTAAGCCTTGGAAACGGGGGGAGCGCGATTGGACGAGCGCGCCCCGTCTGGTAAACAGGGGGACGGGGACGCATCCTTGAACGGGGGACAAGAGCCATGGCCGGCGGCTCTCCAGCAGCCAATCCGCAACGCAAGCTGAAGAGCATCGAGGGGGGCCGGGCGGCGGGCGCCGCACAGGTCGGCTCCGCCCTGCGCACGCTCGATCTCGAGCGGGAGGGGCTCGACGCCTTGAAGGCGGCGCTCGAGGGGCCCTTGAAGGAGCCGTTCGTCGCCGCCGTGCGCACGTTCAATGCGGCCCGCGGCCGGGTCATCGTGTCGGGGATCGGCAAGAGCGGGCATGTCGGCCAGAAGATCGCCGCCACCTTCGCCTCGACAGGCACGCCCGCCTTTTTCGTCCACCCGAGCGAGGCCTCCCACGGCGACCTCGGCATGATCACGCCCGATGACGTGATCCTCGCCATCTCGTGGTCCGGCGAGACGGTCGAGTTCAAGAACATGATCACCTACGCGCGCCGCTACAGGGTGCCGCTGATCGCGATCACCTCCAACTCGGCCTCGGCGCTCGCCAACCAGTCCGACATCGTGCTCGAGCTCCCGCGCACCAAGGAGGCGTGCCCGCACGGCCTCGCCCCGACGACGTCGACGACGATGCAGCTCGTGCTCGGGGACTGTCTCGCCATCGCGCTCCTCGAGGCGAAGGGCTTCACGGCGCACGACTTCAAGACCTTCCATCCCGGCGGATCGCTCGGCGCGAGCCTGAAGTTCGTCGCCGACGTGATGCACAAGGTGGAGAGCCTGCCGCTCGCGCGCGAGAACGAGCTCATGAGCGCGGCTCTCGTCACCATGACCGCCAAGAGCTTCGGCTGCTTGGGCATCGTCGACGGGAAGGGGAAGCTCGTCGGCGTCGTCACCGACGGCGACCTGCGCCGTCACATGGGGGAGGCCCTCTTGAAGGCGCGCACCGGCGATATCATGACGAGGAAGCCGAAGACGGTAGCGCCCGACATGCTCGCCTCCGCGGCGCTCGAGCTCATCAATGCCTCGCGGATTACCGCGCTGTTCGTTGTCGACAAGGGCAAGCCGGTCGGCATCGTGCACGTGCACGATCTCTTGCGCGCCGGCGTGGCATAAGTCGACAACTAGCTCATGGCCAAGTCCGGTCCGTGGAGAAGGCTACCGTGCCGTGAGCTAGCGTCGAGACGAGCCCCTTACAATCGGTCCTGCCAAAATTGCGGGTGACGCTTGAGATGCGCGACCGCTAGAACGACGATCCGATCGGGCTTCACCTGATAAATCAGGGCATACGGAAAGCGAGAAGTGAGAATGCGTCGTATGTCGTCTCGGATGACCGTTCCAGAGCTCATTCTCCGCGGCCGGCAAGAACTCGACGATCACTTAAGCGTCCGCCCCAGCCTTGCGAATACGTCCTTGGCCGGGACGGCGGTCATTTCACCGCGGTCGTGAGCTTCGGCGCGCCGCAAAGCCTCCTCGGCCCAAGCCTTGTCGATCTCGGCATCGTGGTCGCGCAATGCGATGAAGAGCTCGTCGAGCAGGTCGACCTGCTCGTCGTAGGTGAGCTTTTTGGCCTCCTCGGCCAGCTTCTTGACGCGCTCGTTCATGAGCAAAGACTAGCAGATGCCGTGGGGGCGGAGAAGCGGCGCCTAAGTAGGCTCCACGACCAGCACCGTGCCGTTGACGCCGGTCACTCTCACCCGCGCCCCCTTGGCGGCATCGGCGCCTTGCGCCGGCCAGAGCGTGTCGCCGACCCGCACGCGGCCGCGCCCGCTGGTGATCGCCTCCTCGACGGTCACGAGGCGGCCCACGTATTGCGCCCCGCGCACGTTCAAGTCGGGTGCGTCGGTCGCGGCCTGCTCTTGGCGCGCCACACCCCGGACCCAGAACACCGTCATGACGGAGACGATCGCAAAGGCGACGAGCTGCCAGGGCCACGTAAAGAGTTCGGCGTGCCCCAGAGCGGAAAGGGCGAGCGCGAGGGCGCCGACCACCACGGCGGAGAGACCGAACCACAGGAGATGGACGCCCGGAACCACCGTCTCGAGCGCCATGAGCAGAAGCCCGAGGAATACCCAGTTCCAGAAGCCGAGGCCGCTGAGGAGGTCGATAATCGTTTGCATGACGGGCCGCTTTCGCTTTGACCGGGAGCCGACGCAGAATAGCAGAGTGCGCTGCGCAAATGACTAGACTTGCGGCACGCTGCCGGCGCGCGCTCCGCCCTTCGGCGCGACCGGCTTCGGTCCGTCGCCGCCGAACGCCTCGCCGGTGATCTGGGCGAGCCCGGCCAGCGATCCGATCACGGAGGAGGCCTCGAGCGGCATCAGGATCACTTTCTGATTGGGAGCCTTGGCGAGGGCCTCGAGCGCCTTCACATAATTGTTGGCGACAAAGTAGTTGATCGCCTGAACGTTGCCGGACGCGATCGCGTCCGAGACGAGCGTCGTTGCCTTCGCCTCGGCCTCTGCCGAGCGCTCGCGAGCCTCCGCGTCCTTGAAGGCCGCCTCGCGCCGGCCCTCGGCCTCGAGCACGACCGCCTGCTTCTCGCCCTCGGCCTTGAGGATCGCCGCCTGCCGCAGGCCCTCGGATTCGAGGATCTGGGCGCGCTTCTCGCGCTCGGCCTTCATCTGGCGCGCCATGCTGTCGATCAGGTCGCGCGGGGGCGCGATGTCCTTGATCTCGATGCGGGTCACCTTGACGCCCCAGGCTTCGGTGGCGGCATCGACGACGGTGAGGAGCTGGGCGTTGATCTTGTCACGGTTGGAGAGCAGCTCGTCGAGATCCATGGAGCCCATGACGGTGCGGATGTTGGTCATGGTCAGATTGATGGTGGCGTGCTCGAGGTTGTCGACCTCGTAGGCGGACTTGGCCGCGTTCAGCACTTGGAAGAAGGCGACGCCGTCGACGCGCACCATGGCGTTGTCGCGCGTGATCACGTCCTGGCTCGGGATGTCGATCACCTGCTCCTTGACGTTGACATGGTGGCCGACGCGCTCGACGATGGGGATCAGAATATGCAGGCCCGGGGTCAGCGTGCGCGTATAGCGGCCGAAGTTCTCGACCGTGTAGTTGTAGCCCTGCGGCACCACCTTGACCGTCGACCACAGCGCGAAGACCGCGAGCACGATCAGAAGCAGGCCGAAAACCTCAAAGCCGCCGAACAAGCCCATGGGTCATCTCCAGGTCTTAAGAGAAATTCGGCGAGACAATCGCCGCCGATGATGGGATTTTTAGGGCCTGAACCCGAAGTTACGGTAAATTTTTTATTTCAAAACAATGAATTGTGGGACGCTTCTTCATGATTTGGTCGAAGGACGCTGCAACTCGACCCAGCCGCCGAGCTCGCGGCGCACGACGGCCTCGATCACGTCGAGCCCGAGGGCGCTGTCGTTAAGCGCCGGAATGTAGGCGAACTGCTCCCCGCCCCCCTCCATGAAGATGTGACGGTTCTCGACATCGAGCTCCTCGAGCGTCTCGAGGCAGTCGGCGGAGAATCCCGGCGCCACCAGCGCGAGGCGCTTCACGCCTTCGCCGGCGAGGCGCGCGACCGTCATGTCCGTATAGGGTTGCAGCCAAGGATCGTTGCCGAAGCGGGACTGGAACGTCGTGAGCCAGCGCTCCTCGGGCCAGCCGAGGCGGGCGCGCAAGAGCCGCGACGTCTTCTGGCACTGGCAGTGATAGGGATCGCCCTGCTCGAGATATTTCTGCGGCATGCCGTGAAACGTGGCGATGATGCGCTCGGGCTCGAAGTCGAGCTGCGCGAGGTGCGACTTCATCGATGCGGCGAGGCTGTCCATGTAGACCGGGTCGGCATAGTAGGGCGGCGCGACGCGGATCGCCGGCTGCCAGCGCATCTTCATGAGCGCGCGGAACGCCTGGTCGCAGGCGGTGGCCGTCGTCGCGGCGGCATACTGGGGGTAGAGGGGGACGAGAAGGATGCGGTCGCACCCTTCCGCAAGTAGGGTCTCGAGCCGGCTCTCGGTCGAGGGGTTGGCGTAGCGCATGGCCCAGTCGACGACGATCCCTGTATGCTCGGCGAGGCGGCGGGCGAGACCCTCCGCCTGCGACCGCGTGATGGTCTTCAGCGGTCCTTCGTCGCGCTCGTTGTTCCAGATCGAGGCGTAGTCGCGGCCCTTGCGGCCCGGCCTCACGGTGAGGATGATGAGGTTCAGGATCGGCCACCACTTCCAGCGCGGCTCCTCGATCACGCGCCGGTCCGAGAGGAACTCCTTCAAGTAGCGGCGCATCGGCCAGTAGCCGGTGCCGTCGGGCGTGCCGAGGTTCAAGAGCAGCACGCCGATGCGGCCGTATGCGACGGGCGGATGATCGGCGGGCAAGTCTCTCCGCTCGGGTCCGGACTCGGTAGTCTTCTTCAACATCGACGGCGTTCTCTGGTCGCCTCGGGAGGGCCAACCCGACATAGATAAGGAGACGGTGCGAGATTACGAGCGCGCCTTGCCGGCCTCGTGGGGCGCGTTGGCGGCGACGTGGGTTATAGCCGGCGGCTGCGGCTCGTTGCGATCGATTTCCTCGGCGGCCTCCCACAGGAGCCCGGTGCGGCGGGCAAGCCCGCGCGCGCCCTCGGCGAAGAGAATTCGCCCTCTGGGCTCGGCACCCTGGCGCAGCTCCGTCTGGCGTGCCCGCGCCTGGCGCTCGATCTCGCCGGCGTGCACTACCGAGAGCCGCTCCGCCGGCATCGTCTTCACGTAGGAGACGAGGACGGCGAGATCGTGATCGTCGCCGAGGATCTGGGAGAGCGCGCGCGCCGCGTAGACGCGGGCGGTGAACACGTCCGGCCACGCCCGCAGCACGAGCGCCATGTGCCGCCAGTGCTGCTGCACGGTCTTGCGCCATTCGTGAAACGCCTCGTCGGTTCCCTCCGCGTAGGCGCGAGCGAACGCCTTACGCCCGCTGCGATAGCTCATCGCGAGTCCCTGCTCGATCGTCGCGAAGGAATCGGGATCGAGGGTGAGGCGCCGGAATCGCTTCTTGGCCGTGGCGAGCTTCCCGAGCGCCTCCTTGACGCCGTTGTCCTCGGCCGTCCGCGAGCGCTCGAGATCCTCGATGATGAGTTTCTTCGTCGCGGCAAGGGCCGCGGTCGACATCGCTCCGGGCAGCGCCTCGAGCTTGACCGCCGTCGCCAGGAGAACATGAGTGTCGCGGACCGAGGACAAGAGGCCGGCGATAGTGCGGAAGCGGGCATTCTCGCCGCGATAGACGCCCTCCGCCAGCCCGGGACGCACGAGCCTGAGCAGCGCCCGGATGCGCTTCAGGCTCTTTCTCGTCTCGTGGATGGAGGCTTCGCGGTCGGTAATCGTCGTCAGCTCGCGCTCGGCGCGCTCGATCTGCTCGAGACCAATGCGCCGAAAGCCTTTCTGAGTTGGCTCGTTGAGCTTGAACCGGAACGCCATCTTCAGCTCGTCGGAAATCCGTACCCGGATCGAAATGCCGCTCCGCCGGAAAACGCCCTGCGAAGCGAGACCACTTCTAGCATCACTTCGCGCGTGCACTCAATTGCACGAAAAATCCGATAAGGCCAAGGAGCGGCGCGCGCTTTTTTTACTCGACAGGCACGTCGAGGACGGCGAGGCACCCTAGTCCCTTCTGCTCCTGGGCTTTTCCTTTCACAACCGGGCGCCCCGAAGCGGCGAGCGAGGCCTCGATCGACTGCTGGAAGCAGGGCGGGGGCGGCAGCACGATCGCACCGGCGCCTGCGAACTTTCCGCCGGTGACGATGCGCTCGCCGGCCGCTCCCTTGGCCTTCTGCCAGGCATCGATCTTTTCACGCGCCGGGCAGGGAGCGCGCTGCGAGGAGCAGCCCGAGGAAAGCGCGACCGAGAGCAGCCAGACGGAATATCCGCGGTCGGAGAGTCGCACGGCCGTCGGCGCGGCAATGTCGTCGGCGGGTGCGCTCGCTCCTTGTGCCGGGTCGAGGAGGAATTCGCGGCCGGTAACGCGAAGGCCTTCGCGCGCGCGCACCGCGACCGCCGTCACGGGATCGGCCTCCGCGGCCGGTCGGAAAACCTCGCGCGAGACGACGAGGCGCCACTCGCGTGCCGGGAACAGCCGCCTGAGGAGCTTGGGGTCGGTGACCCCCTGCAACAGGACGGCGTCAGCATCGACGACGGGCGGCGCCGCCGGCTCGGGCCGGGGCGGCGGCGTGCGCCGCTCCGAGCCGAACGTGGTTCGCCAAGCGCTCTTCGGCGGCGGCGGTGGCGGGGGCGGTATCAGCTCCGGCGCCTCCGCGAGGTCCCAGCTTGCGATCTTGAGACCCGCCGCAGGGCGCGCCTCCTCGGCCGCGGCCGGGCCGATCGAGAGCGCCAGAAGCACGGCGGAGGCCAGAGCGCAAAACAAGCGCGATCGCTTTCGAATCCTCACCACGGTAAGGCCTCCGAAACGGCTGAAGAGATTTCGCCGGGACGACTGCGGCTCTACTTTTGGTCCGATTCTCGGGCTATGCTCAATAATTAAAAGGCCCGGCGAAGCTCTGACGGACCATCTCATGCGATTCGTCGAACCCCAAGCGGCACCGGCGGCAAGCCGCTGGACCAGCAGGATCGCGGTTTTCTCGCTCGTTCTGCTTCTGACCGCGCTTCTCCTGCATCGGCTGTTCGGGCTCGACACGCTCATCGCCTTGAACCTCGTCAAGGCGGCATACGCCGGCGTGGGGCTCTCGCTCCTTTTGGCCGTAGCCGCCGTGGCCGTGATCTGGCACCACGGGACGCAAGGCACGGCGCGCGTCGTGTTCGCCGTTACCGTCTGCCTCGCGATGCTCGCCGGGCCGCTCGCGCTCGCTCTTCTGGCGCGCGACTACCCGATGATCAACGACATCACGACGGATACCGTGTCGCCGCCGCCCTTCGACATCATAGGCAAGATGCGCGGGCCGGGCACCAACCAGGTCACGTATCCGGGCGAGGCCTTCGCCCTCCAGCAGCGCCATGCCTACCCGGACTTGAAGCCGCTTCTTGTCGACCGCTCGGCGCAGGAAGCGTTCGAGCTCGTCGTCGATGCGGTGCGGCGCCTCAAGATGGACATCGTGCGCGAGGAGGCCCCCGGCGGGGTTGCCGGCAAGACCGGCTACATCGAGGCCGTCGACCGTACGCTGGTCCTCGGGTTCTACGACGACGTTGCGATCCGCGTATCCGGCGGAGAAGCGATGTCGCGCATCGACATCCGCTCGGCGTCCCGTTTCGGGTGGTCCGACCTCGGCGCCAACGCCGAGCGCGTTCGCGCCTTGATGCACGAGATCGTGGCCCGGCTCGAGGCCACCGTGCCGACCGCGGAGGACGACCGGTCGCAACTGGACAAGAAGGCGCGCGACAAGCTCAAGCAGGAAAAGGACGACGATCGCAAGTCGCGCAAGTCGCGCCGGCGCGACCGATAAGATACGACGAGGAGCCCTGTCGCATGCTGCGCACCTATCACAACATCGGCGACCGGCTCGTTCCGAGAGAAGCAGCCGAGGTCGGGACGCCGGTTTGGCTGGACGTCTTCAATCCGACGGCGGACGAGGACAAGCAGATCGAGGCCATGCTCGGCATCTCGCTCCCCACCCGCGAGGAGATGCAGGAGATCGAGGTGTCGGCGCGCCTCTACAGCGAGGACGGCGCGGAGTTCATGACCATCTTGGCCGTGACGCGGATCGATACCGACGATCCGATCCTGACCCCGATCACCTTCGTGCTGAAGGGCTCCACGTTGGTCACGGTCCGCTATGACGAGACGAAGGCGTTCGCCAATTTCCTCGTTCGTGCCCAAAAGCCGAATGCGGTCCCCTGTGCGACGGGTGAGCAGATCATGCTGAGCCTCATCGAGGCCTTGGGCGATCGCATGGCGGACGCGCTCGAGCGAACGGCCACTGAGATCGACAGCATATCTCGCGAGGTGTTCCGCAGGCGCCGCATAGCAGGCGAAGCGGTAAAGGCGCGCGACCTCGAAGGCCTTCTAGAGAAAATCGGCGCGAGCGGCGACCTCCTGACCAAAGTCCGCGAGAGCCTCGTCAGCGTCAATCGCGTGCTGACCTACCACACGACTGTCGAGCAAAACGACAGGAAGGCCGGCAAGGAGGCCAAGGTGCGGGCCAAGACCCTCTATCGCGACGTCGTCGCACTCACCGATCAGACGGCGTTCCTGTCGAACAAGGTCAACTTCCTGCTCGATGCGACGCTCGGCCTCATCAATTTGCAGCAGAACCAGATCATCAAGATCTTTTCGGTTGCGGCCGTCGTGTCGTTGCCGCCGACGCTGGTCGCCTCGATTTACGGCATGAACTTCGAGTACATGCCCGAGCTCAAGTGGCTCGGCGGCTATCCGTTCGCCATCACTCTCATGATCCTCTCGGCCATCCTGCCGTACTGGTACTTCAAGCGTCGCGGCTGGCTGTGAGCTCTGGAACAGGCTCGGCACACGACATGCTCGGGCCGCCACTCACGCCGGAAATAGCGGCCGGTCCCAAGTCAGCGGCGCCTCGCACGTCACGACGCCGCGGCCGATGAGATGCTCGACGTGCGCGGCGACCGAAAGCGTCGCCGCCGTCGCAAGCTTGTCGTCGATGCCGGGATAGACGCTGGGCACGATCCCGCGGATGGTGCGCGCGCCGGCTTCGATGGCCGAGACGATCGATTGCTCGCGCCAGCGCCGGTGCAGCAGATAGGCCTTGACCGTTCTCAACGGCTCGGCGAGGCGCCCGCCGTGGCCGGGCAGATAGAGGCTCTCGGAGCGGCCCATGAGGCGCTCGAGCGAGGCGATGTAGTCGGCCATGTTGCCCTCGGGCGGGGCGACGAGCGTGGTGTTCCACGCCATGACGTGATCGCCGGAGAAGAGGACGCCGCGTCCCTTGAGCGCGAAGCAGAGATGGTCCGGGGCATGCCCCGGCGTGTGGATCGCCGCGAGCCGCCACTCCTTGCCGGAGATCGTGTCGCCGTCGCCCACGGAAACGTCGGGCTCAAAGCGGTAGTCGACGTACTCGGAGCCCTGCGGCTTGACGGACGCGGCCGGCGGCGCGCCGGCACGCCCGAAGCCGTAGATGGGCGCGCCCGTCGCGGCCTTGAGGCGGGTTGCGCCGTCGACGTGATCGCGATGGGCGTGGGTGACGACGATATGGGTGATCGGGCGCCCGCGCGCGGCCCTCATGATGGCATCGCCGTGACGCTCGTCGTCCGGCCCCGGATCGATGACGGCGAGCTCTGTCATGCCTAGGAGGTAGGTGTTCGTCCCCTTGAACGTCAGCGCGCTCGGATTATTGGCGACGATGCGCACGATGCCCGGGCTCACCGGCGCGGGCTCGCCATAGGCGAACCTCATCGTTGTCTTGAGATCGAGCTCGCGCGCCATGGGCAGCATTGTCATCGGTCCCGCCGGCGCACGCGTCCACCCTAGGCCTCGATTTGTCAAGATGACATCTCGCCGAAGCGCTCGAGGGCCGCGGACACACTTGCTGTCGCGGCTCAGAAGAGACCGACAGATTTCGGCTTGTCGCGTGTGACCTCGGGCCGGCCGGGCGGATTGCGAAGGAGCTTCAGCGCATACTGGAGTTGCGCATCCTTGTCCGGGTCATCGGGCACGTAGGCCGAGGAGCCGCCCGAGGCCGCCTCCGCGTTCGGGTGGCTGGGGTTCTTGAGGTGGCCGGGGAGCGAGGCTTCGCTCGGCGTCTTGCTCGCCACGAGATCGGCTTCGGCGCCGGCCGGTGGCGTTTCCTCGACGACGACGTCGGGCTCTATGCCCTCGGCCTGGATCGACCGGTCCGACGGCGTGAAATAGCGCGCCGTCGTCAGCCGCAGCGCTCCGCGGTCGCCGCCGAGCTCGATGATGGACTGCACCGACCCCTTGCCGAAGGAGCGGGTGCCCACGATGGTTGCCCGCTTGTTGTCCTGAAGCGCTCCCGCGACGATCTCCGAGGCGGAGGCCGAGCCGCCGTTGATTAGAACCACGACCGGCTTGCCGTCTGCGAGATCGCCGCGTGTGGCGGTGAAGCGCTGCATGTCGGCCCTGTTGCGGCCCTTGGTGACGACGATGGTCCCTCGATCGAGAAAATCGTCCGAGACGGCGACGGCCTCATCGAGCAGCCCGCCCGGATCGTTCCTGAGGTCGACGACGTAGCCCTTGAGGTCGGGCCCGATCTCCGACTTGAGCCGGGCGACGGCTTTCTTCAAACGGTCGTGCGTGTGCTCGGTGAAGCTCGAGATCTTGATTTCGGCAATATCGCCGACCGCTTTCGCCACCACCGGATTGATGACGATAATTTCTCTCTTCATGGTGACATCGAAGCGCTTGGCGATCCCGTCGCGCGAGATCGTCAGCGTGACGCTCGTTCCGGCGGGGCCCCGCAGCTTGTCGACGGCTTGATCGATCGACAGCCCGTTGGAGGGTTTGCCGTCGATGCCGGCGATGGCATCGTTGGCGAGGAGGCCGGCTCTTGCGGCCGGCGTGCCGGCGATCGGCGACACCACCCTTATCACTCCGTCCTTCATGGCAATCTCGACGCCGAGGCCTCCGAACTCTCCGCTCAACTGGTCTCGGATGTCTCGAAACTCCTTGGCAGTCATGTAGGAGGAGTGCGGGTCGAGCGACGTCACCATGCCCTTGATGGCGCCCTCGATCAGCTTCTTGTCGTCAGGCGCCTCGACGTAGGTCCCCTGAACCAGCTGAAGGACCTCGCCGAAGACATCGAGCTCGTGATTGAGATCGGATTTTCCGGCGCGCGCCGTCGCATCGATTGGCGCAATGCAAAAGCCGATAACCGCCACTGCGATGCCCACCGCAGAAAGCGATCCCAGGAAGGATTGGACCGATTTGTGTTTCATGCCTTCACTCCTTTCGCGCTCGATGCTTTGCCGACGGCAATGCGCGACCGCGATCGCTTCGCGCGATCAGGCTAAAACGAGACGTGGGCAGGCCGCCTGGCGCGCGCAAGGGCGAATCGGCAATCAGATCTTTGCCATGCGTCCAGCGGGCCGGCACGTCCAGCGCTTGGCGAACCAATTCGGGTGCGATTGGGACCATTTCGAGATCTCCACAGCACTCGCCATCATGCACTGCATTGGTGTCATGCCTTCATTCATGTAGGTGAGGGAGACCTCCTTGCAGTGGTTGAGGTCGGCCAAGAGACAAGCAGAGATTACGAGTTCGAGCATTGTGTCCGTTCCTGGCTGTTGCGCTTAACGTTCGAAACGGATGCAATATCGACGAACTTCGGGGGCGCGATAACGCCGATAGTTTTGAATAAGGCATTTGCTCGGGGGGAAGGACACCGCCGGGAAATGCCAGCCGTCGCGCACAATTGCCGCAGGCGCTGGGCCGCGCTTGGCCCTCACCCAGTCGCTCGAGCCGGAAGATCGCCGCGCAGCGCTACTCGGCCGCAGCGACAGGGTCAGCGCGCGCCTGGACCTTGCGCCCGTCGACGAGGTCGACCGGCGGGTTGAGGATGACCTTGTCGCCTGGCTTCAGCCCTTCGCGGACCTCGACCTCGGTTCCGAAATCGCGCCCCACCGAAATCTTCCGGATCCGAGCCATGCCATCCTCGACGGTCGCGACGCTCATCCCGTCGGCATTGAAGATGATGGCCGGAGCGGGCACGGTAATCTCGGACGTCTTGCGCGGAATGTGGAGCTCGACCGTGCAATAGATGCCGGAGGCGAGCGCGCCGTCCGGGTTCGGCACGTCGATTTCCGTGAGCAGCGTGCGCGTACCGGGCTGCAGGGCGTCGGCGATCCGCGTTACCTTCCCGGGGAATGTTCTGTCGGGCAACTCGGGCACGCGCACGACGGCCTCCACGCCCGGTCCCAGGCCGAACGCCTCATCCTGCGGCACGTACACCTGGGTGCGGATCACGTTGGTCTGCATGATCGTGTACATGAACGTGCCGGTCGTATCATCGGCCTGCACGAGGCTGCCGGTATCGATATTGCGCTGGGTGATGACGCCGTCGTAGGGGGCCACGACTCGCTGGTAGTCCTTCTGCTGCTTGAGGACGCCGAGCTGAGCCCGCTGGGCGACGATATTGGCTTGGGCGACGCCGACGGCCGCCTCCAGCGCCTTGATGTTCTGGACGTCGATCGAGCCCTGCTGGGGAGTGGTCCAGCCGTCCTTGACCAGTGGGCGGTCGCGGGCCCAGGTCACCTGCGCGAGCTCGAGGTTCGCCTGCGTCTGGCGCAGGCTGGCTTCGGTCTGAGCGAGCGTGGCCTCCGCCTGGGCGATCTGGTGGTCGAGCTCCGGGGCGGTAATCTCGGCCAGGAGATCGCCTGCCTTGACGCGATCGCCGATGTCGGCAATGCGCTTGTCGATATAGCCGCTTGCGCGAGCAAAGATGTTCGCCGTCGCGAACGCGGCGGTCGTGGCCGGCAATGTCACGAGCATGTCGTCGCTGTTCGCCGATACGGTCGCGACGCGAACGTCCGGCACGAAGTCGCGCAGCCGCTCGGACGTCTCCATGACCTCTTGGTTCTGCTGATAGTAGCGCTTCGCGCCGAGGGCGAGCCCGCCGCCAAGCAGGAGAAGGACGCCGAACCCCAGCAGGACAGCGCCCCATCGGCGTCTCTCGCGTGGCGGAGATGCCGGCGCCTCGCTTCGGGGAGTGGTGTCGCCGGGCGATTCCGCGGGCGGCCTATGTTCGGGCGTGTTCATGCGATGACCTCGTCGAATACGCCGTGGGCGGTCTTGCCGTCGTCGCGCTTGCGCAGCACGGCGAAGAGATAGGGGACGACCAAGAGCGTCGTCGGCGTCGCGAACAGCAATCCGCCGATGACGGCGCGGGCAAGCGCGGCGTTCTGCTCCTCGCCCGGGCCGCCGATGGCCATCGGGATCATGCCGACGATCATTGCGGCGGCCGTCATCAACACGGGCCGGATACGCGTGTGCCCGGCATCGACGGCAGCCTCATAGGACGATTTTCCGGCCAGCTGCTGCTCACGTGCGAATGTGACGAGCAGAATGGAGTTCGCGGAGGCGACCCCGACCGCCATGATGGCGCCCATCAGTGAGGGAACATTGAGGGTCGTACCCGTCATGAAAAGCATGGTGAGGATGCCGCAGAAAGTTGCCGGCAGCGCCAGGATGACGACGAACGGGTCGCCGAAGCTCTGATAGTTCACGACCATGAGCATGTAGACGAACACGGCTGCGAACAGGAGGCCGATGCCGAGGTCGCGGAAGGATTGATTCATGCTCTGGATCTGACCCACGACCTGGATGGTGTTGCCGGGCTTGAGCTGCTTCTGCATGTCGGCGACGATCTTCGAGATCTCGTCGGAGACGCTGCCGAGATCGCGGCCCTGCACGCTGGCGTAGACCTCGTAAAGCGGCTGGATGTTGGACTGGTTCGCGTTCGTCGGCATGCTCGTGCGCCTGAACGTGGCCACGTTGCTCAAGAGCCCCGGTATGGGGACGTCTGTTCCCGTCAGCGCCGTCGACACGGGCGTGTTACCCAAGTCGTTGAGAGAGGCGACACGGTGCTCCGGAGTCTGCACCGCGAAATAGTAGGGAATGCCGGCTTTGGGATCGGTCCAGAAGTTGGGCGTGACCTGAGCGGACGAACTCAGGCTGACGTTGATGTTGGTGGCGATGGATTGGGCGTTCAGGCCGAGCTGCGCCGCGCGCGCGCGGTCGATATCGGCGTAGAAGGCCGGCCCGTCGACCTCCTGCTGCAGATGGGCGTCGACAACGCCGGGAATGGCGGCTATGCGCTGCCTCAGCTCCTTGGCGATGCGCAGGTTGTTGACGCGGTCGTAGCCTTGCGTGCGGACATCGATCTGCGCGGGTAAGCCGAAGTTCAGGATTTGGGTCACCATGTCCGCGGCCTGGAAATAGAACATTGCTTGCGGGAATGCGGCGGGCAGCTCCTCGCGCAGCGTGCGCACGTAGTCCGCTGTCGGCGCGTGGCCCTCCTTCAGCGAGACAAGGATCACACCATCGTTGACGCCGATGGTGGAGCCGTCGGTGAAGGCGAGATTGTAGGAGCGCGCGGGCAGGCCGATGTTGTCGACGATGAGCTCGCGATCCTTCTCGGGGATGACCTCCCGGATCTTGTTCTCGACCGCTTGGAAAAGCGCCTCGGTGCTTTCGATTCGCATGCCGGCCGGTCCACGGACGTGCAACTGAATCTGGCCGCCGTCGATGAGCGGGAAGAAGTCTCGGCCGACGAACATGAACATGGTGCCGCCGAGCGTCAGGATGAGGACGGCAGCGATCGGGACGATGACCCGCCGCCTGAGCAGGAAGTGGAGGACGTACACATAGCCGTCGCGCATGCGCTCGAAGCCGCGCTCGAAGCCATCGCGGAAGCGGGTGAAGATGTTTCGCGAGCCGCCGACGTGCTCCTCACCGTGCTTCTCGCCCTTGAGCAAGAGGCCGATGGTGATGGGAGTGAGCGTACGCGAGATTGCGTAGGAGGCGAGCATGGCGAACACGACCGCAAGACCCAGCGGCGTGAACAGATACTTGGCGGGTCCTTCGAGGAACACGACGGAGGTGAACACGCAACTGATGGCGAGCGTCGAGACCAGGGTCGGCACGGCGATGCCGGCGGAGCCATGCAGCGTCGCTTCGGGCAAGGGCATGCCTTGCTCGGTCAAGAGGCGGTGAGTGTTCTCGATCGTGACTGTCGAGTTGTCGACAAGAATGCCGACCGCGAGGGCAAGACCGCCGAGCGTCATCGTGTTCAGCGTATCGCCAAGGAAATAAAGGGCGATGAGCGAGGACAGGATGGCCAGCGGGATGGAGATCATGACGATCAGGGTCGAGCGCCACGAGCCGAGGAACAAGAGGATCATCAGCGCCGTCAGCCCGGCGGCGATGGCGCCCTCGCGCACGACGCCCTCGACGGACTGTTTGACGAAGACCGACTGATCGAACAGCTCCTTGATCTCGAGGCCGGGGGGTGCGGCGGCGCGCGAGGTCTTCAGGGCCTCACGGACGCCGTTGACCACGTCGAGCGTCGAGGCGTTGCCGTTCTTGATGACGCTTAGGAGGACCGAGCGGCGCCCGTCCTCCCGCACGACGTTCTGCTGAACCTGCCAGCCGTCGTGGACCTGGCCGACATCCTTCATGAAGACGGTGGCGCCGTTCGCGACCTTGATCGGAATGTTGTTGAGGTCGTCGATGCTCGGCGGTGTGGCGTTGGTACGGACGGTGTACTGCGTGTCGCCGATCTTGGCCGTGCCGGACGGCAGCGTGAGGTTCTGGGCGTTGACGGCGTTGACGATGTCGAGCGGAGTCAAGCCGCGCGAGACGAGCTTGGCCGGATCGATGTCGACCATGATCTGCCGATACTTGCCGCCCGCGGGCGTGGGTAGCGTCACGCCCGGGATGGGCGCGAGCTGCTGGCGGATGCGGTAGATGCCGTAGTCGTAAAGCTGCTGCTCGTTCAAGCGGTCGGAGCTCAAGCTGATCTGCAGCACGGGAACGCTCGAGGCGTTGAACTGCACGACGATCGGCGCCTGAATGCCGGGCGGCAGGAGGACGCGAATGTAGTTCGTAGCCGAGACGATCTGCGCGATGGCGAGGTCGAGATTGACGTCGGGCTGGAAGTAGACCTTCTGCACCGATATGCCGTTGAAGGTCTGCGCCTCCATGTTCTTGATGCCGTTGACGTTGGAGCTCATCACGTACTGGCTGTAGGTGGTGACGCGCTGCTCCATCTCGGGCGTGGAGAGGCCCGTGTACTGCCAGATGACCGTCACGACCGGGATCTTGATCTCCGGGAAGATGTCGGTCGGGGTGGAGCGGATGGCAGTGATGCCGAGAAAGACGATCAGAGCCGCCAGCACGTAGAATGTGTGCGGAAAGCGCAGGGCGAACCTGACTATACCCATGGCCTATCTCCGTCCTCCGCCATCGGCCGCGAAGGTCCGCCTCTCCAGACACCAGTGCTGCTAGGGGAGACGCTTGTCTTAGATCGCACCGACCGCGCTGCACGGATCAGCGCATATCTTTGTGCGAAGGTCCTGGGCCGGTGCCCTTCCCCTGATCGGGAGGTCGCGATCGAACTCCGGCTCCGACCGACCGGCCTGCTTCGATTCCCTCTTCAGGAAATCGGCGAACGCGCGCAGCTTGATCGGGACATGACGCCGGCTGGAATAGTAGAGGACGAAATCGGCCCAGCGGGCGGACCAGTCGGACAAGAGCTGTACCAACTTGCCGTCGGCGATGCCCGCCGATACCCAGGCTGCGGGAAGGAGCACGACGCCGACGCCGTCGAGGCCGGCCCTCAACGCAAGGTGCGGATCGTTGACGGAGAGCGTGCCGTGCACGGGCACCTCGATCGCCTCGCCCGACCTCGCGAACTTCCACCGGTGCGCAACGCCCGTGCTCCAGCGATAGCCGATGCAGTTGTGTGCTCTCAAGTCATCCGGGCTTTCCGGCACGCCGTTGCGCGCGAGATAGTCGGCCGAGGCGACCGCGCTCAGCCGGGACCCGCCGCCGATCGGCAGCGCGATCATGTCCTGTGCAATCGAGTCGCCGCTTTGGATACCCGCGTCGAAGCGCTCGCTCACGATATCGCGCTGCTCGACGTCGACCGAAATGTCCAGGCTGATCTCGGGGAATTGCTCGGAGAAGCGTCCGACGAGGGGCGCGAGAACGGCCACCGCAGCAACGGGGTGAACGGAGAGGCGGAGAACGCCTGCGGGCTTGTCGCGGAACGCGTTCACGGCATCGATGGCGTTCTCCACGCCTGAGAACACCGGATTGAGATGTCCGAGCAGCTCCTCGCCGGCATCGGTGAGCGACACGCTTCGCGTCGTGCGATTGAGAAGCCGGACGCCGAACTGCTCTTCGAGGCGGCGGACGGCCTGACTTAGCGACGGAGTGGAGATGCCGAGTTGCGTTGCGGCTTTGGTGAAGCTGCGTTGCTCCGCGACCGCCACGAAAGCACTTAACTGAGCAAACTGAGTTCCGCGCATGAGCTACCTCAAAGGTCTACACTGCAAACGACCGGTTGGAAGTTCATTGTTCCTTCACCTCGGGCTCGCCGCGCTCGAGGGCCTCATCGATGCATCCCATCAGATCCACTTCGTTGAACGGCTTGGTGAGATAGCAAATCACTCCGGCCCTGAGAGCGTTCAAACGCGTGCCCTCGTCGGCGTAGGCCGTGATGAGAACCGTCGGAATGGGATTGCCCGAGGCGACGAGATGGCTGTGAAGCTCGAGCCCGGTCATGCCGGGCATCTGCACGTCGGCAATCAGGCACGACGTGCGGCGGCTGCGATCCGAATGCAGGAAGTCCTCCGCCGATTGAAACGCCTCGGAATCTAGACCCAGCGACTTCATCAGGTTCATGGTTGCCTCACGAACGGATTCGTCATCATCCACGATCGAGATCACTGCCTTCTTCACCATTTCCGCCCTCAATTTTCGATTGTTATTCTAGGCACCCGCAATGACCCGACGCCATTGTACGAGCGTAAGATGCTCCTGCGTTTGTGGAAGGATGGGATAAACCTAGGGATCGAGGCGATTATACAAAGGTTTAGACAGTCTGCGATCGCCCCGTGGCGACGCCGAGCTTGTCGGCCATTCTTACGAGATCGGCCAACGATTTGGCGCGCATCTTTCGCATGACGTTGCCGCGATGGACCTTAACCGTGATTTCGCTCAAGCCGAGCTCGGCCGCGAGCTGCTTGTTGGGGCGGCCGGTCACGACGAGGTTCATCACCTCCCGCTCTCGAGACGTGAGCGAACTCGAAGCGGTTCCTGAGCTCGGCGACGGCCGACGCATCCTGGCGCCGGACGCGGTCGCGGTCGATTCCGAGCTGCACCGCATCGAGGAGCTCCTGATCGCGAAACGGCTTGGTGAGGAACTCGATCGCGCCCGCCTTGATCGCGCGCACCGACATGGGAATGTCGCCGTGGCCGGTGATGAAGATGATCGGCATCTCGATGCCCGATTTGGCGAGCTCGCGCTGGAAGTCGAGGCCGCTGAGCCCCGGCAACCTGACGTCGAGCACGAGGCATCCCGGTGCATCGGTCCTCGTGCGCGCAGGAATTCATCCGCCGTGCCGAAGGACTGCACGCTTAGGCCGACGGTCCGCAGCAGGCCCGCGAGCGCTTCGCGGATGGATTGATCGTCGTCGATGACGAAGACGACCGGCTGCTCCTCGCTCATTTGACACCACTCGGCACTATCGAGGCAGTCATATCAAGCTCCTCCGAACGCCACCAGGGGAGGCCCGGCCCGGCGGCGGCATGGGGGCCGAGGCCGGGGGGCCTTCGTTGCGCCGGGACGAACGGGGTGTTCGCCTCTGCCCATATTGTCCTGCCTGCGGTGCGCGCCGAAATCAGCCATGCGGGGTGCCGCCGCGGCTAAGCCGCGGGGTCCGCTCTGCGCGACGAGGTAATTGAAAGCCTGTCGGGATTCCTGGTTCTTGTGTGGAGAAGGAGCAAAATATGGTGAAGAAATTGGCGCTATCCGCCTGCGTGTTGATGCTGCCGTTGCTCGCGAGCGCGGCCGCAAATGCCCGTCCTTACGGGCCCGAGGTGCAGCCCCGCGACTCGATCGTCTGCAGGGACGGCTTTCAGAGCGTCGAGGGCCGGTCGGTCGCGACCCCCTATTGCGAGGACGAGGCGCTTGCGAGCGTGGCTCGCGAGCGTGGCTCGGGCGTCACCGCGTCGTCAATCCGCAACAATCCCGACGTCAAGCACGAGGCCTGCCGGTTTGTGGGCGCGGACATCAGAGTACGGGGCTATTGCGGCGGACGATAGCTACGGCAACTGAGTGGGATAGACGGCTTGCGCGTCCAGCCGAGCAAGCGGCGTGCGCCGGGTTCGGACCTACTCCGACAGATACTCGGCGTACGACGCGGCTTGCTTGCGGAGAGACGGTGACAGGCGCGCGGGAGCCTCGCCGTCCTCCAACGAGAGCATCGACGCGAGGCGCGCGCGGGCCCTGTGCACACGGCTCTTGACAGTCCCCGTCCGCACATCCGCAGTTGCGTGCCGCCTCGTCGTAGGAATAGCCGGCGCCGACCATCACGATCGCCTCGCGCAATGGGGCCGGCAGCCTGGCGAGAGCGCCATTCAGCTCGGCCATTTCCACGCAAGGGATCTGCTCGGGCGGCGCGACCAGCGCTCCCGCATAGATCCCGTCCGGATCGCTGATCTCGCGATGATGCCTGCGGTGCTCGGAGTAGTATTGATTGCGCAGGATTGTCGTCAGCCATGGCCCCATCGCGGTTCCCGGCCGGAACTGCGCAATGTTGGTGCACGCGCGCAGCAGGGTCTCCTGCACGAGGTCGTCGGCCCTGCTGGCGTTGCGGCAAAGGCCAAGGGCGAACCGCCGCAGCTTCGGTATCGCGTCCACCATCGCTGCGCGAGTTGATGGGCTAAGGTCCATGATGGGGTGCTCCATTATCGGTCCAGGCTCGGCGCCGAACGGATGGCGCCCGCACCTCGATACTGGCGCAGGCCAAGGCCGGCGATAACAGCGGCAAAGCCGAATGGCCAATTCGCCGGGCGGGAAAAATTAGGGGAAGGGGACTGCGGCCCTCGGGTTCGAAAGGAGGACTGTTTTCAAGTCCCGATTTTCGTTGTCCGGCACATGCTCTCGAGGCTGTTCGGGTTGAGCTAATGGGCTGTTCGAAACACGGTGCGTTATCGAATGCAGGGAAAGGCGGTAGAAAAGCCGCACTAAGGGTCTTGCACCAGCGCATCGCCACGAAACGCAACTGCACCCCCTTTTCTTGCGGCCCGAGTCTCCCCCCTACTCCGGCTCGCACCAGCGGCCGGCTCCTCTCCCCCAAGGAGCCGGCCGCCCCTTTTGCGCGAGGACGCGAGCAAGACGTTAGCCGCCGGGTCTTGCGTCCATTGGCGGGTGCTCCTCCTGCGCCTTGCCGCCGGCGGGGAGGCTGAACTGGAATACCGCGCCGCGGCGCTCGTTCGGTCCGGCGGAAAGACGGCCCCCGTGCGCCTCGATGATGGATCGGCTGATCGCCAGTCCCATGCCGAGGCCCTCAGCCTTGGTCGTGTAAAAGGGATTGAAGAGCCGCTCGGAGCTCTGCGGGTCCAGACCAGGGCCCGAATCGCGCACGGCGACAAGCGCGCCGCGCGAGCCGTCCTTCGACGAGACGACCGTCAGCTCGCGCGGCCCCGTGCCGGCCGCGCTCATCGCGTCGATGGCGTTGACGATCAGATTGAGAAGCACTTGCTGCAGCTGGACCCGGTCGCCGCGAACCCGCGGCAGGTCGCGCGCAAGCTCCGTCCGCAGCAGGACGCGGTGGCGCTGAACCTCGCCACTGGTGAGGCCGATGACATCGTGAATCGTCTCGTTGATATCGAGCTCGTCGCGCCGGAGCGGCGCCTTCTTGACGAGGGCCCGTATGCGGCCGAGGACCTCGCTGGCGCGATTGCCGTCCCTGACGATGCGGGCGAGCGCGTGGCGCGCCTCCTCGAGGTTCGGCGGCGCGGCGCCCAGCCAGCGCAGGCCGGCGCCAGCATTGGTGACCACGGCGGCGATCGGTTGATTGACCTCATGGGCAATGGAGGCCGCGAGCTCTCCCAGGGTCGTGACGCGGTTGACGTGCGCGAGCTCCGCGTGCACCTCCTGCAGCTCGTGCTCCGCTTGCTTGACGGCGGTGACGTCCATCACGGCGCCAAAGTACTCGAGCTTGCCCGACGGCTCGGCTTCGGCGCGAGCCACCACGCGAAGATGCTTGACCGAGCCGTCGGGCATCAGCAACCGGTGCTCGAGCCGCCAGTCGCCGGCCTCGCGCTGAACGCGATCGAGGAGACGCTGGACATGGGCGCGATCGTCGGGATGGGTTCTCTCGCGTACGAGATCCAGCGTGGGCTTGGTCGCGGGGTCGAATTGCATGATGCGGTAGGTTTCGGCCGACCAGTAGATTTCTCCGCTCGGGACGTTCCAGCCGAAGCTTCCCGTGTGGCTCAGCCTCTGCGCCTCGGCGAGATAGGCCTCGCTACGCCGCAGAGCGTCTTCTGCCTGCTTGCGCTCCTCGATATCGGTGCTCGTCCCGTACCACTTTATGATATTGCCGTGGTCATCGCGCAGCGGGTCGCCGCGCAAGAGAAACCAGCGGTATGGTCCGTCGCATCGCCGGAGTCGTGCTTCCGTCTCGACCGGGACGCCGGAGGCAAGGTGGATGCGCCACGTGTCGAGCAGCCCTGTCAAATCGTCGGCATGAATGGCGCTCGTCCAATTCCAACCCGACGCCTGCTCCAAGGAGAGGCCGGTATAGTCGAGCCAGCGCTTGTTCAGGTATTCGGCGGAACCATCGGGCAGCGTGACCCAGGCCATGGCCGGGATCGCGTCGATGAAGAGCTGAAGCTCCTTTTCCTGCTGGCGTGTCTTGGCTTCCGCGCGCTTTCTCTCGGTGATGTCGTTGTTGGTTTCCATGATCGCGAGCGGCTTGCCCCGCTGGTCCCTTTGCAGGGACCAGCGGCTCGCGACGTCGATTTGCGATCCGTCGCGTTTCGTGTGAACGAGCTCCCCCTCCCAGCGGCCTGTGCGAAACAGCGCTGCGAAGATCTCGTCCAGCGGGGCGGGAAAGACCGTGCGCAGGAGTTGATGCGAGTTACGCCCGAGCGCCTCCTCCTTCGTCCATCCATAGAGCTCCTCCGCGCCGCGGTTCCAGTACGTGATCGCGTCGCTCATTGAGCGCACCCACACCGCGTCGTGCGTGACGTCGAGGAGCCGGGCCTGCTCGCGCAAGACCATGCCCGCCGCCTGATTCTTCAAGGCGAGAAACGTCGTGATCGCGATTGCCAGCATGCTCACGAGGCATCGGACGAAGGCCCCGCTCTCGAAGTGCTCGCCATGCTGCCAGGCGTAGCTCAGCGCGGTGAGCGCGATGCAGGCCGCCGCCACGAACATCACCCCGCCGCGCGACAGGAATCTTCCCGCCATCAGCACGACGACGGCGTAGAGCACCGCGACCGCAATGCCGAGAGGCGTAAACGTATCGATGATGAAAATCACCGTTGCGAATACGAGAGCAACGAAGGGAAGAACGTAGGAGGCAAGGAACGGCGGAAGAGGCAACTCGGATTTCACTGAGGCTGGCCCCTTTTTACATGCTGACGCCTCGGGATAGGGATCGATTGAAGTCCCGAGTTCCGTCGTGACCGCCGGGCTGCGACCAGGCATTCGGAGACGGGTGCACGGCCAGTTGCAAGACCCTGGCTCGCGTACACATGAACGCACAAATTTTAGCGTCGGGAGCCTCTGACTGTCTACGTCTCGGCGCAATGCGGCGCGGTCTGGTTAACGTAGGTATTGGGCTCCGGCGTACTTACTTCTGCGTAACGTACTTACTTCTGCGTAAGGAGAGTGGGATTCGACCGGGCGAACCATTGCAGCGAGCGACCTGCGTTAAATGGCAGCAGCATGGAAAGGACCGCATTCATGACAGCCATGCGCCGGGGAATTGGCACGACCTTTCGATTTTTACAAATGACCTGTGTTGATTGTCCGGCTTTATCGTGTCTCGCACGGCGACCATCAGTGCTCATGGCCGCCTTGCGGCACTCACAAGGAGTTCAAGATGGAGTATTTGGAAATGGCGGGCCTGCCGATGCCGGCGTCGCGCATCGCACTCGGCACGTGGGCCATCGGCGGCTGGATGTGGGGCGGTGGCGATGATGACGCCGCCATCCGCACGATACAAACCGCTGTCGACAGCGGCATCAACCTAATCGATACGGCGCCGGCCTATGGCTTCGGCCGATCGGAGGAGCTGGTCGGGAAGGCGCTGGCCGGCGGCCGGCGCGAGCGCGCCCTCATCGCTACGAAGGTCGGCCTCGAGTGGCGCGACGGCAAGGTATTCCGCAATTCCTCGCCGAAGCTCCTGCGCCAGGAGCTCGAGGAGTCGCTGAGCCGCCTCAAGACCGATGTCATCGACCTCTACCAAGTGCATTGGCCGGACGAGACGGTTCCTCTCGAGGAGACCGCCGCGACGCTCGAGGAATTTCGGCGTGCCGGGAAAATTCGCGCCATCGGCGTCAGCAATTTCAGTCCCGCGCAGATGGATCGCTTCCGCGGCGCCGCCGCCTTGGACGCGGTGCAGCCTCCCTACAATCTCTTCGAGCGGCAGATCGAGAGCGATGTCCTCCCCTACGCCGAGCGCAACGGGCTCGCGGTGCTCGCCTATGGAGCGCTTTGCCGCGGCTTGCTGACGGGAAAGTTCAATGCGGCATCGACATTCGAAGGCGACGATTTGAGAAAGGTCGATCCCAAGTTCAAGGCGCCGAGGCTCGCGCAATATCTCACGGCCGTGCGTCGCCTGGACACGTTTGCGCGCGAGCGCTTCGGCAAGACCGTGCTTGCCCTCGCCGTCCGCTGGCTGCTCGATCGCGACGACGGGATCATCGCGCTCTGGGGCGCGCGGCGGCCCGATCAGCTAACGCCTATAGAGGACGTAATGGGCTGGACGATCGATGAGGCTGCCATGCGCGAAATCGATCGCATTCTCGCCGAGACGATCGAGGAACCGGTAGGGCCGGAGTTCATGGCCCCGCCGCCGGCACGCCGCCGGGAGACGACGGCAGTCCGGGAGCAAACGACGTGACAAAGGCCACCCCGCTGCGGCCTGATCGCTTCGAGTCGGCAGCGGCCCACTATATCGGCGCGCGCCCGCGCTATGCGCCGCGCCTCATCGAGCGCCTCGTCGGCGAGCTCGGGATCGACAAGGGATCGCGCGTGCTCGACCTCGGCTGCGGTCCGGGCACTATCGCCATTCCGATCGCGCACTACGCCGGCACCGTGACCGGCATCGACCCGAGCACGGAGATGATTGCCGCTGCGGCTCGCTTGAGCGCGCTGGCCGGTGTGGCCGTCGACTGGCGCGTCGGATCCTCGGAGACCATCGCTGCGGACCTCGCCCCCTTGCATCTCGTCGTCATGGGCCGCTCGTTTCATTGGATGGACCGGGAGGCGACGCTCGCTCGCCTCGATGCTCTCATCCCAAAGGATGGGGCCGTCGCACTTCTGAGCACCGAAAGCCTGCCCTTTCCCGAGGGCAGCTGGCTCGCGGTCTATGACGCGGTCCGCGCGGAGTTCGAGCAGCGGGATGACTTTGACGCCTATCGCAAGTCGGCCTTGTGGGAGCCGCACTATGCCGTCCTGTTGCGCTCGCCCTTCGGGAGGCTCATGAGGCTCGGTGTCATCGAGGAGAGGGAGGCGACCCTCGAGGATCTGGTTTCGCGTGCCCTGTCGCAATCGACGACGACGCCGAAGGTGCTCGGCGAGAGGCGCGACGCATTCGTGGCGACGCTGAGGAGCCGGCTTCTTGCCGTTTGCCCCGCCGGCCGCTTTCCGGAGATCATAGAAAGCGTCGCGCTTCTTGCCCGCCGAGCTGAATGACCAGTGAATGCGGCCGGAAGCGTCGATCAAGGATCGCAGCTTCCGGCCAAGATCACGCTGCGGTGCCTCGCCCTTTGGCCAGACGCCGCACGTGCAGCTTACGACTTCTCGTTCTGATAGTGCGTCTGAGCCGGCGGGGCCGGCTGAGCGGGCTTCGGAGCCGGCCGGGCAGAATGGTGCTGGTAACGCCCAGCGACGCGGTGCGTCGGCTTCGTGGCGCTCTGCCCGCCATTCTGCTCCTGCCAGAGGCTCCAGTTGCCGGGATCGCCGTTGCCGTAGCCCAGATAGGCGGCGTTTGCCTGCATGGCGGTGGCTCCGGCCAGCGTGAGGATGGCTGCACCGGCGGCGGCGATGTTTCTTAGGGTGTGGGTCATGTGTCTGCTCCTTTGCATGTTCGATCTTTTGATTCCCACAGCGTGCCAGTTGCGCGAAGCGTCGTCCGCCGAGGGCGGTTTCGACGTCGTCGCGTCGGCACGCTCGAGATGATGCCGTGGACGCGCCGGGGAAACGGCCTTGCCGTTGAATGGGCCCTTCGGCCGGCTCGAACAATGAGGGAGGAGCGAGGCGCCCGCGCCCCCCGGCGGCGGCCGCCGATCACGCCGTGATGCGCCCGTCCTTGGACAAAAGGATCGCCACCCATCGCCAGCTCGGCACGTTGGCGCACACGATCATGATCACGACCAGGATGGGGACGCTCAAGAACATGCCGGCAATGCCCCAGACCGCGCCCCAGAAGGCGAGCCCGAGGATGATCGCGAAGGGGCTCATGTTGAGCGTATTCCCCATCAGCATCGGCTCCAAGACGCTGCCGATGACGAGCTGAATAGCCGTCAGGGTGACAACGAGGACGGCGAACGTCCCGAGCGTGTCGAACTGGACGAGTGCGATCAAGGCGGGGAAGGCGACGGCGATGATGGACCCGATGTTTGGAATGTAGTTGAGCGCGAAGATGAGAAGGGCCCAGGTCTCCGCGAAATCGATGCCGAGCCAGCGCAGGACCACGTAGGACGCCACGCCGGTCAGCACGCTGACGACGGTCTTGATCCAGATGTAGCGCTGAACGCTCTCGGATATGTTTGCGAAGAGGGCCGCCGTGTCTCGCGCCCCGGCCTCGTCGGGAAACATCGCCGCGATCTTTGCGCGCAAATGGCCGCGCTCGACAAACAGGAAGGCGATGTAGGCGAACACGAGCAGCAGGCTGAAGATGACCGACTGCGTGGAGGCGATGACGCCGGGAATGCTTCTCGTGAGATCGATGTCCGCCAGCAATTGCTTGATCTTCTGCGCCCCCTCCGGGCCGAGCCACTCCGTCATGTCGCTCACGATCGATTCGAAGCGGGCTACGTAGCGCGGCCAGGCTTGCCCGATGGCATCGACCTGCCCCAGGAGGATGATGAAGATCAGATAGAGGCCGAGCAGGACCGACCCGATCCCGAGAGCGGCGGCGAGCCATTGCGGCAGTCTATAGCCGCCGAGGCTCACGCTCTTGAAGCCCTCGATCATCGCCTCGAGCACGGCCCAGAAAAAGAGCGCGACGGCGAGCGGAACGAGGATCGAGCGCCCGTAGACGAGCCCGGCAATGGCGACGCCGAGCGCGATGATCGCTAGGCCGGCGTTCCGAAGACCTTCGACATTGTTGGCTCCCATGCCTCCCCCCGCGGTCAATCTCAATGGACTTCGGGAATATACTTGAACGAGCGCGCTCGCTCATGGGATCTGCCTCGCCGGCCCTGCCGGCGTGGTCCGATCCAGTGCTAGTGTGGAATGGTCGGAGCGGGGAGATTCGAACTCCCGACCCCTTGCTCCCGAAGCAAGTGCGCTACCAGGCTGCGCTACGCTCCGCCCGACCGTCGATGCCCGCAATGCCGGCTGCCGCCCTCGATCCTGCTCTTCTAGCGGCGCCGTCGGGCGAGGCGGCTTTATAGCGGCCTCATCGGGGAGCGGCAAGCGCTCTCTCCGCACCGTCCGCGAGGGCCGTCTCAAGCCAGTTCCGCAACCGCGCGCGCCGCTTCGCCGATGGCCGCGTGTGCATAGGCGTTCCACGCCGTGTCGGAGTTCGCGAAGGCGATGGCGCCGAGAGGCTTCCTCGCGGTCTCGCTCGCCGTCTCGCCCTCCTCGACATCATCGTAGAGGCTGTTCCAATAATAAGAATAGCCGTGCGACCAGCGGTTGATGGTGATGGCCAGGATATCGCGCTCGTGATCGAAACCGCCAGGGCCCAGCATGCGCTGCAAATCCGAGCGGATCAGGCGTTCCAGCTCCACGAATGGCGTATCCAAGAGCCACTGGCGGCCGATACGGTACTGGTCGCGCGCCGTGTGCCCTTCGTTCGGCCTCAATGGAACATGAACCATGTGGACGACCATGGGCTCGTGCGGATCGCGCGGAGCCTTGTAGGCCCCGAGCGAAACCGGATAGTCGAGCTTGACCGTCGTGAGGAAGCTCATCGGCGCGGCGATGTTGTGCACGCCTAGGTTCACGAAGCTTTGCCAATCGCGCACGAGCGCCTTGCAGTAGAGAAGCGGCGCCTTGACGTTTTTGGCCATCGTCGTGCGCGCGGCGGCCGGCATGCCGGAAACGATATGGGGCATGACCATGCCGTAGGTTGCGACAATGGCGCGACGCGCCCTGACGCGATGGAGTACGCCGTCCGTAACATAGCCGACAGCGACGCCCTTGCCCTCGTTGCGGACGACGACCACCGTCGAATTCAGGCGGATGCGAACGGCCGAACCTGGCTCGTCGAGCTTGGTGTAATCGAACAGCGCCGAGACGATATCCGTCATGTCGCGCCCCGGCGCGGCTTTCGGAATGAGCGCACGGACAATCAGGCGAGCTATCGAGGCGTTGCCGTCCGGGAAATGGTGGATGTAGGGCTCCTTGTCGAGGCTTTCGAAGTTGTCCCCGATGGCGAGGCCCTTGGCGCCGGGTAATCCGCCCATCATCGCGTCGTAGGCCGCGATCGCGTCCACTCCCAATCCGAAATTGTCGTTGAGCCGGCCCTGGAAATAGTCGCCCGCGTCCTTCGGCAGGCCGCAAATTTTCTCGATAAAGTCGCGGTAGCTGGTTTTTTCGAGGATCGCGGCTTTTTCGTCCACGCTCTTTCCGGCCATGAAATCCCGCGCGCCGTTATGCAGAGCGAGGATGCCTTTCTTGGCGTCGTCCGAAAGGGGGCAATCGCCGATGAAAGCTTCGATCGGGCGGCTGTTCGGGGCGGCAGGCCCGAACTCGTTGAAGCTGATCACCATCGGGTCGCCGACGACGAGCGCGTCGCGACCGAAGCTCTCTTGTGCGAAGAAGACGCCGCTCGAAAGGCCAAGGCCCGGATAGAGCTTCCGGTGGAAGACGTTTTCGTCATAGAAGCGCTCGGGATCGAGACCGAGCGCGCGGAACATCCGCTTGGCCGGCTTGCCGTATTCGGTGCGCGGCGACACCATGCTTTCGGAGCCGCCATAGCTTAGAAAGAGACGGCCGTTGGCGGTGAACTCGTTGCGCCGCGCGTGACCGCCGAAGTCGTCGTGATTGTCAAGGATGAGGATTTTCGCGTCAGGGCGCCGTGCCCGCTGGAACCAAGCGGCGGAAAGTCCCGCGAGCCCTGCGCCCACGACCACGAGGTCGTAGGTCTCCTCGTCCTTCATGGCGTCAATCGAATAGACGACGCCCTCGCGGGCGAGCCCATGCATCACTTGGAAGGCTGCATCGGTGGAGCCGCGCAGCCCCACGAGCGCCGGGGGGTAGGGCCGGGCCGCCTGGGCGAGAAGCTGCCTCGGCGATAGTGTCATTCCCCCCGCGACCGCGAGCGCCAAGCCATCCAGGAAGTCGCGGCGGGTGATGTTTTTCGGCATCGGCACACCTGACGGTCTCGACGAGGCAAAATAGGCCGCATCGCAGCCGCAATTTAACGCCCCGCTGGCGCCAGCAACAGCTCGGCCTAGAGCTAGGCCACAGGCTAGCACCTTGCACCCACAGTCTCCGCGCATTAGAAGGCGCCATCCTTGATGGGGTGTAGCCAAGTGGTAAGGCAGCGGATTTTGATTCCGCCATTCCGAGGTTCGAATCCTCGCACCCCAGCCAATTAAGCTTCCGTGCCACAGCGACCTTTGCTTGACCTCGCGCCCCGCCCGTGAGAGAAGACGCCACCGCTCACCCGAGCGATTTCCGGCGCTCCAGCCGCGTGAAGGGACATGTTCCGGTCGAGAAGCTTCGACTTCCGGCCTTATTGGTCCCCCTGTTGAGCGCTCTGAACAACCCCTCATAGACAGCCCAGGCCACGCGGGGCGTCATCCAGAACCGAGCCGCCGCTCGAGCGAGGGCCGCAAAGGCCTCGTGCGCTCGAGCTTGCGGGCTCGATCAGAAAGACATCAGTTGACGAAATTTTCCGAACTCGGCCTCGCCGCACCCCTTCTCAAGGCGCTCGACGGCGAAGGCTATGCAACTCCAACGCCCATCCAGGCGCAGGCGATCCCGCATGTCCTCAAGGGCTCCGACCTGCTCGGCATCGCCCAGACGGGCACCGGCAAGACGGCGGCGTTCGCGCTGCCCATCCTGCACCGGCTCGCCGCGAGCCGGCGCCCGGCCCCGCGCAAAGGCTGCCGCGTGCTGGTGCTCTCGCCGACGCGCGAGCTCGCGAGCCAGATCGCCGAAAGCTTCCGCACCTACGGCCGCCATCTCGGACTAACCGTTGCGACTGTCTTCGGCGGCGTCGGGCCGCGGCCGCAGATTCAAGCGCTCGCGCGCGGCGTCGACATCCTCGTCGCAACGCCCGGCCGCCTTCTCGATCACATGGGCGAGCGCCACGCCGTCCTCGACGCGACCGAGATCCTCGTCCTCGACGAAGCGGACCAGATGCTCGACCTCGGCTTCGTCGTGCCGATCCGGCGCATCGTCGCGCGCCTGCCGAAGGAGCGCCAGAACCTCTTCTTCTCGGCGACCATGCCGGGCGAGATCGCGGGGCTCGCGGCGGAGCTTCTGCGCAATCCGGTGAAGGTCGCCGTCGCGCCCGTCGCCACCACCGTCGAGCGCGTGAGCCAGCGCGTGATCCATATCGAGGCGGCCAAGAAGCGCTCGCTTCTCGCCGAGCTCTTGTCCGACCCCGGCATGTCGCGGACGCTCGTTTTCACGCGCACGAAGCGCGGGGCCGACCGCGTCGCGAGCCACCTCGAGGGCTCGGGGCTTCGCGTCGCGGCGATCCACGGCAACAAGAGCCAGGGTCAGCGCGAGGCGGCGCTCGTGGCATTTCGCAACGGAAAGATCGGCGTGCTCGTCGCGACCGACATCGCCGCGCGCGGCATCGACGTCGACCTGGTCTCCCACGTCGTCAATTTCGAGCTGCCCGAGGTTCCGGAAGCCTACGTGCACCGCATCGGGCGCACGGCCCGGGCCGGAGCGGCCGGCGTCGCGATCTCGCTCTGCGACGTGGAGGAGCGCGACCTCCTGCGCGCGATCGAGCGGCTCACGCGCCAATCGATCCCGGCCGAGGATCGCCGCCGCGACGAGAGCCTCGAGGCCGCGCCGCGTGCGCATGCGCACCCGGGGCGACAGAGCCGTCGCCCATCGCACGCGGATGGCGGGCGCGAGCGGCACAACGGCGGCCAAGGCGCCCATCATGGGGGCCGCCGCCAGGGCGACCACCGCGGACAACGCCCTGCCGCCCGCCACGCCAACGGCCGGCGCGCGAACACCCGCAACGCACAGTCGAGAGGGTAGCTCACCATCAAGAAGGCTCTGCAGAGCAAGTTCCCGCAAAAGGGGACAGGATAGAGTGCCGAGCAAGAGGCGTGCGGCCGCCTGAGGCGACGGGGCGCCGGGCCGCTATCGGTACTGCCAAACACCGGCAAGTCGATGCCCGACGCCGGCTCGAGCGGCGCCGCACGTTAGCCCTTCTGGCGATCCATGCTAGATTGAGCATGGAGGGACTCATGCGATCCGTTCTCCTACTGGGAGCGGGCTTCAGCCGCAATTGGGGCGGCTGGCTCGCGAGTGAAGTCTTCGAGTATCTCGTCAGCTGCAAGCCCGTGTGGGAGGATATCGGCCTAAGGCGAATCCTCCTAGACCACAAGACGAGTTTCGAGGATGCGCTTGCGCGAGTGCAGGCCAGCTATCGTTGCAGCCGAGACGCTGAAAACTCGCGTCGGCTCGAATTGCTGCAGAGCGCACTCGTCAAGATGTTCACCGCCATGGATGCCGGCTTTTGCAGGCGGGAGTTCGAGTTCCAGAACGAGATATCCTACCTCCTACGCACCTTCATGATCCGCTTCGATGCGATCTTCTCGCTCAATCAGGATTCCCTCCTCGAGCGGCACTATCTCAACGACAACGTGGCGCTCGGCAGCGCCGGCCGATGGACGGGTTGGCAACTGCCGGGCCTAGAACACGTGCCCGACGGGACGGGAGCGCCTTTTGATGGCCAGCTGATGCAGTGGAGGCCGCAGTCCGCAGAGGGCTTTAAAGTAAGGAAGCATGATCAGCCATGCTTCAAGTTGCATGGCTCGATGAACTGGAGCGCGGACGATGGAAGCCCGATCTTGGTCATGGGAGGCAACAAGGAAGGCTCGCTCGCCGGGCATCCAGTGCTGCAGTGGTATTTCGAGAAGTTCAAGGAATACCTGTCGGGGCCGACGCGGGTTATGACGATCGGCTACAGCTATCGGGATCGTCACATAAATGATGTGTTGATGGCAGCGGCGAGGCGCAGGCAGCTCAAGCTGTTCGTCATTGATCCGCTCGGCGTGCAAGCTATCGGCCAGGGCAACGGCTCGCGGGGCGGGGCTGTCTACCAGCGCAGCGACGTCGAGGAGTTGCTCGAGGAAGAAGCGTTGGTGGGAGTTTCTTCGCGCGGTTTGCGAGAGACCTTTGGCGATGACCGCGGCGAGCACATCAAGTTGATGCAGTTCTTTGAGAGCTAGCAGGCCTGAAAGGCTTAGGATGCGGTCCGTCTGCGTCGCACAAATGCGCGGCCCTCGTAAGCGTGCCAGACCGCCAGGTAGGGTAGGCCGAGCACGACTTCCGGAACGCGTTTGACCAGCGAGAGCGCGAGCGCCGCGGGCGCCGGGATCGCGAACACGGCGCACATCGCAATGAAGCCTCCCTCCTGAATCCCGAAAGCGCCGGGCACCAAAAACGCGGCTGCGCGGACCGCCTGGCTGAGGCTTTCGATCACGAGCGCCTCCCGGAAGCCGACCGGGTATCCCATGAGATGCAGCGCGACGTAGATCTCGAAAGTCCCGATGATCCATACGCCGAAGTGAACGGCGCCGGCGCCGGCGAGCCGTGGCCAGTTCGCGTAGATGCGTTCCAGATGATCGTGGATGTTTGCGACTCCCGCCAGCGCGGACCAGCCGGGCTTCTCCGCCAGCTTCATCAGCCCGCGATCGATCCATCTGAAGCCGCCGAAACGCTGCACGCCGAAGAATCCCAGGAGCGCAATCGCCATCGCCGCGACGCCGGTCGTGACCGCGGCGAGCAGTGCGGCATTTCCGCCGGACAGCGCGAGCAGACCGACCCCGGCCAGCGTGAACGCGAACTGCGTTACCACTTGCAGCAGCATATCGACGAGCACCGTCGCCGCGGCGAGTCCGCCGGGGATTCCGTGGAATGTCATGAGGCGCGCGCCGGCGATCTCGCCGCCGATCTGCGCGACGGGCAGCAACGTGTTGATCGCCTCGCGGATGAAGCGCACGTTGATGCACGCCGTGAGCGGGGGCCGCGCATCGGGAAACACGCACCACCATCCGAGTCCGGCTCCGGCGATCTGTACTGCGCGCAATAGAACGACGACGGCGAGGCCCCATCCCACCGCCGTGAACGCTTGAGCAACTGCCGCAAAGCCTTCGTTGGCGATGATTGCAACTGCCAGGAGCAAGCCCAGGGCGGCAGCCACGAGAAGAAACCGTTTCATGCCGGGTCCCTAGCATGTTTTTGCGTTCGCTCCACGGCCCGAAAAGTGCAACACTCGAATCGATCCGCGGAACAAGGGTGGGAGGACCGCAGATGGCGCTTTCCGACACAGTTTCGAAAGTGGGAACCGCTCCGAGGCCTGGCATGAGCGCGCCAGCGCGCGCCTGGGACACGCTGCGCCTGGTCGTCTCCTCCGGCGGACCGGGGCGTTGCGAGTTTGCCCTGACCAATGCCTGCAACGCCAATTGCGGATTTTGCAACTTTGCGCGCGATACCTTGCCCAAGAGTCGATGGGAGTATGTCGAGCGCAGAGGCGCGCTCCAGGCCATCGACATCCTTTTCCACCAGGAGATTCGCTATCTCATCCTGACGGGGGGCGAGCCGACGCTGCACCCCGACATCACCGAGATCATCGGCTATGCCACCGGCAAGGGCATGAAGGTGATGATGGTGAGCAACGGCGCTTTGCTCAAGGCGCACAAGCTTCGCGAGTATTTCGCCGCCGGACTGTCGAGCTTCGTCATCTCCATCGATGCGGCCTCGGCGGAGCTGCACGAGAAGAACCGCGGCCTTCCCGGCGTCTGCGACAAGATCCGCGAGGCCAACAAGGAGATCGCCGAGCTCGGCTTCATTGCCACCGCCTCGGTGACGTTGAGCCGCCTGCTCGACCTCGAGCGGCTGCCGGCGTTCCTGACCGACCTCGGATTCGAGTCGGTGACGTTCTCCTACCCGCTGACGCAGCTCAACTCGAGCTTCCTCGGCTACAAGAAATCCGACATCGTCGAGTTCGAGCGCGACGAGCTGATCGCCATCTTCGACAAGGTCAAGGCGCTGAAGAAGCAGTTCCGCATCGTCAACCCGACGCGGTCGCTGGAGGAGATGCAGCAATTCCTGCGCGACGAGCCGCAGCAGTATCCGTGCCTAGGCGGCTACCGCTATTTCTATCTCGACTGGAAGCTGCAGCTCTGGCGCTGCCATTTCTGGGAAGAGCCGCTGTGCTCGATCTACGACTTCGACGAAACGAAGCTCGTGCGCGACGGTTGCACACGCTGCATGATCGACTGCTACCGCGACGCCAGCACGATGCAGCACATCGCGGTCTCGGCGCACGACGCGGTCAAGTCGCTGCGCTCCGGCGACCTCGGCGGCGCCGCGCGAGCCGTGACGCGCACGGGAAACGCCGGATCGATCCGCTCGGTGCTGGAGGAGCTGCCCTGGCTCCTGCGTTTCTGAGGGGCGCCACCAACTGCCGTCCGCAGTGCTTCTGTGGATCATCGGACTTCGCCCAAGGCCGACTGTGGGAAAACCCATGATCTCGATGGCATGGGGAGAGGTGCGATGTTAAGGCGCTCGGATGAGCCTTCCGCAAGGACTGTCGACCCCTGCAAGCGCACATCCCTCCATGGGTGCCGCACGCAGATACGCCGACATCCAGGTGCTGCGCGCCATCGCCTGCCTGATGGTGATCCTCCATCACGTGAGCATCACGCACACCACGCACACCACGCTGAGGACGCTGCCCGGCGAGTTGGAGTCGCCGTTCTGGATGGGGGTTGAGCTCTTCTTCGTGATCAGCGGCTTTGTCGTGACGCGCTCGCTCCTCGGAAAGAATACGAGTGCCGTTGCCTTCCTTCTGCGACGGTTCTTTCGCCTGACGCCGGCGATCATTGCGTTTCTCGCCTTCAGCCTCTGCACCTTTCTGTTGATCGGATGGTTCGGCAATCAAGCGCAGGCCGACGCCCTTCGCTTCACCGGAGCACAAGCGTTCTTCTCGCAGTCGGCCCAAATTATTTTCGGCGTTCTGATCAACATCTCGGAGCCCAAACTCTACTATTTTAGCGCCATGTGGAGCCTGTCGGTCGAATACCAGTTCTACGCGGCGTTCGCCGCCGTAGTGGCCGTCCTGGCCCTGTCGCTTCGCACGAAGACCTCGTTGAAGACCGCGCTGCTCGCAATATCGCTAACTGCGCTCGCGGTTCTTTATGCGGTTCGTGTCATCGGGTTCCTCGCTCCCGACGTCAATGCATTTGTGCCGTATACTGTTCATTATCTCCTCAATTGGCGGTTTGATTTCCTGCTGATGGGAGTGGCCCTTCAGCTGGCTCCGGATCGCATTCGCGACCGCTTGGCTCTGCCGGGAGGCATCTGGCTTGCCGCGCTCGTCACTCTCGCCATTCCCTTGGCGCTCGGAAGCGTGTCTGAGTCTCAAATTGCGCCGCATCGACCGTTTCTCGACGGGATCACGTTGCCTGTCGCCGGCCCCTTGCTGATCGTGCTCGTTGCGAGCGCGGCGCGGAGCTCGGCTCCCACTGCCGGTCCTCTCTATCGCGCCATGGTGTGGCTCGGTGACAGGAGCTACTCGATGTACCTCTTTCATTTTCCGGTCATGGCTTTTATCTGGCTTGGAGTGGCGAACATCACACCGTCGATTTTCTTCGTCAGCCCATGGGCCTACCCTGGGCTGCAGGTCGTGCTGACGTATGCCATCACGATTTTCCTCGCCGACCTGACCTACAGGTACATTGAGGTTCCCTATACCGCTGTCGGCGACGGGCTCTCGGAGCGGTATGTGCGCTGGCTCGAGGAACGGGAAGAGCCCCGCCGCGTCACGTCTGCGGTTGGGTGAAGAGCCGGCCCAGGCGAGCCGGCGGGCAAATCAGTCTGAAAATGAGCTAGGCGAGCGCGGCGGCTTCCTCGAACGAGACGAGGCGGTGGCGCTTCTCGTCCCATAGCCTGAGGCGCACGCATTTCAGGCTCTCGACGAGCGTGATGCGCCGCACGTTGGCGAGCTCGGGGATGTCGCGCAGCACCTGGCCGAGCCGGTAGAAGGGAATGCGGCTGTAGAGGTGGTGCACGTGGTGCACGCCGATGTTGGCCGTGAGCCACTTGAGCGGCTGAGGCAGATCGTAGTGCGAGCTGCCGTAGAGCGCCGCCTCGTGCACGTTCCAATTGCGCCCTTCCTCCCAAATCGTCTCCTCGAACTGATGCTGGATGTAGAAGAGCCAAACGCCGATCGACGAGCCGAGCAGCACGATCGGCAGGTGCACGAGCATGAAGGGGAGGGCTCCGACCAGCCAGACCATGATGCCGACCACCAACGCAATGCCGAGATTGGTAGCGAGCACGCTGACCGTGGCCGACCAGCCCGCGCCCCGCATCATGCTGAGGGGCAGCCGGTGCCGGAAGATGAAGAGGTAGGCGGGGCCGATGCCGAACAGCACCAGCGGGTGGCGGTAGGCGCGATAGCGCAGCTTGCCGGCCGGAGACAGCGCCCGGTACTCGGCGATGGTGAGCGTGTCGATATCGCCGATGCCGCGCGCCTCGAGATTGCCCGACGAGGCGTGATGGATGGCGTGCGCGCGTTTCCAGGCATCATAGGGCGTGAGCGTCAGGACCCCGATCACGCGGCCGATCCATTCGTTGGTGGCGCGCGTGCGGAACAGCGACCCGTGGCCGCAATCGTGCTGGATGAGGAAAAGTCGGACCAGGAACAGGGAGGCCGGCACGGTGATTGCGAGGGTGAGCCAGTAGCTGACCGAAAGCATTGCCCAGGCAGCGAACCAGAGACCGGCGAACGGCAGAGCCGTGACGGCGATTTCGAAGACGCTGCGCGGCATGTCGGGCTTGCGGTAGCGCTGCAGGAGCTCGATCCAATCGCGAGCGGCAGCGCGCCCCGGTGCGCCGGGAGCGTTCATCGTCATCAATCTCAACTTCCCCCGAAAGGCCCTATTGCGGATGCGGGAGGGCCGACTCCCTAAGATTGCGGGCGACACTTGCAGGTTCAACGAGCTTACGCAAGGCGCGCGCGTCGCCTGTAGGCTGCCGCGATGCAGCACACGCCATTGCGGCGGTGTTGCGGCAGGGCGGTCTCTGCGCTAACGAGAGCTTCCTTCGGAGAGCACGATGCAGGACACGGCCAAACGGGAAAAGACCAGCAATTTCATCGCCGGCGCGACCGGCGACTGGGAGGTGATCGTCGGTCTCGAGGTGCACGCGCAGGTGGCCTCGCGATCGAAGCTCTTCTCGGGCGCCTCGACCGCGTTCGGCGGCGAGCCGAACAGCCATGTCTCGCTCGTCGACGCGGCCATGCCCGGCATGCTGCCGGTCATCAACGAGGAGTGCGTCGCGCAGGCGATCCGCACGGGGCTGGGGCTCAAAGCGAAGATCAACTTGAACAGCGTCTTCGACCGGAAGAACTATTTCTACCCCGACCTGCCGCAAGGCTACCAGATCAGCCAGTACAAGCAGCCGATCGTCGGCGAGGGCGAGGTCGAGGTCGACGCCGACGGCGAGACGCTGACCGTCGGGATCGAGCGCCTCCACCTCGAGCAGGACGCCGGCAAGTCCATCCACGACCAGCACCCCGACTACTCCTACGTCGATTTGAACCGCTCGGGCGTCGCGCTGATGGAGATCGTCTCCAAGCCCGACATGCGCTCGGCCAAGCAGGCGCAGGCCTATGTTTCGAAGCTGCGCACGATCCTGCGCTATCTCGGCACCTCCGACGGCGACATGGAGAAGGGCAACCTGCGCGCCGACGTCAACGTGTCGGTGCGAAAGCCCGGTGCGCCGCTCGGCACGCGCTGCGAGATCAAGAACGTCAATTCGATCCGCTTCATCGGCCAGGCGATCGAAACGGAGGCGCGCCGCCAGATCGACATCATCGAGGACGGCGGCAAGATCGATCAGGAGACGCGGCTGTTCGATCCCGGCAAAGGCGAGACGCGCTCCATGAGGAGCAAGGAGGAGGCGCACGACTACCGCTATTTTCCGGACCCCGACCTCCTGCCGCTCGAGCTCACCCAGGCCTACGTCGACGATCTCGAGCGCGACCTCCCCGAGCTGCCCGACGCCAAGCGCGCTCGCTTCATCAAGGAGTACGGGCTCTCGCCCTACGATGCCGGCGTGCTCATCGCCGAGCGCGAGAACGCCGGCTACTTCGAGGCGGTGGCGAAGGGGCGTGACGCAAAACTCGCTGCGAACTGGGTCATCAACGAGCTGTTCGGCCGCCTCAATAAAGAGGGCAAGGACATCGCGCAATCGCCCGTCTCAGCCGGCCAGCTCGGCGCGATCGTCGATCTCATCGCCTCGGGCACGATCTCGGGCAAGATCGCAAAGGACCTGTTCGAGATCGTTTGGGCCGAGGGCGGCGACCCGGCGGCGATCGTCGAGGCGCGCGGCATGAAGCAGGTGACCGACACGGCGGCCATCGAAAAGGCCGTCGACGAGATCATTGCCGCGAACCCGGACAAGGTCGAGCAGGTCAAGGCGAAGCCGTCGATGCTCGGCTGGTTCGTCGGCCAGGTGATGAAGGCCTCGGGAGGCAAGGCCAACCCGCAGGCCGTGAACGAGATCCTGAAGAAGAAGCTCGGGATCGCATAGCTCACGATGAGCCGCGTCTCCAAAGATCGCAGGGAGAAGGGTGCGAGCCGCCGCGGATCATTCGAGTGGTCCGAGGTAAGTTGCGGGAGCTCGAGTAGCTGCCCCTAGCTCTACGACAAGGACGAGGAGGAGCTGCCGCGCTGCTTCGGCCGCTCCGGAGCGTTCGATCCGCTCCACGTCGCCCGCGCGTATGCGCTCGGCGGCAAGGAGAGCGAGGAGTTTCCCCACGGCACGAAATGGGCGTTCGAATGCGTCTTCATGATGCAGCTCGACCATCCGCAAGCCGCGCTCGAGATCATCCGTCTCGCCGCGATCGAGAGCCAAACCGCGGCCCAACGCGCCAAGATCGGCTGCGGCCATCTCGAGTCGCTGCTCGCGAACCACGGCCGCAAGGTCATCGAGGATGTCGAGCGCCTTGCGCGGGCCGAGCCGAATTTCCGCGAATGCCTTGTCCACGTCTGGCAGCACGGCATGCCCGACGACATCTGGCGGCGCGTGCTGGCCGCGTCGGGCCGCGCATAGCCCAAAAGGAAAAGCGGCGAGTCTCGCGACCCGCCGCCTCGCCGCCGCTTCTAACGGGTGCGCTATTTCTTGACGCACTTCGAAGTCGAATCATCCCACTTCATATCCTTGGCTTTTTCGCACTCGGCCTTGGTCTTCGGCGTGTTGGCGGCATAGGACACGACCGGGGCGCTGACCGACAGCAGAATTCCGGCAAGAACGGCAGTGCTCAAGAGCTTAATCGACATCGGGGTGTCTCCTTCACGTTTCTCGGAACGCAGCGTGGCGTCCGGGCGAGAGGATGACCGCGCCGCCTTACGGGTAGTTCGCACCGGGCTTACGATTTCGTATGGAAAATGCCGGCTGACCGCCGCATCGGCGCGATAGATCTGTCCACCCGAGGTCAAGGGAGAGAAACCGGCGCGCCAATCAAATCGGAAATGCTTTGGGGTGTCGCTGCCTAGAGAGCGATTCACGTCTGACATGGATCGCAGTAGCGATTCCATGTCAGACGATCGTGCTCTACACTTTGAATTTAGATTGCGATTCACGTTCTTGATGGACGCGAGGCGTCTCCATCAAGAACGATCGCGATCTAGGCCGCTTCGCGGCCGTAGCTGATGATCGACAGGAAGCGGATCGGCAGCTTGCTCAGCTCCTCGGGCCCGTGCGGGGCGTCCGCGTCGAAGAACAGGCTGTCGCCCGGCTTCATGGGGTAGAGCTTGTCGGCGTGCCGGTAAACGACCTCGCCCTCGAGCATGTAGATGAGCTCGTGCCCCGAGTGCTGGAACAGCGGAAAAACGTCCGATTTCAGCATTGAGCGTAATGAGGTATGGCTCGACGATGACGGAGCCCGAGACGCCGCCGGTGTGGCCGAGGAGCTGATACTGGTGGCCCGCACGCGTCCCGCGTCGCTCGATTAGGAGCCCCTGGCCGGCGGAAACGAACACCGCATCGCGCCGCTCCTCGAAACGCCGGAAGAGAGCCGTCACCGGAACCGCAAGAGCCTTGGAGAGGCGCTGCAAGGTCGTGAGGGAGGCCGACGTGACGCCGTTCTCGATCTTCGACAGCATGCCGAGCGAAAGGCCGGCCGCGCGCGCGAGGTCGGACGCTGTGATGCCGAGCTTGTTGCGGAAGGCGCGCACCTCGCGGCCGATTGCGACCTCGAGCATGTTGTCGCGCGCGCCCTGAAGCGCATGCGGGTCTTGCGTCGAGGTTATGGCCGGCTCCGACCTGACGCCGTTCGGTGCCGGTTTGCGCTTGCCCGACGGGCGGGCTTGCGACAGCACATCCTGGATGTGGGCCGGGAGACGCTCTTCTGCCGTCGTATGTACGCTGCGCTTCTTCATGCGCCGTCCCAATCTGGTAATTGCGAAAGTCCGATTAATTCGCCGCCAAATTCGCGGGCGGCGTCAATTAGGCATGACGAGAAGTATATGGCGGAAGCGCTGTCCGCAAGCAAATGGAGCGCAAGAGCAGACTGAATATCCGACCGTACTACAATTGCCGTGAGCTTGGCTACGGACGTTTGTGCAACCGCGAACTCGAGAAATTTCTCCGCCCGGAGATCGACCGCGCAGAGCTTGGCCAGCATGGCGGGAGCGTCCCTCCCCGTCACCGCGAACCAGGCATGGCTGTCGCGGCGCGGCACGGGGTAGGCCCGCTCGCCGATGTCGAGGGTGAAGCTTTTCTCGAGCTCGGCGAGGCGATGGCCGTCGCCCTTGAGATTGGAGAGGAGCAGGACCTCGCCCGGCGAGAGGACGAGGGCTAGCCCCCCGTCTGGCTGGGGGAAGGCGCGATTGGGCGTGGGCTCGAGTGCGACGCCCCGCTTCCTAAGGGCCGCGATCGTCTCGCGGCCCTTGATCCCGAGCCTTGGGAGCGGCGAGAGGTCGGCGATGGCGAGCCGGCGCGGGTCGGCGCCCGAGGCGATGCGATCGGCGATGGCGCAATCGGCGAGGTCGCGCCATTCCGCGCTCTTGGCCGCGAGTGTGCGGTGCAGCGGCGTGCGGCGAAGGTGGGATAACGGATCAACCATCTCACATCTCCTGGCGCGCGTTCTCGGGGTCGTAGAACGGCGTTGCCACCACCTCGGCCTCGACCAGGGCGCCGAAGTCGGCGCGGATCGTAAAGCGTTTTCCGACCTCCGTCAGCGCCGGCGGGAGGTAGGCGAGGCCGATCACCTTGGAGAGCGTCGGCGAGCGCACGACCGAGGTAACGCGTCCCACAATCGCGCCGTCCTCGATGACGAGGTGGCATTCCTTGGGCGCCGGGGCCTCGGGGTCGACAAGCGTGAAGCCTGCAAGCTTGCGCCGAACTCCCTTGGCGATCTGCATCTCGATCGACCGCTTGCCGACGTAGAACGGCTTCTTCTTGGCGAGCGCCCACTCCATGCCCGCTTCAGCCGGGTGCGTGAGGCCGTCGGTGTCCTGGCCGACGATGATGTGCCCTTTCTCGAGGCGGAGCACGCGCTGGGCCTCGACGCCGAACGGCTTCAAGCCGAGCGGCCGGCCCGCCTCCGTGAGCTTGTCCCAGAGCGCTTCCCCGAGGCCGGACGGGCAATGGATCTCGTAGCCGAGCTCGCCGACGAAGCCGACGCGGAGCACGCGCACCGGGATGCCGCCGAGCGTGCCCGTCCGCACGCCCATGTAGGGGAAGGCGTCCTTCGAGAAGTCAATGTCGGTCTCGAGCCGCCCCACGATCTCGCGCGCCTTCGGGCCGGCCAGATTGACGCCCGCATAGGCAGCCGTGACGTTGGCGACATCGACGTCCATCTTCCATTGCGCGTTGAACCAGGTCATCTGCCGATAGACCTGGTCGACGGCGCCGGTCGTCGCAGTGACGTAGAAGTGGCGCTCATCGAGACGGCAGGCGACGCCATCGTCGATGATGACTTCGGCCTGGTCCGTCATCAGGGCGTAGCGGGCGCGCCCCACGGGCTGCTTCTCGTAGGCCCACGTGTACATGCGGTCGACGAAGGCCGCGGCGTCGGGGCCGCGGATGTCGAGGCCGCCCAGGGTCGAGACATCGATGATGCCGGCGCCCGTGCGCACGGCGCGGACCTCGTCGGCGATCGCGCGCGCCGCGTCGGCCTTCGGCCCGTAGTAGGCAGGCCTCAGCCAGAGACCGGCGACCATCATCTGGGCGCCGAGATCGAGGTGGCGTCCGTGCATCGCCGTATGCCGCACAGGCTCGAAGCCGCGCCCGGCGAGCTGGGCGAATTTCTCGGGGATAAGCGGCGGGCGGAACGTCGTCGTTCCGACGCCGGCGATCGGCTTGCTCGTTTCCTTGGCGACGAGGCGGATGGTGTTCAGGTGGGCGTGGCGTCCCTGGCTCGGCCCGAAGCCCTCGGTCGAGTAGCGCTTGACCAGCTGAATGTCGTCGTAGCCGTCCTTCACGGTATTGACGATGTCCTTCGTCGTGAGGTCCTCGTCGAAATCGACGAAGTCCTTGCCGCCGGCGCTCGTGAAGATCGGGAACGGATGGGTGATGTGCGCCGCGGCCGGATCGGCGGGTGGCTCGAGCGACGTCGACGGAGCGCGCCCGAGCGCGCGGGCGCCGGCCGCGGCGCCCGCTTCCCGCGCCCCCTCGCGCATGGCGTCCTCCGACCAGAGCCCGGCCGCGGATCCGGCGAGCGTTACGCCGGCGGGAAGGTTTGCGGCGCGGTGCATGTGAACGTGAGGGTCATAGACCGCGGTCGCGCCGGCGTGACAGGCGAGATTGAGCGCCGGCGTGTAGCCGACGCTCATGAGCACGAGATCGCAGTCGATCCATTCGCGCTCCGTCGCGGTCTCCCCCTCTCCGGTCACGTGCGCGACGGCGACCCGCTCGACCCGGTGCGAGCCCTTGGCATCGACGAGCGTCGCACCCGTGATGACTTCTCACGCCGCGCGCGCGGACGGCCTCCGCCGCCGATCCCGTGGCGTGGGCACCGAGTTCGACGACGGCGGCCACGGCGAGCCCCGCATCGAGAAGATCGAGGGCCGCCTCGTAGCCGAAGCGGTTCGCGGTGGCGATCACCGCGCGCCGGCCGGGGGCAACGCCGTAGAGGCGCATCAATCTCTGGGCGGCGTCGGCGAACATGATGCCCGGCCGGTCGTTGTTCGTGAACACGAGCGGCTGATCGAAGGCGCCGGTGGCGAGAACGGTCTCCTTGGCGCGGATCTTATAGAGCCGGCGCTCGGCGATGGCGGAAGCCCACCCGTCGGCGAACAGCCCGGAGACCGCTGTGTTGGTCATAATGCGAAGGCGCTGTTCCCCTCGCGCCCCGGCGACGAGCGCGGCGCGGCGCGCTTCCGTCGCGGCCCGGTCGATCCCGCCGCGGCCGTAGAGCAGCGAGCCGCCGAGCTCGGGCCACTCCTCGATGAGGAGCGTCTCGGCGCCGGCTTTCGCCGCCGCGATCGCGGCCTCGAGCCCCGCCGGACCGCCGCCGACGACGAGCACGTCGGCGAAGAGATACGCCTTGTCGTAGTATTTGGGCCGCGCGTTTGGCTCGAGGACCCCGAGCCCCGCAAGCTTGCGGATCGGGCGCTCGAAGAGCTTCCAGGCTCCGCGCGGACGAAAGAAGGTCTTGTAGTAGAAGCCGACGGGCAAGAAGCGCGAGAGCGCGCCCATGACGGCGAGGGGATCCCGGTCGAGTGAGCCCGCGTGGTTGATCGAGTGCGCCGCCAGGCCGTCCGTGACCGCATGACGGTCGGCGCGCACGTTGGGCTCGTCGGCGACCTGCACGAGCGGGTTGGCGTCGTGCCCCGCCATCGTCAGCACGCCGCGCGGGCGGTGGTATTTGAACGAGCGCGAGAGGACGGTGCGGCCTTCCGCATAAAGGGCAGACGCGATCACGTCGCCGCGGAAGCCGTTGTAGAGCGCGCCGTCGAACGTAAAGGTGAGCGGATCGTTTCGATCGACGAGAAGGCCCCAGCCTGGCCCGTCAAGCCGCCCGCTCGCGCCGCTCGCGCTCATGTCGGGCCTCCGGCTTGGCGTTGGGCGTAGGCGTCGACCGTCATCGTCTCGAGAATCTCGTCGGTCACCGTGTTTCGCCTGGCGATGAACCAGTAGTTCGTCGGCGCGTGGAGCCACCACTCGTAGATCTCGCCGGCGCGGTTCTCCTCGAGAAACAGGTAGCCGGTCCACTCTGCGTCGGTCGCGGACGCCGGATCGGGCGTGGGCTTCACCTCGCCGGCGGAGACGAACTCGGAGATGTTGCGCGGCCCGTTGAGCGGGCAGGTCATGATCTTCATGGGTCTTGCCCTCAATGCCCGACGGAGGCAGCCCCCTTCTCGCCGACGAGATCGAAGGTCGAGAAACGGTCGAGCGCGAACGGCTTCAGGAGGTCGGGCTGGCGCCCGGTTGCGATGCACTCCGCCATCCGCACGCCGCACACGGGCGTCGCCTTGAAGCCCCACGTCCCCCAGCCGGCGTCGATGAAGTAGTTCTCGACCGGGGTCAGCCCCATGACGGGCGAGAAGTCCGGCGTCATGTCGGCGATGCCGGCCCATTGGCGCAGGACGCGTAGCTCGGCCATGAACGGGAAGAGCTCGAGCATGTGGCCCATGAGGCTTTCCTTGAAGTCGAGGGTCGAGCGGCTCGAGTAGAGGCCGTAAGGGTCGGTCGCGCCGCCCATGACCATTTCTCCGCGCGCCGATTGCGAGATGTAGACGTGGAGCGAGCCGGACACGACGATCTGGTCGAGGATCGGCTTGACGGGCTCCGACACGCAGGCCTGGAGCGGTATCGTGCGGATCGGCAGCTTGAAGCCGGCGAGGCGGGAGACCTCGCTCGAGGAGCCGGCGACGGCCTGCAGCACCTTGCCGGCGCCGATGCGGCCACGATTGGTCTCGACGCCGACGGCGCGGCCGTTCTCGATCAGGATCTTCGTGGCCTGGGTCTGCGTGTGGACCTCGACGCCGCGGCGCATCGCCTCTTTCGCATAGCCCCAGGCGACGGCATCGTGGCGGGCGATCGCGCCGGGAGGATGATAGAGCGCGCCGAGGACGGGATAGCGCACGTCGTCGGCGACATTGAGCGTCGGGCAGAGGCGCTTGATCTCGTCGGGAAAGATGAGCTCGGACTTGACGCCCAAGTGCTTGTTCACCTCCGCGCGCCAGCGTGCCGTGCGCAGCGCCGCGTCCGTATGCGCGAGCGTGAAGTGGCCGCGCTCCGAGTACATGACATTGATATCGAGCTCGTTCGAGAGCCCGCGGAAGAGCTCGACCGATTCCTTGTAGAAGGCGACGCCCTCCGGCGTCAGGTAGTTGGCGCGGATGATCGTCGTGTTGCGCGCCGTGTTGCCGCCGGCGAGCCAGCCCTTGTCGATGACGCACACGTCGGTGATGCCGTGGCGCTCGGCCAAATAGTAGGCGGCCGCCAGGCCGTGCCCGCCGGCGCCGATGATGACGACGTCGTAGGAGCTCTTGAGATCCGGGGTCCAGCGGAAATGCGGATCGTCCGGGTGCTCACGGCTCAGGCCGTACTTGAGGAGGGCGAGGGGCATGGGGCGGGAAATCCGAACCGTCTCGATCCTTGACTAGCATGCGACGTGCATTCCTAGAATGCAAAATATTTGCCGCGCATTCAATACCTGCCCCGATGTGTCCCACTGGCGCAAGCGACCGCCTCTATTGAGAATGGACGGCGTTCAGCGGCTTGACAACTTGCCGCAGGCAAGGGCAAATTTTCCGCACATAAAAACGACTTGCCTCACAGGCAAGCCAACTTGGAGGACTGGGGAGAGCGTCATGGAAGGCAATCTCAATGCACTAACGACGATTTTCACCGAATTCTACTACTGGGTGACGATCGTCTTCATGTTTTTGATCCACGTCGGCTTCTGCACGTACGAGGTCGGCGTCAGCCGGCGGCGCAGTCACCTTCACACGCTGATGAAGAACGCGATGGCCATACCGATCGTGACCGTGACTTTCTACTTCTTCGGCTGGTGGATCTATTTCTACTTCCCCAACGGCTTAGGGTTCTTCAATTTTGTCAATGATCCTCTCCCATACGACCCGACCAAGGTTGGGGCGCCGTGGAGTCCGTTGATGGGAACCCACCTGTCGGGCGTCAACGCAACCGACGCGGCGATGGGCATCACGGCCGACGGAACCTCAGGCGCATTGACCTGGCATCGCCTGAACGGGGTCTTCTGGGGCGCGTTCCTGCTGTTCTCGATCACGACGGCATCTATCGTCTCCGGTGCCATCATCGAGCGCGTGCGATCCGGCGCATTCTGGCTCATCGCCGTGATGCTCGGGTCCGTCACGTGGATCCTCGATGCGGCCTGGGGCTGGAGCGCAACCGGTTGGATGGTGAAGCTGCTCGGCTATCACGACGCCTACGCGTCGGGGGTCGTGCATGCCATCGCCGGCGGCACGGCCCTTGCCGTGCTGATCGTGCTCGGACCGAGGATCGGCAAATTCCGGCCGGACGGAACTCCAAGAGAGATACCGCCGCACAATACATGGCTCGTGACCATCGGCTTGTTCCTCATCTATACGGGCTTCTGGGGCTTCTATGCCGCCTGCAACATTCCGATCATCAGTCCGGCAACGATCGCCGGTCAGATCACGGGTGACACGTGGACGGCGACGAACATCTACCTCGCTCCCACGACGCTATCGGCAATCACCTTCAACTTCCTGATGTCCCTCGCCGGAGGCATGATGGCCGGCTACTTCATATCGAAGGGTGATGCGTTTTGGACCTTCTCGTGCGGCCTCGCGGGCGTCATCGCGGCCTCCGCCGGCAACGATCTCTACCATCCGATCCAGGCGATGTTCATCGGCGCCATCGTCCCGATGATCGCCTACAAGCTGCACTACTGGGTGGAGAGGACCTTCAAGATCGACGATGCCGTCGGTGCCGTGGCCGTGCACGGCTACTGCGGTTTCCTCGGCGTCGTGGTGGCCGGCTTCGTGCTGTGGGGCGCACCAAGCTCTCCTTACGAAGGTTACGCGGCAATCTCGCCCTTGGGGAACTTCATCGGCGCGGTCATCATGTTCTTCGTGCTCGGTTTCATCCCGGGCCTGATCTTGTCGCTGATCCTCAATGCGTTGGGACTTCTGCGCGTGCCGCGTGAGGTGGAGATCTATGGCCTCGACATAGTTGGGGAGGAGGCCTACGAGGCGGCCATTACCGAAGTCAAGGAAACCGAGCGTTCCGCTCTCGCATCTCTACCGGTTCGCTAACAGAAGGGTGCAAACCATGTCGACCATTGGGCTATCGAACTGGGCCGTGGACCTCAAGGACGTTGGTGCGATCTACCCCTTCCAAGGCTGGGAAATGGCGATGGTCATCGTGGCCGTCGCCGCCTGGGTGCTGTGGCACATCTGGCAGATCAGCTTCGAGAACGCGGAGCTGAGAGCCAAGAGCCACGGCGTCGATCCGGCAAAGGCAAAGGCCGCGATCGATAGATACTGACGAGACTTGGGGCGGCGCGGACATCTTCGCGCTGCCACGGTCACTTTGTCTTCGGCTCGCCGGCACATCTGTTGCGGGCGAGCCGGTCTTTTGTCCGCCGCCCGTATCTCTCTGGCCTACTACGCCGCGGATCGGAAACGGGCGTTGAGTTTCCTCGCAGGAATATTATATTCGCCTTCGTTGAGCGCGGCGGCGGCCCTATTTAGAAAAGTTGAAGGCATTTTACGCGGGAGCGTTAGACACTTATGTGCGGCATCGTCGGACTTTTCATGAAGGACGCGCGCCTCGAGGGTAAGCTCGGCGCGCTGACCGCAGGTATGCTCTCGACGATGTGCGACCGCGGTCCGGACTCGGCCGGGTTCGCGATCTACGGGAGCCCGGCCAAGGGCAAGGTCAAGATCACGGTCCAATCGGCTGAGCCCGAACGCGATTTCAAGAAGCTCGCCTCCCAGCTCTCGAAGGCGACCGGCGCGAAGGTGTCGATTTTGGTGCGCTCGACGCACGCCGTGCTGACGGTGCCGACAGCCAAGGCGGCGGCAGTGCGCGCGGCGCTCGGCGCCGATCATTCCTCCGTGCGCATCATGGGCGCGGGCGAGGCGATCGAGATCTACAAGGAGGTCGGGCGTCCGACCGACGTCTCGCGCCGCTTCGAGCTTGCGGGCATGACCGGCACGCACGCGCATCGGCCACACGCGCATGGCGACCGAGTCCGCCGTGACCACGCTCGGCGCCCACCCGTTCTCGACCGGCCCCGATCAGTGCCTCGTCCACAACGGCTCGCTGTCGAACCACAACAACGTGCGCCGCGAGCTCATCCACGACGGCATGAGCTTCGAGACCGACAACGACACGGAGGTGGCGGCGGCCTATCTCACATGGCGCATGGGCCAGGGCCTCAATCTCGGCGAGGCGCTGAAGAAGTGCCTCGACGATCTCGACGGCTTCTTCACCTTCGTCGTCGGCACCAAGAACGGCTTCGGCGTGCTGCGCGATCCGATCGCCTGCAAGCCGGCGGTGATGGCGGAGACCGAGCGCTACGTCGCCTTCGGCTCCGAGTACCGCGCGCTCGCAGGACTGCCCGGCATCGATGCTGCCAAGGTGTGGGAGCCCGAGCCCGCGACCGTCTATTTCTGGGAGAGGAAAACAGCCTGATCATGCGCTCGATCGATCTCGCCAAGACGCCGCTGCGAGAGCTCAACGATGAGCTGCACCGCCAGACGCAAGGAACCAACGAGACCGAATGGGAGGTCTTGAACCCGCGCGGCCAACACGCGGTCGCGGTCGGAGTCGATGCGCCGATCCAGGTCGAAATCCGCGGCCCCGTCGGCTACTACGTCGCCGGCATGAACAAGCAGGCGACCATTGTCGTCCATGGCTCGGCAGGGCCGGGTGCGGCGGAGAATATGATGTCGGGCAAGGTCGTGGTCAAAGGCGACGCGAGCCAGTACGCCGGTGCCACCGGGCGCGGCGGGCTCCTCCTCATCGAGGGCAACGCCTCCTCGCGCTGCGGCATCTCGATGAAGGGCATCGACATCATCGTGCGCGGCAACATCGGCCACATGTCGGCCTTCATGGCTCAGACCGGCAACCTCGTCGTGCTCGGCGATGCCGGCGACGCGCTCGGCGATTCGATCTATGAGGCGCGCCTCTACGTGCGCGGTAAGGTGAAGAGCCTCGGCGCCGACTGCATCGAGAAGGACATGAGGCCCGAGCACCACGAGCAGCTCAAGGCGCTCCTGAAGCAGGGCGGCATCAACGGCGTCAAGACGAGCGAGTTCCGCCGCTACGGCTCGGCGCGCAAGCTCTACAACTTCAACATCGACAACGCGGACGCCTACTGATGACGTATCAAAATCCGCCGACCACGCCGCGCAAATCGTCGACCTTCGACGACTACACGCTCTCGGAAATCCGCCGGGCGGCGACGACGGGCATCTATGACATTCGCGGCGCCGGAGCCAAGCGCAAGGTCCCGCACTTCGACGATCTGCTCTTTCTCGGCGCCTCCATGTCGCGCTACCCGCTCGAGGGCTACCGCGAGCGCTGCGCGACCAACGTCGTGCTCGGCACGCGCCACGCCAAGAAGCCGATCGAGCTCAAGATCCCGATCACGATCGCCGGCATGAGCTTCGGCTCGCTCTCCGCAAACGCAAAAGAGGCGCTGGGCCGCGGTGCCACTCTCGCCGGCACCTCGACCACGACCGGCGACGGCGGCATGACGCCCGAGGAGCGCGGGCAGTCGAAGACGCTCGTCTACCAGTACCTGCCCTCGCGCTACGGGATGAACCCGGATGACCTGCGCAAGGCGGATGCCATCGAGGTGGTCGTCGGCCAGGGCGCAAAGCCCGGCGGCGGAGGCATGCTGCTCGGCCAGAAGATCTCCGATCGCGTCGCCGAGATGCGCACCCTCCCCAAGGGGATCGACCAGCGCTCCGCCTGCCGCCATCCCGACTGGACGGGCCCCGACGATCTCGAGATCAAGATCCTCGAGCTGCGCGAGATCACCGACTGGGAGAAGCCGATCTACATCAAGGTCGGCGGCGCGCGCCCCTATTACGACGTGGCGCTCGCGGTCAAGGCCGGCGCCGACGTCGTCGTGGTCGACGGCATGCAAGGGGGCACCGCGGCGACGCAGGAGGTCTTCATCGAGCACGTCGGCCAGCCGACGCTCGCCTGCATCCGCCCGGCCGTACAGGCGCTCCAGGATCTTGGCCATGCACCGCAAGGTGCAGCTCATCATCTCGGGCGGCATCCGCAGCGGAGCCGATGTCGCCAAGGCGCTCGCGCTCGGCGCCGATGCGGTCTCGATCGGCACGGCGGCGCTCGTCGCCCTCGGCGACAACGATCCGGCGCTCGAGGGCGAGTACCAGAAGCTCCACACGACGGCGGGCGCCTACGACGACTGGCACGAGGGGCGCGATCCCGCCGGCATCACGACGCAGGACCCGGAGCTCGCGCGCCGGCTCGATCCCGTGCGCGCGGGGCGACGGCTCGCCAACTATCTCAAGGTGATGACGCTCGAGCTGCAGACGATCGCCCGCGCCGCCGGCCACAACCACGTGCACAACCTCGAGCCCGAGGATCTCTGCGCCCTCACCATCGAGGCGGCGGCCATGGCGCGCGTGCCGCTCGCGGGCACCAACTGGATTCCGGGCCAGGGCGACCTGTGATGTCCGTCCTTCGCTTCTGGAAACAGACTAAATCAGCACCTCAACAGGCCGGGGAGAAATTACCCATGACTCAAGATTTGGCACAGGTCGCCAAGGATCGCGGCATCCGCTACTTCATGATCTCCTACACCGATCTCTTCGGCGGCCAGCGCGCGAAGCTCGTTCCGGCCTCCGCCATCGGCGACATGCAGAAGGACGGCGCGGGGTTCGCCGGCTTCGCCACCTGGCTCGACATGACGCCGGCGCACCCGGATCTATTCGGCATGCCGGACCCCTCGGCGCTCATTCAGCTGCCGTGGAAGAAGGAGGTCGCCTGGGTCGCGGCCGACTGCGTGATGGACGAGAAGCTCGTCGCAGCAGGCGCCGCGCGTCGTCCTGAAGAACGTGATCGCGCGTGCCGCCGACCAGGGCCTATCGCGTCAAGACCGGCGTCGAATGCGAGTACTTCCTCATCAACCCCGACGGCACGGCAATCTCCGACGAGAAGGATAACGCGTCGAAGCCCTGCTACGACCAGCAGGCGCTGATGCGCCGCTACGACGTGATCTCCGAAATCTGCGACTACATGCTGGAGCTCGGCTGGGGGCCCTACCAGAACGACCACGAGGACGCCAACGGCCAGTTCGAGATGAACTGGAACTTCGACGACGCCCTCGTCACCGCCGACCGCCACTCGTTCTTCAAGTTCATGGTGAAGTCGATCGCCGAAAAGCACGGGCTGCGCGCGACCTTCATGCCGAAGCCTTTCGCGGGCCTCACCGGCAACGGCTGCCACGTGCACATCTCGGTCTGGGACAAGGCGGGCACGACCAACATGTTCCTCGACAGCTCCGACGAAATGGGGCTCTCGCAGCAGGGCTACTTATTTCCTCGGCGGCATCATGAAGCACGCCGAAGCGCTCGCCGCCATCACCAACCCGACCGTCAACTCCTACAAGCGCATCAACGCGCCGCGCACGCTCTCGGGCGCCACCTGGTCGCCCAACACCGTGACGTGGACCGGCAACAACCGCACCCACATGGTGCGCGTGCCGGGCAAAGGACGATTCGAGTTGAGGCTGCCGGACGGCGCCGCCAACCCCTATCTGCTTCAGGCCGGGATCGTCGCCGCCGGGCTCGACGGCATCGCGAAGAAATCGCTTCCGGGCAAGCGCCTCGACATCGACATGTACCAGTTGGGGCACACGGTGACGGATGCGCCCAAGCTGCCGCTCAATCTGCTCGACGCGTTGCGCAGCTTCGAGAAGGACACGGCGTTGAGGGACACGCTCGGCGAGGAGTTCGCGAACGCCTACGTCAAGCTCAAGACGGGGGAGTGGAACTCCTACGCGTCCCACTTCACCCAGTGGGAACGCGAGAACACGCTCGACGTCTGAGAGGCGCGGCCTGCGCAGCGATGCGGCCGGCACGATTCAACAAATAATATCAATACCTTAGTTCTGCTCCGGGGCGCCCTCGCTGCTTCCGGAGCGCCTGGCCCCGGTCGACTTGCGCAGCTCACGCGGCGCGGTGCCGAACCAGCCGCGGGCCGCGCGCGAAAAGGCGCTGAGCTCGGAGAAGCCGAGAAGAAAGGCAATTTCGGTCATCGGCAGCGAGGTATCGAGGAGGAAGTGGCGCGCGAGTCCCTTGCGCGTGTCGTCGACGAGCTCGCGAAAGCTCGTGCCCGCGTCCTCGAGCTCGCGCTGCAGCCGGCGCGGAGGCATTCCGAGCCTGTCGGCCGCTCCGCCGAGGGTAGCCTCTCCGCGCTTCAATGCATCGGCAACGTAATCCGAGACGCAATAGACGATGTCGGTCGTCCGCTCGCGGCGCGAGATGATCTCGCGGGCGTGCTGGCGCATGATCTTGTAGAGGAGGGCGTCGGCAGCGGGGAGCGGCCGGGACAGCTGGCGCGTCTCGACGCCGATGCGATTGTGCGGACGGTCGAAGTGGACGTGCCGGCCGAGGACGCGCACGAACTCGTCCGCCGCGGTCGGGGCGGGATGCTCGAACTCGACGTAGACGGGAACGAGCGGATCCTGGAGGACGTGGCGGATGCGCAACGCCGTGCAGGCGAGCACGAGATCGACGAATTGCGCCCGCGGTCCGTATACCTCGGGGATGTCGTAGGTGAGGTGGCTCAGCACGTCGCCCTCGTCGAGGCGCACGGCGTAGGCGTCGACGACAAGGCCCAAGAAGCGGACCGTGTCTTGAAACATCGTACGCAGGTCGGGCGCGTTGAGGGTGAGATAGGCAAGCGTACCGGTGACGTTGATCGGCAGCGACTCGGCAAACTGCACGCCGAACGCGTCGTTGCCCGAGCGCCGCGCCAGGTTCTCGAGCAGCTGGAGGCCGACCGTAAACGGGATCATGGTGTCGACGTCGACGGGGGCGTCGGGGTCGAGTCCGACCTCCTCAACGCTCTGGCGCCAGTCGATACCGCGCGCCTTGAGCAACGGCTTGAGGGCAAGGAGGCCCACGGCAGTCACCATGGGCTCCTTGGACTTGAGATGTTCGCTATCCAGCGGCATCACTCGAGTGGCTCCTTGTCGGCGCAATTTTCTCGACTATTGACGCCGGTCGTCAAGTCTCGTTTGGCGGGCCACGAATTTTCCTCGTGCAAAGAGCGGGTTGCTCGGAGTCAAGAAACGCGCGCCGGCGGTCAAGCGCCTTGCTCCCGAATAACGATATGCATGGGCGGCCGCGAGCGACGGCATGTGTTGCGCACGCCTCGCCCGCCATCGGAGATGCGCCGGAGGGGCGACGCACCCGATGCGGCTGCGGCTCGCGCAGTGTGTGGCTGGACGGAAATTCCGCACTCGGCGTACTGGCACGGATCGGGGGATCGGTCTCATAGAGAGGCCGCTCCGGGCCAACGGGGGACGATACATGATGGTAGGGGACATTTTCACTACGGCTTTAGCGTTGAAAGATTCATACGGTGCGAGCGACGCAATCGTCGAAGCTCAGCGGAACGCGCTAGCCTCTGAGGGGCAGGGAAACCCGGACGAGGCCGCCTGGTGGCGGCGGATCGAGGAGGCCCTCAAGGAGCTGGCGCAGTCGACCCCCACCGGCTAGAGGCTTTCTTCCCAATCGAGCCTCGACGCCGGTCGGGGGGCGAGAAGGCGCGGCTCGCTCAATGTGCGACGGATTCACGACGAGCTGTCCTCGAGCAGGTCGTCGCGCTTCCTCGACAACCCGTCGGCCTTCGACGGCAGCATCTTGAACTCCCAGCCCGACCTGCGCGCGGTGATCTCGTCGGCGATCGACTTGCTTGCGCCGTCTCCGGTCGCAGCCACGGTGAACCACGGCGCGTCCCCATCGCGGCGGATCTTGATCTCGATCTTGAGGCCGTCCGCGCCCTCGAGCGAGACCGTGCCGGCGTTGCCTTGAGCCGCAGCCTCGGCCTTGCGCACATCCTCGAACGGAAGGTAGGAGGCGCTCTCCACGATAGTGTCGAGAACGTTGACGAACTTGAGCTTCTTGCCGGCCGGCATGTCGGCGAGCTTGAGGTCGCCGTCCGCATTGCGCTCGATCACGTAGCTCGGCTGGCCCTCGACGGCGACGGTGATCTTCGAAACCTTGTCGGTCGAAGTCTCGAAAGCGATGGCCTTGATCCAGTCCCCGAGTGCGGTCCCGGCGCTGATGTCGCTATCGACCAGCCACGTCTGCTCATCGCCCGGCTTGCGCACGTAGGTGCCGCCCTTGCCGGAGCCGAAGGCGTCGGGGCGCGACTTGCCGACGACGACCTCGGCGACGACCGCGCCCTTGTCGTCGAGGAGCCGCACGAGCCGGGAGGCGGCGCCCTTGGCCTTGGGATCGCCGAGATCGAGCAGGCCGTAGCGCTCGGGGAGCCTGGTCTTGGGCTCGGCGAGGTCTGCTTCGGTAAGATCGAGGAGGAAGGCGCGCACCTTCTCGACGCTCGCCGGGAACCCGCCGCGGTTCTTGAGCGCCCATGCTTGCCCGGTCCGCTCGATTGTCAGAGTGTCCGCCCCCTGCTCGATCTCGATCGCCGCGACGTTGGCGGCTTCTCCGGCGAGCGCCGGGAACAGCTTGCCGCCGTCCTGGGTTGCGAGCGACCACGGCTTCGAGGCCGAGTACGTCGCGATTGCGACGGCGAGCGACACGACGGCTGCAACGGCGAGCAGGGCGAAATGCTTGGGCGTCATCGGCAGAGGGTCCTTTAAAGCATCGTCAGGCGGGCGGCCGGCGCCGGTTCCGCCATACCGTCCAGCCGATCCCGGCAAAGCCGATCGCGAGCGGAACGAGCGCGATATTGGCGAACTTGAGCCAGCCGTCGAGACTGTCGATGTCGCGACGGAGCGCGAGCTTCACGTCGCGCAGCTCGCGGCGGATCGACAGCATCTCGGTGCGGAACTTCTCGATTGCCTGGCGCTCGGCGTCGGAGAGGATGGCCGCGCTCTGCCCGTCGCCGGTGGTCTCGAGCTTCTTGAGCTCGGCCTCGACGCTCCTGAGCTTCTGCGTCAGCGTCTCCTCCTTCTCGCGGAAGCTGCGCTCCGCATCGCGGCGCAGGCTCTCGACGAGCGTGAACGTGCGCTCCTTCACGCCGCGGCCGCGCAGCGCGATGAGCGCGTCGCTGCCCGAGAGGTTCTCGAGCGCGCCGAGCACGAACGCCGCGTTGTGCGACGAGGGCATGATGATCTGCTGGCCCATCATCTCGCGCTGGTCGACCCAGAATTGATCGGCGAGCATGTCGGAATCGGCGACGACGATGGCGTTGATGCGCCCCGTTCCGACGTGGGACGCGGGCGGTGCCGCGGGTTTCTCCTCTTGAGCCTTCGCGTCGGCGGCGGGCGGCGCCGTGTCGCCGGGCTTCGCCTCGGCGGTTGCGGCCTTGGCGTCGGGCTTGTCCTTGTCGGAGGCCTTGGTATCGGCCGCCGGCGGGCCGCCCGGGAACGCGCTTTTTGTTTCGCCCGAGACGCGGGCGGCGAGCATCAGCGACTTGCCGCCGGGGGCATAGCTGCGCAGAAGCGCGGTGGGGTTGGCCGACATGCCGACGCTCTGCGTCGGAAGCTCCATGGCGTCCGTGCTGGTGGAGAGGATCGGCGTAATCGTGGGGCCGGCCCCGTCGGCTTTCGTCAGAATGCCGGGCGAGGCCGAGGTTCAGGACCTCGATGCCGCTCGAGAGCACGTCGCGCTGGTCGATGCTCGAGCGGTCGAGGCCGAGCCAGGCCACATAGTCGGTGACCATGCCTTGGCCGCCGCCCTGGCCGCCGAACTGGACGCGGCGCGCATGCTGGATGTCGGCGGCGACCTTCTTCGGATCGAAGTCGATACCCCAGGCCTTAAGAACTTGTCGCCAGCTCCGCGCGCCCCTCGCCGCCCTTCTGCGCCATCTCGAGTTGCGCGGCCTCGGCCATCGGGTCGATGAAGACCAGCACCTTGCCGCCTTTCAGCGCGAACTGGTCGATGGCATAGGCGGCGGCCGGCGTGAGGGCGGTGGGCTGGGCGACCATGAGGACGCCGATGCGCGCCGGGATCTCCTTCACGCCTTCATCGAGGGTCTCGACGTCGAAGAACTCGCGGATCTGGTCCATGATCAGCCACGGCGGCGTCGGCTGCTCGCGCATCGGCGACTTGCCGCCGTCGAGGGGAAGGCCGGTGATGAGCCCGACGACGCGCTTCTTCGGATTGGCGAGTGCATTGACGAGCTTGGTCACGTCGTATTCGAGGAACGACTCGCGGTTGGGCGCGAAGAAGCTGATCGTCTCGCGATTGTCGGTGGCGTTGGTGGCGGTGAGGCCGAAATAGCCGAGCTCGCCTTCGGCGTTGAGCCGCACGCCTCGCAGGCCTTCCGCAACCGCGCGGTCCTCGGCGTCGGAAAACGGCTCGGGGTCGAGAATGGTCAGCTCGAGCTTGCCGCCCGATATGTCGCGGTATTGCTCGAGCAGCGTGCGCACGCGATCGAAATAGTGGGCGTAGGTCGGGGCCGCCTCGCCGAGCTTGGACGAGAAATAGAGGCGGACCTTGATCGGCTCGCCGATGCCGCGAAGGATCGTGCGCGTGCCGTCCGAGATCGTGAACAGGCGATCCTGAGTGAGGTCGGCGCGCCAGCTCCTGAGCGATACGGCGGAGGCGAGGTTCACCGACAGGAGGATCACGGCGGCGAGCGCGAGGCCGCCCCACGCGAGCGTCCTGTGGCTCAGGCCCGAGACGCCGGCGACGATGGCGGCCCAGGCCTTGGAGACGGCGGAACGGGTGGTTTCGAGGATGCTGGACATCGCTTTCTCTCAGGCGGCCTTCTTCTGCTCGACGGCAATGGCGTTGGCGAACAGGGCAAAGGCAATGATCGAAACGAAGAAGATGACGGAGGGCAGATCGACGACGCCGCGCGTGATGCGCTCGTAGTGCGTGAGGAAGCTCATCGAGGAGATGGCGTCGGCGAGAAAGTCCGGCGTCCAGGCGCGCAGCGCGTTCTGCACGAGCTCGAGCCCGCTCATCACGAACAGGAAGCAGACGGTCGCCGCGACGATGAAGGCGATCACCTGGTTCTTGGTGAGAGCGGACACGAACGAGCCGATGGCAAGGAAGGCGCCGGCCATCAGGAAGCTGCCGAGGTAGCTCGCGACAATGACGCCGTTGTCGGGGTCGCCGAGCACGTTGACGGTGATCCACATCGGGAACGTCAGCACGAGGGCGAGGCCGACGAAGGCCCAGGCGGCGGCGAATTTGCCGATGATCGCCTCGGTCGGGGAGATCGGCAGCGTCATTAAGAGCTCGATCGTCCCCGTCTTGCGTTCCTCGGCCCAGAGCCGCATGGCGACGGCAGGCACGAGCAGGAGATAGAGCCAAGGATGATAGGCGAAGAACGAGTTGAGGTCGGCCTGCCCGCGGTCGAAGAAGCCGCCGATATAGAACGCGAAGGCGCCGGTCGCCGCGACGAAGATGGTGAGGAACACGGCGGCCAGCGGCGTTGCGAAGTAGGCGGCGAACTCGCGCCGGGCAATGATCGCGGCCATCTTGAGGCTATCGAGCATGGTCGGAGGCTCCCGTCGACGTCGTGATCTCGCGGAAGACGTCGTCGAGCTTCCCGCGCTCGACGAAGAGCTCGTCGACCGCGACCGACTTCTCACGTAGCAGCGCCGCGACGTCGGCAGCGATGGCGCGCCCGTTCTTCGGGATGGCGCGCAGGTGCACGGCGCCGTTCGCATGCCCGACGGTCTCGATGTGGGAGATCTCGCCGTGGCCCGAAAGCGCTTTTAGGACGGTGTCGGCGCGGGTTGCCGCGACGCGGATCGCGACCGCCCCGTGGTAGGGAACGCGGCGCATCAGGTCCTCGGCCGTTCCGTCGGCGACGATGCGCCCCTTGTTGATGATGACGGCGCGCGAGCACACGGCCTCGACCTCCTCGAGGATGTGGGTCGAGACGATGATCGCCTTGTGGGGCGCCATCTCGCGAATGAGCTCGCGGACGTGGTGCTTCTGGTTGGGATCGAGGCCGTCGGTCGGCTCGTCCATGATGAGGACCGGGGGGTCGTGCAGGATCGCCTGCGCGAGGCCGACACGCCGCTTGAAGCCTTTGGAGAGGGTTTCGATGCGCTGGTCGAGGACCGGGCCGAGCCCGGCGCGGTCGGCCGAGGCCGCAATGCGCGCCTTGATCCCCTGACCGGTGAAGCCGCGCACCTCCGCGATGAAGCCGAGGAAGGAGCGCGGCGTCATCTCGCCGTAGGCGGGGGCGCCTTCGGGAAGGTAGCCGAGCTTCGACTTCGCGGGCTTCGGGCTCTCGGCGATGTCGAGGCCGCAGATCCGGGCCGTGCCGGCGTCCGGCTCGAGGAAGCCCGTGATCATTTTCATTGTCGTCGACTTGCCGGCCCCGTTCGGGCCGAGGAAGCCCAAGACCTCCCCCTTGCGCACCGACAGCGAGATGCCGTCGGCAGCGACGATCGCGCCGAAGCGCTTGTGCAATCCCTTTGCCTCGATGAGCACCGACATCGCGCCACCTCCCTGCGCCCGCTCGCTTGGCGCCGCGTCCGATCATCGTTGACGTGATCCAGCCCCTGGAGCCTGGCCCCGAGAGCGTTGTCCGCTGCGCCATCGGACCAAGGGCTGCCACTCGTCGGCCGCCTCGGCTCCGGTGCGCGCGATCGCCGGCGCCTCGCGGCCGGGCGCCGTCGGTGCGCGAAATTACTTCGAAGCCCACCAGATTCAAGAGGGAAGGCGCAATCTGAACGAGTTGTAACGAAGGGCCTTTCTTTGAGGCGCCGAGCACGGATTCGGAGGCATTCTTTTGAGGAAGAGTTCCTGCTTCAAAGGGAATTTGTCGGCAGCAGCAACCCTCGTACTGACGTAGGGGTGTCTGCCGGAGCCCTTGACGGCACGCGCAAAGTTTCCCAGGGTTACCGGGCAGGAGCAACGCACGTGCGCCACGCCCGCCGGATACTCGCCGCTCTCGTCATGTGTGCCGTCGCCTTTGCGCCGGCCGCCGCGGGAGCCATGGCGGCGGCAAAAGCCGGCGCTGTTCCAGCGATGGCCGATTGCCATAAGGCGGCCTCCGGCGAGTTCTTCTCCCAAGGCCCCGAGCCATTGCCCCGATTGCGACAAGTCGAGCACATGCACGGAGGCTTGCCTCGCCAAGTGCTTTGCATCTCCGGCGGTGGTCGGCTCCGCGGCGCGCTCGCCGATGTTGGCGTTCGAGCGGTTCGCGGAGACGGACACGGTCAAGCCGCCGTCCCAACGGCTAGCGCCGCCCGCTCCTCCTCCCAAGTCCTGACCTTCTCGATCCCGCGTGCCGCGGTGCGCTGACGCGCGCTGCGCCAGCTCATCCCGTGCGTGGCCCCGCGCCGCGCCCGCGACTGCACTCCGAGAAGGACACTACTCATGACACCGAAGCTCAGGCTGGCGGCCGCCGCTCTCGCGGCGCTCGCGATCGCGGCCGCAGGCTACCGTCTCGGCGCCGGGACGTGGCCCATGCAGGTGCCGAAGGCTGCCGACACGACCGCCAGCACTTCCACGGTAGCTGGCGCTCCCGCCCAGACCGACGAACGCAAAGTCCTCTACTACCGCAATCCCATGGGCCGTCCCGACACTTCGCCGGTGCCGAAGAAGGACGAGATGGGAATGGACTACATCCCGGTCTACGAGGACGAGGCCGACGCCAGGACCGTCAAGGTAGGTCTCGGAAAAGTTCAGCGCGCGGGCGTGCGGACCGCGGCCGTCGAGACGCGGAGGCTGGCGCGGATCGTGGCTGCGCCGGGCGTCGCCAAGCCGGACGAGCGCACTCTGCGCGACGTCACCGTGCGCGCCGACGGCTACGTCGAGAAGCTCTACGTCAATACGAAGGGCCAGCACGTGAGGCGAGGCGAACCCCTGTTCAGCTTCTACAGCCCCGCGATCGTCAGCGCGCAAATCGACTACAAGGATCAGGTCAGCACGGCGGGCGGGCGCTCGAGTCAGGACGCGGACAGGTACGCAAAGGTCGTGGCGGAGCGGTTCAATCGGCTGGGCGTGCCCGAGCAGGAGATCGAGCGGCTCAAGGCAACGGGGGAAATCCCGCGCATCTTCGAGGTGCCGTCGCCGGCCGACGGCGTGGTCATGGAGAAGAATGTGATCGAGGGACAGATGGTGAAGGCGGGCGAGACCCTCTACCGCCTCACGGACCTCAGCCACATCTGGGTCATGACGGACGTCCCCGAGCAGGACATGCGGCTCGTCAAGATCGGCGCGCCCGCCAAGGTGCGGTTTCGAGCGTTTCCCGACGAGACATTCGAAGGGCGGGTCACGTTCGTGCTGCACGAGCTCAGCATGAGCACCCGTACCGCGAGCGTGCGCGTCGAGGTCGCCAATCCCGATCATCGCATCAAGCACGAGATGTTCGCCGACGTGGAGATCGATACCACGGCCGGCGATGCGCCGCGCCTCTCGGTGCCGGCATCGGCGGTCATCGACAGCGGCAGGCAGAGAATTGTGCTGCTCGATCGGGGCGAGGGCCGTTTCGCGCCGAGGGAGGTGCAGCTCGGCCTCAGAACCCGCGACTATGTCGAGGTCAGGAGCGGTCTCGAGGCGGGCGACAAGGTCGTCGTGAGCGCGAACTTCCTCATCGACGCCGAGAGCAATCTCAAGGCGGCGCTCCAGAGCTTCGCGCCACAGGGAGCAGCCGCCATGGACACGGGCGCCGGCAAGTCCCCGGAGGGCATGCCATGATCGCCGCTCGCGCCCCGAAGTTAACCTTCACAAACATGACTGATGAGCCGGGCGGGTTCGCTAGTCCGCGCGTGGCTCCTTTTTTGCGTGGCTTCGGTCGAAAGCCAAGTCCCCGCCCCGCAAGGATCGATCAGTCATGATGTCTAAAGCCGTCGCAGCCCTCGCAATACTGGCCCTCGGGGCGGCCGGGGTTCATATCATTGTCGGTGGAGATGCGCTGGGGTTCGCCTCAAAAGCGGACACGGCCGCTTCGCCCGAGGCCGGGAAGATCGCGGCCATTGCTCCAAAATCCGAGGCGACGGCTCCCTCCGACCCGCATGCGGACCACGCCGCTCATGTGGACCACGCGGCCCATACAACCGGTCCCGAGAAGAAGGAGCGCAAGGTCCTCTTTTACCGCAATCCCATGGGCCGTCCCGACACCTCGCCGGTGCCGAAGAAGGACGAGATGGGGATGGACTACATCCCGGTCTATGCCGACGAGGCTGCGGGCGACGGGCCCACGGTCAAGGTGAGCCTCGACCGGGTGCAGAAGTCGGGTGTGCGCACCGAGGCCGCCAAGCGGCGCCCCTTCACCCACGCCGTCAAGGCCCCCGGCGTCGCCAAGCCCGACGAGCGCACGCTGCGCACGGTGTCGCTGCGCGCCGACGGCTTCATTGAGAAGCTCTACGTCAACGAGACGGGGCAGAGGGTCGAAGCAGGCGAGCCGCTCTTTCGCCTTTACAGCCAGCCGCTCGTCAACGCGCAAGTCGACTATCGCACCGCGATGACGACACCGGGCCGTGGCCCGCGCGATGAGGAGGGTGCGCTCCAGCGTCTGCGCAATCTCGATCTGCCCGAGGACGTGCTCGCGCGTCTGCGTCAAAGCACCGAGCCCGTCATGGAGATGGACTGGCCGTCGCCGGCCTCCGGAGTGATCCTCGAGAAGAAGCTCGTCGAAGGCCAGATGGCGAGGACCGGCGACGAGCTCTATCGCATCGCCGACACGAGCAAGGTCTGGATCATCGCCGACGTGGCCGAGCAGGATATCGCGCGCTTCGAGATCGGCGCGTCGGCCAAGGTGACGTTTCGCGCCCTTCCCGGCGAGAGCTTCGACGGCAAGATCACGTTCGTGCTGCCGTCGATCGATGCCGCGACGCGCACCGCCAAGGCTCGCATCGAGCTCGACAATCCCGGCAACCGCATCAAGTACGAGATGTATGCCTCGGTCGAGATCGCGACGAGCGGCCACGAGCCCCGTATCGTCATTCCTTCATCGGCCGTGATCGACAGCGGCGAGCGCCAAGTTGTCCTCGTCGAGCGGGGCGAGGGGCTGTTCGACCCGCGCCCGGTGAAGCTCGGGGCGCGCAGCAAGGACCTGGTCGAGGTCGAGGACGGTCTCGCCGAAGGCGAGAAGGTCGTCGTGTCGGCGAACTTCCTCATCGATGCCGAAGCCAATCTGCAGGCGGCGCTGAAGCCGTTCACGAAGGAGACCTCCCAGTGATCGCGCGTCTCATCCGCTGGTCGGCGGGCAATCTCGTCCTCATCCTGATCGCGGCCGCGCTGGCGACGGGGCTCGGCCTCTATGCCGTGCGCCAGGTGCCGCTCGATGCCATCCCCGACCTTTCCGATACCCAGGTCATCATCTACACGGACTACCCCGGCCAGGCCCCCCAGGTGGTCGAGGATCAGATCACCTATCCCCTGTCGACCGCGATGCTGTCGGTCCCGCGCTCGCACGTCGTGCGCGGCTTCTCCTACTTCGGCGTGTCGTTCGTCTACGTGATCTTCGACGAGGGCACCGACATCTACTGGGCGCGCTCGCGCGTCCTCGAGTATCTCTCGGCGGCGGCCGGCAAGCTGCCGCGCGGGGTCACGCCGACGCTGGGGCCCGACGCGACGGGTATAGGCTGGGTCTATCAGTATGTGGTCACGGCGACGCAGCGCACGCTCGCAGAGCTGCGCTCGACCCAGGACTGGCAGGTGCGGCTCGCGGCGGCAAAGGCCGAGGGCGTGGCCGAGGTGGCGAGCGTCGGCGGCTTCGTGCGCCAGTACTCCGTCGTCGTCGACCCGCGGCGCTTGAAGGCGTTCGATATCCCGCTGTCCAGGATCAAGGACGCGATCCGCGCCTCCAACATGGACGTCGGCGGGCGCGTCGTCGAGCTTGCCGAGGCCGAGTTCATGGTGCGCGGGCGGGGCTATCTCAAGGGCATCGACGATCTCGAGCAGATCGTCGTCAAGGCCGAGGGCGGGACGCCCGTGCGCCTTGCCGACGTCGCCCGCGTCGAGCTTGCGCCCGACGAGCGGCGCGGCATGACCGAGCTCAACGGCGAGGGCGAGGCCGTGTCCGGCATCGCCGTGCAGCGCTACGGCCAGAACGCGCTCTCCGTCATCGCCAACGTCAAGGAGAAGCTCGAGGCGATCAAGGGCAGCCTGCCCGAGGGTACCGAGATCGTCCCCGTCTACGACCGCTCGGGCCTCATCTACCGGGCGATCGAGACCTTGAAGCGCACGCTCATCGAGGAAAGCCTGATCGTCGCACTCGTGTGCGTCGTGTTCCTGCTGCATGTGCGCAGCGCCTTCGTCGCCATCATCACGCTCCCGCTCGGCGTTCTCATTGCCTATGCCCTGATGCATTGGCTGGGGCTGTCGTCGAACATCATGAGCCTCGGCGGCATCGCCATCGCCATCGGCGCCATGGTCGACGCCGCGATCGTCATGATCGAGAACGCGCACAAGCACCTCGAGCGCGCCCCGCCGGAGAAGCCGCGCTCCGAGGTCCTGATCGAGGCCGCGGTCGAGGTCGGGCCTGCGCTCTTCTTCTCGCTCCTCATCATCACCGTGTCGTTCCTGCCGATCTTTGCCCTCGAGGCGCAGGAGGGGCGCCTCTTCCAGCCGCTCGCCTTCACCAAGACGTTCGTCATGGCCGCAAGCGCGCTCCTTTCGGTGACGCTCGTTCCCGCCCTCATGATGCTGTTCGTGCGCGGGCGCATCATCCCGGAGCACAAGAACCCGGTGAACCGGTTTCTCATGTGGATCTATCGCCCGGTGATCGCCGCCGTGCTGAAGGCCAAGGGGCTCACGGTCGCGCTGGCGCTCGCCGTGCTCATCGCGAGCTTCTGGCCGGCGGCGCGGCTCGGCTCGGAGTTCATGCCGAACCTCAACGAGGGCACGCTGCTTTACATGCCCACGACGCTGCCGGGGCTCTCCATCGCCAAGGCGTCCGAGCTCGTGCAGACGCAGAACAAGATCATCAAGTCGTTCCCGGAGGTCGAGTCGGTGCTCGGCAAGGCGGGGCGCGCCGAGACCGCGACCGATCCGGCACCGCTCGAGATGTTCGAGACCGTGATCAACTTGAAGCCCAAGTCCGAGTGGCGCCCGGGGCTCACGCTCGAGGCGCTGATCGACGAGATGGACCGGGCGCTGCAGTTCCCGGGCGTCTCCAACGCCTGGACGATGCCGATCAAGGCACGCATCGACATGCTCGCGACGGGCATACGCACGCCCGTCGGCGTCAAGGTCATGGGGCCGGATCTCCGCGTCATCGAGGGGCTCGCGCGCGAGATCGAGGTGGCGCTGAAGACGGTGCCCGGGACCTCGAGCGCCTACGCCGAGCGCATCATCGCCGGCAACTATCTCGAGATCGAGCCCGACCGCGTGGCGCTTGCCCGCTACGGCCTCTCGATGGAGGACGTGCAGAGCGTGGTGGCGTCCGGCATCGGCGCCGAGACCGTGACCACGACGATCGAAGGGCGCGAGCGCTACGGCGTCTCCGTGCGCTATCCGCGCGACGTGCGCTCCGATCCCGACGCGATCGCGCACGAGGTCCTGGTGCCTCTCGCCAACGGGGCGTCGGTGCCGCTGGGCGAGGTGGCGAGCGTGAAGCTCGTCCAGGGCCCGGCCTCGATCCGCACCGAGAACGCCCAGCCCGCGGCCTACATCTATGTCGACGCCCGCGAGCGCGACCTCGTCGGCTACGTCGCCGACGCCAAGCGCGCGGTGGCGGACATGGTCAAGTTCCCGCCGGGATACACCGCTGTGTGGAGCGGACAGTTCGAGTACTACGAGCGCGCGAAGGCGCGCCTCATGCTCGTCGTGCCGCTGACCGTCGCCATCATCTTCCTGCTGCTCTACCTGAACTTCCGCCGCGTCACAGAGAGCCTCATCGTGATGGCCTCTCTCCCGTTTGCCCTGGTCGGTGGCCTGTGGCTGATGTGGTGGCTCGGGTTCAACCTGTCGGTCGCCGTTGCCGTCGGCTTCATCGCGCTCGCCGGCGTCGCCGCCGAGACCGGCGTGGTGATGCTGATCTACCTCGAGCACGCGCTGGAGGCGCGCCGGGCGCTCGCGGCGCGCGAGGGCCGCGCGCTCGACCTTGGCGACGTCCACGCCGCCGTCATGGCGGGTGCGGTCGAGCGCGTACGCCCCAAGATGATGACTGTCACGGCCATCACCGCCGGGCTCCTGCCCATCCTTTGGAGCACGGGGACCGGCTCCGAGGTCATGCAGCGCATCGCGGTGCCGATGATCGGCGGCATGGTGTCGTCCACGGTGCTGACGCTTGTGGTCATTCCGGCCGTTTATGCGCTCGTCAAGGGCTATGCGCTACGCGCACGCCGAGGGGCCGTGAACGGCGAACCGCAGGTCGCCGAGGTGCTCGGCTGACAGCTTTGGCCGCCGGATGCGGGCGCTGGAGGGCCGGGGGTCGCTCACGTAGGGCTTTAGTCTGGCCGTGCATGCACTGTGGCGACGCGCAAATCGGCCATAGGAAGGCCCCAAATTTGTCTGCTATATTTGTGTGCAGAAGCTGATCCCTCTTGAGGGACGGCCGGGGGGTGTCATGCGGAGTTGGGTCTTGTTCGGCGGCTTTGCCTTCGTTGCTTTGCCGAGTGCGGCAACGGCGGGCGAGGCGTGCATTCCCTGCACGGGTCCCGCTGCAACCTATAGGTGCGCCGTCGAGGAGGGCGGCAGGCTCGACAAGATCTCCGGCGGCGACAAGGCGCTGGCACAAATCTGCATCAAGGTCCTGACCAAGACCGGCCCGCACGAGAAATGCGAGGCGGGCGGTGCCGACGAGAAGACCTGCGCCGGCGGGACGCCGAAAGTCATCACACTCACCGAGTTTCAGCAGGCCCTCGCCGGCGGCGACGGCTATGCTCCCGACACGAAGGTCGAGGGCGTCATCCCCGGCGCGACGCGCGTCGCGACCGAGAGCCTAGAGAACGCCGGCTCGGCCATCAGCACGTCGGCGCGCAAGTCCTGGGATTGTGTCGCCTCCCTGTTCAAGGATTGCTGAGCCGCCGCCGCGTCGATGTCGGCCGCGCCGGCAATTGCCTCCAAGACGTGCAGACCGACAAGCTCGCCGAGCCCGCGCCCGGCCTTGCAACCCTCGCGGCGAGCGACCACGTTGCAACTAACGACCCCACACCGGCATTCTGAAATTTCACAGTCGCACAGACATGAGGCGAGAGATGATCACGCTCACTCTGAACGGCAACGAGGTGCGCTACGATGGCGATCCCTCGATGCCGCTGCTCTGGTTCTTGAGAGACGTCCAGGGTCTTACCGGGACGAAATTCGGCTGCGGCGTCGCGCAGTGTGGGGCGTGCACCGTGCACGTCGACAGCGAACCAAGGCGCTCGTGCGTCACGCCGGTCGGCACGCTGGACGGCGCCGAGGTGACGACCATCGAGGGCGCAAACGGAAAGGTCGCCGAGGCGGTCAGGGCCGCGTGGATCTCAATCGACGTGCCCCAGTGCGGCTACTGCCAATCGGGCCAGATCATGTCGGCGGTGGGGCTCCTGTCGCAGGTCGCGAAGCCCACCGATCAGGATATCGATCAGGCCATGACCGGCAACATCTGCCGCTGCTGCACCTATCATCGCATCCGCGCGGCCATCCACGACGCCGCCCGCCGGCTGGAGGGCTGAGCCATGAACATGCTTCCCGCAGCGAGCCGTCGTCAGTTTCTGAGAGGGTCGGCAGCGGCCGGCCTCGTCATCGCCTTCCATGTGCCGCTCGCCAAGAGGGCGGCCGCAGCGACGGACACCGAGTTCGCGCCGAACGCGTTCCTGAGGATCGGGCCCGACAGCACGGTGACCGTCATCAGCAAGCACATCGAGTTCGGCCAGGGTCCCCACACCGGAATCGCGACCATTCTCGCCGACGAGCTCGATGCCGACTGGAGCCAGATCCGCGTCGAGCATGCGCCGGCCGACGCCGAGCGCTACGCCAATCTGGCGTTCGGCAAGATGCAGGGCACGGGCGGCTCGACCGCCATGGCGAACTCCTGGGAGCAGCTGCGCGAGGCGGGCTCGGAAGCTCGCGCGCGCCTCATCGCCGCCGCTGCCGAGAAGTGGGGCGTGAGCAGCGATGGCATCAAGATCGAGAACGGCATCGTCAAGGATCGCTCCGGGAAATCGGCAAAGTTCGGAGAGCTCTGCGGCGCGGCCCAGAAGGTCGTGCTCGCCGCCAAGCCGCAACCCAAGAGCCCCGCCGAGTGGCGCTTCATCGGCAAGAACGTGCCGAAGGTCGATACGGCGTCGAAGACCAACGGGACGGCGATGTTCACGCTCGACGTGAAGCTCGACGATCTCGCGACCTGCCTCCTTGCGCGCCCGTCGCGGTTCGGCGCAAAGCCGAAGGACTTCGATCCCGCGCCCGCTCTCGCCGTTCCCGGCGTCAAGGAGGTTTTCGCCGTGCCCCAGGGCGTGGCGGTCATCGCCGACGGGTTCTGGGCCGCAAGGCAGGGCCGCGACGCCCTCGAGATCGCCTGGGACGAGACCGGCACCGAGGCGCGGAGCAGCGGCAACCTGATTGCGTCCTATACCGAGCTCTCGAAGTCGCCCGGCGCGGTCGCGCGCAACGACGGCGACGCGGCCTCCGCACTCGGCGCCGCCGCAAAGGTCATCGAGGCGACCTACGTGTTCCCCTACCTCGCGCACGCGCCCATGGAGCCCAATGATTGCGTGATCCGCCGCACCGGGGACGGCGGGGTCGAGCTCCTGTTCGGGTCGCAGCTGCAGACGGTCGACCAGATGGTGGCGGCGAACGTCCTTGGTCTCAAGCCCGAGCAGGTGCAGATCAAGACGCTGCTCGCCGGAGGCAGCTTCGGCCGGCGCGCGACGCCTGCCGGCGACATGGCGGCAGAGGCCGCGGAGGTCTTGAAGGGTGCGACGAAGCACAAGGGCCCGATCAAGGTCGTGTGGACGCGCGAGGACGACATCAAGGGCGGACGCTACCGGCCGATCTTCGTCCACCGGGTGAGGGGCGGCTTGGACAAGGACGGCAACATCGTCGCCTGGGACCAGGTGATTGTCGGGCAATCGTTCATGAAGGGAAGCCCGTTCGAGAGTGCGATGCTGAAAGACGGTGTCGACGCGACAATGGTCGAAGGGGCGAGCACGCTGCCCTATCAGATCGAAAATCTGCGCGTCTCCGCTCATATCGTCGAAGCGGGCGTCCCCACGCTGTGGTGGCGCTCGGTCGGCTCGACGCATACGGCGTACGCGACCGAGACCTTCCTCGACGAGCTTGCCGAATCGGCCGGCGCGGACCCGCTCGCCCTCCGCCGGCGTCTCCTCGCGAAGCACCCGCGCCATCTCGGCGTCCTGAACCTCGCGGCGGAGAAGGCGGGATGGGACAAGCCGTTGGAAAAGGGCCGCGCGCGCGGACTCGCGGTGCACGAAAGCTTCAAGTCCTTTGTCGCTCACGTGGTCGAGGTGTCGGTCGGCGACGAGGGGCTGCCCAAGGTCGAGCGGGTCGTGTGCGCGGTCGATTGCGGGATCGCCATCAACCCCGAGGTGGTCAAGGCACAGATGGAGGGCGGCATGGGCTACGGCCTCTCCGCCGTCCTTTTCGGCGCCATCGATCTCGAGGAGGGGCGCGTCGCGCAGTCGAACTTCGACGGCTATCGCGTGCTGAGGATCAACGAGATGCCGCCGATCGAGGTCCACATCATGCCGTCGGACGCCAACCCGACCGGCGTCGGCGAGCCGGGCGTGCCGACCATCGGGCCCGCCGTCGCCAACGCGTGGGCCAAGCTCACGGGCAAGCGCGTCTACGAGCTGCCGCTCTCGCGCTCGGTTTCCAAGGCCTCGGGGGTGCGGTCATGAGAGCGGTCTCCCTTAGTCTCGCTGCGGGCGTTGCGGCCGCCGCCGTCGGATGGGGCATGTCGACGGCCTACCCGGAGCCGGCCGCGCAGCTCAAGCCGGCGAGCGCGTTCCAATCGATCGCCGACGCCAAGGAGCGGTCCGTGGCCCTCTTCACCGAGGCCGGCAAGGTGATCCAGCATCCGCGCTGCCTCAACTGCCACCCTGTCGGCCATCGTCCGCACCAGGGGGACGACATGCATCCCCACGAGCCGCCCGTGGTTCGCGGCGAGGACAATCTGGGCGCGATCGGCATGCGCTGCACGAGCTGCCATGGCCAGGCGAATTTCGATCCGGGCAGGATTCCTGGCCATCCGCTCTGGCACGTCGCGCCGATCGAGATGGCGTGGGTCGGGAAATCGCTCGGCGAGATCTGCGAGCAGATCAAGGATCCGAAACGCAACGGCGGCAAGTCCATGGACGAGATCGTCCATCACATGGCGGAGGATTCCCTCGTCGGCTGGGGCTGGACCCCGGGCGCGGGCCGCTCACCGGCTCCGGGCACGCAGAAGGAGTTCGGCGCGCTGATCGCGGCCTGGGTCGAGAGCGGCGCAGCGTGCCCACCGTCCTGAGCCCGCCGTCCCAAGCGAGGGCGTGACATGGCTGAGATCGGCGCCGTGCTGCTCGCGGCCGGGGCCTCGCAGAGGTTCGGCTCGCCGGGGAAGCTTCTCGCCGACATCGGCGGGGAAGCGCTGGTGCGGCGCGTCGCACGCGTGCTGGTCGCAAGCGGGCTGCGAGACATCGTCGCCGTCACGGGTGGTCAGCAGGAGGCCTGCCGAGAAGCGCTTGCGGACCTTCCCGTCCGGATCGTCTTCAATGCCCGATGGTCGAGCGGCATGGGCTCGTCGATCGCGGCCGGAGTTGCGGAGCTTGGAGAGGGCCTCGACGGCGCCTTTATCGTGCCGGCCGATATGCCGTTCCTCTCGCCGGACGTGTTGCGCGGCATGAGGGCGGCGTTCGAGCGCGCGGGGCACGACAAGATCGTCTACGCCGCGACGGCCGCCCGCGAGCAGCGCAACCCTGTGCTCTGGCCGCGGCATCATTTTCCGGCTTTGGCGTCGCTCGCCGGGCCCCAGGGCGCCAAGCGCCTGCTCGAGGCACATGCCGCCGAGGCGATCGCCGTCCCGGTCGACGATTGGGCCCTTTCCGACATCGACACGCCGGCCGACCTCGACGCCGCGCGCGCCCGGCTTACCCGCACCGTTCGCTAGTCTTCATCGTCGCCGTTGGGGCCAAGGCCCTTGCGAATTGTTTCCTCCGTCAGCTCCGGCGAGCAGAGCTCGATGAAGCGGTAGGCGAAGCGGCGCAGAAACCGGCCGCGGCGCACGGCGATGCGCGATGTGCTCTGCGGAAAGAGCTTGGCGCTGTCGAGGAGGCGCAGGCCCTTGTCGCGCTCAGGATCGAACGCCATCGAGGCGATGATGCCGACGCCGAGCCCCAGCTCGACGTAGGACTTGATCACGTCGGCATCGAGCGCGGCCATGACGATGTCGGGCGCAAGCCCGGCCTTGGCGAACGTCGCGTCGATGTTGGGGCGGCCGGTGAAGCCCTCGTGGTAGGTGATGATCGGATACTCGGCGACGGCCTCGAGCGTGAGCGGCTTCGTGCCTTCGAGCGGATGGCCGGCGGGCACGACGACGCCGTGACGCCAAGAGTAGTAAGGGAAGGCCGCGATCTCCGGGTTATCGGCGAGCGCCTCGGTGGCAATGCCGATGTCGGCCTGGCCATCGAGCACCATGGCCGCGATCTCCTTCGGGCTCGCCTGGTGCAGCACCAGATGTACGCTCGGGAACTCGTCGCGAAATCTTGCGATCGGCGCCGGCAGCGCGTAGCGGGCCTGGGTGTGGGTCGTGGCGATGCTGATCTCGCCGCGGTCGGTCCCGGCGAACTGATCGGCGAGGCGCTTGATGTTGGCGGCATCGAGCAGCATGCGCTCGACGATCTGCGCGAGCTCCTTGCCGGGCTCGGTGAGGCCGAGGAGTCGCTTGCCGCGGCGCACGAAGAGCTCGACGCCGAGCTCGTCCTCGAGATCCTTGATGTGCTTGGAGACGCCGGATTGCGAGGTGTGGAGGGCGTTGGCGACCTCGGTCAGGTTGAAGTTGCGCCGGATGGTCTCGCGAATGATGCGGAGCTGCTGGAAGTTCATAGGCCCTAGCTCCCGCTCTTCCTCTCGAAGAGGCGCAGGCGGGAGGAAAGGACCCGAACCGGCTGTCCCGCCGTAAGGTCGAGCTCGGCAAGCTCGGATTGCGGAATCTCCACTTCGAAGTACTGGGGCGCGCGAGATTCGCGCGAGCCGGGGCCGATGAGCTCGACGCGGGCCAGCGAGCCTGCCGTCAGGACGCGGTTGACCTTCGCCGCGATTCCGCGCGCCCCCTCGCCGTAGGGCACCATCTTGATCTCGTGCGGTCGCGCGAAGGCGATCACCTCGCGCCCCTCCTTGAGGCCCGTCGCGCCGTGGGGCAGGAGGTCGTCGCCGACGCGCACGTGCGCCCCTTCGATGTGGCCCTGGAACTCGTTGACCGTGCCGATGAAGCCGTAGGCGAAGGCGCTGGCCGGCTCTTCGTAGATCTCGCGCGGGGAGCCCGCTTGCTCCACACGGCCGCGGTTCATGAGCACGATGCGGTCGGCAACCTCGAGCGCCTCCTCCTGATCGTGGGTGACGAAAATGGAGGTGATGTGCAGCTCGTCGTGGAGGCGGCGCAGCCAGCGGCGCAGCTCCTTCCGCACTTTCGCGTCGAGCGCGCCGAACGGCTCGTCGAGCAGGAGCACTTGCGGCTCGACGGCGAGGGCGCGCGCGAGCGCGATCCGCTGGCGCTGTCCTCCCGACAGTTGCCCCGGATAGCGGTTTGCGAGCCAGCCGAGCTGCACGAGCTCGAGGAGGGCGTGAACCTTGGCGCGGATATCTCCCTCGCTCGGACGCTCGGCGCGCGGCTTGACGCGAAGCCCGAACGCCACGTTCTCGAACACGCTCATGTGGCGGAAGAGCGCGTAGTGCTGGAACACGAAGCCGACCTGGCGCTCGCGCACGTGCTTTGCCGACGCATCCTCGCCCTCGAGCAGCACCGTTCCGTAGTCGGCCTGCTCGAGGCCGGCGATGATGCGCAACAGCGTCGTCTTCCCGCATCCCGACGGGCCCAGGAGCGCGATGAGCTCGCCCTTCGGCAGGTCGAGCGACACGCCGTCGAGCGCCTTGAAGCTCCCGAACGACTTGTGAATGTTGCGAACCTCGATGCTCATTGGGCCGGCTCCTCCCGCTCAGTGCGCGATGCGATCCACTCGATGTAGGTCTTGAGCGCGAGCGTCACGAGTGCGAGCAGCGCCAGAAGCGAGGCCACCGCAAATGCGGCGGCGAACTGATACTCATTGTAGAGGATCTCGACGTGCAGCGGCATGGTGTTGGTCTCGCCGCGGATGTGCCCCGAGACCACGGACACGGCGCCGAACTCGCCCATGGCGCGGGCATTGCAGAGGATCACGCCGTAGAGAAGGCCCCATTTGATGTTCGGGAGCGTGACGCGCCAGAAGGTCTGGAGCCCTCCGGCGCCGAGCGTGATCGCCGCCTCCTCCTCCTCGCGCCCCTGCGCCTGCATGAGCGGGATGAGCTCGCGGGCGACGAAGGGGAAGGTGACGAAGATCGTCGCGAGCACGATGCCGGGCACGGCGAAGATGATCTTGATGTCGTGGGCGGAAAGCCAGGGCCCGAGCCACCCCTGGGCGCCGAACACGAGCACGTAGATCAGGCCGGCGATGACCGGAGATACCGAGAACGGCAAGTCGATGAACGTGATCAGGAGCTGCTTGCCGGGAAAGTCGAACTTGGCGATGGCCCAGGCGGCCGCGAGCCCGAACACGAGATTGGCGGGGACGGCAATAGCGGCGGCGAGCAGCGTCAAGCGAATGGCGGATTGGGCGTCGGGCTCGACGAGGGCGGCGAAGTAGACGGCCCAGCCCTTGCGCAGCGCCTCGGCGAAGACGGCGATCAGAGGCAGGAGCAGGAAGAGGCCGAAGTAAGCGAGCCCGACCCCGAGCACGAGGCGCTTCACCCATTTTGCATCGCGTGTGGCGACGCTCGCCTCGAAGCGCTGTGAGGCTCCGGCCTGAAAAGCATGGGTTGCTGCTCCGGCCATTAGACCTCCCTCCCTGCGCGTCGCGAGGTCCACGCCTGCAGCCCGTTGATCGCGAGCAAGAGAATGAAGGAGACGACGAGCATCACCGCGGCGATGGCGGTGGCGCCGTGGTAGTCGTACTGCTCGAGCTTGGTGATGATCATGAGCGGCGTGATCTCCGACACCATCGGGATGTTCCCGGCGATGAAGATCACCGAGCCGTACTCGCCGACGGCGCGGGCGAATGCCAGCGCAAAGCCGGTGAGCAGGGCGGGGAGCAGGGTCGGCAGCACGACGCGGCGAAACGTTTGCCAGCGCGTGGCGCCGAGGCAGACCGCCGCCTCCTCGAGCTCGACGTCGAGGTCCTCGAGAATGGGCTGGACGGTCCTCACGACGAACGGCAGGCCGATGAAGACGAGAGCCACGAGGACGCCGAGCGGCGTGAAGGCGACCTGGATGCCGAGCGGCTCGAGAAACTGGCCGAGCCAGCCGTTCTTGGCATAGAGCGCGGTGAGCGAGATGCCGGCCACCGCCGTCGGGAGCGCGAACGGGAGGTCGATCAGCGCGTCGACCAGCTTCTTGCCGGGGAAGGTGTAGCGCACGATCGCCCACGCCAGCATGAGGCCGAACACGACGTTGATCGCGGCCGCAATCAGGGATGCGCCGAAGCTCAGCCTATAGGAGGCGACAACCCGCGGCGTGGTCACCGCATTCCAAAACGCGTCCGCTCCCATGCCCGCACTCTTGATGAACACGGCCGAGAGCGGAATGAGCACGATGAGCGACAGATAGGCGAGCGTGAAGCCGAGCGACAGCCCGAAGCCCGGCAGAACTCTCCGTGATCGCGCGGCCGCCATCCCCCAAGCTCCCGTTCAGATCCCGACCGCCAGCGCGCCGACGAAGGAGAGAGCGAAGATGAGCCCGATCCAGGCGAAAGCTTGCTCGCGAGCTACCGCAGTCCTCAGCATGTCGTGCCTCCGCAATCTTCGACCGGGCCGCAGACTATTGCGGCTGCAGCGCGCCCCGAACCAATTTGATCTGCGATCGATATTCGATTTCGTGGAATGCATGCCCAAGGACAGGGCTCACGCGCCGGCGCGCCCGCAGTGCATCACGACAAGGTAGGCCACCGTCTCGGTCTCTCCGGGGTTTTCGTAGCTGCGGGGCACGTCCGCCTCGAAGAGGATTGCGTCGCCGGCATCGAGGACACGTGCGGGCTCGTAGCCCACTGTTATCCTTAGCGTTCCCTGCGCGACGACGAGGTTCTCGCGCATCCCCGACGCGTATGGCTCGGCGTCCTCGCGAGCGTGGGGAGCGAATTTCAGCTCGTAGAACTCCGTGCCGCGCGAGCGATCGAGCGGGAGTAGGGGCCGGCGCTCCACCCGGCCGCCGGAGGAGACGAGGGGCCCGCTGCCGTCTCGGCTCAGCACGACCGTCGTCGAGCCTTGCTGTGTCGCGATGAGATTGCCGACCGGCACGCCGAGCGCGTCGGCGACCTTCCACAAGAGGCTCACGGTCGGCACGCTCTTTCCCGTCTCGATCTGCCCGAGCATGGCGCGGCTGACGCCGGAGAGCTCCGCAAGCCGCTCGAGCGAATGGCCCTGGTACTTGCGCAGGCGCCGCAGGTTGCTGCCCACGATTGCCGGAACGTCGCGGAGTCGCCATCTCCATGTGTCCCGCCTCCTCTCGATCGTCGTCGGAACTGTCTTTGCCCTTGGGCATGGCCGCCCCCCGAGTCAGCCGCTATCGTTGCCGCAATGTCCAAATTAGCGGCGGGCGCGGGCGTTCAGAACGAAGAAGAAGTGCTGAGCTTATGAAGGAGCGGCTGCGAGGGAGCGGCAAGGGCTTCCGGGCTCGCAAAAGAAAGGGCCGCCCATAGGAGCGGCCCTCTGCCTAGGTTGGTCCTGGGAGAAGGATCGCGCTAGAACCTGATGATCCCGCCGGAGAAGACGATATCGAGATCCGTGAAAGGCGGCGTTGGCAATCGGGCCGGACGCGACGCCGGAGTTGATCTGGCGCAGCGTGAGATCGCCCTCGTAGTGGCGGTATTGGAGGTAAAGAACGAGCGCCGCCGCGTCGAAGCCTTGAGCGATGCCGCCGCCGAAACTCTGCAGCCCGTTTCCCAGACCGCCGCATCGGCACCGAACGGATTGAGAGCGTCGGACGATCTCACGACGCGGCTGGTCGCGCCGCCGTCGTAGTCGTAGTACTCGCCGTAAATCGTGGTCTTGCCGTACTCGATGAATTTCTTCTCGATACCGGCCTGGACCGCCCAGAAATCCTGCCCGTCGTCCACGCCCGTTCCGGCGAAGCGCGATGGTATCCTCAATGATCTCATCGGTCTTCGTGCCCGCGCCGAAATTGACGTAACAGGCCGGTCGGGTCATGGATCACGCTGATCGATCCGCCGACCTGATTGCAGGCCATGTCGGCAGCGGGTCTGCAGGCAAGGAGGTATCGGCGCAGACTGTTTTCGTTTGACGTGACGTCCGTCACCTGGCCGTAGCCTATGCCAGCCGCGACCTTGAAGCCCGCCGAACTCGCCGGCATAGCGCAACGCGACGTCCCAGAAGTCATCCTGGCCCCACGACGCCGAGGCGGTAAAGCCGTGCCAGGTCGGGGATTCGTATTTCACCAGGTTGAAGCGCCGCTCGCCTTCGCCCGGCTGGTCGCCGCCTTCGCCGATGAGCCGGCGCCAGGTGACCGCGCTGTAGCCCCCGGTGACGGGATTGCGCAGGAACAACCCGAGGCCGCTGTCCTCCTGGTCCGAGTACTTCGAGAAGTACTGGGTCTGCGTCAGGTTGATCTCGGTGATTTGGTCGGTCGCGGAGGCCTGCAGGCCGACCGACCCTTGGCCGAGCGACTTGCTCTTCACGAACCAGTAGGCGTCACGCATGTCAAAACCGATATCGTCGGGATTGTCGTTCCCTTCGGGGTTGTTTTGCGTGAAGCGCTTCGAGTTGGCGGTGCGAATGCCGATCTCGATGCGGTAGCCCGCTTCCCAGTCCTCGCTGATCTTGGCCTTGCCCCTGAACCCAACGCGCGTGCGTGAGTTGTCGTTGGTGACGACGTAGGCATTGCTGCTCGAAGCCGTCGTCCCACCAGATGACGCCCTGATTGACCTGCCCGTAAATCTCGAGAGAGACCTTGCGGTTGCCCTTGCGCGCCGTCGTCGCCTCGAGCTCGGCGATGCGCTCCTCGAGGTCGGCGCAGCAGTCGCCGCCGAGATCGGCCGCATTCGCCGCGCCCACTCCCCCGGAGGCTAATCCGGCCACCCCCATGACCGCGGCCAGTGCGGCCTTTGCCCTCAGTCCCCCACCCATCTTACTCGCCTCCGTTATGTTGGATGTTCGTCCGATATAACATTTTGATATTTAACGATATTCTCAGATTCGTCGGCGTAAGTGACAATCGTCTTTTGCACTGGATGACTTTCCTCTCTCCGTGTTGCTGAAGCGCAGCGGCCTTGCGACTAGACATGGTTCGCTTCCCGTTGCGCATCGGTTCGTCCTCTCAACCGACAGTTCGGGCGAGGACGCGGCGCGCGACGTGCTCGCGGCCGTGAATTCGTGTCGGCCGCGATGCCGCTGCGAGCCAAGCTTCGCGCTCGGACGGGCGGTGCCTCGTTCTGTCTCGCGTGGATAGGCAACGTGAACGAAGGCGCTCGACCGGCGAAGGCGCTCGAACAGCGCGAGCCCCTCGGGCCAGGGGCCGAAGCCGGACTCGACGTTGACGTGTCCGGCCTCGCCGAGCGTGACGAGATCGGAGCCCCAAAGGTCGGCCCAATGGGCGGCGCGCTCGGCGGTGATCCAGGGATCGTTGGTGCTGGCGACGACGACGGAGCGGAACGCGAGCGGCACCGACGGCAAGTAGTCGGCGATGCCGAACTTCTCCGGGTCGGCCGGGGCGACGAGCATGGCGCCCGCGATGCGGCCGCTGTGATCGTGGGCGGCCTGGACGGCCGCGAGCGCTCCGAAGCTGTGGGCGACGATGAAGATCCGGCCCGGGATGCGATTGATCTCGCGGCGCACGCGGCTCGCCCACTCGGGCAGATCGGCCTTGTCCCAGTCGCGCTGGATGACGCGCACGCTGCCGGGAATATGCGCCTCGAACCAGGTCTGCCAATGGGCGGGTCCGCTGGAGTGAAGGCCGGGAACGATGAGGGTCGTGGTCATGGCTGTCTCTCTTCAAAGCTCGGTTGTTTCGGGGTGTCGCGAAGCTCGGGTTGCGTCGGAGCTGCGACAGACAGGCGAAAGGAGCGATGTCGAGGCGCACATTCGCAAGCTGGCGCGCGAGGCTATGTGCGGGTCCGTCATGCTCGTCTGCGCTGAGGGCGGACGGCGGTCGGCGAAGCTTTCTCGAGACATGGAGTGGCTCCTGTGCTGACCGGCCGTCGACGGGAAGAAGGAAGTGAGAGGCGCGTGCCACCCGCCTGCCTCGGGAGTTGTCGAGGTGGCAGGGGACGGCACGCGGTCGCGGTGTGCTCCGTCAGCTCTTGCCGCCCGGCGCGTAGATCTGGTCGAAGAGGCCGCCGTCCTTGAAGTGGACGTCCTGCGCCTTGGCCCAGCCGCCGAACACCTCGTCGATGGTGAAGAGCTTCACGGGGCTGAACTGCGCCTTGTACTTCTCGGCAGCCTTCGGATCGCGCGGCCGGTAGTAGTGCTTGCCGGCGATGTCCTGCCCCTCGTCGCTATAGAGGAAGTTGAGGTAGGCCTCCGCGACCTTGCGCGTGCCGCGCTTGTCGACGACCTTGTCGACGACCGTGACCGACGGCTCGGCGAGGATCGACAGCGTCGGCGTCACGATCTCGAACTTGTCGGGTCCGAGCTCCTTGGTCGCGAGAAGTGCCTCGTTCTCCCAGGAGATCAGCACGTCGCCGATGCCGCGCTCGGTGAAGGTCGTGAGCGAGCCGCGGGCGCCCGAGTCGAGCACCTTGGTGTTCTTGTAGATCTTGCGTGACGAGATCCTTGGCCTTCTCGTCGTTGCCGCCGTCCTGCTTCAGCGCGTAGCCCCAGGCCGCGAGGTAGTTCCAGCGCGCGCCGCCCGAGGTCTTCGGGTTCGGCGTGACGACCTCGACGCCGTCCTTGCCGAGATCGGGCCAGTCGTGGATGCCCTTGGGATTGCCCTTGCGCACGAGGAAGACGATGGTCGAGGTGTAGGGCGAGGAGTTGTTGCGGCAGCCGCTTCTGCCAGTCGGCCGGGATCAGGCCGCCGTTCTTGGCGAGCTGATCGACGTCGCCGGCGAGCGCCAGCGTCACGACGTCGGCCTCGAGCCCGTCGATCACGGCGCGCGCCTGCTTGCCCGAGCCGCCGTGCGACTGCTTGATCGCCACGTCCTCGCCGGCCTTCGCCTTCCAGTGCTTGGCGAAGGCCGCGTTGAACTCCTGGTAGAGCTCGCGCGTCGGATCGTAGGAAACGTTGAGGATCGTCGTCTCGGCGAGGGCCGCGCCGGCGAAGGTCGCAAGGCCGAGCGAGGCGCCGAGCGCCAACGCACTGCGCCTCGTAAGGTTTAGGGTCTTCATCGCATGCTCCTCTCGGGGTTGTGTTGACCGAGAGGAGGCTACGTTTCGTGCGTGCGAAAACGAACGAAGAAGAAATGCTGAGCTTATGAAACGGCTCGAACAGCCGTCTCACGTGCGCCTTGGCGGCGCCTCGATAGCCGGGATAGCCGGGCCCGAAGCCGATGTTCAGCCTGAGGCCGCTCCTCAGCTCCCAGAGATCGTCGGTGTCGACCCGGGACACGTCGCCGCTCGACAGCTGGTTGTCGGCAATATGCGCGGTGCCGACGTCGGAGAAATAGTCCGCCTCGCTGAAGGCCTCGAGGTTGGTGGTCGAGGATAGCCTGAACTTCAAGCCAACTCCGAGCTGGCCTCGAAATCCGACGCCAAACTCGTCGTCGGAGACGCGCGCGGCGAAGGGGGGGTCCGTAGTGAGGGAGGCGAACGAGACGAACTTTCCGTCGGCATCGTAGCCGTAGACGCCGAGGCCGAAGCGCCCCACCAGCGCGATGCCCGAGCTCAGCCAAACCTCTGGCTCGGCGGCGAAGTTGACGCCATAGAGCCATGTCTCCACGTCCGCCGTCCGCGTCAGCGTCGCAGCAGCCGCTCACCACGGTATTGGTGTCCTCGTCCATGTTGCGGACGAAGGGAGCGAAAGACCCAGGTGACGGTGGTCGTCGAGCTCACAGGATTGTCGCCCTCGAGCCTGAAGCCGCCCTCCCAGGTCGTCGCAGCTCGACCGACGTGTGGCCCTTGAGGCCGCCCGTCGTGACCAGCGGAGCGCCGTCGACCGCCTTGAGCACGATGTCGGCGAGCGGAGGCGCCGTGTCGTTGCGCTCGTCTTCGGTCGATCCGTAGAGCAGATAGAGCTCGCCGCGTTCCATCGGACCCGAAGAGGCTCGACGCCGTTGTAGCCGATCGTTCCGCCCGCGAACCAGCCGTCGTCGGGCGAGACGCCGACATCCGAAATCGGCCCCCCGGATGTCGAGACGATGCCGTGTCCGGTGACGTCGTCGATGTCCTGAAGAAGATATCCGCCTTCGAGGGACACATGGTGCCGGGCGGGCCAACGGGGGCCCTGCCCATGTCGGCCGCCGCCGGACGCGCCAGCGCAGCACACATAAAGCCAACGGCTACGGCAATTCTTTTCCACATCTACGCCCCTCGGTCACGAGCCCGCATACAGTGACGGGCCGGACTTATAGCTCTCAAATCCCCAGCGGGACGCGCTCGATCCCCACAATTCCCAACCCTCGGGGGAAAATCGCTTGATTCGCCATCTGGTCGAAGTGATTCGGCCACAGCCAAGGGGAAAGGCGGCGTGAGCCGGGGCGCGGCGGGTGCCGCCCTCTAGCGGTGAGCACCCAGTTCTGGCTCTCGAAGAACACGCGCACGAGATCGGAGTTTCCGGTTCCGTAGTTGGTGAGGGTCGCCACGTCGACGAATGGAGTTGGCGCCTCCATGGTGTCCACCTGGAGGACGATGTTGCTGCCGCTCTGGGTGACTGCGGGCGAAGTCGAGAGAACGCTCGCCCCGAAGGGCACGTCGAACGGGTCGAGGTTGATCACGTCACCCTCGCGACGAAGCTGTAGTCGACGATCGCGTCGGCATTGGCCGCCCGTCTCGGCGTAGACGAAGAAGGTGTCCGTGCCGCTGCTGCCGGAGAGCACATCGTTGCCGGTACCGCCGGTCAGCGTGTCATTGCCGGACCCGCCGAGCAGGAGGTCGTTATTCGCCCCGCCGAACAGGCTGTCATTGCCGCCAAGTCCCACGACCACGTCGTCACCGCCGCTGCCGGTGGCGCCGCCGAGATTTGCATTGTCGCCGCTGGTGCCAAGGACCAGGTCGTCACCGGCGCGTTGGCGCTTGCGCCGGGGGCGTCGAAATCATCAGCGAGTTCAGGGAGAACGTGCCGTTGCCGTAGCCCGTAGCGAGGGAGATGTTTGCCACCTCGAAGCCGGTCACGTTGGCATTCCAGCTTCTGTCGTTGAGTGAGAGCGTGTCTCCGGTCGGATTACCGTCCAGGTAGTCGCGAAGATCATTCTCGTCGCTCGTGACAGAAAGTATCTCCGCGAGCTGGTCGGGCGTGAAGACCAAAGTCACCGTGTCGGTGCCGCTGCCGCCGCCGTTGTAGGTCACGGTCGTGCTCGACGGCTGATGCCGCCAGGAGGTGGTCATGGTGTCGTTGCCATCTCCGGTCCCGGCAGAGCCGTCTGGCTCACTGCCAATATCGTTGAGGTTCACATTCGAAAAGTCGTTCGTGCTGTTGCCGAGTCCCGCCATCGGTAAACGAGGGGCTGATCTCCGAGATGTTGACGGTGGTCGAGGCGACGTTGCCGCCTGCCAGCCGAGCCGTTGTCGTCGATCGTGACCGTCAGCGTACCCGTTTCGCCGTTGCTGCTACCGTCCGGGTTCCACTGCGCGGCGCCCGCGTACAGAACGCGTTGATGGCCGCGATCGTGCCTTCGAGGACGAGCGTCTGCTGTGCCGCTGCCGCTCACCACTGTGACGCCGCTGCCGCTCGAGGCCGAGAGCGCATCGCCATTGTCGTCCATGGCGAGCGTGACGCGCACCGTGCTCGCGACCGAATCCCGATCCTGGAAGCTGATGCGGTTGATCGGCGTCTGGTCGCCGCTCGAAATCCCCCGACCAGTAGAGGATGTCGGGCTCGACGATGTAGGGCGCGAACGTGGGCACCGTGACCGAGATCGTCGCCGTGTCGGCCGGGCTGTTCGTCAGCCCGTCGTTGACGACGAAGCTCACCGTGCGCGTCGTAGCGACGGCGCTGGTCGTGCTGAACGTGATGGCCTCGAGCGCGGCCTCCCACTGCGCGAGCGTCGCGGTGTTGCCGGCCGAGTGAGCGTGAGCACGCCGCTGACGTTGGACTGAATGGCGATGTTGCCCATGGTCGCCGGGACGGCCGTGAAGTTCAACGCGTCGCCCGACTGGAAGTTGGTGATCGTGACCGTCGCGCTGGCGAGCGTGGTGTTGTCGGGGTCCGTGATGGTGATCGTCGAATTCGAGCACGACGGCCGCGCCGCCCACGGTGTAGCTCGCCGCCCCGTCGACGCTCACGGCCGGGGCATCGTTGACGGGGGCGATGTTGATGGTCGCGGTATCGCTAGCAGTCTGTGGCCCGCCGGCGCCGGTGTTGCCGTTGTCGTTGACCTGAAGGGTCGAGGTAGCGCGAAGGGCCCGGATTGTCGAGGTTGGCGTTGTAGACGATCGTGCCTGCGGACCCCATGCCCGTGTCGATTCCGCCGAGAAGATTGTTGATCTCGGTGATCGTGCCGGTGATCGTGATGGTCGAGCCGGGGCTGCCCGAGACCGAGTTGACGCCGCTGTTGCCGGCGGTGACCGTGAGGATGCCCTGGGTCACCGTTAAGGTGACCGTGATGTCGTTGCCGCCCGCGTCCACGTCAGCGATCGACAGACCGGTCCCGTGCAGATTGAGGTTGGTCTGCTCGGTGGCGTTGTAGGTCGCCGGCGTGATGGTCGCCGTCGGCGCGTCGTTCTGCGCGACGAGGTCGAGCGTAACGGTGTCCGTGTCGGTCTGCGCGCCGCCGATGCCCGTGTTGCCATTGTCGTTCGAGGTCACCGTCAGTGTTGCGTCCGTCGTCGAGCCGGGCACCGGCGCATAGGTCACGCCCTGCGCGGCATTGGCGATGAAGGCGTTGAGGGCCGCGATAGTGCCCTGCAGCACGAGGGTCTGCGTTCCGCTACCGCTGACGACACTGACACCGCCCGCGGTCGTGGCTGCAAGTGTCCCCGCTGTAACGGACAGAGTGACGGTCAAGTCGCCGCCGGCGATGTCGGGATCGGCGAACGAAATGCCGGTGAGCTTGGTCGGCGTGTCCTCGTTGACCGAGATCGACGCGGGCACCGAGTTTGCGGGAGCGTCGTTTCCGGCCTGCACCTCGATCGAAAGCGACGCCGTATCGGCATCGCCGTCGCGGTCAACGATGACATAATTGAATGTGCCCGTAATGTCGCTGGCGACCTCCGTAGGCGCAGTGAAGCTCCACGCGCCGGTGGCGAAGTCGAATGTCAGGGTGCCGCCGATCTGCGTGGGGACGTTGGAGAGAAGGCTGCCGGAGATCGTTTGTGGGCTGCCGTCATTGTAGGTGATATCGCTGCCGTCGAACGAATAGGTCACGCCATTGATCTCGATCGACGCAATGCGACCGGGGCCATCGGCGCCGAAGCCGTCGTTGGTGAGCACGTTGCCGGACACGTCGCCGCCGACGACCACGTCGAGCAGCGTCTCGATCAGATCGTCGAAATCCGTGACGCTGATCGGCGCGCCCTGCCCATCGAGGTCGACGTCCTGCAGCCGAGTCGTGTTGATGCCGTCGCCGACTCCGACGGTGGTAACGTTGAGACTGTTGTTGTCGATGAAGCTCTTGCCAGTCGTCCGCCGTGTCGTCGTCGAGCGAGTTGCCGCCCGACCCCAAATCGACGTTCGGATTGCCATCGCTGATGAAGATGACCTGGTTGCTCTGTCCCGCGATTGGGACGTACTCAGACATCGTCTCTTCGATGGCAGCCGTGAAATTGGTGCTGTCGTTGAACGGGCGAGTGCCACCTTCGGCGGGGTTGATCGCAGTCGATCTGGCTCGAGAAGTCTGCGAAAGTCGAGAACGGTCCGAACGAGGTCGCCGTTGTCGAGAATGCGACGATCTTGATCTGCACGTCGCCGCTGGTGCCGTCGAAGAGTGCCTGGCCGGCGGCTCGCACGGCGTCGAGCATTGTGTCGAGCTCGCCGTTGTTAATGCTGCCACTGAAATCGAGGATGAAGACGACGTTGAAGCTCTGCCCTTGGCCCTCAACGACGCTCGCATCATCGTTCGCTGCATCGGAGATGTCGTCGATCACGGTCATCGCCGCATCGAGCGGCATGTCCGTATCGCCCGCAGGGCCTCCGTCATCCGTGACGGTCACGCGGCCGCCGAGGTCGATCGCGATCGCGTCCTCAGTCGGCGGCACGTCGATCGGATGATCGACCGGCCCATTGAGCGTGAATGTGTAGTCGCCCGTCGCCGCGTTGAGAGTGATCGTGAAGATCTTAGTGTCAGTCCCGGAATTGTAGTCGCTGGCGTCGCCGTCCGCGTTGACGTAGCCGATGAGATCAGGCCCCTCCATGTCGAAGTAGACCTGTTTGCCGTCTGAGGTGAGGGGGCCGTCGGCGACGGTATTGACCGCGGGATTGCCGGAGAGTGCGGCGAACGCGAACGAGAGCGTGCCGTCGATGCCGCCGGTGACGAGCGGCAGGAAGCTGCCTTGGGCGACGTTCGTCGTGAGGCTGAGATTGACGCCTGCGTCGGCGTCGAGATCGGTCGGCGTGGTGCCCGAGGTCTCGTCGTCTATGCCGCCGGGAAGGTCGTGCTCCTCCTCGACGACACCGGTGACCGCACCGGAGACAACGAGCGGCTGGTTCACGTTCACAACTTGAATGGCGTGCGTGTCGGAATCGGAGTCGCTGTCGCCGTCGGTGAGCGTGATCGAGACGTTGACGTTGGCGCTCGCGGAGACGGCCGCAGGCGTGAAGGTCCAGGTGCCCGCGCCGTCGGCACCGGGCACGCCCATCACGAGCGTGCCGGCCGACGTCGTGATCGTCTGGCCGTCGGCGAGCTCGGCCGCGGTGAAGGTTTGCACGTCCGCGCCGTCGACATCGATGGACACACCGCCCGAGAGCAGCCCATCGGCGCCCGCGAACAGCTTGAAGGTGCCGGTCACGGGAGCGCCATTCTCGTCGACGGTCGATTCGCCGTCGAAATCGACGTCGGGAATGTCGTCGGAGACGTCGAGGGTGACGGTCTGGGTGGTGTTCGAGCCGTCGATGTCGGTCGCGACGACGTCGACGGAGCCGAGGTCCTTGAGGTCGTCGGCGGTGAAGGTCGGGTGACTGTCGAAGTTGTCGTGCAGCGTTGCGGTGACGGTGACGGAGCCCGTGTCGCCGGCGGCGATCGAGGCGGGAACGGTCGTCAGCTCGAGCGAGACGATCTTGGTCGCGCCGTCGAAGCCTTCGATCAGGATGTCGGAGACGCGGGTCCAGGTGAGGCTGCTGTCGAGGCCGGAGAGGTCGGTCGCGAAGGCAAAGCTCACGAGCGCATCGGAGCCGGCGGTGAAGGAGGCGTCGCCGGACGCCTGGACCGGCGTTGCGGGCGTGGTGCCGTCAGCGAGGTTCTGATCGTCGAGGGAGAGCGGAAGGGGCTCGCCCCAGGCCGAGGGTCCCTTGCCGTCGGTTATGTCGATGGTGTGGCATGCGGTGTCGGTGTCGCCGTCGGCGTCCGTGACCTTGACGGTGAACTCCACCGTGTCGGGGTTGGCATCATCGTTGTCGACGTCGGTGCCGGCAGTGAACGTCCAGGTGCCGTCGGACCTGACCGTGAGGATGCCGCCGGGGACGGTGATGGGGGTGTCGAGCGGATAGCAGGTGCCGTCGACGATGACCTCGATCTTCTCGCCCGGCTGGTCGGCGCCGATGGTCTTCGACCATGTCCCCGAGATCTCCTCCTCCTCGGCCACAGTCGCGGGCGAACTCCGAGATCGAAACCCCGGAAATATCGTCGATCACCTCGACCTTGAGCGTCGCCTCGGCGCAGCTCGTATCGGTATCGGTGAGCTTCACCGGGATCTCGTCGAAGACGCTGTTCTCGCCGTTGTCGCCCAAATGGTCGAGCGTGTTCTGGTCGAGCGTGTAGCTGTAGCTGACGACGCCGGTGGCGAGGTCGATCGCGGTGATCGAGAGCACGCCGTATGTCGTCGTAATGACCTTCGGCAGGCCGACAGGCACGCCGTTTTCGATAACCGGCTCGCCGCCGACGATGAGGTCCTTCAGTCCGTCGGGGGCCGAGATCGTGAAGGTTCCGGTCTTGGTCAGCGCTTCTTTCGTCGTATCGGAGCCCGCCGGCAGGTCGTCCTCGTCGACGACATGATCGGGCCCCTCGAGGCTGAGCCCCGTGATCTTGACCGCGTCGTCCGCGCCGCAGATCGTGATCGTCACGACCTGCGAGGCCTTGCCGCCGTGTCCGTCGTCGACGGTCACGAGGTACTTCTGGACAAGCTGCTCGTTCGGGCCGAGCCCGTCGAGAACGGCATCGCCTACGACGAACTTCCACGGGATCGAGTCCGTCGCCTGATTGACGGGGCTGATGCTGAAAGTCCCGAGATATCCGCCGCCCAGGGGAACGAACGTCGCCGTGTGCGTGTCGAGCTTGTCCACGTCCTTGAACGTGACCGCGCCGCCGCTCTCATGGGTCGTACTGTTCTCGCCGGCTTCGCAGTCGGCGATCTCGTGCACCTTGCCCTGCTGCACGCCGGACGTGATCTCGGGCGCGTCGTTGGTGCCGACGATCGTCACCGATACGACCGACGTCGTCTTGTAGCCCCACTTGTCGGTGACGGTGACCTTGTACTTCTGGACCAGCGTCTGGCCCGCCTGCAGGTGATCGATCGCAGAGTTGGGAAGCTTGAAGGTCCAGCCGACGGTGTCGTTCGCCTGGTTGACCGGAGCGAGAGAGAAAGTCCCGAGGTAGCCGCCGCCGAGCGGAGCGAAGGACGCCTTGTGAACGTCGCCCTTGCTTGCATCCTTGAATTTCAGGACGTTCGAGAATGTGTGGACTTTCGTGTTCTCGCCCGGCGCCTTATCCGCAATCTCGACGACGCGGGCGCTTTGGCCGGGCGATATGAATGTCGGGGAGCAAAGATCGGCAAACGTCAGGACCTGGATCTTGCTGGGTTTCTTCGCCACGCGGAACTCCCTTCGCGCGGGAGCCGCAATCCGGGGAATGGACGGCGCGAGCTCCTGCGAGACTTTGTTTTTTTCGAAAAAACAGCCCCGGAACCGCGCATTTCTAAATCTTTCGGTAACCCCTCGAAATCTATTCGTTGCTTAATGATAAACTCCCGTTTCTGCGCGAAACGATCTATGGTTTCTATTTGCGTTTCGCATTTAATTGGCGCGTGTTTTAATTTGAGGATAGCCGTTTCCAAATGGAGCGGCCGCCGCCGTGCACTTCGGCGCGGCGGCTGAAATTGCCGTGTTAGGAGGGCGTGCGTCGTGCCGGCGCCTCGCATTTGACCCAATATGGGACGACAACTTGCGGAGCCGGGGTCGCTCTCCTGCGGGCAGCGACGCGAGCTCAAGCCCTTCGGACGGCAATGTGCCGCGGCGGTGCCGGGCGCGCGTTGACACGGCCGAACCGAACCTGACAGTCTACGTGGTCACCGCAACGGTCCTGCAAGGGGACGCAGGGTTGGAATATCTGGTCGGGTTCATTCTTGGGTTTCTCGCCGCGCGGTTCCTCCGGCTGCCGTCGTGGGTTCGGGAGCTGACCGGGGGGCCGGCGGAGACGGCGGGCCCGAAGGATGCGGACGGTCAGAACGTTGCGTCGGCCGTTGCGGGCGCCCTTGCCAGAGAACAGGAATCGCTCGCGAGCCGGCTGCATAAGCTGGACGCGGCCATCGCGCCGATCGCGAGCAACTCCGCCCATCCGCGCGAGCTCTCGGAGCTACCGCAATTCATCGAGGCCGTGGGCATCCTGCAGGATGCCAAGGTGCCGCTCGATGTCGTCACGCAATACGTGTTCGGCGCCAATTGGGTGCTGTCGTGCGTGGCGCTCGCGGCGCTATCGGGGCGTCCAGACGGCGCGCAAGCGCTCGGCCCAAGTCGCGGGCTCATTCGACAATCTCGTGCCGTGGGCGATGTATTACGCGCTTGAGTATTTTCTACTAGTCGATCCAAGGCCGCCCATTGGTGCGCCGATTGTCGGCGCCAAGGATTGGTGGCGCGAAAATATCATCATACCCTCGCTCTTTCGCGACCATTTCTCGCAGAGGGAACGCCTCGGCGACGTGGCGGACTTCGGGCCGTCCCTCGATCAGGCTCCGGCCGGCCAGCACGCCGTCGTCAAGGCCTTTCTCGAGCGCGTCAATCATCCGCTCGGCGATCGCTCTTGCCGAGCAGCTGGAGAGACACCAGCGCGTCAACGTCGACCGCGAGTTTCTGACCTCCTTCGGCCGCTTCTGGTCCAGTCCGAGGGGCCTCGACACCCTGATCGAGCCCGAGCCCTGGCAAGAGGCGCTGAAGGCCGCGGAGGCCGCTTCGCGCAAAGCGCCGGCGCGCTCGCTCCTCGCGAGCGGAGAGGCTCGGGTCGGCAAGACGTCGTTTCTGCGCCTGCTCGCCAGGCGGCTCGACCGCGAGGGATGGACCGTATTCGAGGCGAGCGGGGCCGATCTCATGGCGGGACAGCAGTGGTTCGGCCAGCTCGAGGGGCGGATCCAGCGCACGGTCGAGGAGCTCGCGGTCTCCAAGAAGCTCATCTGGTACATCCCCGACATCCTGCAGATCGCCCTGAGCGGCACGCACCAGGGTCAGGCCGCGAGCATCCTCGACCAGATCCTTCCGGCGATCTCGGCGGGCCGGCTGATCGTATGGACCGAAGCCACCCCGGCGAGCACGAGCCGCCTGCTCCGGCTGCGCCCGGCGCTGCGCGGCATCCTCGACATCTATCCGCCTCGATCCGCTCGAGGCCGACGAGGCCCGCGATCTCGCTCGGGAGCTCGCAGGCAAGCTCGCGGACACCCTGCGCCTCAAGATAGATCCCGGGTGCGTCGAGACGGCGCTCTCCTCGGCCCGGCAATATCTCAGCGCCTCGAGCTTTCCCGGCTCCGGCCTCGATCTCTTGAAGCTCACGGTCGGCCGGGCGGCGAAGGGCGGCACGGCGCGGATCGAGCCGCACGACGTGATCACGACGCTCTCCCAGCTGACGGGCCTCCCCGTGTCGATCCTCGACAACAAGGAGCGCGTCGATCTCGCCGCCGTCCGCGCCTACTTCTCGGCCCGCGTCATCGGCCAGGACGAGGCCGTCACCGCCGTCGTCGAGCGCATCGCCATGCTGAAAGCGGGTCTCAACGATCCCGGCAAGCCGATCGGTGTGTTCCTCTTTGCCGGGCCCACCGGCACCGGGAAGACCGAGCTTGCGAAGACCCTCTCCGAGTTCCTGTTCGGCTCGGTCGAGCGCATGATCCGCCTCGACATGAGCGAGTTCCAGACGCCGGAGTCGACGGCGAAGATCCTCGGCAGCGGCGACGTCGCTCACCCCGCCGATTCGCTCATCACGCTCGTGCGCAAGCAGCCGTTCTCGGTGGTGCTGCTCGACGAGTTCGAGAAGGCGCATGCCAACATCTGGGATCTGTTTCTTCAGGTCTTCGACGACGGGCGGCTGACCGACCAGCTCGGGCAGGTGACCGATTTCCGCCACTGCATCATCATCCTTACGACCAACCTCGGCGCCACCAGCCACCGCGGCTCCGGGCTCGGTTTCTCGCCCGTGACGCACAGCTACTCCGGCGAGCAGGTGCTGCGCGCCGTCGGCCAGACGTTCCGGCCCGAGTTCCAGAACCGGCTCGACAAGGTGATCGTGTTCCGCGAGCTCACGCGCGACCTCATGCGCGACATCCTGAAAAAGGAGCTCGGACGCGTTCTCGAGCGGCGCGGCCTCAAGGACCGCGAATGGGCGGTCGAGTGGGAAGCGTCCGCCCTCGAGTTCCTGCTCGAGAAGGGCTTCTCGCCCGAGATGGGTGCGCGCCCCTTGAAGCGGGCCATCGACCAGTACGTCATCGCGCCGCTCGCGGCGACCATCGTCGAGAAGCGGTTTCCCGAGGGCGACCAGTTCGTGTTCGTGCGCAGCGACGGGCGCGCGATCCAGGCGGAGTTCGTCGACCCGGACAGCGACGCGCCGGACGCTGCGGCTGTTGCCGCCCCGTTGCAGGGCAAGCCTTTAGGGCTGCCCGCGATGATCCTGGCGGCGAGCGGCACCGCGGCCGAGGTTGCGGCGCTCGAGGCCGAGCTTGCCGCCGTGCAGGACGTGCTCGCTTCCCCCGCCTGGGAGGACCTCAAGGCGGACCTTGCCGACAGAATGCTCGCCACGGACTTCTGGACGCGGCACGACCGGCACGCGACGCTGTCGCAGCTGGCGCTGATGGACCGTGTGAAGGCGGCGGCGGGCACGGCGCAAGCTCTGCGAACCCGTCTCGCCAAGGGAGCCGAGCACGCCGGCAAGTCGTCGCGCGAGCTCATCCAGCGGCTTGCCCTGCAGCTTCACCTGATCAAGGAGGGGATCGACGATGTCTTCGACGAGGTACCGGTCGAGGTGGTGCTCTCCGTCGAGGCGACGATGGAACGGCCCGGCGACGACGGGACGGCAGACGAATGGTGCGCCAAGCTCAACTCCATGTACAAGTCGTGGGCGAACAATCGGCATATGCAGCTTGCCGAGATTGCGGGCATGCGCTCGCGGGCCCTTCCTTACCTTCTCATCAGCGGCTTCGGGGCTTATCGGCTGCTCGAGCGCGAGGCCGGGCTGCACGTGCTCGAGCTTTCCGACGACGACGGAGGTCCGAGCCGGGCGACGGCGCGCGTGCGCGTGGCTCCCGCGCCGCTGACGGACCTTCCGGCCGACAAGCTGCGCGCGGCATTGCAGAACGCGCTCGATCGGGCCGGCGCCGCCAACGCGGTCGTGCGACGCTACCGCGGCGATCCCTCGCCGCTCGTGCGCGACACGAAATCGGGCTGGCGCAGCGGGAGGCTCGATGCGGTTCTGCGCGGCGACTTCGACCTCGTCGCCGCGACCCAGACCTAGCTACGGACGGGCTTGTGGCCGGCGATCAGGGCGCGCAGCGTCGTGACCAGCCGGGAGCCCAAGCCGCTGGCCCCAGTGCAGCACTGGAGGTGGATGCGCGCGCCCTCGAACAGGAGGAACACCTCATCGGCGAGGCGCTCGGGCTCGACATAGCCGGCTTCGCGGAAAAGGGTGACGAGGCGCTCGCGCTTGCGCGTCTTGTACTCGTCGATGATCTGGCGTGCCGGGTGGTCGATCTCGCGCAGCTCGACCGCCGCGTTGGCGATGGCGCAGCCGCGCTCGCCCAAGTCGGTGAGGACGCGCTCGACGTGGAGCAGCCAGCCCTCGAGCTGGCCGTGGGGGTCGTTCGGGTAGGACTGCTCGAGCTTCGCCCAGACCTCGTCGCCTTCCTTGGCGAGCGCGCGCAGGTAGGCGGCAATGAGCTCGTCCTTGGAGCCGAAGTGCCGGTAGAGCGTCATCTTATTGGTGGCGGCGGCCTCGGCGATAGCCTCGACGCCGACGGCCCGGATGCCGTGACGGTAGAAGAGGTCGCGCGCGGCGGCGAGAATGCGCTCGCGCGGCGGCGCCTCTCTAGCTTCGGCCGTCGGGTGGACGCGCGCGGTCGTCATGGCTCTCCTGCAATTCTGCGCTCTTGACTCCGGGTGTTACCGGTCAGTAAGGTGACTCGATGTTACCGATCAGTACCACGAACCGGGAACGATGTCACCGGGCCTGCTTCGCACTGCAGCATAGACTAAAAGCTGTCGGCGCCCCACTTCTTCGAATTAGATTGGTCAGGTGGTTGTGCATGCCCTTGTCCTCCTACCTTCCGCTTCTCGCCCTCGCGCTGACGCTTGCCGCCTGCGACCGGCCCGCCACGCAGGCGCAAAACGGGCCTCCGCCGCCGCCCCAGGTCACGGTCGCTACACCAGCGAGAATGGAGGTGGCGGACAAGCAGGAGTTTGTCGGCCGCTTCGTCGCGATCGATGCCGTCGAGGTGCGGGCAAGGGTCTCCGGCTATCTGTCCGAAATCCATTTCCGCGACGGGCAGATGGTCGAGAAGGGGGACCTCCTCTTCACCATCGATCGCCGCCCCTTCCAGGCCGCCCTCGACCAGGCCCGCGCCAACCTCGAGCAGGCCAAGGCCAATCTCGCCTTCGCGGAAAGCGACCTCGCGCGAGCCAAGAACCTCGAGCGGGGCACCTCGATCACCCAGCAGGTGTTCGACCAGCGCGTGCAGGCACGAGGCTCGGCCGAGGCCAGCGTGAAGTCGAACGAGGCCACCGTGTGGCAAGCGACGCTCGATCTCGAGTTCACCGAGCTCAGGGCCCCCGTGTCGGGGCGCATCGGCGACCGGCGCGTCTCGCCGGGCAATCTCGTGATGGGCGGCACCAGCGGAGACACGACGCTGCTCGCGACCATCCAATCGACCGATCCTATCCGCTTCGAGTTCACGCTCGATGAGGCCTCTTATCTGCGCTATCTAAGGCTCAATACCAAGGACGCGAGGGGCGCGGTGGTCGGCGTCCCGGTCAAGCTCAAGCTTCTCGACGAGAACAAGTTTGGCCACGAAGGGCGCATGGACTTCGTCGACAACGCCATCGACGGCTCCTCAGGCGTGATCCGCGGCCGCGCCGAAATTCCCAATCCGAACGGGATCTTCACGCCCGGCATGTTCGGCCGCGTCCAGATTGCGGTCGCGCCTCCCGTCGAGGCCCTTCTCGTGCCCGACACGGCGATCGGCACCGAGCAGGTGCGCAAATTCGTGATGGTGGTCGATCAGAGCAATGTCGCGCGGCAGAAATACGTGACGCTCGGCTCGCTCGTCGACGGCCTGCGCGTGATCTCGGACGGCCTAGGTCCCGAGGACCGCGTCGTCATCAACGGCCTGATGCGGGTGCGCCCCGGCGTGGCGGTGACGCCCCAGCAGGGCGCGATCGCCTCGGCAGCGCCTCCGCCGGCCGCCGACACGAAAAGCAACTGAGCGCGGCACCCGTCATGCGCATCTCCCACTTCTTCATCGACAGGCCGATCTTCGCCGCCGTCATTTCGGTCGTGTTCGTGATCCTGGGAGCGGTGTCGTTCGAGCGGCTGCCCGTTGCGCAGTATCCCGAGATCGCTCCCCCGGTCGTCAACGTCACCGGCCAGTATCCCGGCGCCAGCGCCGACGTCGTCGCCGCGACCGTCGTTGCTCCGCTCGAGCAGCAGATCAACGGCGTCGAGAACATGCTCTACATCACGTCGAACTCGACCGGCGACGGGGCGTTCTCGATCGCGATCACGTTCGAGCTTGGCACCAACCTCGACATCGCCCAGGTGCAGGTGCAGAACCGCGTTGCGATCGCGCAGCCGCGTCTCCCTTCAGATGTGCGCAATATCGGCGTCACCATCGCCAAGGCCTCGCCCGACCTGATGATGGTCGTGCATCTCTATTCGCCGGACAAATCCCGCGACACACTCTTCATCTCCAACTACGCCACCGTCCGCGTCACCGACGTTCTGAGCCGCATCGACGGCGTGGGCTCGATCACCGTGTTCGGCAGCCGCGACTATTCGATGCGCGTGTGGCTCGATCCGGACCGGCTGCAGTCGCTGGCACTCACAACGGGCGATGTGGTCTCGGCGCTGCAGGGGCAGAACGTGCAGGTCGCCTCCGGTGTGCTCAATCAGCCTCCCGTCGCCACGCAAGGGGCGTTCCAGCTCGCCGTGCGCACGCTCGGGCGGCTCTCCGACCCCAAGGAATTCGCCGAGATCGTCGTCAAGCAGACCGAGAACGCGGTCGTACGGCTCAAGGACATCGGGCGCGTCGAGCTCGCCGCACTCGACTACGGCCGCAATTCCTATCTCGACCGCGACCCGGCGCTCGGCATCGGCATCTTCCAGCGGCCCCTATCGAATGCACTCGCCACTGCTGAAGCCGTGAAGGCGACTATGGAGGAGCTCTCGAAGAGCTTTCCCGAGGGCCTCAAGTACACGATCATCTACAACCCGACGCAGTTCATCCAGCATTCGGTCGACGCGGTGATCGAGACCATCGGCGAGGCGATCGTTCTCGTCGTCCTGGTCGTCATCCTGTTTCTGCAGACGTGGCGCACCGCCGTCATTCCGCTCCTCGCCATCCCGATCTCGCTCATCGGCACGTTCTTCTTCATGGCGATGTTCGGCTTCTCGCTCAATAACCTGTCGCTGTTCGGGCTCGTGCTCGCGATCGGCATCGTCGTCGACGACGCGATCGTCGTTGTCGAGAACGTCGAGCGCAACATCGCGGCCGGACTTTCCCCCCGCGACGCGGCGCGGCGCACGATGGACGAGGTCGGCTCGGCGCTGATCGCGATCGCGCTCGTGCTCTGCGCCGTGTTCGTCCCCTCGGCCTTCATCACCGGCATCTCGGGCGAGTTCTACAGGCAGTTCGCGCTGACGATCGCCGGCGCGACGATCATCTCCCTCATCGTCTCGCTCACGTTGTCGCCGGCCATGTGCGCGCTCCTCCTCAGGCCGCATAGGCGGCGCGAGGAGGACCGGTGGTGGGAGCGGCCGATCCACGGCTTCTTCCGCGGCTTCAACTGGGGCTTCGACAAGCTCGCTGCGGGCTACGGCTGGCTCGCGGCGCGCGCCGTTCGCTTCGCCGCCCTGATGCTCGTCCTCTATGCCGGTTTGCTCGGCTACGGCATGAACGAGTTCCGCAAGACGCCGATCGGCTTCATCCCGCAGCTCGACGTCGGCTACCTCATCGTCGTGACGCAGCTCCCCGGCGGCGCCTCGCTCGCGCGCACCGACGAGGTCAATCGCCGAGCGGTGGACATCGCGCTTCAGGTTCCCGGCGTCGCTCATGCCGTGAACATCGTTGGCTTCTCGGGTGCGACCTTCACCAGCGCGCCCAATTCCGGCGCGATCTTTGTCGTGCTCGAGCCGTTCGAGGAGCGCGCGCGCGATCCGCAAAAATCGGCGGAGGCAATTCAAGCGGCGCTCCTCAAGAAGGTCGCGGAGATCCAGGACGGCTTGATCGTCGTCGTGCGCCCGCCCCCCGTGCGCGGCGTCGGCACGGCCGGCGGCTTTCGCATGATGGTCGAGGACCGCGGCGATAGGGGCCCGCAGGAGCTGCAGGGAGCGGTCGCCGCCATGATGGGCAAAGCGGCGCAGACACCCGGCCTGATGCAGGTCTACTCGCTGTTCGAGACCTCGACGCCGCAACTCTACCTCGATATCGACCGCACCAAGGTGCAGATGCTCGGTGTCAAGGTGCAAGACGTCTTCAGCGCGCTGCAGACCTATCTCGGCTCGACCTACGTCAACGACTTCAACATCCTCGGGCGGACGTTCCGCGTCACCGCCCAGGCGGATTCGCCCTTCAGGCTCGAGCCCGAGGACATCTTGAAGATCCGCGTGCGCAACGCGAATGGCGACACCGTGCCGCTCGGCTCGTTCACGACCGTGGGTGACATCTCGGGGCCTTACCGCGTGCCGCGCTACAACCTCTACCCTGCCGCCGAGCTCGATGGCTCGCCGGCGCCCGGCTACTCGCAGGGGCAGGCAATCGACATCATGGAGAAGCTCGCGGCGGAGACGCTGCCTCAGGGCTTCAGCTTCGAGTGGACGACGCTCGCCTTCCAGCAGATGCGCGCCGGCAACACGGCCGTGTTTGCGTTCGCGCTGGCGGTCGTTTTCGTCTTCCTTGTTCTCGCCGCGCAATACGAGAGCCTGACCCTGCCTTTGGCAGTGATCCTTATCGTTCCGATGTGCCTCATAGCCTCGATCACGGGCGTCATCCTGCGCGGGATGGACAACAACATCCTGACCCAGGTCGGCTTCATCGTGCTGATCGGCCTTGCAGCGAAGAACGCGATCCTGATCGTCGAGTTCGCCAAACACCTCGAGGATCAGGGCCGCGACCGCTGGGCGGCGGCGGTCGAGGCGGCGCGCCTGAGGCTGCGGCCGATCCTCATGACGTCGCTCGCCTTCATCTTCGGCGTCGTGCCGCTCGTGTGGGCGACGGGCGCCGGCGCGGAGCTGAGGCAGACGCTCGGCACGGCGGTATTCGCCGGCATGATCGGGGTGACCGCGTTCGGGCTCATCTTCACGCCCGTCTTCTATGTCGTCACCCAGTGGATCGCCGGCCTGTTCCCGTCGCGGCGGCAGGCGGACGTGAGCGCCGATGCCGCCGGACGCCAGCTCGGGCATTGATCACGCTCTGGTCTAGTCTCGGCCGAACGTCTTGCGCAGCTCCGTCTTTGCCCGCTCGAGCGTCCGCCGTCGCTCCGCCGAGAGGTTGCTCCCGGCGCGATTGATATAGAACGTCAGCATCGACATCGCCGACTGGTAGGCGGTCCCCTTGCGCCTCTTGCTCTGCTCGGCCGACCTCTTGAGGGACGCGGCGATCTTCTCCGGAGCGTCGCTGAGGAACACGTGGGGCTCCAAAGTCAGCGCGTCGCTCGTCTCGGTGACCTTGGCCGACCAGCGCCTTGCGCCGCTCCGCGGCGACTTCGCCCCGCGTTTCAACGCGCTGCGTTTGGAGCCGGCGCGTTTCACCTTGGCCGTGCTCTTCGATCGCATGGGCGCCTCCTCCATGGCCCGGCCCGAGAGGATAACATGCAATCGGAGATTGAAGCTCCAGGAGCCGGCGCCCTCAATGTCCGGCGATCGAAAGGGGCATCGAGATGTTGAGCAGCCCCACATCGCCCTCGGCACGGTTCTTGACATCGAACTCGTGCAGATACTCGAGCTGCGTGCTGACCGGGATCTTGCCGCACAGGAACGAGTAGGTCATGACGGGTCCTAGAGCCGTGACGCGTCCCTCGAACGGGCCGAGCGTCGCCCCCGCCCCGCTGTCGCCGGTCACCTGCCGATAGTGATAGCCGGCGAGACCGAACGAGAAATCCTTGGTGAAATGCTGGATGAGCGCCCATTCGACGTGGAACTCGGTTCCGGTCTCGTAGTCGGTCGAGGGGTTCTCCCAGTTGAACGTGAAGCCCGCCGCCGTCGAGACCTCGAACCCCGACTTCATATCGAGCCACGTCACCGCCCCGGTCAAATCCAACGCCCAATGGTGGAACGAGAGGTTGCTGACGCTGTCCGTATCCCACGGTCCGATCGGGACGTTGAGCAAGGCTCCCATGTTCCAATGCCAGTTGCCCTGGTGCCAGCCGATCAGCGCGTTGAGGGCCGGATCTCCGAGGTTGGTCGTGTTGTCGTCGAATTCGAAGTGCCTGCCGGGGCCGATGATCGTGCGGTTGGGAAGGGTCACGGTTGCGAGGGTGTCGAGGCTGATGTTGACGTTCTTCCAGCCGATCGGGACCATGACGCCGAAGCCGACGTTTCCACCCCAGACCTTTTCCGGCGCGATCCAGAGCGCGATCGGCAGATTGATGTAGGCATCGGCGTCGACGTCGACGTCGGCTTCGATGGTGATCGTTCCTATATCCCGCAACGCAATGCTCTCGCTGCATTTCCGTCGGCGCTTCCCGCATAATAGTAGTTGAGGTCGGACACGTAGGTTCCCGGCGGCGGCACGAACCCGGCCATCGCCGTTTTGAAGCCGAGGAGGTAGATGCCGGCGGCGTTCTCGGCGGCGCGAGCCGGGTCGTCGCCTTGAGTGCCGACCAGCGTCGCGATGACCGCGAGGAGAGCGTTCGAGAATGCATAGGTGCTCCAATCTCACATGGGCCGACTATTTGAATACCGCTCTAGTCCCTAGAGGCGGACGAATTTTCCGCCCCCGCGCCGGGGTTTCGTATTCAAAAAGTCATAGGTGGAATCGCTCCGCAGATTGTTGTTGCATCGCCACAAGCGCGGCACTGTATAAATTTAACCGTCAACTGATCGTTTTTGTTCGTCTATCGTTTCATGGAAAAACTGTTGTCGCGTTTTGCCGACCGCGGCGCACCATAGAATTCATGTTGACCGTCAACATGTTATAAGCCAACTTCAACACGGGGAGAGGTTAGACGGGCTGGTAGCTACGTATTCCAGTGTGAGACTGGGAATGCGTACTGATTTTACCGGCTCGTCGCGCAAGTCCGCGCAATTTGCCCGCGCCTGTGGCGCCCCCGCGGCTGCACATCCTCGAGACGCGAAACAAAACGCCGTTTTAAGCGGCGTTTCCCGCATTGAGCTTTGTCGATCTTCGTGGCCCGTTCGCCTAATCGCGGTGGCGCGCGGGCCGCCTTCTCTGCACTAAGCCGATCGAGTTGGATTTTCTCTTGAAGAGTACAAAGCCTTGGAGTCGCGTCTCATGTTTTGGAACCCATTTGCGCTTTCGGTTCTGAGCGCCTTGATCGGTCCGGCAGTCGCGTTCGGCGTGTTCCTACTCCTGAACAGCGTTTGAGGCTGCTGGCGGCATCGACTTGGGGTTTGTAACCGCCCGCGATGCCAGCCGTGCCGTTGCCGCGACAGGGAGGAGCGCGTCATGCGTCATGTCGGTCTTCGACGAAGCCGGTCCGCGGCAGGATCCGCGCTTGGTCGGCATCTACCGCTAACTTTCCTCGCTTGCGCGCTATCGGGCGCCTTGAGCGCCTGCGCCACCGAGTCGCCAAGGTCGGAGACCTCACTTTGGCAATTTGGCGCAGCGGGCTTCGGGCCGGCGGCGGCCCCTTACGGATCGACGGAGGGGGCGGCGCAAGCCGTGCCGCCTCTCATAACGAGCGGCGACGGCGCCGATGAGACCGCGGGCTGGCGGACAAACGTGATCCCCGAAGGTGACTACGCGTATCGCGGCGGCCGCGATCCAAGAACCGGAGTAGCGCGCCTTCAAATGTGAATTCGCCCTGCCTCTAACTCAAGGAGGAGGATTGCTGTGAGACGAGAGAGCTTCCGCGCCGGCGGCGTGGTCATTTGCGAGGGACATCGCCAATTCCCTCTCTCGTGCTCCGGCGCCCGAACCGAAGAGTTTCCGGAATGCTGTCAGCGGGAGTCGCGCGCCACCTTGGGCTTACCGTCGTCGCTCCCCCCACGACGCCAAGGCGCCGCTGACAGCACCCCTTTTCTCCGCGTTCTCCGCGCGGGCGAAGCGCTTGCAGCGTCTGCGATTGGAGACGGCCATGGCATTGCGGCTTGAGGAGTTCTCGATCGGGCACCGGGCCGTGCGGGGGGCCAGCCTCGGAGGGCATGGTCTTCGTCCCCGGCGGCACGTTCGCCATGGGCTCGGACAAGCACTATCCGGAGGAGGCCCCCGTCCATCGCGTCACCGTCGACGGGTTCTGGATGGACGAGACGCCGGTGACGAACCGGCAATTCCGCGCCTTCGTCGAGGCGACCAGCTACGTCACTTTCGCCGAGATCGCGCCCAAGGCCGAGGACTACCCCGGCGCGCTGCCGCATATGCTGAAGGCCGGCTCGCTCGTGTTCCGGCCGCCGCCCGGCCCGGTCGACTTGCGGGACTGGAGCAAATGGTGGGAGTTTCGCTTCGGCGCCAGCTGGCGCCATCCTTACGGACGGGGCAGCTGGATCAAGGGCCTTGACGATCACCCGGTCGTCCACGTCGCCTATAAGGACGCCGAAGCCTACGCGAAATGGGCCGGCAAGGAGCTGCCCACCGAAGCCGAATGGGAGCTCGCGGCGCGCGGCAGACTCGAGGGCGCCGAGTTCGCCTGGGGAGACGAGTTCGACCCCGGCGGCCGCCAGATGGCCAACACCTGGCAGGGCAACTTCCCGCACGAGAACCTCAAGCTCGACGGCTTCGAGCGCACCTCGCCCGTAAAAGCGTTCCCGCCGAACGGCCACGGCCTCTACGACATGATCGGCAACGTCTGGGAGTGGACGACCGACTGGTACGCGCCCAAGCACGCCGCCGACGCGCCCAAGGCCTGCTGCATTCCCGAGAACCCGCGCGGGCCGCCTCCCGATCAGAGCTACGACCCCTGCCAGCCGCAGATCCGCATTCCGCGGAAGGTGCTCAAGGGCGGCTCGCACCTCTGCGCGCCGAACTACTGCCGCCGCTACCGCCCCGCCGCACGCCATCCCGAACCCGTCGACACATCGACGAGCCACGTCGGGTTCCGGTGCATCATAAGACAAAGGAGCCCGCAATGACCCACAAGCTTTGCCGATCGAGTTTCAAGAGTGCGCTTGCCGCCCTGGCGTTTGCCCCCGCGATCACGGGCGCTGCGCTCGCTCAGTCCACCGCAACCGCACCCCAACATGTGCCGCTGCAGAAGACGATCGGTCAGGCCAAGCCCGAGGTGGTGCCGTCGCTGATCGTCCTCAACTCCCGCGGCGCCACGCTGGCGGACGGAAAACTCACGCTCACCGGCGTCTCGCCCAACGCAATCGTGTTCGCCGATCGCCCGGTCCGGGCCGCGGGACACGCGCTCACCATCCACTTGCTCGAGGAATGGTCGCCCGAGAACGACGACAGCGAGAGCTTCGCCAAGAACCCGCCCAACGCCACCGTCTCTGTCCTCAGCAAGGATGCCTCAGCGATCCGCGATGCCGTGATCGTGCTGAAGTCTCCGAAGCTTGAGGGCGACAAGCTGACGTTCGACGTCGACGTTCTCGAAGGAGACCTGGCCAACGCCGACGGGCCTGCTTCGATCTTCATCGACCGGTTCGGGTTCGCATTTGCCGGACCTCGCGTCGGCGCTGGCGTGGGGAGGGTCGGCGTTGCCCGCGTCGGTCTCTGGCATCGCCCTGTCGGCTGGTACGCCGGTAGAGCCGCCGTTGGAGCGGCAATCGGCGCGGCGGCTGCCTACCCCTACTACGGCCCTCGCTGCGGCTACTACCCCTACCCGCCCTGCTACTAGGCCGTCGCGTCTGCCGGCGCACCGCCAGACTAGGAAGCGTCAGACCGTAGCGGGGGAGATCTAGAAAGGATCACGTCGTGGCTCGGGGAGAGAAAGGCGCAACCCCATTTTCTCGGCGCCCAGGGCAAGACGGTCTTCGATCCCGACTTCGACATCGATGATGCGGGATTGCCGCACGAAAAACCGATCATTCCGCACGGGTGAAATTAGCGGCCAGCGAGCGACGCATCGATCGAGCAAGAGCAAGAAACGCCGGTCCGACTTTAGGGGGAGAGGAGTGCAGATCATAAGGAGGATTGCGTAATGACTACCGGCGTGAAGGATGCACACGTGGCGTCAGAGAAACCACTCGATTGCAACCGCAGACGCGTTCTCTTGAGTGGCGGCTCGCTGCTGGCGCTCGCCGCCACGGCGGGACCTAGAATGGCAGAGGCGCAGGAAGCCAAACCGGCCGCGGCTCCGGCTGCGGGCGGCGGCAAGCCGAACATTCTCGTCATCTGGGGCGACGACATCGGCTGGTGGAATGTCAGCGCCTACAACCAGGGCATGATGGGCTACAAGACGCCCAACATCGACCGCATCGCCAAGGAAGGCGCGCTTTTCACCGACTGGTATGGCCAGCAAAGCTGTACCGCGGGACGCGCGTGCTTCATCACCGGCCAGGTCGGCTTCCGCACCGGCCTGCTCAAGGTGGGACTGCCCGGCGCGAAGGAAGGCTTGCAGGCGCGGGACGTTACCATCGCCGAGTTGCTCAAGGCGCAAGGCTATGCGATCGGCCAGTTCGGCAAGAACCACCTCGGCGATCTCGATGAGCACCTGCCGACCGCGCACGGGTTCGATGAGTTCTTCGGCTCGCTCTATCACCTGAACGCGGAAGACGAGCCGGAGCATCCCGATTACTTCAAGGACCCGGAGTTGAAGAAGAGGTATGGCACCCGCGGCGTGATTCACACGTGGGCCAACCCGGACGGCACGCAGAAGATCGAGAGCACCGGCCCGCTCGACAAGAAGCGCATGGAGACGATTGACCAGGAGGTCACAAACGAGGCGCTGCGGTTCATGGCCGACGCGAAGAAGTCGAATAAGCCGTTCTTCGTCTGGTGGAACTCCACTCGCATGCACATCTGGACCCGCCTCAAGAAGGAGAGCGAAGGCAAGACGGGGTTGGGCATCTACCCCGATGGCATGGTGGAGCATGACGGAGACGTCGGCCGGGTGCTCGATGCTCTAAAGGAGCTGGGTCTCGAGGACAGCACCATCGTCATGTATTCCACCGACAACGGCGCGGAGAAGTTCAGCTGGCCGGACGGCGGGCAGTCGCCGTTCCGCGGCGAGAAGAACACCAACTGGGAAGGCGGCTACCGTGTGCCCACGCTGATCAAGTGGCCCGGAGTCATCAAGCCCGGCACGGTGCTGAACGACATCTTCGCCCACGAGGATATGCTGCCCACGCTGCTCGCTGCCGCCGGCGTGCCGGACGTCAAGGACCAGCTCTTGAAAGGCATGAAGGTCGGCGACAAGACCTTCAAGGTGCACCTGGATGGCTACAACATCACCGACGCCCTAGCCGGCAAAGCACCCAGCCCACGGCACGAGTTCTTCTACTTCAACGACGACGGCTCACTGGTGGCGCTGCGTTACGATCAGTGGAAGATCGTCTTCGCCGAGCAACGCGCACACAGCCTGGACGTCTGGCAGGATCCGTTCGTGCCGCTCCGCTTCCCAAAGCTCTTCAATCTGCGTTCCGATCCATTCGAGACCGCCGATCATGAAAGCATTGATTACGGCCGCTGGAGGGTTGAGCACGCCTTTCTGCTCGTGCCGGCGCAACAATACGTCGGGCAATTCCTCGCCACGTTCAAGGAATTCCCGCCCAGCCAGAAGCCTGGCAGCTTCTCGCTCGACAACGTGATGGAGTCGCTGCAGTCCGGCCCCAGGGCCGCAAACTGATCGCTCGGCCATGCGCCGGCTCGCACTTTCCTCCGCAGGCCGGCGCGAACGCTTCGTAAGTCGAACGGGGAAATTGAAACGGAGGGAGGAGAGCAGACAGCCTTGCAAGGAGCGCGTAATGAGTACCGGAGCCAAGGATGCCCGAGCAGCGTCACAGACGCAATTCGACTGCAGCCGCAGAAACATTCTTCTGAGCGGCGGCTCGCTGCTGGCGCTTGCCGCGGCAGGAGCGAAAACGGCCGAGGCCCAGGAGACGAAACCTGCGGCACCCGCCGCAGCGCCGGCCGGCGGCGGCAAGCCGAACATCCTCGTCATCTGGGGCGATGACGTCGGCATCGCGAACATCAGCGCCTACTCCGGCGGGTTGATGGGCTACGAGACACCGAACATCGACCGCATCGCCAAGGAAGGCGTCAAATTCCAGCACTACTACGGCGAGCAGTCGTGCACGGCGGGGCGTTCGGCGTTCCTCACCGGACAGCACATCATTCGGACCGGGCTCAGCAAGGTCGGCTTCCCCGGTGCACCGATGGGCATGAGCCAGCTCGATCCCTCAATCGGCGGCCTGCTCAAGAACCTCGGCTATGCAACGGGCCAGTTCGGGAAGAATCACGTCGGCGATCGCAACGAATCGCTGCCGACCGTGAACGGCTTCGACGAGTTCTTCGGCAACCTCTACCATCTCAACGCCGAGGAAGAGCCGGAGCTGCCCGACTATCCGAAGGACCCGGCCTACCTCGCAAAATACGGACCACGCGGCGTTCTCCATTGCAAGGCGACCGACACGGACGATCCCACAATCGATCCGCGCTTCGGCAGAATCGGAAAGCAGACCATCAAGGATACGGGCGCTCTCACCAAGAAGCGCATGGAGACGATCGACGACGAGACGTCCGCCGCGGCGATCGACTACATGAAGCGGCAACAGGCGGCGGGCAAGCCGTTCTTCGTTTGGTTCAACGGCACCCGCATGCACCTGCGCACGCACGTTCGCGCCGAGCACCGGGGCCGTTACAAGCACGGCGACAGCGAGTACCTCGACGGCATGCTCGAGCACGACGATACCGTCGGCACCCTGCTCAAGGCCCTCGACGACATGGGCATCGCAAACAACACCATCGTCGTCTACTCGAGCGACAACGGCCCCCACATGAACACCTGGCCCGACGGCGCCATGACCTGGTTCCGCTCGGAGAAGAACACCAACTGGGAAGGCGCCTTCCGCGTGCCGTGCCTCGTGCGCTGGCCGGGGCAGATCAAGCCGGGCACGGTCACCAACGAGCTCATGAGCCACAACGATTGGATTCCGACGCTGTGCTCGATCGCGGGCGAGCCGGACATCGTGGGCAAGCTCAAGGCGGGCTACACGGCCAACGGCATCAACTACAAGGTCCATCTCGACGGATACGACCAGTCGGCATTTCTAAAGGCCGTGTCCGGCAGCGCGGCAAACAACAACGGGACCAAAAGCGCCCGCGACAAGTTCTTCTATTCCAGCGACGACGGTCTGCTCGTCGCCTTTCGGCAGGGCGACTACAAGTACGTCTTCTCCGAACAGCGCATGCAAGGCACGATGGGTGTGTGGGCCGAGCCATTTACAACGCTGCGCCTACAGAAGATCTTCAACCTGTTCCAGGACCCGTTCGAGCGAGCGGACATCACGTCCAACACCTTCTGGGATTGGCAGATCAACCACGTGGGCTCGATGTATGGAGTGATGGAAGAGGTCTTTAAGTTCGTGGAGACGTTCAAGGAGTTCCCGCCGCGCTCGTTCCCGCCGAGCTTCAACCCCGCGAACATCGTGGGAGAGACGCTCGACGACTTCAAAACGAAGAAGATGCTCAAGGAGGGGTTGGACCTCGATCGCATCCGCGGCGGCGTGCAGAAGATGATCGACAAGTCGCTCCAGGAGCGCGGCGCTCAATGATGCGGCGAACTTGCGCCGGCCCGCCTTCCTCCGCGGGCCGGCGCGCATGCCTCTCTAGAATTCGCTTTGCCTAGGTGACGGAAATGCAGAAAGTCATGAGGTCTCTTAGGTGCATCGCGCTCCTTGCGGCGCTCTTTAATGCCGGCGCGTTCGGCTCTGGACCTGCTCTTGCGCAAACCGATCCCGCTGCCGTCGTGGAACGACACCGCGCCGAAGAAGGCGATCCTCGACTTCGTCGGCCGCGTCACGACGGAGGAGGGCGCCGACTACGTGCTGCCCGAGCAGCGCATCGCCACCTTCGACAACGACGGCACGCTGTGGGCCGAGCAGCCGGTCTACTTCCAGTTCGCCTTCGCGATCGATCGCATCGCGGCCCTGGCGCCCCGAGCATCCCGAGTGGGAGACGACGCAGCCGTTCAAGGCGCGTGCTCGACGGCGACCTAAAGGCGCTCGCCGCCTCGGGCGAGAAGGGTCTCCTCGAGATCGTGGCGGCGACGCACGCCGGGCATCACGACCGAGAAGTTCGCCGACATCGTCGACGGCTGGCTCAAGACCGCCGAGCACCCGCGCTTCCACCGCCTCTATACCGAGCTCGTCTATCAGCCGATGCTCGAGCTCCTCGCCTATCTGCGCGCCAACGGCTTCAAGACCTTCATCGTCTCGGGCGGCGGCATCGAGTTCATGCGCCGCTTCGCCGAGCCCGTGTACGGCATCCCGCCCGAGCAGGTGGTCGGCTCGTCGGGCGTCGTGAAGTTCGAGATGGGGCCGGACGGCAAGCCCGTGCTCATGAAGGATGCCAAGGTCGAGTTCGTCGACGACGGGCCGGGCAAGCCCGTCGGCATCAACCGCTTCATCGGGCGCCGCCCGATCTTCGCCTTCGGCAACTCCGACGGCGACCAGCAGATGCTCGAATGGACGGCGGCGGGGAGCGGCGCGCGCTTCATGGGCCTCGTCCATCACACCGATGCCGAGCGCGAGTGGGCCTACGACCGCGACTCTCACATCGGCCGTCTCGACAAGGCGCTCGACGAGGCGACCGCCCGCGGCTGGACCATCGTCGACATGAAGAAGGACTGGGCCGTGGTGTTTCCGCCCGAGAAGCAGAGCCATCCATAGGCGCGCACGAAAAGGCCGCCGCCATGGGCTGGGCGGCGGCCGAAAGAAAGAAGGCCTGAAACGCGGTATTCCCGCCGCAGAAATAAGTGCCGCTCGCGGCACGTGAGATTGGAGATACAAAATGCAAACTTCAACAGGCGACCTACAGGCCGCGATGGCGCGGCCGATGTTGCACGAGCTCGCCAAGAACTGGTGGCTCATCCTGCTCCGAGGCATATGCGCCATCATCTTCGGCGTGCTCACCTTCGTCTGGCCGGGCGTCACTCTCGTCACGCTCGTCCTGCTCTACGGCGCGTTTGCCCTGGCGGACGGCATCTTCGCTCTCGGGGCGGCGATCGCCGGCAGGACGCCGGAGCCGCGCTGGTGGCTTGCGCTCGTCGGTCTACTCGGGATCGCGGCCGGTATCGTGACGCTGCTGTGGCCCGGCATGACCGCAGTCATCCTCTTGTTCTTCATCGCCGCCTGGGCGATCGCGTCCGGCGTCATGCAGATCGTCGGCGCGATCAGGTTGCGCAAGGAGATCAGCGACGAGTGGCTGCTCATCGCAAGCGGCGTCCTTTCGGTGCTGTTCGGGTTAGTGCTTTTGGCCCGGCCGGGTCTCGGTGCCTTGTCGATGATCTTCGTCATCGGCGCCTTCGCGATCGTCTACGGCATCCTCGAGGTGATGTTCTCGCTGCGCTTGCGCCGTCACGTCCACGCCTAGTGTGTACGCGAAATCGCGGCGGCAATGCGCGACTATGGTCGCTCTTGCGGGTGGTCATGCTCATGGGCGCTTTTGCACATGGCCCGTCTGCACGAGGCGAGGAGGCGGCGCGTATGCCAGCTTCAAACTGGATCGACACCTCCCCGCACGCGTCCCTCTTCGCCGAGGGCGACGGCGTCCGGCTCAACTATCTCGACTGGGGCGGCGACGGGCCTCCCCTCGTCATGATCCACGGCATCGCCGACAGCCCGCATATCTTCGACGATCTCGCCCCTTTGCTCCGCGACCGCTTCCGCGTGCTCGCCTATGCGCGCCGCGGACACGGCCACTCGGACGCGCCGCCCGGACCCTACGATTCCGAAGTCCTCGTCGGGGACCTGCGCAATCTCCTGGACAAGCTCGGCATCGAGCGTGCGAGCCTGCTGGGCTGGTCGATGGGCGGCGATGAGATCACCGAGTTTGCGGGGCGCTATCCCGACCGCGTCGAGAAGCTCGTCTATCTAGAAGGCGGCTACGACTGGTCCGATCCCGCCTTCTTCAAGCCCTTCTCGGAGGTTCTCACCGTGAACAGCCCGGACCCGTCGGTGCTGCGCTCGCTCGACGCTCTTCGAACCTGGTATCATGCGGCCTGGGTCGGCCACGCGGTGCCATGGACGCCGGCGCTCGAGGCGTTCCTGCGCGACGCGGTGCGGATCGAGCAGGACGGCGCGGTGGACCCCGTGCCCTCGGTCAAGGTCTTCGAAGCGCTGCTCGAGACGCTCGGGACCTGGCGGCGCGACTACACGAAGGTAGGGGCACCGGCGCTTGCGCTCTACGGGACGGCATTCTTCCCCACCGACCGCGGCGATCCCGTGCTCGCGCGGAGACTTCGAGACTTCGAGCAGAACGTGATGGCGCCGTTCCGCAAAGCCAGCATGGATCGCGTGCGGCGCGAGCTGCGAGGCGTCACCGTGCAGCAGATCGATAATCGCACGCACATGTCGATCGGCGTGCTGACGCCCGACGCGCTCGCTGCCTCGATCCGGGAGTTCTTGCTATCGACGCCGGATTTCTCAACCAGCGAACAACGTCCATGAAAATCTCGGAGGGAGGCGCTGAATTAAATCAATCTGCGCTGAGGCTTTGGATGCTAGCCTATGGAAGTTCGTCGGCTGGGGGGTCCGCTTTCGCAAGTGTCGCTCAATGGAGGCTCCTCTCATGATGAAACAGCTCTCCATCTGGATCGTCGTTCTGTTCGTTGCCCTCGCTCAGGCGCTCTCCGCGCCGGCGTTTGCCCAGGACGACAAGCTCAGCAAGGAGGAGCTCGATCAGCTCTTGGCGCCGATCGCGCTCTATCCCGACGATCTCCTGACTAACGTGCTGATGGCCTCGACCTATCCCCTCGACGTGGTCCGGGCCGCGCGCTGGAAGAAGGAGCCGGCCAACGCCAAGCTCAAGGGCGACGCGCTCGTCAAGGCGCTCGAAGCCAAGGACTGGGACCCGAGCATCAAGGCGCTCGTGCAGTTCCCGAAGGTCCTCGAAATGATGAGCGACGAGCTCGAGTGGACGCAGAAGCTTGGCGATGCGTTTCTCGCCCAGCAGGACGAGGTGCTGGACGAGATTCAGCTCCTGCGGGCCAAGGCGGATGAAGCGGGCAACCTCAAGAGCAACAAGCAGCAGAAGGTCGTGAAGGAGTCGGGCGAGGACGCACAGCCCGTCTACATCATCGAGCCGGCGACGCCCGAGACCGTCTATGTGCCTGTCTATGAGCCGTCCGTTGTCTACGGCTCCTGGTGGTATCCGGACTATCCTCCCTACTACTGGGACTATCCCGGCGCCACGTATGTCAACGGCTTCTACTGGGGTGCCGGAATAGCAGTCGCGGCTGGGATCTGGGGCTGGAACCGGTTCGACTGGCATCGCCACGACATCGACATCGATGTCGACAGGTGGAACAACATCAACGTCAACCGGGCCAAGATCGCCTCGAACAAGTGGGAGCATCGCCCCGAGCGCCGCGGGCAGGTGCCCTACAAGGGCAAGGAGGTGCGCGACAAGTTCAAGCAGGCCGACCGCCGGCCTGGCAACAAGGACTTCCGTGGCTATGACAAGGGCGAGATCGAGGCCAAGCTCAAGGACGTCGATCGCGATGCCGTCAAGGACAAGCTCAAGGACGTCGACCGCGATGCCGTCAAGGACAAGCTCAAGGATGTCGATCGCGACGCCGTCAAGGGCAAGCTCAAGGATGTCGACCGCGACGCCGCCAAGGGCAAGCTCAAGGATGTCGACCGCGACGCCGTCAAGGGCAAGCTCAAGGATGTCGACCGCGGCGCTGTCAAGGACAAGGTCGGCGATCGGGCGGGCCCGAAAATCAAGGACAAGACCGCCAACCTCAAGGCCCGCGACCTGCCGAAGTCGGGGAATATTTCCAAGGTCAGCCGCGACATCGATCGCCCGAAGGTGAAAGCCAAGAAGCCGTCGCCCGGGGCCTTCGACGTGAAGCGCGGTGCCGACGTGCGCAAGCATGCCGCCCGCGGGCACGCGAGCCGTGTCGCCATGAAGGGTGGCGGAGGAGGCCGTCGCGGCGGCGGTGGCGGAGGCCGTGGCGGCGGCGGACGCCGCCGATAGCCATCTCGAAACCGCAAGCCATCTTCATGTCGGAGGTTCCGATGACGTCTTCATCTCAGAGCATCACCCCGTCACGTGCAGCTCGCTCCATGCTCGCGACGGCCATCGCGGCCCTGTCGGTTGCGTTCGCAATGGCGGTTGCGGCCGAGGCCAAGCAGGCAACCTATAAATCCCCGCAAGAGGCTGTCGATGCCCTCGTCGCCGCTGCGCGCGGCGGCAGCATCACCGACATTGTTGCGGTTCTCGGCCCCGAGGGTCGTGAGGTCGCGAGCTCGGGCGATCCCGTCGCCGATGCCGCAGCGCGCGAGCGCTTCGTCGCGGCCTTTGAGGAGAAGCATGTGATCAATCAGCCGGCGGATACGCGCGCCACACTTGTCCTCGGCAACGACGATTTCCCGTTCCCGATCCCGATCGTGCAAGAGGGCGGGGCTTGGCGGTTCGACACCGCGGAGGGAAAAGAGGAAATTCTCGATCGGCGCATCGGCGAGAACGAGCTTGCCGCGATCGAGGTCCTGCAGGCCTACGTCGACGCACAGCGCGAGTACGCGGAAGCGGACCACGACGGCAAGGGGCCTCAGTACGCGCGCCGGCTGTTGAGCAGCGAAGGAAAGACGGACGGCCTCTACTGGCCGACCGCCGAAGGGGAGCCCGAGAGCCCGTTCGGTCCGCTCGTCGCGGAGGCGCGTGCCGAAGGCTACAAACGGCGCGAGGGCGGCCCCACACCCTATCACGGCTATTTCTTCCGCATCCTCTCGCGCCAGGGCAAGGACGCCGCGGGCGGGGTGCAGGACTACGTCGTCGGCGGGCGCATGATCGGCGGCTTCGCCTTGATCGCGACCCCAGCCGAGTACGGCAACTCCGGCGTCATGACGTTCATCGTCAATCACGACGGGGTCGTATTCCAAAAGGACCTGGGCCCCGACACCGTGCGCGAAGCTGCGCAAATCACCGCGTTCAATCCAGACGCGACTTGGTTGAAGGTCGATGGGGAGCAACGGTGAGCGATCGCTTGCCTACTTCACCATTGACCGCAGTCTCATTTCTCGGACCGGTCGACCGAAAGCGGATTTCGCCATGGGGGACCGCCTGACAATTTCCCTTTTCATGGGCTTCACTCATGGCGACCTTGGCAGTGCGCTGCTCAGGCGACCAGTCGAATGAGATGGGCGCTCAGGAGCATCAAGGACTTCGGCCACAGCCGATTTGACCTCGGCATTGTGGGAAGCTTCGGCTGGGACCAGCTCCTCCTCGCGTCGTTTGCTGTGTGACGCCGCCCAGAAGCGTTCGGCGTACTTGAGCGGCTCTATGATGCCGTGCCGGGCCCACCACGCGCGCTCGTCGCCGGTCCGGTGCAGGTCGTCGTGATGGCCGTTGCAGAGTGGCACGACGTATTCGTCTGAAACCTTGAGGCCCATGGCGCGCGGCTGGGCAAAGCGCAGATGGTGGGCGTGCGAGGGTCGGCGCCCGCAAACGAGACAGGGTTGGCTGGCGACGAAGGCGAGATGAGCCTTATCGCGCAGCCGTTGGTCTTTGGGACGGGCGAGGGCCGGTCGCTCTCCCGCCGCGTTGGTGTTCGGGCTCTCTGTCGCATTGTCGCTCTGGGCGATCTCGTGCGGTGGCCAGCCCAAGGCTCGCGCCTTGCCCTTCAGCGTCGCAATGATGGTTGCCACCGGATCGGGATCGCGACCGCTGGTCATCCGGCGCAGGACCCGGAACGCGGCAAGGTTCTGCTCCCAGAAGGCGTAGACAGCCTCGATCGTGCGCAGTTTCGCGATGGCCTTGAGCGCTGCCGCCACGAAGGCATTGGCATCCTCGAAGTGCTCGTCACGGCCGCTGTCTGATCGCAGGACAAGCTGTGGGTGCTCGGTTTCCTCTGGCACCGGCGCGGCGCCCGACAACGCTTGCTTGGTGCGCCGTGTGACGTGGCTCAAGTCCTTGTCGTAGAGCGCGAGCCCGAAGGGATTGCCGAAGGTGGCCAGCGCCCGCTTGGTGGCGTCGGTTTCCGCGGCCTTAAGACCCATCTCATGCGCCACTTCTGGGAAGGACGAGCGGCCGATCCCGGTGCCGATGCCCTCGCGCACGGTGACGGTGCCGCCGGCCCGCACGGTAATGCGCACTTTCGTCGAGTAGCAGCACAGCAACTGGCCACGCTGCCTCTCGCTCCACAGACACCGCGGCGACAAGGTGGTGCGATCCCAGGCGTCATAGCCAAAGATGCGGTTGGCTTCGGCAATGACATGCCAGCCCTCGACGTAGGCGATGGTCGCCCCATGGCTGGCTCTGGTCTTCACATGCCGGTACCGGAGCTTGGCCTTTAAGCGCCTGACACTGTTGTTCGGTGAACGCCATGTCACTTGGTCCTCACGCTGAGTTGCAGGGTTGGCGTGGCCAAGGCCACGCCGTCGATGTCGACGCCGTTCTTGAGGGCCGCGAGCAGGCCTTGCCGATCGAGCTTCGCTGGCTGCGGCTTCCAGTAGGCGACGGGGATCTTGTCCTCGGCCACGACCTCGAGCGCAGGTGCGCCCTGGCGCAGCGAGGCCGTGAAGTCGGCCTCCTCGAGCTTCTTCATCTCGGCCTGCGTCATCGCCTCGAGCACCAGCTGGCGCTTGCGCTTGGTGCGCGCTTCGAGCCGCTCGAGGCGGGCCTTCATGTCGGAAAGACGTGTGGAGAGGCCCGGAGGCGAGGGCTTCATCGTCTAGTGCCGAGCGGACGAGTTCCGCTAGCATCTCCTTGAGGTCGGTGATTCCCTCAAGCGTGTCGGCGAGGGTGTCCTCGTCGAGGTCGGGGATCTCAGCGAGGAGGCGGTCGCGCAAAAATTGATACGTCGCGAGTTCGCGCCGGATAGTTATGTCGCGGGCAGGGCAGGTAACCATGTTGAAACCTTTAACACATGATGTGCTACCTATAGTATCTTATCGGCGCCCTCGCAAGCATTTTTTGCACTACGCGAGCGAGCTCCGTTGATCTACCCTGTCCAAGTTCGCGCCGCGCGTAGCCTGCTAGGCATGGGGCAGGAAGAACTCGCTAGTAAGGCTTCGATGAGCGTAGTGACTGTGAAGCGGTTGGAAGCGGCGGGTACGGAGTTACGGGGGACTGCTCAAACAATGGCCCGCATCCAGCGGGCCCTCGAGGCAGCCGGGATTGTGTTCATCGACCAGGATGAAAAGAACGGACCCGGCGTGCGGTTGAAAAAGCCGCTGCCTTAAAGACCGGGCGCTGTGGAGCCGTTCGTCCGAGGCATTTTGGCAAAACGAACCCAATTTTGCCTCGCTCCTTCACCTCGGCGGCTTAGCTGTCCCAAGTTTTGGCAGAATGAAGCCAATTACGAGAACGGCAGTGCGGTAGTTAGGGTCGACAGACCTGCCACTGAACGACGTAATCGAAGCAAGGGCGCGCCCGCCCAGGCGAGAGAGGTGGCGGCCGTTACAATTTGATACGCAACCTTACGGTTTTGGCGACGGCGAGCGACTTGGCTCTGATTTTCTCGAGCATGAGGAAGGTGGCTTCCTCCAGCCGCCAGAGCCGGTTGCTCTGGTAAGAAGAAAAGACGGAGTAGCGTATAATGATGTTCGCCGAGATCGCAGCGTCGCCAGCGCTCGACGTGTCCGCTGGGGAGCATGGTGCTCCCTCAGCCCCACTCGTTCGGAACCTTCGCCCCAACGAAATCCTGTTTCGGGAGGGCGAGGAGAAGACGTGCCTGTATCGCGTCGACTCGGGGACGGTCGCTCTTTACGAGCCGCGGTGGGACGAGCGCGGCGCAGTCATTGATTTCGCCTTCGAAGGCGATTTCATTGGCTTGGGTTTTCTCGCTACCCACACCTGCTCCGCACGCGCCCTCGGCGAGACCCAGCTCACATGCTTGCCGCTCGAGGCGCAATCGAGAGCGATCGAAAACAATCCTAAAGCGCAGCTGAAGCTCGATGAGGCCATCGAAAGAGAGTTCGAATACCGGCGGGCTTGCCTTGTCGAGTCGAGCGAGCAATCGCCTCTCAAGCGCCTTGCGGCGTTCCTGGTCAGCCTGTCGCGCATCAATGCGCACGAAGGTCGAGATCCTCAGCTGGTGGGCGACCAATGTCCGTGCGGGTTTATCGCGGACCTTCTCGGCATGAGCGTCGAGACCCTGGGCATCCTCCTTCTCGAGTTCGAGCAGCTCGGCCTTATCGAGGCGTGTCCGCCGGCCGCCCTCCGCCTCAAGGATATCGCCGCCCTCGAGGAGATCGCCTCTCGGCCGATCGCACCGGTCCTTTCCGGGCCTAGCCCGCGAGCGGAAGGCCGTCTTCATTGACGGTCCTGTGAAGAGGGGGAGCGCAACGTGTCTGGCATGGCTCGAGAGTTGGGTTGGAGACGCGCTTCCAGCCGATTGCTGGCGACGGGACTGATTGCAGTCGCGATAGGCGGCTGCAGCACGCTCGCGGGGCAGAGCCCGTACTCGATGGCCGAGCCGGACATGGCTTTGGGCGAGCGGACCTGGGGCGAGGCGGATCAAGCCGACACGGCTCAATTCAACCAGTCCGCGGAAGGCGAGTGGACGACGCGGGTCTATCCATATCGCGGGGGGCGCGACCCGACGACGGGCCTGGCCAAGATTCAGATGTGAGCCAGCCTCGCTCGAAGCGGAAATCACATCGCCCAAATCGTGCAGTCGGCCCATGAGACGCTGGCGTTGGTGGGTCAGCTGACGGTGCTTGCGGTTGAGAGGGGACGGGCTCAGGCAAGATCGTCGAAGGCCGCGCATCAGTTGGGCTCGTCCTGGCGCACGCGCACGATAAGGGCGTGCGCAGAGAACAAAGCCGGTAAATCCGGTGAGAGCACAATGTGAAATCACGCTGATCCGACAAACTTTTATCACGATTGGGTGGTCAGCTCTCCGGAACTGGGGAAGCCCTCTGGGCTCGTGGCAACACCAAAACAGACGCAACGCACGAAATGTGCGTACCCGAATGGGAGTGCCATGACCGGTCAATCAACCTAGGTCATCTGAGCTCAGTGGCGTAAGCGGACAAGGCATGCTTGCGCGGCGTGCGTCGGTGCGCGCATGGCGCCCACTCTCGGCTGAACCTGCGAGGGACAATTCATCGACCACGATCTCGATCTCACGCGGCAAGGGAACACGGAGGCCGCCGCCATCCCAGTGCCTGCCGGGGACCCGGCTTTCGATACGCAAGGCACGGGGACCGTCGAGCTGCCCTTTTTCCGAGCCAATCCATTGGCCGTCGGCGCGGCCCTGCCGGCGGCCGACGTCGCGGCTGTCGCTGCCGTCGCTCCCGTCGGCGCGGACGGCGACGCCGCGACACACAATGAAGACGACGGCATTCTCGGATGAAGGCAATTCAGCCGTTGCCGTCGAGGGAGGGAGCGCCGAACGGCGCTCTCCGCCTGCTCGCCGGGCCTCGGCCTCGGGCGCGCCAGTCCATGTCGGGCGTGCTCGGCGCCTGCCGCGGCGCGCTGCTCGGCGCCGCCGGCATCAGCTTCGTGACCAACCTGCTGATGCTGACGGGTCCGCTGTTCATGCTTCAGGTCTATGACCGGGTGCTGGCCAGCGGCAGCGTGGAGACCTTGGTGGCGCTGCTCGTCCTGGTGATCGGCCTCTTCGCATTCATGGGTCTCTTGGAGCTCGTGCGCGCACGCGTCCTAGTGCTCGTCGGCTTGCGCGTCGATCGCCTGCTCGGGATCACCCTATTCGAGAGCGTCTTGTCGGTCGCGCCCGCCGTCGGCGGCACGCGGCAAACGCAGGCGCTGCGCGATCTCGAGCAGATCCGGCAGTTCGCCGCCGGTCCGGTTCCTGCAGCGGCATTCGACCTTCCCTGGGCCCCCATCTACTTTGCGGTTCTCTTCCTTTTTCACAGCGTGCTGGGGATGGTTGCCATTGCGGGCGCCGTGATCCTAGCCGTGCTTTCCGTACTCAACGAGGTCCTCTCGCGGCGCCCGCTCGAAGAGGCGAGCAAGCTCTCCGCGCGGTCTATGGATTTCGCCGAGGCGGGACGGCGCAACGCGGAGACGCTGCATGCCATGGGCATGATCGGCGCCTATTGCTGCCGGTGGCTCGAGGAGCACCGCCGGATCTTGTCGATGCACCTCCGCGCGAGCGAGGTGGCGAGCACCCTCACCGTGTCGACGCGCGTCATGCGCCTCCTCCTGCAATCCCTTATCCTCGCCGCCGGAGCCTACCTGGCAATTCTTCAAGTGATCTCGCCCGGGGTCATGATCGCCGCCTCGATCATCATGTCGCGCGCTCTGGCCCCCATCGAGCAGCTTATCGGGCAGTGGCGCAACATCCTCGCCGTTCGACAGGCCGCGCACCGTATCGCCACGCAACTGAAGCAGATGCCCGAGCAGGGCCCGCGCATCATCCTGCCGGCGCCGCACGGCAATCTCACCGTCTCCGACCTCTACGCGGCGCCGCTCGGCTCTCAGGAGATCGTTCTCAAAGGACTCAATTTCGCGCTGGCGCCGGGGCAGGCGCTTGCCGTCATCGGGCCGAGCGCGTCCGGCAAGTCGACGTTGGCGCGCGCTCTCGTCGGCGTGTGGCCGCTGATGCGCGGCGAAATCCGCCTCGACGGCGCCACGCTCGACCAGTGGGACACGAGCCAGCGCGGTCGCGCGATCGGCTACCTTCCCCAGGATGTCGAGCTGTTCGACGGCACCATCGCCGAGAATATCGCGCGCTTCGATCCCCACTACCGCGAGGAGCAGGTCCTTGCCGCAGCCAGGCTCGCCGACGTGCATGAGCTGATCCTGCGCCTGCCGGGCGGCTACGAGACGAGGGTCGGGGAAGCGGGCGCCGTGCTCTCCGGCGGGCAGCGCCAGCGCATCGCACTGGCCCGCGCGCTCTACGGCGATCCGGTTCTCATCGTCCTCGACGAGCCCAACTCCAATCTCGACTCGGAGGGCGAGCAGGCGCTCTGCAACGTGATCTCGGTGCTTCGGGCAGAGCGAAAGGCTCTCGTCATCATGGCCCATCGTCCCAGCGTCATCGGAGCCGTCGATCAGCTGATGGTCCTGAATGACGGCCGGCAGATCAGCTTTGGACCGCGCGATCAAGTCCTAAGGAAGCACCTCGTGAGCGGTGGAGCGAAAACCATTCATGACTCAATCGAACGTGACGCCTCTGAGGCAAGCCAGGGTTAGCGTGCCTCCGGCCTATCCGGATCAAGAGATCGGCGCCCATCTCAGGCGCGCCGCGATGCTGATCGTAATACTCATCGGCGGCTTCGGCGGATGGGGAGCGATCGCGGCGATCAGCGGGGCGGTCGTCGCGCCGGCCACGGTCGGGGCAAAGACCAGGACCAATGTTGTCCAGCACGCCGACGGGGGCGTGGTCACGGAGATTCTCGTCAAGGAGGGAGACCAGGTCTCGGAGGGGCAGATCCTGCTACGGCTCGACGGTAAGGACGTCGACGAGGAGCTCCAAGGGGTCGAGGCCGAGCTCGCGGCAAAGATGCGCCAGCTCGAGCTTCTCAACGGCGAGCTCGCGGACTTGAGCGATCTTGCCGAGCGGGGCCTCGTGCCGCGCACGCGCGTGATTTCCATGCAGCGCGAAATGGCGGGCCTCAACCGCGACATGGGGCAGCTCGGCGCAAAGAAGGCTCACGCGGTCGAGCGCAGGAAGCGCCTCGATATCAAGGCACCCATCAAGGGCAGGATTCTCAATCTCTCCTTGCATACGATCGGAGGCGTGATCGCCCCCGGCAAGGAGTTGATGCAGATCGTGCCGTCCGGCGACGCGCTGGTCGTCGAGGCCAAGCTCGCGCCCAAGGACATCGACCAGGTCCACCCCGGTCAGCCGGTTGCCATCCGCCTCTCGGCCTTGAACCAGCGCACGACGCCGCAGCTCTGGGGCACGGTCTCCGTCGTCTCCACGGATCTCGTGCGCGACGAGGCGACGAGCGCGCACTACTATACCGCGCGCATCGCGTTCGGCGACGGCGAGATCGACCGCCTAGGCACCGTTCAGCTCATTCCGGGAATGCCCGCCGAGGTGCTGATCCAGACGGCGTCGCGTTCCGCCCTCAGCTATTTCGTCAAGCCGCTTCTGGATCAGATCACGCGCGCGTTCAGGGAGACATGACCGCCCAGAACCGCTCGAGTCCGCGCGCTTCGCCTAATCGTTCGAAGTAGAAATGGCGGCGATGACGCCACCCGTGACGGCGAGCCCGGCCAAGATGCAAAACCATTCGCGGTTCGCGCAAAACTCGTTGATGCCACCGACCTTGGTCTGGTAGGCGCCCTCCGCCCGCGCATGTGCCTCATCCGCAGCCGAGACGACTGCGTCGCGGTGAGCGCACCCAGCCAGTGACGAGGAGATCGCCACCGCACCGATCAGGCATCGAGAAACCCTTGCGAACATCGCGTTGCTCCAAAGGAATCAGTATGAGGCTCTGACGCGACGCTGAACGAATTGGCGCACTAGCGCATCGGGTTTGTCGCTGGGGTTGGGGTTTACAGTGTCTGCGTGGCAGGGGCGCAACACAGCACACGCTCATGCCTACAGAGCGAGGCAAGGAATCCCGCAGTCAACACTGTAAAGAAGTGAGCCCCGGTATGGTCCATACCGGGGCTCTTGCTCAGGATGGTGCGGGAGCCGGAAACGCCTCGTACAAGGACCTGAGGGTACGCAGCTACGGATCCTTCAGGTCGCCTTACGGGGAGCGGCTCTCCGCTGCACAAACACTAATGCTCTCTTTGTAGGGATATTGTGAAAAGCGGCCCTTCCGGCGCGATTCTTTCCAGTCTGTGGCGCAGATGCAACTTGAGAATCTCGGGAGCGCCGGCGATCGCTTCTCTCTCGACATCGCTCGCGTCTTGGCGAGGATCGAGAAAGACGCCCGTGCGGCGCAGCAGCGCACACTAGAGCCGCGTCCTATGCAAAAGGGCCTGCGGCTCCGTCCAAGCTGCTGATCCTTCACATTCAATTCTGGCCCAATGCACAAGCCCTGCTAGCAGCCGCTCGGTACTCACGATCGCCCCCTTGTTCCCCGCGTAACACTCGCCAGCGCGGGGCTCCAGTAGGAGTTCGCTCCGATCGCCGCCTTTGGTCGTGGCGGAATTTAGGAGCTGAACGTGAGCAAACCCGTAGCCATCCGACGCGCTCTGTCGGCCGATCACGGCCCATTGATAGCGATCCAGAATGCCGCGCTGCGCGAACTCGCCGGAGCTCACTACGACAAGGCGATCATCAATGTGATCGTCAGGAATGCCAGCCCGATGCTCGACGAGATGATTGCACGCGAACACTGCTTCGTCGCCGAGTGCGGCGGTGTGCTCGTTGGCTGGGGCGGCTGGTCTGCACGGGTGTCCGCGCGCGCCTGGCTCTCCTCCAACCTTCGGTTCCCGCCGCCCCACGCCGAAGTAAGGGCGCTCTATGTCGATCCGGCTTGGGTCAGGCGCGGATTTGGGCGGCGTCTATTGACCGCGATCGAAGGCGACATGGCCGATGGCGGTCACCGGCACGCCGATCTCATCGCGACGCGGAACTCGGTCGCGTTCTTCGAGCGGTTCGGCTACCGCGGCGACGGCGTTGGCGAGGCTAAGCCCACTCATAATGCGCCGTTCCGCTGGCTCGATATGAGCAAGCGGTTGGGGCCCGCGCAGTCTGCCCTGACGATTGCGGCCTGACGAGAACTACCCTGAAGCTCCGGCAACGTTTTGAGCCGAGGCGGCGCGGGAATTCGACATGGCCGCGACCACGAACACGGACAACGGTGGCGAAGCGCCGCGTTCCATGAGGCGCGCCAGAGGGCATAGTCCCCGTACGCTCAGACCGAGCTGTAAGCAGGAAGATCCAGCGCTCTGATGTAGACGGCGCCGTCTTCCTCGACGTGGCCCCTGTCGTACTTTGCGCTCGCGAGCCGCTCGAATGCCTTGCGGTACACCTTGAATTGCTCGAAGCACGTGCCTTCTGACGGACTGTCGATTTCCTCAAGAGCGGGATTCGCGACGACAACTGTGATTGTCTTACAGCCATCCTTCATCGCGAAGCGCACACCCACCCCGTCTGCCGTCGCCGGCAGCGCAACTGCGTAAAGCGGCATTGTAGTCCTCCCCTGGCGGTTGATGTTGCAACGCAACTATCAACGCACACTCCCTCCGTGCTCGAGATTGCAGAAAACTGTGACAATTTTTCGTCGTTCCCTCAATGGGTCATCTGGGTTTCCTGAGTCCGAAGTTGCACTCGCGACAAGCACAAGCTCGCGTGCGTGAGCAGCGGCCGACGACAGCTGTGTCGCGACGAACTGGCCGGCGTCTTTGGCCAGATCACCCGAAACTGGAGACACGAAATGATCGCGGTCGATTGTGGTCAGGCTGACACCCTCACCGCAACTGCAGTCAGCATGGCTCTCAGGATCTGCTATGAACGTAGGAGATGATGCCCTTGCGCTTTACGAAGACGAGCGCCGGACCTCCTCAACGACGTCGACGCCCGAAAACATCGGGGTGGGAACACGATCAAGTCATTAATGCACCTAATGCGAGGAGGATCGCCCATGGCAAAGGCCAAGTCTCAGAGTAAGAGCAAGAAGTTCGATTTGATCGCGTCGGAAATCGCACAGGTGAAAAAAGACTTGAAAAAGCTGCTAGCGCTGCACAAGGCGCTCTCAGATCAGATTGCCCAACTTCGTCGTGCATTGACGGCGAGGCAAATAAAGAAGATGGCGCAAAAGACAGCCGTATTGAAGAAGGTGACAGCTACGCCGAGAAGCGCCGCAAAGCGGAAGCCAACGCGACCCCTCCTAGGTCCAGCCTCGTCTGCCACGCAGCCTCCGGGCCCCGCGACGTAGGGCGTGTGTATCGGATGCTTAACTCGCGACCCGCTCGGTGCCGGATCTGGCGATCCCGTTCACGATTGCGGTGGAGCTGCACGCTTTAGAGCGTCCCAGGCGGCCTGATTGGCGCGGTCGAAAGCCTTGCGGGATTCCGCCAAAGCGGCACTCAATGCCGTCCAGGATTCTCTTCCCGCTTCTTTCAGCTTCTGCAATTGCTCTTCGGTCTCGGACGCGTCAGCCTTCATCTGTTTGACTGCGGCGTCGAGGTCGGCGCGCCGTGCGGCTGCCAATTTTGTTGCTGCGCCTTGGAATTTGTCGGCCGCCTCGCGCCAAGCCTTTACTTGAGCGGCAGCGACGCCCCGGAAGGTCGCCTGCTGCTGCTCGACCTGCTTGCCGACGGTGTCGATGTAGGTTTTCACCAGCGCTTCGAAGCCGTTCCATTGCGATTCCAACTGCGCCTTCGTGCGCTCCCAGGCGGCTTCGCCCGCTTCGGCCTGTTTTTTGACGTCGGCCTGAAACTCGTCACGCCGCTTTTTCAAATCGGCGATCAGCTGATTGGCCTTCACTATGGAGTTGGCCTGCACTTGCCTCGATTGGGCTTCAAGCGATGCCAATGTGGCATCCATCTCGTCAATCCGCTCCTTGGCCCAATTCAGGTAGAAATGCATGCTGCTTCGCTCTGGCATCATTGCCTCCATGCCTGGAACCACACGGCCTACTTTTACCGCTTCGATCGACGCGAGGATGCTGCTCCACTTAGGCGTGCGAACGAGCACCTGATCAGGGTGCAGATTTTGCATGGGGGCATTGATCTTCGTCAAGAAGCCCGTCGGCACGCGCAGGGAAGATCGGGAGGCATGCGCGCATTCGATTAGTCTGCGTTCATTAGAGCGCTGCCTCTTATGCGACGCACATCAGCGGAGGCGATGCTTCCATGACAACCGTGAGCGTATTCTCAACACCAGCCATGGCAGCAGAGTCGAATGCAGTCGCAGCAGCATGGTTACAGGAACGCTTGCCGGATGCACCCCTCGAGCCGACGGAGGTGACGTCGGGGCGGCTTGCGGTCGTTATGCCGCCTATACGCCGAGCGCACCATAGCCCGGGATCGTGCTTCGTGCGTTCAGGGGATCAAAATGGTGCAGCGCAATACTACTTTGGTGCAGTGCGAGAAGCTGATTGTTGCACTGCACAATCTGAATGCTTATGTTTGAGACCGTGCGAGTTTGGAGCGCGCGATAAGTGCGCGGAATTCTTGTAGATCAGGAGGTTACAATGAACGAGCACATCGCCCGTCAGGCTCAGGAGATGCTGGCTGCCGTCGCCAAGACCGAAATACCGCCGGAGATGCGGGCCTTGGCGCAAGAGACGGTTGCTAAGGCACGCGAGGCCCTTGGCAAATGGAATTCCGGCGCCCGGCAAGGCGCACGCGCGCTTGAAGAAGTCGTGGTCTCAGCTCAGACCGGCTTGAGAACAATTGGCGAGAAGGCGCTCGACAGTGCCCTTGCCAACACTGAGACCGCCTTCGAGGCTGCAGCGGAATTGGCGCGCGCCAGGACACTGACGGAAGCTACGCAACTTCAGGCTAGGTTTCTTCAAGACCAGCTTGCTGTTGTGAGCCGCCAGGCAAAGGAGCTGGTCGAGCTTTCGGCAAAAGTCGCGCAAGAGACCAAGGACAATCTGACCCTGATCGCGACCAAGGTTGTCGACGATCTGAAGAGGGTGGCCTAAGCACACAAAAACGGTGACTGAAGCGTGACGCCAATACTCAACGCCCGAGGTCCTGAACCTCGGGCGCTTATTGCTCGCGGACCTCGCGTGATCTATCGCCATTGCAATCAACCGATGGGCGCTGCCGCGTCACCCCAGTGATGAATCTTCGCCCACTTGACCGGCTGTATAAGAGGCGATCGATAGCTCTGGCAGGGCTGGCTAAGGACGCGATCTGAAACAAATCAACATCGTTCACTACTAAGTGCGTAGTCCTAGGTGTATGCAAAGACTTCTTGCGGGCGGTTGAGCCCGTGAGATTTAATATTGTTCGGGCACCATCTGCAGCACGCAGAGGGCAACAAGAATGAACGAGCCCGGGAGGAACGGCCTGCGTCACGCGGATTTCATCCGCGCCGCCGCGGAGTCGGCTTCGTCCGCCGCGCAGTCGGCGCTGGCGGCGTCGTGGCGGCGTTCGCTTATCTATCATCGGCTGGACCCGGAAACGCGGTTGCCACCCGACAGGGTAGAGGCGGCAGCTTTGCGTGAGGCCCGTGAACACCTCGGTTCATTGGCGGCGATCGCAGACCCGATCATCGATCGCGTCCTCAACGCCGTCGGACGGACCGGCTGTTGCGTGCTGCTCACGGACTCGAATGGGTTGATTGTCGAGCGCCGCGGCATGGCCGCCGATGATGAGATTTTCACCCAGTGGGGACTGTGGACCGGCACAGTTTGGAGTGAGGCAAAGGAAGGGACGAACGGCATCGGCACCTGCCTCGCCGAGCAGCGGCCGGTGGCTATCCTCCGCGATCAGCACTTCCACACTCGTAACACGGACATGAGCTGTTTGGGGGCCCCGATCTTCGACGAGCACGCTCGTCTGGCGGGCGTGCTCGACGTTTCTTCATGCCGAGGCCAGCTGATGGAGGAAATAGCGCCGCTGATCGCTACGGTTGTCGCCGACGCAGCGCGCCGCATGGAAAATGAAACCTTCCGTACCGCATTTCCGGATTGCCGTATTGTTATGGCCCCGGCACACGGTCACCGCGGCTCCGCACTGCTTGCGGTCGATCGCTACGATCTCGTCATCGGTGCAACACGCGCGGCGCGCCAATCGTTGGGCCTGAAGGAGCATAACCTTGTACGGCCCCTTGCCGATGTCCTCGCCAACAGCCGGCAGATGTCGGACCTACGGGCCGCTGAGCGGGCGGAGCTGCAACGCGCGCTCGCCCGAACTGGTGGCAACGTGTCGGCAGCCGCACGCGATCTCGGCATCGGACGGGCGACCCTCTACCGTCGAATGAAACAGCTCGGGATGGCGGATGGCGCCAACTCCGTCGCCCATACCGTAGCGGGGCATGCCGGCCATCCAAATCCGCTCCAATTGTCTCACACTTGAGACAGATCGCACCCAGCTGCCGCCCCGACCGTAGTGACGCGCGGCGCTCGCGCGAGGAAACTACGACCTAGGCCGCCTGGCTGAGCTTAAGCATCATTCCAAGCCCAAAAAAACGGCGGAACGGCTAGCGCATTTGCGCTGCCTCGCAATACCTGAGGAGGAGTCCATGATCCAACAAGCGCTAAACGAGCTCTCGCAGCAAATTCGCATTCGGCCCCGCTACGACAACTTCATCGGCGGCCAGTGGGTGGCCCCGGCCAAGCGCCAATACTTCACCAACCTGACACCCATCACGGGCAAGCCGCTTTGCGAGGTTGCCCGTTCCACCGCTGAAGATATCGAAGTTGCGCTCGATACGGCCCACGTTGCCCGTGAGAAATGGGCCCGCACCTCCGCGGCAGAGCGCGCCGCTCTTCTCAATAAGATTGCTGATCGCATGGAGGCGAACCTCAAGCTGCTCGCCATGGTCGAGACGCTCGACAACGGCAAGCCGATCCGCGAGACGATGGCTGCTGACCTGCCGCTCGCGGCCGACCACTGCCGCTACTTCGCCAGCTGCATTCGTGCGCAGGAAGGATCTCTCTCAGAGATCGATCACGACACGGTCGCCTATCACTTCCACGAGCCGCTGGGCGTCGTCGGCCAGATCATCCCGTGGAACTTTCCGCTACTGATGGCGTGCTGGAAGCTTGCCCCGGCGCTCGCCGCCGGCAACTGCGTTGTCTTGAAGCCCGCCGAGCAGACGCCCATGGCGATCATGGTGCTGATGGACCTCATCGGCGACATCCTGCCGCCCGGCGTCCTCAACGTCGTCAACGGCTTCGGCGTCGAGGCCGGCAAACCCTTGGCGCAGAACAAGCGCATCAACAAAGTGGCGTTCACCGGCGAGACGACGACGGGGCGCCTCATCATGCAGTACGCCTCCGAGAACATCATCCCCTGCACGCTCGAGCTCGGCGGCAAGTCGCCCAACATCTTCTTCGCCGACGTGGCAGACGCCGACGACGAGTTCTTCGACAAGGCGCTCGAAGGCTTCACGATGTTCGCTTTGAACCAAGGCGAGGTCTGCACGTGCCCGAGCCGCGCGCTGGTGCAAGAGAAGATCTATGACCGGTTCATGGAGCGCGCCGTCGAGCGGGTGAAGAAGGTCAAGCAGGGGCACCCTCTTGATCCCGCGACCATGATCGGTGCCCAGGCCTCCAACGACCAGATGGAAAAGATCCTCTCCTACGTCAAGATCGGAAGAGACGAGGGAGCCCGCGTGCTAGCGGGCGGCGAGCGCAGTATCCTCGATGGTGAGCTCGCTAGTGGCTACTACGTCCAGCCGACGGTCCTCGAAGGTCACAACAAGATGCGCGTGTTCCAGGAGGAGATCTTCGGACCCGTTTTGTCTGTCACGAAGTTCAAGGACGACGACGAGGCGCTCGCGATCGCCAACGACACGCTCTACGGGTTGGGCGCCGGAGTGTGGACCCGCAACGGAAACCGAGCGTACCGCTTCGGGCGCGCGATCCAGGCAGGGCGCGTGTGGACCAACTGCTATCATCTCTACCCGGCCCACGCGGCATTCGGCGGCTACAAGCAGTCGGGCATCGGCCGCGAGACGCACAAGATGATGCTCGACCACTACCAGCAGACCAAGAACATGCTGGTCTCCTACAGCCCGAAGGCGCTCGGCTTTTTCTGATGGGGAGCATGGACCCATGCACCGGGCCCTGCCCGGTGCATGGGGCTTCGTGGATTCGCAGCGGCTCGCGAGAGGCGAGAAATTCTAGATGTGAGGCTGGAGATGAAAACCTACTCTGAGGTCCACGACGATTGGAAGCGCCGAGCGTGGATCGACGATTCCAAGTACCAGGCAATGTACAAGCGCTCGGTCGAGAATCCTGACGGCTTCTGGGGGGACATGGGACATAGGCTCCATTGGATGAGGCCGTACACAAAGGTCAAGAATACATCCTTCGAACTCGGGAATGTTTCCATCAAGTGGTTTGAGGATGGTACGCTGAATGCTTCGGTGAACTGCATTGATCGGCACCTCAATCTGCGCGGCGATCAGGTTGCCATCATTTGGGAAGGCGACGATCCAAGCAAAGACGAGCAGATAACCTACCGGCAATTGCATGAGCGCGTGTCAAAGTTCGCCAATGTGCTCAAGGCCAATGGGGTCAAGAAGGGCGACCGCGTTACCATTTATCTTCCGATGATCCCCGAGGCGGCGTACGCGATGCTTGCCTGCGCTCGCGTTGGCGCGATTCACTCGGTCGTCTTCGGCGGATTTTCTCCTGAAAGCCTCGCGAGCCGCATCGAGGACGCGAACAGTTCATTCATCATTACAGCGGACGAGGGCGCGCGTGGCGGCAAGACCGTGCCGCTGAAGAAGAATACCGACCAAGCCTTGAAGAGTTCCGCCAAGGGCGGCGAAAAGGTGCTGGTCGTGCGCCGTTCCGGCAATCCGGTCCCGTGGACGCCCGGCCGCGATATCTGGCTACACGAAGAGATGGCCAAGGTCAGTGCCGACTGTCCGCCGGTGGAGATGAATGCGGAGGACCCGCTGTTCATCCTCTACACCTCAGGCTCGACAGGAAGTCCCAAAGGCGTCGTGCATTCGACCGGAGGCTATCTCGTCTACGCATCGATGACGCACCAGTACGTGTTCGACTACCACGATGGTCAAATTTACTGGTGCACGGCGGACGTCGGCTGGGTCACTGGCCACAGCTATATCCTCTACGGGCCCCTGGCCAACGGTGCCACCACGCTCATGTTCGAGGGCGTGCCAAGCTATCCGTCGCAATCGCGCTTCTGGGATATCGTCGACAAATGGAACGTCAACATTCTCTATACGGCGCCGACGGCCATCCGTTCGCTCATGGGTGCCGGCGACGACATCGTGAAGCGGACGGATCGCTCCTCGCTGCGGCTCCTCGGCAGCGTCGGAGAGCCGATTAATCCTGAGGCCTGGGATTGGTTTCATCGCGTTGTCGGCGAGGGCCGATGCCCCATCGTCGATACGTGGTGGCAGACCGAGACCGGCGGCATCATGATCACGCCGCTGCCAGGGGCCACAAGACTGAAACCAGGATCAGCCACGTGGCCGTTCTTCGGCATCCAGCCGGCGCTTGTCGACGAAAAGGGGAGGATCCTCGAAGGACCGAACCAGGGCAACCTCGTGGTTCTCGACAGCTGGCCGGGGCAGGCTCGCACGGTTTTCGGTGACCATGAGCGCTTTGGGCTGACCTATTTCTCTACCTATCCAGGCATGTACTTCACGGGTGACGGCTGCCGGCGCGATGAGGACGGCTATTACTGGATTACCGGCCGCGTTGACGACGTCATCAACGTTTCGGGTCATCGTCTGGGGACGGGCGAGATCGAGAATGCGCTCGTCGCTCATCCCAAGGTGGCCGAGGCGGCCGTCGTCGGCTATCCCCACGACCTCAAGGGTCAGGGGATCTACTGCTACGTTACCCTCAACACCGGCGAGACCCCGAGTGAGGAACTGAAAAAAGAACTTGTGGGCCACGTGCGAAAGGAGATCGGGCCAATCGCATCGCCGGATCTCATACAATTCGCGTCGGCGTTACCGAAAACACGTTCAGGAAAAATCATGCGTCGGATCTTGCGCAAGATTGCCGAGGACGATTTTTCCAATCTCGGCGACACCTCGACCCTGGCCGAGCCGGCCGTCGTCGGCGATCTCGTGAACAACCGGCAGAACCACGGCAACTAGAAGGATAGAATCTCGCTCTCCCGGTCTCCGATCTCAGAAGAGAACACCCATCGCGGTCCGTATGCCTAATCGAGAGGACGAAAGTGACGTCTGGCCGCACTTGAGAATTGCGATCGTGTGCGCCGCCGCTATATCTGCGGTCGCCATTTTCTTCAGCCTATACCCGCTGGGTTGACTTACCACGGCATGCCCAATGCATGTAACTTGCGCCTGTGGCATTGTCGAAGATCTGAAGGTGATTGTGAGGTTTCGCGGCCTGGATCGCGTATGGCTTGACCCGCAACGGGGTCCGAGGCGCAAGGATGAACAACGTCTCAGCAACTGAGCCACAGGCGCCCCGCGAATTCACGTCGGCCGAGGTCGGCGCGCTGGCCCATCTTTATCGCGGCGAGGTGTACCGCAGCACAATCTGGCGGACGCGCCTTGACAATACGACGAACTGGGCTGTCGTGGCTTTGGGCCTTGCCGTCTCGGTCACGTTCTCCAGCCCCGAAGCCTCGCCCTTGCCACTGGTGCTTATTGGCATCCTCATCGTTGTGTTTCTGGTCTTCGAGGCGCGTCGCTACCGCTACTTCAATGTTTGGCGTGCCCGAGCGCGGTGGATGGAGACTTATTTTTATGCCCCCATGCTGCGCGGAGAGGGGGTGAGAGCTGGTAGCGGCTGGCCACTGGTTTTGGCGAACGACTATTGCGAGCCGCGCTACCACATCAGCCTGTTGCGCGCCATCGGACGGCGACTGCGCCGCAACTACATTTGGATCTTGGGTATCCAGGCGCTTGCCTATCTGGGAAAAATAGCCATTCACCCGGTACCGATTGCAAGCCTTGCCGAGCTCTCTCAGCGCGCTGCTGTAGGCCCGATCCCCGGCGAGTGGATGCTTGTCGGTGGTGTGCTCTTCATCGGCGGCTGGATCCTATTCGCGCTCGTCACGCTCTACCTCGATCGCAGCAAGCGCGCGCCAGGATCTCCCCGAATCGCAATGGGCTAGACGTAACGACCGCTACCGACACGTTCCTAAGCTGCCGCCGCAGCAGACGAAGGGTGAGCTAATTGCCGACTTCCGTTGCTTCATTCCTCCTCTAGAGCAGGTCAGATGCGATCCACCTCCACGAGCGCCCGAAATGCGTGCCAGGTCGCGTGGCCGAGAAGCGGAAAGACGACGATGAGGCCGACGAACAGAGTTGCGAGCCCGAGGGCCATATAGCCAGCAATCAGTGCAGCCCACAGAAGCATGGGGCCCGTGTTGAGGCTCGCGGCCCGCACACTGGTGATCATCGCCGTAACGGCATCGACGTCCTTCACCAGCAGCAGAGGCACAGCCACACTGGAGATCGAGAACACGATCGCGGCGAGCAGGGCCCCCGTCAGCGTTCCTGTGAAAAGGAGGCCCAGTCCCGCGTTTGTAAAAAGCATGCTGGGGACGAACTCGCTGGGCGCCGGCAGCGTTACGGCACCGAGAAAAAGCGTGAGCAGCAGGAAGGCGAGTTCCACCCACAAGAAGAACGCAAAGAATAGAACCAAGCCAAAAAAGCTGAGCCGGCCGATCGCTGGCCGACAGGCATCGAAGACCTCGCGCACTGTGATCCGCTCACCCAATTCGATTCGACGGCTTACCTCATAAAGCCCCGCGGCCAGCAGCGGCCCGACCAACATGAACCCGCCCGCCAGCACGGGGATTAACGACGTCGCCTCGAGAAGGCTCAATACATACAGGATGATCCAGGCCGCAACGGCAAAGACCGCGCCATAAGAAAGGCTCAGGGAGGGCACCGTGCAGAGATCCCGCCAACCGTGGCTGAGCCAATCCCACGGCGCGTCGAGAGGCGCACGGCGAACGGGAAAGCCGAGCTTGCCCGAGTTCTAACTCATGCTTCGGTGAAATGACATCCGCCGCCACGTTTTGACCTTCCATAGATTTGAGCTTGGCGCGTTCTCCGTAGGAGACTATTTGCGCGTAGCCTGCTCCGGCGAGCTGGCAATTCCTTGACGCGGGTCAATGGCGAACGCCTTTTGGCGCGCCCATGACCGCGAAGCGATAACGAAGCCAACGAAAGAACTTGGAATTGTTGGTAGCGGGAGGCGGACTTGAACCGCCGACCTACGGATTATGAGACCGTCGCTCTAACCACCTGAGCTATCCCGCCGTCGGCACCGGTGCGCGGCCCCAGTGTCTATGCGAGCGCGGGGCTTTCCTGTCAAGGTCCGCGCCCGCGGCCATCGACGCGGCGCGGTGCTATTGTCGCCCGGCCGCATCCTTGGCAAAGCGCAGCATCGTGAAGATGCCCCACGGCCTGAGCGCCTGGCGCTCGGAGAGGCGGAGATCGTCGCACACCATCACGCGCGAGAGGTCGAAGACCGACCGCCAGCCGATGATCTCGGCGAACGGCGCCATGCGCCGCTCGACCCAGCCGCGCACGCCTTCCGTCTGGCTGAAATGATTGACGAGCAGGATTTCGCCGCCGGGCTTCGTCACGCGGGCAAGCTCGCGCATCACGCGCTCGGGCTCCGGCACGACTGTCATGACGAACATGGCCGCGACCGTGTCGAAGGAGCCATCGGGAAATCTCAAGTCCGCCGCATCCATCTCGTAGAGCCCGGTGACGTGATCGAGACGGTCGTTGGCGACGCGCTCGCGCGCCTTGTCCAGCATCTCGGGCGAAAGGTCGATGCCGACGATCTCGAGGTGGCGGCCATAGCCCCCGAGCGCCAGCCCCGTGCCGACGCCGACCTCGAGCACGCGGCCCTTGCGCCGGTTGATCATCTCAATGGCGTGCTTGCGGCTCTCGGTCGAGACGCGGCCGAAGGTATGATCGTAAATGGGAGCCCACCGGCGGTAGGCCATCTTGACGGCGTCCTCGTCGATGCGGCCGATGCCGGTGATGCGGCCGCCCACTCGCTCGAGAGTGAGATCGCTTCGCCGGTCCTCGAGACGGTGGCGTGGTCTCATGTCGTCGACTTGCTCCTCTCAACGTGTCCCAACGCCGAGTGCGGCGGCTAGGCGCCTGCGCGCAGAGCCGTGCCGGTCCGCCGCGTCGCCGGCGCGCTCGGCATCGGCCGCTTCGATCGTGCGCGCGATCCATCCTCCGCCGAGAACCCGGGCCTCGGACGAGCCGTCGGCATAGAGGACACAAGCCTGCCCCGCCGCAACTCCCGACTCTCCGTCGCGCAGCACGACCTCGACCATGCCCTCGGCATCGACGAGAACCTCGGCCGGCTGCGGGGGCTGCGAGGAGCGCACCCTTGCATATGCCGCGAGCGCGGTCCCGGCCGAAAGCGGCTCGTCGCCGAGCCAGTTGGCGGCCTTGAGCACCAGCCCGCGCGTGCGCAGGCAGTCGCGCGGCCCCACGACGACCTCGTTGCGCTCCGCACTCAAGCGCACGACGAAGAGCGGCTCGCTCGAGGGAATGCCCAATCCCCGCCGCTGCCCGATCGTGTAGTTGATGATGCCCCGATGGCGGCCGAGGCGGCGCCCGTCGACATGCACGATGTCGCCCGGCGCGAGCGCCCCCGGCTTCAGGCGCTCGATCACATCGCTGTAGCGGCCCTTGGGAACGAAGCAGATGTCCTGGCTGTCGGCCTTCTCGGCGAGGCCGAGGCCGAGCTCGCGGGCCAGCGCCCGGACCTCGGGCTTCAGAAGGCCTCCGATCGGAAACCACAGATGCTCGAGCTGCTCGCGCGTTGTTGCGAACAGAAAATAGCTCTGGTCGCGGTCGTCGTCGTGGGCGCGGTAGAGCTCGGGGCCCGCCGGCCCGTCGCGGCGCTGGACGTAATGGCCGGTCGCGAGCGTGTCGGCGCCGAGGTCGCGGGCCGTCTCGAGGAGATCGCGGAACTTGATCTCCTGATTGCAGGTGACGCAGGGGATCGGCGTCTCGCCGGCGGCGTAGCTGTCGGCGAACGGGCGCATGACGGCATCCGCAAAGCGCCGCTCGTAGTCGAGCACGTAGTGGGGGATGCCGAGGACCTCGGCGGCTCGGCGCGCGTCGTGGATGTCCTGGCCGGCACAGCAGGCGCCCTTGCGGCCGGTGGCCTGCCCATGGTCGTAGAGCTGCAGCGTGATGCCGATCACCTCGTACCCGTCGCGGGCCAGCAGCCCCGCCACGACGGAGGAGTTGACGCCGCCCGACATTGCAACGACAACGCGCCGGCGTCCGGCTCGGGGCTGGTTCAAAGAGGCAGGCACCTGTTGTTCTCGTTGCGTTTTCTGCACGCCAGTAGGCAAGCGTTTGCGGGCTCCTCCGGTCGGCCGGGCAATGGGAAGCTCCGGGAGCACCCCGGCGAAAGATATGATGCGACGCGCGCCCTGCGCAAGCGATCTACGTGCCGTGCCAGGCCCCCCGGCGCGGGGGCTCGGCGCGCCGTCCCGGCAAGGTGAACGGCTGTAAAGGTTAATAGGTTGCCATACGTGATTTACAATCCTATTTATGGTATGTTTACTCAATGACTTAGTTCAAACTTAAGAGAGATCAGTTACAGTCCGAGCCTGGTCAGTAGCTGTATTGAGTATCATGACCGAACATCATCTGAGAGCGCGGGTGCGCTATGTCATCGGCCCCGATGGGAGCCCGCTGACGGTTGCCGATCTCCCGCCCCGAAACACGAAGCGCTGGGTCATTCGCCGCAAGGCGGAGGTCGTGGCGGCCGTGCGCGGCGGGCTCCTCAGCATCGAGGAGGCCTGCGAGCGCTATAAACTCACGGTCGACGAGTTCCTCTCCTGGCAGCGGTCGATCGACAAGCACGGCCTTCCTGGCCTGCGCGCGACGCGCATTCAGGACTATCGAACCTGATCGCGAGCGCCGGCCGAACCGCTGATGTGGCCTAGCGAGGCCCGGCGTTCGCAATTAGCTTTGAGGCGCCGCCCTGGGTGAGGGCGGCGCTTTGTGCGTTTTGCCGCTATTTCTTCGCAGCTTTGGGCTTGGGCTCGGGCGTTGCGGGATGCGATTGCTCGGTCGCCCAGCCGGCGGTAACGGGCGCTTCTCCGCAGCCTTCCTCGTCCGCCGCCCAGCGGGCGACGTCGGCTTTCATGCGCCCCGCCACAGGCTCGGGAATCCTGGTGTTCTCCGTTTCGACTTTGGTCTTGTTCTCGACCGTCGAGATAAGAATATGGAAGGCCCTCAGCGACCGCTGGTCGCCGGCTTCCCGATCCTTGACGAAGATGACGATCTCCGAGCGTCCGCCCTTGGACGCGGGCTCGGCGTCCGCGTGATAGATATAGCTTCCCTTGAGGTTCCCCGAGGCCCCGAACCAGCACGTCAGCGCACCTCGCGCGACGCGCGTATAGACCTCGGTCGGTGTGCCGACGACGTGCTCGGGGATGGGGTTGAGGGCGCCCGCGGAAGGGAGCGCCGCAACCGACAGATCGGAGACCGAGGGCAGGGCCAGCGGCGTCGGGCCCCCGTTGCCGGAGCAAGCGGCAAGCACACCCGCCGACAAGGTGATGATCGTTTTCGCGCAGGCTCGCTGCATGTCCCCCGGGGTCCCGGAATCTCTTGCCGTTGCTTGGCACGGGCGGCCTGCGGAGACAAGCGGGCGGCCCGGATTCTGCCCAGGCCAAGGCTGGAGCGCAGCAAAAAGCCGGTCGCGGTGGGGCACCGGACCGGCTTTAGATCCTTGATTTCTCAGGCTCTTAGCGCATAACGACGCCCGAGGACCGCTCGCTGCGCCGGCGTCCATGAGCGCCTTCGCGCGCCTCAGTCTGGTCGGCCCGAAGCAGCTGCTCGGCAACCTCGTCTCGCTCGCGCTGGGCAGCCGCGAGCTTGAGTTGGAGCTCGGAGACCGAGGTGCGAAGGTTGTCGCGGCGCGCGCCGGCCGATTTCGCAAACGTCGAATAGGCGAAGTGGCTGGGGTCCTTGATGCCGGTCCGATCCTCCTCGGCCTGGATCTGCCGCTCTAGATCGGCAGCCATGGCCTCGAATTCGCGGATCATATGCTCGAGATCGGCCACCTTGCGGGCCTTCTCGTCCGCTTCGAAGCGCTTCAGCCTCAAAGCTGTCTCGCGTGATTTCATTGTTATGCCCCTTACTCACGAAATCCTACTGGCCCCGACAACCAAGAAGCATGCCAATTAGGCTTCACGGGTGCCGGAAAGGGCCTGTCCCAGGCTGCGCGCAGGATCCAGGAACGACGCAGCCAAGCCTCATGACTTGAGATGTGCCATTCCTATGCGACATGTCAATGTCGCATATGCCAATTAAGTTGCGGTAAAGCAACGAGCTAGCGGACTTTGCTGAAAGAATGTCTTCAGGCAGAGAATTGGCGCCTTCCCCTCTAGGGCTCGGGGGCGAATTCTGTTACCTCTTGATTCGTAACGCACAAGGGGCTGGGCGCAGTCGTTCCGAATTGACCGCAAGGGCGACGGGATGGCCTGCAATGGGACAGGGCTCGTGTCCCTCGGTGCGTTGAGGGTCGAGGGGCATTACACGGACAAATCGGGGGGATTGGCGCCGGCAAATGTCGCCGGGGCTCGAGGCGGCGTGTGCGTGCAATTCAAGTGGCGGAGCGGGTGAAAGGCGTGGCGGCGGCGGTCATCGAAGGCAAGACAAAATTAGGGTTTGTTAACTTCTGGGCGGTACTTTCCTAATGATGGCTTAGCTCGTGCACCGGTATTCGCTCGAGCCGCGGGTAGCGTTCTCAGTTTCCTTAGGCAGCGGTCCTCGTGACGGGGCAGGATAAGAGGAACTAGCATGCGGGTCCTTCTAATTGAGGACGATAGCGCAACGGCGCAAAGCATCGAGCTGATGCTGCAATCTGAAGGCTTCAATGTCTACACGACCGATCTTGGCGAGGAGGGGGTCGACCTCGGCAAGCTCTACGACTACGACATCATTCTTCTGGATCTCAATTTGCCGGACATGAGCGGCTACGAGGTTCTTAAAACTTTGCGCGTCGCCAAGGTGCAAACGCCGATCCTCATCCTTTCCGGACTTGCTCAGATCGAGGATAAGGTGCGTGGCCTCGGCTTCGGCGCCGACGACTACATGACGAAGCCGTTCCACAAGGACGAGCTCGTCGCCCGCATTCATGCCATCGTCCGCCGCTCCAAGGGCCACGCCCAGTCCGTCATCGAGACCGGCGACCTCAGGGTCAACCTCGACACCAAGACGGTCGAGGTGCATGGCCAGCGCGTGCATCTCACGGGCAAAGAGTACCAGATGCTCGAGCTGCTCTCGCTCCGGAAGGGCACGACGCTCACCAAGGAGATGTTCCTCAATCATCTCTACGGCGGCATGGACGAGCCCGAGCTCAAGATCATCGACGTGTTCATCTGCAAGCTCAGGAAGAAGCTCCAGGCGGCGACCGGCGGCCAGCACTACATCGAGACTGTTTGGGGACGCGGCTACGTGCTGCGCGATCCCGGCGACGAGGGCTCGGCGGCTGCCTGATCGGAACGCCGGCTCAAGTTCTGTCGCGAGATAGAAAGCGGGGTCCCTGAGGAGCAGGGGCCCCGTTTCCTTTGAGGTCGTGCGATGGCGGGCTGCCGCTATCAAGCGACGATGGTCATTTCCGCGAGCCGGACGATGGCAACGTTGTTAGTTGGGATTGCGCGAAATCACACTAATCCGATAACTGAGCATAAAGCTAAAGGTTCGTTCACTGAACATTGTTCGACACGTGTCGTCTATCATACGCGTCGAGCTGTTCGGACTTTGGCCATGCGAGAAAAACGCAAGTCGCCGCGCCACCGCGTCAAGGAGTGGGCCAAGATCATTTTCGACGACGGACGCACCGTCCGTAATTGCACGATCACGGATATCTCGGCGGGAGGAGCGCGCCTCTGCATCGGCAACGCGGCGCTGCCCGCCTCGTTCTATCTCTATCGCAAGTCCGCCGGCTGCCTGCGAGAGGTGGCCGTGATGAACCGGATGTCTCAAATTATCGGCGTGCGGTTCGAGAGCGAGCCGCTCGATCTCACAAGCGAGAAGGCGCGATCGCTGCTGTCCTCGATCGCGCGAGGGAGCGGGGCGAGCGCGGGGGGAGGCGGCGCCCGCGAGCTCTAGGCTGCGGCTTGCGCGCGCTGATGCTTGCCTTCCTCGATCTCCTCGATGATCTCATTCGGTTGAACGACAGAGAACCCCTGAGCGACACGCCGTCAGGCGGCGGCATCCTTGCCGCGCGCGGCCAGCGCGACGAAGACGTAGGTCCAGCCGGTGAAGATCAGGTTGATGCCGACGAGCAGGCCGATGGCCCACTCCGCCGAGTCCGGGAGCCCGAGGACGATCAGCACGCCGGCTGCGATCGCGACGAGCCCGCTCACGATCAGCATCATCCAGCCGTCGAGCGGGCGCACGGTGAAGCCCATCACGATCTCGGCTATGCCTTCGGCGACGAAGAGCGCGGCAAGCAGGATGGTCAGCGTGAGCAGCCCAGTGAGCGGGAAGAAGGCGAGGTAGCCGCCGGCGACAAGATAGAGAAGTCCCACGATCAGGCTCCAGGCCACTCCGGCCCAGCGGCTCGCGGAAAACGCGTGCACGATGAGCACGACGCCGGTGATCATGAACAGCCAGCCGAGAAAGATCTTGGCGGCGATGCTCGATACCAGCGGAAACGCGATCGCGGAGATGCCGGCGGCAATCAAGACAATGCCGAGGGCGAGGAACCAGCCCCAGTTCTCGGCGACGTAGCGGCGCGCCGCGGCAAGGTCGGCGACGATGTCGATCCTGGTCACGTCTGGCATCAAAGCCTCCAGTCAATTGAGCAGCGGGAATTAGATCATAACGGATTCCCCGCTCGATCGCAGAGGCCTTGCGGCAAGGCGGGCGAGAGAAATCTGTACTATGGCTAATTGGGTCGGCGGGACCCGGCGTCAGTCAATCTTGCCCAGGATCTTCTTCATCTCGTCGGCGGAAAAGGCCCGCATCGTCTGGGTTCTGACGTAGCCGCGCGCAGCAACACCAAGAGATAGGCTTGTCGCCGTCTCGTCATCGGGCGCCTCGATGATGGTGACGATGTCGGTCGGACCCAGCGTCCAATACATCTCCTTGACGGTGCACTTGGCCTTTTTGGCCATTTCTTTGAACTTGTCGGCGCGGTCGACGGTATCCTTGGCGTCGTGGACGCCCTTATCCGTAAAACTGGCCAGCACGACATAAGACGCCATTGGAGCCTCCTTGACCTTGGGCTCCCCCCGGTTCCGACCGGCGAATTCTAGTGCGGATCAGGGCCCGTGGGTAGGCGGCTTGAGAGGATTAACCCTCCTCTGGATCGGGCGACGGCTTGAACGGCGCCGGCGGGTTGCTCGGCCGGCCGTGGAGATAGGTCATGGTGGCGTAGGCGCCGAGCCAGGACCCGACGGCGGCGAACAGCACGTAGATCCAGTTGTTGGTGTAGGAGATGACCGCGAACGAGGAGAGCAGATACCAGATGCTGCTCCACGTCGCCGCGGGCACGCGTCGGCGCGCCACGACGGCAGAGGTGAACATCACATAGACGGCGTCGGTCGCCGCAGTCGCTGCGATGACGCCCAACGCCAGCAGGGGATCGATGTGGAGTGCCATGACTTTCGCGCCTCACGTTCGACGGGCGCCCGACCGTGACCTACGCGGCCGCGCAAAGCAACGGCGAGGGCATCACGCGATATCAAGAAACGGTCGATTTTTCCCACGGGCATTTGAGTGGCAGTGATCGAGGATTGAGCCTACATGCGCGGCATCGACGGGCATGGACTGAGACCTGCCCGATGCTGAACAGTCTCATCAATGGAGGAACTCATGAAGACGTGGAGCAAGCCCGAGGTGCGCGAGCAGGAGGTGGGACTCGAGGTCACGAGCTATCTGCCGGCCGAGATCGACGTCATCTGAAATCGACGTGCCGATCACCCATCGGACCATCACGGCATCGATAGAACTCAGGAGATTTCCATGATCCGTACGCTCACGCTGGCCGCGGCGCTCGCCGCCGGCCTCGCTCTTCCTGCGCTCGCCGGCGACGCCACGACGGCAGGCCCGGCGACCCAGAACCTCTTCACGTCCGACCAGGCACGTCAGCACCTGATGCATCTCGGATATACCAACGTCTCCGAGCTGACCAAGGACGAAAGCGGCAAGTGGGTCGGCCACGCCACCAAGGACGGCAAGACCTTCGCGGTCGCGGTTGCGATCCAGGGTCCGGTAGCCGCTCCGGCCGAGACGAACTAACTCAGCAATTCCAGTAGCTCGATTTGTTTTCCAGCGCCCGTCTCGTGATGGGCGCTGGTTGTGCCAGCCGGCGCGGCATGATCCGTGTCGCGCCAGACACGGTTGGCCATCAATCGGTCGCACCCAAGCTCTTTTCGGCGCCCCACCTGCGCGGAAGAGGCGCCGCCGTAGTAAATCAGCGTCGTGCGAGGACTACTGCAGGAGGTGCTGCCATGACCGCTCTACGCTTTTCGCTCGCGCTCGTCGTCTCCCTTTTCTTCGGCACGATGCATGCCGACGCGGCGTGCCGGCAAGCCGGCGGGCTCGCGGAGATGCCGACCCGCGCCATCGCCGAGTTCATGGCCGAGGCCGCTCTCAAGAACGCGATAGCCGCCCACAGTTGGAAGGCCTCGGGCCCCATCACGATGAAGTGCACGGATGGCACGTTGACCACGACGTGCACGGCGCGGCGCCGGGCTTGCGATTGAGGTCGTGAGGTCGCGCGAGCGGGCTATCCGCTCGCGGCCGGCGGCGGCTGGCAGAGCGTCGGCAGCGGCTTGCCGCTGAACCACAGCTCGTAGCTGTTCGGGGCGTTGGTCCCCGCCCATTCGGTGCCCGAGATATCCTTTACGGCGAGATCGAGCCCCAGCGTGCCGAACAAGCCGGCGATCTGCTCGGCGCGCGTCTTGTCCTCGGCGTGGAAGAAGCGGAGCTCCTGGTTGCTGTCGGCATAGCCCTGGAACTTGCGCACGGCCGGGAAGCGGATCGTCGCCTTGTCGGTCTCCTTGAAGCTGTCGCGCAGGCGGCTGAGGCAGTTCGCGGTCTGCTCGTTCGGCACGTGGATGAAGACGCGGGAGGGCCGCCGCTGCAAAGCCACCTCGTAGGCCGCCGCGACCTCGGGGTTCTCCTTCGCCGCGTTCGCAATCGCGACCTCGAGCAGCGGCAAGAGCTCGTGGTTCTGCGCCGAGGTCGCGTAATCGATCTGGGCGGCGAGGAACTCGACCGGGACCTTGCCGTTCTTGGCCAGGTACTCGAACATGGCGACGCCGTACTTCTGCTTCTCGGGCGAGGCGTCGGTCACGAGGTCGATCATGCTCTTCAGGTCGTTGACGCTCTGCTGCCAGCGCGTCCAGTACCAGCCCATGCCGGCCACCGTCATCGGCACCAGCACGATCGAAAGCATCTTGAAGAGCGCGTCCCACCATGCGGAATTGAGGTCGATTTTCACGAGGCCTTGTCCTTGGCTGTGATTGGGGTGCCCGACTCGCGAGCCAGTAGGCGTTACGCGACCAAAAAGCGGCGATGATGAGGCGTTGGGGGCGCGCTATCCTGCGCTTCCGTTGCATGGGCGCCTAGCCACGGCCCGGCTTGACCGCCCCGCAATTCTCGCCTCCAACTATTCGCCGGTCAGACCAATATTTCGCGGAGGAGTCCGATGCTGGAACGCCTCAACGACCTGGTGACGCTCATGACCGCGCTCGGCGCCGGTATGATGGCGGGGCTGTTCTTCGCCTTCTCGTTCTTCATCATGACGGCGTTCAGCCGCCTCCCGCCGGCGGGCGGCATCGCCGCCATGAACTCCATCAACGTCGCGATCCTCAATCCCTGGTTCTTCGCGCTGTTCTTCGGCACGGCACTGGGCAGCCTCGCCCTCGTCCTCTCAGCCGTGTTCAATTGGGGCGCGCCTGGCGCCGCCTGGCAGCTGACGGGCGCCGCTCTCTATCTCGTCGGCTGCATTGTGGTGACGATGGTGTGGAACGTGCCGCTCAACGACCGGCTGGCGGCGGTCAGGCCGGAGAGCGCCGAGGGCGCTGCCGTGTGGAGCGAGTACCTCTCGACCTGGACGGCCTGGAATCACGTGCGGACCGCTGCGTGCCTGCTCTCGGCAGCAGCGCTGACGCTGGCCTTGCGCTGCTCGGCCGAGGGCCGGTAGCCGGCTCATCGAGCACGAGAAGACGAGGCGCCTCGCATCGCCTCGGGGAGCGAGCGAAGCGCCTCCGGCTGACGAGCAGGGACTTGCACCTCTACTCCGCCGCTTCCGTGGTCGGATGCGCCGCGGTCGCGATCCCCATGCGCCGCGCAACGCCCTCGCCATAGCGCGGGTCGCACTTGGCGAAGAGCGCGATCTGCCGCTCGACGATGGCGCGCGGCACGCCCTGCATCGCTTCCGCGATATTGTCCATGAGGCGTCCCTGCTGATCGGGGGTCATGAGCCGGAACAGATTGCCGGGCTGGGTATAGTCGTCGTTGCCGACGCGATGGTCGTAGCGGTCGGCGTCGCCCGCGAGCGGGAGCGGAGGCTCGCGATAGGCCGCGACCTCGGCCGGGCCCGAGAACGAGTTCGGCTCGTAGTAGGCATTGGGATTGCCGGTGTCGTTCTTGAAGAAGCGCATCGGCCCGTCCTTGTGATAGTGGCGCACGGGGCATTTCGGCTGGTTGACGGGCAGCGCCTCGTAGTGCGTGCCGAGCCGGTAGCGGTGGGCATCGGCGTAGGAGAAGATCCGCGCCTGCAGCATCTTGTCGGGCGAGAAGCCGATGCCGGGGACGATGTTGGACGGCGAGAACGCCGCCTGCTCGATCTCGGCGAAATAGTTCTGCGCGATGCGGTTGAGCTCCATCACGCCGACCTCGATCAGCGGATAGTCCTTGTGCGGCCACACCTTGGTGAGGTCGAAGGGATTGTAGGGCGTCTTCCCCGCGTCCGCCTCCGGCAGCACCTGTATGAAGAGCCGCCACTTCGGCACGTCGCCCTTCTCGATCGCCTCGTAGAGGTCCTCCTGCGTCGACTCTCGCGCGTGCGCCCGACCACTTCGCGCGCTTCCGCGTTCGTCCAGTGCCTGTGGCCCTGGAGCGTCTTGAAGTGGAACTTGACCCAGTGGCGCTCGCCGCTAGCGTTGATCATCGAGTAGGTGTGCGAGCCGTAGCCGTTCATGTGGCGCACGGTCTGCGGCAGGCCGCGGTCGGACATGAGGATCGTCACCTGGTGCAGGCTCTCGGGCGAGAGCGACCAGAAATCCCACATGGCGGTCGGCGAGCGAAGGTTGGTCTTGGGATGACGCTTCTGCGTGTGGATGAAGTCGGGGAACTTCAGGGGATCGCGCACGAAGAACACGGGCGTGTTGTTGCCGACGAGGTCCCAGTTGCCCTCCTCGGTGTAGAACTTGAGCGCGAAGCCGCGCACGTCGCGCTCGGCGTCGGCGGCGCCCTGCTCGCCGGCGACCGTCGAGAAGCGCGCGAGCATCTCGGTCTCCTTGCCGACCTGCGAGAAGACCTTGGCGCGGGTATAGCGCGTGATGTCGTGGGTGACGGTCAGCGTGCCGTAGGCGCCCCAGCCCTTGGCGTGGACGGTGCGCTCGGGGATGCGCTCGCGGTTCTGGTGGGCGAGCTTCTCGATCAGCTGGTAGTCCTGCATGAGGAGCGGCCCGCGGGGGCCGGCCGAGATGGAATTCTGGTTGTCGGCGATGGGGTTGCCGGCGGTCGTGGTGAGAACGGGCTTGTCCGTCATGGGCTACTCCTGCAGTGGTCCGCCTACACCTAGTTGTTGCACTGCGGGAGCGCCAATCGGATTTTCTAGTGGGCCTTATAAGAAAAGGTTTCCTGATTAGGATGTCTTATTCATCGGGGGAGGTAAGGAAAGGCCTACCGTCCCGGCCGGCCCGTCTTTCGTGGTCGTCCCTTGCGGCCCTTCTTCTGGACCGGGATCGTCGAACTCGAGCGTGCGGGTGGGTTTCGGCGGCTCCGCCGGGTCTCTGCTGGGTCCCGGCTCTGCGGAATCGCGCGGCGCGCGCGATCCCTCCGGCCGGGATGACAGGTCGGGCTTTTGCGGCAGCGGTCCCGCCGTCTTCTTCATCGGCAGCGAGGCGTGCGGGCCCATCTCGTCGAGCGTCGGCTTGTGGGGGCCGCGAATCTTCTCGCCGAACGCGCCGGCGCGGGCTCGTGAGTCGACATCGGGCCGTCGCTCTTGTGTCCGCCCCTCACCCTGCCCCTCTCCCCGCTCGCGGGGAGAGGGGATGGTGCGGTGGGGAACGGGACGGTCGGTGCCCGGCCCCATGTCGTCGAGGGACGGCTTCTTGATCCGCGAGGTCGACTGCGCATAGGTCGGCTGCACGGGCTCGTAGTCCGTGGCGATGCGGCTCTTTCCCTCTCCCCGCTTGCGGGGAGAGGGGGATGACGCCGGCAAGTTCGCCTTCTCGCCGTACTTGCGCTCGCCCTCGTAGGCGCCGGCGCGCTCCTCGACATCGCCCTGGCGCGCGAGGGGATCGTCGGCAATCGCCAGCTCCGTCTCGCGCAGGCGCTTGACCTCGTCGCGGAGCCGCGCGGCCGTCTCGAACTCGAGATCGGCCGCCGCCTCCCGCATGCGCCGCTCGAGGTCGGCGATGACGGTCTCGAGGTTGTGGCCGATGGCCGGGGCGTCGGCGAGGCCGGCGTCGACGGTCACGTGGTCCTGCTCGTAGACGGAGGCCATCACGTCGTGGATGTTGCGCTTGATGCTCTCGGGCGTGATGCCGTTGGCCTGGTTAAAGGCCGTCTGCTTCTCGCGGCGCCGGTCGGTCTCGGCGATCGCGCGCTCCATGCTCGCCGTGACGTGGTCGGCATAGAGGATGACGCGGCCGTCGACGTTGCGCGCGGCGCGGCCGATGGTCTGGATCAGCGACGTCTCCGAGCGCAGGAACCCTTCCTTGTCGGCATCGAGGATGGCGACGAGCGCGCACTCGGGAATGTCGAGGCCCTCGCGCAGCAGGTTGATGCCGATCAGCACGTCGAAGGCGCCGAGCCGCAAGTCGCGGATGATCTCGATGCGCTCGAGCGTCTCGATGTCGGAGTGCATATAGCGCACGCGGATGCCGGCCTCGTGCATGTACTCGGTCAGGTCCTCGGCCATGCGCTTGGTCAGCGTGGTGACGAGCGAGCGGTAGCCGCGCTTGGCAACTTGGCGCACCTCGTCGAGGAGATCGTCGACCTGCGACTTCGCCGGGCGCACGATGACGGGCGGATCGATGAGGCCGGTCGGCCGGATGACCTGCTCGGCGAAGGCGCCGCCCGTCTCGTTGAGCTCCCAGCCGCCCGGCGTCGCGGAGACGCAGGTCGTCTGCGGACGCATGGCGTCCCATTCCTCGAACCTGAGCGGCCGATTGTCCATGCACGAGGGGAGGCGGAAGCCGTACTCGGCGAGCGTCGCCTTGCGGCGGTAGTCGCCGCGGAACATGCCGCCGATCTGCGGAATGGTGACGTGGCTCTCGTCGACGAATACGAGCGTGTTGTCGGGCAAGTACTCGAACAGCGTCGGCGGCGGCTCGCCGGGATTGCGGCCGGTGAGATAGCGCGAGTAGTTCTCGATCCCCGCGCACGAGCCGGTGGCCTCCATCATCTCCATGTCGAAGACCGTGCGCTGCTCTAGGCGCTGGGCCTCGAGAAGCTTGCCGGCGCCATACAACTCGTCGAGGCGGGCCTTGAGCTCGACCTTGATGCTGCGGATCGCCTGCTGCAGCGTCGGCTTCGGCGTCACGTAGTGCGAGTTGGCGTAGATCTTGACGAGTGCCAGCTCGTCGGTCTTCTGCCCCGTCAGCGGATCGAACTCGGTGATGCTCTCGACCTCGTCGCCGAACAGCGAGATGCGCCAGGCGCGGTCCTCCAAGTGGGCCGGGAACACCTCGACGGTGTCGCCGCGGGCGCGGAAGGTGCCGCGCGTGAAGGCCTGGTCGTTGCGCCTGTAGTGGAGCGCGACGAGATCGGCCAGGAGCTGGTCGCGCGAGAGGCGCTCGCCGAGCTTCACGGCGAACGTCATCGCCGTATAGGTTTCGACCGAGCCGATGCCGTAGATGCACGAGACCGAGGCGACGATGATCACGTCGTCGCGCTCGAGCAGCGCCCGCGTCGCCGCGTGGCGCATGCGGTCGATCTGCTCGTTGATGTCGGCTTCCTTCTCGACGTAGGTGTCGGTGCGCGGAACGTACGCCTCGGGCTGATAGTAGTCGTAGTAGGAGACGAAGTACTCGACGGCGTTGTCGGGGAAGAAGCTCTTCATCTCCCCGTAGAGCTGGGCGGCGAGCGTCTTGTTCGGCGCGAGGATGAGCGCCGGACGCTGGGTCGCGGCGATGACGTGCGCCATCGTGAAGGTCTTGCCCGAGCCGGTGACGCCGAGCAGCACCTGCGTGCGCTCGTGCTCGCCGACGCCGGCCACCAGCTCGGCGATCGCCTGCGGCTGGTCGCCCTTGGGCTCGAACTCGGAGACGAGCTCGAACGGCCGCCCGCCTTCGCTCTTCTCGGGGCGCTCGGGACGGTGCGGCATGAACATGGGCATGCCGCCGGAGACGAGCGGGTGAGAGGCGAGCATCGGCTGGCGCGCGAGAATTTCCTTAGCCCGCGCGGAGCGCTCGGCGGGCTTGGCGAGGAGAGCGTTGAGTGCATCGGTGAGGCTCTCGCCGGCGCCGCCGCGCGGCGGCAGCGGCCCCTGCTGGCGCAGCGCGGGGAGCGTGGGCCTTCCCCTCTCCCCATCGCCTTCGATGGGGAGAGGGCTAGGGTGAGGGGCAGCCCCTTGCTCAGGTACTGGTGCCTGCCCCTCACCGTCTTGGCGAAGCCAAGCTCCGCTTGGACCCTCTCCCCGCTCGCGGGGAGAGGGGGAAGGCTCGAACCTCGCCTGCGGGGCTTCGGAGAATCCCTTGGTCGCTGGCGTACCGGCGGCCGTCTCGGCCGGCGGGGGCGCGAGCTTGCCCGACCGCCCGCGCGACGGGCGGGGCTTCGGGATGTCACCTGATTTGGGGGGACGAGACATGGTCCGAATATGGCGCGCGGGGCACGGCGATGGAAGGCCGTCCGTCGGGATCGGCGCCAATCGGCACCTAAGAGCAGCGGCGCTCCGCGAGTCTCGAGGTCGCGGGGCGCCCACACTTGTGTCCGCTGAGACAGGCTCGCGCTCGACCCGGGCGGGCGCTCTTCGACCAGGCTCGCGCGATCCGTTCCCGCATGCTTGCCGTACTCAAGGACGCACGCTGCTCCGGACTTGTCGTTCGGCGCGCGCCACCCAACCTACAGTCTCGAACTTGCCTGCTTCAGTCTATTGGAGGCTACCGATGCCAAAGTTCCTTGCCTACTCCGCGGTACTCGCGGGCATGATTCTCTGTAGCGCCACTGCCGAGGCCAAGATCCTCTGCAAGGGCGGCTACCAGCTGTCCGGTGGTCAGGAGATCTCTACGCCTTATTGCAACGACGAGCACCTCGCGCAGCTCGCCCGCGCTCGCGGCTCGAAGGTCACGGCTGCGGCGATCCGCAACAATCCGAACGTCAAGGACGAGGTCTGCCGGTTCATCGGCGCGACCCCGCCGGCTAGCGACTATTGCCCGCCCCAAGGTGGCTCGGACCACTCGGGCAAGTGATGCGATCGGCGACGCGCGCCAGCGGCAGAGCTCTGCCGCCGGCGCGGGACGCCCAGCCAGTGGTCGGCGTCATTTGCCGAGCTCCTTTAGGGCCCTGTGCAGGGGCTCGGACGAGATGGCGATCGGGCCCTCGAGGGAATTGTCCATTTCGAGAATGAGGTAGATGGACCCCGAGAGCGACACCGCGCATAGGAACAGGAGCGAAATGACGAGCGCGTTATTGGGCGCGAAAAGGCCGTAGTAGAAAAAGATGATCGTGAGCCAGAACACCAGCACGATCAGGAACGGCAGCGGCATGGAGCTGTCGAGCTCCTCGAGAAGATACCATCTGGCTTGCGCAATCTGGACGCCGACGTCGATGGCCCGTGACTTGATCGACTTCTGCGCTTCTGTCGCCGGCGCGAGCGCGCGAAGCTCCTCTTGAACCCGCTCCATCCCGATCGCAAAGGATCGGCTCGTCCTCGTCGGCCGAGCTCCATCCGCCGGCTCGAGCTCCGCGATCTTTTCTTGCACCGTCGTTCCGAGGGCCTTGCGGGCCTTGTCCGTATCGGGTCCGTAGTGCGCCAACGTGCGGTCGAGAAATATGATGTTGGCGGCCGCCCGCCTCCACTCCATGTCCTTGGTATCGAAAGACGTCTTGGCGGCAAACGTCAGCAAGCCGAGCACCACGGCGGCAAGCAGCGCAATGACGCCGAGGAAAGCATTGACGACCTCCTTGCTCTCCTTGCTCACGTGCTCTCTCGGCAGGATCCTGCCCAGATAGAGGCCGAGCAGGCTCGCGCCGAAGAGGCAGGCGAGCACGACGAGGAATACGGTCAACGGCATGGCGCTGAGGCGGACGCGTCAAGTGGGGGTTGCCGCGCCACTATAGCCGCGCCGGGCGCTAGGCCGAATAGCTAGATTGCCGTCGGCCTTTACTCCGGCAGGTATTTGGCGCGGAGCGCCTCGAGCGGCTGATCCACCCACGCCCAGAAGTCCCACGCCGGACCGAAGATGTCGATCTTCATGGCCTGGCCGCGCTCCCACGCATGCCAGAACTCCTTGGGGTCGAGCGCGCCGGTCGCGGACTTCGCGACGTCGTTGATCTTGATGCCGAGGTGCCAGCTGAAGATGACGGGGAGGATATGCCCGCTGATGGGATGGACCGGGTGCATGCCGGCGGTGAAGGTCGAGACGAGCAGCTCGCCCTGGGGCGTGGTCCCATAGCCCGAGAACACGTGCGTCGAGTCGTGGGGAAGGCAGAAGCGCTCGTTGAGGGCGGTGGGCTCGCCCGGCACGCCGTAGCCGTTCGTCTCGTAGAACTCGATGAAGTCACGGCCGAACGAGCCGGCGGGCTTCGAGGCGAGCGCCCGGAAGCGGCCCGCGAGCTCGGGATCGGCCTTGTCGCCCTGATAGGGCAGCATCCACGCCATCACGTCGCCGGAAAGCGGCCTGCCGAGGATGCTGTCCATGTTGTCGCGCACCATGTGGGCCAGCGCGTCCTTGATGTTGCCCTGGGCCGCCTCGGTGATCTCGTCGACAAAGCCGTCGGCGACGCCGAGCGCGCGCGCATAGTCCTCGACGCGCGCGATCTTGGCCTTGTCGAGCTTGCCGTCGACGAAGGGCATGACGGCGAGGAAGCGCATCCCCTCGCGGCGCAGCGGGGCCTCGGGAAGGGACGCGGCGAGGGACTGTGGGGTCGAGGACTGGAGGGTGTCGACATCGACCTCGGGAAGGCCGAGCATCCAGCGCCCGGCCGAGACGAGGCTCACGCGGTCGCGGTCGGTCGCAGCACCACCGGCCTCCGCCACGTCGCGCATGGCGGCGAGTATGGCGCGGGCTTCGGCCTGGCTCGTCTCGAGGCGCATGGGTCCCCGTATCCTCCGCGGGCCCCCCGAGCGTGGCGGAGCATAACGCGCCTGGGGCGGCATGCAAATGGGCGATCGATGGCGACGCGGCGCGGGCAGCCATCGTGATCAGCCCACTGATCACACAATCACTGCCAACCGGCTGGTGCCCCGGCGTGGGGTGAGGCGCGTGTCGGTCTGCTGGCCAGAGAGATCAGATTGCGGATGATTGGGCGTTTCGCCGTGCTATAGGTTTGGGCCCCGGACCGCAGTGTCACGTTGGCCCCAGGTCTGAGCTTCGATCCAGAGACTGCTCACGTCGATACTCCAGCGCTCGTGGTCGGCGGGCACTCCGCGCCGTCTCCGTCTCTGTCCGCAATGCCGGCGCGCGACGTGGCATGTGATCCATCGCCCATCGGTCTAGCTCCGCGGCGGCAGGTGCCCATGAAATTTGCCGATGCCAGGATCATTTCCGCCGGGGAGGCGAGAAGCCTCGTCGAGCCGCCTCTCTCTCGATTCCTCGGCAGAGGCGACATTGAGATCGAACTCGACGAAGAGCTGAAGTCTTGGACCGGGATCGCCCCATGCAGTTGTCGCGCTTCCCGACGGCGCTGTGATCGACGGCGATCTTACGCTCGATTGGGAGCAGGCGACCTTCGACGGCAAGCGCTTTCGCGGCGTGCTGGCGCTGGGCAGCCTCACGGTCAAGCGCGACATTCTCAACTGCAACTGGGACGGCGGACCGTTCCTCGTTGTGCTCGGGGCGCTTGGCGCGCGCCATGTCTTCAAGCGCGGCGCTCCGATGATCGTGCTCGGGCCGATCACGATGGCGGGCACGATATATTGCGAGTACAACCACGGCGTCTTCCGCGCGCTCGGCGGCGTTAAGGCGCAGGGCATCGTCATCGACGATCACAGTCATCACGTCGTCGAGCCCGTCGATGCCCCGATGGCCGTGCTCAACATGACATTGCCGGGGATGAGAGATCCGAGAGAGCTGCTTTTGCCCGAGTTCTTCTCCGAGGAGGACGAGTACGGCCATTTCGGCCTCGTTGACGACGGCGCGGAGCTGTTGAAGGAGCGCATTCGCGCGGGCAAGCCGATCTTCCGACCCGATGCGCCTCACGGGAATGGGTGAGCCCCTCGTCTCAAGCGATGTAGTCGGCATCGGAGAGAAGCTTTTGCAGGCGCTCGTCCGCGCGGGCAGGCCGGTAAGCGATGGAGCGCGCGTTGCCGTCATGCAACGGAAAGTGGAAATTTCATCCTTCATCGCGCGCGGCCTTGGAACGGTCAATTTACGCGCTATGTACGCGGAGGCATTGAGGTTGAGGGGACCAGCCATGCGATTTCTGCTCGGACTTTCAGCGGCGTTGGCGTTGACGCTCGTCACGGGGCATCCCGCGCACGCGTTCACGTTCGAGACCCCGCCTGGAACGACAGTGGAAGCCAATAAGTCCGGCGCAGCGTCCGGCTTCACCAATATGGATCCCGCGTCCGCGCTTCCGCCGATCGGCGAATCCGTCCCCGACATGCGCTACGACGAGAGTCCCGGCTCCCGCAACAATGGGTGGGCCTCGCCGCCCGATCCCAGGAATTCGGTCGGCCCGCGCTGGCTCTATGGCCCCGCCCACTGAGCAACCGCCGCTCGCTCTACCCGCCGATAGCCTTCAAGGCCCGCGCGCCACGGCGGCGAGATGCGGGGCGAATTCGGGCGAGCGCATGAGGCGCTTGCAGCGCTCGAAGCGGTTCGTGGAATAGGCCCAGAAATCGTCCACCGGGTTCTTGTTGCCGTGCTGGATGAGCCCCCACAGGGTCCAGAGCAGGTCGCACGCCGCCTTGTAGATCACCATGCGGCCGCGGTCGAAGGCGCTGGGCGACGCGCCGAAGTAGGCCTCGAGCAGCCGGTCGTCCATACCGGCATCGAAGCCTCCCTCGACGGAGAGATCGCCGAGGTCCCACATCGGGTCGTTGTTGCCCGAGTACTCCCAGTCGACGATCCACATGCAGGGGCCGGCATCGAGAAAGTTCTCGCACAGGGGATCGCAGTGGCACGAGCGCAGCGGGACCGGGTGGGCGGCGAGCGCGTTGCGGAAGGCGGCCGCCTCGGCGACCACCTCGTGATAGCCTTCGGGCAGCTCGGTGCCGAGGCCGGCGAGCACCTTCAGGTAGTCGTCGATCATCGCGAACAGCTCGAAGCGGAACGCGAACGGGGCCGCGCGGTCGTGCAGCTGGCGAAAGGCGGCGCCCGCCCGCTCGACGGCGCCGGGCGTCGTGCGGAAGAGCTCGCCCGACATGGTCTTCGCGCCCTCGATGAAGCGCGTCACCATCACGCCGTCGTCGCCGAAGTGAACGACCTCGGGTGAGACGCCCGACGCGGCCGCGGCCTCGGCGTTCGCCTTCTCGACGGCGCGGTTGATGTAGGCCTCGGTGCCGGCGCCGGGCAGGCGCAGGCAGAACGTTCCGCTCGGCGTCGAGACCTTGAAGACGCGGTTGGTGAGGCCGCCGAGGCGCTCGATCTTGGCGTCTGCGGCATCCGCGCTGAGGCGGCCGATTGCGGCAAGCGCCCGGCGCGCGTCGGCAATGTCGGTCTCGGCGGTCATGTGGTCGTCTCCCCCTTCAATCGCGCGCCCGTCGGATCGTAGACGCTGCGCCCCGCGCGCGCTGCGGGATAGGTCTTGCCGAAGGCGACGATCTCGAGCTTGGCGTTCGTCGCCGCCTCCGACGGGAGGTAGCCGAACGCGATCGTCTTGCCGACGGTGTAGCCGTACCCGGCGCTCGTCACGGTGCCCGCGACCCGGCCGTCGCAGAGGAGGGCCTCGCCGCCGATGAGGGGGGCGAAACCTGGCACCGTCAGCGTTACGAGCCGCCGGGCAGGCCCCTTGGCCTTGATAGCCGAGAGCGCCGCGCGGCCGATGAAATCGCCCTTGTCCAACGCCACGGCGAAGCCGAGGCCGGCCTCGAACGGGTTGGTATCGGGCGTCACGTCCGACGACCAGTACACGTAGCCTTTCTCCAGCCGCAGCGTCTCGATGGCGCGGTAACCCACGTCGGCGATGCCGTGGGCCGCTCCCGCCGCACGCAGCGTCTCGTAGACATGGAGCGCCTGCTCGGTCGGAATGTGCAGCTCCCAGCCGAGCTCGCCGACGTAGCCGACGCGGGCTGCGCGTGCGCGGCCGAGGCCGATCTCGATATCGCGGACGGTCAGGTACGGGAAGGCCGCGTTGGACACGTCGTCGAGCGTCACCGCGGCGAGCACGTCGCGTGACTTCGGCCCGACGAGGTTGATCACAGCCAGGGCCGATGTCACCTCCCGGATCGCCACCGAGCCGTCGCGCGGCAGGTGGCGGCGGACCCAGCCGGCGTCACGCACGCCGAAGGCGCTGCCGGTCACGAGGTAGAAGCGGTCGGCCGCGAGCCGCATGATGGTGAGGTCGGCCTCGATGCCGCCGGCCTCGTTGCAGAGCTGGGTATAGATGCAGGCTCCCGACCGGGCGGTCGATGCGGTTCGCCGCGATGCGCTCGAGCGCGGCGAGCGCGCCGGGTCCCTCGATCTCGAACTTCGAGAACGAGGTCTGATCGATGAGCGCCACGCGCTCGCGCACCGCCCGGTGCTCGAGGCCGACGGCCTCGAACCAGCCGGGCTTCTCCTCGAAGCTCGGAGTTTCGCTCGCCGGCACAGCGCCGGTGTCGAACCACAAGGGGCGCTCCCAGCCGGCCTTCGAGCCGTAGACGGCGCCGCGCTCGAGCAGCGTGCGATAGAGCGGGCTCAAGCGCGCGCCGCGCGCGCTCTCCATCTCCTCGCCCGGCCAATGGATCGAATAGTAGCTGCCGTAGGCTTCGGAGCTGCGCAGCGCGAGATAGCGGCGGTTTGACTGCTCGCGCGCGAAGCGGCGCACGTCGAACGGCCACAGGTCCATGCCCGGATCGCCGTCGAGGATCCAATGCGCCATGGCGAGCCCGGCGCCGCCCGAGGCCGCGATGCCCGCCGTAAAGCCGCAGGCGACGTAGAAGTTGTCGAGCTCCGGCGCGAGGCCGAGGATGGGCTCGCCGTCGGCAGAGACGGGAATCGCGCCATTGATCCAGGTCTGGATGCCGACCTCGTTCAGCACCGGCAAGCGCTCGGCGGCGCCGAGCAGGATCGGCTCGAACCGATCCATGTTCTCCGGGAACAGCTGGCGGCCCCACTCGAAGGGAACGCCCTCGGGCCAGCAGGCCGGCGCTCCCTTCTCCCAGCCGCCGATCGCGAACGATTTCACGTCGGGCTTCAGATAGAAGATGCGATCGGGATCGCGGAAGGTCGGCGTGTCGCGCGTGACGTCGATCTTCTTCTCCGTGACCACATACTGGTGCTCGACCACCCCCGCGGCGAGCGACACGCCCGCCATCTCGCCGATCCGCTTGGCCCAGATGCCGGCCGCATTGACGACGATCTCGCACCCGATCGGGCCCTCATTTGTCAGCACGCTTTCGCACACGGAGGCCGTCGAGCTCGAAACCGGTGACGAGGACGCCTTCGCGGAACCTCGCTCCGCCGTCGCGCGCGCCCTTTGCAAACGCCATGGTCAGTGAGTAAGGATCGATGTAGCCGTCGGAGGGGATCCAAGCCGCCCCGACGATCCCGTCGAGCGACATCCAAGGGAACCGCTCCTGCGCCACTTGCGGGGAGACCTCGAAGGCGTCGAAGCCGAAACCCTGCGCTTGCGTGAGCGAGCGGCGGATCTCGGTCATGCGCGCCGCGCTCGAGGCGACGCGGAGCGACCCCGATTTGCGCCAGTCGATCGTCTGCCCGGTCTCGGCCTCGAGCCGGTCGAAGACGGCGACCGAGTTCTGCATGAGGCGGGTGAGGTTCTTCTTCGAGCGGAGCTGTCCGACGAGCCCGGCGGCATGCCAGGTCGAGCCGTGCGTGAGCTGCGCCTTCTCCAGCACGCAGCACGTCGCGCTCGCCGGCCCTTGTCAGGTGGTAGGCGATCGATGCGCCGATGACGCCGCCGCCAACGATGACGATACGGGCGTGTTCTGCAGTCATGGCTCAGCTCTCGAATGGATTGTAGCGGCGGGCGGGAGTGCAGTGCGGCATAGGACCGAGGCCTGAGCAAAACCGAGGCAGGTTGCCCGGATCGTGGCCATCCCAGCCGCCCTGCGAGCAATTGACTCCCCAATCGCGTTGGTAAAGTATTATGCCTGCAAGTGAAACCATTCTTCTGCTGAATACGAGCGGAATTGGCTTGGAGGAACCTCAATGGACGTTTCCCTAGGAAGGGCTTTGGCCGGCGGGACTTGTGCGGTCCTACTCTCCATCGCCAGCGTGGGGCCGGCTCGCGCCGCAACCCCTGAATCCACCGACCCCATCAAGATCGCCCTCTTCGACTGGACCAGCGTCAACCTCAACGCAAAAATCCTCGGCGGGATACTGACCAAGCTCGGCTACACGGTCGAGTATCCGACAGCCGACTATCTCTCGAGCCTGACTACGAGCCTGACAAACGGCGACCTAACGGTCGGCGTCGAATATTGGGACACGACTGCAGGCGAGGCGATGAAGGCCGCGGACGCGACGGGCAAGACCGAGCGCCTCGGCTCACTCGGCCCGAAGGCCAAGGAAGAGTGGTGGTACCCCCTCTACATGAAGGAGAAGTGCCCCGGACTGCCCGATTGGAAAGCGCTGAAGGACCCCAAGTGCGCCGCAGCCTTCTCGACAGCCGAAACGGCACCCAAGGGACGCTATCTGGGCGGCCCCGTGACCTGGGAAGGCTTCGACGATGAGCGCGTGGAAGCCCTCGGGCTGCCGTTCACGGTTGTGCATGCCGGCACCGACGGCGCCATGTTCGCCGAGCTCGAGTCCGCCTACCAGCGCAAGGCGCCGATCATGATGTGGATCTACTCGCCGCACTGGGCAGCTTCGAAATACGAGGGCGAGTGGGTCCAGTTCCCCGAGCACACGAAGGAGTGCTACGAGGACGCCAAGTGGGGATCGAATCCGGACAAGAAGTACGATTGTGGCAAGCCGCATGGTGAGATCTGGAAGTACTCCTGGGGCGGCATGAAGGACAAGTGGCCGATCGCCTACAAGGTCGCCAAGGCCTACAACATCGATGTCAACGAGCTTAATAAGCTGTCGGGCGAGGTCGACCTCGACGGCAAGTCCCTTGACGATGTCGCCGCGTCGTGGATTGCCGCCAACGAGAAGACATGGAAAGAATGGGCGAAATAGGCTCGGGGCCGTGACCCGGCGGTTGGCCCCGACCGCGACAGCGTGCGCCGTCCCGTCGCGAGGACGGCCGGCGCACGCTCTAGCGCGTCATTCGTGACGGAGCACGGCCCAGTGAACGAAGCGGCGCCAGTCTTCAGAGGACCCACCATCAGCAAAGAGGCCGACACCCGTCCCATCAAGCTGCGGTGCCGCGACGTCTGGAAAGTGTTCGGACCCGGAGCTGCAGAGTTTCTCGCCGCCCGCGACGGGCGCGCCTCGCCCGAGGAGTCTAAGCGGGGCGAACCTCGTCGGCGCCGTGCGGCGCGTCTCCGTCGACGTGCGCGAAGGCGAGAACTTCATCGTCATGGGGCTCTCGGGCTCGGGCAAGTCGACGCTGCTGCGCTGCCTCGCGCGGCTGATTGAGCCGACCGCCGGCAGTGTCGAGTTCGACGGCAAGGACCTGCTGAAGGCGAGCCCCGCCGAGCTGATCGAGATCAGGCGGCACAAGATGGGCATGGTGTTCCAGCACTTCGCGCTGCTCCCGCATCTCACCGTTCTGCAGAACGTCGCCTTTCCTCTGACGGTGCAGGGCATCGACCGCAAGGCGCGGGATACGCGCGCGCAAGAGGTGATCGATCTCGTCGGGCTGAGGGGCCGCGAGAGGTTCTATCCGCGCGAGCTCTCCGGCGGCCAGCAGCAGCGGGTCGGGATCGCGAGGAGCCTCGTCGTCAAGCCCGAGATCTGGTTCCTCGATGAGCCGTTCTCGGCGCTCGATCCGTTGATCCGCCGCGAGATGCAGGCGGAGCTGGTGAGGCTGCAATCCGTCTTGAAGAAGACCGTCGTCTTCATCACCCACGACTTCGACGAGGCGATCAGGCTCGCCGACCGCATCGCCATCATGAAGGACGGCGAGATCATTCAGGTCGGCACGCCGGAGGATCTGGTGCTGCACCCCGCGACCGCCTACGTGGCGGAGTTCACCAAGGACGTGCAGCGCGCCAAGGTCATGTCGGCAGGGCGGCTGATGCGCCCGCCGACCGGGGCTGGCAACTACGGCGGTCGCGTGGAGCTCGCCGACCGCGTGGCGAGCTTCGCCGCCCAGATCGTCGCGACCCGAAGGCCGTTTGCGGTCACAGACGCCGACGGCGCGACCGTCGGAGAGGTGACGCCCGAGGCCGTCATCGACCTCCTTGCGGGACGCGATCAGGTTCGTGGGCTAAGCCAATGACGATCGCCGCCGCCGAGCGCCTCGAGCAGTCGACCGGCGTGACGGTGTGGACCTGGATCTGGGCTGTCGCGATCCTCGCGGTCGCGATCCTCTATCTTTGGCCGGACCTTGCGCCCTGGGCCGTCGACTATCCCGCGAGCGCGATCATCCCCATCGCCGATTGGATCTCGGCGTTCATGACGTGGCTCAAGGACAACTTCACCTGGCTCACGCGCGGGATCGCCGACCTCTTTGCCATCCCCCTCCGGTGGGCCTTCAATCTTCTGTCCAAGGGCTGGAAGACTTGGAACGGGCCCGGACGCGTGGGTTCTGCCGCGCTTGTCGTGGGTCGGCATCTGCCTCGCGTTCGCCATCGCCGGCGTGGCCCTCGGCGGCTGGCGGCTCGGCCTCTTGGCGGGAGGCTGCCTGCTCTATGTCGCGCTGTTCGGCCAATGGGAGAGCGCGATGCTCACCCTCGCCCTCATCGCCATCAGCGTTCCGCTCTGCATCGTCGGCGGCCTCGCGGTCGGCATCCTCGCCTATCGCAAGCCCTGGCTCGACCGCCTCGCCGTGGAGCCGATCCTGGACCTGATGCAGACGATGCCGACCTTCGCCTACCTGATCCCGATGCTGCTCCTGTTCGGCAACAGCCCGGTCTCCGGCATGCTCGCGACCGTCATCTTCGCCATGCCGCCGATGGTAAGGGCGACCACGCTCGCCTTGCGCCGCGTGCCCCACGAGATCGACGATTTCGGCGAGATGGTGGGGTGCACGCGCAAGCAGAAGCTCTACCAGGTGCTGCTGCCCGCCGCGCGCCCCACCCTCATGATCGGCGTCAACCAGGTCGTCATGCTCGCGCTCAATATGGTGATCATCTCGTCGATGATCGGCGCGGGCGGGCTCGGATACGACGTGCTCTTGGCACTGCGCGCGCTGAAAATCGGCCAGGGCATGGAGGCCGGCCTCGCGATTGTCGCGATGGCGATCGCGCTGGACCGCTTGAGCCAGGCAGCCGCCCGCGAGCGGCCCGGTGCGCGGCTCATTGAAGGTCCATTCTGGCAGCGCTACCCGATGCTCACCCTCGGGATCGGCGTGCTCCTCGTCACCACCCTATTGAGCACGGTCTGGCCTCAGCTTTCGGCGGTTCCGAAATCGATCACGATCTCGACCGCGCCCTGGTGGAAGGCGGCGGTCGACTGGGTCACGATCAACTTCTTCGATGCGATCGAGGCCTTCCGCACCACGCTCTTGCTCTATGTCCTCAATCCGGTCCGCGCGTTCCTCGAAGGCTTTCCCTGGCTCGGCGCCGTCGGCCTCCTCGCGCTCGCCGGCTTCCAGCTCAAGGGCTGGCGGCTCGCCGCGCTCGTGGCCGCGATGACCGCGTTCTGCGCCGCGACTGGTCTTTGGGAAAAGACGATGGCGACCGTCTATCTCTGCGGCGTCTCCGCGATCATCGCCGCGCTCCTTGGGATTCCGATTGGACTCATCGCCTCGCGCAGCGACCGTGTCGAAGCGGCGATCACGCCTATCCTCGACACGCTGCAGACGCTGCCGTCGTTCTGCTTCATCATCCCCGTCGTCATGCTGTTCCGCGTCGGCGACGTCACCGCGATGATCGCAACCGTGATGTTCGCCATCGTGCCGGCCATCCGCTACACCAATCACGGCATCCGCCAGATCCCGCCCGCCCTGATCGAGGCGGCAACGGTCTCGGGGTGCACGCCGAGGCAAATGTTCTGGCGCGTGCAATTGCCGCTCGCGCTGCCCGAGATCATGCTCGGCATCAACCAGACGGTGCTGCTCGCCCTCAGCATGATCATCATCTGCGCCATGATCGGCACGCGCGATCTGGGGCAGGAAGTGTTCATCGCGCTTGCCAAGGCGGATGCCGGCCGCGGCCTCACGGCGGGCTTCGCCATCGCCTTCATCGGCATCGTCGCCGACCGCCTGCTGAGGGGCATGACGGACAGGATGCAGTCCCGGCTCGGGTTGACCTGACGCTGGGCCGTCGTCAGGCGGCGAACTCTTCCTTGCGGTACCCTTGCAGATAGAGCAGTGCCGTGAGGTCGCCGTGGACGATCGAGGCCTTGGCTTCGGCCGCGACGACGGGCTTGGCGCGGAAGGCGACGCCGAGGCCGGCCTCTCGGATCATGGCGAGGTCGTTGGCGCCGTCTCCCACGGCGAGAGTGTCGGCAAGGTCGAGACCGCGCTCCGACGCGAGGCGGCGCAGCGCCGCGAGCTTGGCGTCGCGCCCGAGGATCGGCTCGGCGACGCGGCCCGTGAGCTTTCCCCCGTCGATCTCGAGCCTGTTCGCCTGGGCGGCATCGAAGCCGAGGCGGCTGGCCACACGCTCGGCGAAGACGGCGAACCCGCCGGAGACGAGGGCGCACGTCGCGCCGTACCGTTTCATCGTCATGACGAGCGTCTCGGCGCCGGGAGTGAGGGTGATGCGCTCTGAGACCTGCTCGAGGATTGCAGCTTCGAGCCCGGCGAGCAGCGCAACACGCTCCCTCAGCGCGCCCTCGAACTCGATCTCGCCCCGCATGGCGCGGGCCGTGACGGCGGAGATCTCCTCGCGCAACCCGGCGAAGTCCGCGATCTCGTCGATCAGCTCCTCGCCGATGATGGTGCTTTCCATGTCGGCGACGAGAAGCTTCTTGCGCCGGCCCGCGCCGTTCGCCACGAGGTTCACGTCGACAGGCGCGCCGGCGAGCGCTTCGATCGCCGCGGCATGGACTTGCTCCGCCTCCGCGGCGCTCTCGAGAGCAACAGGGGCGTCCCACGCCTCGCCCCGAGCAAGCCAATTGAACTCCTCGATCTTGACCGGGACACGCTGGCACACCGCATCGATGTGGTCGGGGCTGAGCGCCCGAGAGCCGGGCCGGGCGGTAAGCACCAGGACGAGATTGAGCATGTGAGAGGCGACGGTCTCGCGCAAAGGGGCCGCGTGCGCTATCGGAGGCGATGAAGATCCCGCGCGCCATCCTCATCGCAGGTCCGACCGCGTCGGGCAAGTCGGCGGCGGCACTCGCGCTCGCCGAGCGCCTCGGCGGCACCGTGATCAATGCCAACTCGATGCAAGTCTACCGCGAGCTCAAGGTTCTGACCGCGCGACCTGGGCCCGCCGACCTCGCGCGCGCGCCCCACGAGCTCTACGGGTTCGTGCCGGGACGGGAGGCCTATTCCGCCGCCCGCTACGGCGAGGACGCGAAGGCGGCGATCGAGCGCTCATGGAGCGGGGCGCGCGTTCCCATCGTGGTCGGCGGGACGGGACTCTACTTCACCGTGCTCCTCGAGGGGCTTTCGCCGGTGCCGCCGATCCCGGAAGCCGTGCGAAGCCGCTGGCGCGCCGAAGCGGCGAGGCTGGGTCCGGGCGGCCTCCATGCCGTCCTGGCGGAGCGCGACGCCGAGACGGCCGAGCGCCTGCGCCCCAGCGATCCACAGCGCATCGTGCGCGCCCTCGAGGTCCTCGACGCCACCGGCCGCTCTCTCTCGCAATGGCACGCGGAGCCGGGCCGTCCCGTGCTCGAGCCGGAGAGCACGCTGCGCTTCGTCGTCGCGCCGGACCGCGAGACGCTCAACCGGCGCTGCAACGCGCGTTTCGAGGCCATGATCGCCTTGGGTGCGATCGAGGAGGTGGAGGCTCTCGCCCGCCTCGATCTCGATCCGGAGCTGCCGATCATGCGCGCGCTCGGCGTCCGGCCGCTCATACAACACATCGCCGGCGAGATCGGACGCGAGGAGGCGGTCGAACAGGCGAAGGCGGAAACGCGCGCCTATGCCAAGCGGCAGATGACCTGGATACGAAGCAAGATGCGTGCGTGGAACGCAACGTCAGAGCAAGAAACAGAAAGAATTGTCTCGCATATCATCAATTTTATTGATTCTCAAGCTTGACCCGCCATAGTCGGCCCCCTAGGGTGCAGCGCTTTTGACGCTTCGCGCTGGGCGCGCAGAAGGGAGCGGCAACCATGGCCCGCACGATGACCGGCGCCGAGATCGTCCTGAAGGCGCTTGCCGACCAGGGTGTCGAGGTGATCTTCGGCTATCCGGGCGGCGCCGTGCTGCCGATCTACGACGAGCTGTTCCAGCAGGAGAAGATCCGCCACATCCTCGTGCGTCAGGAGGGCGGCGCGGTGCACGCGGCGGAAGGCTACGCGCGCTCAACGGGCAAGGTCGGCGTCGTGCTCGTGACCTCGGGGCCGGGTGCTACCAACTCGGTGACGGGCCTTACCGACGCGCTCATGGATTCAATTCCCCTCGTCTGCATCAGCGGGCAGGTGCCGACGCACCTCATCGGCAACGACGCATTCCAGGAGTGCGACACGGTCGGCATCACGCGCCCGTGCACGAAGCACAATTGGCTGGTGAAGAACGTCAACGACCTCGCGCGCATCATGCACGAGGCGTTCTACATCGCCAAGGCCGGACGGCCGGGACCCGTCGTCGTCGACATTCCGAAGGACATCCAGTTCGCGACCGGCAACTATGTCGGGCCGTCGAACATCGGGCACAAGACCTACAAGCCGAGGGTGAAGCCCGACCAGGTGCCCGTGCGGGAGGCCGTCGAGATCATGGCCTCCGCCAAGAAGCCGCTCTTCTATACCGGCGGCGGCGTCATCAACTCGGGCCCCAAGGCGAGCCAGCTGCTCCGCGAGATCGTGCGGCTCACGGGCTTCCCCGTCACGTCGACGCTGATGGGGCTAGGGGCCTATCCCGCCTCCGACAAGCAGTGGCTCGGCATGCTCGGCATGCACGGGACGTACGAAGCCAACCTCGCCATGCACGACTGCGACGTGATGGTCTGCGTCGGCGCGCGCTTCGACGACCGCATCACGGGGCGCCTCGATTCCTTCTCGCCTAGCTCGAAGAAAATCCACATCGACATCGACCCCTCCTCGATCAACAAGAACGTGCGCGTCGACATCCCGATCATCGGCGACGTCGCCTACGTGCTCGAGGACATGCTGCGCATTTGGAAAGCGCGCGCCCCGCAGCTCGACAAGGCGGCGCACAAGGCCTGGTGGAAGGAAATCGAAGGGTGGCGCGGGAAGAAGTCGCTCTCCTACAAGAACTCGCGCGATATGATCATGCCGCAATACGCGGTCGAGCGGCTCTATGCCGCAACCAAGGACCGCGACGTCTACATCACGACCGAGGTCGGCCAGCATCAGATGTGGGCGGCTCAATTCTTCCGCTTCGAGGAGCCGAACCGCTGGATGACGTCGGGCGGCCTCGGCACGATGGGCTACGGCCTGCCGGCCGCTATCGGCGCCCAGCTCGCGCACCCGAAATCGCTCGTCATCGACATCGCCGGCGATGCCTCCATCCTGATGAACATCCAGGAATGCTCGACCGCCGTGCAATTCGACCTGCCGGTCAAGGTGTTCATCTTGAACAACCAGTACATGGGCATGGTGCGTCAGTGGCAGCAGCTCCTCCACGGCAACCGTCTTTCGCACAGCTACACCGACAGCTTGCCCGACTTCGTCAAGCTCGCCGACGCCTACGGCTGGGTCGGCATGCGCTGCGAGAAGCCTCAGGACCTCGACGGCGCCATCCGCGAGATGATCGAGGTCCGCCGCCCCGTCATTTTCGATTGCCGTGTCGCCGCGCTCGCCAATTGCTTCCCGATGATCCCATCGGGCAAGGCCCACAACGAGATGCTCCTCGGCGAGGAGGTGTCCGACGAGGCGGTCGAGCGCGCCATCGAAGACGAGGGCAAGGTTTTGGTCTAGAAGGGATGGCGCCTATGATGCATGGGCGCGTCGAGGCGGCAGGATTTTGTGGCTTGATTTCATGAAGCGCCCGTTGCGTCAGCTGTCTCTTGCTATTGCGGGCCTCGCCGGCGCGCACGGCCTTGCCGAGGCCAGGACGGAGGTTGCGGACAAGCCGGCCTGGGACCAGGTCGCCAACATCAAGGACGCTGCCGAGCGGCTCGGCAAGCTGCACCTCGCGCGCGGGCCCAAGGGAGCCTACGACTTCATCGACGCCTGCTACAGGACTCACAGCCTGGCCGAGAACTACGGTGCGGCCTTCGAATCCTGCATCGCGCAGGACTACCTCGAGACCAAGGTGCTGGCCCAGGTCTATGCGCGCATGCCGCCGGACGTGCTGCAGAAGATCGGTGCGCCCTCGCCGCAGCTCCTGGCCGAGTCCATGGGACGGCGCATCGTCGCGGCGTTCTCCCACTACAAGGTTGGCACCGTCTATGCCGAGGACTTGAAGAAGCTCGTCGACCAGCATGGTTTCCCGATCTTTCTCAAGATCATCTTCCCCGAAGCCGCCAAGGAGATGGAGGAGAGAGCCTCCAAGAAGCGCAAACCGCAATGACCAACCCCAACCCGCAAAGCCACTACGTCGGCCCGGCCGTGAAGCAGGAGGTCGTCGCCCGCACGCTCTCGGTCCTCGTCGACAACGAGCCCGGCGTGCTCGCGCGCGTCATCGGCCTCTTCTCGGGGCGCGGCTACAACATCGACAGCTTGACGGTGACCGAAACCGAGCACGAGAAGCACGTCTCGCGCATTACCATCATGACGCGCGGAACTCCGGCCGTCATCGAGCAGATCAAACATCAGCTCGAGCGGCTTGTCCCGGTGCACCGCGTGCGCGACTTGACGCTCGAGGGCGCTTCCCTCGAGCGCGAGCTCGCGCTCGTCAAAGTCGCGGGCAAAGGGGACAAGCGCATCGAGAGCCTGCGCCTTGCCGAGATCTTCCGCGCCCAGGTCGTCGACACGTCGACCGAGCATTTCGTGTTCGAGGTGACGGGAAAGCCCGGCAAGATCGACACCTTCATCCAGATCATGACCGAGCTCGGCCTGGTCGAGGTGTCGCGCACGGGGATCGCCGCCATCGGCCGCGGGGCGGCGGCCATGTAGACCATGGCGTTCGCAACCTCGTTGAAAGGCCGGCGAGCGCCGGTGTAACGTCCGTCGACTTTTCGGAAGCCCCCGGCTCCGACCCCTCCCCCCTAGCCATCAAGAGAGAGCAATGCGCGTTTACTACGATCGGGATGCCGACATAAACCTCATCAAGTCGAAGAAGGTCGCGGTTCTCGGCTACGGCAGCCAGGGGCACGCGCACGCGCTGAACCTGCGCGACTCGGGCGTGAAGGACGTCGCGGTTGCGCTGCGCAAGGGCTCGGCCTCGGCGCAGAAGGCCGAGAAGGAAGGCTTGAAGGTGCTCGATGTGGCGGAGGCGGCCAAGTGGGCCGACGTCATCATGATGCTGACGCCCGACGAGCTGCAAGCCGACATCTATCGCGATCACCTGGTGGGAAACATGAAGCAGGGCGCGGCCCTCATGTTCGCCCACGGCCTCAACGTGCATTTCAACCTCATCGAGCCCCGCGCCGACCTCGACGTCGGCATGGTCGCGCCCAAGGGCCCGGGCCACACCGTGCGCGGCGAGTACGTGAAGGGCGGCGGCGTGCCGTGCCTCATCGCCGTCCATCAGGACAGAAGCGGCAACGCCCACGACCTCTTTCTCTCCTATGCATCGGCCGTCGGCGGCGGGCGCTCGGGCATCATCGAGACGACGTTCAAGGAGGAGTGCGAGACCGACCTCTTCGGCGAGCAGGTCGTGCTTTGCGGCGGACTCGTCGAGCTGATCCGGGCGGGCTTCGAGACGTTGGTCGAGGCGGGCTATGCCCCGGAGATGGCCTACTTCGAGTGCCTGCACGAGGTGAAGCTCATCGTCGACCTCATCTACGAGGGCGGGATCGCCAACATGAACTACTCAGTGTCGAACACCGCCGAGTTCGGCGAGTACGTGACCGGTCCGCGCATTATCAACGAGACCACCAAGGCCGAGATGCGCAAGGTTCTGAAAGACATTCAGACCGGCGCCTTCACCTCGGAATGGATCCGCGAGTGCAAGGCCGGACAGCCGAAATTCAAGGCGATCCGGCGGGTGAACGACAGTCACCCGATCGAGGAGGTCGGCACCAGGCTGCGCGCCATGATGCCGTGGATTAAGGCCAAGGCCCTCGTCGATAAATCCCGCAACTGAGGCTCCCGCGCTATAGGTCCCCTTGCGCGTTTCGGGGCATTCTCTTCCTGCGGCGAATGTGTCTCAGGGAGTTTCGTCATGCCCCGTGTTCTCGCCATGAAGACTTGGCGCTGCGGCACCGACCAGGCCTGCTGCGTCAACCACTCTATGAATCTCTACGTCTGCAGCTTCGCGGGGCTGAGCTGTCTCTAGCCAAAGCCGGCGCGGACATTTCCGCGCGCAAGAGTGGATGCCCTGTGCGGGTATAGGGCGATGCGGCGCGGAAAGGCGTGCAAGGCTCGGCCGGAGACTCGGGCGGCGGAGCGAAGCGGGGACCCTCCGCCGCCCGCTCGGATGAAGCCGAGACGGGCCATCATCCGAATGTTGTGGTGGAGCGGGCGCGGGTCCCATTAGCCACGTCGATCTTGGGGACAAAATGGACGAAGCGGGCCCAAAACGTGGCGCGACGTTCAATTCACCGGGAATAGCACGCAACAATCCTCAAGCTCGCCCGACCGCGTCAGAGCTCGAGGTGGTCGTAGAGCTTGTGCTCGGGCCGGCGCAAACTCGCCATGGGATCGCCGCGGGCGGTTTCGAGGCTGAGATCCTCCGCGGCGGCACGAGGCGAGCGAGCGGGGGAAGCGGTAAGCGCCGGGAAAAGCGAGATGAGGGCGGAGCGGCGCGTGCGCACGTGGTTCGGCATTGGATCTGTCCTTACGCAATACAGGGTCGGACCGGGCAGCGCCTTGCAGAGCGCGCCGCCGCTCTCCCCAATTGACGCCGACAGGGGTAAGAGCGCGTTAACGGTGAAGGCTCTTCTCTCCTCGGGTCGAGATTTGATTCCATGAACATTGACCCGACCGCCGAAGCGGTTCTCAAGGTGAAGCGCTGCAGGCTCGCGGTCGAGCCGGGATCATGGGACTTCGCCGAGCGCCGAGCCCGCGAGATCGACAGCCACTGGCAGCGCCGCGTCGAGGAGCTGCCCGGCGTCTTCAACGGTACCGTCCATCTCATGCGCCGCCATGCGATCTCCGACGGCGTTCTCGACGGCGCGTTCGTGAGAGCGGACTTCAAGAGCTATCTCTATTGGCGCGACAGAGGCAGGCCGGATTGCGGGACCGTCGATGCCTTCGGCTCGGCGCTCATCCGCTCGGCCGACGGCGCCGTCATGCTCGGCGTGCAGCGGAGGGGGATCAACGCGGGCCTCGCCTACCCGCCCGGGGGCTTCATCGACGAGCGCGACGTGAAATCCGACGGCGCGATCGACATCGAGGCGAGCATCGTGCGCGAGCTTGCCGAGGAGACCGGGCTGACGCTCGGCGATGTGGAGCGCACGGAGGGCTTCTACGCAACGTTCACCGGCCGGCTGCTCTCGATCGGGATCGAGTTCCGCTCGAGGCTTGCGACCGCAGACCTGACCAGCCTCATCGCGCGCCATATCGCCGGCGAGGAGGAGCCCGAGCTCGCTCGTATCGTCGCCGTTCGGTCGTCGGCCGACGCCGCCCCCATCGCCATGCCGCGCTATGCCGGCCTGCTCGTGGAAGAGTTGCTCGCAAATCGTTGATGCGGCCCAAGCGTACCGATACGCTCTTGGAACGGGCGCCCGGATGCGGCAGAGTGCGCGCCGCCTGACGCGGGGGACCCGAGATGCAGCTCGCCTTTTACACTCTCGACGTGTTCACGGACCGGCGCTTCGGCGGCAATCCGCTGGCCATCGTTCTCGGCGGCGACGCGCTCAACTCCTACGAGATGCAAACGATTGCCCGCGAGTTCAATCTGTCCGAGACCGTGTTCGTGCTCCCGCAGCAGAATTCCGCCCACTCGGCGCGCGTGCGCATCTTCACGCCCGCGACCGAGCTCTCGTTTGCCGGCCATCCGACAATCGGCACCGCGGCGCTCCTCGCCGAGCTGAGATCGCCGGCCGAGAAGGGCGAGAGCGATTCGCTCATTGTGCTCGAGCAGGGGATCGGCGTTGTCCGGGTCGGCGTGCGACTGCGCCCGGGCGCCGCCGCCTACGCCGAATTCGATGCACCGAAGCTCCCGTCGGAAGCGGGCGTGCTGCCTGTGACGGAGCTGCTCGCCGCGGGGCTCGGCCTCATCCCGAGCGAGATCGGTTTCGAGAACCATCGGCCGCTCTGCTTTGCGGCCGGGAACACATTCGCCTTCGTCCCCGTCGCGTCCCTCGATGCCATCGGGCGGGCGTGTGTCAACGGCGCGCATTGGGGACGGGCGTTCGAGGAGCAGGGAGTGATCGGCGCCTATCTCTATACGCGCCAGTGCGCGCATACCTCCTCGTCGTTTCACGTGCGCATGTTCGCGCCTGCCGCCGGCATAGTGGAAGACCCGGCGACGGGCTCCGGCGCGGTCTGCTTTGCGGGCGCCGTCCATCATTTCGACGAGCTTACCGACGGCGTGCACAGGCGCACGATCGAGCAAGGCTACGAGATGGGCCGTCCGAGCCAGATTGCGCTGACGCTGACGGTCGCGGGCGGCAAGCTGCAAACGGTCCGCATCGGCGGCAATGTGGTGCGCGTCTCCGACGGGACGCTCTCGGTGTAATCCCCCGCCTTAGGGCGACGGATCGGGCTAGTCGGTGCGCTCGGGAATCTTCGGCGGTCCTGCGGTCACCCGCTCCGGCCGGGCAGCATGCGCACGAGGGCATTGTCGCGAACGACATAGTGGTGAAAGAGCGCCGCGGCGGTATGCACCGCGATCAAGGCGTAGCCTATGTTGGCACCGGTCTCGTGAACTTCCTCTAAGGTCTCGGCGAGCTCCTTGTCGGTCCCGACGAGGGCGGGCAGTTGGAGGCCGAACCAGACCGGCGGCTCGCCCTCCGCGCTGAGGATGAGCCAACCCAGAACGGGAAGTGCGATCATGAGTGCGAGAGGCCAGATGGACGGCCCGCGCGGCCAGCTTTTGCCAATGGGAGAGAGGCGGCACGATCGGCGGGGTTGTGCTCATGATACGCGCCAGGATGCGCAGCATGAAGAGTGCCAGGATCGAAAGCCCGATAGTATAGTGCCAGCTTTTCAGAGCCTCTCTCGGCACGCTTCCCTTGGGATAGAGCTCGCGCAGCTCCATCGTGGCGTAGGAGCCGACGATGAGGAGTGCCATCAGCCAGTGCAGCGCGATGACCGTAGCGGCATACCTCTCTCCGTTTGCTTGCGATGTCATGGAAGAGCTCCCTTTGGAGGTCGGGCCAGGCAGAACGCGTTAACACTGCCAGCCGGGCGCTCCCTTGCTCTGCGTCAATGCGCAAGCCGGAAGTGGCGAGATTGCCCTTGCAAAACGGTAACCTGTTTGGCTTATTGTGGGGCGAAACAGCGATTTCCCGGCGAGACGACCGCCAAATGTGCCGTGCGGCTGACCACGCTCCGATTTGTGCGGGTAACGCAGATCTCCTGCGGGACCGTGCGCGGGCGTGCGCCCCGGGCCTCCTGACCCTCCTCCTTATGAGCCCCTGAGTACCGGGGTCTCGGATTTTCCGGGACGGTGCTCAGGGGATGGACCGTTCGAGAGCTGATGGGTCAACGCCAGCTCGCCACTGCGGCTGGCTTCCGAGGAAGGACAGAGTTCTAATGAGCAACGATCCGGCAGAGCGCCCTGAGGATAGTGCCGGCCCCGCTGAGCGGGCGGCGGCGGGGGATCGCGTCTTCATCTTCGACACCACGCTGCGCGACGGCGAGCAATGCCCCGGCGCTACGATGACGTTCGAGGAGAAGCTCGAGGTCGCCGACTACCTCGACCACATGGGCGTCGACATCATCGAGGCAGGGTTTCCGATCGCGTCCGATGGCGACTTCGAGGCCGTGTCCAGGATCGCCAAGCGGGCCAAGAACGCCACCATCGCCGGCCTTGCGCGGGCGATACCAGCCGACATCGACCGCGCCGGCGAGGCCGTCCGCGACGCCAGGCGCGGGCGCATCCATACCTTCGTCTCGACCTCCCCCATCCACCTCGCGCACCAGATGCGGAAGAGCGAGGCAGAGGTGCTCGAGATCATCTCGGCGACGGTGGCGCGGGCCCGCAACCTCGTCGAGGACGTCGAGTGGTCGGCCATGGACGCGACCCGCACGCCGATCGAGTATCTCTGCCGCTGCGTCGAGGCGGCGATCAAGGCCGGCGCGACGACCATCAACCTGCCCGACACCGTGGGCTATGCAACACCCGAGGAGTTCGGGGCGATGTTCCGCGCCGTGCGCGAGCGCGTGCCCGGCGCCGACAAGGTGATCTTCTCGACCCATTGCCACAACGACCTGGGGCTTGCGGTCGCCAACTCGCTCGCCGGCGTGCAGGCAGGTGCGCGACAGGTCGAGTGCACGATCAACGGCATCGGCGAGCGGGCCGGCAATGCGGCGCTGGAAGAGATCGTCATGGCGATCCGCACGCGCCGCGACGCGCTTCCCTACACGACGGGCATCGACACGACGATGCTGGCGCGCGCCTCCAAGCTCGTCTCCGCCGTCACCAATTTCCCGGTCCAGTACAACAAGGCGATCGTCGGCAGGAATGCCTTCGCCCACGAAAGCGGCATCCACCAGGACGGCATCCTCAAGTACCAGCAGACCTACGAGATCATGACGCCGGAATCGGTCGGCGTCGGCAAGACTTCGCTGGTCATGGGCAAGCACTCGGGGCGCAATGCGTTTCGCACCAAGCTCAAGGAGCTCGGCTACGAGCTCGGCGAGAACGCGTTCGAGGACGCCTTCAACCGGTTCAAGGCGCTCGCCGACAGGAAGAAGCACGTCTACGACGAGGACATCGAGGCCCTCGTCGACGAGGAGATCGCCCATATGCACGACCGCATGACGGTCGCGGCGCTGACCGTCATCGCCGGCACCATGGGACCGCAGTCGGCAACGCTGACCCTCGACATCGAGGGCGTGAGCCACACCGTCCAGTCGACGGGCAACGGGCCCGTCGACGCGACCTTCAACGCGATCAAGCTGCTCGTGCCGCACACGGCCAAGCTCGAGCTCTATCAGGTGCACGCCGTCACCGAGGGCACCGACGCGCAAGCGGAAGTGTCGGTACGCCTCGCCGAGGACGGGCGCGTCGTCACCGGGCGCGGCGCCGACACCGACACCATGGTGGCCTCGGCCAGGGCCTACGTCGCGGCGCTGAACAAGCTCATGGTGAAACGCGAGAAGACGGCGCGCGCTCAGCAGATGCTGTAGCAGGTGCGCCGAGCAGGGCGACATGGGCAATGGCCTAACAGGGGTCTTCTCCGACGACATCGCCATCGATCTCGGCACGGCGAACACGCTCGTCCATGTGAAGGGGCGCGGCATCATCATCGATGAGCCCTCCGTCGTCGCGGTGACGAGCCGCGGCGCGGTGCGCGAGATCCTGGGCGTCGGCCAGAGGGCGAAGACGCTCGCGGCCAGCGCGCCGTCCCGGGTCGAACTCGTCCGCCCGCTCCGCGACGGCGTCGTTGCCGATTTTGTCGCGACCGAGGAGATGGTGCGCCAGTTCATCGGGCGGACGAAGTCGATGCTCGGCTTCCGCCGTCCTCAGATCCTGATCTGCGTGCCCGCGGGGGCAACGCCGGTCGAGCGGCGCGCCGTCTACGACACCGCCCTCTCCGTCGGCGCGCGCGCCGTCCATATCATCGAGGAGCCAGTCGCGGCGGCGGTCGGGCTCGGGATCCTCGCGGGCGAGGCCGACGTGGCGATGGTCGTCGACGTCGGGGGCGGCACGACGGATGTCGCCGTCCTCTCGAGCGACGGCGTGATCGAGGGCCGCAGCCTGCGCTGCGCCGGCAACGCCATGGACGAGGCGATCATGCGCCATGTGCGCCGCGTCCATAACCTCGTGATCGGCGAGGCGAACGCCGAGCGCATCAAGATCGAGGCGGGAACGGCCATGGTGTCGGTGAACGGCACAGGCGCCGAGGCGCACATCCGCGGTCGCGATCTCGCCACCGGCCGCATGAAGACGGTCGTTCTCACTCCGGGCGACATCGCGCGCGCGCTCGACGATCCGATCGGCAAGATCAGCGACTTCATCCAGCGCGTGATGGAGGAGCTCGCGCCCGACGTCTCCTCGCGCCTCTGCGCGCAAGGGGTGCACCTCACGGGCGGCGGGGCGCTTCTCGACAAGCTCGACCGGGATCTCGAGCGCCGCATGGGGGTCAAGTTCCGCGTGCCGCCCAATCCCATGCACTGCGTCGTCAGGGGGTCGGCCGCCGTACTCGATGATCTCGCCGAGCACGAGCACCTCTTGATCGGGGCGTGAGGGGCGATATGGTGCGCTCGGCTCCGGCAGACGGCTGGACAAGCGCCGAGCAGGGGTGGTAGAGGGGTCGCGAGAAGGGGCCGCATGGCCCCTTTGCCGTCATGGCCGCGCAGGCGCGCCGGCATCGGCGTCGGGTGTATAGCTCAGTTGGTAGAGCAGCTGACTCTTAATCAGCGGGTCGCAGGTTCGAGTCCTGCTACACCCACCAAGTTTATTTCAATAGATTTACCGAGAAACTAGGCGCTAACGGAATATGGCCCGTGCACACGTTATGCACACACCAGACGCTCGGAACGCGATAGACGCGCAGCCTGTGCTTCACCCCGTCCTCGTCCTCGACCCAGGCATACGATTTCCGGCCGCTCACGGCTTCGGAACCAAGTAGCCAGCGAAGCGCTTGCCACCCCTCTTGATGATGCGCTTCTCCGTCGAGCTTCGCGAGCTCGCGGCCTATCGCGTCCCACTTGTGGGGCGTCCACTTCCGCTTGGTGCAGACATCGGACCGGTAGAGGGTGTCGAGCTGCTGGTGCGGGATGAAGCTGCCGATCAGGTCAGGCGACCCTGCGACGATGTGATCGAGTAGCGCCTTGGCGTGCCACTCGACAGCGGCAGCCTGCGGGTAGACGTGGCCAACGCGCGATCTGCGCCGCCGGGACGGGGGCTTGGACGGAGGTTTGGGCTGAGGCTCGGCCGGCGCCATGGACACAGGGGTGAGCAGCGGCGCGGACGTCCAGCGCGGACATAGGCGTGGGCAGCGGTTGAGCCGCCGGTTCGGGCCGGTCCCAGTCCCAGAGTTTGCGCAGAGCTAGTGCCATGCCTCGCTATCGGTCCAGTCCAGTGAGCACGCGAGACATTCATACCTAGTTAGCAGAGCCGACATTGTCGGTCAAAACTCGATGGTCAGCCCCGCCGTCGCTTGTCCCCGCGTGCGGCGAGCGCCTCGGCAATGAGCTCCCGAATGAACCCCGAACGATCCGGCCTGTCTCGGCGGGCCTCTATCAGGCCATCGATCTCCGCCAGCATCTCTTGCGGGAAGCGGATCATGATCGGTGCCATCATGGCCGTCCCTCCCTTAGGTGGCCTCCCTCGAGCGCGCTTTTTCGGCTCCTTGCCCATGCACCTTATATAGGTAACTCGCGAAGCTACGTTAAATCACGAAAAATTGATAATTGTTACAGGGAAAACTCGCTTGATGTCCTTATTTACGTAGCTCAATGCGTTACAATAGGCGTGAGGGGCATCCCTCAAAACGAAGTGGCCCGGCAGGCGTTTGCGCGCCCCCGGGCCGTGTGTGCAGTCCAACCTCAGCGGGAAGGAAAACACATGACGATCTCTACCACGCGCTGGCGCGTCCCGCCAGTGGCCTGGGTGCCGATCTCGCTCGCGATCGGTGCCGAGGCCGTTTCCAATGCCCTCCGCGCCTACGGGCTCGGAGCCCACCTCGACCGCTTCACCGTCGCGGTCCAAGGACACGCCGTCAGCCTGGCAGGCTTGGTGCTCGTCCTCGCGGCGGTCGCGGTCTCGCTCTCCCAGGCGCGGGCGGCCTGGGTGGCGCTGACGCCGATGGCGCCGGCGCGGCAGCGATGGGTCGCGGGCCTGGCCGCAGCCCTCCTGCTGGCGATCTCCACCACCGCGATGGCGTTGCACATCCTCGACGCCGAGCGTGCCAAGGTGGCGGATGAAGGCGGCGCGCGCGGGGCCTACGGTCGTGCGGAGACCGCCTACACCAACGGAGCGAACGAGCTGAAAACGCTCGAGGGCACGCGGACGACTGCCGAGGTCCGCGCTGCCATGGAAGTCGCTCCCGTGCCTCGCGCCGTGTTCCTGCGGACGAAGTAATGCACCGAGATCACGCGCCAGGACTCCTTCGAGCAGTGCAAACCACTGCTCGACCTGCGCCAGGAGATGGCGAAAGCCATCCGCAAGCGCGAGCTCGAGACCGAGGTGCCGCGCCTCAAAGCCGAGCTCGACCGTCAGACGAGACCAGAGGAGGCCTCCGCCTCCGAGCTGACGATCGGGAACTGGTGGGCCTGGATCATGGGGGCGGGCGTCGTCTTCGTCGCCACCTTCGGCACCGTGATCTGGTCCCGCGCCGAAACCGTCCCGCTGGCGACGGCCAACGATAACGGAACCGTGGTTTCAGTGCCTCGGGTTCCACCGGATCCACCGGGTTCCACAATGGAACCGGTGGCTTGGGTCCGCGAGTTCCGCCAGTTCCACGCTCGGAACCCGCAGATCCCGGAGTTGCAGCGGGCCTTCCCCGGCACGCCCAAGACGACAGCCTGGCGGCGCTGCAAGGCCGCTTGAAACTCGAGCCCTCGGAACTCCGGTTCCGGGGGCTTTTTTGTTTGCGTGAGACCGAGTGCCTTCAGACTTGCTCTTGCGCCGGCTTCGCCAGCCGACAAATCGCCTCGGCAAGCGCCAGCGCCTCTGATCGGCTCAGGTTCCGATGGCCGGTGACGGCTGAGCCGGTGTTCGGGTGCTCGCAATAGACATAGGCGAGCGGAAAGCCCGTCGCATCGTCGACGCGATAGCCGCCGGTCGTCTCGGTGATCGTCCAGGGTCCAGGATGGCGCTCACGGAAGGTTTTTGTCATGTGACTTGTCTGCGCAGAACATTGAGGCAAAATATGCCACATGCTCAAGCCCAATGCGTTCATTGTCCCTTCGGCTCCGGTGCTGCGGAAGGAACCGCCAATCGGCGAGCACTGGATTTACGAGGTCAAGTTCGACGGTTGGCGGCTCCAGCTCCACAAGCACGGCGCCGACGTCGATCTCTTTAGCCGCAAGGGGAACGACCTTACGTCGCGGTTTCCGTTTATCGCCGACAGCGTCGCATTGCTCCCCTGCAGGAGCGTGATCATCGATGCCGAGGCTGTCGTCTGTGACGAGGAAGGAATTCCCGATTTCAACCGGCTGATGTCCCACCATCGCGACGAGGACCTTTGCGCCTGGTGCTTCGATCTCCTCGAGCTCAACGGGAAGGATCTGAGGTTGCTTCCGTTGATCAAGCGCCGGCAGTGCCTCGAGGTCCTGCTCTCGAGCGTGAAGCACAGTGTCCTTCGGTATTCGTGCGAATTCAGCGACCCCATCACGCTCCTCGAGGCGGCCGATCGGATGGGCCTCGAGGGCATTGTCTGCAAACGGGTCGATCAGCGTTACGTCTCAGGGAACAATCCCGGCTGGGTCAAGGTGAAGACCGACGCGTGGCGTGCAGCAAACCGCGACCGCTGGAAGCGCTTCGAGAAATAACGTCGCGCCAATCGGCGCGAGGTCGAGAGCCGACGGAATGTGCCAAGGTCTAAGTGATCTTCGTCGCCTGCATCTCGCCGCCCTTCCCGAAGACGGAATTGAGCAAGGCGAGCTCGCCGAAATTGAGTTGGCTCGCGCCCTCTGGCAGCAGATGCCGGTACACGTCCCCAATCTGCTCTGCAGCGAGCCATTCAACGTCGCCGAAGGATAGGGTGGGATTGCGAATGATGCGCCTTATGGTGGCGGAGATACTGCTTGGCGTGCCGCCGATGCAGATGAGGGCTTCTTCCTGTGGGGCATCCTCGGAGCCGACCCAGGTCTCGTCGGCCATGACGTAGCTGATCGCCAGCTTCCAAGCCATGAACCGCGAAAGAAGCCAGAGTGTGCGACCTCGCTGTTCATCGTGATCGTCGTCAGAGTGCGTGAAGATCGCATACTCCCCCCCATCGGCGCACCTGATGCGCCAACGGGGAATGACGTTAGCACCGGTGCGCACGATCGTAACCGAGCGCTCTAGCTCCTCGAGAATGGTCTCGATCATCGGAGGGATCGTGTTGGCGCTCGCTCTGCAATTTTCGGGAGCGGAACCATTATACGAAGTCCTCGCTGGCTCTAGGAAGGCCGCACAGGCCGATTTGTCATTTCCGAGTCCCAAGGACTCATCAGCGCGGGAGTTCGCGCGGGATCCCCGCGCAAAAAGCAAAAGCGATTGAAATTGCGCGTCTGTTAGCGCGGTTCACCGCTCGTCGAGAGGCGGGCGGCCCATAACCTCCGACGCCGGCTCGCACGAAATGCTGATAACCAGACCAGACAAGCCGTCGTAGCCGGGGCTGTTGAGCGTTACAATGAATGGGCCGCGCTGCATGAAGGTATCGACGAGAGCGTCACACGCTTGATCGGACATCGTCGGAATGAAAGTGCCATCATGGCCGTCAAATCGGATCACAGCCGTCTTGTCGGCCAGGGCCGACGAGGCGAGACACAGGACTAAGCCGACAAGCAAGGACCTAGGCATCTGCTAACTCTTTACCGTTCACGCATTGTGTAAAGAGTGGCCCGGAGCGACGTTTGAAATCTCCCGGCCTCGCCGCCGACAGTTGGAGGTCGGTCAAGCGGCGAAATGTGAAGAGTGACATCCGACTTGCTACTTTGCGTGCGGCTTTGCGCCAACCGAGTTCTTCTGGCAACGGTGCTAACAGCGCCGCCGCGTAGTCTGGCGCACAGCAAGATTCGGCCTGTTTGAGATTAGCAATATCCTGCGATGAGCTCATCACGCTCGACCAGTCCGGGTCACAATCCCTGGGCAACTGAAACGTCTCGATTATGCGAAGCTTCGTTCCGTCCACCGCTCGATCAATCGTGTCGATGCCGACGTAGCGATGGCCTTCCAAGAAAGACGCGATCGCCTCCGGGTAAGCCGCGAACGCTGTGACAGGTGCTGGCGATAAATACTGTTCCAGCGCTCGTTGGTTATCCGCTCGGTATAGATCGATCGCTGCGTCGTTGAAGCCTTTCCACCTGACTAACTTGACGAGTTCCGCCTGAATCGCGGGATTGTCCCTTAGATAACGCCGAAAATCCGTAACTCCAGCATTGCGTAACTGATCAATTCGAATTTTCAGTCTCGACCAGTCCTCCTCCCAAATCGCAATTGGCGTTACGATGCGAGCCGTCTCCGACAACGTCAGCTTGACACAAAGCGCGCGAACGATGCTCCGACAGACCTCGTCCTGGACCGCGAAAAAGTCGCGGAGGCTCTTCTCATAGCGTTCCGCCCATAGGCTGTGATCCGAAGCGGTATCGACCAGATTGGTCGAAATGCGCACACGCTCCTTTTCAGTGTGCACACTTCCTTCGATCAGATAGCGAACTCGGAGGGCCGCTGCGATCTGCGGCAATGGCTGCGTCGAGTGTCGATGGGCGAATGAGGACTGGCGTGAAATGACGAATAGGCCTGAAACCTTGGCAAGTTCGGTGATAAGAGTGTCGGTGAAGCCGTCGGCAAGAAAGTCGTTCCCTCGGTCGGCGTCGCTCATGTTGACGAAGGGAAGGACTGCCAGCGTGGGCCGCTCGTCTATGACCGTCGCCAGCCCCTGCATGGTAGCGCCTGGCCGAGGAACACGTATCGCCACCTGCCTGAACTCGATGTGCGGCGTGTAGGTGCCCTTTGGCAACTCGATGCGAATAGGATCGCCTTGGCCGTCGACCTCATAATACTCGCGAAGCCTGTCGCGCAGGCGCGCGGCTTCGAGCCGCACGATAGGGTCAATATTGGGGTCGAACGTCTCGGCACGATCGAAGACTTCCAGAGCGACGTTGTAGCCCTTCAGCCGCTCACCGCGTCCGGCCAGCGCTTCATTGACGATGTACTCCAAGAACCGCCGACGGCGCCGCGACTGGTGGAACGGGCCGCTATTAAGGATGCGACCAGTTGGTGACGAATGGCCTCCTGGTCGGATTCGCTCCAGCAATTGGGCGCAATTGCTGTCATGCCCAAACTCCGAGATAGTTCCAGCTCCGCCGGCCTCGGGGTGCCGTTTCATACCGTTACATACTAGGAGCAACCGGCCCGGCCTGTCATCCTTCAGCCTCGGGTGATCATGACGTAGTGAGCCCCTTCGCTCAAGGCGAAATGCCTCCTGCATTTGATCCCTAACGCGTGAATTGGCGAGCGGCGACGCTCACAATGACGCCGCGCACCTAGCTAGTGGCGCGCGGCAGGTGAAGAATTGCAAATCTAAGGAGATACGAAAATGCTAAAATCATTAGTCGCGGCCTCGGCGTTGGCTTTGTTAGCTGTCACCGGCTTCGGAGGGACGGCGCAAGCGGACGGTTGGACGTGTCCCATGCCCATCATGAAGGGTGGCTGCTCCGTGCTCGTACGCCAGCCGGATCAGCCGCTGCCTAAGCCGTAAAATAACGAGCTGAACGCAAAGCAGGTCCGCGGCTTCGCCGCGGGCCTGTTTTTCGAAATAATGCCTGCATCAAAGGTTTCTGGGAGACGTTGGAAGAGGACCAATAAGGGCGTTCGCGCGCCCCCTCCACTTCGGTCCCGGGAAGCCTTGCGCAGCGAGGCTATCCGGGATCTTCCCCAGCACTGTTACGAACCTCGCCGGGTAGACCCCCCGGCTCTCGCGCCTTCGGCGCTAGGCCGGGGACGCAAGTAGAGAGCTGTGGCGTCCACTCAGCGAGGAAGAAAACTTGCGTGGGTTCCCGCCTGCGCGGGAATGACAGTGTGAGAAGCGTCACGGCGAAGATCCTGCCCTTCGCCCGTGTCGTCCCGTGAAACTAAAACACCCGCTCAGAGCGATCTGGGCGGGTTTTTCGTTTGTGTCGACGAGCCCCGCCCAGAGCGGCGAAGATCCGAGCGGGGAGCTCGCCACCATGATGGCAACGGACTCCCGTCGCCTCCCAGTATATTTGTCAAAGGTAGTTAAGTGCAAAAGCCCCGCCGGAGCGATCCGAGCGGGGCTAATTCTTTTGCGGAAAGTGCGCCGGCGAGCGGGTTACTTAGGAGAACGCTGAACTGTCACCGCGCCGGCGCCCGAGAGAGCTTCCATCCATCATGCGGGGGGGATGCGGTGAGGGGAAGTCTCGCACTAGCAAGTATAGGCCAAATGCCGCGCGCGGCCATTGTGCTTTGGTTTGTGGGCGCCGGACGTGATGAAGGGTTCTGTCCCGCACCCGGCGCCCGCCTCCCGATAGACCGACAAGGGGGGTCAACTGGTGGGAGGCCCCCGCGCCCGGCAGTCTACGCCAGCGCCCAGGGTGCAGCCATAGTGCTTTGGGTCGTTCTAGTAGGGCGCCGCATCCGCCTTGGAATGGAGGTACGATTGCAGAGGTAGCTGTAATCGCACCCGGCGCCCCAGAGACTTCCAACACGGCGAAAGCAAAGTTGGACGTCTCGCCCAGCGGTATCGGCCAATAGCACAGACGCCGCCAGACTGGTTAGCGATCGTAGTTAATTCTGCCGACCCCTCGCGCGCGTACCCCTGCGCTTGCCCCTCGCTCATAAGTAAGCGCCCCGAAGCGGGGGCATCGAGGCGCGGCCGCACCCAACGCGGAACTAGGAGCGCGGCTGGGGCCAGGGCAAATTAATGCTGGGTTCAAGACAGGCCAGTGCCATCCACGGCCTTACTTGCGTTCGAGCATGGCGCGCACGCTCTTGGGATTGAACGGCCGCCCGCGCTCATTGAGGTAGCCCTTAGCCGCTAACTCGCGACTGATCCTCTGCAGGCTGCGACGCTCGCCGGTCGTGGGACTGGCTCTCCGCAAACGCCTGGCCTCGGCCACGACTTCGGGGCGCTTCTCGGCGTGGGACTTGCGCCCCTCGCATTTCCCCTTCTCGGCTTTGACGCGAGCCCGTGCCCCTTTGAGCTTGGCGACGGCTTTCTCGAATTGCGCCGGCCTCGCCGAGGTTATCGTCGATGCCGGTCAGCGCTGGCTAGTTCCCGTGGGTGTATTCCCTGAAGGCGCGCGCCTACTCTCGTCCTGCGAGCAAATGCGGATCGAGGCCAAGAAGCGCGCCGCGCCCTATCGATCAGGGCTGCGCTCGGGCTGGCGCAAGACGAAATGTGACTGGCGGGCAGCGAACCGCGAGCGATGGAAGCTCTTCGAGAAATAAGCGAGCGGTCGCGATTTAGCGTTTCTAGCGCCTAGAAAAGCCGTGCAGGCCGATCCGCCTGTTTTGCGTGCCAAAGACTAAGAAACAAAACGGCCGCCAATTCGTCCATGAAGAGGCATTCGTCGTGCTGTTGACCGTGTCCATTCTCGCCGCGCTAGCGGTCAAAGACGTGCTCTCGCTCGAATCTCGCGAAGCTTAAGCGCTTTTCGAAGAACCGCCCCACCCGTTGGGGTGGCCCCCCAGCCAGTGGCAAGGGACGCGCTTTTCACGGGGGGGAGCGGCAGTGCCCCCGCCACTGGCGACGCTACCGACAGCCGCAGGGCTTTATCTCTGCGCAAGGCGAGAGCATCTGAGACCATCGGCTTATGAGGGAAGGGCTTAAGCAGCGGGGGGGGGGCTGCCGGGACGACCCTCTCCTCACGCCAAAACCGTGCGCCCTATACGCTACACTATGCAAGGAAACAATTGCGGCATTACCGCCCCCACCCTTGCCCTCTTCGGCTTCTTGCAGCGCTTTTTCGGCTCCGTGGCAGGCTGCTCTGAATTTGCTGTTTCTGCCATTGATCGAGCACTGCACGCAGAGACCATGAAATGCTGCCGATCGTCTGACCCTGGCCGAGGTGTAGCCGGATTCGCTCATTCAACTTGGGCTCGTTTCAGGGGAGCAGACCACTGTTCGGCCAGTTCTAACGGCTCATTCGGAATAACGAATGTTTTGCCCGGGCTCGGAATGACCAAGATTGGTGGGTCAACCACTCACTTTGGGTCTTATCATGCGAATCTCATTGTTACTCGTGCTCATGATCTCCTGCTGTGCCGACGTTTCGGGCGCGGCCGCGCAAGTGGTAGCCCCCGCCGCAGCGGCCCCCGTCAAGGACGTTCAAGGCGAGTATTTCGACGCCAAAGGCGACCCGACCTACAAGATCGATCCGAATGGAAGCGTCGACTGGTACACGTTTTCGGGCTTTCGGCGATACAACGGCACGTGTGACGTCTGCCACGGCCCCGATGGCTCGGGGTCGAGCTTCGGACCCGACCTTACCGATTCGCTTAAGTCTTTGAGCTACGCGGATTTCGAGAGCGTTGTCATCAACGGCAAGCAAGACGTCAACACCGCGGAAACTCTGGTCATGCCGTCCTTCGGCACAAACAAGAATGTCATGTGTTATCTGGACGACATCTACGTCTATCTTCGGGCGCGCTCGGACGGTGCCATGGGTCGCGGGCGACCTCCTGATCATCAACCCAAGCCAGCCACCGCCGCAAGTGCGGAAGATAGCTGTATGGGGCCATAGCCTAGGCGGCGAGTAATAATCCCGTATGTTTTTCACTCGCCGCCTAGCGAATGAGCCGGGCATGACAGACACGCTCAATCCGCAACCACACTGCGGAGCCATTAGCGCGTGCGCGCGGACGTCTCGCTTTGAGGATTTTTCGAAATGAACGTGGAATTGCCGCTAGGACGACTGGCTAAGACGAAATTAGAAACTTCAGTCCGGAGTTTGGGGTAGAGCTGACGAAGACTGCGGTCAGATCAGATGCTGGCGAGAGAGCGTGTGCTCATCCAATTAAGCCGTCCGCTGTGTCGCTCCCTTCGCTTGCCCCTCACTCAAAAGTAAGCGCCCCGAAGCGGGGGGCATCGAGGCGCGGCCGCACCCAACGCGGAACCAGGAGAAGCGCGGCTGGGAGCATCTTATCGCCAAACAAATTAATGCTGGGTTCGAGACAGGCAAGTGCCGACCACGGCCTCACTTCCGCTCAAGCATGGCGCGCACGCTCTTCGGATTGAACGGCTGCCCGCGCTCGTTGACGTAGCCCTTAGCCGCCAACTCACGACTGATCCTCTGCAAGCTGCGACGCGCGCCGGTCGTGGGACTGGCTCTCCGCAGTCGCCTGGCCTCGGCCACGACTTCGGGACGCTTCTCGGCGTGGGACTTGCGCCCCTCGCATTTCCCCTTCTCGGCCTTGACGCGCGCCCGTGCCCCTTTGAGCTTGGCGACGAGGGCGGCTTTCTCGAACTGCGCCACCGCCCCGAGAATCAATTTTCCCGGCAGTTGAGAGGCGTGGCATAGTGTGCCTCTCATCTAGGAAGGAGTTGCGGGCGAAACATTAGCCCGTTGCTGCTCTATGGAGGTTAGTCATGTTACGCAATCTCGCATTCGTCGTCGGTTATGCCGTGATCCAGGTGCTTTCCACTACCGCCTCAGTCTGGGCAGCTGACTTCGGCACTCCCGAGGAAGCCAAAGCTATGCTTGAGAGAGCAGTGGCCGCAGTGAAAGAGGACAAGGCGAAGGCGCTTGATATGTTCAACAACGGCGAGGGCGGCTTCAAGGATCGAGACCTTTATGTGTGGTGCGCCAACGCCTCGGATGGCATCATCACGGCGCAGCCTTACATGAATAAGGGCAAACAGCTGAGAGACATGAAGGGCAAGCACGGTGCTCTTTTCGGTGAAACGATTATGCAGAATGCCGCCGAGGGAACGATAAAAGAGACCACCTACTGGTGGCCGCACTCTGGCACAGACAAGCCGGTCGATCTTGAGAAGATTGCTTACTACACGAAGGTCGGTGACCAAATTTGTGCTGTCGGCTACTACAAGAAATAACTTGCCGGGGCACTTATGTACGCTAATGGCCCAACCTCGCCGTTCCGATGGTCGGTACCTTGGGTCCGGAATCTGGGGTAAAGCTGACGAAGACGGCGATCAGATCAGATGCTGGCGAGAGAGCGAGTGCTCATCCAATTGGGCCGTCCGCTCTGCGGCTCGCTGCGCTAGCCCCGCGTTCAAAAGAAAGCGCCCCGAGGCGGGGGGGCATCGAGGCGCGGCCGCGTACCCAACGCCGGATGAGGAGGGGCGCGGCTGGGAGCATCTTAACGCAGACAAATTAATGCTGGTTCAAGACCGGCATGTGCCATGCACGGCCTCATCTTCCGTTCGAGCATGGTCCGCATGCTCTTTGAACGCCTGTGATCTCTGCACAATCCGCTCGTTTTTTGGTCCGACTAACCCATTCTCGAAACTCAATTATCCGCTTAAGAATTCTTCGTTGGGAGTGTCGATTTGTAGAGGGTGTTTCACCTGACTGTGTTGAGCGGGCGCAGATCGGCACTCCCACCAATCTTGAAGGTGACGCCCCGCAAATAAGTTAGATACTCCGCCTTTTGGCGGCGCAGGCCCGCAGCGCCCGTCGTGAGGAAGTTCGCGGCTCGATACTGAGCCCTCCAGCACACGTTAGCAGGGCTGTTCAAGCTTCAACTAATTGTCGCAAAAGAAGCGCAATTAAGCTAGCAGGTGTGAGTTCCTTCGAGTTTGCATCATGCTCGTGAAGTCACTCGCAATTTCAGTGGTCGCGGCCTCATTGGGGCCTGCCATCGGCGTCGGCGTATTCCTTTTGGTGAACGGCAATCGGTTGCGCGACGAGACGGCATCACTCCCAACCCCGGCGGCAGAACCAGTCACGGAATTTGACCAAGCTGAAGTCATAAGAACATTCGCCGAGCCAAGGCTGTGGCCCGGTCCTAAATCAACCGGCATGCCGGAACGCAGAGAAATCGATGCGACTGAACTCTCGCCTGAGCTAGCGGCGTGGCGCACTGTCGTGAGCTGTCCGGACGGTCAGCCTCTCCCTGAGACCGGTCGCTGTCCGGCGCCCGACTGGTCACGACCAACGGCGACCACCGAGTTAACGGCTGATACCTTGGGGTCCGGTGAAATTGAAATGCCCGAACGCGCGCCTTACCCCCTTCCGGGACGGATGTCGCTCACCAAAGGCCCGTAAAGAAAACCAGATGAAGTGCGAGGCTTGGCGGGCAGCGAACCGCGAGCGATGGAAGCTCTTTGAGAAATAAGCGAGCGGTCGCGATTTAGCCGAGTCCGCTTATTGGGGTCGACCGACCGTGCCGCAGACGTGGCGCGGTCTTCTCATCTTGACCCTCAGACGTTGACACACATCTGACCGGGCCACGATCTCTCCGGTTGCGAGGCAGAGATGTGTCCGCAGCTTAGGGCTAAGTTGACGACACCCGAGAAGCGATGACAACGGTATCAGCGCAACTCAGGGCAGCTCGACCTTGCCTTTGTACCTGCCACCATGAAGGGTGTCCGTCAGCTTCTTATACATGTATGTGCCGTCGCCTTTGGTACCCTCATATTTGCCGGTGCCGCCGGTAAACTTGTACATGTATTCCTTGAGGTGCGAACCCTCTTCCCAAGTGTCAAATATTTTGTCCCCATCCCTGAGTCAGAGTGCAGGTTCCGCTGCCTTTCCAGCTCTCGTCGGGCATGTACTCGTATTTCCCCACGCACTCGTCAGCTGGAGCTCGCTACGGCAGGATCGTCGGGGACGTAAACGCATCGGGCCGGTTGTCGACCAGCTTATGTCCCTTCTCGACTCCTTCTCGTCCCACGTGTCGTTCACGCATACCATAGCGCCTGCTTCTTCCACGATTTGGCCCGCGTTCGCGATGCCATTTCCAAGAAAAGTAGCGCTGCGGGTATGCATACAAATGCAAATTTTCCAACCTGTGACATGTCACTTCCTCCTTTCGGCTCGCATAGAGCCCTTGCTTAAAAAGGCGGATAGCGGCGAGGTCGCGCAGCGGCTCGGCACCGCTGCTCATCGATGACGGCGATTGGGGGCAGAGGCGCGGACAGACGCGGCGGTGGAACCAGGCCACCATCAGCGGTCCAGCGGTCAGCACACGAGCGATATAATGCTCACCACGCCATGCAGAGCCTAGGCGCGGTGGGCGGAGCTCGGAGCTTCTCGCGAGGGTGACCTCGTGGACGACGGCCATGGGGCGCAGGCTTCCCTCGATCGAGCGTCAGCAAATATGCTTAAACTGAGCTTTGAACATTACGCCTCAATATATTCGGGCGCCAGAGCTTTTATTGACGGTCGCACGCCAAATTCATGCAAAAGACTTTTCGCGACGACCCATGAAATCAATCTCAGTGCCGTCCACGGCCTCACTTCCGTTCGAGCAGCATGGCGCGCACGCTCTTCGGATTGAATGGCTGGCCGCGCTCGTTGACGTAGCCCTTAGCCGCCAACTCGCGACTGATCCTTTGCAGGCTGCGCCGCTCGCCGGTCGTCGGACTGGCTCTTCGCAGCCGCTTGGCCTCGGCCACCACTTCGGGGCGCTTCTCGGCGTGGGACTTCCGCCCCTCACATTTCCCCCTCTCGGCCTTGACGCGAGCCCGCGCCCCTTTGAGCTTGGCGACCAAGGCCGCTTTCTCGAACTGCGCCACCGCCCCGAGAATCTGGCGCACCATGATCGCCGTGGGCGTGTCGTCGACGAAGGAGTCGGGACTGTCGGCGGCGATCAACTCGATGCCGAGGCCGCGCAACATCCGGTGCCCGGTCTCCTGCACGATGAGATCACGGGCGAAGCGGTTCGCCGTCTCGACGATGATGGTGCGCGCGCCATTGCTGGCGATGTGGGTCAAGCATGTCCCGGAAGCCAGGCCGAGCATCGATGGGGTCGGCCCCGCTGACGGCGGCGTCATAGAACTCGCCGACGATCTCAAAACCGGCGCGGGCAGCGAAGGCGCGGATGGCGTCCCGCTGGCGGCGGTCGCTGTCCTTATCGGGGCCGACGTTGGCCGCGCTGGAGGTGCGCAAATAGGCCAGCGCAGGCGTCGTCTTCTTCCGGCTCATTGTGCCCATCCGTCTTGGCGTTTCAGGGCCGCGGCGGTGCCGAAGATGAAGAAGTCGTACCACTCGATCGTCGTTCCGATGAGGCTGGCGAAGGCCACCTTGCGCGACGAGTGGAGGGACGGCCCACTCCCACCGCTGGACCGGTGCGAGGTGTCGAGGTGATCGATTGCTAGTGACATTGTCACGCTGCGCTCCTCAAGGCTCAAACCATCCTAACCACGAGGAATTCTGCTTCGTCACCCGGACTTGCGCAGTGGCATTTGCCACACACTTGTGCCAATTACCACATCGCAAATCTGAGCGACGAGTTAGGAGTTCTCGCACCGGCGGATCGGCGGAATGTCCAATGATCTTCAGCTAGGAACCAGGGTGCCGCGATGAATTTGGGCGATTTGCTGCAGGCTGCTGCGATCAGGACTCCTCAGAAGACAGCACTCGTTTTCGCGAACGAAAGCCTGTCTTACGAGACCCTGGATCAATCGGCAACGCTCCTCGCCCGGTGGTTTCTTCAAGAAGGACTTGTTCCCGGAGACCGCGTTGCGATTCACTGGTCGAATTCCTTCCAGACCGTCCAACTTTTCTTTGCCTGCTTCCGCGCGGGATTGATCGCGGTCCCGATCAACACGAGGCTGAAGGCGTCCGAAATCGGCTACATCCTGGAACATTCCAGGGCGCGGATGTGCTTCAGTCAGCCCGAGTTTGAGTTCGTCGCCCGGGAAGCGACTGCAGCATGCCGGAACCTGCGCCTCCAGACGCAACTACCGACAATTCCCGCATCGGAGGCGCCCCGATTGCCGGAAGTGGACGCGGATCAGCCGGCTCTGATTATTTACACGTCAGGAACAACCGCACACCCAAAGGGCGTAACGCACACCCACCGCACTCTGATCTGCTCGGCAGAAGGGATGGCCGGCATCGGCGTGGACGGAAGCCAGATCATCCTCGTGATGACGACGATGATGCATGCCGTCAGGACTTTACTGCGACCTGCTGCCGGCGATCCTCGGTGGGACGACCGCCGTGCTTGCGCCTGCTTTTGAGCCGGGCGTGGTTCTCGATCTGATCGAGCGGTTCCGCTGCACCTTTACCGTTGGCCTTCCGACGCTTATCCATTATTTGCTCGAAGAGCAGTCGCAAAGGCCGCGGGACGTCAGTTCCCTGCGACTGGTCTACGCGGGGGGTGATGCGGTTCCGGCCAGCCTCCAGGCGCGATTTCAAGCGCTGTTTGGAATTCCTCTTCTGGAGTTGTTCGGAATGACGGAATGCATTGCGATCTGCCGCAGTGACGCCGTCGAAGGCATTCGCACCGGCTCGATCGGGCGTCCGCCCAAGGGCATCGAAGTGCGGGCAGCAGATTTATCAGGTCAAACCGTGCCGGAAAATGAGACGGGGGAAATGGCCGTGCGCAGCGCCAGGAACTTCGTGGGCTATTGGGAGAATGATGAAGAGACGGCTGCAACTCTGCGCGACGGTTGGTTGTACACCGGAGACCTCGTTCGCTGCGATGCCGACGGGTACTTCTGGTTCATGGGCAGAAAGAAGGAGATCATCATCCGGTGTGGCTCGAACATCTCTCCCCAGGAAGTGGAGGACGCGCTCTACCAGCATCCTGCAGTTCTGCAAGCCGGAGTTATCGGCAAACCTCATCCGGTCTATGGTGAACAAGTGGTCGCGTTTGTGACTTTGCGCGAGGGGCAGACGGCAGGAGAAGAGCAACTCATCGAGTTTGCCAGGAAAAGACTGGCCGACTACAAGACTCCTGAAAGGGTTGTGTTCCTGGCGGACTTACCCAAGGGGCCAACCGGTAAAGTACAGCGCCGCGCGCTCAAGCAAATAGCAATTTGAACGTGCAGCTTTCGCTCGAACCCAACGCCAATCCGGCGGGCAAGGCGTTTCAGCAGGCGATGTTCGCCCAAAGCATTCCGCCAATGTCCGCTGGCCCAACCTCGCCGTTCCGATGGTCGGTACTTTGGGGCCGCAGTCTGCGGTAGAGCTGACGAAGACGGCGGTCCGTTCAGCTGCTGGCGAGAGAGCGAGTGCTCATCCAATTGAGCCGCCCGGTGTGCCGCTCCCTGCGCTTGCCCCTCGCTCAAAAGTAAGCGCCCCGAAGCGGGGGGCATCGAGGCGCGGCCGCAACCCAACGCGGAACCAGCGGGAGCGCGGCTGGGAGCATCTTAACGCCAGGCAAATTAATGCTGGGTTCAGGACAGGCAAGTGCCATCCCCGGCGTCACTTCCGTTCGAGCATGGCGCGCCGCTCTTGGATTGAACGGCTGGCCGCGCTCGTTGACGTAGCCCTTAGCCGCCAACTCGCGGCTTATCCTCTGCAGCTCCCTGCCGGGAAGTGATCAGCGGAGCCGATCGATTGCCTTGGCTCCCGACGCGCCCCATACTCCCATGCATGACCGATAAAGCATCCCCGGCCGGGTGGGTTGTTCAGGTGATGACCCACGTGGAACTCACAGAGCCAACGGCAATAGCCGTCCGACGCTATAATCCCACCTTGTTGGAACCGCCATCTTTCAATTACTACAACGTAGCGATTGCGGCGCCCGACAAGGCTGTCGAGGCGACCGCGAAGAAGTTGGCTATTACCGAACCCAAGGGCGGGGAGATTTGCGTTGTCAGGGAACTCTCCTCAGGCGAGGTTGCTGCGCTAAACCTCAAGAGCGGGGAGGTACGGCCAGCATGACGAAGAAGCGCCCCGCGACACGAACCAGCTCGCCAAGAGCATCGTGGACATTGCCACGGGCGAGGTGAATGACAATGAGCCGACGCCTGAGGAGCAGGGTAAGGACCCGGCCGCCGGCGCGTACCGTACGACCTCCATTAGTAGACTGGCCGCGCCAATTGTCGTGGGGAGCAACTTGCCACCAGCTGTCTTTGGTCCGGTCGACTGTCCAGCGTGCTAGACAAGCATTGTCTGCCATACGAGAAACACCAGATGGACGAGATTGAAGCTAAGCTGGTGAAGGTCGCCAGGGAGATTGCAGCCGCGTCCCAATCTCGTTTGAAGCACACCACCGCCGAGATCGCAGACTTTGAGGAACAGCTGCGGTTGCTGAAGGCGCGGCAGGAGGGTCAGCTTGACGCACAGGCGCGTCTCGCATGTTACCGACCCAAGGACGGCGCTGCCGAGTATAGGTGCCCAAATTGCTGGATCGTCGACGGGTACCCAACGTTGCTCAAGCCGATTCCCTTTGAAAGGCCAGACGAAGACATTCTGCGGTGCCCCACCTGCGGACGCGACTTTGGCATATCGCTACGAGGTTAGGTCTGGCCACCTCGTGACTCGACCGGTTGATGATTTAGGGTCCCATCCGCGCGCTTCGGGGGAGGACGGTGGCCGCCGGGCCTCTCGAAAAATTCTCATCCCCAATAGGCAGCGAGACCAAAGTGTCTGGCGAGTTGGCCTCGTCAGTGGATAATATCGGCTCCCTGCCGACGCCGCAGTAACCTGGCATGTAGCACCCTCGCTGTCGCCTCGATCTCAGGCAGTCGGCCGTGCTGCATCTCCTGGGAAACAACCTTCAACAATGCTGAGAGCGTCATTGGATGGCGCAGGTCCAACCGGAACATGATACGGGTGGCCTCTTCCTCTGCGACCTTGCCAACGTCAATCGGCTCGTGCATTCGCGCAATGAGATTACGCAGAGCGGCATCCGACCTTGGACTGGGCATGGCATCCCTCCCGTTGCCTGTCCAACTAGCTTAACATGGAAGGCAGGCCAGAGGGTTCCACATCAGTGAGGATAACTGTGGGTTGATCGCTTCGCGCGGGATAGGTTCAATCGAACCCATATGTGAGGACACTCACCGGCGTCTGGCGTCCAATCCGGATGCATCTGATAGGTGACCATGCTCCGGATCCTGGTCGCCTCATCGGCAACCGATTCCGAGGCGCTTGCGCGCCCCGTGGGAGGAGCCGTCCACAGCATCAACAGCGGAACACGAACTCCACGCGCCGTGCATCGACTTCACCATCGTGCGGCTCAGCGGGCTTCACCTGTCAGAGAGCCTTCCGCGAGCGACGACGGAAGGGTGACGATGATCCAGTTGCCGTACCTGCTGTGCCATCTGCGTGACACGTGTCGTACTGATGGCGATCGCGCGTGGTCTCTGTTTCATGAATTCGGCGATCGACGGGGCGGCTGAGCATGCGCTCAACGATGTCTAGAGCGACGAGCGGGACTATCGCGAAGCGTATCATGTGGTCCTCCAGAGTTCTTCGACCGCCTTTGTCGTTAAGTTCGGCTAGTCGCGGGGGTCTGTTAGCCATGATAAGGATGATGTCGTGCGGTGACTGTTCCCTGGGTGACCATCGGGCTAATGCAGCAGAAAAAGCCCGCGCTCGAATCGCTCCGGTGGGGATCTCAGTCAAAGTTGGAATTGATGGCTCGGGCGTTCGATTTCCGCGCGACGTGATAGCTGACAAGTAGCCAAGAGCAGGCACGAGAGGGAGCTCAGGGCGAGCGCCACCTCTCAGCAGCTCCGAGGTCGGCTCTGGGTCATAACCTGTCGTCAGCATGATGTCCGCTGCTAGTCCGCTTTCCCCCTAAGAGAGGACAGATCCCGCCCTGGACGGCGAGAACGGCTTTGGGCCACTACCGGACATTGGGTATCTTCTCGGGTGCTCTTTCGGGCTGGCGTTACGCCTGCCGCTCGAAGATGAGTGAAAGATTGTTGGCAGGCATCTCCGTGACTATCGGTTCTGCGAAACCGTGGGTCGCGGCCAGCGCCGCCACCGCTTCGAGGTCACGCACGCCCCAGGCGGGGTCTTTCGTTCGGAGATCGCGGTCAAAAGCTTCATTGCTCGCCGCCGTGTGGCGGCCGTCTCGGCGGAAGGGCCCGTAAAGATAAAGCATACCGCCCAGCGGCAGCACGCTCCCCGCACCACGCATTAGACCGACCGCTGCCGCCCAGGGAGCGATATGGATCATATTGATGCAAAGGACGGCGTCTGCGCATGCGATCGGCCAAACCCTTGACGCGGCGTCCAGCGCGATTGCCGGCCGAATGTTATGCAAGCCGAGCGCCGCAGCCCAGGCGTTGATGCTAGCCCGGGCCCCCGGGTCTGGATCGCTCGGCTGGAA